>JBFMAW010000031.1:0-71629 GCA_040755515.1 Thermodesulfobacteriota bacterium | reverse complement strand
GGAAGAACCGTCTGTGACATAATATATTCACCTCGTTGGTGATGCTTTCCTTCGACAGAAAACATCATATCACCCTGATTTCTCAGGGCCAACGAGGTTTTTTAATTTTTTTGACGGTGATTATGGGCTGGTCCGATGGGTGTGTCCAGCCTATGCTTGCGCAACAAGGTATAGAGGCGGGAACGCGACAGGCCGGAAACGAGGCAGGCCGCTGCCGTAAGGAAGGCTCGCATCGAGGAAGACCACGTCGAAGTCAATCGAGGCGCCGGGGCCAGTCCCGGCGATTCCGGCCCATGAGCCTTGGCCCGGTTAATCTCGTCTTGGGGCAAAGTTTGTCTTGACTTTACCGCTCAAGGTTATTATTAAATTTTCTTCGTCTCTAGAATAAGCAATAACCACGCCCCTTGCCGCGGCCCCAAGGCCCAGGCGCAACGGGAAAGGCTATGCTCCGGGTTAATAACCTCGAAGTGGTCTACAACGATATCATCCTGGTCCTGCGGGGTATCTCCCTGGAAGTGCCGGACGGCGGTATCATCGCCTTTTTAGGGTCGAACGGCGCCGGAAAATCAACCACCTTGCGGGCTATCTCCGGCCTCCTGGATTACGAGGACGGGGAGATCAAGAAAGGCGGCATCGAATGGCGGGGCCGGCCCATCCAGAACCTGGACCCCCAGGAGATCGTGGCCCTGGGCATAACCCAGGTCCCGGAAGGCCGGCGCATCTTCGCCGAACTGACCGTGGATGAAAACATCCGCATCGGCGCCCACACCCGCCGCGACGGCAAAGCCGCGGTCACGCGGGACCATGAAATGGTCTTGGCTTATTTCCCCAGGCTCAAGGACCGGCTCAAGGTTCAGGCCGGCTTCATCAGCGGCGGCGAACAGCAGATGCTGGCCATAGCCCGGGCCTTGATGGCCCGCCCTTCCCTGATGATGCTGGACGAGCCCTCCCTCGGCCTGGCGCCGCTCCTGGTCAGCGAGATTTTCGAGATCATCCGCAAGATAAACCAGGAGGAAAAAGTCTCGGTCCTGCTGGTGGAACAGAACGCCCTCATGGCTCTGTCCGTGGCCGAATACGGGTACATAATGGAAAACGGCAAAATCGTCCTGGACGGACCCAGCCCGAAACTGATGGATAACGAGGACGTCAAGGAGTTCTATCTGGGGGTGCAGTCGGACCAGAAGCGCAAGAGTTTCGCCGAGGTCAAGCACTATAAAAGACGCAAGCGGTGGCTGTCCTGATGGCCTGGCTGCAAATAAACGATCTGTCTTTGAGTTTCGGCGGGATCATGGCCTTGCGCGAAGTATCGCTGTCGGTCGAGTCCGGTCAGCTCTACGCCATCATCGGTCCCAACGGCGCGGGCAAGACCTCGCTCCTGAACTGTATCAGCGGTTTCTACCGTCCGGATCAAGGCAGGCTCCTGTTCGAGGATCACGACCTGGCCCGGCTGAGACCGGACCAGATCGCCCGCCTGGGCATCGCCCGGACCTTCCAGAACGTCCAGCTCTTCGCCAACATGAATGTGGTGGACAACATGCTGCTGGGCCGCCACAACCATTTCCGGCGGGGCTTTTTCCATAACGCCCTCTGGGGTTATCTGGCCGAAGAGGAAACGATTCACCGCCGCAAGGTGGAAGAGATACTGGACTTCCTGGAAATGGAGAAATGGCGCAAACACCTGGTTTCCAGCCTGCCCTACGGCGTCCAGAAGAGGGTCGAACTGGGCCGGGCCCTGGCCCAGGAACCCAAGCTGCTGCTGCTGGATGAACCGATGGCCGGTATGAACCTGGAAGAGACCGAGGACATAGCCCGGTTCATTCTGGATATTCATGAGGAGATGGGCGCCACCATCGTCATGATCGAGCACGACATGGGCGTGGTCATGGATATCTCCGAGCGCATCTGCGTGCTCGATTTCGGCGAAATGATCGCCGAGGGTACGCCCGAAGAAGTTCAGAACAATCCCGCCGTGCAGAAGGCCTATCTGGGCGAAGATTTCCAAAAAGTCATGAAGGGGGAGGCGGCCGCATGAGGGTGGACACCATACCCCATCTCTTCCTGGACAAGGTGAGGAAATACGGCGACCGGGTGGCCTTGCGGGAGAAGGACTTCGGCATCTGGCAGGAGATTTCCTGGAATGACTACTGCCGCCACGTGCGCCACGCCTGCCTGGGCATGATCGAATTGGGTCTGAAGCCGGGCGACCACGTCAGCATCTTCGGCGAGAATGAGCCGGAATGGCTTTATACGGACCTGGCCACCCAGAGCGCCGGCGGAGTGGCCGTGGGCGTGTACCCGACCAATCCGCCGCGGGAAGCCAAGTACGTCATCGGCCATTCCGAATCGATCTTCGTCGTCTGCGACGATCAGGAACAGGTGGACAAGGTCCTCGAGGTCAAGGACGATCTGACGCTCTTGCGCCGGATATTCGTCATGGACATGAAGGGCCTGCGACACTACCGCGACCCCATGATCATGTCTTTCGCCGCCTTGGAGGACCTGGGCCGCCGGGTGGAAGAAAAAGACCCGGAGGCCTACTACCGTCTGGTCGAACGGGTCCGGTCCCAGGACGTGGCCATCATGGTCTATACTTCCGGAACCACGGGCCCGCCCAAGGGGGCCATGCTCACCCACGACAACGTCATCCAGTTTTTAAAGGCCGCGGCCGAAGTGGTCAGACAGTACGACACCGACGAAGTCGTCTCCTACCTGCCCTTGTGCCACGTGGCCGAACGCATCATGAGCGTGTTTTTTCCCTTGAATTCGGGAGCCACGGTCAATTTCGCCGAGAGCGTGGACACGGTGGTGCAAGACATGCGGGAAATCCTGCCCACCGTCTTCCTGGCCGTGCCCCGCATCTGGGAGAAGATGATGGCCGCGGTCATCATCAAGATGAAGGACGCCACCTGGATTAAAAAGAAGACCTTTCACTATTTACTACCCGTCGGCGAGAGGCTGGCCGAGCAAAAGCTGGAGAAAAAGACCACCCCCGTACCGTTCCGGTTGCTGGGCCTGCTCGGCGACCTGGTCATGTTCCGCCATCTCCGCAAGGAACTGGGCCTGCTCCGGGCCCGCCTGGCCATAAGCGGCGCCGCGCCCATCGCCCCGGAGGTCCTCAAGTTCTTCCACTCCCTGGGCGTGCCGGTCATCGAGGGCTGGGGCATGACCGAGGAGACCGGGATCGGCACCATCAACCGGCCGGGCGACGTCAAGCTGGGCACGGTGGGGAAAGTGATTCCCGGCGTGGAGATCAGGATCGCCGAGGACGGCGAGATACTGCTCAAATGCAGCCATATCTTCGCCGGATACTGGAAGGACCCTGAAGCCACGGCCCGCACCGTCAGGGACGGCTGGCTTTACACCGGCGACGTGGGCGAACTGGACGCCGAGGGCCGACTGAAGATAACCGACCGCAAGAAGGAGATCATCATCACCAGCGGCGGCAAGAACATAGCCCCTTCCGAGATCGAAAACCGCCTCAAGTGCAGTCCCTATATCAACGAGGCCGTGGTCATCGGCGACGGCCGCAAGTACCTGACCGCCCTCATCCAGATCGAGTATGACAACGTGGCCAAATGGGCCCAGGACAGAGGCCTGGCCTATACCACCTTCAAAAGCCTGTCGCAGAACCCCGAGGTCGTTGAATTGATCAAGAAAGAGGTCGAGGAGGCCAACAAGGAATTCTCCTCGGTCGAGACCATCAAGAAGTTCAGGCTGCTGGAAAAAGAACTCGATCATGATGACGACGAGCTTACCGCCACTTTGAAGCTCCGCCGCAAAACCGTCTACAAGAAGTTCCAGAATTTGATCGAAGGAATGTACGCGGGCAAGGAATAACCGGCCCCGGGGGCGAGGTTGTTAATGGCTTTTCAGATTTTCCTGCAACTGTTCGTGACGGGGCTGGCCTGGGGCAGCGTGTATGCCTGCATCGCCCTGGGGTTCGTTCTGATCTTCAAGGCCACCGACATCTTCAATTTCGCCCAGCCCGAACTGATGATGCTGGGCGCGTACATGTCCTTCACCCTGATCGCCTACTTCAGGCTGCCCTTTGTCCTGGCCTTCCTCTTCGCCCTGGTCTTGATGGGCGTTGTCGCCGCCCTGCTGGAAATGACCGTGGTGCGGCCCCTGGTGGGCGAACCGGTCCTGTCCGTGATCATGGTCACCCTCGGCCTGGCCAACATCCTGCGCGGCCTGACCGGCTTGATCTGGGGCTACGAGGAGCTACAATTCCCCAAACCCTTCACCGGCAAGCCCTTTATGATCCTGGGCGCGGCCATCAACCAGGCCGAGGTCTTCACCGTCGCCGCCACGGCCACGCTCCTGGTGATCTTCTTCCTCTTCTTCAAGTACTCCGGCGCCGGACTCAGCATGAGGGCCACGGCCGAAGACACCTCCACCGCCTTCCTCATGGGCGTCAACGTCAAAAGGGTGTTCACCGCCTCCTGGGTCATCGCCTCGATAGTGGCCACCATCGCCGGAGTGCTGCTGGCCACCTTCTCCTACCTGGAACCCATCATGAGCTTCACCGGGCTCAAAGCCCTGCCGGCCATCATCCTGGGCGGCATGGACAGCGTGCCCGGCGCCGTCATCGGCGGCCTGATCATCGGCGTGGCCGAAAACCTGGCCGGTTTCTATCTGGAAAGCTACCTGGGGTCGGGCATCAACGAGATCACCGCCTATGTCATCGTGCTGCTGGTCATGATGATCCGGCCGTACGGCCTGTTCGGCACCAAGGAGATCGAGCGCGTATGAAACCGGCGACGGAAGGATTGTCTTAAACGTCATGGCCGTAACCCGATTCTGCGTCAGAAACTACCGGCAGGACCTGAGAATCTTCCGCAGCCCCTCCGCCCGCATGGCCCTGGCCCTTTTCTTGCTCTTTCTCCTGTTCCTGCCCTTCCTCGCCGGTAAATACATAGTCTTTGTGGCCTGCGTCGCCGGCGTGTCCGTGATCAGCGCCCTGGGCTTGAACATCCTGACCGGGTACACCGGACTCATGTCCATGGGTCACGCGGCCTTCATGGGCGTCGGCGCTTACACCGCGGCCATTCTTTCGGCCAAGGCCGGCTTTCCCTTTGCCGCGGCCCTGCCCCTGGCCGCCATCATGGCCGCCCTGCTGGGCGCCGTCGTAGGCATACCCACCCTGAGGCTCAAAGGGCTTTACCTGGTGGTCACCACCCTGGCTTTTCAGTTCATCGTCCAGCACGTGATCTATCACTGGGAGAGCCTGACCCAGAGCGACAAGGGCATCAAACTGGCCGAACCGGCCCTTTTGGGCTTCAGATTCAGTTCCTACGATTCCTTTTACTACGTCATCCTGTTCTTCGCCGTGGCCACGGCCATCTTGGCCAAGAACCTGGCCATGAGCCGCACCGGCCGGGCCTTCATCGCCGTGCGGGACAGGGATATCGCCGCCGAGATCATCGGCGTGCACGTGGCCAAGTACAAGATCATCGCCTTTGTCGTCAGTTCCTTCATCGCCGGCCTGGCCGGCGCGCTTTACGCTTATCTGCTCGGCCTGATCGGTCCCGACCACTTCACCTTCAACCAGTCGGTCCTGTACATCGCCATGATCATCGTCGGCGGCATGGGCACGGTCCTGGGCTCCATTCTGGGGGCGGTGTTCATGGTGCTGCTGCCGGAGATAATCAACGCCGTGTCCGGGCCCCTGGCTTCGGCCTACCCGGTCATGGCCTCCCGCATCGGTGGTATTTCCGTGGTGGTTTACGGCCTGATTATCGTGCTTTTTCTTCTGTTCGAGCCCGCCGGGCTGTTCGGCATCTGGATTCGACTGAAGAGGTATTGGAAAACCTGGCCGTACACTTATTAAGCGAGTGGAGGGCGGGGCGGAGCCTCGCGCGATAAACGGCCGGCTTCCGGGTGGAAATCCGGAAGGCCGGGGCAACTGAAGGTTAAACACTTATCAAGAGGAGGAAGCGGCATGAGGAAGACGGCTTGGCGTTTGGCGGCGGCGATTCTGTGCCTGGTCGCGGCGGGCTTGACCGGTTCGGCGGCCAGGGCCGAGGTGGGGGTGACCGACGATAAAATCCTGCTGGGCTCGTTCCAGGACATGTCCGGTCCCGGCGCCTACCTGGGCAAGATGGTCACTCTCGGCTTCCAGGCTTACAAGAAATACATCAACGAAGACCTGGGCGGCATCCACGGCCGCAAGGTAGAGCTCGTGGTGGAGGACAATAAATACGATCCTGTTCTGACCAAGACCGCTTTCACCAAACTGGTGGACCAGCACAAGGTCTTCATGTTGACCGGCGTGTATGGCTCGACCCCCTGTCAGGCCATTCTGGAAGACATAGATAAAGCCAAAATTCCCGTCTTCGCCACCGCGGCCACGACCCAGACCATGTTCGATCCACCCCGGCGTTATCTGTTCCATTACGCTTGCAGCGACCAGGACAACGCCATCATGATGGTGGACTACATCCTCAAAGACCTGAAGATCAAAGACGCCAAAATAGGCATCTGCTACCAGGACGACGAATGGGGCAAGGACGCCCTGGCCGGCGTTGAGCTGGCCTGCAAGAAAAATAATCTCAAATTCGACGCGGCGCCGTACAAACGGGGCGAGAAAAACATGAATCCCATGGCCATGAAGCTGAAGGCCGCCGGGGTGACCCATTGCTTCTTCGCCGGCTACGCGCCGGTTTATGCGGCCCTGTTGGCCGAAGCGGACAAGATCGGCTGGAAGCCGCTCTTCTTCGGCGACTACGTGACGGTGGACCCCAAGACCTTCATGGCCGGCCCACTGGCCAACGGTCATTACCATTTCTTCAACCTGGGCCTGCGGGAGGAAGGCGTGCCGGGCTGGAAGAAACTGGAGGAACTCTTCCCCCGGGCCGGCTCGGCCGAAGCCCTGGACTGGCCGCTGCTGCCCCTGATGTGGAACACCTTCCTCATGCTGACCAAGGGCCTGCAGGACTGCGGCAAGGACCTGACCCGGGAAAAATTGGTGGACAAGCTGGAAAACATCAAGGACTTCGACACCGGCGGCCTGGGCAAGATCCAGTACGGCAAGAACCTGCGGAAAGGCAGCCACGTTTACCGCGTCCACAAGTGCGACGCGGCCAAGAAGCAATTCCCGGCGGTGACCGACTGGCGCGAGCCCAGCCTGGTCTGGGGCAAGAGATAATTAGATTCGTTGTCGAGAAAAAGGCGGGGCCGGCCCCGCCTTTTCTTTTTGGGGAATCGGATCGGCCGCGGTAAAATCGAACCTGAAAAGCCTCGACCTCAAGGTTGTCCACTGAAGGAGGAGGTATGGATTTCCGGATAATAAAAAAGGAAGCGATCCTGCTTAACCCTCTGGAAAACATGGCCCGGAAGAACGTGGCCTGTGAAATTCGGGTGAATCCGCTGACGGGCCGGACTTCGCGCGTCTGCCACTTCATGACCATGACCTGGCCCAGGCCCGACCTGGCAAAATTGGCCGCCGGGACCGAAGCCATGTGTCCTTTCTGTCCGGACAAGGTCATGCTGGTGACGCCTTGCTTCCCGGAGGAACTGGTGCCGGAGAAGAGGCTGGTCGCCGGCGATGTGGTCCTATTCCCCAACCTGGCGCCGTATGACGCCATCAGCGCCGTGGCCACCTTAGGCGGCCGGCATTTCCTGCCTATCGGCGAGATCGAACCCGAGCTGATCGCCCAGGCCTATGGGCTGGCCCTGAATTTTTTCCGACGCCTCGACCAGGCCGGCCACCCTGAATCCGTCTACCACCTTATCAACTGGAACTATATGCCCGCTTCCGGCAGTTCCCTGATTCATCCCCATTTGCAAGTATTCGCCACCTCCACCGCGCCCAACCTGATGCGCGAGGAACTGGCCGCGTCCAGGAAGTACCGCGATGATCACGGGGTGGTCTTCTGGGACGAGCTGGTGAAGGCCGAGCAAGAGGACGGCCGCCGGTTCATCGGCCGGATTGGCCGGACGGTCTGGCTGAGTAGTTTCGCCCCCCTGGGCGTGGCCGGGGACGTGCTGGTCGTGGTCGAGGGCGTCCGGCGCACCCTGGACCTGACCGACCAGGACCTCCGCGACCTGGCCCTGGGGTTGACCAGGACCATGAGGGCTTATGAACCGCTGGGTCTTAACAGTTTCAACGTCAACTTCTTCACCGGGGACCGGGGGGACGATCATTTCCGCTTTCACCTGGTCTTTTCACCGCGGACGTACTTCAACCTGGCCTTGGGCACGCCGGACGTGGGCGCGTTGCGCAACCTGTACAATGAAGCCATCTGTATGACCTATCCGGAACGGACGGCCGAAATCGTGCGGGCGGCCTTTTGAAAAGGGATTAAGAAGAGAGACGGACGCAACAGGGTCAACATTTCCAAGGCCCGGACCGGCGGTCCATTCGATCCGGAGCGATAGAGAAGGCGTCCAAACAGGCTAATCCCGAGTTCCCCAGGCTTTTATCGGGAGTCCCGGGCCCGTTTCCAAGCTAGGGGCCTAAAGTTCGTACAGCGCCTCGTCCTTGGCCGGCGGGGCCGTCTTGCGGCGGCCTCCTTTCTTACTCACCGGGATAAATGATTCCTCAGCATCGAATACATCACCCATCTCGGCCTCGATGTCGTCCGGAGACTCGCCCGCTTCCAGGCGGCGCATGGCTTCTTCCATCCCTGGACCCATTTCGAGACCGGCCGCTTCGGAGAGCTTCTTCATCAGACGGGCCGACTGGCGCGGATCGTCCTCGTTGATCCCCTCCGCCTCCCGGGCCAGCATGCCCATGGCCTTCTCCAGACGCGCCTCGTCCAGGTCCGGCAAGGGGTGGTCATCCGCTTCCGATCGGCCTTTGGATATGCTGAAAGCGGACATGAACCTCTCCAGCTTGGGCCGGCCGCAACGAGGGCAGGCCGGGCGCTTCCTGGTGTTTGTTTTCCGGGCGAGGAAGCTGTAAATCACATGGCAGTCCGAACAGTAGAACTCGTAAATGGGCATGATTATGTCCTTATTGTCTCATGATTTTCCTGAATAATAATCCGAACGGACCCGTTGTCAAGGCGTTGGCCCTAGTCAGTAATAATCGTCCAGCAGGTGCTGATTGCCCAGATGGATTCTATCCAGGCCGGCTTTAAGGGCTGCCTCCCGGCAGCGCCGGGCGTGCTTCCAAGAAGTGGGCGGAAGGTCCTTTAGGTAAAAAGTCGGATGAAAGGCCAGGAGGCTGTAAGGAATGGACGGGTTGAGTTCGGCCAGAAAGGAAGCGATGGCCGCCACTTCTTCTTCGTCCACGTAGCCGGGCACCATCAGGGTACTGGCGATCAGAAAGGGCGGGTCCGGCCGCAAGGGAATATGAGCGGCCATCTTTCTGAAATTGGCCAGGGTCTGACGGTTGCTGACGCCGCAGAGAGCCTGGTGAATGCGGTCGTCCCAGGCCTTGAGATCGAACTTGACGCAGCCGCCCGAGTCCAGGGAAATACGACCCATCAAACCCAGCCACGGTTCCTGGGCCGAACCGTTGGTCTCCCAGCAGATGCGCAGCACCCGGCCTGGAAACCGCCGGCGGGCCAAAGCGGCCGCCTTGAGGGCGTGAAGCACCTGGGGAGTGGGGTCTCCACCGAAATAACAGATGCAGGCCGTGCGGTCGTCCACGATCCGGGCCAGGTCCCGGGCGGGAAGTCGGCGTTTCGAACGGGTCAAGTCCCGGTA
The DNA here is from genome assembly GCA_040755515.1 of Thermodesulfobacteriota bacterium. Lineage (GTDB taxonomy): Bacteria > Desulfobacterota > Desulfarculia > Adiutricales > JAGVGV01 > JBFMAW01. The sequence goes on along the minus strand of JBFMAW010000031.1, from coordinate 61,975 downwards.
ATGATGATTCTGGCAGAACAGGCAGTTGAAGGAACAGGCCTGGTAGAAGACGGCCAGGTTCTTGTAACCGTATTCGGGTCCGGGCGAGTATGAATAGGCCGGATACCCGCCGTTGGCGCCGGCCGGGCAGACGAAATCGGCCACGCAGTTGGTCGGCAGGGGGTCAAAGTAACAGGACAGGTTGCCCTCGTGGGGCCGGCCGCCCTTGATGGTTCCGGCCTCGATCCGGCGCAGGCCGCAATACCCAGTTTCACCCTCGGCCAAGCGGCATTCCCGGCTACAGAGAGGGCAAAGGCGGCCTGGTTCGCTTCGAGGCGGGTCCAGAGGCAGGTTATTAACCCGGCGGGTGCGATCATGGACCTTTTTCACTTCCGGCCAGACTTGGTCGAAACGATCCCGCAGACAGTCCGCGCAGAAGCCGATGGCGTTCGATATGGTCACGGCGGTCTGGTTACAGCATTGACATCGGCCCACTTGAAACTCCGGGCAGGGCTCGAGGTCCCATTATCGCGGGGCCTTGCGCTGAAAGGCCAGGGAGTCGGCCATGAAAACGAGCAGGCCGAGCCAGATGAAGCTGAAACTGATCAGATGCACCCGGGTGAACGGCTCGTGATACCGGAAGACCGCCAGTAGAAACTGAAGCGTGGGGGCCAAGTACTGCAGCAGGCCGATGGTGGAGTATTGGAGGCGCCGGGCCGCGCTGGTAAAGGCTACCAGGGGTATGGAAGTGACGGCGCCGGCGGAAAACAGAAGAATCGCCGTGGGCCAGCCCTGGGAGCCGAAGGCCAGGCCTTGATTGTACGTCAGGTAACCCAGGTAAGCCAGGGCCGGAACGAAAAGCAAGGTCGTTTCCACGAACAGACCGCCCACCGAGTCAATACGGACGGTCTTCCGGAGCAGCCCGTAAAAACCGAAAGAGAAAGCCAGAAACAACGATATCCAGGGCGGCGAACCGTAATTGACGGTCAGGAGAGCCGTCCCGGCGGCGGCCGATAGCACGGCCGCGGTTTGGGCGCGGCGAAGGCGTTCCCGCAGAAAGATCAGGCCCAGCAGAACATTCACCAAAGGATTGATGAAGTACCCCAGGCTGCATTCCAACACCCGGCCCGCGCCGATGGCGTAGATGAACATCAGCCAGTTGGCGGCCACGATGAGCGAACTCAGAAGCAGGGTGAGGAGGACCAGTCTTTGGCCTAACGCGTTTTTTACCGCCGGCCAGCCGCCGATGAGAGTGATCCACAAAGCGGTCAGGGGCACGGACCAGATCACCCGGTGGCAGAGGACTTCCAAGGGGGTCACGTGGGCCACGGCCTTGAAGTACAATGGATTCAAGCCCCAGATGCAGAAGGCGGCCAGGCCGTAAAGAAGTCCTTTTTTTTGTTCTCTCGGATCAGGCATCGAGTGGTTTGCCTCCCGCGGCCACCAAGGCCTCTTTGGCCTTAATCAAGCGACGGTTCGAGCTTAAACCAAGTCGGGGTGGAAAAGCCAGAGACTTGCCGAAAACCGTTGCGCCACTCGCCGAACTGCGCGAAAATGTCATGGCGGAAGTTGAGGATATCGTAACTCCGATGGTCGTTTATTCCAGACCGAGGCGCACTTTCGTCATGGTCCGTATCCCGGCCGGTGAATTCACCATGGGCAGTGCCGTGGGCCACGGAGATGTGGATGAGTTTCCGCCCCGTCAGGTCTTTCTCGATGAGTACCTGATCGGCCGGCATCCGGTCACCGCGGCCGAATGGGTCCGGTTTCTGAACGCCCTCCCCGAATATGATCCTCGTTATTTCGAGCCCTCCCGGGAGACGACCGTGTTCTGGATGGACGGACGGTTTCTGCCTCGAAAAGGCTGCGCCCGGCATCCGGCCAACGGCGTCACCTGGTTTGGCGCCGAGGCTTATTGCCGATGGCTTTCAGACCAGACCGAACGGGAATATCGACTGCCCACCGAGGCCGAATGGGAAAAGGCCTGCCGGGGCGGGCTGGAGGGCCGGCGCTACCCGTGGGGCAACGAACCGGCCACGGGCATGGCCCAATATGAGCAGACCTGGGTGGACCCCAAGCACACCTTGAGCCCGGTGGGGGCCTATCCTCCCAATCCCTACGGCCTCCACGACCTGGTCGGCAACGTGTGGGAATGGTGTCAGGATTGGTATGACCGGAATTACTATCAGCGCTCACCCCAGGCCAATCCGACCGGCCCGGAGAACGGGGAATTCAAGGTGTTGCGGGGCGGTTCATGGGGCTGCCTGGATGTTCAAATCCGCTGCGGCATCCGGGTGGGCGAGCGGCCGGACGTCTCCGAGTCCCGGGTCGGGTTCCGCCTGGCCCGCCGGCCATGATCGAGGAAACCGGCCGGCCAGGCTGGAGCCGCCTCGGGCGCGAAGTCAGTCACCGCCGGTCAAGATGGCTCAGGGGCGCCTAAGGGCAGGGAAGGCTTGAGCACGTAAACCGCGCCGTCGCGGCCCAGCCAGCGGCGGACCGGAAATAATTTCACGATCTGGTAATCGGGCAGGGGACCCAAGGTCACCAAATAGTCCTCTCGATCCACCCACCACCAGCTTAAACCCGGACGGGGTTTGAAGTCCGGCCGGTTGCAGTGGAAGCCGTTGAACTCGAAGCCTCCGTCCACGCGGCAGGGATCGGCCTTGAGTTCAGTGGTCAGATATTCATGGGCCTTCAGGGCCGCTCTTTTCACCGCCATGAAGTCGTGCAGGCCGGCCACGGATAAGACGGCCAGTAATAACAAAACCGCGCCGGCCGCGGCCCCCTGCCTGTCCAGACCGGGCGCGGCGGAATCTTCAGCCGCGTCCGACAATAACCAGATGATGAACAGGGCGATGACCGGGATAAGATAGCGATCATGAAAACCGGTGAAGGTGATTATGCCCAGGTAGGCCAGCCCGGAGACGAGGGCCAGGGCGGACGTGAAGGGCGGCGGGTCGCCGGTAAGCAGCTTCTTGAGACTCGAGACGATCCGGGCCAGAAGAAAGACGGCCAGAGGCGCGGTAAAAAAGACCAGGAGATAAAAGAGCGGCGCGGTCAGCAAGGGGAATCTTTCGTAGCCCAGGAGGTAAGTGTCCTTGAAAAGAAGAGGGCCGAGGCCCTGCGGGGTGAGCACGTTGTAGTGCAGCCTCACGGGCGGCGATATGGCTCCGGCCAGGATCAAAGCTTCAAAAATGAAAAAGACCGTGGCGTATGCGGCCAGGATGACCCGGAACCGACTGTGGGACCATCGACTGCCGGTCTGGAGAAGAAGCAGAGGAGCGAGGGAAAAGGCCAGGTAACCCGGACTGACCAACAGAAATCGGGACAATAAAAAGATTATGTATTCGACCGGACCTTTCCGGACGAAATAGCCGTAGATGTTGTTGAAAACCTCGTGCCTGGTCACCGGCGTGCTGCCGGCCGCGGCCAGGAACCACTCCCAGCCCAGCCAGGGCAGGAACACCAGAACCAGAGTCAGAATTATCAGGCGCCGCCGGCCCAAATCACGGCCGACGGGATGAAGCAGGCCGACGCAGATGAAGCCTAATGGAGTGACCAGGCCGATCTGACGGGTCAGGATGGCGGCCAGGCAAAAAATAAGACCGACCGCGATAAGGCCGGTTGATTTGCTTTCGACGCCCCGGTGAAGCCAGAAAAGGGCGAATATGGTCAGAGCGGCGAAGGTGACGTCGGTCATGAAGGTGAAGCTCTGGGATAAAAAGAGGGGATTGCAGGTCAGGACCAGGGCGCCGAAGAGACTGAGGCGGGCGGTGACGCCCAGGGACCTGAGCAGAAAGAGAAGGGCCACCGATCCGGACAGGCCCAGGACCATGACCGATATCCTGAGTACGGTCAGCGAGAAGCCGAACAGGTAAGTGAACAGGGCCCCCCACAGGAGGTGCACGATTAAAGCCGGCCCCCCTTTGCCCCAGCCGGTGGGAATCATCCGACCTTCGGCGGTCAAGGCCTTCAGGCTATGAACAAAGCTCCAGTCGTCGTTGATGGTGAACTCGCCCCAGGGCTCAACCAACCAGGCGGTCAAGGCCCAAAGGCAGACCAGCGGCAGAACCGGTCCAAGAAGTCTTATATGTTTTCCGGACACGGCCCGGCGTCCGGCCCTCAAGACCAGACCATGGTCAGGGCTGTCCGGATGAGGACCTGAAGGTCGTAAGTGCTCTTGACGCCGCGCAGGCGGTGGAAAAGATAGGCTGGCCGTAGATAGTAGCGGCGCAAGGCCGCGTCGCGCATGGCTTTTATTTCTTTGGGCGAAAGAAGGCCGGCGGTGACGGAGACAAAATGTCCGGTCTGGTCCAGGGGGGTTTCGTCGTCGGAAATCACGCCTTGTTCCATCAGATGCCTTCTGGTCTCCGTCCCCGGCCGCGGGACGTAGACGTTAAAAGAGGCAAAATCGCTGTCCAGTTCCAGGGCCAGGTTGATGGTTCTTTCAATTTGAAGTCTGTCCTCATCGGGCAGACCGATTATATATGTGGCCACGGTTCTGAGGCCCAACTCCCGGCACCGGCCGAAGGTGCGCTTAACCTGGTCCAGGGTGAAGCCCTTGCGGAATACGTCCAAGGTTTCATCCGCGGCCGATTCGACACCGAACATGATAGTGTGGCAGCCGGCCCTCTTCAGCAGTTCGAGATGCCGGTAGGCCGTGTCCACCCTGCTCCAGCAGCACCAACTGAGCCGGTAATCCTGCTCGATCAGCCCCTGGCAGAGTTCCTCGAGACGGGCCGGGACGCAGCCGAAAGTTTGATCGTTGAAGTAAATCTCGTTGATGCCGCTGCTCTTGAGCTGGGTCAACTCGGTCAAAACGTCCCTGACCGGCCGGACCTTGTAACCCAGTTGCGACATGATGCAGAAACGGCAGGGAAAGGGACAGCCGTAGTCGGTCTGCACCGTGGCGAAAGCCGCCCCCCGCACGAAAGGATAGGCGTAACCCTGCCCCAGGAAAAGATCGTGGCGGGGCAGGGGCAGGTCTTCGATGATCCCGACCGGGCGAGGCTTAAAAGACTCGATTATCCGTCCGGACTCGTCACGGAAGATCATCCTCTCCACGGCTTCGGTCCGGCCGGCCAGGAAACGTTGGACGTCGGCGTTGGTGAAGTCTCCGATCACCCCGTCCAGCCACGTTTCCCGGGCCATCGCCTCGGCGTTGATCTCGAGGGCCGCATCACCGGATATCAGTATCTTGGTCCGGGGCAAGGCGTTTTTCACCGAAGATAGAAAGGCCCTGTCTTCCGTCCAGGAAACGGCGCCGACCAGGCTGATGATGGCGGCGGGCCTTTCGGTCAGGATGCGGTCCAGGCAGGTTTGGGGCGGCAGCCGTTTCTGAATGGAGTCCAGTAAAGCAACGTTCTCAAATCGGCCGCTCAACAGGAGCAGGTCAACCGGCGAGTAACTGTAATTGGCCTTGGCCACCTTGGAGCAATAGTAGTCGCGGACGTAACGACGCCGGCCGGGTGGATTTAGGAGCAGAACCTTCATCGGCATATCATTCAACTGTTGAGCACCACTTGGCCCGAGGGCTTCAGATTGTATTCGCCGGGAGGAGGCCGGACTTCGAAAAATATTATCACCCCTCGTTCCCAGGGTCAATTCGGGGGACAAAGGGCGCCGGCCGTCCTTGCCTTGCGAGGTCGCCTGGCCTATACTGGATTCAATTTCTATCCGGGGTGTTGAGGCTTGCCGCCTGCTTATATCCGACTCCACGAACAGGGACTACTGGTTGAACGAATTCGATCGGCCGGGGCCATCCTGGATGAATGCCGGCTCTGCCCGCGTCAGTGCGGAGTGAACCGGAATCAGGGCCGGACCGGAGTTTGTCGGACCGGGCGGTTGGCCTCGGTTTCCAGTTATGGACCTCATTTCGGCGAAGAAGACCCCCTGGTCGGCCGCTCCGGCTCGGGCACCATTTTCTTCACCCACTGCAATCTGCTCTGTCTGTTCTGTCAGAATTACGATATCAGTCATCTGGGAGAAGGACAGGCGGTTGGGCCTGAAGTCCTGGCCAGTCTGATGGTGGATTTGGCGGCTCGAGGCTGCCACAACGTCAACTTCGTCACGCCCAGCCACGTGGTGCCGCAGATACTGGAAGCCTTGCCCCTGGCCATCGAAGCCGGCTTGAAGGCGCCGCTGGTTTACAATTCCGGCGGCTACGATTCAGTCGAGACTTTGAAGCTGCTGGAAGGCGTTTTTGACATATATATGCCTGATTTTAAATTCTGGGACCCAGCCCCGGGCCTGAGGTACTGCGGGGTGCCCGACTACCCTGACCGGGCCAGGGCGGCCATTCTGGAGATGCATCGCCAGGTTGGCGATCTGGATGTGGACGAAGGCGGCGTGGCCAGGCGCGGACTTCTGGTCCGCCACCTGGTCATGCCGGACCGAATGGCCGGGACCGAAGAAATCTGCCGATTCCTGGCGGAAAAGGTTTCACCGGCCACCTATTTAAACGTGATGGGTCAATATCGTCCCTGCGGCCGGGCTTCGGAGTTCCCCGAACTGTCCCGGGCGTTGACTTCTTCTGAACTGGCCCAGGCCAAGAAGGCCGCCCGCCGGATCGGACTGACGCGGCTGGACGAGCGCCGGCCCAAGCTGTTCAAGTTCTGACCAGGACCCAGTCTTGAACCGCATTCTAGCCATCGGAGACATACATGGCACCCTGGACAAACTCCAGATGCTCATGGCCGGCCTCAACTGGGACCCCGAGCGTGACCTTTTGGTCTTTATCGGAGACTACGTGGATCGGGGTCCGGACAGCGCCGGCGTAATCGACCACATCCTGGGTCTGCGGCAGTGGTCGGACAAGGTGGTCTGCCTGCGAGGCAACCACGAGCAACTCTTCCTGGATTTTCTGGAGGGGCGCAACGTCCAGGCCTTTTACCACAACGGCGGCCTGGCCACGATCGAAAGCTATGGCGGGCCGGAAAGCGGCGTTCCTCGGGAGCACTATGATTTTTTCGATTCCCTGCCCCTTTACCACGAAACCGATGATTATATCTTTGTTCACGCCGGACTGAGAGACGGACTGCCGCTGGCCGCCCAGGACCCGGACGACCTTCTCTGGATCAGGGAGGAATTCATCTATTCAAATTACGACCACGGCAAGCTGGTGGTTTTCGGGCATACACCCACCCGCCGTCCGGTGGTCCAACCTAACAAGATCGGGATCGACACGGGCGCGGTCTATGGCGGTTTGCTGACCTGCCTGGAACTTCCTAGCCGGTCTTTTCATTCCGTTTAAACCTGACGAAGACTCCAACCGGTCATACCCGGCTGATCCGGCCGCAAAAGAACCTTATCTGGTTTCAAAGTACTTGCGGAAATAACCGCACTGGTTACAGTTGTCCTGGCAGAAGACCTTTTTATGGCCGACCACCTTTTGCAGGGTGTAGCACCTCTGGGCCCGGCACTCGAAGACCAGGCAGTCTTCGCATTTGTGCCGGTGGGCCAGGTTGACGAAACCCTTATGATGATACTCCCAGCAATAGACGAACCTTTTCTGCCTGGTCAACTCGTATTCCCGGATGATCTCAGGCTTGTAAGAGTTGGCCTCCATGAACCGGATCAGCTCTTTACGGCTGATGCGCCGATGTCCGCCGGGCGTGGTGGTGGCTTCCATGCGCCCCTTGATGATCCAGTTACGGACCGTGACCCGGGTTACATTAAGCATCTGGGCGATGTCGTGGGTGGTAAAGTACTCTTTCATATGGTCCTGCTTCAACCTCGCTTGGTTTACTTTCCTTAAATATCATTATTAAGGTACAAAAGTAAATCAATATGTCTGGTTCTCCGTCCTCCTGCCTCGATCCCAAGACCCGGGCGGACCACCCTGATCCACCAGGTAAACACGAACCGGTCGCGGAAATCCGCCTTAGGTGGACAAGCCCTCAACGAAAGGCGGAGTTGGAACGGTTTCTTGACCTCCCTTGGAGAATTGACCCGCGGCTGCATTCACCTTAGGTCGAGGAGCCAAAATCGTGGGAAGGGCGTTACCGCCAGGCGTCATACGCCTGTTTCCTCGAAGGCGGTGAATCCAGGACTATTGACTTGCCGGCAAAACAAATGTGATATTGACTCGGACATATTTGAAGCGACCGCGCGAGACTCTTGGAGCAAGGGTCGAATCCTAACGCTTCGCCGTGATTCAACCATCTTGATCCGGCAGGTCACCAAGACTTCCTCCTTAAAAAACAAATGAACCGCGGGGCAAAGGGAATTTATAACCGGGGAGATCGAAATGTCGACGGAAGAATCGCTAAAAACCAAAAACCTGACGGACATTCTGGCCAGGGGTATTCTGACCCTGGTTCGCCTGGCCAGGGACCCGAAACAGGCCGGCTTGAACAACGCTTTGGACGAACTCCAGGGCGCGGTCTCGGGCGAAATCCTGGCGGAGAAATTTGAAGCGGCCCTGCAGAGGCTCAAGACGGAGATATTGAGATCAGACTTCGGCTCCGAGGGAGCCAAGCCCGAAGTCCTGGTAAAGCCTGAAGCCGCTGTCTCTACCCCAACTCCAGACACCCTGGCGACCGTTAAGGCGTTTTATCAGGAATTTTTGACCACTCTCCAAGCCAGCCTGGACGGTGTTTACCTGAAGAAATTGGGCGCACTTCTCAACCAAGTGGCCCAAGCCCAGGACTTCCAGACCTTATTGGCGGCTCGGCCGGCCATCGAGGACGTCATCCACCTTTACGCCCAGCAGGTTTTTGAGGAACGTAAAAAGGCCGCGGCCTTCATTGCCGACGTGGGACGGATGCTGTCCGAAATGGAGCAGTATCTACTCTCCTCCCTCAAGCACTTCCAGAAGGTTTATCACGCGAATACCGAGTTTAATTCCAGGTTGCAGACGGAAATTGCCCAGACCGTGACCTCTATTAAGGATATTCAGCAGTTGGAGAACCTGAAGAAGCTGGTTTTATCCAAATTGAAGGACATGAGCGAAGCCCTCAAGACCAAGCAGGGCGGCGACCAGTCGCGGACCAAGGAAGCCGACCGGGAACTGGGCGGATTCAAACAGAAATTCGCCAATCTTCAGGAGGAGTTGAATCGGGTCGAGGATGAGAACAAGAACCTGATGCAGAAACTGCAATACGATCATTTAACCGGCGCCAACAGCCGCATGGTGGGCGAGGAGTTCATAACCAACGAAATAAACCGGTTTCAGCGTTATCGGCGGCCCTTCGCCCTGATGATCTTTGATATTGATCACTTCAAGAACATCAACGACGCGCACGGCCATAACATCGGCGACAAGTGCCTCCAGGAAGCGGTCAAGAGAATCAGGGCCATTCTGCGTCAAAACGATATGATCGTCCGGTACGGCGGCGACGAATTCCTGGTGTTCCTGCCCGAGGCCGGCCTCGATCAGGGAGCGGAGGTGGCCGAGAAGTTAAGGAAGGCCGTCGAGTTGACCGATTTCACCGTCAGGGGACAGAAGATACCGGTGACTATTTCCGCGGGTTTGACCACGGTGCGGGAGTCGGACCGGCGTCTTGACCAACTGATCAGCCGGGCGGACCAGGCCTTATATCAGGCCAAGAAGGCCGGCCGCAACCGGACGGCCGCGCTTTAGGGCTGGTCAATCGGCAGGGCCGAACCCACCACGCTCAGCAGATAGCCTAAAAGCACCAAGCCCAAAACGGGCCAGCTCCCTAGGGAACCCAGGCTCCAGGCCGGATTTTTTTTCACGCCCCGCCCGCGGATAATGGAGTAGGCCGGTACCAGGGTCAGGGCCACCAGAACGGCCACCAGCCCGCCCGTTAGCCGTAGATACCCCAGAAAATCGGTATAGCCGGTCAAGGCCATCAAGAACGAAGGCAGGGTCGCCGCCAGCCAGGCCAATTTGTTGTTCCATTTCAGTCTTTCCTGAAGGATAACCGACAGGGCCAGGGAGATGGACCAGAAGCTGGTCAGCAGGGCCAGCAGCACGAAAACCGCCCCCGGTATCTTGGCCCAGGCGCCCAGGGCGTCGCCCCAACCCAGCATGGCGATACGGGTCACTTCAGTCGAAACCGACATGGCCGCCAGGGCAATGACCAGAGTGAAGACCAGGTTGAATCCCAGGCCCACCGCCACGGCCCAAGGCACCAGCCGCTGGTTCCAGGCCAGACCTCGCACCGCCTGGGGAATGGAAAACAGCGAGTAAAAGCAGAACATGATCATGCCGAAAAGAGCCAGGGACTTTTTCGCACCGCCATAAGCGCTCAGCTCGAGCCGCCAGGGACGGCCCAGGCTGGCCGCCACCAGGATAAGAACCACCGCGGCCATGACCAGGACGGCATATTTTTCGCTGATCCCGACCGCCTTCAAACCATAGAGAACCAGGATCGAGGCCAGGAGATAAAAAATCGTATCTCCGAGCTTCATCGGCAACCCGGTCAGTTCGACCAGGATTTCCCCGCCGCCCGCCAGGTATCCGGTCAGGGTGCCGAAAAAGGCCAGGAGGATCAGACCGAAAAAAGTCCAGGTGAAGAAGGGTCCCCAGCGTCCCCGGAAGAGATACTTACCCAGTATCTCCACCAATTGCGCGCACCCTTCGTCCCGAAACATCATCTCGGCGATCATAAGGTGGAGCAACAGACTGAGCCCATAACCCAAGACCGTCGCGCCGAGCAAAGCGCCCGGTCCGGCCAGGGAAGCCAGGTAAGGCACGGCCATGATCCCGCTGCCTACGCCGTATCCGGCCACGATGGCGGCCGCTTCCATAAAAGTCAGGTCCTTTTCTTTGAGCGTCATGGTCGGCCCCCTCAAGCTTGATAAACGATCCGACCGGCGATCATGGTCAGCTTGACTTTGATCTCGCGCAACTCCTGAACCTGGATGGCCAGGGGATTCCGGTCCAACACGGTCAAGTCGGCCAGTCGTCCGGGAGCGACAACCCCCAGCCGGCCTTCTTCGAAGGAAGCGTAAGCCGCGCGGGAGGTGTAAAGGGAAATGGCTTCCCAGGGGGAAATGGCTTGATCGGGGGTAAAGCCAGGCCGGGCAACCGCGGCCCAGAGGCCGGCCGTGACGCTGGGCTCCTCGATGGGCGAATCGCTGCCGCCGCAGACCGGCACTCCGCCGTCAAGGAGCGACCTCAAGGGATAAACCCGGCTCAGCCGTGTCCCCACTCGATCGGTCATCCACGGACCTTCGGAAAGGATGAAGGTAGGTTGCAGGGAGCAGATCACTCCGGCCGCCTTTAGCCTCCGCAGGTCTTCCGGCCGGATCAGGCCGGCGTGTTCCAGGCGGTGTCTGAGGTCCCGACGGCCGTATCGGGCCCGTGCTTGTTCGAAGATTTCGGCCAGTTCACCCACGGCCCGATCTCCGATGGCGTGGGTACAGGTCTGGAGACCCTCGGCCTGGGCTTCGAAGATCGTCTCCTTCAGCCACTCGAGGGGGTTGATCAGGTAACCACGCTGTCCCGGGGCGTCATGATAATCGTCATAAAAAAAGGCCGTGCGCGAGCCGAAGGTGCCGTCGGCGAACAGTTTCATGGCCCCGCCCAGCCAGCGGCCGTCTTCTTTTCTCGCGCCAAAGCTTTCCTCGAGAACCCGGATGCATTCCTTGGTCGTCGCCGCGGCCACCAGGGGATAGTGGCGAAAAGGAAATTCCGGCTCGAGGAGCTTGAAAACCGGGATTTCGAACGGTCCCAGAGCCCCGGAGGGGCCTTTATCGCTGGTCATGAGCACGTTATGCACGCCGGTCACGCCGTAAGAAAGCAGGGTGCGGGTGAAGGCTTGATGTCCCCGGCGGAACTCGTCCAGTTCAGGATAAGGCATGGCCGACAGGATCAGGTCCATGGCCTTTTCCTTGAACAACCCGGTCAGCTTCCCACCCGACCGGCCTATACTGCCGCCCGCCGGATCAGCGGCCTCCGAGTTGAGTCCGGCGGCGGAAAGGGCCCTGGAGTTGGCCAGGATGGAATGGCCGTCATAACGAACCAACAGAACCGGATGGTCGGGCGCGGCCTGGTCCAGTTCGTCCAGGAAGGGCATCCTTTTTTCCGGATAATCATCCTCCCGGAATCTCAAGCCCAGTATCCATCGACCGGGCGGGGAAGACATCGCCCGCTCCTTGATGACCGAAAGCAGGTGGTCCAGCGCGCCGATCCCGGCCAGGTCCAGATTGAACTTGAAATAGGCCGAGAGGATAAAGTGCAGGTGGCAGTCCTGGAAGCCCGGCAGCAAGGCGCCGCCGCCCAAGTCAATTTCGAGCGCCTCCGGCCCCAGCCGGTCTTTTATTTCCTCGTAACGGCCGACGGCCAGAATCCTGTCGCCGGTCACCGCGCAGGCCGAATGAATGTCCCCGGGGGATTTCATGGTCAGAACCGCGCCGTTGGTAAACAGGAAGGAACTCATGGCCAGCCCCGCCCGGTCTTTATTCCCGGTACCGCAGATAGCCGTCTCCGGGAGGTCCAGGTGGCCTTATCAGGTTCGGGTCGGTTTCCATCAAGGCTTCGATCATATGATTGAAGGCCGCGGCGGTCGGCGTCAGGGTCTCGACGGCAATCTTGTCCCAAGTGTCTTCCAGGGTGTTCCAATACAGGGGCGGCGAAATAAAACTGGCCACGGGCAGACCGGAGCGATGATAGCAGGTGGCGTCGGTGGGGCAGCCCAGGGGTGTGTCGGCCGGCAGGATAACCGTGCGTTGGAGGTCATGTTTGATGACCGCTTCCTTGACCAGGTCAACCAGGGGTCCGGCCCGGCTGACGAACATGGCCCGGGGCTGGATTTGTCCCGTGGGAACCAAGGCGCCGCCTGGACCGGCCACGAACTCCCGGGCCAGGTGCTCGACGTGGAGGTCGGCGATCAAGTCGTGGATCGAATCGTCTTTATGGAGGCCGATATAGGCCCGCGATCCCAGAACGTAAAGGCATTCCGCGGCTTCCAGGACAAAGGCCAGGGTGTGTTCAGGCCGGCGGCCCGCCCAATGCCTGGCCAGGGCCAGGACCACGGCCGCGCCGGCAGCGTCCTCGGTGGCTCCCAGCCACATGGAATCGTGGTGGGAAGTGACCTGGATGACCCGTCCGCTTCGTCCGGGGATCAGACCGACCAGGTTGCGGGTAATCGCCGGCCGGGTTTCTCCGGTCTGGATCAGGGTGGCCTCGAGTCGGCCTTGGAGCAGGAGTTCTTTCAGAGCCAATCCCTGGGACTTCTTGAGGCCCAGGGCCGGAATGGAGCCGGTCCGGCCGATAAAGGCATTGCCGCCTTCGTAGCAAAGATAAGGCGTCAGGTCCAGGGGGAACACGCCCACCAGACCCGCCGCGCCGGCCTGAAACGCCAGGTCGTAAATCCGCTGTTCCTCTTCGGTGATCCAGGTCATGGCCTGGCCCCGGCCGTTAAGGTTGCCCTCGGGATCGTGCAGATGCAAGGCCCAGGGAGCCAGATCATGGTAGTCCAACCAGCCATAATCATAGAAAACCAGGGCGATCTTGCCGGCCAGGTCCAGCCCGGCCAGGTCTTCCGGGCGTCCTCGGCCGATATGGATCAGGGGCGCGGTCAGACCGGCGGCGGGAGTGAATGAGGTATAGACAACAGGTTCGGCCGAAAAACTCGACGATCCACCCGGGCCGCTGACAACGAGATAGGCCCGTTCTGGAAACCAGCCGACGAAAGGCACGGCTTCCGCCGCCACCTTCGGGAGACCGAAATCTTGCAGCAGGCCGAATAGATAGTCTTCCGCTTTGATCCCGGCCGGCGTCCCCGGTCTTCGGAAACCGAATTCATACAGACCGCGGGCCCAAACCAGCATTTCTTCAGGACGGAATTCGGAAGACAAAGGTTGCTCCAGGCCTTTAGAGGTCTTTCAGGCGTTTGTTGGCCGGCGAGGCTTCGGCCGCGTCGTTCATTTCCCTCAGCGCGTCAATGAAACCGGCCAAGTTCGTGGTGTCGGTCAGGGTCGGATCGTCGGCGCCTCGACGATCCAGGGCGTCCAGCACGTATTTGATGGTCAGACGATCGGGGTCCAGGGCCGGCTGGAAAAAAACGCTTTTACCGGCCGAGGCGTTGGTTTCCGACACCAGGCCGGCCCGGATCAGGTCGGCCAGAATCCAACCGATCAGTGGCAGGGGCAAGTCCAGGTCCAGGGCCAGGTCCGCGGCCGTCATCGGCCGGCCGATGGCAAAGGCCTTTACCAGGACGTGAGTGATCTTCAAAGCCAGGAGCCTTCTCAGGAACGGACTTATTTGCAGGCGGCTCGGGTCTATTTCAAAAGTGTCCACGGTCTGATGGGCGCAGGCTACTTCGGCCCCGAAAAGAACGATCAGCCAGCTTAGCTGCAGCCAGATGAAGAACAAAGGCAGGGCGGCGAAACTGCCGTAGACGGTGTTATAAGTTGAAAGTGCGACCTGGAACTCGATGTACAGGCTTTGAAAGACTTGAAAGATCGTGCCGGCAATTATTCCGGCCACGGCCCCGGATTCGAAGTTTACCCTGGTGTGAGGCAGGATTAGGTAGAGCAGCGTGAATAAAATCCAGATGGCCAGGTAAGGCAGGAATTTCAGTAAAAAGAAGATGGCCGGGCTGGCCAGTTGCAGAAAAGTCAGTTGCTTGATTAATCCGTGAATCTCGCCGGTGATGAAGACCGTGGCCGCGCTGGAGACGATCAGAAAGAAAGGACAGATAATCATTATGGTCAGGTAGTCGGTGATCTTGCGTCCCAGGGACCTGGGGGTTTTTACTCCCCAGATGTCGTTGAAGGCCTGTTCGATGTGGGACAGAAGACTGAAGACCGTCCAGAAAAGGATGGTTAAACTCACCCCGGCCATCAGGCCGCCTTTGACGTTTTCCAGCAGGGTCTGCGCAAAGCGAGTGACCAGGGTCAGGACCTGTTCCTGGCCGGTGAACCTTTCCCGCAAGACTTTCTGCAAGGCCTCGTCCACGCCGAAGCCCTTGGCTACGCCGAAGATCATGGCCAGAGCCGGCACTATGGACAGGAGGGAATAGAAGGTCAGGGCCGAGGCCTTGAGCTGCCATCGGCCGCTGGCCAGCCCCCGGATGGTCAGAACGATCATTCTCAAGACCAGGACCCCGAAGGCCTGAGCCCGCGACAGATCGCGGACGCGAAGGCGCCACAAGCCCTGCTTGAGGAAGGCCGCGATATCGCCCAAGTGTGAGGTCATATATACTGACCTGATTTTAGCCAAGCCTGTATACTCTGGTCAAGGAAGGTTTTTCGATTTGTTTTCGCGGTTTGCTCCGAGGGTCGAGACCCCCTGGAGATTACACTTTGTTCGACTATATTCCGATTTCGAGCTAGAGTGTCTTGACAAATAGTTATATTATGGCTACAATGTAACCAGTAATTAGGGTTAGAAACCGCAAATGGCTGTTTATTCTTGTAAATTAGTGGTGGCCTTGGTGTCGGGCGAAATGCCGGAGGAAGGATATCCGTCCTTGAAGGCAGCCAGAACGGCCATATCGCCGGTTCAGTGTTCGGGGTGAGAAAATGAGATACGCGGAGACAGGCTTCAATTTAGAAATAGATCTATCCCGAGAAAATATTGAGAGGGTGGAAACCGACCCAAGAGACACCGAGCTTTACCTGGGGGGGCTCGGGACGAGCGCCAAGATATTGTGGGACAGGGTTCCTCCGGAAGTTGACCCCTTTTCTCCCGACAACCTGCTGATATTTGCCGCTGGACTTTTATGCGGCACACCCGCTACCGGATGCAATCGGACCATTGTTTCCACTTTTTCTCCTCAAACCAGGTTAATGGCCTTTTCCATGATGGGGGGGTTTTGGGCTCCGGAATTGAAATATGCCGGATATGACAAAGTGATCCTTCGCGGTAAGTCTCCCAATCTGGTTTATTTATGGATAAACAATGACCAAGTGGAAATACGTGATGCCTCTCATTTGCGAGGCAAGGGCGCTATTGAAACGGCGGAGCTTATTCGACGGGAGTTGAAGGAGCCCAAGGTCCAGGTGGCGGCCATCGGTCTGGCCGGTGAAAACAGGGTCTATTTCGCTTCCATCGAGCAGGGCAGGTCCAGTGCCAGCCGCGGCGGGATCGGCGCCGTTATGGGCGACAAAGGGGTAAAGGCGATAGCGGTTCGGGGAACAAAGGACATCAATGTCGCCCGACCGGCTGAATTTATAGATCTCTGCAACGACGTGCTGAAATACATAAAATTCCGAAATGAAAATCCGATTCAGGGGGTCATGCCCATTTTAGCCGGACTTGGGTCACCCCAAGAAATGAAAGTGCATGATGAGAAGTGGCACACCGAGAATTTCATGTGGGGAAACTCCCGCATCCGTAAAAAAGATTTTTGGAACGAGGAAATCGCCAAAGATTGGATGGAGACCATGGAAACCATGCGGACGCGGCTGATCAGTTGCTATAACTGTCCGATGACCTGCGGGGCGACAATTTCCCCTCCTGGACTTCCAACCTACATGATGAAATGCTTCTCGAAGCTCACTTATACCATGGCGGCCTTTTCAGACCTGGAATTTGGTTTGGGTATCGCTCAAAGCGCCACGGAGTATGGCGTGGACGGATTCTCGGCCCCCCAGGTTATGGCCTTCGCCCTGGAGCTTTACGAAAACGGCATATTGACCGACCATGATTTCCCGGGAATGCCGGCTGATAGCGAGGGGAGATTTTACTGGTTGCTTGACCGAATTGTTCGGCGGGAAGGGATAGGAGATGTTTTGGCCAATGGGACTTATTGGGCGGCCAAACAGATTGGTAAAGGCGCGGAAGCCTATGCTCACAATAATATTAAGAAACATGAGCAATTGCCTCTCAAGCTGGGCATGCTGAATCCCATTTATTTCCTGATGTATTGTACCGGCGAGAAGATGAATATCACTCAAATTGAAGGGCAGTTCCCCCAGGCGCCTTTTCCCACGAGAGAAGAGAGAGAAGCGTTTGTAAAGGATTGGTTCCAGGTTCCAGATGAAAAGTTCAAGCAATATTTCCTGGACTG
Organism: Thermodesulfobacteriota bacterium; assembly: GCA_040755515.1. Taxonomy (GTDB): domain Bacteria; phylum Desulfobacterota; class Desulfarculia; order Adiutricales; family JAGVGV01; genus JBFMAW01. The sequence continues at coordinate 45,068 of JBFMAW010000031.1, read as the reverse complement.
GGAACTGCGCGGAGAAAAATCAATCCCCTTTTACCCGACGCCTCGAATGTGTTGCGATATTGTTGACTGGCAAGAGATGATGCACTACATCGATGACGCCCTCGGCATGTGCGCCGGTCTGTCGTCCTTTCCCTTGAAACCCCCGTATCATATGCACAATTACCCGAAGTTTATCTCGGCGGGGGCCGGGATCGAGATGGATGAAGAAAAGCTGATGCAGGCAGCCAGGAGATACCGGACCTTGGTTAGAGCCAATAACGCAAGAAGAGGCCTGAGGAGAAAAGACGAGAAGCCTCCCGAGGACCATTGGAAGAGAAGGTTTCCCGAGCTTGAAAAGGAGCTCTTGGATACTTATTACAACTTCAAGGGATGGAACAATCAAGGTATTCCCACCAAAGAGTCCTTACAGGCCCTAGGTTTGGATTACGTCTTCGAAGACTTCGAAAGAAGAGGGGTCTATTCAGATGATGGAGATATCTCTTCCAAAGAGCCCTTGGCGGGAAAAGAGAAGGAAGTGCAGCCTTGAAGGGTCAGAAAAAAAAGAAGATCATCAAGACCATAAAAGTCGATGCCGACAAATGCAATGGTTGCCGGGCCTGTGAAGTAGTCTGCTCCGCCTTTCACGCCGCTCCGAAATACAGCGGCAATAACCCGGCCAGGTCTCGTATCAGGGTGATTCGTGAACCACTCAAAGACATATATATTCCCGTATACGCGGGCGAGTACGCGCCAGCCGAATGTATGGGCCGGGACAAGTATGTGATTGACGGAAAGGAATACGAAGAGTGCGCCTTCTGCCGGGCTTCCTGCCCATCCAGGGATATTTTCAAGGAACCAGATTCCGGTCTCCCGCTGAAATGCGATATGTGTGAAAGCGATCCGCCGTTATCGGAGCCGATGTGTGTTCAGTGGTGCTTAAACGACGCCTTGGTTTACGAAGAGAGGGAAGAGGAAGTCGAAGAACAGGAGGAACTGGAGGAGTTGGAAATCGGGTTGGAATCCTTGGTCAACAAATATGGATTGGACAAGATCATTGATACCGTTGCTCGAATGTCGGTTTCCAAAAAAGGCTAGGACGTTAAGGCGAAATAAGAGGATCAATAAAGACCGTGGAGACTGTAACCCCCTTAAAAGAGATCGTGGATGTCATAAAGGCCAGCGGTGGAGAGGCCTTCAAGAGATGCTTTCAGTGTGGTCTATGCGACGTTGTTTGTCCGTGGAACATGGTCAGGCCCTTCAGTATGCGCAAGATCGTCCGAGAGGCCACCTTCGGTTTGACTGAAATAGAGAGTGAAGATATCTGGCGTTGCACGACTTGCGGCCGATGTCCTCAGCAGTGCCCCAGGGAGGTTAAACAGATAGATTCCGGGATCGCCTTGCGCAGGCTGGCCACGGAATACGGGGTCTTTCCTCCTTCCGTCAAGCCCGTCCGCACCGCCAGCGCCAGCCTCGTTGGTGAAGGGAATCCCTTGAGTGAAAAGCGGAAAAAGAGGGCGGATTGGGCGGAAGGCCTTTCAGTAAAAACATTCTCCGAGGGAATGGATATTTTGTATTTCCCCGGCTGCTATCTCAGCTATGATCCAAGATTAAAAAAGGTGGCCAGGGCCACGGCCAATATCCTCAATCGGGCAGGAGTCGATTTCGGGATACTGGGCACCAAGGAAAATTGCTGTGGCGAAAGTATCCGCAAGACGGGCGATGAGGAATTATTCAAACGCCTGGCCCGGGAAAACATCAAGAATTTTATCGATAATGGAGTGAAAAAAATCCTCGTTTCTTCTCCTCATTGCTACCACACCTTCAAGAACGAGTATCCCGAATTCAGGGTGAACTTTGAGGTGATTCATATCTCCCAATATTTGTTCGAGCTTATTCAGGAGGGGAGGCTCGAGCTCACCAAAGAGTATGGGAAAAAAGTGACTTATCATGATCCATGTTACCTGGGGCGACACAATGGCATATATGACGAGCCCCGGGAGGTCTTGAGGAAGATATCCGGGTTGGAGATGAAGGAGATGCCCGAGTCGCGGGTCGATAGTCTTTGTTGCGGGGGAGGAGGGGGCAGAATCTGGATGGAAACGCCAAAAGGTGAGAGATTCTGTAACCTCAGACTGGAACAGGCCAGGAAGGTCGGGGCCGAGGTGCTGGTGACTGCCTGTCCATATTGCATCTCCAATTTTGAGGACAGCAAATTAACCCTTGAGGCCGTTGAAAATATGGAGATCAAGGACCTCACCGAGGTGATACAGGAAGTTATATAAAGCAAGTTCGGCTATACCGGACAACCCGGACATTAGGGGCGCAATAAGATCTGACGAGGGGAAAGCAAGTGGAAAAGTTACCATTGCTGAAAGAAAAAATTCAAAAACTGCGTAAGAATCTTGAAGACCGGCATTTTGGCGATGTCATGGTCGTCGGCGGAGGGATCAGCGGTATTCAAGCTTCTCTTGATCTGGCCAGTGCGGGTTATAAGGTTTATTTGGTCGAGCAAGGACCTGCCATTGGCGGCCATATGGCCCAGCTTGATAAAACCTATCCCACCAATGACTGCTCCATGTGAATACTTTCGCCTAAACTGGTCGAGGTCGGCCGGCATCCCAATATTGAGGTCCTCACCTATACTGAAGTCGACGATGTGGAAGGGGAAGCAGGAGATTTTAGGGTAACCCTGATCAAGAAACCCAGATACGTTTTAGAGGACAAATGCACGGGTTGCACGACCTGTGTCCAATATTGCCCGGCTGAATACCCGGATCAATTCAACCAGGAAATATCGAAGAACAAAGCCGTCCATATATACTTCGCTCAAGCCATTCCCTTGATCACCTATATTGATGAAACCTGCCTTTACCTTAAAGAGAAGAAATGTCGTATTTGCGAAACAGTGTGTAAGAATAACGCCATAGATCTTAATCAAAAGGCGGAGAAGGTCGAAGTCGAAGTAGGGTCGATCGTTCTGTCTCCCGGGTATGCACCGTTTGACCCAAAGGTAAAAGGCGATTATGGCTACGGCAAGTTTGAGAACGTGGTAACCAGTCTTGACTTTGAACGGCTGTTATGCGCCACCGGGCCATACGAAGGTGAGATACTACGCGCCTCCGACAAGAAGCATCCCCATAAAATAGCCTGGATTCAATGCGTCGGTTCCAGGCGCGTTACCCAGGGTAATAACAGTTACTGTTCAGCCGTATGCTGCACCTATACCCAGAAACAGGTGCTTTTGACCAAAGACCATGACGTGGAGGCGGAGTGTACAATATTCCATAACGATATTCGTTCCTACGGCAAGGATTTTGAACCATACTATCACAGAACCGAGCAACTTCCCGGGGTTCGGTTTATAAGAAGCTACGCCTCGGTAGTAAGAGAAATACCGGAAAGCAAGAATTTGATTGTAAGATATGCCCTTCCCGGCGGTGGCGTAAAAGAAGAAGAATTCGATATGGTGGTATTATCCGTTGGGTTGAACCCTCCCGCCGATGTGAAGGACCTGGCCGATAAGTTCGGCATCGAGCTCAATTCTCACGGATTCTGTAAAGCAATTCCTTTCAACCCCATGGAGACCACCAGGCCGGGCGTCTTTGTCAGCGGAGCCTTCCAGGGTCCCATGGATATCCCCGAGTCGGTTTTTACCGCCTGCGGAGCCGGCTCCCAATGTGGTGAATTCCTGGACTACAGGCGAGGGAAACTGACTAAAGAGAGGATGTATCCGGAGGAGAGGGATGTCTCCAAAGAGGAGCCGCGGATAGGGGTCTTTGTGTGTCATTGTGGGGCCAATATTGGAAGGGTGGTGGATGTTCCCGCCGCTGTTCAATATGCCTTGACCTTACCCCATGTTGTCTTCGCTCAGGAACAACTGTTTTCCTGTGCTACGAATTCCGCCCAGGAAATAACGGACATGGTAAGGGAAAAAGGGCTCAATCGAGTTGTTGTCGCGGCCTGCTCCCCCAGAACCCTTGAACCGTTGTTCCGGGACACGTTGCGTGAGGCGGGAATAAATCAATATTTATTGGAAATGGCGAATATTAGAGAACATTGCTCCTGGGTCCACTCTAAAGAAAAGGAAGAGGCTACCCGGAAGGCCAAAGACATAACCCGAATGTCGGCGGCGCGAACCTGCCACTTGGAACCATTGCGGGAAATTGATCTGCCGGTCAACAAGACCGCTTTAGTGGTCGGCGGAGGTCTGGCCGGCCTGACTTGCGCACTATCCCTGGCCAACCAGGGACATGAGGTTTACCTGCTGGAAAAGGATACGGACCTGGGGGGAACGGCCAGAAAGATTCATTACACCCTGGACGGGCTGGATATTCAGGCCTATTTGCGTGATCTTGTGCGCAAGATTTATCGGCACCCCTTGATACATGTTTATACGGGGGCCATCATTATAGAGGCCACCGGTTTCATCGGGAATTTCGTAACCAAGGTGAAGTCTGAAAGAGGGATCACGGAGATAAAACATGGGGCCGCCGTCATCGCGGTAGGTGCCGATGTATATAAACCCACCGAATACCTATATGGAGAAGACGCCAGGGTATTGACCCACCTTGAGTTGGAGGAGCGAATCTACAAAGGCGACGAAAGGGTCATTAACGCGGCAAGTCTGGTGATGATCCAATGCGTGGGCTGCAGAAATGAAGATAGAAACTACTGCAGCCGGATATGTTGCGGCGAGTCTATAAAAAACGCGTTGAAACTAAAAGAAATAAATCCCGAGATGGATATCTATATTCTCTTTCGGGATATCAGAACGTACGGGTTTTTAGAGGATTATTACCGGGAAGCGTCTGATAAAGATGTGAAGTTCATCCGCTATGAGCCGAATGATAAACCTCGGGTGGAAGCGGTTGAGGGGGAAGACCGGCCTGTTTTAAGGGTTACCGCGACGGATTATATTTTGGGTCGAAAGCTGGCCATAGATGCTGATATCATTGCTTTGGCCGCCGCCGTTATTCCCCCCGCGGGAAACAGGGAAATATCCCAGTTGTTCAAGGTTCCTTTGGGACCGGATGGATTTTTCAAGGAAGCCCATGTCAAATTAAGACCCGTCGAGTTTGCCGCGGCCGGCATTTATCTTTGCGGAATGGCCCACTATCCCAAGCATATTCCGGAAGCGATCAACCAGGCCTATGGAGCCGCCGGCCGGGCTTTAACCCTGCTCTCCCATGATATCGTCACGGTTTCAGGTTCTGTTTGCGAAGTGGATGAGAGGAAGTGCATGGGGTGTGGGGCCTGTATTTCAGCCTGCACCTATGGCGCCATAGAGTTTCGTGAGACCAAACAGGGCAAAAAGGCCGTGGTTAATCCTTTTATCTGTAAAGGCGATGGTCTCTGTAACGCCAAGTGCCCGACCGGGGCTATTTCACTACTGCATTATACCGATGAAGAAATCTTGAGCCAGATTGACGCGGCGGTTCCAGAGGAAGAGAACATACGGCCATTTACCGCGGCGGTTGGAGCCGTGTGGAAGCAGGCCAAATAATGAAGCCGGATTATTGTTCAAGGAGGTGATAACTTATGAGCGCGGGACTCAAATTCAAGCCCAGAATATTGGGCTTTGTCTGCCATTGGTGAGTATACGGGGCCGCGGACCTAGCTGGAGTTTCCAGACTACAATATACGCCTGAAATCAGGCTTATTCACGTCATGTGTTCCGGCAGAGTCGACCTGGAATTTGTACTCAGGGCCTTCTCGAATGGAATGGATGGGGTGTTTATTGGTGGGTGCCGTTTGAATGAATGTAATTATATTACTCATGGAAATTATCATGCCCTTAACATGGTGCTACTATTAAAAAGAATAATGGAAAACCTAGGACTGAACCCGGGAAGGCTAAAGATCGAATTTATGTCCGCCGGTGAAGGAATACTGTTCACCGAAGTTGTTAATGAATTTACTAGAAATGTGAAAGAGCTGGGACCGCTCGGCCAGGGCGAAGGAATAGACACGGCTGAATTAAGGTCTAAACTTGAAGCAGTCAGAAAGCTGATCCCCTACATTAAAATGATGAAAAGGGAGAAGCTGGCGTCACGTCTTGATAACGAAGAAGAATATGACGGATTTTTCACCAATGAAGAGATAAACAAGTTATTCAGTGAAGTAGCCTCGTACTACATTGATCCGGATAAGTGCCAGGCCTGCATGATTTGCCTCAGGAGATGCCCCGTCGAGGCGATTGCCGGCGGCAAGAACCAGATCCATGTCATTGACCAAGACAGATGCATAAAATGCGGAACTTGCCTTGAAAACTGTCCTTCTCGCTTTGGTGCGGTGAAGAAGCTTTGCGGCGAGACTGTTCCGCCTCCTGTTCCTGAAGAAGAAAGAACTATAGTCAGAAAGAGCAAAGAAAAATCGCTACTGTCTTAAAAAAGTGAAATCCTCGCGAATATGACCGAATAACCGGTTGAATTGAATTGACCCGTCATTTAAACCTCTCACATGGTCCAGGAGAGGTGGAGATTGACCGGGTCCATTGCCTGCCGGACCTGTAATCCTTCGAATACCGCTTGTCCTTACGGGTCGAGACCTGGTCGCTGTAACGAGGCCGGTCGAACGGAAAAATCCATTGACGGAAGTGCCGGCGCAACGCCGTCGGGTCGAATCTTCCTCTTTTCCCTGGCGGCCCAGGTTTTGCGCTTTGGGGTCCACCACCAGGACGATTCGCCTTTCTCGGCAAAATTCCGACGTGGGTAAAAAGTGATAAAAATTTTGTGCCGCCGGTATTGACATTCGACACCATATTGTCATAATATATTAACTTGACCGAGAAAGGGTGAAATCGGGTTTCACCAAACTCGGTTTGGGTGCTATGGTGTCCGAAACGGTGTAACGGTCTTGTAGTCCAGGGGGGAAGGACTTATTGGGGCCGTTTCGGCGGGGGGAAGAGAGCGGATAAGAAGGGAGGGAGAGGTTAGGTCAAGTAATATGGCCACCCAACAGACTGTTACCGTTAAGAATTTGGATCAAGATTCCACGCCGGCCTGTTCCCAGGATTGTCTTTGGTATGAAACCAGTTACGAAGGCGGACCTTGTCAGAATCGTCAAAACTTTGTTTGCGACAAGCACCGGACCGAAGTTTTTGGGAACAGCGAGATTAGCCACTCCAAATAGCTGACGTTTAGTTTTACTTGGCTCTATCCGCCACTCTCGACCGGCGTCAGCGTGAAGAGGGTATGTCTTTTCTACTCTTCAACGCGCCCTCATGTCTGTTTTTTCCCCTGAATATGATTTGACGACCTTATCCGAATCAAGACTAAACACTATCCTGGAAACCAAGCGGCTGGGGCGGGGACTGATCGAGGTGCATCAATCCCTTGATTCAACCAACGCCCGGGCCAAGTTCCTGTCGCGGGCCGGCGCCGGCGAAGGCGCTTTGATCGTGGCTGAAACTCAAACCTCCGGCCGGGGTCGACTGGGACGGTCCTGGCATTCGCCCCCCGGGAAAAACCTTTATTTCTCGTTGATCCTAAAGCCGGTTCCCGTGGATGATCCGCCGCTTCTAACTCTGGCCGCCGGATTGGCCGTCGCCGAAGCCCTGGACCGAATGGCCGGCCGGACACCCGAGTTGAAATGGCCGAATGATCTTTTATTCGACGGCTTGAAGACAGCCGGCATCCTGACCGAATTGGAAACCGGCTCGGATGGTTCCCGCTGGGCCATTCTGGGCGTGGGACTGAACGTGAATCTTGAGGTGGCGGACCTGCCGTCCGAACTGGCCGGCCGGGCCGGTTCACTGATGATCGCCACCGGTTGTAGTTGGGACCGCCACGAAGTTCTGGCCGCGCTGCTGAAAGAAATCGAAGAAGTCTATTTCAAGCTGGCCTCGGACGGCCGGGCCGAGACATTGACCCGATATCGGCGGCTATGCCGGACCATCGGTCAGCGGATCACCATCACCACCGGCGGGCAGAGCCTGGATGGCCTGGCCTCGGGCGTGGATGAGCACGGCCGTCTGATCGTAATCCGCCACTCGGATGGTCGCCGGCTAAGTTTCGCCGGAGGGGAAGTCACCCTGCGGCCATCTCCGCAACGTTGACCGCCTGGCGCCCTGGAAGTAAATCAAACCCCGGGGGCGCGGCCCGTCCGGGGTTTGATTGAATGAGAAAACGGAACGAACGTGGGATAAAGGCTTTTCAGGGGCTGGAATCAGTTTTAAGTCGTGCCGCCTTCGCCCGAATCGCCGGAAGGCTTGCCTTTCATGGCTTCCAACTCGGCTTTATACTTTTCGGCTTCGGCTTTGTACCTTTCCACTTCCGGGTCCGGGGTATAGGTGCCGGATTCAGATAAGGCCTGACTGTCCTTCCATTCCTCGATGCCCAGGTAGGTCGCCAGGGCGCCGCCCAGGATGAGCACCAGCGGAATACCGGCCCGAAGGACGATGACAAATTGATCCCACCAGTAAACCAGTCCGAGCAGCCCCAGGATCAAGGCGATAATCCCGCCCACCAAAGTAACCATAGCTTGCCTCCTCCTTCCTTAATTCAGGGCTCCTCCCTGAATCACGTGACCATTTCCGACTATTAGATAACACACTTCCCAGGGCATGGCAAGAGTCCAAACCGGCTGGTTGACAAGCGGGGTCTGGCGGGGTTAATAAGAGCGCAAGGAGAAACGTCATGCCCATCTATGAATTCAGATGCCTTAAATGCAACCAGATTTCGGAACTGTTGTTCCTCTCGGCCGAGGACCAGAGGGAGATCAAATGCCCTCAGTGCGGGGCGGAAGACCTGGAGAGGGTCCTCAGCACCACTCATTATTCCATGGCCCCCTCGCCCGGTGCACCCAAGGCCTCTTCCACCACCAAGACCTGCGCCGGAGGCTCCTGCTCCACCCTGGAGATACCGGGCCTTGGCGACTGAAGACTTCTCGAACCTCAAGTCCGAGATCGAGAAGCTCCAGGCGGAAAAAGACCAACTGGAAGCCGCTTGGCCGCCCCACGGCGCCAAACCCCGGCACCTCCAACGCCTGCTGGAACTGGAAGAGGAGATCGAAAACAAAACCAGGCGTCTGGCCGAACTGTCAAAATCGGGTCACCTTTAAGACTGAAGGATGGAGCCGTATGAAGGAACTCAATCCCGAATGGGTCAGGTCGGTCCTCGAGGCGGCCAACGGTTGCCCCTATTTCCAGTTACAGTCCATGAACATCCTGGAACTCGCTCCCGGCCGGTCTAAAATCCGGATTGACGTTCAAACCAAGCACTTGCAGCCTTTCGGTCAGGTGCACGGCGGCGTCTTTTCCTCCCTGATTGACGCCGCCGGCTGGTGGGCCGCGTATACCGTGATCGAGGAAGGCCTGGGCTTGACCACCCTGGAGATGAAGCTGAATTACCTGGCGCCGGTGCAAAACGGGAAGCTGATCGGCCTGGGCCGAAGCATCAAGGTGGGACGGAACATCGGCCTGGCCGAAGCCGGCCTGGAGAACGAGGACGGCCGCCTGGTGGCCCACGGCACGGTCACGGTCATGATCGTCCCCGCTCTCAAGATGGAAGGCCAGAGCACGGGACCATCGAAATTTATTTAAACGAGTTTTCCTGAAGGTGCCCGTGACTTATTACTCATGCTGAATTTGACTTATCGTGGTTTTGAAGGGCTGTGCTGAGTTAAACCCACATTGAAGGACTGGCGCCGATTTTTAATGGAAGTTCACCTTTTAATCCAGGTTAAATTATCACCTAACTTGATGAAATTGAATGAATTATTTTCGTCGGGCGATGTTTTTTCTTGTGCCTGCATTGATTTCGGATTTAGGCGGGATGGAAATTCCGCAAGGAAGAAGTGGACGAGTGGGTGAGGTCTGGGGGCGCTCAGGATAATCGCAAAGGCAATGATGAAAAAGCTGGGAATTGATGATGACTTCAATCGGCCCGATTCATGGCCCATGATGGTGCGAGAGAATGTGGACCCATATGGAGTACCCAAAAAATGATGAGTTTTCGGGGGACCAAACTTCAAAATACCCATCTGCCCCTTTCCACCGTGTGGTTGCTGGAATCCTTGGCCGAAAGCAAGGGGCGCCAGCAGCTTTTCGAAAAACAGTCACCCCAGCTTCTCACCACGCTTAGGGAAATGGCTCTCATCGAAAGCACGGAATCGTCCAATCGCATTGAAGGGGTGACGGTGGACAGAAGCCGGCTGCGGCCCTTGGTGCTGGGAAAAGCCCGCCCTCGGGACCGTTCGGAGGAAGAGATCGTCGGCTATCGGTTGGCCCTGAACTGGATACACACCGAATACCGCCAAATTCCTATAACCCCGGAAACCTGTCTCCGCCTTCATGCCCTGGCCCAGGGAGGGACCAGCGGCGATGCCGGACAATGGAAAACCATACCCAACGATATCATGGAGATTTTGCCCGACGGCCGCCGCGAGGTGCGCTTCCGGCCGCTTCCCCCGGACCAGGTTCCCGAGGCCATATCGGAACTTTGCCTGGGCTATTGCCATGCCATCGACCAGTTGCAGGTCACACCGCTCCTGGCGTCCGCCTGCCTGATCCTGGATTTCCTCTGCCTCCACCCCTTTCGGGACGGCAACGGCCGCGTTTCCCGGCTCCTCACCCTGCTCGCTTTCTACCATCATGGTTACCAGGTGGGGCGTTACATCAGCCATGAGCGCATAGTGGAGCAGACCAAGGAAGATTATTATGAGGTCTTGAAGGCGAGTTCCGCCGGCTGGCACGACAATAGCCATGATATCCTGCCCTGGTTCAATTACCTGCTATCCACCTGGCGGATGACCTATCGCGAATTCGAGGAGCGGGCGGCTCGTCAGCAGCCGCCCCGGGGCTCCAAGACCGAACTGGTGGAGTATGCCCTCCAAAACCTAGTGGGAACTTTCGGCATTGCCGAAGTGGAAAGGCTCTGCCCCAATGTCAGCCGCGACACCATCCGCTTGGTCATGAACCGCTGGCGGGAGGAAGGCAGGCTGGAGAGCCTCGGCAAAGGCCGGGACGCCAAATGGCGGCGCCTGGAACAAAAGGGGTAATACCACATTAATGTGGGAATAAATGTATGAATAATCTCTCCGCGTCCTCTGCGCCTCGGCGGTGAATTTTTTGCCGCGGAGACTCTGAGAGCGCTGAGATAGCAAAGGCAAGATGATCCCTGAAGAATGCAAGCGCCTGGCGGAGGTGGATTTTCCTATTTCGGTGGTTTCCAGGCATTCGGCCCGGGAGAAATCCATTCGGCATGGGCACCCGTCCACGCTGCATATGTGGTGGGCCAGGCGGCCGCCGCCTCAGAAGAGATATTTGGTAAGCCCATTCCCGGCGGTAGCCCATGATCCGGCAAGCCTTAGACACATTGCCTAACCGCTTAGCCAGTTCCAGCAGTCCAACTTTCGTCTTGATGACCTTCTGATCTTTCGTCATAGCTCTTGGCTCCTTTCTTGGCCTTGTCGGCTAGTCCGGAACCAGGCTTTACATCTTTCCGTCAGATTTCACCTTAGCACTTGCATCTAAGTTGATCAGCCGGTTGTTCCATTTGATCACTCTCCTTCCTGAAAAAAGCTCTCGACCTCCTCGAGACTGTGGGTGAGGAGGCTGGGGGGAAGGCTTTCCAGGAAGGCCCGGCCGTAGTTTTTCTGGAGAAGCCGGGCATCGAGTACGGCCAGCAAGCCCCGGTCGGTCTGGCTCCGGATCAGGCGGCCCAGACCCTGCTTGAGGGTGATGATGGCGTCCGGCAGGTGATAGGTCAGGAAGGGGTCCTGGCCTTCTTCCCGGAGATGGGCTGATCTGGCCTTGACCAGGGGTTGGTCCGGCCGGGGAAAGGGCAGCTTGTCAATTATCACCGCGGATAGACTCTCGCCGGGCACGTCCACGCCCTCCCAGAAACTTTGAGTCGCCAGCAGGACAGAGTGCGTTTCGCTCCGGAAGCGTTCCAAAAGGGCTGTTTTCTGGGCTTGGCCCTGGATCAGGCAGGGCCAGGGCAGCTTGCCCGCCAGTTTTTCGCTCACGTAGTGGAGATTGCGGTAGGAAGTGAAAAGGACAAAGGCCCGGCCCCGGCTAAAGGCTAACAGCTTTTCTATCTCGTCGACCAAAGCCGGCAGGTAGTGCTGCTGGTTCGGCCAGGGAAACGATTTGGGCACGTAAAACAGCGTCTGCCGGGCGTAGTCAAAAGGGGAGTCGACCGTCAGACCCTCGATTTCCGGCATCAATCCCAGACGTTCCTTGAAATAATCGAAGGAATGTTTGGCCGTCAGGGTGGCCGAGGTGAAAATCAGGGGCAGGCGCCGGCCGTACAGGTTGGATTGGAGATAAGGAGCCACTTGGATGGGCGAGGCTCTCAGGAAGAGGCCTCGCCCCCGTTTCTCGGCCCAATAGACAAAGCTGGAATCGGGCGCTTCCAGGATGAAGGCCATCTCCCGGCTCAGTTCGCGCATCCGGCCGGCCAGGGTTTCCAACTCTTCTTCCTTGGGTTGAAGCGATTCCAGTCGGCCGGCCACGTTTTCCAGTTGGACCAGCACTTTCCGGGAGAAATCCCTGAGGCCGTTCAAGGCGCCGTTGTTATCGCCCCATAGCTCCACTTCGCCGTCCTGGGTGATGAATTCCTTGGCCAGGACGTCGGTCTGATGCCGCCAGGCGGTCAGGGCCTGGGACAAGGCCTTGGTCAACCGGCCCTGGAGTTTCAATATTTTCTGGGCGTCGTTTCTGAGCCGGGCCAGGCGCCAGGTGCTGACCTCGAGGCCGAAATGCTGGGTGGCCACTTCTTCCAGTTGATGGGCTTCGTCGAAGACAACCGCCTCGTACGCGGGGATGACCTCGCCGAACCCGCCCTGTTTCACCGCCAGGTCGGCCATGAAGAGGTGATGGTTGACCACGATCAGGTCGGCGGCGGCCGCGACCCGGCGGGCCTGTTGCAGATAGCAGTCCTTGAATTCCGGGCATTCCGCGCCCAGGCAGCGATCGCTTGAAGCCGACAGATCGGCCCAAGTCATAAAACCATCGGGCAGGTCGTCCAGTTCGGCCCGATCGCCGGTGAGGGTGGTCTGGGCCCAGCCCTTGAGCCGGTCCAGGAAGGCGGCCTCCTGGGCCACGGGGAAAGTAGGTTCCTTCAAGAAAGTCTGAAAGTGGTACCGGCAGAGGTAATTCTCCCGGCCTTTGAGACAGGCGGCCCGGAAACCGGAGCCCAGGCTCCGGCGGATGAAGGGGATATCCTTCTGAAATATCTGTTCCTGGAGGTTTTTGGTGCCCGTGGAGACCACGGTCTTGACGCCGTTCAACAAGGCCGGCACCAGATAAGCCAGCGTTTTGCCCGTGCCCGTCCCGGCTTCGATGAGAGCCACGTCCTTCTCGGCCAGGGCTCGGGCCACTTCCTCGGCCATCAGCAACTGACCGGGCCGGTTTTCATAGCCGGACCAGGAGCCGGCCAGACGCCCGCCCGGACCGAGGACTCCGTGAACCTGTCTGGAAAGATGGATGGCTTTATCCGGAAGGCGTGCCGGCACTGGAAGTTTAGAACTCCTTGTCCTCGAGATCGGACTTCAGGAAATCTTCGCCCGCGGTGGTGCCCGCTTCGGAGTATCCCGTGCCCACGGTGCCTTCCTTGTAGCATATCTGCGCCGAACCGTTGTTGACGATGGTCGCGTCGGGCGGGACCGGGAAATCCCGGATGGGCCGGCCCTTCAAGATGGACTCCATGTAGTAGAGGAAAATCGGGGCCGCGGCCCGGCCTCCGCTTTCACCGAAGCCCATCCTTTTCATTTCATCCAGACCCACCCAGACCCCGGTCACGAACTCGGGCGTGAAACCCACGAACCAGGCGTCTTCACCGTTGGTGGTGGTGCCGGTCTTCCCTCCGCAAGGACGTCCCAAGGCCCTGACCCGGACCCCGGTGCCTTGGGAGACCACGCCCATCAGCATGTAGGTGATAACGCAGGCCGTACCCGAACTGATGGCCCTGACCCGGGAGGGTTTGATCTCCTCGATCAATTGTCCGTCCCGGTCCTCGATCCGGTACATGAACATGGGATCAACCCGCTCGCCCAGGTTGGGGAAGGTGGAATAAGCCGTGACCAACTCGGATAAGGCAAGGCCCTGGGCCCCCAGGGCCAGCGACAGGTTGTCGGGCAAGGGCGAAGTAATGCCTAGGGCCCGCGCGGTCTTCAGGACGGCCTGATACCCCACCCGGATGTACAGCTTCACCGCCAGGATATTGCGGGAGTTGGTCAGGCCGGTATAGAGGTCGGTCGGGCCGTAGAATTTCTGGTCGAAATTGGTCGGTTTCCACCGCCGGCCGTGGGCGAAATCGTCATAGACCAGGGGTGAATCAATCAGCACCGATCCGGGGGTGAAGCCGTTGTCCATGGCCGCGGTATAGATGATGGGCTTGAAGGCCGAGCCGGGCAGCCGTCGGGATTGCACGGCCCGGTTGAACTGAGATTCCTTGAAATCCCGGCCGCCGATCATGGCCTTGACCGCGCCGTCTTTTAAATCCTGGCTGAACAGGGCGGCCTGGACCTGGGGTTTTTGTTCCAAGGAAAACAGCCAGGCGCCGGGTTCCTGGCCGGGTGCTAGGGCCTGGACCAGGATGACATCGTTGGGGGCGACGATCTTGGGCAGCGGACTGCCCCTGGTCAGCGCCCATTGAAGCTCCTTTTTGGGTATCAGGCCCGAGTGGCGGCCCACTCTGACTCTTACGGTTCCTGTTTTGACGTCAACCGCCGTCGCCACGGCCTCGATCAGCCGGCCGGCGGTCAATGGTTCTTCGGCCAGGGCCGCCTCTTGCTTTTTCAGAAACTCCTCGACCTTATCCGGCGGCAGTTTCATGATCGGCCCGGCGTATTCGCGCCTTTTGGCGAATTCCTGCAGGCCTTTGGCCACCGCCTTTTCCGCCGCGATCTGGCTTTCAATATTGACCGTGGTGTAAACCTTGAGACCGTCGTTGTACAACCGTTCCGGACCGTACTTTTCTTCCAGCAGGCGGCGGACGTGTTCGGTGAAATAAGCGGCGTGGGACAGATTAACGTTGGGGCGCTCCTCGAGGTGGAGTTTCTCCTCCTTGGCCGCTTCGGCCTGCTCCCGGCTGATGTAGCCTTCCTCGAGCATCCGGTGTAAGGTATAGTTCTTTCTTCGCCTGGCCTCCTCGGGATTGGTAAAGGGCGAGAACCGGGTGGGAGCCTGGGGCAGGCCGGCCAATTGGGCCGCTTCGGCCAGAGTCAATTGATTTACATGTTTGTCAAAGTATACTTGCGCCGCGGATTCGACGCCGTACGCCCCGTGGCCCAGATAAGTCTGATTGAGGTATAGATAAAGAATCTCGTCTTTGGTCAGGTTGCGGTCAATGCGAAAAGCCAGAATGGCTTCGCGAATCTTGCGGGTGTAGGTTTTTTCCGGACTCAGCAGGAAGGACCTGGTCACCTGCTGGGTAATGGTGCTGCCACCCTGTACGATGCGGCCGGCCTCAAGGTTCTTGATGAAGGCCCGCACTATACTGAAAAAGTCAACTCCCTGGTGTTGGTAGAAATTCGAGTCTTCGGCCGAGATGAAGGCCTGTTTCACGTGTTCGGGTATCTTGGCCAGAGGGACGACGATCCGCCTCTCTTGGCTGAATTCACCGATAACCCGGCCGTCATCCGAATAGAAAAAGGTGACGGTTTTGGGCCGGTAGTTCTTCAAGGCGTCCGTGGGCGGCAGGTCCTGGGCAAAGTAATAATAAGCCGCGGCCGCCGCGGCCAGTCCGGCGGCAATGACGACCACCGTCAGATAAACAGCGATTTTGAAAAGTCGCCGGATCAGACCGGCCGGTTCCGGTTTGCGCCTGGCCACCGGACTGGATTTTTCCTGACGGCCGCGACCAAGTTTTGTTTTTCTGTTAGTCAGAAGTCTGTTTCTATTATCCACGCTGGGGACCCGCTTGCTCAGGTTAAAAAAGATTGACGCCGTTACGCCGGCTCATATTATACTAGCCGCCAAAAGCGTCAACCCCGCAATTGCCGTGACCGATCCGAACCAGGGTACTAAATCTTGTGGTCTGCCAGCGAATAGACGTTGTTGAGGGATAGGTCCAGCAGGGGTGAGTTCCGGTCTGGCTGAAAAGTCGTCTCATCGTCTTGAATTGTAACAGACGGCAACCGATTAATCAAGATATTAGTATTTATAATAATTAGGAAAAGCGAGGAAATGAGGTGACTTTGGAATGCCCGGCCTGTGGGTCCACCGCCGTTGTGGCCCGAACGTATGTGGATGACTATGTTAATTTGCTGCAGTCAGGAGTAGACCCTTACGACTTGATCTGCGGCGATAAGGCCCAGGCCGAGTGCAAAGCCTGCGGCCTGATCTTTTTTCCGGTCCAGGAAACAGTCGTCCGGCCGGCCGACTGACCCCGGACATCGAGCCTGTTTCTGAAGAACAATCGGCCCCACCGGCGCTTTCTTCTCCTCATCAAAGCGAAATCCAGCCGTTGACAGGCCGGGTTCGAATGACTATTCTCCAGTCATGATGGCCAGTATGCGCCATGCCTGGTTGGTCGTGATCCTGGTTCTGGCCGCCGTTCCGGCCTGGGCTGATTTTCGGGAGGATTTGGAACTGGGCTTTAGGGCTCAACGGAGAGGCGATTTGAACCAGGCCGTGGAACTTTACACCAAGGTTATCAGGTCCAGGGACTTGCCGGCCGGAAATCGGGCCTCGGTTTACCTACTCCGGGGCGAGGCCTATCGGGACATGGGAGAAACCGAACAAGCGGTGGCCGATTTCACCCGGGCCTTGAGGGTGAGACCCAATTACGCCCAAGCGTTTTATTTTCGGGGTCTGATCTTCGAGAAGCTGGGGCGCGGTGACGAGGCCTTGAAAGACCTCAAAAAGGCGCACGCCTTGAGGCCGGACAACGAGCTTTACCGTGAGAAGCTGGAGTTGCTGGAAGCTAAGCTGATGCCCAAAAAATCTGGTTCGGAGGACAAGAGTTCCGACAAGGCGGAAAACAAAACCGAGATCTCCAAGGAAAACAAAGAAGTCCGTCCACCAAGAACTCCATCAACCCAGTAGTTCTTATTAACGCCAAAGCTGAATAGGCGTCATGAGGTCCAGGCCGTCGTTCGTTTCACAAAATGGCCGCGGATGGATGGATTGGATAACTCGAGGGGAGGTTGGAAGTGAAAATAAAGCGTATCGCTCACATAGGCGTGGCCGTGGCCGACACGGAAAAGGCCAGTTCTTTTTACACCGACCGCATGAGTTTGACTCTGGACCGGCGCGAGATGCTCGGCGAGTTGAAGATATCTTTCGTGCCCGTGGGTGGGACGAACATCGAACTGGTCCAATCCACCACGCCGGAAGGAGTCATGGCTCAATACGTGGCCAAAAGAGGCGAAGGCATTCACCATATTGCCTACGAGGTCGAGGATATTGACGAAGCCTTGGCCGAGCTTAAAGCCAAAGGAGTCCGCCTGGTGGACCAGGAAGCCCGGCCGGGCGCTCACGGAGCCAGAATAGCTTTCATCCATCCCAAGGATACCTATGGGGTATTGACCGAACTGGTGGAATATCCTAAAGGCGTTCATTGACGGACTTGTAAAAAGTCCGTCATCAGGCCGAGGGCGAATAATCCCGCCCAAGGCGGGACTGGGGTGAGGGTGGAACCACTTGAATTTACTTCAAGTGGCGGGAGAGGGACAGCCCTCTCCCGCCGAGTAAAAAGTCGGTTTTCGACTTTTTACGAGGTTATCTTCATTGACCCTCAGGAGGTCGTCAGTATGTGGGACTACACGGAAAAAGTTAAGGATCATTTCATTAATCCGCGTAACGTGGGCGAGGTGAGCAGAATCGATGGTCTGGGCGAAGTCGGCTCGCTGGCCTGCGGCGACGCCTTGAAGCTGACCATCCAAGTCAGTTCTGAGGGAAAGATCGAGGACGCCAGGTTCCAGACTTTCGGCTGCGCCAGCGCCATTGCCAGTTCCTCGGCCCTGACGGAGATGATCAAGGGGATGACCCTGAACGAAGCGGCCAAGGTCACCAACCAGGACATAGCGGACTACCTGGGGGGTCTGCCCAAGGAGAAGATGCATTGTTCGGTGATGGGCATGGAGGCCCTCGAGGCGGCCATTGCCAATTACCGCGGCGAAATGCCGCAAAAAGCCCTGGGCCAGATCGTCTGCGAATGCTTCGGCGTAACCGACCTGGACATCGAGCGCGTGGTGGAGCAGAACAACCTGTCCACTTTGGAAGAGGTCACTGACTACACCAAAGCTGGCGGCGGTTGCGGCAAATGCCATGAGAAGATCGAGGCCCTTCTCTTCCGGATAATCACCAAGCGTAAGAAAGAGGCGGAGGCCAAAGCCGCCAAGCCGAAAAAGTTGACGACGTTACAGAAAATAAGGTTGATCGAGGAAACCATCGAGCGTGAAATCCGGCCGGCGCTGAGGACCGACGGCGGCGATATCGAACTTCTGGATATAGAAGGCGACACGGTTACGGTCAGCCTGAAAGGCACCTGCGCCACCTGTTCGGCCAGCCAGATTACCCTGACCGGGTACGTGGAACAGAAACTGCGTGAGTTCGTGGCGCCCGAAATTTTCGTGGTGGAGGTGAAGTGATGAAGGTCGTGTACCTGGACAATAACGCCACCACCAGGACGGCGCCGGAAGTCTTCGAGGCCATGCGGCCTTACTTCACCGAGCTTTACGGCAACCCTTCCAGCATGCATTTTTTTGGCGGTCAGGTCGAGATCGAGATGAGAAAAGCCCGGGCCAATTTGGCCGATTTGCTGGGCGCCGATCCGGAAGAGATCGTCTTTACTTCCTGTGGCAGTGAAAGCGACAATACGGCCATCTGGGCGGCTTTGAGGAGCCAGCCGGAAAAAAGGCACGTCATCACCACCCGAGTTGAGCACCCGGCCATAGACAATTTTGCCAACCACCTTCGGGAATGGGGATATCGGGTAAGCAAGATCAGCGTGGACCGGGATGGACGTCTCAACATGGATCAGCTCCAGGAAGCCATATCCGAGGAAACGGCGATAATCAGCATTATGTGGGCCAACAACGAAACCGGCGTCACCTTCCCGGTGGAAAATATCGCCGAAATGGCCAG
Source organism: Thermodesulfobacteriota bacterium (assembly GCA_040755515.1). Classification (GTDB taxonomy): domain Bacteria; phylum Desulfobacterota; class Desulfarculia; order Adiutricales; family JAGVGV01; genus JBFMAW01. The sequence continues at coordinate 26,053 of JBFMAW010000031.1, read as the reverse complement.
GGCCAGGGGCATCGTCTTCCATACGGACGCGGTCCAGGCCGTGGGCAAGATACCCCTCGACCTCCGCCGGACTAAAATTGACATGCTGTCCCTGTCCGGACATAAACTCCATGCGCCCAAGGGCATAGGTGCGCTGTATGTCCGCAGGGGCACCAGGTTCAAACCCTGGCTGATCGGCGGCCATCAGGAGAAGGGACGGCGGGGTGGAACGGAGAACGTGCCGTATATAATCGCTCTGGGGCGGGCGGCCGAACTGGCCATGGAAAAAATGTCCGAGGAAAACACGCGGATAAAGGCCCTGCGGGATAAGCTGGAAGCCGGCCTTCTGGCCGCCATCCCGAATTCAATGGTCAATGGTGACCGGACCAGCCGGCTGCCCAACACCTTGAACATCAGTTTCGAGTACGTCGAGGGCGAAGCCATCCTCATTCATCTTTCCAACCTGGGCATCTGCGCCTCTTCCGGTTCGGCCTGCACCTCGGGATCGCTCGAACCTTCCCACGTGCTGCGGGCCATGGGCGTGCCCTTCACCGCGGCTCACGGCTCCGTTCGGTTCTCCCTGAGCGTCTACAACACCGGGGAAGAAATAGACTACGTCCTGGAACATATGCCGGGGGTCATCGCCAAGCTCCGGGCCCTCTCTCCTTTCTGGAAAGACGGCCAGCCCCTGGAATCGAGCCTCTTGACCGGGACCTCGTCTTGCGCCATCAGACATTGATCCAAAGACGGGAACACCTTTCGTTGCGGCCGCCGCGGGGAGGAGCACTTGCTGGAAGCGATTATTTTGGGCCTGATCCAGGGATTGACCGAATTTCTACCAGTTTCCAGCAGCGGTCACCTGGTCCTGGGTCAGGCTCTTCTAGGTCTCAAGGAACCTGAAATCTTTTTCGACGTTATTCTGCATCTGGGGACTCTGGCGGCCGTAATCATCCTGATGCGGCGGGAATTGTCGGACCTGATCCTCGAGTTCTTCCGGTTGCCGCGACACCTCAAGAGCCGGTCCGCCGCCGCGGCGGCCTGGCGGGAGAGACCTTCCTTCAGGCTTCTCTGGCTGGTCTTCTTCGGTTCGATACCCACGGGCCTTCTGGGCCTCGGTTTCAAGAGTCTTTTTGAAGCCATGTTCGCCTCGACCCTGGCCGTGGGCGTGGGGCTGTGTCTGACCGGGGTGGTGCTGGCCGTGACCGGATGGGCTAAGACCCAGGGACGAGGCCTGACCCGCTTCAGGATTCTGGACGCCCTGGCCATCGGCCTGGCCCAAGGCCTGGCCATAACCCCGGGTCTGTCCCGCTCCGGCATGACTATAAGCTCCGGCCTGTTCCTGGGCTTGGACCGCGAACTGGCGGCGCGATATTCTTTTCTGATGTCCATCCCGGCCATACTGGGAGCAGCGGCCGTTCATCTTACGCAGGTCAAGTTCAGTTTTTTCAACCCCGTGGAAATGGCGGCCGGATTCATCGCCTCGATGATCACCGGTCTCTTGGCCCTGGGCATTCTGCTCTTTATCGTCAAGCGTGGCCGGTTGCACTGGTTCGCGCCGTACTGCTGGCTGATTGGCCTGACGACCATTTATCTTTGCCTCAGGTAGTGAGGACGTAAGAAGAAATCCCGGGGCTTGAAGTCCTGAGAGACTAAGGCCGGAAGCCGTCGCCTTGAAGCGCTGACTTCCGGCCCCTTTCACTGGATCGGCGGATGAAGAGGCGGTCGGCGTCGCCGGCCCGTCTCAGATGGCCTCATCTCCCCGTTCCCCGGTTCTGATACGGACGGCTTCGCTCACGGGCAGGACGAAAATCTTCCCGTCGCCTATTTTACCTGAATAGGCCGATCGCTGGATGGCGGAGACTATCTGGTCGGCCTTATCGTCCGAGGCCACGATCTCGATCTTTATTTTTGGCAGGAAATCCACGGCGTATTCCGCGCCGCGATAGACTTCCTTATGACCTTTCTGGCGCCCGAACCCCTTGACCTCGCTTACGGTCATACCCTCGGTTCCTATTCCGGCCAGGGCGTCTTTTACATCTTCCAATTTAAAAGGCTTGATGATGGCTTCCACTTTTTTCATAGGTCATCTCCGTAACATTTTTACCTTTGAGTTTTGATCGAGAAGTCAGGGTAAGCCACCACCGCCACCTCGTGCTGATCCAGCCCCTCCATCTCTTTTTCCGGGTCAACCCGCAGGGGGACGTATTTATTCAGGATGGTGAAGAAAGCCAGCATGACGGCGAACACGAATAGGCCGTTGGTCAAAACGCCGACGATCTGAGCCAGAAACTGGCCGGCGTCGCCATAAAACAAACCGGTGACCGCTCCCTGGACTCCATTGAGGCCATCGCCATATTTGCCGTCGGCGAAGAGCCCCACGGACAGGAGACCCCAGGCCCCGTTCAGGCCGTGAACCGAGATGGCTCCCACCGGATCATCTATCTTCATCTTGTTTTCAAAGAAGAAGACGCCGAGGCAGAGCAGGACGCCGGCGACGGCCCCAATGATCACGGCCGAAACGGAATTGACGAAAGCGCAGGGTGCGGTGATGGCCACCAGGCCGGCCAGGAGTCCGTTGGCGGCCATGCTGATATCCGGTTTTCCATAAAAGACCCACATGAAAACCATGGCCAGGAACGCGCCGGAGGCGGAAGCCAGCATGGTGTTGGTGGCGATGACGCCGATCCGCAGGTCAGACCCGGCCAGGGTTGACCCGGCGTTGAACCCGAACCAGCCGAAAGCCAGAATGAAACACCCGACCAAGGCCATGGTTATGTCGTGACCCGGCAGGGCGTTAGGTCGTCCGTCCGCGCTGTATTTGCCCAGCCTTGGACCAAGAACCCTGGCCCCGGCCCAGGCCGCCATACCGCCGGTCATGTGCACGACCGAGGACCCGGCGAAGTCCACGGTGCCGTGTCCCAGACCGAAATTCTTGCCCAGTTGAGACAACCAGCCGCCGCCCCAGACCCAGTTGGCGTACAGCGGGTAGACGAACATGGAGATGAAAAATCCATAGATGACAAAGGATTTAAAGGTCCAGCGTTCAGCCATGGCCCCGGTCGGAATGGTGGCCGTGGTATCCATGAAGACCATCTGGAAGAGGAAGAGGGTAAAGACAACGGCATCGTAGGTCACGCCGGACAAGAAAAAGCCCTTGAGGCCGAAGAGACCGAACTCCTTACCGAACAGGTTGATGGAGAATTCACTGTCCAGAACCTGGCCGCCGCCCAGACTGGCCACGCCGCCGACTCCGCCCATCTGGAGGGCAAACCCGCATATCCAGTACCCCAGCATACCGATGGCGTAGATCATGAAGTTCATGGCCATGGTGTGGCCGGCGTTTTTGGCCCGGGTGAATCCGGTTTCGGCCAGGGCGAATCCGGCCTGCATGAACATGACCAGAAAGCCGCAAACCAGGGTCCAGACGAAGTTGAGGGCCACCCGGTTATGGCCCACCACGTCCGCCAGCTTGGCCGCCAGGGGCTCCTTCTTGGCCAGTTCGGCGAACTCCTTTTCCGCGGGAGCGCCGCCGGTGGCGCCGTAAATGTCCGCGGTCCCGCCGGTACCCCCGCCGGTAGGATCAGGTTCCGCCGCGGCCACGGGTAGGGCCAGGCTTGACAGAAAGATCAACAGAATAATCACCATGGTTTTTTTCATAGTCACCTCTTTTAATGTCCTTGATTGAATATTCCTTTCGTAATCTGGTACTTCCACGCTGACTGCATCGATCGCCATCCACGATTGGATTTCCGCAAGAAAACTTGGTTCATCGATCCTGGGTCTGAGTTAGTTACCTGGGGCCTGGCCGAAGGCCCCGCGGGAGGTAGACGAAGGTATAATCAGGCTTCATCTTCATCCTTCCAATACTTACAGGTTCGAGGCGGACCTGCGTTTTTTGGCGGGTTGTTGACCCCGCCCTATTTAATGCAACAGCAGGACCATACTTAAATTAATTAATTATATAAATAAGATAATGATGAATATCTTGATGGAATAAGCAGAATAATTTACAAAAATGTCATATCAGGTCTGGGCAGGAGACAAGAATGTCGCTTACCGGGGTTGTAGAAGGGTAAATTCAGTCGGACCTAGGGCCTGGAGGGACGGGCGGTGCTGCTCAGGGGCGGTCTTGAGAAAAGTTCCAGCCCTGGAAGTGGGATCAATTCATGGTGGCGCGGTTATTCAGCGTCGCGCCAGCGGATGATGAAGTCGGCTATCGGCCCTTCTCGGCCAGCGGTCGGCGCCAGGGTGATTATGATAGCCTAGACCAGGGCCGGGGCCGCGGCGGGGCAGACCTCCGCCGATCGATTATAGGCCGTTGGTTCTTGACCTCCTCTACTCCAACTTGAAAAGACGGGCCGCGTTCCCGCCCAGCCATTTCCTTTTCACTTCCTCTTTGAGCGGCAGCGCCCTTATCTCTTCGATGCTCTCCTTGAACGGTCTCGACGGCCAGGCCGTTCCGAATAGAATTTTGTCCTGGAGCAGGCTGTTGCCGTACCGCATCAGGGTCTCCCAGCCCGTCCCCGGCTCTCCGAGGTACCTGGGGCGGATCGCTGAAACGTCGGTATAGACGTTGTCGTGACGCCACAGGATGGCCATCATCTCGTTTACCCACGGCCAACCTCCATGGCCGGCTATTATCTTCAGTTCCGGGAAATGTCCGGCCACTTCGTCCAAGTAGATCGGCCGGCCGAAGTCCAGGGCCAAGTGAGGCACGAAGTTGATGGAAGTGTGTATCCAGACCGGAAGGTCCAATTCCACGCACTTGGCGTAAATCGGGTAATAAAGCTTGTCGTTGCTTCTCAATTTGTGCAGCCAGGGTTCCAGGCAGAGACTCCTCATGCCCAGCTCGCGATAGGCGTATTCCAGGTCCCGCAGGGCCCTCATGCCCCGGTGCGGGTCCACCGCGGCCATGGCCAGCAGACGCCCGGGGGCCCGGGCCGCCAGGGCGGCCACTTTTTCGTTGGGCGTCCTGAGGCCCATGGTGGTTTGGGCGTCTTCGGCCGGCAGGACGGCCACGGTTACTCCGGCTTCGTCCATCAACCCCAAAAGAAACCCCGCCGGGTCGGCCTGGAGTTGGTTCAGCAGGTCCGTCCGGCCATGGCCGTATAATCGGTTGTAAAGGGCGAAATCGCCGTCAGGCTTGGCGAAGCCCTCCATGGTCTCCGGCAGCGGCGGGATGACGCATACGTCCACGATGATGTCTTTTTTCTCCATGTCCGTGTCTTCTGCTCCTGGAAGAGAATAGACGTCGAACGACCCAAGCCAGCGCCTTCACTTCGGCTTAGGCCGGGACTGGCCGCTGGGGCTTCGATCACCGGCGCCGGCGGACGGCCAGAAAGTAGATAACGCCCAGGCCCATCCAGGCGAAATAAACCGTCAGGGCTGCCGGTTTCAGGATGATCAAGGAAAAGGCCCAGGTGATGAAAGCGGCCAGTCCGGCCCAGGCCAGGCCGACCATGGCCCCGGTGATCAGGGTGAAGACGGCAAACAGAGTCAGGCCGCGAACCAGGGGACTTTGTTCAGGCATCGTGTATTCCTCCCACGGACTCTATTTTTCGTAGACCTTTTCAAAATACTCGACCTTGTACTGGCTTCTGGGCAGGCTGCCTGGCGGAACCCATTCGACGATCGGCGTGAAAACCAGCCGTTCGCGGATGACGCGGCGGATTTCTTCGGCCAGCTCGGCCAGATTTTCCGCCGGCACCTCTCCACCCGGTTCAATTTTAAGGGTCAGGTTTTCGCCGAAGGACGGGCCAGGGTGCGGCAGAACGATCCGGAATTCGCCGGTGACCCGGGAGGCGAAGCCCTGGATGACGCCCTTGACCGCGGCCGGGAAAACGTTGACTCCCTTGATCTTGATCATGTCGTCGGTGCGGCCGATGACGTGGAACCGGAAGCCGGTCCGGCCGCAAGGGCAAGGGTCGGCATAGACCCGGACCAGGTCTCTGACCCGGTAGCGTATGACCGGCGTGGCTTCACGGTTGATGGTGGTAAAGACGATTTCTCCTTCCCGCCCGGTTTCCAGCGGCAGGGATTCCATGGTTTCCGGATCGAGCAACTCGGCCACCAGGGCGCCCTGACCGCAGAAGTGGAGTCCCGGCGAGCGGCCGCATTCGGCGGCGATATCCGCGGCCACGTCGGCCAGACCGTAGAAATTGCGGGCCGTGATGCCCCAGACCTTCTCGATGCGGGCCCGTTCCTCTTCGCTCAAAGCCTCGCCGGCCAGGAAGCCCTTCTTGAAATTGAGCTGGTTGGGTTCGCATTTGAGGTATTGTCGGACCGCCTCCTCGAGGAAAGCGCAGGCCGAGGGCGTCGAGAAAAGAACGGTCGGCTTGAATTCCTTGACCAACATCATGAGCTTCTCCAGGCCGGTGCTGATGAAGGGCGCGGGGATGGTGGTCAGGCCCAGGTGCTCGGCGCCGGAGCATTCGGACAGTCCGCCCACGAACAAGGTGAAATTGGCCGGGTTGATGAAGACGTCCTCGGGTCTGAGACCCCCTGTCCAGGCGTGGCGGGCGAAGAGTTCGTTCCACTGATTCACGTCGTTCCGGGTCAAACCGATGAAGAGGGGCCGGCCGGTCGTGCCGCTGGTGCCCTGGATTCTGATTATGTCGGCCATATCCGCGCACTGGTGTCCGCCCAAACCGCCTGTTTCCTCCTGGGTCAGGCGCAGGTCCTCCTTGGTGGTCAGGGGGAAACGGCTCAGGTCTTCCCAAGTCTTGAACTCCTCGGGTCCGAAGCCGGCCTGATCGAACTTTTGGCGATAGAAAGGTGAACTCCGATATACGTATGCGATCTGCTTCTTGAGGGCCTCGGTTTCGATGGCCCTCAATTCCGATCCGGACAAGGTTTCCATTCGCTGATTCCAATATAACCTGTCGGCCATGATCGCCTCCCGGACGGCGGTGGCGCCGGCGGCCGCCGTGATGAATTTCACCTGGTCGGGGAAAGAAACGTTTCGCGGATTCTAAACAAATTCCTTCTTGAAATGAAGCGGTTATTTTGCCAATATGGGCCTCAAGGTCTGGGGCGGGTAGCATATTGGGCCGAATAATGAATCGGATGATCACTCAAGGAGGGACGAAACGTGGCTAAGAAATACGTTTACCTTTTCGGCGGCGGTAAGGCTGATGGCAACAGCACGATGAAGAATCTGCTGGGCGGCAAGGGGGCGAATCTGGCCGAGATGGCCCGTATCGGCATCCCGGTGCCCGCCGGCTTCACCATCAACACCGAGGTCTGTACGGCCTTCTACAAGAACAACAAACAATACCCCGCCGGTTTGGAAGCGGAAGTGGAGAAAGCGCTTGTTTTCGTGGAAAAGACCATGGCCGCCAAATTCGGCGATCCTGAAAATCCTTTGCTCGTCTCCTGCCGCAGCGGCGCCCGCGTCTCCATGCCCGGGATGATGGACACGGTTCTCAATATCGGCCTCAACGACCGGACCGTCCAGGGTTTGATCGAAAAAACCGGCAATCCTCGCTTTGCCTATGATGCGTACCGGCGTTTCGTCTCCATGTACGGCGACGTGGTCATGGGTCTCAAGCCCAAGGAAAAGGAAGAAGACCCCTTTGAACTGATCATCCAGGCGCGAAAGAAGAAAAAAGGAGTCAAGCTGGACCTCGAGCTGGACACGGACGACCTCCAATGGCTGGTCAAGGAATTCAAGGCCATGATCAAACGCCGTCTGAAGACATCTTTCCCCGAAGCCCCGAAAGATCAGATGTGGGGCGCCATAGGCGCCGTCTTCGGCTCCTGGATGGTGCCACGGGCCGTGGCTTACCGGGAGATCAACAACATCCCCGGCGACTGGGGCACGGCGTGCAACGTCCAGGCCATGGTCTTCGGCAACATGGGCTATGATTCAGCCACGGGCGTGGCCTTTACCCGGGACCCGGCCACGGGTGAAAACTATTTCTACGGCGAGTACCTGGCCAACGCCCAGGGCGAAGACGTGGTGGCGGGCATTCGCACGCCGCAGCCCATCAACCGGTCCAAGCCGGTGGCCGAAGGCGTGATGACCTTGGAAGAGGAGATGCCCAAGCTCTATAAGGAACTGGCCGGCATCCGCGGCAATCTGGAAAAGCATTACCAGGAGATGCAGGACATCGAATTCACCATCCAGCAGGGCAAGCTCTGGATGCTTCAGACCAGGACCGGCAAGCGCACCGCCCAGGCCTCTCTCAAGATCGCCGTGGACATGGTCAAGGAGAAACTAATCACCCAGGAAGAGGCCGTGGCCCGCATTGATCCGGAACAGCTCGACCAACTCCTCCACCCCACCTTCGATCCCAAGGCCAAGAAGAACGTGATCGCCAAAGGTCTGCCCGCCTCACCCGGCGCGGCCGTGGGCCAGGTGGTCTTCTCGGCCGCCGACGCCGAAGCCATGCACGATCTGGGTCACAAAGTCATCCTGGTCCGGGTGGAAACCTCGCCGGACGATATCAAGGGCATGAATGTATCCCAGGGCATCCTGACCGCCAGGGGCGGCATGACCTCCCACGCGGCGGTGGTGGCCCGCGGCATGGGCACGCCCTGCGTGGCCGGCGCTTCCGACCTGAACGTGGACTATCATCATGATATCTTCACCGCCGGCGACGTTACGGTCAAGAAGATGGACTGGATTTCGTTGGATGGTGCCAAAGGCCAGGTCATCCTGGGCCAGGTGCCGACCGCTCAACCCGAGCTGAGCGGCGACTTCGGCACCCTCATGGGCTGGGTGGACAAAATCAGGCGTCTCAAAGTGCGCACCAACGCCGACACGCCGCACGACGCCCAGGTGGCCCGCCGTTTCGGCGCCGAGGGCATCGGTCTCTGCCGCACCGAGCACATGTTCTTCCAGGGCGAGAGAATAGACGCGGTCAGGGAGATGATACTGGCCTCGGACTCCAAAGGCCGCCAGAAGGCCCTGGCCAAGATACTGCCCATGCAGCGAGGAGACTTTATCGGCATCTTCCGGGCCATGGATGGCTTGCCGGTCACCATCCGTACTCTAGACCCGCCGCTGCATGAGTTCCTGCCGCACACGGAAGAAGAGATGCAAGAACTGGCCGAAAACATGGGCGTCGGCGTCCAGACCATCAAGGACAAAGTCGAGTACCTCCACGAGGCCAACCCCATGTTGGGTCACCGGGGCTGCCGCCTGGGCATAGCCTATCCCGAGATCACGGCCATGCAGGTCCGGGCCATCATGGAAGCGGCCTGCAAGGTGGCCAAGGAAGGCAAGACCGTAATTCCGGAAATAATGATCCCTCTCGTGGGCCACGTCAACGAACTCAAGAAGCAGCGAGAGATAGTGGACCAAGTGGCCGGGGAAGCTCTGGCCAGGACCAAGGTAAAAGTCAACTACATGGTCGGCACCATGATCGAGTTGCCCCGGGCCGCGCTGACCGCCGACCAGATAGCCGCCGTGGCTGAATTCTTCTCCTACGGCACCAATGACCTGACCCAGACCACTTACGGTCTTTCCCGCGACGACGCCGGCAAGTTTCTGCCCGCGTACGTCAAGGAAGGTATTCTGGAGCGCGATCCCTTCATCGTGCTGGATCAGGAAGGCGTGGGCCTCCTGGTGAAGATGGGTATCGAAAAAGGCCGCCAGACCAGGCCCAAGCTTAAGGTGGGCATCTGCGGTGAACACGGCGGCGAACCCAACTCGGTCGAGTTCTGCCACCGGGTGAACATGGATTACGTCTCCTGCTCGCCCTACCGCGTGCCCATCGCCAGGTTGGCCGCGGCCCAGGCCGTGATCAAGGAGAAACGTCAAATCCACCGGGACGTCTGATCGAAACGGCTCCTCGGGGCGGCTTTCGAGCCGCCCCATACGTTTTCGGACAAAGGATCAGGCCGGGAGAAAATCTCGGGCCCATCTCGGCCGTTGTTCAGACCCGAGACCACCTTTCCCGTGGAGGTTGATCTTGATGAAGCCCATCCATATCGTGGGCACCGGTTCTTACCTGCCGGAAAAAGTACTCACCAATTTGGACCTGGAAAAAATGATGGATACGTCGGACGAGTGGATAACCACCCGCACCGGCGTGCGCGAACGCCGCGTGGCCGCGCCTGATCAGGCCGCGTCGGACCTGGGCCTGCCGGCCAGTCTGGCCGCCCTCGAGCAGGCCGGATTGAAGCCGGACGAGGTGGAAGTGATCATCATGGCCACCATCACGCCGGACACGCATTGTCCGGCCGGCGCCAATTGGCTTCAGGCCAAGCTGGGCGCCGACAAGGCCTTGACCTTTGACGTAACCGCGGCCTGTTGCGGATTCATCTTCGCCCTGCATGTGGCGGAAAAATACCTGCTCTCCGGCTTCTGCCGGAACGTTCTGGTGGTGGCCTCGGAAGTGATGACTCGAACCCTGGACTGGACCGACCGAGGTTCCTGCATCCTATGGGGCGACGGGGCGGGCGCGACCGTGCTTACCCAGGAGGCCGATGGCGGCCCCGTCCTGCTTTCGGTTCACGCTCACACCGACGGCGCCAATGGCCACAATCTGCTCATGCCCGGAGGCGGTTCGAGCACCACCCCCATTTCTCACGAGAGCGTGGACGGAAAGCTGCACAACCTGCGCATGATCGAAGCCGCGGCCTCGGTGCGGGTGGCGGTGCAACGGTTTGCCGAAAGTTGTTACGAGGCCGTCGAGACCAACGGCGTGTCCATCAAGGACGTGGCCTGGTTCATCCCCCACCAGGCCAATCTGCGCATCATCCAGGCCCTGGCCAAGAAACTCAAGGTGGACATGAGCCGCTTTTACATGACCATCGAGAAATACGGCAACATCAGTTCGGCCTCCTGCGCCATCGCCCTGGACGAGGCGGCCCGAAGCGGCGCTATCAAGAATGGCGATCTGGTCTGCCTGACCGCCTTCGGTGGTGGCCTGACCTGGGCCAGCGCCTTGATAAGGTGGTGATATAGACTGGTAGAAAGACGGAAACGAGATCAACCTGAAGCAGATAGTCTTCAATTGTATTTACCGGGGAGCGTTACATGGACAGCCGATTCGAGGAGATCGCCGCCGCCCTGGTTCGGGGAGACGCGGTCGCGGTGCGAGCCGGGGTGACGATCTGTCTGGAGACCGGGGTCGAGCCCACGGAGATCATGGCCCGAGGACTGATCGCGGGCATGGGCGTCATCGGGCATCAATTCAAAAACAACGAGATTTACATGCCCGAGGTCATGATCGCCGCCCGGGCCATGAACGCCGGCCTCGAGTTGCTCGACCCGATTCTCAGCCGCGCGGACGGCCCGTGCCGAGCCAAGATGATTCTGGGCACGGTCCGGGGCGACCTCCACGACGTGGGCAAGAACATGGTCTCGATGTTCTTTAGGGGCGCGGGGTACGAGGTGGTCGATCTGGGCGTGGACGTCCCAGAAGCCCGGTTCGTGGAAGCGATCCGGGAGCACCGGCCGCGGCTGGTGGGCCTGTCCGCGCTGCTGAGCACAACTGTCCCTCAATTGAGTTCGACCGTGAAGGCGCTGGGCGAGGCCGGGCTTCGTTCGGGCCTGGTGGTTATGGTGGGCGGCGCGCCGGTGACCCAAGAGTACGCCGACTCCATCGGCGCCGACGGATATGCCCCGGACGCGGCCTCGGCCGTGGATAAAGCGGCCGAACTGCTGGCCGCCGTCGCTTGGTGAGAGGAGCGCCATGACCGAGATGACCTCCCGCGAACGCGTCCTGACCGCCATGGACCACCGGGAACCGGACCGGGTCCCGCTCTACACCTTTTCCATGGACCCCAAGTTCATCAAGGCCTTGGGTGGCGGCCTCCCGCTGGCCGCCTACGAAGCCTTAGGACTGGACGTCTACCCCCTGCGCGTCCAATGCTGGTGCCAGGGCCTGCCGCTCCTGGCCGGCTTGACCAGGAAAATTTCGCCTGAGTACCAGACTGGCGGCGGCATTTTCGCTGGCTGGGATGGCGTGGATGAGTTCGGTCGAGTCTGGAAGCGAGGCTCGTACGTAGGCGGCGCGCTCAAGAACGGGGACGACCTCGAACGCTACGACCCACCGCTCAAACTGGAGGAACGGTCGCCGTCCGAGTCCACCCGGCGCTTCATCGCCGGGCATCCCGACAAGGTATTCTCGGTCAACATCCACCTGGGACCATTCGGCTTGACCATGGAAAGCGTGGGTTTCGAGGACTTTTTTTTCATGCTGTTCGACCACCGAGACTTGGTCCGGGAGATTCTCCGCCGCCGCACGGACTGGTTCATCTCGGTCTGCCGCCACTTGGAAAACCAGGGCGCGGACTTCCTGGTCATGGGCGACGACGTGGCGTTCAAGAACCGGACCTTCGTCTCGCCGGCGGACTTCAAGGAACTGGCCATTCCCTGCTACCGGCGCATCGCCGAGTCGCTAGGCGTACCTTTATTCTGGCACTCGGACGGATTCATCGAACCGCTGATCGAGATGGCTGTCGAGGCGGGCATTCGGGGCCTGCACGCCGTTGAACCAACGGCGGGCAACGACCTGGGCCGGATCAAGCAGCGATACGGCGACCGCTTGGTCCTAATGGGCAACGTGGACGCGGCCAACGTCTTGACCGGGACCGATCTGGCGGCGGTCCGTCGCGAGGTGGACCGGTGCCTGACCCAGGCCAAGGCCGGCGGTGGGTACATGCTGGATACTTCCAACAGCTTGCACGCGGCCTGCACTGTCGAGGCCGTCGTCGAGATGTACCGCTACGGCCAAGAGGCGGGGAGATACTGAGGCTGAGAACGCGGATCAGGGGGCAAACGCAGGTCCTATCATCGCTTCTTACCAGTGGTGCGGATTCTGATACGGTTTTTGATCCACAACCGCCAAGCCTTGTTCGAGGCGGCTCAACAAGCCCGAGGAAAGTAACTGCTCGGCCGGTCTTTTTAAGACGGCCCGGCGCTGATCCTGAAGGCGAAATACAACTATAAGGAGTAGTGAGTCTTCAAACCCGGAAAGATCCTCCTCCGGAACGGTTGCAACCTCATGCCCGGCCGAACGCGGCATACCCACGAGAGCCAGGGGCATATTTTCATCCAGTTTGATTTTCATCCCGTGACGTCCGGGTGGAGTGGCTGCGACTCTTCCTCATGAACCAGCCAGGCGGCATAGGCCAAAGCGGCCCGCACATCCGCCTGTTTCAACGTCGGGTACTCTTTCAGTATATCTTTCACCTCTTCACCGGCCTTGAGAAAGCCGAGAATGATGGATACCAATATCCTTGTTCCCTTGATGCATGGTTTCCCATGACATACATTTGGATTGATCGAAATGCGTTCTTTCCAATCATGCTCCAGCACGTATCACCGCCTTTACCATAAAAGGGAATGTCAGCTGGTTCCGGCAGTTGACCATTTCAACTCTATCAACTTAAGAAGAATCGAGCTAAGGCGTCAGCTTCAGTTTCTGCCCCACCAGCAAGATATTGCCCTGGATATTGTTCAGCCGCCGGATAGTCTCCACCGGCACGCCGGTTTGTTGCGACACTTTGAAGATCGTGTCGCCGGGACGGACGGTGTAATACCTGGCCGCGGCGGGCGTCGCGGCGGCCGGGGGCGGTTTGACCGACGGAGTTTCCGGGGAGACCGGAGCGGCCGGCGGTGCGGCGGGAGAGGGTGTTTCAGACGCCGGGCCGGACGCGGGGGCAGCCGAGTTCAGAAAGGCCGACATTTTGGCGCCCAGGCCGGCCGGGACGATTATCCCATAACTGCCCCGAGGCAGGTGGCGGCCCAATATTTCCGGATTGAGTTCCTTTAACACCTTGTAGTCGGTGCCGATGGCCTTGGCCGCGGCGGTGAAATGGACCTCCCTGGTCAGGTTGACCTGGACGGTGTCCACCTTGAGCGGCTGGTAGACCCTGACCGGCGGCATATAAAAACCGTACTTCTCCGGGTTCTGTAAGATGATCTTTATCGCGGCGATGCGATAAACATAACGTTCGGTTTCGTTCGGAAGGTCCAGCCGGAAATAGTCGTTGACCCCCTGTTCCTGTATCTCCTTGCCCACGCAGCCTTCGCCGCAGTTGTACGCGGCCATGGCCAGAGTCCATTTGCCGAACATGCCTTTCAGCATCTTCAGATACCTGATCGCGGCTTCGGTCGAGCGTTCGAAGTGCAGCCGTTCGTCGAAATCGTTGTCTTTCTTCAGGCCGTACCGCGTACCGGTGAAGGACATGAACTGCCAGGTCCCGGTGGCCCGGGCCGGCGAACTGACCAGGGGCCTGAGGTCGCTCTCGGCCACGGCCAGGTATTTCAAGTCGTCCGGCAGTCCTTCCGCGGCCAGGCGCTTCTGGATGTAAGGAAAGTACCTTCCGGCGCGCTTCATCCAGAGAAAGACCTGAATAGGTCCATGGACGGCCATGGTGAGTTCATAATCCAGTCGTTCATAAACGTCTTGGATGTGGAGCGGAAAAGATTCGCCGCACAAGGTCATCGTATCCGGCACGGCATAATCAACATAAAGGGGCGACGGCGCCGTCGGGGGGATGACGGGGGATGAGACGGCTGACCGGACGGTCGAGGCCGGAGGCGATTGGGTTTCCTGGACCCAGGCCGGTCTAAGCCAGACCCCCAGCAATAAGGCCATTACCGCCAATCCGCCCAAGGTAATATTTCGCCGGTAGGTGGACATGGTCCAAGCCTCCTGATGTTTGTCGGCGGGATCGCCGCACAACGGCCCGGCCAGGTCGAGGCCGGGTTTATTCATCGTCTTCAGTTCATTATTTCCAGGGCATTGAAAAAATAACCCATCTCGAAAGCGGCCGTCTCCGGGGCGTCGGACCCGTGAGTGGCGTTCTTTTCCTTGTCCAGGGCGAACTCGCGGCGGATGGTTCCTTCGGTCGCTTCCTTGGGATCGGTGGCGCCCATGACCGTTCGCCAGCGGCTGATGGCCTCTTCTCTTTCCAGAATCATGATCATCACCGGACCGGAGGACATGAAATCGGTCAATGAGTCAAAAAAGGGCCGGTTCTTATGGACGGCGTAGAATCCCTGGGCCTGGGCCTTGGTCAGATGGAGCATTTTCATGGCCTTGATTTTAAAATCCTCGGCCTCGATGCGGGCAAGAATCTTCCCGCCCAGACCTCGAGAAACGGCATCGGGTTTGATGATGGCCAGTGTTCTTTCCATGGTTTTTTCCTTTCCGTTCTGGTTCAGTACATCCAAAGAGAAGCGCGGGCTTGCGGCCGTTCATTTTATTTTACTCGACCGAATATCCGCTGGCAACCTTGAGGTGGGCCGCCCAGGTCTCATAAATAGGAAAGGGCCAGAAATGGCCCTTTCCGAATCCACCGGGACGCTGGTCGCTATGAATCAGGGTCCGCTGGGCTCAGTAGCTCTTCAGGAACTCGCCCATGATGTCCACGCTGGACTTTTGCACGATCACGTCAAAAATCTTGTCCTTGACCGCCCGGGGCAGGAGTTCGATGCTTTTGGTCGTGGCGCTGTCGAACTTGGCCGTGGGGAAGGTCTTGAGTATCTTGTCTCTCTGGGCCTCGTCCGCGTAAACTCTCAGGACCTTGAGGCCGGCCAGCATCTCCTGGCACATATCGGCCAGGCCGGCTTTTTCCAGCTTGGCGAAGCGGTCTTCGTTGATCCAGATATTGATGGGGAATTTCTCGGACATATCTATTCCTCCTATAATCGGCTTATTACATGCCAGGCAAGGGTGGAATGTTGAAAACCGGGATTCTATCCTTGAGGTACTTGTCATTGACGAAGGGCGAGCCGAAGCCGTATTTCTCGGCGCATTCCATGGTCAGGTCAAAAACCTCGGGACGGAAGATCAGGCGCGGTGGCTTGACGCCGTCTTCCACGATGCTCCGGATCAAAGTGCCGCTGAACATCTGCCACTCTTTCTTGTGGTTGCACAGACCTTCGGAAGCAACCTCGCCGCAGTGCGGGCAGTACAACCAGTTCATCGAGTAGACCGGGGTAATCTTCAGTTCCCCGCGGATGCTCTCCAACATCTTATGGGCGTCGTATGAACCATAGTAGGTGCCCACGCCGGCATGGTCGCGGCCGAACATGTGATGGCTCAGCCCGAGGTTGGTCCGCAACGCCGCGTGGAAGACCGCTTCCCTGGGGCCGGCGTAACGCATATCCCACAGGGTCAGGGTGGTCATATGATTATGGTCGCCGAAATATCCGGCCGTCCGCTGTACGTCCTGGGTAAGGATGATGGCTTCGTCAATATAGTCGCCCTTGCGCTTTTCACCGATGATGGCGTTGACCAGCACACCCACCAGCGGTTTCTCGATGGGCAGATCGGCATAGGTCTGGAACCAGGCGCCTTTCATCAACCACTCATGGCCGGTATGGGGAACATTCCTGGTCTGATGGGCCACAAC
This sequence comes from Thermodesulfobacteriota bacterium, assembly GCA_040755515.1. Classification (GTDB taxonomy): domain Bacteria; phylum Desulfobacterota; class Desulfarculia; order Adiutricales; family JAGVGV01; genus JBFMAW01. Next base: position 9,754 of record JBFMAW010000031.1, on the reverse strand, counting down.
CCGCGCCCAGCCCTTTTCCTTGAAGGCCTGCCGATGCTGCAAGGGAGTCTTGAAATAAGCGTCGTAAGGGGGGTTGATTTTAGGTTTGTTGACCAGAGTGATCTTGCCGCCCAGGAACTTGTCCTTGTACTTGTAAGTTCTGGCGCAACCCGGATGCTTCTCCTCGGTCGTACCGTAAACGGACTGAGCCATCTCTTTTTTGTCGTATTCGAAAATCTCTTCGATCTCGAATAGAGCCATCGGGTTGCCGTCATAGGTCAGAACCACCGGCTCGCCCGCTTTAGCCCCGTATTCGGCCAGTTCAGCGTTGGATATGTCGAACACAATGGGAATGCTCCAAACCACCCCGTTGGCCAGCTTCATCTTCTTGCACACCGAGTCCACGTCGGCCTTGCCCATGAACCCTTGCAGCGGGGTGAAGAAGCCGTAGGCCAGGTCAATGACCTCGTTGGCGAGCTGATTGCGGATCGGAATCTGCTTCAAACCTTTGATCTTCTTGACCGCCTCCGCGGGCTCGAGAATCCTTTCGATGATTTCTTTGCCACCGTGTCCCATTTCCGCCATGTTTTTTCTCCTTTCTTGGAAACCTTTATTATCTCAACATCCTGTACTCAGGTCTTCTACCCAAGACATTGTTTCGGCCGTGATTATTATTCGGCCTTTGATCGGGAGTGCGCACTTCTTACCCACCTGCCCAACCCTTAAGCCAAGCTGTACCAGTCTCCGGTGCCTGGAGCAATATTTATTAATATTTTAGCAGCGTTAAATGGCCAGTCCTCCAGCCCCTCATCTTGTGCAATAATGCGCAAATTATCGGCTGGCAAGATGATTGTCAAGAAAAAAATGGCCAGGTGCGGGGCAGACCCTGGACTTGAAATCCCGACAAGTGCATCCGCGGGGGTTCTAAATGTCAAATCTTCTCCTGATTTTGAGCTTTACAAAAAGAGGGGCGGCTCTTATCTTAATGACGGGTTCATATTATCGGTCCAAGGAAAAGTCTTGTGGAGCCGGCCGATGATTTAATCTGAGGGTTGATAGGACCGTTCATGGGGATGAAACCCCTGTTTGAGGCGGGGAAACATGATTCAACTGAAAATCGTCAAAGACTCGTTAAATAAGGAATTAGAGAGCTTGCTGGACCAGGTGTTTTACCACCCCCACCCCAGGGTTTGCGCTCACGGACAGACTTGGCTGCCTCAGATCGACATCTACGAGACCGAGGAGGGCTTTCAGGTCGTGGCCGAACTCCCGGGATCAAGGCCGGAGGACATCGAAGTTGTAGTGGACCACCGTCATCTCAAACTCGCCGGCCGTAGGCGGCCCCGGACCCCCGAGAATTCGTATCTGGTCCACCAGTCCGAGATTATTTTTGGGGAATTCAGGCGCATCTTCAGAATGCCCAGCTTCATCGTCCCCGACCGGACCGAGGCCGCCCTCGATCACGGAATTTTGACCATCTTACTGATTAAGGACCGAGCCGTGAAAACCACGGTGGAGATACTATAGGCGCTTAAGGATATCATTAACCAATGGTGTAACATGACCGAAGAACAAGAACTAAAAGAAGGTCAGCCCGGACAGGCATCGGTGGAGCCAAAGCCAAGCCCGGCGGGTTCTGAGACGGATCTACCCGAGATTCCAGGTGTTCTACCTATTATTCCCGTGGACGATCTGAATATTTTTCCCCGCATGATCCATCCTTTGCTGGTAGTGGAACCATCTTGGATGGCCGTGGTTCAAGACAGCCTGCTCAAGGCAAGAATGATAGCCCTTTTTTTGATAAAAGGCCCGTCGGCCGGAAAAGAAGCCATCACCGGCCAGGACCTCCATGAAATAGGCATGGCCGCGTATATTCTACGGATGTCGCGCGGCGACGACGGCCCGATGCGGGTCTTGACCCAGGGTTTGAGCCGGATACGTCTGTTGGAAATAGTCGAGGCAAAACCGATTCTAACCGGCCGCGTCGAAACCATTTCCGAAGCGATTCAGATGGATCAGGAGATTCAGGCCCTGCTGGCCAACGCCCGGGGCCTGTTTAAAAAGGTTCTGGACCTGTCCCCCAATCTGCCGGATGAACTCAAACTGATGAACCAGAACATAGACCAGCCCGGCCTGCTGGCCGACGTCATCGCTTCGGCCCTCAACCTCAAGAAAGAAGAACGGCAAGACTTTCTGGCCACGGTGGACATCAAGAAAAGGCTGGAAAAAGTATTATATCTCCTGGAGCGGCAAGTCGAGATTCTGGAACTGGGTTCGAAGATTCAATCCCAGATCAAGGGTCGGATGGACAAAAGCCAGCGGGAATATTTTCTACGGGAACAACTCAAGGCGATTCAGGAAGAACTGGGTGAAAAAGATGAAGCCTCGCTCGAGTTGGAAGAGCTGGCTCGGAGGCTGGATGAGAAAAACTTGCCTGAAGAAATCGCGAAAACGGCCAGGAAAGAACTGGACCGCCTCAAGCACATGAATCCCGCCTCGGCCGAGCATACGGTCGCCCGAACCTATTTGGATTGGATTCTGGATTTGCCCTGGACCGACGAGACCCAAGACCGGATTGACCTGGTCGAAGCCCAGGGTGTTTTGGACAACGACCATTTTGATCTGGAGAAGGTAAAAAAGAGGATCATCGAGTATCTGGCCGTGAGGCGTCTGAAGCCGGACATGAAGGGGCCCATCCTGTGCTTTGTCGGCCCTCCCGGAACGGGCAAGACCTCCCTGGGACGATCCATCGCCCGGGCTCTGGGCCGTAATTTCGTCCGCATTTCCCTGGGCGGCATCAGGGACGAAGCCGAGATCAGGGGCCATCGCCGTACTTACGTAGGCGCCTTGCCGGGACGGATCATTCAAGGCTTGAAGAAGGCCGGTTCCCGTAACCCGGTCTTCATGCTGGATGAAGTTGACAAACTGGGCGCGGATTTCCGGGGCGACCCCTCATCGGCCCTGCTCGAAGTCTTGGACCCGGAACAAAACTTTAGCTTCTCCGACCACTACCTGGAAGTGGCCTTCGATCTCTCGAAGGTGATGTTCATAGCCACGGCCAATATCCTGGATACCGTGCCAGGTCCTCTGCGCGACCGGATGGAGGTGATAACCCTTTCCGGGTACACCAGTGAAGAAAAGCTGTTGATCGCCAAGCGCTATCTAGTGCCTCGCCAACTGGAGGCCCACGGCCTGAAGATCGAGTCCCTGGACTTTCGAGATTCAGCCCTGAAAGGCATAATCGCCGACTATACCCGGGAGGCGGGTCTGAGAAACCTAGAAAGGGAGATAGGGGGCGTCTGCCGGGCCGTGGCCACTGAGGTGGCTAAAGGCAAAAAAAGAAAGACTATCGTCAAAGTCGGGGACCTTCAGGCGTACCTGGGTCCGCCCAAGTTCGAAAGCGAAGTCAGGGCCAGAACGGCCAAACCCGGCGTGGCCACCGGTCTGGCCTGGACCCAGGTCGGGGGCGATATTCTGTTTATCGAAGCCACCGGCATGCCGGGCAAGGGCGGCTTGCTGCTGACCGGACAATTGGGTGAAGTGATGAAGGAGAGCGCCCAGGCGGCTTTGTCATACGTTCGTTCGCGGGGACAGAATTTAGGCTTGTCGGAAGACTATTTCAGCCGGCACGATCTCCATATCCATGTTCCGGCCGGCGCCATTCCCAAAGACGGACCCTCGGCCGGTGTGACCATGGTTTCGGCTTTGGCCTCTCTGGTCACTAACCGGCCCGTGAAGCCGGATATGGCCATGACCGGAGAAATAACGCTGCGGGGGCTGGTCCTGCCGGTGGGCGGTATCAAGGAAAAGGTTCTGGCGGCCAAGAGAGCCGGAATAAGGCACGTCATCCTGCCCAAGCGGAATGAAAAGGACTTCGAAGAAATAACCGAATCCTTGCGACAAGGACTAGTCATCCATCCGGTGGAGACTATTGACCAAGCCCTGGAATTGGTGTTGAAGAAAAACCGAGGATTGACCCTGGCCGAGCCCCAAGTTTGAATATTATGAGGTCAGCGCCGATGGACCTGATTGATTTACACGCCCACACCACCGCCTCGGACGGCTCCCTGACTCCGAGCGAACTGGTGGACCGCGCCAAGGCTATCGGGCTCAAGGCCCTGGCCATAACCGACCACGACACCCTGGCCGGCCTGCCTGAAGCCTTGAGCCGCGCCCGGGAGATAGGCCTGGAGGTCGTGTCTGGAGTCGAGATAAGCGCGGAATTCAAGCCCGGCACCATGCACGTTCTGGGTTATGATTTCGATTACCTCCATCCTGAATTGACGGCCGGCCTGAAAACGTTGCAGGAAAGCCGGCGGACCAGAAACCCAAATATCGCGGCCAAGCTGGCGGCCCTGAACAAGCCGGTCACCATGGCGGAAGTCGAGGCTCAGGCTGGAGGAGGGCAAGTGGGCCGGCCCCATTTCGCCAAGGTCATGGTGGCCAAAGGTTACGTGTCCGGCATTGACGAGGCCTTTAATAAATTCCTGGCCAAGGACGGACCGGCGTACGTGGATAAGTTCCGCTTCACGCCAAGCCAAGCCGTGGCCCTAATCCGGGAAGCGGGCGGTGCGCCGGTCTTGGCTCATCCCTTCACGCTCAACCTGGCCGATGGACAGTTGGCTGAACTTTTGGACGAGTTGATGGCGGCCGGTCTGGTCGGCCTGGAAGCCTATTACTCCAAACATACAGCCGAACTTACCCGGGCTTATGTGGCCCTGGCCGGGAAAATGGGGCTGGCCCTCACCGGCGGGTCGGATTTCCACGGCGACGGCCTGGCCGGTATTGACCTAGGCCGAGGCGCCGGCAACCTGAATTTACCCTATAGCCTGCTGGTTGAGCTTCGCCGGAAACACAAGGGTGGAATATGATCGAAGTGCTGGGTCTATACTTCAGTCCTCGCCAGGACGGTAACTCGGACCTCTTGCTGGATGAATTCCTGCGGGGTGCCGCTGAAGCAGGAGCAGTCGCCAGGAGGATATACGTTCGTGACTTCTCTGTTTCCGGCTGCCTCGAATGTGGGGCCTGTGACGAGACCGGAGAGTGCGTGATTCAGGACGATATGGACCGGCTCTATCCATTATTGATTTCGGCCGATCGCGTGGCGGTGTCTTCCCCCATTTTCTTTTACGGCCTACCTTCCCAGGGAAAAGCCGTCATTGACCGCTCCCAGGCCCTCTGGAATCGAACCCGCCTGGACCCGAAGCTAAAGCGCGACCACGGCCAAGGATTTTTCCTAGGCGTCGGCGCCACCAAGGGGCGGAACCTTTTTGATGGCAGCCTGCTCTGTTTCAAGTATTTCCTGGACGCTATCGGTCTGCCCAAGAAACTGGATAGTCTCACCTACCGGCAGATCGAATCCAAAGCGGCCATCAGAAGTCATCCCACTGCCTTGAAAGAGGCGTTCCAAGCGGGCATGAACTTTGGAGCTAGGATGTAATCATCATATTACCCTTGTATCACACGGAACGTAGAAGATGATCTGATTCGATTCGGCCAAAAGGTTGGCTATGCGTATTGAATGCGGTCATTGCGGCAAGCGATATAAAATTGATGCCGATTCGATCAAAGGCGACAGCCTTATTCTGAAATGTCCTAATTGCTCCCAGGATATCACTATTCAAAAACCTCAGCCGGGCCAGACCGGGGCTGATAGTATCCAGGCTTCCGCGGAGCTTTCTGGCCCCGCTGAACCGTTTGAAGCCTCGGCAGCCACCGACGGCCGGGCTGGCGGTCAACCTGATATGGAGCTGGATCTGGCCCCGGCGGACCTGGAAGCGATAATGCAAATGGATACCAGCCAGATTGACCTTGATTTACAGCCGGATGACCTGGCGACCCTGGCCCAGGTTGACCTGGCCGATCTGGACCTGGATAGTCCAAGGCCAGAACTAGTGGCCACCCCTGGTTTTTCGCCCAAACCGGGCACTTATTCGTCGGAACAGTCCATCGTCATCGCCTCCGTGACCCCGGAAACCAAAATCCATTACACCGAGGACGGCAGCGAACCGACCGAATCCAGCCCGGTCTGTGTGGGACTTATTAAAATCAAGGAGTCGGTGACCATAAAGGCCCGGGCTTACAAAACCGGCTTTTCGCCCAGCCAGACTTCTATCGCAACATATATCATCACCGGTCAGGTGTTTGCTCCGACATTTTCGATTCCTCCCGGTCTTTATCATGAACCATTGAAACTGGTTCTGGTAAGCCAGAGCCGAGGTGCGGATATTCATTACACCCTGGACGGCGGCGAGCCCAGCCGGGAATCCACGGCCTATACAGTGCCTATTGAAATCAGCAAAACGACCGTAATCAAGGCGCGGGCTTACTTGGCCGGCATGAAACCCAGCGACATTGTCACCGCCGAATACAGTGTTGATCTGCATGTAGCGGTCCCAGTCTTTGACCCACCGCCAGGAAGTTTTACCTCTACCCAGAATGTCAACATGTGGAGTAAAACCCATGGTGCGGTTATACACTATACCCTTGATGGGCGAACGCCGACGGAAAACGATCCGATATTCGCTGAACCCCTGGTTGTTTCAAAACTGACGACTGTTAGATCTCGTGCTTTCAAGCAGGGCTTGCAACCCAGCCAGGTTGCCATAGGGGTTTATGATATCACCGGCCAGGTGGAAGCGCCGATTTTTTCTCCCGAACCCGGCCAGTATTCTTCGCCTATCATCTTGAACCTCTCCTGCCCGACGCGAGGGGCTTTGATTCATTACACGGTGGACGGACGTGAACCCACGGAAGATTCGCCGGTTTATAACCGGCCGCTCAAGGCCACCAAGTCGGTCAGCGTTAAGGCCAAAGCCTTCAAGCCCGGCTGGAAGCCCAGTGATATAGCTGCGGCCACATTCACCATTTCGGGCCAGGTGGAAAGTCCGAAAATCATTCCAGCCTCAGGGATTTACCCGCGCTCTCAAGGGGTGAAAATAAGCAGTTCGACCCAAGGGGCAATCATCCGCTACACCCTGGACGGGAGCGAGCCGACCGAAGCTTCACTGGTTTATTCCGAGCCGGTGCTGGTTTCCGTCTCGGCCACGATCAAGGCCCGGGCCTTTAGGCCCGGCTGGGCGCCAAGCCAGGTAGCCTCCGCCGTGTACGAGATTACCGGCACGGTGGCCGCGCCGGTTTTCTCGCCCGGTCCCGGGACCTTCATCGAAGCCCCGGCGGTTTCTCTTTCCTGCGCCACCCCCGGCGCGGATATCCGCTACACCCTGGACGGGAGCGAGCCGTGTGAAGCATCACCGCATTATTCGGAACCGATCATGGTTTCCGCTTCGGCCGCGATCAAGGCCCGGGCCTTCAAGCCCGGTTGGGCGCCGAGCCAGGTAGACTCCGCCGTATATGAGATTACCGGTACGGTGGCCCTGCCTGCTTTTTCACCCGGTTCCGGTACCTTCATCGAGGCCCCGCTGGTTTCTCTTTCCTGCGCCACCGCTGGCGTGGATATCCGCTACACCCTGGACGGCGGCGAGCCGGGTGAAGCTTCGCCGCTTTATTCGGAACCGATAGCGGTTGCCCATTCGGCCGCGGTCAAGGCCCGAGCCTTCAAACCTGGCTGGGCGTCGAGTCAGGTAGCCTCCGCCGTATACGAGATTACCGGCACGGTGGCCGCGCCGGTTTTCTCGCCCGGTCCCGGGACCTTCATCGAGGCCCCGGCGGTTTCTCTTTCCTGCGCCACCGCTGGCGCGGATATCCGCTATACCCAGGACGGGAGCGAGCCGGGTGAAGCTTCGCCGCTTTATTCGGGCCCGGTGCTGGTTTCCGTCTCGGCCACGATCAAGGCCCGGGCCTTCAAGCCCGGCTGGGCTCCGAGCCAGGTAGCCTCCGCCGTGTACGAGATTACCGGCACGGTGGCCGCGCCGGTTTTCTCGCCGGATTCCGGGACCTTCATCGAAGCGCCACAGGTTTCGATTTCCTGCGCCACCGCTGGCGCGGATATCCGCTACACCCTGGACGGCGGCGAGCCGTGTGAAGCATCACCGCATTATTCGGAACCGATAGCGGTTGCCCATTCGGCCGCGGTCAAGGCCCGGGCCTTCAAGCCCGGCTGGGCGCCAAGCCAGGTAGCCTCCGCCGTGTACGAGATTACCGGCACGGTGGCCGCGCCGGTTTTCTCGCCCGGTCCCGGGACCTTCATCGAGGCCCCGGCGGTTTCTCTTTCCTGCGCCACCGCTGGCGCGGATATCCGCTACACCCTGGACGGCGGCGAGCCGTGTGAAGCATCACCGCATTATTCGGAACCGATCATGGTTTCCGCTTCGGCCGCGATCAAGGCCCGGGCCTTCAAACCCGGTTGGGCGCCGAGCCAGGTAGCCTCCGCCGTGTACGAGATTACCGGCACGGTGGCCGCGCCGGTTTTCTCGCCCGGTTCCGGGACCTTCATCGAAGCGCCACAGGTTTCGATTTCCTGTAGCACCCCCGGCGCGGATATCCGCTACACCCTGGACGGCGGCGAGCCGTCAGAAGCATCACCGCATTATTCGGAACCGGTGCTGGTTTCCGTCTCGGCCGCGATCAAGGCCCGGGCCTTCAAGCCCGGCTGGGCGTCGAGCGAACTCGCTTCCGCCGTGTATGAGATTACCGGCACGGTGGCCTCGCCGGTTTTCTCGCCCGATTCCGGTACCTTCATCGAAGCCCCGCTGGTTTCGATTTCCTGCGCCACCGCTGGCGCGGATATCCGCTACACCCTGGACGGGAGCGAGCCGACCGAAGCTTCGCCGCTTTATTCGGAACCGATCATGGTTTCCTCTTCGGCCGCGATCAAGGCCCGGGCCTTCAAACCCGGTTGGGCGCCGAGCCAGGTAGCCTCCGCCGTATATGAGATTACCGGTACGGTGGCCCTGCCTGCTTTTTCACCCGGTTCCGGTACCTTCATCGAGGCCCCGCTGGTTTCTCTTTCCTGCGCCACTTCTGATACGGACATTCGTTACACCCTGGACGGGAGCGAGCCGGGTGAAGCTTCGCCGCTTTATTCGGAACCGATAGCGGTTGCCCATTCGGCCGCGGTCAAGGCCCGGGCCTTCAAGCCCGGCTGGGCGTCGAGTCAGGTAGTCTTGGCCACTTATGAGATTACCGGCACGGTGGCCGCGCCGGTTTTCTCGCCCGGTCCCGGGACCTTCATCGAGGCCCCGCTGGTTTCTCTTTCCTGCGCGACCGCTGGCGCGGATATCCGCTATACCCAGGACGGGAGCGAGCCGACCGAAGCTTCGCCGCTTTATTCGGAACCGATCATGGTTACCGCCTCGGCCGCGGTCAAGGCCCGGGCCTTCAAGCCCGGCTGGGCTCCGAGCCAGGTAGCCTCCGCCGTGTACGAGATTACCGGCACGGTGGCCGCGCCGGTTTTCTCGCCCGATTCCGGGACCTTCATCGAGGCCCCGCTGGTTTCTCTTTCCTGCGCCACCGCTGGCGTGGATATCCGCTACACCCTGGACGGCGGCGAGCCGGGTGAAGCTTCGCCGCTTTATTCGGAACCGATAGCGGTTGCCCATTCGGCCGCGGTCAAGGCCCGGGCCTTCAAACCCGGCTGGGCGCCGAGCGAACTCGCTTCCGCCGCATACGAGATAACCGGGACGGTGGCCGCGCCGGTTTTCTCGCCCGATTCCGGGACCTTCATCGAGGCCCCGGCGGTTTCGCTTTCCTGCGCCACCGCTGGCGCGGATATCCGCTACACCCTGGACGGCGGCGAGCCGGGTGAAGCTTCGCCGCTTTATTCGGAACCGATAGCGGTTACCGCCTCGGCCGCGGTCAAGGCCCGGGCCTTCAA
>JBFMAW010000030.1:0-73132 GCA_040755515.1 Thermodesulfobacteriota bacterium | reverse complement strand
TTCCATTGCCGGTCAGTTAGCCCGGCCGAATTAATTGAAAAAAGCTGGCCGATCCCGCCGGCCGGGGAGTGGTGCGCCAAAAGCAGGCCGAAATTTTCACCAGGGCGCATCCGTCACCCAGGCAGTGGCCTCTCAAGGAGATTGAAGACTATTTCCGCCTAAAAACAGGCGCGGGAAACCGCCTGACCAGGAACACCACCCCGGAGGCGGTGGATTTAGGACCAGGCATCGTTATTGACCAAATCATTGGACTAGACTATAATTAAGATATCGCCTTATGACCTTTAGTGCTGCATAACAGCATTTAGTGCTGTCCGACAACATTGACAGGCCCCGGGAGTGGCTCGGTTCTTCTTAAATAATTTATTGAGATTATTAATATTAACAAAATCGCGTATCTGGTCCAGATTTTGCCCCAGTTCACCATCGAAGGTAGTGGCCTTCCCCCAACAAAAGGTGACGCCAGGCGAAGAATGAACGTTTTATTGTATACCTCCCGGATGGATGGACCGGCCGGTCACTTGCTGGAAGCTGTCTCCAACCTCCTGCCTTTGAATCGGTTTGACTTCCTGAACACGGTGGATGGATTATACGACTACCCGCGACGACCTGGAAACGACGAGCGGCTGGTAATAATCCTGGCCCTTACCCAGGAGGAGTTCCATGAGGTGCATACCCTTCGCCCTTGGTTGAGCGACGTGCGCCTGATCCTCGTCCTGCCGGACAGCGACCGGGAGACGATCAGGGCCGGCCATATGTTACGGCCCCGTTTTCTCAGCTACGCTCAAAGCGATTTTCAGGATGTGGCGGCGGTGCTGGCCGAGATGCTGGCCGGGCCTAGGACGGCCACGATCGAGACCAGGCGGTCCTGGGGGGAATTACCGTCAGGGTCGTGACTGAATAAGCGGGCGAAATCCAGTCCGGATCGAGACGCTTTAAGCAGGTCGGCCGGCGAGGAGATTGGAGATATGGACGATGGATTGAGGATTCTGCTGGTGGACGATTTCGCCACCATGAGGCGGATGATCAGAAACATACTCAAACAGCTCGGCTACACCAATATTGAAGAGGCGGAGAACGGGGAAACGGCCCTGTCGCTGCTCAAGGTTAAAAGCTTTGACCTGATAATATCCGACTGGAACATGCCGCGGATGAGCGGACTGGACCTGCTCAAGAATGTCCGCGCGGACGAGACCTTGAAAAATCTGCCTTTCATAATGGTGACGGCCGAGGCTCAGCAGGAGAACATCATTGAGGCGGTTAAGAACAAGGTCTCCCAGTACGTGGTCAAACCCTTCACGGCCGAGGTCCTGGCGGAAAAGATCAAAAACGTCATGGCCTCGGCCCGCGCTTGAACCCCGGCCTCGAAAGACCGAGGTCTGAAGTTTTCTTTACCGATCCAGCGAAACCGATTCCGGCTAAAAAAGGACCGGTATCAATCAACCAAACATTGGGAGGTGTTTCATGTCGAGAAAGATTTTGATGTCAGCACTAATTTTAGGAATCGTTTTTCTGGGACAAGGCCTGGTTCAGGCAGCGGAAAAGGCCCCGCAGAAGGTGATTGACCTGGCCAATACCGCTTTGGTGAAACTCGGAACCGATCCCGTCATCGTCAAGGCGGTCAAAGAAGAAAACGCCAAAGGCAAAACCCTCGACCAGATCAAGGAGATGGACAAGAAATGGATGGCCACGCCCGGCATCGCCGATTTCATGAAAGTCCTGATGGAAAATGAATGCGGCAAACACATTCGCGAAATCCAGAAGTCGGCGCCTTACTACGCCGAAATATTCGTCATGGACAATCAGGGCGCCAACGTGGCCATGACCGACAAGACCTCGGACTACTGGCAGGGCGACGAGGACAAATTCACCCAATCGTACAAGGGCGGCCAGGGCGCTATACACATCAGCGACGTGAAATTCGATGACAGCACCAAAGCCTACCTGGTCCAGGTTTCGGTTCCGGTCAAGGACGGCGATAAAGTCATCGGGGCCATCACCATCGGCCTGGACGTGGAAAAAATCAAGTAGATTGGATCGTAATCAATCCGCCGGTGTTCGACTTTCGGCGAAGCTGGAAAAAACAGGCGACCTAAACGCGGTCGGAGTCTTAATAATGCGAATACAAGGGAGTCAGCCATGACCTGGTTGGGAAACGTGAGCATTAAAAGGAAGTTGTTCATCAGTTACGCTTCCATGATCCTTCTGATGCTGGTCATTGGAGCGGCGGGTTATTTGAGCAGTCGGACGATAAACCGGGAACTGGACGATATCTTCCAGGTCAGGCTGCCTGGTCTCAACTATTTATTACAAGTAGATCGGGACCTGCAGCAGTTGCTGGTGGCCGAACGATCCATGGTCTTCGCCGACGCCGCTTCAGACCTCTTCAAAGCCCTGGTTCGCGAATATGAAGAAAACTTGAAGCAGTCCGACGACCGCTGGCGGAAGTATAAAGCGGCCCAACCCTCGCCCGAAGAGATGGCCCTCATTCCCAAGTATGAGCAGGCCCGGGCGGAATGGCAAAAGGTTTCACAACAGATAGTGGAAGGCAGGAAGGCTGACAGCCGGGAAGGCCGCAGGCTGGCGCTGGACCTGACCCTGGGTCAGGCCAAGAAGCTGTTCGAGAACATGAGGGATTACCTGGACAAACTTCAGGACATCAACTTGAAACTGGCCGAACAGGCCAGCCGGTCGGCGGACGCGGTTTACGGCACGGCCTTGTTGACCCTGGCCTTCATCCTGGGCCTGGGCATCCTGGCCGGGCTGGGTTTCACCTTATTCGCCAGCCGGCACATAGTCAATCCCATCAACCAGGCCATGGCCGCCCTCAAGGACATCGCCCAGGGTGAAGGCGACCTGACGGCCCGAATCCAGATCAGAAGCCAAGACGAAGTGGGCGCCCTGGCCGGCTCCTTCAATGTCTTCGTGGAAAAAATGCAGGGCATAATCAGCCTGGTGGCGGGAAACGTGAACAAGTTGAGCGCGGCCTCCACGGAACTGGCCGGCGTGTCCGAAGAGATGGCCACCGGCGCCGAAGAGATGTCCGCCCAGTCCAGCGATCTGGCCCAGAACGCGGAAAAAGGCCAGAACGATATGAATGGCGTGGCCGCGGCGGCGGAACAACTCAGCCACAGCGTGGCGGCCATGGCCACGGCCGTCGAGGAGATGACCGCCTCGGTGGCCGAAATCGCCCGGAGCGCCGGCACCTCGGCCTCCACGGCCAACCAAGCCGCCGGCATAGCCCAGGTTACGGGCCAGGCCGTCCAGAACCTCAGACAGAACGCCCAGGACATCGGCAAGGTGGTCGAGGTCATCGTGGACATAGCCGAGCAGACCAAGCTGCTGGCCCTGAACGCCACCATCGAGGCGGCCCGGGCCGGCGAGGCCGGTAAAGGGTTTGCCGTGGTGGCCGGCGAGGTGAAGGATTTGGCCAGCCAGACGGCCAAATCCACCGAAGACATCAGGAGCAAGGTCCGCGGTATTCAGGAGAGCACCGCCAGCGCGGCCGAGGCCATTGACCGGATCGTCGAGGTCATTCAAAAGGTCAACGAGCTGGCCCAGAGCATTGCCGCCGCGGTCGAGCAACAGAGCGCCACCACGAATGAGATCGCCCAGAACGTGGCCCAGTCCGCCTCGGCGGCCAACGAGGTATCCAAAGGCATCGGCGAGGCGGCCACCCTGGCCAGAACTTCCTCCCAGGGCATGTTGGAAGTGGCCCGCATCGCCAAGACTTCAGCCAGCGGAGCGTCGCAAGTGCAGAGTTCCTCCCTAGATCTTTCCCACATGGCCGAAGAGCTCCAAACCCTGGTCAACCAGTTCAAGGTCTAGCCGGATCGAGCGGCGTTATGGACAGGGTTAACCTGATCCACTATACTGTTGGGCAGGAAGACACCAGCGACGGCCAGGCGGCGCTTCAAGACATCACCCCCTTTCCGGCCCGGCGGTGAAGGAGAATAAGGATATGCCCCAGGATACCGAAGAATTGATCGGTGAAGTCACCACCGAGTGTCTGGAGCACGTGGGCCAGATGGAAACCCTCCTGCTCAGCTTGGAGGAATCAGCCGGCCAGCCCGATCCGGAAATCATAAACTCCATCTTCCGTTCGGCTCATTCCATAAAAGGAGTCACGGCCTTCTGCGGCCTGAACAAGATCAGGGACCTGGCCCACGCCTTCGAAAACGTACTCAACGCGGTCCGCCAGGGGGCGCTTCAGCCGTCCACGATCTTGATTGACATGCTGCTCAAGGCCAACGACTTCCTGAAGGGTATGCTTGAGAACGCCGAACAGAGCGAGTCTTATGACATTGAACCCTTTGTGAACCAACTCAACTCCTGGCTGGAAGTCAAGAGCGAAACGGGGGGGCCCGGTCTGACCGCCAGGAAGCCGACCCTGACCGATAACCTCGGCCGTTGGTCGTTCGAAATCGAGGAAGGGGTACTAGAGGACAAAAAGACCCGAGGACACCATTTGTACATCCTGACCATTGACCCCGCCTCCCAACTCCCGGACCAGGCCGCCAACCCTCTGGAGTTCTTCGAGCAGCTACATTCCTTCGGCGAAGTTCTCGAAACCTCCTTGCCGGCGCTCCCGGAAAGCGATCAAGCCCTTCTTTTAGAATCGGTCCAGGAACCCCTGGGCGTGCTTTTCTCTTCCTTGCTGGATCCCTCGGTGATCGGCCAGGCCCTGGGGCTTGCGCCGGAGTATATCGAACACCATCCCTGGTCCGGTCCGGAAGAGGTCAAGGCGATCGTGCGCGAGGTCGCGGCGACGAAGCTCCAGCCCGGCCCGGAACCCGGGCTCGGGCAAGAAAACGGAACGGCCGTGCCGGCAACCAAGCAGCCCGCGGCGCCGGCTGAGGCCCTGGAAACCGAAGCCCACCAGGCCCAATACCTGCGGGTCAACGTCCTGCTGCTGGACAAACTCATGAATCTGGCCGGCGAACTGGTTCTGGGCCGAAACCAGCTTTTGCAGACGACCAACGAACTGATGCTGCCGACTTTGTTGCCCGTGGCCCAGCGCATCAACATGATCACTTCCGAACTTCAGGCCGATATCATGCAGACCCGCATGCAGCCCCTGGAAAAGGTGTTCGGGAAGTTTCCACGCTTGGTGCGGGACCTCAGCCGGGCCTTGAACAAAAAAGTGGACTTGAATATAGAAGGCCGGGAAGTCGAGCTGGACAAGACCATAGTCGAAGCCTTGAGCGATCCCCTCATTCATGTTATCCGGAATTCCCTGGACCACGGCATCGAGGAACCCAGACTAAGGACCGCCGCGGGCAAGAAACCGGAAGGTCAGGTCAACGTCCGCGCCTACCATGAAGCCGGGCAGGTCAACATCGAGATAAGCGACGACGGCGCCGGCATAAACACGATGAAGCTGAAGGAAAAGGCCGTCCGGATGGGCGTCATCAGTCAGGCCGAGGCCCAGGGCCTGTCCGAGCAGGCGGCCATCGAGTTAATTTTCCGGCCCGGCCTGTCCACGGCCGAACAGGTCAGCGACGTTTCGGGCCGGGGCGTCGGCATGGACGTGGTCCGTTCCAATCTGGAGAAGCTGGGCGGCGTCCTGGACGTCAAAACCGCCGTCGGCCAGGGTTCAACCTTCCGGATCAAGCTGCCTCTGACCATGGCCATAATCCCCTGCCTAATTGTCCGACTGGGCCGGGAAAGATACGCCGTCCCCCAGATCAACCTGATCGAACTGGTCCGGGTCAGGCGCTTGGAAATCAGGGAACGCATCGAACGCGTGGGCGGAGCGGAAGTCCTGAGATTGAGGGAAAACCTCCTGCCTCTGGTCAGGTTGACCGAGACGCTCAATACCACCGGCCAATTCCGCGATCCGCTCTCCGGCGAGTTACGGCCGGACCGTCGGGCGACCGTAGCCGACCGGCGATCGGAGCAGACCCCGGAGGAAGCCGCCAAATGGCGGGAGCAACGTCGGGGGGAGGACCGCCGCCAGGCCATGGACGCCTTGAACATCCTGGTTCTCTCCGCCGGCGACCTCGAGTACGGACTGATCGTGGACGAGTTACAGGACACGGAAGAAATAGTGGTCAAACCCTTGGGCCGGCATCTCAAGGAGATACCCTCGTACGCCGGCGCCACCATAATGGGCGACGGCCTGGTAGCGCCCATCCTGGATGTCCTCGGCTTGGCCCAGCAGGCGGAACTGCACCGCAAGGAAGAAGCCACCCGGGAAGCGGCCGCGGCCCGAGCCAAGGAAATGGAAGCCCTGGCCCGCAAGGATATGGAAAAAGTCCTACTATTCAAACATGGACCCACCGAGCATTTTGCCGTGCCCATACCCCTGGTGGCCAGGATCGAGAGGATCATCACCCAAAACATAGAAACCGCCCTGGGCCGCCTTTCGATTCAATACCGGGGCGGCAGCCTGCGCCTGATCAAGATGGATCAACACCTGCCCGTCGAGCCTCTACCGCCCGCCGAAAAGTTATTCGTCATCGTCTTCGAGATCGCCGGCAAGGAAATCGGTCTCCCGGCCAGCGTGCTGGTGGATGAAAAGCTGGTGCCTTTCGAACTGGACACCCACACCCACCAGCATCCAGGCATAATGGGCTCGATGATCATAGACGGCCGCACGGTCATGGTCCTCGACATTTTCGAACTGGTTGAACTCGAGGACCCCGAATGGGTAGCCAGGGAGAAAAAAGCCGAATCCAGTCCGGTCCGGATCTTGCTGGTGGAAGACTCGGACTTCTTTCTGAAAAAAGTGGCCGGTTACCTGCGGGAGGCCGGGTTTGAGGTCTTTACCGCGACCAACGGTCAGGAAGGCCTAGAGGTGCTGGAGAAGCAGACCGTGGATGTGGTCCTGACCGACATCGATATGCCGGTCATGAACGGGTACGAGTTCGTCCGGCGGATCAGGACCAATCCCAGACTGGCCGGAATGACGGTTATGGCCTTGTCTTCCATGGCCGGAGACGACGATATCAAGCGGGGTATAGCCGCTGGAGTGGATAAATACCTGATCAAACTGGATCGGGAAATCCTGATTAACACCCTGTTCGAGTACTGCCACCGGGCCTGACGGCCCCGCCGGAGGGGAGCGGAAAGATGAAGGAATCCGCCGCGCCGCACGCCACCCCCCAGGAATTGGTCACCTTCTTCCTGGACGAGGACGAATACGGCATAGACGTAAATCAAGTCATCGAGGTCAACCGAGACCTTATTTGGACACCGGTACCGGGCGCCCGGCCTTATGTCCGCGGCGCGGCCAATTTAAGGGGACAGATCGTCACCGTCCTGGATATAAGGCGGATATTGAACTATGAAGAGAGGCCGGAGGACCTGGCCAACACGGTCATCGTCGTAACATCCCGAAATGAGCTGGTAGGCATACTGGTGGACCGGATCGCGGATGTCATCATGGCCGACCAACAGAACTACGGAACACCACCCAAGAACCTGCCTGAACTCCAACGTCGCTGCATCTCTTCCGTGTTGAAGGAACAAGGCCAATTGATCGCCATTTTAAACCTGGACGAAGCTTTGGATTAATTAACCACGGAACGACATCGGATTTCTTCGAGGCGCGAACAGCGACTTCGACCGGAACCCCCCAGCGCGGCCGGATATCAATAGAAGTAACCTCGCTCCTCGGGCCGGCCTGGAAACAAGAACCTCCTGATGTAGTTGATTTGGCTGTATTATTACCCGGGAAAAAGCGCTGTTCAACAATGGAACGACGATCCCGGTCGGATATAGAGGAGTCGTTATGCTCAAAATGAACTTCCGCACCAAGCTGCTTCTTATCATGCTGCCCATTTTCATAGCGGGTCTGGCCATCCTGGGCGGCGCCTCTTTCCTGACCGCGCGCAAGTCCATCCTGCGCCAACAGATGCTAAACATGGAGACCCTGGTCACCAAGACCGTTCACGAGTTGCATGAATGGATAGAGGAGCGCCTGCGGGAATCGTATCTTTTCAGCCAGAACGGGGTCTTCATCGCCGCCTGCCAGGGACAGAGAATGGACGAGGCCCAGGCCAGACTGCTGGAATATCATAAACAGTCGCCGTTCTATGAGAACATATTCCTGGCCGACGTCAACGGCAAGATATTCATGGACTCGATCAGCGGCAAATCCGTCGGCCTCGAAGTGGCCAAGATTCCGGATTATACCATTAATATAGAACAGGCCCAAAAGGGCGAAGCCTGGGTGGGTGACGTCAAGAAATCGCCGGCAACCGGGCGGCCAGTGTCGCTGTTGACCACCCCGGTCAAAGATAAGGGACGCCTGGTCGGAATCATCGGCACCCCCATCGAGCTGAACGTCTTC
This sequence comes from Thermodesulfobacteriota bacterium, assembly GCA_040755515.1. Taxonomy (GTDB): domain Bacteria; phylum Desulfobacterota; class Desulfarculia; order Adiutricales; family JAGVGV01; genus JBFMAW01. The sequence continues at coordinate 64,836 of JBFMAW010000030.1, read as the reverse complement.
TCCGACCTGTTCGTGAGCCGTTTCAAGATCGGCCAAACCGGCTATTTATATATGGCCGACTCGGACGGCGTGTTCCTGGCCCATCCGGACAAAACATTGATTCTAAAAACAAGCCTTAAGGAATTCGATTTCGGACGCAAGATACTCGAACAGAAGAACGGAACGATATACTACCTCTGGCGGGGCGAGGATAAAACAGCCTATTTCCAGACTTACGATAAGAAGGGCTGGCTGGTATCGGCCACTTCAACCGACCGGGAGTTCCTGACCGAAGTCAGAAGGATTGAATACATTACCCTGGGCCTGGGGCTGGGTGCGGCCATTCTGGCCTTCCTGGCCACCTGGTTCGGCACAAGATCGGTGTTCAAAGTAATCAGCCAGATGGTGAACCGGCTCAAGGATATAGCCCGGGGCGAGGGCGACCTGACCATGCGTCTGGAAAGAGCGGGCAGCGATCCGGTTCTGAACGAAATGGTGGAATGGTTCAACAATTTTGTGGAAAAAATACAGACGGTCGTCAAACAGGTGATGGAGAACGTCCAGCAGCTCACGGCCGCCTCCACGGAAATGGCGGCCGTCTCCGAGCAGATGGCCTCGGGCGCGGAAGAGATGTCGGTCCAATCCAACAGCGTGGTCGCCAGCGCCGGTGAAACCCAGAAGAACGTGGAAAGCATGGCCGCGGCCACCGAACAACTCAGCGCCAGCATCGGCACCATGGCCTCGGCGGTCGAGGAAATGACCTCCTCCGTGGCCGAAATCGCCCGGAATGCTTCCAGTTCAGCCAACACGGCCAATCAGGCGGCCACCATCGCCGGCCAGACCGGCGAAGCAGTTCAAGCTCTAAAAGGCAGCGCCCAGGAGATAGGCAAGGTGGTCGAGGTTATCGTGGACATCGCCGATCAGACCAAGCTGCTGGCCTTGAACGCCACCATCGAGGCGGCCCGGGCCGGAGAGGCCGGCAAGGGCTTCGCCGTGGTGGCCGGCGAAGTCAAGGAACTGGCCGGTCAGACGGCCAAGTCCACCGAGGATATCCGGGTGCGCATCCAGGATATTCAGCAAAAAGTCGGCCAGTCGGCCGAGGCCATCGAGCGGATCGTGGCCGTGATCAAACAGGTCAATGAACTGGCCCAGAGCATCGCCGCGGCGGTCGAGGAACAGAGCGCCACCACCAACGAGATCGCCCAGAACATATCCCAGTCCGCCACGGCGGCCAACGACGTCTCGAGAACCGCCACCCAGGTGGCTTCCTTGAACCGGGATATAACCGGGGTCATCGGGCAAGTCTCCGGCGCGGCCCAGAGCACCGCTCAAGGCGCCGATCAGGTCCGGGTATCTTCCCACGAACTGTCACGCATGGCCGAAGACCTGAACAAGCTGGTCGGCCGGTTCAAGGTCTGAGATGGAAAGAATGTCGCCCTTGTCCACCCCTCTTCGGGTCTTGATCGTGGACGATTCCGCCTTGTTCCGTAAGGTCTTGCAGAACGTCCTCAAGGAAGACCAGCGGTTCGAAGTAGCCGGCGCGGCCAGAAACGGGGCCGAAGCCCTGGACCTGGCGGCCGCGGCCAAACCGGACGTGATGATACTGGACGTGGAAATGCCGGTAATGGACGGCTTGGAAACTCTGACCGCCGTCCGCCGGAGCCACCCCGGGATCGAGGTCATCATGTTCAGCTCCCTGACCAGGAGCGGCGCGGAGATCACTTTTCAGGCCCTCGAGAAAGGGGCCATGGACTTTGTGGCCAAACCCGAGGCCGACTCGCCGGCCGCCGGATTGTCCACTATCCGCGGTGACCTGATTCCCAAATTAACCTTCCTCCACACCCGGAAAACGCTGCGTCGGATAACGTCCGAACCAAGAACCTCGCCGGCGCCCAAAATCGAACGTAAGACCGAAATCAAGACCATCGAACCCGTTCCCGCGTTTCGCCCGAGAACTATTAGAAGCCACAAACGCCGGGTGGTGGCCCTAGGCATATCCACTGGCGGTCCGAAGGCCCTGGCGGAAATGATGCCCCAACTGCCGGGGAACATGGAGGCCGGCCTGCTGATCGTTCAACATATGCCGCCGGTCTTCACCCAGACCCTGGCCCAACGGCTCGACGGATTATGCCCGCTGGAGGTGCGGGAAGCCAAGGAGGGCGACTTGGTCAAGTCCGGTCTGGCCTTGGTGGCGCCGGGCGGCCGCCACATGGTGGTGGCCCGGGAAACATCGAAAACCGATGCCGTGGAAATCAAACTCCTGGACACGCCGCCGGAAAACAGTTGCCGCCCCTCGGCGGATGTCCTATTCCGTTCCGTGGCCGCCGCCTACGGCCCGGAAGCGGTGGGAGTCATAATGACCGGCATGGGCAGCGACGGGGCCGCCGCCTTGAAACTAATGAAGGAACGCGGCGCCCATGTCATCGCTCAAAACAAGGAGACCTGCACGGTCTTCGGCATGCCCAAGAAACCCGTGGAAGAAGGCTGGGCGGATGAAGTCCTGCCCTTGGAAGACATTGCCTCGGCCATTGCCAGAAGCGTCCTGGGCATTAATCTGGAGGCCAAGTGATCAAAGTATCGCCGGAAGAATTTCAATTATGGGCGGGGCTCATCTACGAATACACCGGGATCGTGCTCCAGCCGGGCAAGGCCTATCTGATCGAAAACCGTCTCAGTGGGCTGCTCCAGGAGTATAACTGCCAAAACTTCAAGGAGATGTACTTCAAAGCCCGCCACGCCGGCAATCCGACCCTGAAGGAGAGCATTATCAACAATATATCCACCCAGGAGACCAGTTTCTTCCGTGACCGGCACGTTTATGACGCCCTGGCCGACCTGATCAGGAACAAGATCAGCCCGGCTAAAAGAAGGGAGGCGCCGGCCGGCCGGCCGCCCAAGCTCCGCATCTGGAGCGCGGCCTGCTCCCACGGCCAGGAGCCATACTCAGCGGCCATGATCCTGGCCGAGGTCATTCCGGACATAGACGACTGGGATTTAAAGTTACTGGCCACGGACATCTCGGACAAGGCCTTCCGCAAGGCCAGTCTGGGGCGTTACACGGAACTCGAGGTGCAGCGAGGTCTGGACCAGCACCATCTTGGCAAATACTTTGTCAAAAGGCAGGACGGCTTGTGGCAGGTCAGCGACCGCATCCGGGCCATGATCTCCTTCCAGAAGGTCAACCTGGTGACCGAGGACTACCGTTCCCTCGGGACCTTTGACCTCATCTTCTGCCGAAACGTGGCCATCTATTTCGATCTGCCGACCAAGACGCGGCTATTCGGCAATCTGGAGCGTGTCCTGGCGCCGCAGGGGTACTTGATCGTCGGTTCCACCGAAAACATATCGCCCTTCGTGGCCGATTTGCGAATATTCCATCATCGCAACGCGATTTTTTATCTGAAAAATGGACAGGCCCGCTCTCCAGCGGTGTTAAAAACCGGCACCAACTGACCTCCGGGAACCTACCCTCGACCCTGGCAACCGACTCCTCACTCCTCCTCCAATTCTCTACGGAGTTTTTCCAACTCGCGGCTCACTACCTGTTCTATGATCTCCGGCACCAGCCTTTCCAAGACCCGGCCGATCGTGTCCCGGATCGTCCTTTCCACCAAAGCTTCCAACCTTTCCATGTTCAAGTCCAACGGCCGGGGAACATACATCCCCGGACCGGCGGGTCGGTCAGGTTGAGGAGCCGCCGCGGCCCCGGTTTCTTTTACCCGGGGTGGGCCGAAATCCATTATGGTCTCGGTGCCAAGCATGAGATCTTCCAGTGACCCGTCCTTTGCCGTCGTCCCTGCCTCAGCCCGATGAAATGCGTCCGCTGCTTCTTCGGCCGCCTTGACCAGTGGTTCCGGCGCCGCTTCGACCACCTCCTCGAGATCAAAATCTATTTCTTCCTCGCCGGCGGTCCGGGCTTGAAACTCCACCTCCACCTCGGCCCTGGCGCCGGTTTTTCCGGCCTCTCCAAACACCTCTTCCTCGGACAGAAACAGGCCCAGGTCGAACTCCGCTTCTCCCTGGCCTGGTACCCTGCCGGTTTCAGCCGGCGTCTCCGCTTCAAGCCCGGCTTTTTCCGCTGCCTCCACCTGGTCAGTCACGATTTCGTCGAGAACAAAATCAACTTCCTCATCCTCGCCCTCATCAGCGCCGGCTTCTTCCACTTTATCTTCCAGGTTTAAATCAAAGCTGTCGGATTCCTTACTCGACTGGACCGTCACTGGCGTATCTTCCAAGCCCAGGTCTTCGTCCAGGAGCAAGTCCAGGTTCAGTTCATCGCTTTCGCTCAAGGTTTCGGTCGATTCCGACTCCAGCAAGGAATCGTCCAGTTTGAAGTTAAAATCATCCTCATCGAATGACTTGTCTTTGCCGCCGACATCCGGGTCCAGGACGCCGGTCACGTCAAGCTTGCCCGCGTCGCTCATGCTTGTCCCCTCAAGTCCTCACGCAACTAACTAATGGATCAGGCAAAGATTTTAAAAAATCTCTCTTAAGCGTGGAAACTAACATCCAGCCGGCTGATTGTCAAGGCGCGGTCACTGGAAGACGGGGCCTGGTCGGGCTTGCCTCCAGGCCGCTCCGGCCCAGCCTGAGCCAGGGCGCGGCTCGAGCCAACCTTTCCAGCTTGTCTGGTGAGGGAACCCCGGCGCGGCCGCGAGACCCGCGGCCGCCGCTCCGGAATTAGAATCGATGGATCGCTTGTTTCGCCAGCGGGAATCCTTCAGCCGGCCTCATCGGTAATATCGGGCGTCCAGGTCCTCCATGAGATCGATATAGTGGTCGTGGCTGGCCTTGAGTTGGATGAGAAGTTGATTCCTCTCCAAAGCCAGGCTGGTCTGGTCGGCCAGATGCTGCATCCAGGCCAGGTCATCCTGATCTGGTTCAAAGACCAAGGGGTAATAGAATCTCAACGACCCGACGGTTTTATGGCCCACCTTGATGGGAAAGCCGATGATAGACTTGATGTTCTCCTCGGCGGCCTGAGCCGGATACTGGACCCGCGGGTCCGTGGCCGTGTCCGTGATTACGACCGGCTGGCCGTGAATCACTTCGCCAATGCTCCGGTTCACCGTCACCGGCCCCTTGGTCACGTAGGGGGCGCTCAAGCCATAAGTGGATAAAGCCTCCAAAGTGTTGGTCTCGCGGTTCAATAGGTACAGGGCGCTGGCCTTGGATTGGGCGCTTTTGGCCGCCACTTTCACCAATTTATTCATGGTATCCTTGAATGAATACAAGGAGTGGGCGCTATGAACGTCGGAACCGAACTCCTTCAAGGCCGAGAAAAAGATATTTTTTCGCAGGGCCAGGCCGGCCTGCGTGGCCAGGCCCTTCAAGGCCTCCATCTCCCTTGGTTCGAGGAGCCGCGTTTCCGCGAAGTACAACCTCAGAGCGCCCACGGAGAGCCGGCCCGCGCTGAGGGGCATTCCTATGATGCACTTGATGCCTTCTTTTAGCGCCTCCTCCGGGTATTGGACGTGGGGTGACCGAGCCACGTCATCCACCACCACCGGTTCGCCCAGGACCGCTTCCTTCAAACTCATACTGGCGCTGACCGGCCCCTTTTCCAGATAAGCCTGGCTCAACCCGCAAGAGGCGGTAATCTGCAAGGTGTCATTGCTGGGATTGTAGAGGAAGACGGTGGCGCCCTTGGCCTTATAGAGCCTGGTCACGCTGTTCACCACGGATTCCGCGGTGCGCTCCAGACTCAGCGGGGCGTTGATTTCGGCCAAAGCTTTCAAAAAATGATCGAAAAATTCCGGTGCGGGCATAGTCAAGATACCTCCTTTCTTGACTGCGGGTGGATGTCTCCTTTCTGAAAAGCCTCTCTACCCTATCCTCTTGAAGGCTGAACCGGTTTGGCCGGCCTTATTCATCCTGCCAGAGGTTTGGTTCGGTCAGGATATTTCAAGGGACAAATCCCCCTTCCCGGCAGAGCACGAATAAACCTGAAGCTGTTATACAACACGGACGACGTGCTCGGTCCCGGACAAGTTTTACAGCGCACGCTGTTATTCAGATATCTTTTGCTTAAATAGTAACATAATCACAAAGTCGAGGCAATAGCGATCTTAAGCGCGCGGAGGAAAAAACAAGAGAGAGCACATTTTTAAGCTTATTGGATATAAAAAAGAAAATAAAGATAAGAGGGGCGGTGTCCTAAGGGCTTATCGGATCTCCTTTTCGGTCGTGACCCTGTTTCGACCTTCTTTCTTGGAGCAATAAAGCGCCTCATCGGCCCGCTTGATCAGGGTCTCCAATGGTTCGCCCGGACGGAACTCGGCCACGCCCAAAGACAGAGTGATGACGCCGATGGGTTCGCCCGAATCTCTCTGCTTCCAGCGTTTGGTTTCGAAATGAGAGCGTATTTCTTCCGCCACTCTGCGGCCGCCTTCCAGGGAGGTGTCCGGCAGGAGAAGCACGAATTCCTCACCGCCGTATCGGGCGGCCAGGTCTCTTCCTTTTATTAGGTTCTTGATCATTTCCGCCGATTTTTTCAGCACCGTGTCACCGACTAGGTGACCGTGAGTATCGTTTATCTTTTTAAAATGATCTATGTCGGCCAAGACCAGGCACAGATTCCGATTGTCCTTGACGGCTTTTTCAGCCATCTTGCCCAGGGTCTCCTGGAAAACGGAACGGTTGACCAGCCCGGTCAGAGCATCGATGGTGGCTTTCTCCCGGACTATAAGCAGCTCTTCTCGCAGCCGATCCATTTCCCGGTCCGTGGTCAGCAGCTTTTCCTTCAATACTTCGCCTGAATTCAGGATGGCCTTGGTCTCGACCACGATACCCTTGACTATTTCCCGGATGTCGTCGAGGCTGACATCGCCGGACAATTTTCGGGCGTATGTCTCGATGTGGCCGCCCTTGGCGGCGATGTCGCCGCCCGCCTCCTTGATCTTTTTGGAGATATCCAAAAGGATTGTCTTGATCTCCTCCAGGGCCTTTTCGCCCTTGATCACGGATTGGTCCAGAATGAAATCCCGAAAAAGGTCATGAACGATCTCCGGCGTGATCTTCTTATCCTGTTGCAGATAATCATCCAAGGCTTTCTGCAGGTGGGGATTGACCCCGCGCAGATATTCATACCAGACCGTGTAGTTCCAAGGGTCGGCGGGGAGGCAATATCGGATCAGGTATTGGATGGTCAGCCTCATATACTCATACGTCTTTTCATACGATTCAACGTAAGCCATTTAATACTTTCCCCCCGCTTCGAGTCAGACCCGAAGACCGCTCCGGGTCCTAGTCCTCATGATGGAATGACCGCACCTGCCGATCCGGTGGAACGTGGCTTTTCACCCTCCAGCTTTCTCCGGAGAGGAAAAAATACAGAGCTTCTGGCCGGCGTACGGAGGCCTGATTCAAGGATAATTGATTAACACCCGTCCCTTCCCAGAAAGAAACCGGCTCGCTTCTGGCGACCATGTTGTCTTTCCACCAAATATATATGAAGTCCGGCCGGGAGGCAAATCGGTTATTAAGGCCTCCCGGGGCAAAGTCGCGGCGCCGTCGGGTGGTCCGCCGTCGTCCGGCCCCGGCCTCACCGCGACTTCCATCATCCACGGTCTAATAACGGACCTGGCGCGGCGCTAATCAGGGAAACGTATAGTTGGAACGATTCTTACCCGCCTCTGGAAGGTTCGCCCGCGGGCGTATTCACCATACGTCAAGGAGCCAAAATCGTAAAACGAGCCTGTCCGCCAGGAATTACGCGGCCGTTTCATCAAAGGCGATGAATCCAGGCGCCTTTCCCGGCTTTGTCGCCATTCCGGGGCTGTGATATACTGACGAAGACATATCGGCGGAAGGCAGGGCAACAAGCTATGGTCGAACAAGGCGGTCTTAACTGGGAAAAGCTGATCGTTCCGCCGGCCACGGTCTTTCAGAAGATAAAACCGGGCATGAGCATCTTCCTGAGCACGGCCGTGGCCGAACCACGCACGCTGGTCAAACACCTGATGACCAGCAACGACGGTAATTTGCAGGACCTGTCCCTTATCCAACTGGTCAGCCTGGGCGAAGCCATTTCGCTCGAGAACTTAAGCGCCCACAAGTTCCGTCTCAAGACCTTCTTCTCGGGCTGGGTGGCCGGCGAAGCCATCACCGCCGGCCTGGTGGACCTCATCCCCAGTCGTTTTTCCCGCATACCTCTGCTCATCGAGTCCGGGCAGATAGACATTGACGCGGCCTTTGTTCAGATAACGCCGCCCAACGAAGCCGGGTATTGCAGCTTGGGTCTGGGCGTGGACGTGGCCCGGCGGGCCATGAATCACGCCAAGCTGGTGGTCGGCGAAATAAATCCACTGGCGCCCCGCACCTTCGGCGACACCTTCGTGCATGTCTCGGAGTTCGACTTCCTGGTCCAAGGCACGGAACCGCCCTTCTACTTCATTCGCTGGCCGGTGGACGAAGTCTTTGACCGTCTGGCGGCCAACGTGGCTTCGGTCATCGAGGATGGAAGCTGCCTGGGTTTTTCCGTGGGACCATTGTACCAAGCTTTGGGTAGGCATTTGACGAAAAAACACAACCTGGGTATTCATTCGCCCTTTTTCACCGATTCCTTGATGGACCTGGTCAAAAGCGGCGCGGTGACCAACCGCCACAAGGAGATATTCCGCGGCAAATCCCTGGCCACTTATGCCCTGGGCACCCAGGAGTTGTTCTCCTGGCTGGATCAGAACCCCCTGGTCGAGTTTCAGGGGATCGAAAAGGTCTGGGACCCCACCCAGATCGGACGCAACCGCAAGTTCGTGGCCGTGATCCCGGCCCGCAAGGTGGACCTGTCCGGCCGCATCGCCCTGCACATCGGCCGGGCCAACGTGGCCGCCGGACCATCCGAAGCCCTGGACGTGATCAACGGCGCGGAACTGTCGCCCGGAGGACGGACCATTATCGCCCTGCCCAGCCGCAACCGCAAAGACGAACCCAACATCAGGCTCTCGGTGGAAGACCAGCCCAACCTTTTTTCCGTGCGTGAATCCGTGGATATGGTGGTGACCGAATATGGCGTGGCCAACTTGAGCGGCCGAACCGTGCGGGAAAGGGCCCAGGCCTTGATTGATATCGCTCATCCGGAAGACCGGCCGGCTCTGGTCGAAAAAGCCAAGCAAGGACACATCATCTACGCGGACCAGATTTTCCTGGCCGAGTCCGCGCGCTTCTTTCCGGCTCACCTCGCCGACACGCACACCTTCAAGAACCAAGTCCAGGTGCGTTTCCGGGCGGTGCGACCATCGGACGAGGAAGAGATGCGCCGGCTTTTCTACCGGTTCTCGGACGAGTCGGTGTACTATCGCTATTTCACCCCTATCAAGGCCATGCCGCATGCCCGTATGCAGGAATACGTCAACGTGGATTATCGCCGCTGCCTGTCCATCGTGGGCCTGGTCGGCGAACCGGGCCAAGGCCACATCATTGCCGAAGCCCGTTACGTCAAGGACCCTCAAAACAACCTGGCCGACGTGGCTTTTGTCGTGGATGAAGAATATCAGGGCCTGGGCATAGCCAGCTACCTTTTCCACCTCCTCGGGCAACAGGCCAGGAAGGAAGGCATAAAAGGCTTCAGCGCCGACGTTCTGGCCACCAACAAATCCATGATGAAGGTCTTTGAAAAGAGCGGCCTGCCGGTCAAGGCTTCCTTCGACAGCGGGGCCTATCATCTGGTCATGCCCTTTGAAACGAACAACCATGTCTGATCCGATCGAGCCGAGGCCGGTCATTCAATCCTCGATACGGTATTGAACTCAGGAGACGCCATGGACCTTCTTGTTGACCCTCGCGGCCGGATCAGATTCGGCTTATACGATGAACCGGTGGGCCGGGTGAACCACGAGGACTTCCACCTGCTCACACCCCTGGGCCGTCCGGTCTCGCGGCTTAGAAAAAAATTCTCGTTTCATCACTTCGTCTTCCTGGGGATAATCGATCCAGGCTTCATTGTCGGCCTGGCCGTGGTGGACCTGGGGTATCTGGTGAACGGCTTCTTCTATGTTTATAACCGCCGAACCCGGCGCCTGACCGAGACGTCCAGGCTTGGCTGGCCTGGCGCCGGCGTCTTCATTGACCCGCGGCCGGATATGGTCAAGAGTCGTTTCCAGTCCCCCAAGCTGACCATGGAAATGGATGCCGGCGCGTTCTCGGCCAAAGGGAAAGACATCTCCATAAGCGGCCGCCTGGATTATCAGGCCACACCCCCCTTGAGAATATGCACCCGGGCCGGTTATCGGGGCTGGGTTTACAAGCAGAGCACCACGCCCGTCAAGCTGACCGCCGAACTGACCACGGCTGAAGGCGAGTTCCACCTGGCCTCGCCGGCCAGCCTGGCGCTTATCGATTGGTCCTGCGGACACATGAGGCGGGAGACCTATTGGAACTGGACGGCCACGGCCTGGACCCTGCCCGACGGCCGGCCACTGGGTCTGAACCTCTCCTGCGGGGTCAACGAAACCAGTTTCACCGAAAGCTATTTCCTGCTCGACGGCCGTCTGACCAAACTGGATATGGTGAACTTCGAGTTCGACCCCCAGGACCTGTTAAAACCATGGCGCATAACCTCGTTCGACCGAAGGATGGACCTGTGTTTCCAGGCGGAAGGCCGGCGAGGCGAAAACGTAAACGCCCTGGCCGTGAAATCCAGATTCACCCAGTTGATGGGCCTGTTGGAAGGACGGTTGACCACGGCCGAGGGCGAGGAGATCGAGATCGTCTCGTGCCCCGCCTGGGCCGAGGACCATTACGCCCTGTGGTGAGACCTTCGGAAGCCTTTGACGCCGGATGAAGGGCCGCGTCGGGGAGTGAGCCTCATGGAAAAGATCAACGTTGGTTTCATCGGCTGCGGTCGAATATCCGACCTGCATTACCTGGGCTATGCCGATCATCCGGCGGCCAGGCTTTACGCCGTCTGCGATGTTCGGGCCGAAACCGCCGAAAAACGGCGCCGGGAATGGGGCGCGGTCAAGGCTTATACGGATTATCGGGCCATGCTGGGCGACCCGGACCTGGACGCGGTGGAAATCCTCACCCCGCACGACTTGCACGAGGTCATGGTCGTGGACGCGGTCAGGGCCGGCAAACACGTGGCCCTGCAAAAACCCATGACCATAGACCTGGCCAGCGCGGACCGCATTCTGGCCGCGGTCAAACAGGCGGGCGTGGTCTTCAAGGTCACGGACAACTATGCCTTTTATCCGCCCCTGGTCAAGGCCAGGGAATTGATCGCGGCCGGAGCCATCGGCCAACCGGCCAATATTCGCCTGAAACTGATCAGCGGGGGCTTCGGCGGCTGGGACGTGCCGCCGGCGGCCTGGGAGTGGCGGTTGAAGGAGAGCGCCGCGGGCCGGGGCCTGCAGACCTTTGACCACGGTCACCATCTCTGGACCACGGCCTGGTATCTGCTGGGCCCGGTGGAAAAAGTGGTGAGTTGGATAGACTCGGCCGACGGCGTGGTGGACTGCCCGGCGGTGATAATGTGGAAATACAAGGACGGGATTAAATACGGACAATGCGAATACGCCCATGCGGCCGACCTGACCATCCCGTCCCGTTATTATGCCAACGACGAATGGATCGAAGTGACCGGCTCGCGCGGTTTGATCATCGTCCACCGCTGCACCGGCGACATCGTGTCCGGCCCGGCGGTCAGCCTGTTTACCAGCCGGGGCTGGGAACACCTGAGCGACCTGCCCTGCGACTGGGCGGAAGGGTTCAAAGGGTCCTCCGGCAATTTCATCGCCGCCATCAGGGGCGAGGCAGAACCGCTCTTGACCGGCGATCAGGCCCGGGAGGTGCTCAGGTTCGCCCTGGCCATAAGCAAGTCTGCCCGGGTTCAGCGAGAGGTATATCTCGCGGAACTCGACTCCCGGCGTCCCGGCTTTTATGCCTGGCGGGAGAGGAGGCGGGCCAGAAAGCGGAAAGAGGGCGACCGGGGACCGTGGTCGCGCCTGGGCCTGGGTCGAGGCGAGGCCCGGTACGCGGTCCAAGCCGAAACTCTGACCGAGGAATTGATCGGCCGGTTCAACGCCCAGGCGGCCCAGGGCTGGGAGGCCGAGATCGGCCTGCATCTGTCAGCCCAGGGTCAGACGACCGAACTCAAGTTCAGCCTGTCCCTCAAGGGCGGTCAGGCCCATCTGACCAAAGGCCGACTTCCGGATCAGGCCGACCTGCTGATAAAAGTTCCGGCCGGCACCTGGGCAGCCATACTACTCAAGAAAAAGAGAATCGAAACCGCTTTCCTGCAGGGTCGGCTCAAGCTGGAAGGCAAGGCCGAACAGGCTCTGAAACTCCGGGCCGTTTTCGGTCTTTGACCCAGGGTTCTCCCGGTATCGGCGGAACTCCTAGCCGTCCGCTTCCCTGATCAAAGCCGAACCCGCCGGTCAAACCTGATCATACCTGGCCCGGGCCGAATTCAACACCGAATCGGGGATGGTGACGGCGCCGCCGGCCACGTCCCGCAGAACCTTCAACCCGTAATCCCGGATGATCTCAAAGGGTACATTGAAGGTCACGGCCTGGTCGGGGCTCTGGCCATGACCGCGGGTGGCCACTTCATAAAATATCCGGGGTAGAGGCTGAAGGTGAATCCCGCGTCCCTCGTTGAACCGGAAAATGTCCAGCAGGGTGCCGGCCGAAGTTTGGACCAGCCGGCGGGGGTCCGCGGGCAGGTTCATGGCCTCGAGGATCATTTCCAGACCCACCAGCGTTTCCACGTTGGGGCCGACGAAAAAGCAGGTCCCCTGTTCGTCCACCGCGCCGTACATGATTATGCCGTGAAGAGTGTTGAGCACGTGCGTTTCCGGCGTGAGGCCGTGGTCGGCCGGGTCGTAAGGCTGTCCCAGGAAATTCTGGCGGCCCGGACCGGAACAGGACTCGCCGTGCCGGCCGTAGGTCCAGGACATCCCGATGCCGGTCTGGAGCAGGGCCCGGCCGTTGTGCAGCGGCAAGGCGTGGCCGCCCACGGTGAAGTGCCTTTCCAGACCATAATATTGTTCCACCGCCGCGGCGCCCCGGCGCAGCAGTCGGCCGAGATCGGTCCGGCCTTCCACCGCTTGACGCAAGGCCGATAGGATTGATTCCCGGTCGCCGTACCTGACGCCGGTGTCCCGGCCGCTTTCCGTGGCCAAGGCCAAGGCGGCCAAGGCCACCAGGGCTTCGATGTGGTCATAAGCCCGGTCGTTGGAATGCTCCAACACCTCCGCGGCCAGGGGCATCAACTCCTGGAACAACCCCAGGTTTATCAAGCCCTGGCAGGTTTCCCATTCGCCGGACTTCACCGCCCTGATCGAACCCTTTTCATCCCGGACCAGGATACTCTGGACGCACCGGTTGGGGCAGCCGGGCAGACAGGAACGACGTTCGATTTTCAATCCGCTCTCCCGGGCCAACTCGAGTTGCTCCCGCGCGATGTTCTCGGGCAGGAGCGAATCGTAAAACTCGTCCGGAACGTCGGCTCCACGGAAAAGGTTGGTCAGGGACTGGCCCAGGTCAAACCTGGTCTTGGCCGCGGCGCCGTAAGTGCCTCCTAATACCGGCCTGTCTTCATTGTCGTCGCCGGAAAGATTAATGCTCCACCTGAGCTTATGTATTTTCCGGATGGCCTCCAACGCGGCCCGACGGTCGTAATCGAACTGGTGCAAAGGCCGCGGCGACCTGGCTACGGCCACGGCCGCCAGCCCGTTGCGGCCGAAGATGGTCGTCCCGCGGGCGGCGGCCCGATCGGGCCGACCGCCCGGCCGGGTATTGGTCACCACGGCGTTGTAAAGAAAAGCCGTGGTGGAAGGATCGGTCAAAGCCAGGCCCAGCGCCGGCCCGTGCCGCCGATACAACCGTTGCGCCAGATCGAACGTACCCTGAATCGGGCCGCCGTAATCGGCCAGATCAATCAGGCTCGGCCGGCCTTCCTGATCCAGGAACAGGAGGCCAGGCCGGGGAGTTTCCCCCGTGATCTTGATGCCGGCCACGCCCAATCTGGTCAGATAGGTGGAGATCAAGCCTCCGGAGCGGCTGCCTTGCAGGTTGCCTCCCAGGAGACTCAGGCCGTACACGTTCAACTTTCCGGCAAATCCCAGGCCCGAAGCGATCAGGGGAGCATACCCCGTCAGATAGACCGTCTTTTCCGGTTCGTCCGCCTCGATGATCCTTTTCACGGCCAGGGCCTTGCCGAAGAGGGCCGGGTCCTGGACCTCGATGGTCCGGACATCCCTTTTGTCCAGGTCAACGACTATTTCGTACAGCATGGCCGTCCTCACAGGAAATCCATGTCCGCGCCCAGATGGGCTTGCAGTACTCTCTCGACATGCAGCCTGGCCCAACCCCTTGCCGGTAGGGGCTGGGGCTTGAAGCCGACGCGCCTCCGGGCCAGTTCCGTCTCCTCCACCAGCAGGTCCAGCCGGCGGGCGGCCACATCGAGTTGAATCAGGTCTCCGTCTTGAACCAGGGCCAGCGGCCCGCCGACCGCGGCTTCGGGCGAAACATGCAGCGCCACCGTCCCGTAAGCCGTGCCGCTCATGCGGCCGTCCGAGACGCGGACCATGTCTCTGACCCCCTGGGCCGCCAGGTATTTGGGGATCGGCAGCGACCCGGCCTCGGGCATGCCCGCGGCCACGGGTCCGGCGTTCCTTAAAACCAGGACGTGGTCGGCCGTGAGCTTCAAGGCCGGGTCGTCCAGGCGTTCGGCCGCGTCTTCCGGAGATTCGAACACGGCCGCCGGACCTTGGTGTGACATTAAAGCCGGCGAAGCCGCCGCGGCCTTGATCACCGCTCCTTCCGGCGCCAGGGAACCGAACAGGGCCAGGAGGCCGCCCGGCGGCTTGAGCGGGTTGTCCAACGTCCGGATGGTGCTCTGCCAAGAGCCGGGGCCGGCCGTGTCCTTCAATAAATCCCTCAGGCTCGACCCGGCCGCGTTGCGGGCGGTGAGATCGAGCAGGGGCTCGAGGACTTTGAGCAGGACCGGCAGGCCGCCGGCTTGGTGGAAATCCTGCATGTAACCCTGGCCGGCGGGTTTTACGTCCACCAGGACCGGCGTCATTTCGGCCACCCGGTTGAAATCGGCCAGGGTGAGTTCGACTCCGGCGCGACGAGCGATGGCCAAAAGATGAATCACCGCGTTAGTCGAACCGGACAAGGCCATCAGCACGATCAAGGCGTTGCGAAAGGCCGCCGGAGTCAGGATGTCTTTGGGGGTGGGTCCGCTTTGGGCCAAAGCCACGGCCCGCCGGCCCGAAATCACGCAATGTCTTAGCCGGTCGCCCGAGGCCGCCGGCGGCGTGGCTCCGCCCGGCAGCATCAAACCCAGCGCTTCCATCAGACAGGCCATGGTCGAGGCCGTACCCATGACCATGCAGGTGCCGCCGGTGAAACAGAGAGTTCCTTCGATTTCCTCGATTTCCCCGGCGCTCAGACGGCCGGCCCGGTATTCGGCCCACAGCCTCCGGCAATCGGTGCAGGCCCCCAGCCTCTGGCCGCGCCAACTCCCGGTCAGCATGGAGCCGGTCACCACGGACAAGGCCGGCCGGCCGGCCGAGACGGCGGCCATGACCTGAGCCGGCACGGTCTTGTCGCAGCCGCCCAGCAGCACCACCGCGTCCATGGGCTGGGCCCGGATCATCTCCTCGGTCTCCAGGGCCATGAGATTCCGGTAGAGCATGGTCGTGGGCGAAGTCAGTATCTCGTTGAGCGAGATGGTCGGAAAAACCAGGGGCAGCCCACCGGCCTCGAGGACGCCGCGTTTGACCGCCTCGATCATTTCCGGCATGACCCGGTGGCAGACGTTGTAGTCCGAGGTGGTATTGACCACGCCCACGATGGGACGGTCCAGGTCCTGGCGGTCGTATCCGGCCGAGGCCAGGAAAGCCCGGCGCATATAACGGCTGAAGCCTGGATCGCCGTAACTGGTGAGATGGCGATAAATCCCGGAGTGTTCCTTCGGCTTGTTCATGAGAGTCCCACCACCTTTATAGTCCGATTTCGTGACGCAGGGCCTGGGTCTCCCGGCACCAATTGCCCACGTTCCAGCGGCCGAAGGCGCCCAGACCGCCCAGCGGGTGCGGGCCATAATAAATCGGCAGATGCACCAGAGACAAGCCCGGATGGGCCTTGGCCCGGGACAGGGCCAGAATGAGGCTGTCCGTCGTGCGGCCTCCGTCGAAGCCCGCCACGCCCTGAACTGCCGCGGCCCAGGCCGCGTAATCCACGACCGCCTGGTCGCTGCTGGCGTAGGGCGCTCCGTACTGGGCCTTCTGCAGTCCGGATATGGCGGCCATGCCGCGGTTGTCCAGGACTAAAATGCAGCCCCTGGCCCCGTGAACCGAGCCGTCTATCAGCACCTGGGGGTTCATGGTGAAAGAGCCGTCGCCGCAGAGGGCCAGGGCGTAGAAGGGACGGGAACTCATGGCCGTGGCCAGGAGGGCCGAAGCGGCGAAACCCATGTAACTGGCGCCGGTATCGGTGAAGGTGAGGCCGGGCCGGTCGTCCTCGACGATCTGGAAGCCGTTGGCCTGGACGTCGCCCGCGTCGAAGAAGGTAATGACGTCATTGGCCCTGGCCCAGTCCGAGGCCGCCTTGATGGCCGCCGGCTGGGTCAGCACTTCTTGGCCCCAAACATCGTCCTGGAGCGACGGCGTCCGGTAACGCTCTTGCCGGAAGGAGTCCCACTCGCGGCGTTTGGCCTGGCAGGCCTTGAACCAGGCCGACGGCCCGGCCGTCTTCGGTCCCAATGCCCGCAGGGTCTGGTTCAATCGACTCAGGGTGGCGGCCGCGTCGCCGACCAGGGCGAGATTACGGCCGTAGTGCAGGGCGGCCTCGAGGTCCGGATTGACGGTGATCACTTGCCTGACTTTGGGATAGCCGGTCCGGGAACAGTCGGACTGACAAACGAAGCGCGTCCCGACGGCCAGCAGAAGGTCGGCCTCTTCCATGGCGAAGTTGCCGCTGATCGAGCCCTTCGAGCCGCCCACGGTCATGTAACGGGGGTGGTTGAAGGGGACCAGGCCCGGAACCAGGGGGGTGGACACCAAAACCGCGTCGGCCAGTTCCAGAAACTCGAGTAGTTCCGTCCCGGCCTGGCGGGCGCCGCCGCCGGCCTTGACCACTACCCTTTCCGCGGCTTGAATGGCTTCGGCGGCCCGGCGAAAATCGCCGCGGTCCGGGGCTTCGCCCGGCCGAGGCGGCGGCAGAACCGGCAGCTCTTCCAGGTTGAAGCCGCACAGCGGGGCCGGCTGGGTGTTCATGGGCAGCAGCAGAAAAAACGGTCCGGGCCGGTACGGGTGATCCACCGTGTTCAGCCCCCGCCTCAAGGCCGTGGTCACCGCCGCCGGGGTGTGGAGCGAATAGGCTTCACCCATGGCCGAAAAAAGCTTCAGGAAGCGGCCCTGACCAGGCAGCGGAATCTGCTGCATGTTCGGGCCCTCATCCTCGGTGGTCTCATCGCCCAGCAGCAGCCAGAGACCGAGGCCGTTGCAGAGGGGCGTCAATGACCCGGCCAGGGCGTGGAGCGCGCCCGGGCCGATCGAGGTGAAGACCGCGGCCTTTTCTCCCGTGACCCAGCGCAGGGCCGAAGCCGCGTGGACGGCTTCCACTTCGTGGCGCACGTTGTAGGTCTTGATCAGGCCGGCGTCTTCGTAGAGGCGCATGACTTCGCCCAGGTCGGTCGAACCATGCCCGAAAACGCCCACAAACCGCCTGACCTTCTGGGCCAGCAGACCCAGCACCACGGCCTCGGACAGGGTGACGTCCACGCGCCGGGACAGCCCGCCAATGGCAACCGCTTCCAGGACACCGCCCGCGGCGGCTATGGCTTGGGCCCGGGCGGTCCGGGCCTGACTCGAGTCTGGCTCCACCTGGGACCTCCTTAAGGCACCGTCTCCAGCGCCGCCTTCAGATCGCCCACGAGGTCGTCCGGGTCCTCGAGACCCACGCTCAACCGGAAGATGCCTTCGCCCATGATCCGGGTGTATCGGGCTTTCTGGGCTTCGTCCATGACCACCATGTCTTCGAAAAAGAAGGCGGTGGGGATGTAGATGATCAGGCTCTGGTCATGGCCCAGCGAGACGGCGTGGGTGATCAGTTTCAAGCGTTTCAGGAACTCGAAATGCCCTAGCAGGTCGGTCTTTAGATTGAAATTGAGCATGCCGGAAAAGGCCTTCATCTGGCGTTTGGCCAGATCGTGGCCGGGATGACCGGGCAGACCGGGATAGCTGACCGACAGGACCTCGGGATGGCCGTCCAGAAACTCGGCCACCCGCAGGGCGTTGTCCGAATGACGGCGCAGGCGGAGAGGCAGGGTCACCGACCCGCGGAGAATGAGCCAGGCGTTGAAGGGGCTGAGGCAGGCCCCCAGGTGGACCACGCCGTATTCCCGGACGTCGTTCAATATCTTGCGCGGTCCGATCACCGCGCCGCCCAGCGCGTCGCCGTGGCCGTTGATGTATTTGGTGGCGCTGTGCAGGACCAGGTCGGCCCCCAGTTCGAGCGGGCTTTGCCCCACCAGGCCGGACCAGGTGCTGTCCACGATTAATATGGCTCCACCCGCGTGGGCCAGTTCGGCTATCCGGGCGATATCGCTGATGGCCACGATGGGATTGCCCGGCGTTTCCACGAAGACGAGTTTGGTTTCGGGCCGCACCGCCCCGGCCACCGCCTCCGCGTCGGTGGTGTCCACCAGACTGACCTTCACGCCGAAGCGGGGCAGATGCCGGGCCAGCAGTTTCTGGGTCCCGGTGTAGCAGACCTCGGAGGCGACCACGTGATCGCCGGCCTGAAGCAAGGTGAAGAAAACGGCCGCCACCGCGCCCATGCCGCTGGCCGTGACCACGCAGTCTTCGCCCCCTTCCAGCCGGGCCAGGCGTTCCTCCAGGTGTCTGGGCGTGGGACTGTGTTCCCTGGTGTAATGAAACTTGTCCAGGTGGTCCCAGGACAAGGTCTTGAGCAACTCTTCGATGTCCGTGGGCAACTCATAGGAATTGGCCATGTGGATGGGCCGGCGGATGGCCCTGGTTTCGGCGTCAATGCCTTCGCCGACGTGCACGGCCAAGGTGGCCGGTTTCCAGTTGGGATTGATGTCCCTGGTCACAGTCGCCTCCCCGCCAGGCCCGAAGCTCTGGAGATGAATGTAACTTCGCTCTCTTCTGGTACCCCAGGCTGAAAAGGAAATCAACCTTAAAGCGGCGGCGGTCATTGACTTTAACGCCGGGGCGGTGCTAAGAAAAAGGCGAAGATGAAACCGGCGGCGGTGATCGGAGAGAGGCCCGATCAATTTCCGTCCGCCTGCCCGGATCACTCGAAAAACGATCAGCCGTTATCACTTCTTCTTCTCGGAGCGAGACATGCAAGCCAGCCGGTTGGAAATCCTGAGCGGAAAAGAGATCGAACTGATCCACCAGCGCACCTTGGAAATCCTGGAGGAAACAGGTCTCAAGGTCGAACTCAAGAAGATGCGGCACAGACTTCGAGACGAAGGTTGTCCGGTTGACGAAGACAAACTGATCGTCAAATTCAAAACCGACCTGGTGGAAAGATGCCTGAAGATGGCGCCCCGCGAATTCATAATCCGCGGAGCCGACCCGAACAAGCAGTGGCGGATGAACGCCGAATCCAGGTTGTACGGCGGCCTGGGCACGGCCATCAACTACACCGACCTGGAGACCGGCGAGTACCGTCCCACCACGCTGCGGGACCTGGTGCATCACCTGGCCCTGTTCGAGCAACTGGATAACGTGACCACCAATCAGATGGACGTCTGGCCCAACGACGTGCCCATGCACACCATTCACGTCCAGGCCATCCGGGCCTGGGCCAGGAACTGTACCAAGCCTTTCGGCCTGGGCGCGTACGGCGTCCTGGCCACCCGGGATATGATGGAGATGACCGCCTTGGTCATGGGCGGCCGGGAGGCAATGAAAGACCGGCACCCCTTCATGACCATCGTCAACACCCACAGCCCCCTGGCCACGGCCAGAATCCAGTTGGAAGGGCTGATGATCCTGGCCGAGTGGGGCCAGCCGGCCCTGATCTCCCCTGAAGCCATGGCCGGAACCACGGCGCCGGTCACCCTGGCCGGGCTGCTGGTGCAGCACAACGCCGAAATAATAGGGCACGTGGTCATGGCCCAGCTCGTCCACCCGGGCACGCCGGTGGTGTACGGCTCGGTCTCGACCATCGCCGAGATGAAAAGGGGCATGGTGGCCCTCGGGGCCGTGGAAACGGGTCTGATCAGCGCGGCTTCGGCCCAACTGGCCCATTATTACGGGCTCCCCTGCCGGGCCGTGGCCGGCGGCACCGAGGCCAAGACCCTGGACCTGCAATGCGGGCTGGAACGGTCCCGGACCATCATGCTGGCGGCTCTGGCCGGGGCCAATTACATCACCTGCGTGGGCACCACCGAATCATCCACGGCCGGGGCCCACGAACTGGCGGTGATAGACAACGAAATAATCGGCGGCGTCGAGCGCGCCGTCCGCGGAATCGAGGTTAATGAAACCACTCTGGCCGCGGAAGTCATTAAAAAGGTCGGTTCCTCCGGAAATTATCTCATGGAGGAACACACCCAGCGTCATTTCCGCGGCGAACACTTCCTGCCCCAGGTGTCGGACCGCGACAAGCGGGACATTTGGGAGGAAGGCGGACGACGGGACATGGTCGTCCGGGCCGGCGAAGCCGCCCGGAAAATACTGGCCCAACATCGGGAAAAGGAACTCGAGCCGACCCTGGCCCGGGAATTGGACCGGTACGTGGCCCTGGTCGAACAAAGGTCCCTGGATGAATTCTACGCCGCCGAATGGGAATAACCCGGTCGCCGCAACGTGAAGGATAATATTGACCGACGAGGCTTATGATGACCGACCAGATTTTAGGCGTGTTGAAGCAAGCGATCGTGTCCTTGAAAACGGACGAAACCAAAACCTTGGCCGAACAGGCCCTGGATCAAGGAACCGGCGCCATCGAGATGCTGAACCGGGCTTTGGTCCCGGCCTTGGAGGAAGTCGGGGGCTTGTTCCGGGACGGGGACTACTTCCTGCCGGACGTGCTTTTGGCGGTCAAGGCTTACAACAACGCCTACGTCCTGATCGAGCCTCGACTCAAGGAAAGCGGGCACCAAGCCAAGGGCACCATCATGTTGGGCACCGTGGCCGGTGACATCCATGAGATCGGCAAGAACATCCTGCTGGCCCTGCTCCAGGGTCAAGGCTTCAGGGTGGTGGACCTGGGCGTGGACGTCAAGCCGGAGACTTTCCTGGCCAAGGCCAGAGAGGTTCAGCCCCATATAATCGGCATGTCGGCCCTGCTGACCATAACCATGACCGCCATGAAGGAAACCATAGACCTGTTCAAGGCCGAAGGTCTCAGAGACAGGTACAAGTTCATCGTGGGCGGAGCGCCGGTCAGCCAGAGCTTCGCCCGGGAAATAGGCGCCGACGGATACGGCCAGGACGCCCAGGTCGGGGTCGAACTGGCCCTGGGACTGTTGAAGTAAGGGAATGCGTCCAGGCCTCGAGAACCGGGAAGCGGCGTTGAACCTGCCTCCCCAGCCCCTTACCTGGTCCGAGATTTTCTTTTACAACCTGGCCGGCTTTTCCTTCAATCTGTACGACACCATCCTCTACGCCTGGCTGCCCTATTTCTACGCGCCCCCGCCGGACTCGGGGCTGACCCGGTACATGCCGCTGGCCGCCCTGGGCGCCATCCTGGCCGGCGGCCGCATACTGGACGCCATTACCGACCCCCTGGCCGGATATTTAAGCGATCACACCAAGTCGCGCTGGGGCCGGCGCAGGCCCTATATCTTCGTTTCCAATCCCATCCTTTTCCTGGCCTTCGTCCTGGTCTGGCTGCCGCCCGTGGCCGGCGACAGCTTCTATAATTCCCTGTTCCTGGCCGTCATCCTGTTCTTCTATTACTGTTCGTACACGACCATGCTGATACCCTGGTTCGCCGTTCTGCCGGAGATGAGCCCCCGCAACGAGGAACGGGTGAAAATCGCTTCCGTGGGCGTGGCCCTGGGCGCCATGGGCGCCCTGATCGGCGGCGGCTTGTCCGGACCGTTGTTCAGCGCTCTGGGACCTTTCCAGATGTCCCTGGCCTTGGGAGCCGTGGCCTTCCTGGCCGGCGCCTTGACTCTGCTGGGCATAAAGGAGAGGTATCCGACCGATCATGACTGGGAGAAGGAAGGCTTCTTCAAGGTCATCAAGCAGGTCTTGCAAGACCGCCAGGCGCTCTCTTTCTGCGCCATGATCATGCTGGTCCAGTTGACCTACCAACTCATGCTCATGAACGTCCCGTACCTGACCACGCTCATCCTGGGCCGGAAGGAGCAGGACGCCTCGCTGCTCATGGCCGAAGTGGTCATCGTCATGGTGGCCGCCGTGCCCCTTTGGTATCGGCTGCTCAAGAAGTATCCCAAACGTCACGTCTTCCGGGGCATCATCGCGGCCATGATCCTGGGCTTCGCCGCCTGTTACTTCATCGGTTGGCTGCCCTGGTTGTCGCCCCTGGCCCAAGCCATGCTGATCATGCCTCTGGCCGCCATCCCCGTGGGCGGAATGTTCACCACGGTCCTGGCCGTGATCTCGGACCTGACCGACTACGACGAACTCAAGACCGGCCGGCGCCGGGAAGCCATTTATTTCGGCTTGTACGGCGTAGTCCGCAAGACCGGCTGGGCTCTATGCTCGCTGATACTGGCCGGCGTTTACTCGCTTTTCGGGTACAGCGCCGAAAACCCGACCGGGGTTCGAGCCATCTGGCTGGTCTGCGCCTTGTCCTGTTTGGTCGGCCTGGCGGCCTTCATACCTTACCGGCTCGGCGACAGCCAGGAGGAGACCAGGAAGATAATGGGCTGGCCAAGTGGGAAGGAGGCCTGATATGCACCCGTTGATAACCGATTTGTTAAAAAGCGGGCCGGTGGTCACCGACGGTTCGTGGGGCTCGCAAATGCAACGCCGGGGCCTGCGGCGAGGCGAATGCCCGGATTCCTGGAATCTGACCCGCCCGGAACTGGTCGAGGAAGTGGCCAGGGCCTACGTCGAGGCCGGCAGCCGCGTCATCCTGACCAACACTTTCGGAGCCAACCGCTTGGTCCTGGCCAAGGCCAACCTGGCCGGCCAGGCGGCGGAGATCAACCGCCGCGGGGTGGAAATATCCAAGAAAGCCGCTGCGGGTCGGGCCCTGGTCTTCGCTTCCATCGGCCCCAGCGGCAAGATATTGATGACCAAGGAAGTGACCGAAAGCGAACTCGACCAGGCCTTTGAAGAACAGGCCGCGACCCTGGCCTCGGCCGGCGCCGACGCCCTGGTGGTGGAAACCATGATAGACCTGACCGAGGCCGGACTGGCGGTCCAGGCGGCCAAGCGGACCGGCCTGCCGGTGGTAGCCTGTATGGTCTTCGATTCCGGCCGGAACAAGGACCGGACCATGATGGGTCAGACTCCGGAACAGGCGGCCGAGGCGCTGGCCAAGCTGGGCGCGGACGTGATCGGCGCCAACTGCGGACAGGGCATTGACGGCTTTCCGCCCATCTGCCGGCGGCTGAAGGCCGCCACCGATCTGCCCATCTGGATGAAGCCCAACGCCGGACTGCCGGAAATGGTGGCTGGCCAAACCGTGTATCGGACTTCGGCCCGGGAATTCGCCGGCCGCGTGCCGGAGTTGATCGCGGCCGGCGCGGATTTCATCGGCGCCTGCTGCGGTTCGGACGAAGAATTCATCCGGGAAATAAAAAAGGCCGTCGAGGCCGGAAGTAAAAAATAGAGGGCTCGGCGGCGTGGCGATTCCTTAATACCTTCTCTCTTTCAGGTTAGGAGCACACTCATGGATTACCGGGAAGCCTTTGCCCGCGTGGACCAGGAGCGGGATTACATCGTTGACCTCCTGCGGCGCGTGGTGGCCGTGGACACGACGGTGCCGCCGGGCCAGAACTACACTCAGCTCTTGGACGTGGTCGAACCGGAGTTCAAGAGATTCGGTTTCGCGACCGAGCGGGTGGTGGTGCCCGAGGAACTGGTGAAATTGATTCCGGCCCGGTTATGCGGCCCTCGGGTCAACCTGGCGGCCAGGCTCGGGAACGGCAAACCCAGGGCCAGCGCCTACGCCCACATGGACGTGGTGCCCGCCAGCGAGAATTGGACCAGGGACCCTTTCGGCGGCGAAGTGGTGGACGGCAAACTCTACGGCCGCGGGACCGTGGACATGAAGTACGCCATCGCCTGTTACCTGGGCGCGGTGAAGGTGCTCCACGATCTGGGCCTCGAACCCAATTACGACCTGGAATGCCTTTTATGCACGGACGAGGAACTAGGCGTCTACCCCGGGGCGCGGTACCTGGCCGAACAAGGGTACTTTTCCAACCACCTGCTCTGGCTGGAACTGGGCGCGGTCGAGCCCATCGTGGTCCTGGGCCTGGCCGGCGTGGTGGACGTGGTGCTGACCGGCCGGGGCAAGAGCTGCCATTCGGGCATGAATTATCTGGGCATCAACGCCGTCGAGGAGATGGTCCCCATCCTGAACGAACTATTGGAGATGAAAAAGGCGGTGGAAAAAAGGCTGTCCCGGATTCCCGCCTTTCCCATTCCCGGCAACCCCTATGACAAAATGACCCCCATGTTCAACCTGAACATCATCCACGGCGGGACCAAGGACAACATCGTGCCGGACGAGTGCACCCTGTTGATCAATCGCCGCTACCTCGTGGACGAGGTTTACGAAGAAGTCGCGGCCGAGATGGAACAGGCCATCCGGCGGGGCCGGGAGAAATCGAAACTGCTGGACTTGAATATCGAGTTCAGGCATCTGTATCCGCCGGTGGAGATCGACCCCGAAACTCCGGCGGCCAGGAAGGGGCGCGAGGCGGCCAAGGCGGCCCGAGGTTACGACCAGTTTCTGTACGGCGGATTCAGCGGTTCCACCGACCTGGGTTTCGTGGTGGAGGCTCTGAAACCGGATAAGGCCGAAGTGGCTTCCTTCGGGGTTATCAGGGCGGGCAACATCCTGGCCCACGCGGCCGACGAATACGTGTTCGTGGCAGACCTATTGACCCTGACCAAGGAGTTGGTCCACTACTTCGCTTTCTGAATCACCACCAGAGCGTCACCACCCGGACGCCGCCGGCGGATTCTATCTCCTTGTCCCGGGTGGTCCGGCCCGCGCCTTCCCGATCGTAGTTGTGCGGGTCCCGCCCGCCCTTGAGAAAGGGGGCCACGTAGCTTTCCACCCTTCTCTTGGCCGAAGCCTGCTCGGCCACGGCCTCGGCCGCGGCTTCGGCTTCCGCCTCCATCTCCTCGTCGGACTCGTGATAATCCATGTCCTCGCTGTATTGCCCGTCGTCATCGTCCGGCATGTTCCGCGGCTGGGGTTTGACCGGCCGTTTCTCCGGCCGGGCCTGACCGGTCGAAGCGCCGTCGCCTTTCCAGCGGCCCACGGCGGCCGGCGCCTTCGATTCGGCCCCGCCCGAACCGCCGACATTCGTATCACCTGGTCTCTTGCTTTTCTTCACCGTGGCCTTGCGTTCCGATTCCCTGGCCGGCTTGCCTTCCCGGTCGAGGCCGGTCCCGGTTCCCCTCCGGGGCAGCTCGGCCACGCGGTATGCTGATATGACGCCCTGGGCCTTGAGCCTCCTGGCCTGGTCCGCAGCCTGATTCTTGGTTTCGAAGCGTCCGACAAAAATATTATAGCGGCGGCCGACTTCCGGACCGGTCTCGATCTGTTGGAAGGCTTCGAAACCGCGCTTCTTGAACTCCTTGATCTTCCCCGAGGCCTTGCTCTTGTCTTTATAAGGACCGATCTTGATGCCGTAGGCCTTTTCCGCCGCGAGCCCCGGCCGCGGACAAAAAAACAGAAAAAGGCCCAAGCCCAACAGTAGGAGGCACGCCCTGACCGGCGCACCAGGGCTAGATCCTTCCAGCTTGAACTTTTTCATCAGCCTGCCCTCTCCATCCTCAAGTCAGATCTCGGCTTTTTCGCCGCGGTCGATTAATAAAGAAAAGATAACTCATTCAGCCTTAAATTAAATCATTCATTTTTTAGAAAGTCAAGATAATTATACGTAAATTAATATAATTTATTTTTAATTATACTATATGATGGGGCCAATCCGGGCAGGCCTCAATATATTGAATAATCAGTGCCCGACGCCGCTTAAATCCGGGTATTTTGTTAGAGCCACCAGAATTGTTTCCGGATGGTTTTCTGCAGGTCCTCGGCGATGATCAGGGCGTCTTTGAGCCTCTGCTGATCCCAGGGGGTGAGTTCTTCCGGATTGACGTGGTTGGAGGGTTCCCGGCCTTCCTGGAGGTCCTGGACGTTCTGGCGCAGCCGCAGGCCCATCAGGGTCTGATAGGCTTCGCGGACCGAATCGGCCAAGGTCCTGGAACATAGGTCTTGTCGGATCAGACCGTCCAAGCGTTCGAGGGTGTTGGTTTCGAACAGCCCGTTCTTGACGGCCAGAAGTCGCAGGCAATCGATGAGCACCAGCGTGCCCTGGGCTTTCAGGTTGATCCGGCCCCGGTACGGACCGGACTTCTCGAGGATGAACCTCTTGAACAGGCCCAGGGGCGGGGACTTGCTCAAGGTGTCTTCGGCCATGGGGGTAAGGACCCGAGGATTGGCGGTGAATATTCTATTGGCGCTGGCCCGCAAACGGTCGGCCAGTTCCACCTGACCGAAAACGCAGCGGAAATCGAGGAAGGTCATGGCGTCCCGGGTGCGGCGGGGCGTGGGGTCCTCGACCCAGGTCTGGATTCTGGTCAGCCACTGGCTCTGGCAGCCCGACCATTTGGGGTTGTTGGCCATGATCCAGCCCTGGCAGAGTTTGAACCCGCAGCGGGCCAGGCCATTGACCGCCTGTTCGGCCAGCAGATTGAAGTAGGCCAGGGCCTCCTCGTCCCAAAGCACCTGATCTTCAAAGACCAGGGCGTTGTCCTGGTCGGTGGTCAGGGTTTGTTCCTTGCGGCCTTCGCTGCCGAGACCCAGCCAGGCGAAGGCGGCCGGCGCCGGACCCAGTTCGCGCTGGCACAAGGTCAGGACCTGCCTGGTGATCCGGTCGTTGAATTCGGTGATGATGCCGGTGATCTGGGAGGCCAGGGCTCCTTCCACGATCAGGGCTTGCAGGATGCGGTCAACTTCGGTTCTGTACTTGGCCAGACCGGCCAGGGTGGTCTGGGATTCGATGCCGTCCAGCACGGTGACGACCGTGGCCCCGCGGGACCTCATCAGATCGCCGGCCGTGAGCAGTCCGCGCAGGTGCCGGCCTTCGACCACAAGGAGCAACGGGGCCCGGCCTTTGACCATGGCCCTCAGGGCGTCGAAGTAGAAGGTCTCAGGTTCGATGGTCACGAAGTCGGTGCGCATCACTTGCTCCAGGGGCGTGTTCAGCTTCAACCCCTGGAGAAGCCCTTTCTCCACCAGGTCCCGGAGGGTTATCAAACCCAGGACTTCGCCGGCCTCGCCCACGACCGGTAACCCCGGCAGGTCGTGTTTCAGGAGCTTTTCCGCGGCCTGGGACACCATTTCCCCGGGCCGGCCGACCGGTGCGTCCCTGCTGGCCAGTTGGCCGACCCGGGTGTGCAGCAGTTCATCCTGAAGGTGGACCGGGCTCCTTTGGGTCAGAATGCCTTCCAGCTCGCGGACCCGCTCTTCAGCCCGGCGGCGAAGGGTGACGTCCCGGCTGACGGCGGCGAACCCGATCAGTCGGCCGGCGGCGTCGTGGAGCGGGGCCTTGTTCACTTCCAGCGCCACTTCCCGTCCGTCTTTGGCCAGGACGACGGCCTGGTAAGAATTGGCTTCGCCCGTCCGCCGGATGTAATAGAGTTTTTCCTCGGCCAGCGACCGGTCCTTATAGAATTCGCTTATAGGTCTGCCCCGGACTTCATCAATGGTGTGACCGGTGGTTCTTGCGGCCGTGGGATTATAGTAGGTGACGCGGCCATCCAGGTCCGTGACCACCACCAAGTCATGCACCGAACTCAAGACAGCCTCGTTGAATTCTTTCAGGGTCCTGAGTTCTTCCTCCCGGAGCCTCTCCTGGGTCACGTCCCGGCTGATGGACATGAACCCGGCCAGCCGGCCGTCTTCACCGATCAAAGGCGCCTTTTTCACGGAGAAGATATGTTCTCGGCCCTGCTTGTCCAGAATGATGGCCTCGTAGGTCAGGCTCCGGCCGCTAGCGGCGATGTCCCTAAGCCTGGCCGCGGCCAGGGCCTTGTCGCGGTAAAAAACGTCAATGTGGCGTCCGATCAGTTCTTCCAGGCCATACCCGGTTATCCGCTCCGCGGCCGGGTTGAAATACATTATCCGGCCTTCGGCGTCGCTGATGAAAACGTTTTCCCCGGCCGATTCCAGAAGTTTGAACCCGAATCGGCGCAGGAAAGCTTCGGCTTCGGCCCGACCTATCATCGCGGGATTCTCTCCGGGCCGCCTGGGCGGATGGAACAGCGGCGGGTATCCAGGGCGGTTTCGTAAGTCGAACCTGGAATCAACGCAGGCGCCCGACCACTTGGGGGAGCAGTCGGTGGACGGCCCGGGCCACGGCTTCGGACAGGGGACCCGTGCCGCAGGAGGGGGTGATCAGGGATTGCCGCCTGATCAGGTCCGGCTCCAAGCCCTTGGCCGCAAGCCCGGCAATACCGGCGTTCAATACGCGGACCAGGTCGTCGGCCGTCTCGCGGCCGGTGAAGCCCAGGGTGGGTACCAGGCCCCAGGCCACATACCCGCCCCGGCCCAGGAAGGCGCCGATGTCGGCCGGATAGAGCAGGAACTGTTCCAGATAACCGAAGGCATCGAAGTTGATCACGTCGAAGCCGGCCTGGGTCACCATGCCCCAGTCCGTGTTCCCGCAAATATGGACGCCGGTGATGACTTCGCCGTCCGAGCGAACGATTTCGTTGGCTTGGCGCCAGAGGTCCAGGACCTGATCGCGGTCCAGGGGCGAAAAGGCCGAACCGAATCCGGCCAGACCCGGCTCGTCGAAAAAGATGATCGGAGTCCGCCCCGTTGCCCTGATCCGGCGGGCCAGCCAGGTCGCCTTGGCCCCCAAGCCCTTGACCGTGGCGTCCTTTAGGTCCGGATCGTCCAGCAAGGTTTTCTCGTCCGGCGTGCGCACGGCCAGGCCGAACGAAGCCGGCCCGATTACCTGGGCCTTGAGAAAGTCCGGGCCGAAATCCGGTTCCTTCTCCGCCTTCCGCAGGAAAGGCGCCAGGCCGGTCGAAACCTCTTCGGGCAGACCGAAATATTCCAGATCGCCGCCCAGGAACCGTTCGTAGAATTCGGTCAGAGTTTTCTCCCGGTCCTCCAGCCTGACCCGAATCCGGCCGCCGGCCTCGTCAACTTCCAGTCCGGGCAAGCCGTCCACGGCCTGCAGCACCATGCCTTCGCGTGGTCTGACCCGGACCATCTGCGGCCAGGCCGGCAGCAAAGGGCAGGCCTGGGCCAAGAGGTCCAGGGCTTGGTTGACGTCCGGAAAAGGCACGGAACCAATAACGGTGGCGGCCAGGGAAGGCAAAGTTTTCATAGTCACCATGTTTCGGGTCGGCAATCAGGCGCCGACCGGGCTCGGCCCGTGCGGCTTGGACTCGATCCTTGGGTCTTGCGATCCGGCCGGGATTCAGCCCTTGGCCCGTTCGAGGTACTGGCCGGTGCGGGTGTCTATCTTCAACAGATCGCCTTCATTGATGAAGAGCGGCACCTGGACCACCAGGCCCGTATCCAGGCGGGCCGGCTTGGTGGCGCCGGTGGCCGTATCGCCCTTGACGCCCGGTTCGCTCTCCACCACTCTCAAGTTCACCGTGGTGGGCAGTTCCAGACCGATGGGCCGTCCGTTATACAGCAGGATACTGACGTTGATATTCTCCTGAAGGAAGTTTCTGGCTTCGCCCACCTGGTCCGGAGGCAGCACAAGCTGCTCGTAGGTCTCGTTGTCCATGAAGCAGTACCCTTCCTGGTCGCGATAAAGGTACTCGACATCCTTTTCTTCCAGGTTGGGCCGGCCCACCTTTTCGCCGGAACGGAAGGTTTCGTCCAGCACCCGCCCGGTGATCATATTCTTGAGTTTGGTTCGGACAAAGGCTCCTCCCTTCCCCGGCTTGACGTGAAGGAAGTCAACCATGACGTACGGTTCGCCCTTGAATTCTACTTTCAATCCCTTCCTGAAATCGCTGGTTGAGTACATGAACCATCGAACTCCTTGATCCGTATGATTACACCGCGGCCTCTCCGGCCGCTTCCCGCCTGCGTCTGGCCGCGTCCCTGAGACGAGTCAGTTTGACGGCCAGTTTCTTCTTCTTGTCCATCGAAGCCGCTTCCGGGGGCGGCTCACCAAGTAAAGCTTCCGGCCTTTCCAACGGCGTGGGAATGCTTTCTGGAGCCGTGGTTTGACCGGCCTGGGCCAATGTTTCCAGCCTTGACTTTTCATCCTCGACCGCCGCGACGGCCGCGGCGACAGAAGGTTCCGCGGCTTCCGCTTTCACTCCCGTTTCGATCGTAGGTCCGGACAAGTCGGCCAACCTGGCCCGCAGCCGTTGATCTTCCGGTGACAGAGCCACCAGCCGGCGATAGATTTCTCTGGCCTGGTCCGGGTGTCCTTGCTTCAGGTAAAGAGCGGCCAGGGTTTCGGTGGGCACGGCTTCCGCCGGTCCGGGCCGGCCCAGGTCTTCGTCAGGGCTTTCCACCTCCGGCCCCGATTTCAGGGCTTCGGCCGCGGCTTCAAATCGGGCCGCCAGGGCGGTTTCGCCGAGCGCGGCGCCAAGCCTGGCCATCTCCACGGCCTGGCCGGCCGCGTCCTCGAAAACGGGCGCGGCCAGGCTCAACACCCGCCGGGCCTCGTCCGGCCTGTTCAGGGCCAGGAGTGCTCTGGCCTTCAACAAGGCGGCGGCCGGGAAATACGGATGGGCGTTCCAGACCCGGTCGGCCAGGGTCAAGGCTTGGTCGGCCCGCGATGTTTCCAGATACCGTTCGGCCAGGATCAAAAGGGCCGGCGAGGCCGGATCCAGGCGGGACATTTCGGCCCAGAATCTATCTTCCGCCTCGGTCTCCGCCGCTTTAGAGGGTCTGGTCGAGTCCATCCGGTCTCCTTGATCCTCGGCCCGCGTTTAACTTTTTAGTAAATCACAAGGTGGGAGTTCAAGTCAATATGCCGATAACCGAAGCTGGCGGGACTTCAGCCGCAATCATTTCGGGGCTGATTGAAGAAGCAGCCTGGAGAGGGAAGGCGGGCTCAATTCTTGTCGTCCGCCGGCTTATTGCTTTCCGACTCTTCGCCCAGACGGTAAATAGTCTCGTCCGGGCGGATGAATCCCAATTTCTTGCGTATCTCGTCCTCGATGTAGCGCGGGTCGCTCTTGATCCGCTCGATATGGCGCAGCAAACGCCGGTTCTGTTCTTTCAACTCGGCGTTTTCCACCTCGAGCTTCTCTATTTCCTGGCGCATGGTCCTTAATTGCAGTAGACCGTTGTCGCCGTACAGCAGCATCAGGCCGAAGACTACGATCAATCCGGCCAGGAAGAACAGAAAACCGGCTCTGCCGCCCGTGGAAGCCATAAGAGTCTTTTAACGCTTTTCCTCTTCTTTTTTCAACCTGGCCGCCAGGACCACTTTTTTCAAGCCATTCCGGCGGAAGATGTCCATGAGACCCACCACCCGGCCGTGGGGGACGTTCTCGTCCGCCGCCAGCACTATCAAGGCGCTGTCCGGGTCCTGGATGGTCCGCTTGAGCTCCTCCGCCAGCCGGGCTTCGGCCACGGGTCGGCCCTGGACAAAGAGGTCGCCGGCCGAGCTGACCAGGACTTCGATCTTGTCGGTAATGGTGACATTGGAACCGGGCGTGATTCCCGGCAGAGTCAGCTTCAGGCCCGGGAAAGACACCACCGACCAGGTGACGGCGAAAAACAACAGCAGGAGAAACACGCAGTCTATGAGCGGGGCCAGGTCAATCTGCGGGTCTTCGCGGCGTTTGACACGGAAGTTCATGTCACGGCTCCTGTCCTTTCAAGGCTTCGACCAAGATGATGGAATACTCCTCCATTTCGGAAATCAAGCCATCGGCTTTACTGGAGATGAAACGATAGCCGATGATGGTGGGAATGGCCACGGTCAGCCCGGCGAAGGTGGTTATCAAAGCTTCGGAAATGCCCGCGGCCAGGGTGCCGGGATTGCCGGCGCCGTAATAGGACAGGACGTTGAATATCTTGATCATGCCCGAAACGGTGCCTAAAAGGCCCAACAGCGGCGAAACGCTGGCCACCGTGGAGAGGATGGAAATGTACCTGGTCAGGTCCGAGGCCTCATGGCGGCCCACTTCCTGGACGACCTCCTTTATGGCGTGGCGAGGCTGGCCTGATGCTTTCAAGGCGGCGTGGTAGATGCGGGCCATGGCGCTGGGATGGCCCTGACAGAGGAATACCGCGTCGTTATACTTACGGCGCGAGATCAGGTCGTTGACGTTCTGCATCAACTCGCGGG
Source organism: Thermodesulfobacteriota bacterium (assembly GCA_040755515.1). Taxonomy (GTDB): domain Bacteria; phylum Desulfobacterota; class Desulfarculia; order Adiutricales; family JAGVGV01; genus JBFMAW01. The sequence goes on along the minus strand of JBFMAW010000030.1, from coordinate 32,420 downwards.
GGAGAACCTTGGCCCGCCTGAGCCGGAAAAGCCGCTCGATGAAAAAACCCACGGCGATAACGCTGCACAGAAAGATGGGATACATGCACCACCCTCCGCGCACGAACAGATCAGGAAGCATAAAGTCCATTATCTCGCACCCTTGATTACCTTCTCCTCGTGTTGGCCGGTCTTCATAAAATAGGGAGTCGGTCTTAAGACAGCTTTGATCACCTCAGAGCCCCTGCTTGCTTTCGAGAACTTTAAGGCTCACCCGCAGGTGGGCCTCGGCCGCCCGGACATTGTTCGGTTCGATCTCGAGTATCTGGGCATAGAGTTCCTTGGCCTCCTTGAACTGGCCGAGTTTTTCCTGGAGTTCGGCCAGCTTGAACCTGACGGGAACGTCAATCGGTTTGAGCCGGGCTATTTCCGTGTATGTTTTTATGGCCTCGAGCTGCCGGCCCAGCCCGAGCTGAACCTGAAGCAGGCGCTCCCATAACCGCAGGTTGTCCGGTTCGGCCTGGGTCCAGGTTTGCAAAGCTTTGATCAGGCCATCGTAGTCCTTCCGCCTTTCCAGGTTGTCGGTCACATAATCTTGGAGCACGGTCTGGCCCGGCTTTAGACGGAGGAGTTCCTGGGCTTCGGCCACGGCCTCCTTCAATCGGCCCTGTTTCTGATATATGGTAAAAAGATATTGGTGGGCGTCGAGGTCGTCCCGGTCCAGTTTGACCACCTCGGCCATCATTCTCCCGGATTTTTCCAGATCGTTGGCTTCATAATAAAGAACGCCGAGGTTATAAAGAAGAATCTTGTTGGTCGGGTCTTTTTTGACCAGGTATTCATAATGAACGGCCAGTTGGGCTTTATCGCCTTTTTCCTGCAACAATTGAATCAGCCGCAGCCTGGCTTCGGTCAGATCGGGCTCTTTTTCCAGTATCTTTTTCAACACTCCTTCGGCTTTGTCCTTGTCCCCCGCGTTCAGAAAGGCCGCGGCCAGTTCCAGTTGTTTCCGGCCGTCGCTCGTGGAAAGACTCAAAGCCTTGGCCAAGTTGTCGGCATATTGGGCCGCGTTGCCCTTGGACTGATAAAGGTAGGCCAGGTTGAGATAGAGGTTGTAGTCCTTCTGATCGAGTCGAGCCGCGGCCTCGTAGGCCTCGATGGCCCGGTCCGTCTGATCGTTCTTGGCGTAGAGCAGACCTATTCTCTTTGAAACCGCCGCTTTCTCCCGCGGCGGCAACCGATCCCGCAACGTCTCGTACGTCTTGACCGCCTCTTCCCAATGGCCCTTGTCCGTTTGCAGCCTGGCCAGTTCGTTCAGTCGGCTTCGGGCTTCCGCTTCCGGTCCGGCGGCGATGAGACGCCCGTAGGTTTCGACCAGCCTGGGATAATTATCCGCCTGGCGATAGATTTCGATCAACTCCTGGAGGTACACCCTGGCTTCGGCCGGCGAGGCGGCCTTGATCAGGCGGTCGTACGTTTCCTCCAGTTTGGGCCAGTTACCGGACTTTAGATAAAGGGCGGCTATTTCCTTCAAGTAGGTCACCGCTTCCGCGGCCTGGCCGGTTTCCAGCAACCGTTGGCAGGTTTCGGTCAGTTTATCCAAGTCGTTCAGGGAGCGGTAATAGGCGGCCAGTTCCTTCAACCAGGCCCTGGCTTCGGCTTCCGGTCCGGCGGCGATGAGACGCCCGTAGGTCTCGACGATTTTCTCCTTGTCCCGCGCGGAACGGTAAACGCCCAGAAGCTGCTTCAGCGTCGCCGGGTCGGAAGTCTCGGCCCAGGTCTTTTCGTAAAGCTCGGCCGCGGCCTTATAGTCGCCGGTCCGGTCCAGCCAGAAGGCCAGCTTGTCCCGCAAGACACGATCCTTGGGGTCCAGACGCAGGGCTTGTTGGAAATACTTGATCTTTTCTTCCGGTTTCTCGGCCTGGTCGGCCTTGGCCGCCCAGTCCATAACCGACATGCCGGCCAACAGATAGAACTCGGCGATGACCCGTCGTCCTGCCTTGACCTGGATGACGAATTGCCGGGGCCGGGAAAATGGTTCTTCACCCAAGTACTCGATCAACTGGACGGGTTCGGCCAGTCCGGCCGCGTCAAAATCGGGTGAGTACAACCTCAGGCCCTGGTTATGCCAGCGGTTGCTGACAAAGGACTCGATGGCCACAACGTCCAGCGGATGACATTGAATGAACTGGCCGGGCCGCATACGCCTGGATTGGCCGTTTATGGTCAGGTCCAACGAGATCACCACCGGCTCCCCCGGCCATATTCTTTGGATCAAGGCGGCCAGATGATCCGGCCGCCAGGCGAACCAGAGGGCGATCGCGGCCAGAACCGCCAGGACGACCATGATCAATTTAACCTTGGCCGGCAGGGGCGGACGACGGAGGTAATAAGCCTGGGGCATCAGGCCGCCTCGTTCCGTCCGGGGCAGACGCCGCACCGGCGACAGGATTCCGGCCGGCAGGCCGGGGTGGTTACCAGAGACCTGGCCCCGGCCAGTTCTTCGGACAGGAAATCTGGTTCAAAACCATGATCGATGAAGGACCAGGGCCAGAGCCGGTCGTCTTCCATGTTCCGCCGGACGTAGAAATCGGGATCGAAGGGCGCCTGTTTCAGGGCCTCGGCCAGGCGGCCATGCCGGGCCAGGGCCTCGACGATCGTACCGGCGCGGCGGTCGCCCCGAGAAAACAAGGTCTGCAAGTAGGCCCATTTAGGCGGATCGAAATGCACCCTTACCCCCCGCTCGCGCTTCAATCCACCGCGCAGGACGCCGGCCCGGGCCTTGAGTTCCTTCTGTTCGGCCATGGGTTGAGCGGCCAGGGGGGTGAATGGCTTGGGCACGAAACTGCCCAGGCTCAGGATGATTTCAGGTCGGGCCTTGACGCCGGCCAGGCCATCGAGGCGCTCGATGATGCGGCGGGTCAACTCGAGGGCGGCCTGAACATCGTCCCTGGTTTCGGTGGGCAGGCCGAGAAGAAAATAGAGCTTGATCTTTCTCAGGCCGGCCCGGGCCAGGTCGGCCGCGCCCTCGATTATCTGGGTATCGGATATCCTCTTGTTGACGAACCGGCGTAACCTTTCCGAGCCGGCCTCGGGGGCTATGGCGGCTCCCCTGAGTCCGCCTAGGGCCAGGGCGGCCAGCAGTTCCGGGTTAAGAGATTCCACCCGTAAAGAAGAGACGGTGACTTCCCGCCCCTGGTCGGTCAGGTCGCGGACGATAACGGCCAACTCCGGATGGTCGGCGGCGGAGGGACTGATGAGGCCGACCCGCTCGGCGGACGCGGACGGCGGTCCCAGGGCCGCCTGGATGGCGGCTCTGGTCTGAAAACGAGGCGGCCGGTAAACGAAACCGGCCGCGCAGAAACGACAGCCGTGGGGGCAGCCCCGTCCGATCTCGACCAGCTTGGTGGCGGCGAACTCGGTGGCCGCGGTCAGCACCTGGGTGGTCAAGGCCGGGTGCGGCAGGCCTTGGGCCCGGGCCACTTTGATCCGGGACGGCAGTTCCGGCCGGCGGGGTTGAAAGGAGGCGAGGCGGCCCTCGCCATCGAGGGCCGCCTCGTATAAAGCCGGGGCATAGGCCCCCGGCGTCCGGAGCGCCAAGTGCAGAACACGGTCGTTTTTAGGGAGGGGATAGGACCGTGTTTCGCGCCAGGCCTCCAGCAAGGCGGGCAGGATGGCCTCGGCTTCCCCCAGGAGAACCAAGTCCAGGAAATCGGCCAGCGGCTCTGGGTTGGTTCTCATGGTGATCCCGCCGGCCAGTATCAGCGGGTCGCCCGCGTCCCGAGCCTCGCGTCGAGGCGCCAGGCGGGCCAGTTCGAGCAGGCTTACCACGGCCGGGTAGTCGTTTTCGTACGTCAGGCTGAAAGCGACCAGTTCAAATTCGTACAGAGGCCTTTGCGTCTCCAGGGAAAGGAGAGGGGCGCCCGTCCGGACGTATTCCCGCGCCAGCGCCGGATCGGGCACAAAGGCGCGCTCGCAAACCACGTCCGGGTACGAGTTGAACAGGCCGTAGACGGCCTGAAATCCGAGGTTGCTCATGCCGGCGTGATAGACGTTGGGAAAGACCAGGGCCACGGGTATTCTGCCTCCCCAGTCCTTGACCACCGTCCCTTGCTCCCGGGCCAACAGGCGGCGGTATGCGGCGACAATACTCCACATGGCCTTCCATCATCGGCCGACGGGGACGGCCGGAGTTTCGATGGCCCGCGGGACCCCGATCAGTCGGCATTCTTGCGCATGAAGGTCGGCCTTTCCAAGTCCTCCTCGTCGCTGCCAAAGTTTTCGTATTTGCTGAAGGGCGGCCGCTCGACCGGACCCGGTCGGCTTTCGGTCCTGGGCCGCCTCTCTCGGGTCGGTCGCTCGTAATAACGGGTGTTGCGGGCGACTTCATCCAAGGTGGCCAGATGGGCTCTCTCCTCCAGTCGGGGCAGCGCGGCCAGTTGTTCCTTATTACCGATGCCCGTGGCGATGACGGTGATGCGGAGCTTGTCTTCCAGACCGTTGTCCCAGGCCACGCCGAAGATAACGTTGGCGTCCGGATGGGCGTCCTTCTGGATGAGATTGCAGGCGTCGTGGACTTCCTCGAGGGTCACGTTGTTTTCCGAACTGGAAATATTGATCAATATGCCCTGGGCGCCCTGAATGGACGCGTCTTCCAGAAGCGGGCTGTTGACCGCGGCCTGGGCCGCCATCTTGGCCCGATCCGGACCGGCCGCCAGGCCGGTGCCCATCAGGGCGTGACCCCGATTGGCCATGATATTACGGCAGTCGTTGAAGTCCACGTTGACGTAGCCGTTCAGGAGAATAAGGTCGGATACGCCCCTGACCGCCTGGAGCAGCACGTCGTCGGCCATTTTGAAGGCGTCCTTGATGTTGCATCCCCGCGGGGCCATGGACATCAGGCGGTCGTTGGGGATGGTGATGATGGTGTCCGCGCTCTGCTTCAGGCGCTCGATGCCCTCGACGGCCTGCCGCGCCCTGCGGCCACCCTCGAAGAGGAACGGTTTGGTGACCACGGCCACGGTCAGGGGCGGGTCCTTGAGTTCCTTGAGGCACTCGGCGATCACCGGGGCCGCGCCGGTGCCCGTGCCGCCGCCCATGCCCGCGGTGATGAAGATCATGTCGCTGTCCGACAGGACCTCCTTGATCCTTTCCAAGTCCTCCATGGCCGCGGCCCGGCCGACTTCGGGATCGGCCCCGCAACCCAGGCCCTTGGTCAGTTCGGCCCCCAGTTGCAGCTTGATGGGCGCCAGGCTGCTTTCCAGGTCCTGCAGGTCGGTGTTGGCCGCGATGAAGGCCACGCCCTTCAGCCCCGAGGTGATCATGTTGTCGATGGCGTTATTGCCCGCGCCGCCGACGCCGATGACCTTGATCTTGGCTGAACGTTGATCCTTGACGAATTCAAACTCCATGGTCTTTCCCCTCCCTTTTTAATAAGGCTTTTTCAAACCTCAGATCATTTCCTTGAACCACTGTTTCATCCGCGCAATTACGCGGTTGAACATGTTCTGCTGGTGCCTCATGCGGAAGCCCTTCTGCGGATGGCCGGCCTCCTGTTTCACCCCGAAAAGCACCAGGCCCACGGCCGTGGCGTACATGGGATTGTTGACCACGTCGGTCAAACCGCCCACGTTGAGTGGATACCCCCGGCGGACCGGCAGATCGAAGACCTGCTCGGCCACTTCCGGTACGCCCTCGAGCATGGCCGCGCCGCCGGTGATGACCACGCCCGAAGTCACTTGGTCGTCGAAGCCGGACCGGACGATCTCCCGGTTGATCAAGGCCATGATTTCTTCCACTCGAGGTTCGAGAATCTCGCCCAACACCTGACGGGATAGCCGCCTGGTCTTGCGACCACCCACGCTCTCGACCTCGATGACCTCGTCCTTGTTGATCAGGCTGGACAGGCAGCAGCCGTATTTCTTCTTGATCTCCTCGGCGGCCTGCATGGGCGTGCGCAGGCCGATGGCGATATCGTTGGTCAGGTTGATCCCGCCCAGGGCCAACACGGCGGTGTGCTTGATGCTGTTGCGGGCAAAAATGGCCAAGTCGGTCGTCCCGCCTCCGAAATCTATCAGGGCCACGCCCAGGTCCTTTTCTTCGGGCGTCAGGACAGCCTCGGACGAAGCCAGGCTTTCCAGCACGATGTCGCAGACGTCCAGGCCGGCGCTGTGCGCGCAGCGGATGATGTTCTGGGCCGAGGTGACCGCGCCGGTGACGATATGAACCTTGGCCTCGAGGCGGACGCCGGACATACCCCGCGGGTCCTGGATGCCGTCCTGGTCGTCCACGATGAACTCCTGGGCGATGGTGTGGATGACCTCGCGGTCCGTGGGGATGGCTATGGCCCTGGCCGCTTCCAGCACCCGGTCCACGTCGGCCTCGGTCACCTCACGGCTCTTGACGGCGATGACCCCGTGGCTGTTGAAACCCTTGATATGGCCTCCGGCGATTCCGGCGTACACGCTGGAAATCTCGCAACCGGCCATCAATTCGGCCTCTTCGACCGCCCGCTTGATGGAATCCACCGTCCGTTCGATGTTCACCACCACGCCTTTGCGCAAGCCGGCCGAAGGATGCATGCCGATGCCGACAATGTCCACGCCGCGTGAAGTTATTTCACCGACTACCGAGCAAATCTTGGTGGTGCCTATGTCCAAACCGACGATCAGATTGCTCACGGCCGCTCACCTCCTCCCTGACCGCGGATCGAGCCGGTCGGTCTGGCTCTGGCTTTCACTCCCGCTTCGGCCCCGGCGGACCTCTCCATCTTCCTCATGGTTCCCCTCCCCTGTTAACCGGCCGCGGACCGGCGGGCGATTACCCGCGGGCCGCATTCGAGATTGAAATAGTTCAGGCCGTCGGCCTGGCCCTTTATTTTAAGCAGGGCCATTAGTCGGCCCAGCCGCCATAACTTGGTCCGATAGTCGCCCAGGCCGATCTTGACCTGGATGTTGTCGTGCCGGGTGAAAAGGCTGATGCCCCGCACCGGATCGAAGTTTATTTCGGAAATGTTTTCCACCCGAAAGCTGTCGTTGCGTTCGGCCATGACCTCCAGCAGGGCGAAGACCTCCTCGACGTCCTTGCGGGTCAGGGCCAGACGCGGGCCTTCGAAGTCCTCGGCCGCGAATCCGGTGACGATGGGCAGCTCCGGCTTCTCCATCGGACCGACTTTTTTTATGGGCTGGCCGTTTTCATCCAGGTAATACAGGTCGCCCAGGCTGATCAGGGTCCTGGGCCGGTGTTCCCGTATCTGGACCAGAATCGTGTCCGGCATCCGCCGGGTTATGGTGACGGTTTCCACCCAGGACAGTGCGCGCGCCCGGGCCGCCATTTTGTCCAGGCGCAGGGCCAGGATGTTGGCCGGCTGATCCAGGCCGGTCCGGGACAGAAGTTCATTCCGGCTCACCCGGTTCAAGCCCTCGAGGACGACCTTGCGGACCATGAAGTATTCTGAATTCATCAAGTAATAATAACCCAGCATCAGGCCCATCGAGACCAGACCCAGCATGGACAAGGCAAAGGCCCCGCCGAAAACCAACCGGGTCACGTTCCACAGGACCAGTAAAAGGCCCTTGATCGCTCCGGCCAGACCCTTGCCCCGGACCCTCGACTCGCGGTAGCGGTTGCGGGACGGCTTTCGCGAAAGGGACAGCCCGTTCGTTTTCGCCGGCCGGCGGTTCACCCGATTGCTCCTTGCGGATCACGGCCCACGATTTTGATCTCCGGCTCGAGCTCGACGGCGAACTTTTCTCTCACGACGGTCCTGACTTCCTCCAGTAATCCGATGACCTGGCCCGCGGTGGCCTGACCCCGGTGGACAATGAAATTGGCGTGTTCCTCGGCCACCCAGGCCCCGCCTTTTCGCCGGCCCTTGAGTCCGGCCCGGTCAATAAGCCGGCCGGCCGCTTCTCCCGGCGGGTTCTTGAAAACGCAACCCGCGCTTTTAACGCCTCGAGGCTGGGAGGCCCGCCGGGCGGCCAGAACCTCCAGGACCTTGGCCTCGACCAGTTCCGGCCGGCCACGCTTCAGTCCGAACACGGCCTTCAGGATGACCGCCCCCTCGGGCAGGTCCAGACCGCGGTAACGGGACTTGATTTCACCCTTTTCCAACCGTCGGACCTCGAGGTCCGAGGCCATGATCTCCAGCCGCTGGACCGCATCCACGATACCCGCTTCCCGCGTTCCGGCATTCATGGCCAGGGCCCCGCCGACCCAACCCGGAAGGCCGGCCATGAACTCGAGGCCGCTCAAGCCTTGCCGTCTGGTCAGCCGGACCAGAGCCGCGGTGGCCGCGGCCGCGCCGGCTTCGATCAGGACTTCGTCCCCCTCACCGGCGATGGTCTTCAGGTCCGCGAAACCGCGTCCGAGGCGGATGACCACGCCCGGAAATCCACCGTCGCGAAAAAGCACGTTGCTGCCTCCGCCCAGAATGAAACTGGGCAGGAGTTCGGCGCGGACGAGCCCCAGCAGACCCGCCAGTTCCTCAGGGGAATCAGGCTCGGCCAGCGTCTCGGCCGGCCCGCCCAGGCCGAAGGTGGTCATTTCGGCCAGGGAGGCGTCAAACTTCACTCGCCCCGGCAGCAGGGCGGTCAACTTCTCTTTAACCGCCGGAGTCACTCGACAAGAGCTCCAGTATCTGGGGGCCGACCCGGGAAATGTTGCCCGCGCCCAGCGTCAGGACCACATCGCCGGGCTTCAGTTCGGACGCCACCCGGCCGGCCAGTTGGTTCACGTCAGGCACGAAGTCGGCCTCATGATGACCGTGCCGGCGAACCGATTCGACCAAAGCCGCGCCGGTCACGCCTTCGATGGGTTTCTCACTGGCCGCGTAGATTTCGGTCAGGACCAGGCGATCGGCCTGGTTGAAAGCCGCGCTGAACTCGTCGAACAAGGCCTTGGTGCGCGAATAACGATGGGGCTGAAAGAGCACCACCAGCCGGCGGCCGGGGTAACAGTCCTTGAGCGCGGCCAGGGTGGCCTTGATCTCGGTGGGATGATGCCCGTAATCGTCTATGACCTCGATGTCGCGGGTCTGGCCCTTACGCTCGAACCGCCGCTGGATGAGGCCCACCTGGCTCAAACCACTTTGGATGGCCTCGAAGGACACGCCCAGATCGAGGGCCGTGGCGGCCGCGGCCAGGGAATTGAGCACGTTGTGCCGGCCCGGCAACTTGATTTCGAGACGCCCCAGGGTCCGGCCCTTGACCGTCAAGTCAAAGCGATGACCCCAGCCGGTTCGTTCCACTTCCACGGCCTGGACGTCGGCCTGAACCGAAAGGCCGTAGGTTACGTAACGCTTGCGGATGCCGGGAATGATGGCCTGGAGATTGGCGTCGTCCAGGCAGATCACGGCCGCGCCATAGAAAGGCACCCGGTTGATAAAGGCCAGAAAAGTGTCCTTCAGGTGGTCGAGGTCCCGATAATAATCCAGATGCTCCAGGTCGATGTTGGTCACCACGGCAATGGTGGGCGAAAGGAGTAGAAAAGAACCATCGCTCTCGTCCGCCTCGGCCACCAGAAAATCGCCGCCGCCCAGGCGGGCGTTGGACCCCAGGATGTCCAAGCGACCGCCTATGACCAGCGTGGGGTCCAGGCCGGCCACGCTCAGAACGCTGCCGACGAGGGAGGTGGTGGTGGTCTTGCCGTGGGCCCCGGCCACGCAGACCGAATACTTAAGGCGCATCAGCTCGGCCAGCATCTCGGCCCGGGGGATCACCGGGATGAAATCGCGGCGGGCCGCTTCTATTTCCACGTTGTCCCCGGCCACGGCCGAGGAGATCACGACCACTTCGGCGCCGATAATGTTTTCCGGCCGGTGGCCCAGGTTGACCGCCGCGCCCAGGGAAGTCAGGCGCCTGGTGGCTTCGGACTCCCTCAGGTCGGAACCACTGACTATATGCCCCAGGTTGATGAGCACTTCGGCGATGCCGCTCATGCCTATGCCGCCGATGCCCACGAAATGTATATGGCGCTTCTTATTGAACACTCTTGGCTCCCACGTTTTCCCGGACCGAATAAGGCAACAGGGCCTGACAGAGATCGTAGATGTGCTGTACGGCCCTCGGTCGGGCCGCTCCGGTCGCGGCCAGGGACATGGCCGCCCGCCTTTCCTCGTCTCGAGCCAGACCGGCGATCAGGTCGGCCAGTCTTTCCGGCGTCAGTTCCGACTGGAGAATTATTTCCGCCGCGCCCGCTTCCGCCAGGCCGCGGGCGTTGACCTCCTGGTGGTTATCCGCGGCCGTGGGCAAGGGAATGAAAATGGCCGGACGTCCCATCGCCGCCACTTCGGCCACGGTCAAGGCGCCGGCCCGACAGACCACCAGACCGGCGGCCAAGTAGAGGCGGGCCATGTCCTGGAAGAAAGGCCTCACTTCGGCTTCGAGGCCCATGGTTTCGTAAGCGGACTTCACGGTTTCGAAATCATTCTCGCCGGTCTGATGAATCACCTCCAGGGACGACAGCCTGGTTTTAAGAAGCCGGACGGCTTCGACCGCGGCCAGGTTGATGGCGTGGGACCCCTGGCTGCCTCCCGCCACCAGCAGGGTGAAGGGTCGGTCGCGGGGGTAATCATTTCGGCCGGCCAGGGCCGCGATCTCCCGGCGGATGGGGTTGCCGGTCAACCTGGTCTTATGCTCCGGGAAGTATTTCCGGGCGGCTTCAAAAGCGATGAAGATCATATCGGCCAGGCGGCCCAGCCAGCGGTTGGTCAGTCCGGGAATCGAGTTCTGTTCCTGGATGACCAGGGGCACCCGCAACAACCAGGCCGCCACGCCCACCGGACCCGAGACGTAGCCGCCCACGCCGATGACGAAATCGGGCCGGAACTCCAGGATGAGACGCAGCGACTGAACCAGCCCGACGGGCAGAGAGGCCAGGGAACGAAGCCGGCCCCAGAGGCCGCGGCCCTTGAGACCGGCCGAGGTAATGGTCCGGCTGGCCAGGCCGCGGCCTTGAAGGACCTCGCTCTCCACCGGCCGGCCGGAGCCCACGAAGAGGACTTCAGAGGTCGGGTCACGGCTGAGGAATTCCTCGGCCACGGCCACGCCCGGGAAGAGGTGGCCGCCGGTCCCGCCGCCGGCTATCAGGAGCTTAACCATCCCGGCCCCTGTTCTTGGCCAGCCCGGCGCGGTTCTGGCTGGCCACGTTGAGTATCAGGCCCAGGCAGATGAAATTGACGATCATGGCCGAACCGCCGTAGCTGAAGAAGGGCAGTATGAGGCCCTTGGTGGGCATGAGCCCGACCACGACGGCCATATTCATGAAGGCCTGAAGCCCGATGATCAGGGTCAGGCCCAAGGCCAGGTAGGTGCCTTGCAGGTCATAGGCGTTCAGCGAGATGGAGACGCCTCGGACCACCAGGATCAGAAACAGAACGGTCACCAGGGCCACGCCCACGAAACCCAGTTCCTCGCCCACCACGGCGAAGATGAAGTCCGTGTGCGGTTCCGGCAGGAAGAACAGCTTCTGCGTTCCGCCGCCGGGGCCCAGGCCGGTCAGACCGCCCGAGGCGAAAGCCAGGAAGGAATGAATGATGTGGTAACCGGTGTCCAGGGGATCGTCCCAGGGAGACAGGAAGGCGGTGATCCGTCGAAGCCGGTACGGGCTGCGGATGACGGCCAGGTAAAGAACCGGCAGGGCCATCAACCCCAAGCCGATCAGATAGGTCAAGCGTACGCCGGACACGAAAAACAGGATCAAGGACAGGAGGGTCAGGATCACGGCCGAACCCAGGTCCGGTTCAGCCATCACCAGGCCTACCAGGACGCTTAGCACCACCAGATGGGGGAAAAGTCCGATGGAAAACGACTTGAGCTTGGCCTGTTTGGCCGCCAGGGAATAAGCCAGATAGATGACCAGGATCATCTTGGCGAACTCCGAGGGCTGCACCGAGACCCCGGCCAGCCGCAACCAGCGGTTGGCGCCGCCCACCCGGTGGCCCAGGCCGGGAACCAGCACCAGCACCAGGGCCGCGATTATACCGGCCAGCCAGAGATAGGCCAGGCGGCAGACGAACTGATAGGGCACGTTCTTGGCCGCCAGCATCAGGATCAGGCCCAGCAGGGCGAAGAAGAGCTGGGGCCGGAAGAAGTAGTACTGATCCCCGAACCTCTTTTCGGCCAGGATGGAGCTCGAAGACAGGACCATAACCAGTCCTAAGGCCACCAGGGCCAGAACGTCCAGCAGCAGCACGTAGTCCCAAGCGGTCTTTTTGACCTCAGCGTCCTCCATCCGTGAACTCCCTGACCAAACCGGCGAAGACCCGGCCCCGATGGGCGTAGTCCTGGAACATGTCGAAGGAGGCGCAGGCCGGCGAGAGCAGCACCACGTCGCCCCGCCGGGCCCGGCTCCGGGCCAGGATCACGGCCCGGGCCATGTCTTCGACCAGAATCGTTTCGGTTTCCCGGCCCAGGACCGCGGCCATGGTCTCCTTGGCTTCGCCCAGCAGGATCAGCAGCTTGACTTTGTCCCGAATCAGGGACCGGAGCGGCCGGAAATCACCGGCTTTGTCCCGGCCGCCGGCTATCAGGACCACCGGCCCCGAAAAACCCTCCAGGGCCTTCATCACCGCGCCCACGTTGGTGCCCTTGGAATCGTCGTAGTAGCGTACGCCCTTGATCTCGGCCACCAATTCGACCCGATGAGGCAGCCCCCGGAAGGCCGCCGCGGCCCGGCCGGCGATCTCGGGCTCGACCCCCAGGGCCACCGCGCCCAGCCAGGCGGCCAATATGTTTTCCTGGTTATGCGCGCCTTTCAGGGCCAGGCCGGACAAGGGCAGTTCGCCGATCCCGCGGCCGTCCCAGACCAGGACCAGTCGGTTTTTCTTCAAATAGGCTCCGTCGGTCTGAGGCCGCAGGCGGCTGAAATCGAGGCGCCTGGCCTGGACCGATTTATGCGCCACTATTACGTCGTCCGCGTTCATGACCGCGAAATCGTCCGGCTCCTGCCGGGCGAATATCCGGGCCTTGGCCGCCAGGTACTCGCCGCCGTCGGCGTAACGGTCCATGTGATCGGGCGTGACGTTGAGCAGGGCCGCCACTTTAGGTTTGAAAGTCTCGGCGGTTTCAAGTTGGAAGCTGGAAACCTCGATCACCGCCACGTCCGCCTCCCGGCCGCTCAAGACATGGCCGATCAGAGGCCGGCCTATATTCCCGCCCACGAAGACCTCGCGGCCGGCGGCTTTGAACATTTCGCCCAGCAGATGGGTCGTGGTGGTCTTGCCGTTGGTGCCGGTCACGGCCACCAGGGGTTCGGCGACGAAACGAGAGGCCAATTCAATTTCACCGGTCACCGGCACGCCCTTGACCCTGGCCTTGATCATGGGTTCGATCGAGGGCGGGACGCCCGGGCTGAGCAGGATAAGGTCCGCGCCGGTGAAAGTCCCGACTTGGTGCCCGCCCAGTTCGAGCGTGGCGCCCAACCCCGCCAACTTCCTGGCCCGGGCGGCCAGTTCGCCGGCTTGATCTTCGGGCGCCCGGGCGTCGGTGACGGTCACGCGCGCTCCCTGTTTGATCAGAAATTCGGCCGCCGCTTCGCCGGTCAAACCCAGGCCGACCACGGTTACCTTCCGTCCGGCCAGTCGCGGCTTGGCCTCGAGTCGGCTCGAAGCGGTTTTGACTCGACTTCCAGACATTCCGGCCCCTCACCTCAGTTTCAGGGTTGACAGGGCGATCAGGCTCAGAATTCCGGCGATGATCCAGAACCTGACGATGACCTTGGGTTCCGGCCAACCCTTCAGTTCAAAATGGTGATGCAGCGGCGCCATCTTGAAGATGCGCTTGCCGCCCGTGGCTTTGAAGAAACCCACCTGCATGATCACCGAGATCGCTTCCAGGACAAAGATGCCGCCTATGAGGATGAGCAGGAGTTCGTGCTTGACCAAAAGAGCCACGGTTCCCAGGACGGCGCCCAAGGACAGGGAGCCCACGTCGCCCATGAAAACCTGGGCCGGATAGGCGTTGAACCAGAGAAATCCCGCGCTGGCGCCCACCAGGGCGCCGCAGACCACGGTGGTCTCGGCCGCGCCGGGCACGTAAGGCACCTGGAGATAGGTGGCGATCCTGACGTGACCGGCCAGATAAGACAGGACCATGTACGTGGCCATGGCGATCAGAAAAGGTCCGATGGCCAGTCCATCCAGCCCGTCGGTCAAGTTGACCGCGTTGGAGGTGCAGACGATGACCAGGATGGCCAGAAGGACGTAACCGGGTCCGAGCTGCAGTTTGACGCCCTTGAAGAAAGGTACGAAGACGGTGGTGTCGTACTCGGGGTAAAGGTAAAGGAAGAGTCCGGCCAGGGCGGCCACCAACACCTGCCAAATCAGCTTGCCGCGGCCGGTCAGGCCCTGGTTATGCCGGCGTTTGATCTTGAGGTAGTCGTCGGCGAAGCCGATCAGTCCGAAGGAAAAGGCCACCAGGATCACCAACCAGACAAAGGGGCTGGTCAGGTCGGACCAAAGCAGGGACGAAGCCAGCACGGCGGAGAGGATGAAGACCCCGCCCATGGTCGGCGTGCCGGCTTTGACCTGGTGCGAGGCCGGTCCGTCTTCCCTGATGTATTGCCGGACCTGGAAGGCCCTGGCCCGCCGGATGAACCAGGGCGCGATCAGGAAGCTCATGACCATGGCCGTGACGATGGCGTAGATCGTCCGGAAGGTGATGTACCGAAAGACGTTGAAGAGTTGAAAGGAGTCGCTCAGGGGATATAACAGGTGGTAGAGCACCTTCAGCCCCCCTCACCGCCCGCGAGGGCGTGGACGATCTTTTCCATGCGCATGCCGCGCGAACCTTTGATCAGGATGCGGTCCCGGGCTTTAACTTCATTCTTGAGCCAGGCGGCGGCCCGTTCGGTTTCGGCGAACCAGGCCACCCGCGCCGGCGGGCGAGGCGATTCTTCCGCCGTTCTGGCCATCTCCCTGGCCTCCATCCCCACGGCGGCCAGTATGTCCAGCCCGATCTCGGCCGCGGCCCGTCCGATCCGGGCGTGCTGTTCCAGGCTGATCGGACCCAATTCGAGCATGTCCCCCAAGACGGCCAGCAGACGGCCTGATTTCCGGCGCAGGGATTTTAAAACCTTCAGGGCGGCCAGGGTCGAGGCCGGATTGGCGTTGTAGGTGTCATCCAGCAGAAAAACCGGTCCGGGCAGGCGCCGCAAGGCCAGGCGCCCGGGGAAAGGCGGAAAGCCTTCCAGGGCCGCGCCTATCTCATCCGGATCGAGGCCGAGGGCCGAAGCCGCGGCCGCGGCGGCCAGGGCATTGGCCACGTTGTGCCGTCCCAACAGGTCCAGGCGGACCCTGGCCCGGCCGGCCGGCGTAATCAGGTCGAAGATCACGCCGCCGGGTCCGGATGGTTTCATCTCCGCTCGGACGTCGGCCCGGCGGTTGAAACCGAAAGTCAACCGCCGGCCCTTGAACCGGCCGGCCTGCTCGACCACCAGGGGATCGTCCAGATTGACCGCGGCCGCGGCCCGGCCGGACAGACCTTGGAAAAGTTCGCCCTTGGCCCTGGCCACCCCCTCGAGACTCCCCAGCCCGGCCACGTGGGCCGGCCCGACGTTGGTCACCAGCCCCACGTCCGGATCGGCGATCTCGGTCAGCCGGGCGATCTCGCCCGGAGCGCTCATGCCCATCTCGAGCACGCAGGCTTCGTGCTCCGCCCGAAGCCGGAACAGGGTCAAGGGCAGCCCCACCAGGTTGTTGAAATTGCCGGCCGTGGCCAGGGTCCGGTATTTCCGACCGACGATCCGGACCAGCATCTCCTTGGTGGTGGTCTTGCCGTTGGAACCGGTCAAGGCTAGGACTTCGAGCCTTTGCCGCCGCCGCAGGTAAGAAGCCAGATCGCCCAAGGCCCGGAGCGTGTCCGGGACCAGGAGCGTGAGCCGGCCGTCGGCCTGATTCATTCCGGCCGAAACCACGGCCGCCGCCGCGCCGCGGCTGAAGGCCTGGTCCAGGAAACGGTGGCCGTCGAACTTTTCGCCGCGCAGGGCCACGAACAGTTCACCCGCGGCCACGGTCCGGGAATCGGTGCTTACGCCGGTCAAGGCCGTTTCTTCCCAACCCGTCCCGACGGGCGCGGCCATGGCCCGGGCCGCTTCGGCCAGATTGAGTCTCCAGCCGGTCAATACTTGCCCTCCGTTTCCAGAGCGGACCGCGCTTCCTCGCGATCGTCGAAATGAATCTTTTGTCGGCCCAGAACCTGATAGTCCTCGTGCCCCTTGCCGGCGATGAGCAGGATGTCGCCCGGCGACAGAACCCGGCAGGCCAGGCGGATGGAGGCCCTCCGGTCCGGGAGGGCGACGTAGGTTCCGGATTTGAAGCCCGGATCGAGGTCTTCCGGATTCAGGCGAACCAGCTTGAGGCCGTTCAAGCCGGCCTCGATCTGTCGAACGATGGCCAGCGGGTCCTCGGTGCGGGGGTTGTCGCTGGTGATGATGGTCAGGTCGGACAACTGGCCCGCGGTCCGGCCCATGAGCGGTCTTTTGGTCCGGTCCCGATCGCCGCCGCAGCCGAAAACGGTCAACAACCGGGCGGGCTTCAGTTCACGGGCCACGGTCATGGACCTGGTCAGGGCGTCGGGAGTATGGGCGTAATCCACCAGGACCAGGTATTCGTCCCGGGAACCCACGCGTTCGAGCCGGCCCGGCGCGCCGGTGGACGAGGCCAGGCCGCGGCCGATGGTCTCCGGATCGAGGTCCAGGCAGAGGGCCGCGCCGGCGGCGAAAAGCACGTTGTAAAGGTTGATTTCGCCCAGGAGGCGGCTGGTCACCTCGATCGGGCCGACCGGAGATTCAAGCCGGGCGGTCAGACCGGTCCGTTCGGCCCGGAAACAGGCCGGCCGCAGATCGGCCTGGTCTCTCAGGCTGACGGTCAAGACCCGGTCGCCCAATTCCGCGGCCAGACCTCGACCGCGCTCGTCGTCCACGTTGACCACGGCCCTGGGGCCGCCCGGCAGACGCCGGCCGGAGAAGTATTCGGTGAAAAGACGGCGCTTGGCCCGGAAATAAGCTTCCAAGTCCCCGTGGTAATCCAGATGGTCCTGGGTCAGGTTGGTGAAGACGGCCACGTCAAAGGCGCAGCCGGCCACCCGCCCCAGGTCCAACGCGTGTGAAGACACTTCCATGATCGAGTGGCTGACCCCGGCCTCGACCATCCGGGCCAGAAGATACTGCAGGTCCGGCCCCTCGGGGGTGGTGTTGGGCGCGGGCAGCGTGCAACCGGGAAAACGGAAGTTGACCGTGCCCACCACGCCCGACCGGAGGCCGGCCTGATCGAGAATCGATTCCAGCAGATAGGTGGTGGTGGTCTTGCCGTTGGTGCCGGTCACTCCGAGCATGATTAAACGTTCGGCCGGATGGCCGTGAACCTCCGCGGCGGCCAGGGTCATGCCGGACCGGGCGTCGCCCACGAGGATCAACGGGACCCCTGGGTCCAGGTTCAGTGGGGCGTCGGCCATGACGGCGCGGGCCCCGGCCGCCACGGCCGACCGGATATAACCTCGACCGTCGTTGGTCAGACCCCTGACCGCGGCGAAAAGCGCGCCGGGCTTGACGCGGCGGGAATCGTACTCGACCGCGGTGATTTCCACGTCCGGGTCGCCGTGGAGGACCGCGCCGGGCAGGTTCCTGATCAGTTCACCAAGTTTCATGTCGTTTTGCCGTTCAGCCAACGCCGCCTTGATGCTCTTTCGACCCTCGCCCCATCCCCTCCCAGGGGGAGAGGGAGGTTAATGATTCTTCCTCGGCCCCTTCAGGGGAGGGCGGGGGCGAGGAGGGGAAAAGTCCAGATCACATCGGCTCGAACTTGACCTGGCAGACCTGGCCGGACTGGAGGGATTCACCCGGCGTGGGCTTCTGCCACACGGCCCGGCCGCTGCCTTTGAATTCCACTTTCACGTCGTATCTGGACATCAGGTCCAGAACCCGGCGCATGGGCAGGCCCACCACGTCGGGCATGACGCCGGGATCGGTCCCGCCCCTGGTTCTGGAGACCAGGTCTAACTCCCGGACCTTGGCCAAGGCCGCCGTCTCCATCGGACGGAGCTTGTCCTTGGTCGTAGCCGCCGCGGCTTCAAGGCCGGTCTTGTTGAGCTTGGCCGCGGCGGCCAGGGCCGCCGGGGCCTTCTGGGGTTGATTTTTCAACCCGGCGGCCTTCAGCTTTTCCGCCATTTCCGGATCGGGCGGCGGCGGGGACGGCGGCACGTTGAGTATGGGCAGGACCTGTTCGACGATTTCCTTGAAAACCGGCGCGGCCACCAGTCCGCCGTAGGTTTGGTCCGCGGGTTCATCCACGGCCACCAGAATGGCCAACTCGGGGTTCTCGTAGGGCGCGAAGCCCACGAACACGCTGTAATACTTGCGGTCGGAATAGGTGCCCGTGGCCCGATCCAGCTTCTGGGCCGTCCCGGTCTTGCCCGCGGAGGGATAACCGGGGCATTCGGCCCGGGTGCCGGTGCCGCCTTCGGTCACTACCAGGCGCAGCATTTCCTTGACCTGGCGGGTGGTCTGGGGCGAAACCACCTGCCGGATCGCTTCGGGCTCGGTTTTCTTGATCACCCGGCCCGAGGCGTCGGTTATCCTGGAGACCATGTAGGGCTTCATCAACAAGCCGTCGTTGGCCAGGGCGGCCATGGCCATGGTGATCTGCAGGGCCGTGACCGACACTCCCTGGCCGAAGGCCAGGTTGGCCAGGTCCAGCTTGCGCCAACGCTTATATGGCCTGAGGAGACCGGACGATTCGCTGGGAAAGTCCACGCCGCTCTTACCGCCGAAACCGAAGGCGGTCAGGTAACGGTGCAGGCGCGCCGGCCCGAGTTTCTCGGCGATCTTGGCCGCTCCGATGTTCGAGGAAAACTTGATGATCTTGTTGACCGTCAAGGTTCCATAGGGGTGATGGTCGTGAATGGTATGCTTGTCCACCACCATGGCCCCGTTTTCGCAATGGAAAGTGTCCAGGGGTTTGACCGCGCCTTCTTCCAGGGCCGCGGCCGCCACGAAGACCTTGAAGGTCGAACCGGGATCGAAGGCGTCGGTCAGGATGCGATTGCGGCGCTGGGCCTGGCCGTATTCGCCGAAAACATTGGGATTGAAACCCGGCTCGACGGCCGAGGCCAATATTTCGCCGGTCCGCGGCCTGACCACCAGGGCCAGTCCGCCCTTGGCCTTGTGCTTCTCCACCACCGCGGCCAGGGCCTTTTCCGTTATGTACTGGACGCGCCGGTCCAGGGTCAGGACCAGGCCGGCCCCTTTCATCTCCTGGGGCGCGCCCTCCGGCCGGTCCAGATAGGTGCGGCCCAGGGCGTCGCGATTCACCTTCCAGGCGCTGATCCCGCCGCTCAAATAATCGTCGTACCCCAATTCCAGGCCTTCCAGGCCGCGCGAATCCACGCCCACGAAGCCCAAGGTATGACCGGCCAGGAGCTTGTTCGGGTAAAACCGCTTGCTCTCCTTAAGGAAGCCGAGGCCCTTGAAACCCAGAGCCTCCACCCGGGCCACTTCGTCCGGCGTCACCTGGCGTTTGATCCAGACAAAGGAACCTCCTCCGTTCAGCTTTTGAGCCAGAGCGCGGCGGTCCAGACCCAGGGCCTTGGCCAGGTCCTTGGCCGCGGCGCCGGGGTTTTCCAGCTTGTTGGCTTCGGCGAAGATGGAGTCCGCCTCCAGGCTGGCGGCCAGTTTTTCACCGTTACGATCGTAAATTTCGCCGCGGACCCCTTCGAGCTTGATGGTGGTGTGGGCTTCGGCCTCGGCGATCCGGGCCAGTTTGTCCCTTTTGAGGAACTGAAGTTCGAGGGCTCGATACAGAATCAGGCCCCAGACCAGAACAAAGAAGGCCACGATCAGGTAGAGACGGAAACGCATCCATTTGGCCTGCTTCTCCATCATTCCACCACCTGGACCTGCCCGGCCTTGGGGGCGGTCAGCCCCAACTCGGTCCTGGCCAACTTTTCCAACCGATCCAAGGAAGTTAGGTTGGCCAGCTCGACCTTGTATTTACGGTTGAGATCGTCGAGCACGGCCCTTTCCCGATGTTGGGCGGTTATGGCGTACCCGGCCCTGACGCACTGGTGCTGGGACCAGACAAATCCGAGGGCGAAGAGAACGAAGACGATCGCGGTCAACACGGCCATGGAGAGGCGGCCTCGGTCGGCCCAAAAGGAAGCCTCGGCGCGGCGGTTGCCTTTACGCAGGGTCATGTGGCCCGGCCGGCCGAGTCGTTCGGTTCTGACGTTGGCCATCAGCTCCTCCCCGCCGGGACGATCAATTCTCCGGCTCTCAATCTGGCGCTGCGGGCCCGGGGGTTGGCGGCGGTCTCCTGGACCGAAGGTCGGAGCGGTTTCTTGTACAGGGCCTTAAGATAGGGCCGGCCGGCCGGTTCGAGCGGCTCGGTCCGATGCAGGGCCTGCTTGACCAGGCGGTCTTCCAGGGAATGAAAGCTGATGACCGCCAGCCGGCCGGAAGGCTTCAGCAGAGCCGGAGCCTTGGTCAGGAAAGCCTCAAGGTGTTCCAATTCCCGGTTCACCGCCAGGCGCAGGGCCTGGAAGGTGCGCGTGGCCGGGTCGAGGCGCGGCGGCCGGCCGGGACGGCGCAAGGCCCGGCGCACCGCTTCGGCCAGTTCGAGGGAAGTCGTCAGGGGGCCGCGCTCCCTGGCTCGGACTATGGCCCTGGCCACCCGCCGCGAGGCTTTCTCCTCGCCCAGGTGGAAGATCAAGTCGGCCAGGTCTTTCTCCGGGAGCCGGTTCACCAGGTCCCGGGCCGGCCGGCCGCGGTCGGGATCCATCCGCATGTCCAGCGGTTCCGGCCGGGCAAAGGAAAAGCCCCGGCCGGAACGCTCCAGTTGGTGAGAACTGAGCCCCAGGTCCAGGAGCATCCCGTCGGCCTTTTCCCAGCCGATTTCGCTCAGGATCAAGTCTAAATCGGAAAAATTGGCCCGCCGCAGGATCAGGTTGGGGGCTTCAGCCTGGAGACTGTCTTCAAGATGGCGCAGGGCGTCCGGATCCCGGTCCAATCCCAGGACCCGGCCTTTCGGACCGACCAGGGCCAACAGGGCCCGAGTATGCCCCCCGCCACCGCTGGTGCCGTCCACGTACCGGCCCCCTTTCATGGGCGCCAAGGCGGCCATCGCCTCCTCCAACATGACCGGCTGATGCAAGAACATGCCGCCTCAAATCCGCACTTCATGAATTTTCCTGAGTTCGAGAGCGCTCTCGCGGGTGGCCGCCATGTAGGTCTCGTACTTGGCTTTGTCCCAGATTTCGAACTTGTCCAGAGCGCCGACCATCAACACTTCCCGGTTCAAACCGGCCACTTCACGCATCTGAGCCGGAATCAGCATCCTGTTCATCTTGTCCATGGCGCAATCCTGGGCCGGCGAGATGAAATGGCGGATGTATTTGTCCTTTTCCTCGCCGCCGGGCAGTCTGGCCACGTCGTCCTCGGCCTCCTTCCAGCGAGGCATGGGGTACACGGCCAGGCAGCCGTTGGAGCCGTGGGTGACCACCAGCCTGGGGTCAGGGCAGTCCTTGAGCACATCCCGGAAGCGGTTGGGCACGGAGACCCGGCCCTTGCTGTCCAGGGTGTGAGGGAAGATTCCGCGGAAACTATCCACTCCAGCCGCCTCGTACTGGCTTCAGGAGACACGTGTCTCCCACTATCTGCCACTTGACACCACTTTAATGGTAGAACACCCCACTTGTCAAGAGAAATTTCAAAGGATTGCCGTATATTATCCACTTTGATCCTCGGAAGTCATTACAACATATTGTGGTCAGCCCGAGATCAGCCCCATATATATGGGCAGGAACGGCCGGTGGGAGACAGTGGGAGAAAACGAGGAACCCTAGGGGCGGCCTAAAGGCTGTTTCAGCAACAAAATCATGATCAAAGGATTATTTCCCTGGACGTGAGGCTATCACCCGGTCGGCTTCTTCTTGAGGCTCTTCTGGTACTGGTCCACGGCCTTGTTGTGTTCGGCCAGGGTGCGGGAGAACTGGTGCGTTCCGTCGTTGCGGGAGACGAAGAACAGGTAATCCGACTTGGCCGGCTCCAGGACGGCCTTGAGACTGGCTTCGCCGGGGCTGCAGATGGGGCCGGGCGGCAGGCCCGGAATCAAGTAGGTGTTGTAGGGCGAGGGGGTCTGGAGGTCCTTTTTGGTCAGGTTGCCGTCGAAGCTCTTGAGGCCGTAGATGACCGTGGGGTCGGTTTCGAGTTTCATGCCCTTGGCCAGGCGGTTATGGAAGACGCTGGCCACCAGCGGCCGCTCCGCGGCCGCCCCGGTCTCTTTTTCCACCAGGGAGGCCAGGGTCACGATCTCATGGCGGGTCAGTTTCTGGATTTCAGCCAGGGGCCGGTATTTTTCCCAGACTTGCCAGAACCTTTCCACCATGGCCTTGACCACTTCCTTGGTGGTTACGTTGCGGATGAAATTATAAGTGTCGGGAAACAGATATCCTTCCAGGCTGTCCTCTTGCAGGCCCATGGCCTTGATGAAGGCCTGGTCCCGGCCTAGGTCCAGGAAGGCTTGTTCATCCACCAGGCCGGCTTTATGAATCAGGACCGCGATCTGGGCCATGGTCAGTCCTTCGGGTACGGTCACGGGGTAGAGTTTGAAGCTGCCCTTGATCAAGGCGGCCAAGACCTCCGGCGTATTCTGACTGGAGTCCAGGACTTGTTCGCCGGCCTTGATCCGGCCGCCGGTTTTCTTTAAGGTCACATAGTAACGAAAGGCTTCGGCCGACCGGATGACGCCCTTTTCCTGGAGCAGCCGGCCGATCTGGCGGACCGAGGCGCCGGAAGGGATTTCGACCACGATCTGGTTTTTCTTATCGGATACGGGCATGAGCCTGACCCGGAATTCGAGCCAGGCGACGAAGCCGGCCAACAGGGCCAGGACAAACAGTATGCCGGCCACGGAGATCAGCCTTACGGCCCATTTTCTAATAATGGGCAGGACCGAAGGCTTCGGGTCCGTGATTTCGTCCTTACTCGACGCCGCCGCTTCCGCGGCCTCGCTCAAGTCCCGGTCGTCCAGGAATCCGATTTCGGTGCTTCCCGCTTCTTTTTCGGCCATCACTCCGCCCGGCTCCTCCCGGCGCTCAGGTGATCCAGATAACATTGCAGTATATAGGCCGCGGCCAGCTTGTCCCTGACCTTCCGGCGCTTGCTTCTCGACACGTCGGCTTCGAGGAGAACCCTTTCCACCGCCGCCGTGGTCAGTCTTTCATCCCAAGTGGTCGTTTCCAGGCCTAGGTGTTTCTTGATCTCCCGGGCCATGGCCAGGGCCCGCTGGGCTTCGGGCCCCAGGCTGCCGTCCATCCGCCGCGGCAGGCCCAGGACCACGGTCGTGGCGCCGTGTTTCTCGGCCAGGCGTCCTATTTCCGCCAGGAACTCCTGGTGGGACCCGCGCTCGATAACGGTCAAGCCCTGGGCGGTGAGGCCCAGTTCGTCGGACAGGGCCACGCCCACCCGCTTGGTTCCCAGGTCCAGGGCCATGATTCTCAAGGACGACTCCCCGGCCCGGAGGATCGATTCAGCTTTCGCGGCAGGCCGCGCCTTTATCCGGGCCATAAGATCACTTTCGCCGCCGCGCCCGTAGGATTTCCTATCATTGAAAGCCTTTCTTGGCAAGGGGGATCGAGAAGGCCGGAACCACATCATCCGCCTTGACCGCCCGGACCGATCAATTATAATGAATCGCCTAGACCATTCGCCCGGAGATAATCGCGGTCCCATGACCAAGCAACTCATTCTCGGCACGGCCGGACACATCGACCACGGCAAGACCAGCCTGATCCGGGCCTTGACCGGCATCGACACGGACCGGCTCAAGGAAGAAAAGGCCCGGGGCATCACTATTGAACTGGGCTTCGCCCATATGGACCTGCCGGAGGCCGGCCGCATCGGCGTGGTGGACGTACCCGGCCACGAAAAGTTCGTGCGCCACATGGTGGCCGGCGCCACGGGCGTGGACCTGGTGGCCCTGGTCATCGCCGCCGACGAGGGCATCATGCCCCAGACCAGGGAACACCTCGAAATCTGCCAGCTTCTGGACGTGCGTTCGGGCCTGATCGTCCTGACCAAGATCGATCTGGCCGAACCGGACTGGCTGGACCTGGTCGAGGAGGACATCCGGGAGTTCACCGCCGGCACGTTTCTCGACGGCGCGCCCATCGTTCATTTCTCGGCCGTCACCGGCCAGGGATCGGACGAGGTGAAAAAAACCATCGCCCTGGTGGCGGGCCAAGTCATCGAACGCGAGACCGGCAGCCTCTTCCGCATGCCCCTGGACCGGGTCTTCACCATGAAAGGCTTCGGCACCGTGGTCACCGGCACGGCCATTTCGGGCCGGCTGACCGTGGGCGAGACCGTGGAGATCTACCCGGTCCGGGTGACGTCCAAGGTGCGGGGCCTCCAGGTGCACAACGAGAGCGTGACCGAAGTCGCGGCCGGTCTCAGGACGGCCATCAACCTGCAGAGCCTCGAGCGGGACGACGTGGAGCGCGGCCAGGTCCTGTCCCTCCCGGACGTGCTGCATCCCAGCCGCCGCCTGGACCTGTGGGTGCGGCATTTGTCCAGTCATGACCGGCCCCTCAAGAACCGGGCCCAGGTGCGCTTCCACGTGGGCACGGCCGAAAACCTGGGCCGGATCATTCTGCTCGACCGGGAGGAAATGGCGCCGGGCCAGGCCGGACCGGCCCAGATCGTGCTCGAGAAGGAAAGCGTCTGTCTGGCCGGCGACCGGTTCGTCCTGCGCAGCTATTCGCCGGTCCGGACCATCGCCGGCGGCGAGGTGCTCAACCCCCTGCCCTTCCGCCACAAGCGTTTCCAGGAAAAGACCCTGGCCGACCTGGCCATCTTGAAGGAACGCCACCCGGAAAAGAGCATCCAGGTCTTGATTGACAGCGCCGGTCCGGCCGGCGTCTCGGCTGCGGAACTGGCCGGCCTGATCGACCTGCCGGCCAAGCAGATCAAGACCGCCCTGAACCAGTCCTTGTCCAAGCGCGCGGCCATCACCTATGACAAGGATCAGGGCCGGGTCATCGGCGGCCAGACCTTTGACCAACTGGCGGCCCGGGTCAAGGAGATACTGGCCGACTTTCACCGGCAGTACCCGCTCCGGCCAGGCCTGGTCAAGGAGGAACTCAAGACCCGGGTGCCCGGCCTGGCCGAGGTGAAGCTCCTGACCTTTGTCCTGGAGCGCCTGTCCGCCTCGGGCGACATCGTCCTCGAGCGGGAAGTGGTGCGCCTGTCCGGACATAAGCCCAAACTGGCCGACGAGGATAAGGAGATCGAGTCCAAGATGCTGGGCCTCCTGGAAAAGGCCGGCCTGACCCCGCCCTATCTCAAGGAACTGGCCGTGGACCTGCCCGGTTCGCCGGACCGGCACAAGGAAGTCCTGGAGCACCTGGCCAAGCAGGGCGTCCTGGTCAAGGTCAAAAGCGACCTATATTTCCACCGCGACGCCCTGGACAAGGTCTGGGCCCAGGCCAAGGCCGAAATCCAGTCCGCCGGCGAAATGACCACGCCCCGGTTCAAGGAGATGACCAACCTCTCCCGGAAATACCTGATCCCGCTCCTCGAGTTCTTCGACGCCAAGGGTTGGACCATACGTGTGGGCGACAAGCGCGTCCTGCGTTCTGACAAGTCCGGCGCCTGACCGGCCTGGATCAGGATTGGCTATGTCCTTCCCGGCCTGACCCATTTCCATAGCCCATCCGGACTCACGCCTGCGCTTTCCGGCCGCGAGGGACAAGCCGGCCGAGCGCCTTACGCTCCTTTGACCCCTATATACGGCCGGCCATCGGCGAAGGCGGCCTTCGCCTCCCGACCGCCTGCCATCACCGTTGCTCAGCAACTCATCACTTTTCTTGACAATCCGGCCGGGACTGTGTATAGGCTGGGCCTGTCGGGACGTAGCGCAGCCTGGTAGCGCACCTGAATGGGGTTCAGGGGGTCGCTGGTTCAAATCCAGTCGTCCCGACCATTAAGCCTAATGAAAAGGATAAGTTAGGAACCACCTGATTTATCCTTTCTCATTTTCCCCGCCATTTTTCCCTTCTGGCTTCCATTTGGCTACACTGCTTGATCTCGGGATAGAGACAAAGCGGGTAGACGTCTGGTGAATGGGGCTGCTATACTTGGCCCTGGGAAATCCGATATTCGATTCAGCTCGTATCCGCTCGACAATAGGGCGAAAAAATGAACAGGCGCAAGCTGCTGGCACGACTGGCCCTGGGCAACCTCGAAAACGTAGCCTTCGGCGAAATCGTCCAATTGGTGGAAGGCTTCGGCTTTTCTTTATTGCGAGTCAGGGGAAGCCACCATATCTTCGGGCGGCCTGGAATTAAAGAACTGGTCAACCTCCAGGAGGTCAAAGGTCAGGCCAAACCGTACCAAATCAGGCAATTCCTGCGTTTGGTGGAGCGGTATAATATCAACATGGAGGATGAATGATGGGCGACTACCACATCAATATTTTCTTTTCCGAGGAGGATGGCGGATATATCGCCGACATCCCGGACCTGGAGGCGTGTTCAGCCTTCGGCCACACCCCTGAACAGGCCTTGGCCGAAGTCGAACAGGCCAAACAGGCGTGGCTGGAGACCGCCCTGGCTGAAGGGAAACCAGTCCCGCCGCCGAGGTATAGACCGGTCATTTATCAGATTGGACGGTGAGGATTGCCTCAGGGGATCGGCTGTTGGATTCTAATCGGGTGATCGTGGTGTTTTACAACCTGATAAGCTGGTTTTCAGTGTATTTGAGATCATTTTTTCCCAGTGAGGCGTACCATATTGTCAAGACAAAATTGAGCTTTTCTAAGGTGTGACCCCCCTGGTTTGTATAATTGCGCTCAGAACCGAGGAGCCCTACGGCCGAATCGGCGGTGCGTCGAGAATGGGCCCGATGAAGAGCTCGTTGGAGATGCGCCGCCGCGCTAGCGGCATGAGGTTAATCAACAGTTGAGATGAACCGGACACCAGGCAAAAATTCATCCAATGTCAGATTAAATCTTGACTTGTACATATTAATCTACTGTCAGGTTATATCTTGTCTTATACACATCAGCCTTAGTACTCGCTTCACTTTGACCGCACACCCCTGGGACCTCAACCAGGCCGTCATGCGTCGGCCGCCATAGAAGGGTGTCCGGATATATTGTTCGTCTATCAATCGCATCAGCTTCTCGCTATACCTCTCCTCCCGGTTCGACCGATAATACAGGCTTGATCTGATCAATCGATGCGACTAGCTTTTTTTCAGTCATTCAAGTTCCACCTTCAACTGCGTAATCTGCTGGTAAAAGGCGGAAATCAACGCCTGATCATTCTTGGCTTCTTTCTTCTTTTTCCCGGAAAACACTCTCGGAAGCTCCTCTAATACCCGCTTACTCCATTGATTAATCAACTTCGGAAAAATCCTATACTCGCTGGACAGGTCCGAGATCGTTCGTTGTTCCTTTAACGCCTCCAAGTCTACTCGCGCCTAGAACCCGTCTTCATATTTTTTCATTACTTCTGCCATCTTCTCTTTTTTCTTCCTTCTTCACGGGCAGGTTTCACATCTTAGCTCTCTGTCCAGTTTTTGGGGTATATTATATACTGTTAATATAATATGGAGGCATTAAATTTCACTTGTTTTAATTAGTTGATTAATTTTATCAACTTCATATGGGTGCTCGGTTTTTGCTTTTTCTGAGATATTATTGCATAATTCTTTACCTTCGCTAGATAGTTTTATAGGACTTCTTTGTTGTGCATAATTAAATAGAAGTAAGCGCCCAATAAAACTTTCCACCTCGTCTGAATAATAACCACCAGGTACATTTCTTAAAGAAATATTGGAAACATCTAATCCCCTTTTCTTTAGTAGAGCAATTGAGTTAGACAATGTCTTAACATTTACATCTTCTTTATCAATTTTTTCTAATAATAGCATCGCGATGATAATCTCTGGCTTCATCATAATAATACCTCCTCATACATAATAACATATCAAATATCTAAAAATTTTCTTGTATTGCTTATAAGCTTTTCTTTATCTTCTTTAGCCAAATCTGGCCATAAAAATAATCGAATCTTCATCCGAGATTTTCTCAAAATATCTATAAATCCAGCTTTTAATAGAGGTGATATATCATAAAGGTCTTCACACGAGTATTTTCCATTATTTTTTATAAGAATTTTTGAAGCGCCTTCTCTTTGAAGGAAGACATTTGGATTGCTAACAGAGATCATTATTTGCCAAGGCTTTATTCGATTGGAGTCAGTTTGTCTCGTAATTTCCTTTTCCCAACTCTTAATTAAATCTATATATACATATTTGAAATTACCTTCCGAAATAGATTTTATTAGGTCTTCAATTCTTGCTCCATTCTTGTCATTCTTAATTAACATTGCCTCATATGAAAGTTCAAATATTTTCCTTGTGAAGAGTGCTTCTAGGATTTCTCTTGAAGTTGTTGCTTGACCAGACGATAATTTAATTAAATTAATCAATTGTTCATCAGTAAGTAAGACAATATCTTGAATTCTATTCTTTAAATTATTATTGCTAATAAAATCATCTAATGCTTTTATAATCATTGAGTCAGCTGCAATTTTTATAGGATTTTCATAGCATTTAATATACATAACATCTCTAGCGTACATAAAATGTTCAATATATGGAATGGCTGCTTTCTTAAATGCTAGCATGTATTTTCCGTCTTCGAAATAAACAACCATTTTGTTTATCAGTGTCCCAACATTAATATACCCTTCAATTAGACCTGTAAAACGAGCATCTCTTGCTAAGTAGTCAATCCTATCAACATCTAAAGGTGAATCAATTAAATCTGCAATCAGATTATCATAACCAGTCAAATCAGACCTATTTTTTGAAAGGATATTTTTGATATCTTCTGGATTTAGTCCCATGCTCCGAATTGAAGAATCTAAGTATTCCGATATGTAAATCGGAGTATAATATTTATCTGGTAAGGCATTATCCAATATAGAATATCCAACATAACGATCCAAAGCATGACAAAAAGGTCCATGGCCAATATCATGTAAGAAAGCAGCTGTCTTTGCCTTTAGAATAATTTTGTCTCTATCTTCATTAGTAATATTGAACGAATCTTTTCCATTTTTAGTATAAAATATCATTCTTTGAAAAAAATTGTTCAAAGCACTTTCAATATTTCTGCAAACACCTAAAGAATGAGCAAAGCGGGTATGAGTAGCGCTTGGATAAGCATAATATGCAAGCGATAACTGTTTGATATAATTTAGTCTTTGTACTAGTGGATTAGATAAAAGTGGAAGAAAAGCTGGTTCGACTTCTATATTATCATATATAATATCATCAAAACTTATTTCATCACATTCAATAATACAACTTTTATTGTTTTTCCAAGTATCAGAGTATTTAGTAAGCACCTTTTCTATATTATCTAACCTGTCATTTATACAAGTTTTTAATTCGCTTTCTTTAATAGTCAAACGGTTATTCAATTCTTCATAATCTGATCTTAGTTTAGTTATTTGTTTCAATAATTCTTCATTAATTTCGGCAATTACTGCAGTTCTTCTAATTTTGACATTGCTTAGAAGCAAAATACACCTTAGCATTTATAAACTATGAAAACATATCTGATAATATTAACGCTGCTTCCTCATGTAATAAGTTATTATTGTTAGATACATCCCTTAACAAGTCATTACTAAAATAATACTCTTTTTCAGAAAATACTATTGTTTTTATAAAACATTTAATTATCTTATTTAGATCGTCAGAAAAGAACCTTCTAATTACTAGTTTGTTTAAAATAAAACAAAAAAGGTAAATAAGTAACACAGGAAAGATTACGAATAGTAATTTCATTAATAAATGATCCGTAAAATACCCTTGAAAAACCATGCCGACAGGAAATCCAATCGACGATGATGTTAAATAAATTTGTTTCCTATATTTAAAATATTTCATAAAACAAATCTTCATCAGCCCTAATTGGAGATTGAATTTTATAACGTTTTTATGTATTCTTCCTTGAATGGGAATCTATTAATTATTCATGCAGATCACTCAACACATTAGAAATTATAAAGCAAAAAATACAATTATTTTAATTACCAAATGCACATAACTATTTATTTTGGATTAAATATACTATATTCTAATCATAATGTCAAGTAGTATCGCAATCTTATGGTAAGGCTTCAGTGAAGGGTGGCAAGTTTGGGGAAAAGTAATGGGATAGGGCCCTGGGAGTTGTCGTTCGCGATTTTGTCGAGGACGGCCTTGAGAACGGCGGCGTCGTCTTGGCCCTGTTTTTTCATGGTCTGGAGCACGGAGGTCAAGATGCTTCGCGTTTTGGCCCCCAGCGTCGGTGATGGAGCCGAAACTGGTTTTTCGGGCGATGACTGAGGGACAGAGGTCCCTTTCGGCCAGGTTGTTGTCCGGGGGGACTCTTCGGTCTTTCACCCAGTGATAGAGGCGTTTTTCCTTTTCCTTGAAGAGGTCCTGGATACGTCGAACATTCAGGTGCTGGGCGGGGCTGGCCATGACCGTCTGGATATTCTTTTTTTTTTTGAGCTTGGCCGCTTTTGCATAGTAGATCTTGTCCAAGATTTTCTGGGAGCGCAGCCCCATGGCCAGGGCAAACATCGGGGCCAGGGTGGCGACGAAGGCCTTGATTTCGGGGTTATCCGGGAAATCTTTTTCCAAGTCCTGTGTTTCCCGCAGGAGATGGGCATAGCAGTATTAAAGGCGACACGGGAGTTTGTTGTAGGCGCCGTAGCGGTCCACGACCAGGACGCCGGGCAGGGCTTTGGTCCTGAAAACCGCCTGGGGGACCTTGGCCGAACGGCTTTGCCCGAATTGAAACAGGCTGATTTCAGGCGTGGCGAACAACCAGGCATAACCGTTCCGCCCGTGGGTGCGCCAACCGGTTTCATCGGCGTGTTTGACCGGTGACCGCCGGTATTCTTCGATCAATCGGCTAGGCGCTCCGGCGAAGAGCCGGGAGAGGCGATGGAATATTTCCACCAGGCTGCCCGCCCCGACGCCGGTCTGTTCACAGACCCGCCCCATGGGAATACCGTGGAGGTAGTGCATCACCGCGGCGTTGGCGATCAGTTGATTCCCGTAAAGGCTTCGCGGGAGGACGCCGGGCGCTGGGGTCCTGTAACTCTTCCGACAATGGGGACAGTATCTTTTCGGCAGGCGGTAGACGGTCCTGGCGACTTTGACCGGCCGGGCTTCCAAGACTTCGCGTTCTTCATAACCCTTGTCCCGCAGGTGACATTCGCACTCCGGACATACCTCGAGGGCCTCGTCCACAACGACGGCCGGCCCGGCTTCTAAACCCTGGCCGCTCTTGCGTCCCGCGCCGGGGTGACCCGGGCGCGCCCTAGGCTTGCCTTTCTCGGCTTTCTCCGGGGTATTGAGCTTGATCGGCAGCTTACCCGAGGGCGTGGAGGAGCCGAACAACCCTTCCTTGGCCTTACGCGCCTCCCGCCCCAAGGCGGCCCGCAACCGCTGATTCTCCTCGATCAGTTGGTCGATCTTACGTTGCTTCTCCAAGCAGATCGGGCAGTTGTTAATTCCCATTACGCATGTCCAAGCTTCTTGCTCTTAGACATGCCTAGTCCCTACCTCATATTTCACAAAAGTACAAGCGAAAAATGCAGTACAATCAATTTTTTTTTACCCCCGGCTGCCACCCTTCACTGAAGCCTTACGCTTTGCCACAATGTTCCTTGACAGGCAACTATATATTGGTATATGATCTAGCATTAATACAATACCTGGAGGTCTGCATGGCCAATTCTTCAAATTTATACTAAGATGCACCTCAATAAAATGGGGCTATAGATGAGTGAAATTATAAGGCTGGTCGTCTTTCAACTTGAATGCCACCCTGCACTTTATAGAGAGAGGCTTGCATATCTTGAAGAGCCGTTTGTTCCGAGTTCGTATCGCGATTCTCTTAGTTATCTAGGAACATTCGGTATCAGCATCGCAGAAGTTCAAGAATACTGTAAAAATAACTACATTGAGTGGCATACGAAAAGAGTTAAAGAACTTCTGCGTCTCCCCATTGTTAATGACGGGACACCTAGTATTATTGTATTTCCAGAGGGATCTATACCGGTTGATTGTTTACCGATTATAAGTAAGTATTCAGAATATAGCAGTAATACGGTGTAGATTCGCAAATTAATGGGCCTTTATTTTCCTGATTATTTGGTCCAACGCTTATAATTTCCAAAATATTTAGCCTTGTTTTTTCATGATATTTTTAGAGGGCTGGAAATGTATTTCCAGCCCGTTTTTTAGAGATCAAAAGATTTCGGTGGCGGCCAAGCGGACGTGTTCGGCGGTGACTTGGATTTCTTTTTTGGCCGCGGCGGCGATGAGAGCGCCGCGGGCCGGTGATTGGCTTTTCGGAAGAGTCCGCCGGAGCCTTG
>JBFMAW010000029.1:0-76511 GCA_040755515.1 Thermodesulfobacteriota bacterium | reverse complement strand
TGTAAAAAGTCCGTCATCAGGCCGAGGGCGATTAAGCCCCGGCCTGGGGTGAGGGTGGAACCACTTGAATTTACTTCAAGTGGCGGGAGAGGGACAGCCCTCTCCCGCCGAGTAAAAAGTCGGTTTTTGACTTTTTACGAGGTTATCAATCTTGATCCGGTCGCTCCATCCAACGAAGGAAGAATCCATGTGTCAACCCTCATTCAATAACCCTTGCGGACGTATGATCGATATCAACGATGCCGTGGGCACGGTTCTAGCCCATGACTTGACCGAAATACGTCCAGGTGAGTTCAAGGGACCGGCCTTCAAGAAAGGCCACGTGGTCACGCCGGATGACCTGGGCCGGCTGGCCCGCCTGGGTAAACGCCGTCTCTATGTTCTGGACATTCCCCCGGGCATGATGCACGAGGATGAAGCCGCCTTGGTTTTAGCCGGAGCCCTGGCCGGACCGGGTGTGACCTACACGCCAAGCCCTTCCGAAGGCAAGATAAATCTGAAAGCGGACTGCGATGGTCTCCTCAAGGTGAACGCTCAAGCCTTAACGGATTTCAATCTCCGTGAAGGCGTCATGTGCGCTTCCCGTCATACTGATTCCCTGGTCAGGCGCGACGAAATCGTGGCCGGGACCAGGGCTATACCTCTGATCATAGCCCAAACCGTGGTCGAAGAGGCGGCTGAAGTGGCCCGGCGGGCTGGTGGAGTCATCGAGGTCAAACCCCTGGCCCGGCCGTTGACCGGTCTGGTCATTACCGGTCACGAGGTCTATTCCGGACTGATCCAGGATCGTTTCGCCCCCAAGATCAAGCCCAAACTGGAAGCCTTCGGCTGTACGATCCTGCCCGAGGTTTTTGCGCCGGACGATCCCGACTTCATCGCCCGGGCGATCGGTGACCTTCTCGGTCAAGGCGCCCGCCTTCTGGTCTTGACCGGCGGCATGTCGGTGGACCCGGACGACGTAACCAGGCACGCCGTAGCCAAGGCCGGCGCTGGAGACATCCTGTATGGTTCGGCCGTGCTGCCGGGCGCCATGCTCATGCTGGCGGGAATTGACGGCGTACCGATCATCGGCGTGCCGGCCTGCGCCTTGTTCCACGAGCGGACCATCTTTGACTTTGTCCTGCCTCGGGTCTTGGCCGGTGAAAAACTCACCCGCCGGGACTTGGCCGCCCTAGGCCACGGCGGTCTTTGCCTCAACTGTCAAGTCTGTCGCTTTCCCGTCTGCCCCTTCGGCAAGCATGTTTGAATCAGAGCCGGCTTAACCAAATAAAAAGGCTCGACTGGCAAATAGTCGAGCCCGTGCCTCAGGTGGCGCGTAAGATCAGTTATTGATGGTCAAATGATAGGCCAGATTATCAAGCTTGACCGAAAAATCCACGTTTTCCACGCTAAAGCCCTTGGGTACCTGGATGTGCACCGGCGCGAAATTCAGGATGGCCCGGATACTGGCCTCAATCAGCCGATTGGCCACTTCTTGGGCCCGGCTGGCCGGTGTGGAGATAACTCCTATTTCTATGTTGCTTCTGACCTTGACTTCTTTCAGACGGTCTATGTGTTCCACCACCAGGCCGGTGGGCAGTTTCTTGCCGATTTTGATGGGATCAATATCGAAGGCGGCCACGAAACGGTAGCCCTGGCGGGCGAAGTTTTCATGGGCGATCAAGGCGCTGCCCAGGTTGCCGATACCCACCAGCCCCAGGTTCCAGTCCTTGTTCAGGCCGAGTATCTTCTTGATCTCATATAAAAGATCGCGGACATAATAACCGACGCCGCGGACGCCGAACTCGCCGAAATAAGCCAAGTCTTTTCGTATTTGGGCTGAATTGACCCCGCATCTTTCGGCCAGCTTTTCCGAAGAAACGACCTTGACGTCTTCGTGCTCCAATTCTTCCAGGTTCCGGGAGTACAGAGACAGTCTGGTTATGGTAGCGGCCGGTATTTTCGAGTATTTCATAATATTTATTTCAGCGGCCTTGTGAACAGTCGCACATATGTTTATTTTAAAAAAGAACCGGTCCGAGGCGTCGGGGACCCGGGCCCAAGAGCCCCGATCCCCGCGCGCCGTCGTTATTTCATGCCCACCAGTTTGGCGATCGGATCGGACATCGGGTAGGCGTAGAGCAGAATCAGGGCCACGACCAGGGCGTAAATACAAAGAGATTCGATCATGGCCAGACCGATGATCATGGTCACGGTTATCTTGCCGGAAGCCTCGGGATTTCGGGCCGTGCCTTCCACCGCGCCCTTGATGGCCATGCCCTGGGCTATGCCGGTGCCGATGGCGGCCAGGGTGATACCGAAGCCGGCGGCGGTCACGATGGACGAAAAGACCTTAAGACCCTGCACCTGAACCTCGGTAGCCACTTCGGCGGCCAGGGCCACGGCCGTCAACACCAGAACCATCAACAGGGACAGCCCGAAAACAGTCGTCAATTTTCTCATGTAACTTTCTCCTCCTTTTGCTTTTTGCCTTCTTCCTATTGATCATCAACCCCAACCAAGGGGATCAATGTCCACTAATGGGCCTCGTGTATGGAACCGGAGATATAAAGCATCGATAAGAGCGAAAAAACGAAGGCCTGGACAAAACTGGTGAAAATGGCCAGACCCATCATGGGTATGGGCGCCAGGAACTTGCCGGCCAGAAAGAACAGAATGGCCAGAACCAGGTCTTCACCCATTATGTTGCCGAAAAGACGCAAGGTCAGGGACAGCACCCGCGACAGGTGACTGATGATTTCTATGGGCAGCATCAAAGGGGCCAAGGGCAGAATTGATCCCATGAAGTGCTTGATATATTTGGCTCCATGGTACTTGAGGCCCACGTAATGGGTGGCGAAAAAAGTCACCAGCGCCACCGACAAGGTGGTGTTTATATTGGAAGTGGGTGATAGCAGCCCCGGGAACAGCCCGATCATATTACAGGAAAAGACGTAAAGGCCGATGGTGCCGATCAGTGGGAAGTACTTGCGGCCCTCTTCGCCCATCATGCTCACTTGGAAGCCTTCGATACCGTCAATCACCACTTCAAAGACGTTCTGCAGCCGGCCGGGAATGAACTGGATGTTCCGAGTGGCCAACCAGCCCAGGCCGATGAGAATTAAAACGACCAGCCAGGAATACAGGACATGGGGCCAGTAGTGGGCCAGTTTGGTCATACCCAGGGATTCGAAGAGCAGGGACAGAAACAGGAGCGGATGTTCCATGCCTCAGAAGGCCTCCTTCGTCGGTTTGTGATAGAACAGCTTGCCTATTTCCTGGATAATCACCAGGAATACAGTCAGTATAAAGGTTGACAGACCGAGCAACAGGCCCAGGACGTCAACCAGGTGCTTCGAGATAAGGAAATAAATCACAACTCCGGTCAAAATAAAACAAATATAAAACTTGACCAGCATTCGTTTAAGTTTCTGGCCGGGCTTCCTTGAGTTGACCACCTTGAACTCGGTGGATAAAGCCTTGGTAACCGCCCGGCGCAGAAGCTGAACGTTTATGGTCACCAGCAGTCCGCCCGCGACCACACCCGACAAAATCTCCCACGGCAGATAAAGCAGGGAAGCTCCGGCCAAGGCTGCCATGACCGCCCAGCTCAGATAGTTCAGCCTCGCCACCAGGTCCCGCTCAATCTGGTCGTTCATGCTCGATCACCAGGTAATCAACCGGGAATTCAACATGTTGCCAATCGCCCGTCACTCCTGCTTCCCGGACATCTTTTGGACTCGTTTACCGATTACGTAGATATTTTTAAACCCGGCTATGATGCCCAGGATCAAAAAGATCATGGTCAGCCAGGGTTTTGTACCGAATAGTTTATCCAAATAGTACCCGGCCGCCAGGCCGATAACCGTGGCCAGGACCAGGGAGAGCCCCATGGTGCTGGCCACCGCCAGTAACGTTATGGCCTCGCGCGTTCCCTTTTGCATCAGGCGCCGCCGGAAAAATCACGGAGCGGCCCTGGGCTTAACCTGGCTTTGGGGCTCGTGTAAATTGTCACGTTCCCCCTATCACAAGGTCTCAACTCAAGTCAACCCCTTTTTGGAAAAAACTCTCTCTTCCACAACGACTTCCAGGAGGCCAACATAACTTTTTATTATGAAAATAAACAGTTATATTTCAGCAAAGACCAAATCCGCCGCGGCCAGGGTCAGGTCTATGTCTTCCGGCGCATGGGCGGCCGAAACCATGGTGGCCTCGAATTGGGAGGGCGCCAAATAGATACCCCTCTGCCTCATGCCTCGATAGAATCGGGCGTACTTCCGGGTATCGGCCTCGAGGGCCGAAGCATAATCAGTGACCGGTCCGGAAGTGAAGAAAAGCGTGGACATCGAGCCCACTCGGTTGCCCCAGACCTCATGGCCATGCTTGCGGGCCAGATCGCCCAGTCCCTGGGACAAAGTGGCGGAAATTTCATCCAGACGCTCATAAATTCCGGGATCGGCTTTCAAGGCCTCTAAAGTGGCCAGCCCGGCGGCCATGGCCAGCGGGTTGCCGGACAGGGTGCCGGCTTGATAGACTTTGCCTTCCGGAGCTAGCTGGGACATGATCCAACGCTTTCCGCCGAAGGCGCCCACGGGCAGGCCGCCGCCGATGATCTTGCCCAGGCAGGTCAGGTCCGGGTCCACGCCGTAAAGCGCCTGGGCCCCACCCAGCCCCAGCCTGAAACCGGTGATCACTTCATCGAAGATCAACAGGGAGCCGTTTTCCCGGCAGACTTGGGCCAGACCGGCCAGAAAGCCTTCCCCGGGCGGCACCACGCCCATGTTGCCGGCCACGGGTTCAACAATGACCGCCGCTATTTCACCGGCATACCTGGTCATGGCCTCTCTGACCGGCCCCAGGTCGTTATAGGGAAGGGATAGGGTCAACCTGGCCACTTCGTCGGGTACGCCCGGGCTGCCCGGTATGCCCAGGGTGGCCACGCCGCTGCCGGCGGCCACCAGCAGACTGTCGGCGTGTCCGTGGTAACAGCCGTCAAACTTGATTATCCTGGACCGGCCGGTGACGCCCCTGGCCAGGCGAACGGCGGTCATGGTCGCTTCCGTGCCCGAGTTGACCAGACGGACCATCTCCATCGAGGGAAGGCAACCGCATATAAACCTGGCCAGCCTGATCTCGAGGGCCGTCGGCGCGCCGAAACTCGAACCTCGGCCCAGGGTTTCGGTCACGGCCCTGACCATAGCCGAATGGGCATGTCCCAGCACCAGGGGTCCCCAGGAACAGACGTAGTCAATGTAAGCATTACCGTCGGCGTCGAATAACCTGGCCCCACGGCCTCGCGTGATGAATAAAGGATCGGTTCCCACGGACCGGCAGGCTCGCACCGGGCTGTTCACTCCACCGGGTATCAAGGTCCTGGCTTCTTCAAACAGTTTCTTGGACGTTTCTTCCTTCATCGGAAATACCTCATGGAAGTTTTTTTCAGTTCCTCGCGGCTGAACAGAAGCTCATAATCGTCCAGACCGGCGGCGGCGGCCATCTTTTTTATCAAGACCAGGCATTCCTCCTCGGAAGAGGCATGGATCATGGTGTAAAGGTTCTTAGACCATTCCGGCATGGTCCGGCGCTGATAGCAGTGAGTCACCTCGGGGAAGGAGCCCAAAAGGCGACCCGCTTCCTCCAACCTCTCCTCCGGCGACCGCCAGGCCACCATGGCATTGGCAATGAAACCCGTGCGCTGATGCCGAAGCGTGGCGCCGAAGCGCCGCAACACTCCCTTGTCCATCAACCGCTGGACGAGAGTCAGGACTTCCGCTTCGGTCAAGCCGACCTTGCGGCCGAGTTCCGCGAACGGCCTGGGGCCGGCGCCGATATCGCCGCCCAGTTCGAAGATGATTCTCTTTTCCACCGAACTCAGTTCCACTTCACTCTTTTCGGACATGTCCAACTCCGGCCTTGACTAGACCTCAACGTAAATCAGGCCTAGGCGGCCTGTCAAGACAAGGGCGGCCGGCTCGGGCCAACACCCTTACCCGGACGGTTCGATTTGATATTCGGACCGCTTGATATTATTATGCCTGAGCCTTAGGAGGTGAAATGAACGGACAGGAAGCAACCGAACGAGTCACCAGAGCCATATTCGAGGCCATCGGCTCCGTTATAGATCGGATCAAGGAACAGGGCGACGAGGAAGGTTTATCCAAGGTGGGTCCCGTGCTTCTGACCACGGGGGCCATGGTTCTGGTGCGGGGCGTAGGCATCGAGACCACCGCCAGCGTCATCCGGGAATTGGCCGCCCGAGTGGAACGGGGCGACTTCAGTCCCAAGAGCGCGTCATCAGACCAGGAACAGTCCTAGCCGGCCGGTTCGAGCGTTCGGAAGGGAAAAAGCGGCCCGCCTCCATAAAAGGATCGCCGCCTGGGATGAGGCTGAAAGACTTTGGCGCGATCAGGGCATGCGTTCGAAAACGCTGGTGTAAAAGCCTTTGGCCCACCCCGGTTCACTGGACAGCTTCTGCCAGAAGGAACGCTCGATCTTCAGGTGGACCTGGGTTTCTCTTTCCCCCCGGCCCTCGACCACCACTTCATCCAGCTTGTCCTTGATATCGCTGGTCGGCGCCTTCTTGACTTTCACGGTCCAGGACCTGGGTCCGAGAGGTTTGGTGAAGACCACCATGAAACCATAATCGTTCAGGACCTTTTTCACCGCTTCCAGGACCATGCCCGCCTCGGAAAAATAAGTCCTGGAGCTGACCGCATCTTCGGCGGCTTCCTGGGCCGGGCTGATTTGGCCTCCGCTCAGGCTGCAGCCGGCCACGGCCAGGATAATAATGATCGGCCCTAGGTGTTTGAGTTTGATCATTGTCGTTTTCCACCAATCATGATAACCTCGTAAAAAGTCGAAAACCGACTTTTTACTCGGCGGGAGAGGGTTGCCCCTCTCCCGCCACTTGAAGTAAATTCAAGTGGTTCCACCCTCACCCCAGGCCGGGGCTTATTCGCCCTCGGCCTGATGACGGGCTTTTTAGAAGTCCGTCAATCATCATTATTATATCGCCGATCAGTCCGCGCCTCAAGTCCATAAGACCTGCTCCCGCCCTGGACCGGGAAGAGGGCTAGCGGTTCACCGCCTCGACAAAACAACCTCCCGCGGCGCCGCCCAAGGCGCCGGCCGCCGGGTCCTCGTACTCGGTATTGATGGTCTGAATGGCGCTATAGGTCGTCCCGGCCAGGTTTACGGCCACGGCGCGAAAAGTGTACTGGGCGCTTTGGGCCACGTCGCCCACCGTGGTTTGGGCCAGGAAGTTGGCGGTCCCGGAACCAGCGTCCATGCTGGCCGTACGCATATTCAGGGCCCCGTCCCGTCCGTATTCAAAATAACAAGTGGTCGGCAGGCCATTGGGGTTGACGTTGGCGTAGAGATACAACCGGCCGACGTCGCTATCCCCCCAGGCCGGTGAGACGTAGGGCAGTTGGCCGACCAGGGAGACGGTCACTTCCGACGTTCCGTCCGGGACGGTGACCGTCTGACCGCCGTAATCGTCATTCTGATGGGCTCGAATCCGAAAAGTGCGGTGGACCGGGTTGATGTAATTGGTGTAACCATTGGCGTCCGTGGCGGTGAACGGAGTGGAGTTGACGCAGGCGTCGCCGGCCGTCTTGTCTCCGAACAACACCGAGCCGTTGGTTACGTCGCCTTTTACGCTGCCGCCGGAGGTTATGTCGCTGCCGTTGACGGGCGCGGCCGTGTCCAGCAGGTCAACCGTGGCCCCGACGGCGGGAACGCCGTCCTGGTCCAGCACCCGGACCCGGAAAAAGCTCCTGGGGTATCCATGGACCAACGCGGCCACGTCGTCCAACTCCAAGGAGGATTTGTCGGTGGGCTGCCCCCCGTCGTAAGAATAATACATCGTCGCGGACGGCATTTCCGGGCCGCAACCGGAGCTGCCCGAGGCTCGGCAGGTGCCGCCGGGATGGCTCAGGCCGGCGTTGTGGCCGGCTTCATGAGCCACGACCGCGGCGGTGTTGATGGTGCCGCCGGAACCGTCACCCCAGGTAAACTCTTCCCCGTTCAAAATGATATCCGACTCCGTGGCCCGGTAATTGACCGTCCCGTCGCCCACGGTCCAGGTCATGGAAAAGCCCAGCACGCCGCCGCTCGGGCAACCTTGGTGGGCGCACCAACTGGAGTCCAGGTTGACCAGGTTCACCCCGTCGTTGACCGCGTCAAAGGCCGCGCTCCTGGCGCCCTCGGTGAAGCTGAAGACGGCCATCTCCACCTCGTTCCATTTGGACATGCCGGTCCGGATCGAAGACAGGTAAACGTCGGCCGTGGAAGTGGATATCTGGTAGGTCATGCCGCCGCCGGTCCAGACCCGCAAGTTCCCGGCGCAGCAAGCCGTCTGGTAAGAACCCGCCGGACAAGCGGTATCCACCTTGCCCGTGTCGCGAAGCCAACACCAGGACCAGGCCGCCCCGCAACCGATCCAGATCAGACCCGGCACGGCCAGAAGCAGAACAAGGCCTTTACCCATGAGACCGCTCCCCTGGCTCGATCATCTGACCAGTTTTCTCAGCCTGTTGGTGAACGACGACAAGTCTTCCCCGCCCGAGGGCACGGTGTTCCGATCGGCCTTCATGGTCTTAAGGTCGTAGACCAAGGGCTGGTTGAACAGCGGCCCGTAAACGATCTTCCGTCCGGTCCCGGCATCCAGCCTTATCTTATAAACGCCGTAATAAAAGCCGTAGGGCCGGAAAACGCCGCCGCTCCTGTTTAAAAACAGCAGCACCTCCTCGCCCGTGGTGAACTGGGGGGCCTGGTCCACTTCCAGCTTGATCTCGCCGACCTTGCCCCCTGGAAATTTCACCTCGAGGGCGGCCGGCGTCTCGCCTCCGGGGGCCTTGATGAATTCGGTGACGTCCACGATCACGCTGGTGAATATTTTACGGTCTTCCCAGTAACTATATTGATCCCGGACCAGGCCGACCAGGATCGCGTCGGACAAACCGGCCATTTGTTCGAGCGAGGAGGGAATAACCATGGTGGCCCAGGCGGCGGAAGCGGCGGCCAACAACGCGGCCGCTGCCGTCAGGCTTAGGACTGTCTTTTTCATGAACTCCCCCGGGAATCAGCGGGCGCCCCCGGTTAGATTCTTCAACGATCCTTGGATAAGAGAGATCAAGGTCAATTTATTTTATTTGGTGGACATTGTAAATACCCTATCCCAGTCCGGAGGCGGCGGATCGGCCTGGTAGGCTTGGCAGCGCTTCAGATACGTTCTGGCCGGCCCGTCCCCGGGATCGAGTTCAATGATCCGGTTGAAGGCCTGCCTGGCGCCGGCGAAGTCCAGGTCGCGGTACAAGTCCAACCCCTGGGCAAAAATGGAGCGGACCTCGGCTTTAGACGGCGGCAGGCTTCCGGCCTCCCCCAGCAATTCATAGATGCGGATGGGTTCCGCCTTGCCTTGAACCCGGATCAGGTCCAGTTCCCGGACTTCCACCCGTCCGGCCACGATATCATACGTGGATTGGCTGATGATAATACTCGTGCCGAAAACCTTGTTGACCCCTTCCAGCCGGGAAGCCAGGTTGACCGCGTCGCCCATGACCGTGTAATCGAAGCGTTCCTCGGAGCCCATGTTACCCACGATCATGGGCCCGGTGTTGAGCCCCATGCGGACGTTCAGTTCAGGCAGTCCCAAGGCCATGATCCTCCGCCGGAACCCGATCATTAGAGCCTGCTGGTCCAGGGCGGCCAGACAGGCCCGGAGAGCATGGTCCTCCTGGATCAAGGGAGCGCCCCAGAAGGCCATGATGGCGTCGCCTTCGAACTTGTCCAGGGTGCCGCCGCGGTCCAGAATGACCTTGGTCATCAGACTGAGGTACAGGTTCAACAAGTGCACCAGTTCTTCCGGCGACATCCTTTCTGAAATCGTGGTGAAGCCGGCCAAGTCGGAAAAGAAGACCGTCATCACCCGCCTCGATCCGCCCAGGGAGAGCATCTCGGGATTCTCCAGGACCTCGGCCACCACCTGGGGACTCAAGTACCGGCTGAACGCCCCCCGGGCGATCCTCTTTTCCCGA
The DNA here is from genome assembly GCA_040755515.1 of Thermodesulfobacteriota bacterium. Lineage (GTDB taxonomy): Bacteria > Desulfobacterota > Desulfarculia > Adiutricales > JAGVGV01 > JBFMAW01. The sequence goes on along the minus strand of JBFMAW010000029.1, from coordinate 66,492 downwards.
TCGACTATCCAATAACGATAGGCGAATGAAGCGGCCTGGCCCAGGACCGCGGCCAGGAGGCCTCCAACAACCGGCCAAAGACGATAGTGCAAGAAGGCGGCCAGGCCGGTCCCCAGAAAGGCCAGCAGCAATAACGGCGAGGTCACGGGCCAGGGCACGCGGGGCGAAGTGTAGAGCGTAAGAAAGGAAACGCCGGCACAGAGGAACAGATATAAGGCCAAACGGAGGCCGGCCGGCGCCTCGAGGAAAAACCTGCCTTTAAGAATGGTGTTGACGCCATGAGCCAGGATTTCCACGCCCGGCGTTCTTTTTCCCGCCCCCGAGGACAAATAGTAAAGCGGCGTGGCGTGACGATCCTGGGTGAGCGAGTCGTTCTCGCCGATCAGCGCCACCCGGCCCTGAAAATGCTCCTTCAAAAAGGCCGTGTCCTTGTCCGCGGCCCGGCGGTACACGTCCACAAAGGAATGCTGTCCGAAGGGACGGGGGGAAGAGTCGAAGTCCAGGTAGATCGTCTCGGCCGGAAGAGTCAGCCCGGGCCGCAAGGCCCGGGCCAGGAGAAAGGTCACGCTGTACAGGCCGGACCCCGCGCCTGATCTGGACGGGAAATAGAGCCGCTGGCGGCGGATGAAATCGTCCGCGTCCGCGGTCAGGTTGAACAAACCCACGTTTTCCGGACCGATGATCTGGAGATAACGGCTCTCGGGCGTTATCTGACGATCCGGAAGCTGTATCAGCCCGCCCACCACCGGCGCGCCCTTGGTCTTGGCGTAGAGGAAGGTTTTGAGCCAGGTGCGGCTGTAGTTGGGCACTAAATCGTCGAAGAGGGCCTGGGGCAGAAGAAAATCCAGGCCGATGGCTTTGACGCCGGCGTCGGCCAAACCCTGAATGACCACGTTGAACTGATTGTGCCAAAGCGTCTCGGGTATCCTGAAAGCCGGATCGGCGAAAGTCCGGTCGTCAATGCCGATCAACGCCACCGGAGAAACGGCCGGGGACGAAGGACTGATCCTGGCCCGCAGGTAATGCAGGCCGTCCAGGGCCTTATCCTCGAGGGGCTTGAGCAGACCGCCCAGGTCCAGTAAAAACACCAGTGCCGCCGGGAGTAAAGTCAGCAGAACCAGGGCCGCGGCTTTGGCCGGGAACAGGCTGTTACGCCGCCGTTCCTTCATTCGAGACCATGGCCGGTCCGGAATTGCCACCCGGGCAGCCAGAGGTACATGAGCTGGGGGGAAGCGGCCAGAGCCAAAAGGTCGGCGGCTTCCAGCCACCGGCCGTACTCTTCGGACTGGGCATAGATATTGGGCCGATAAGCGCCAGGCCGCTGATAGACCACCAACCTGGCCTCTTTCAGACCGGCCGCTTTCTTGGCTTCTTCCAAGGCGTCTTCCGGATACCCGATCCGGTCTATCAATCCCAAGGCCAGGGCCTGGGCCGCGGTAAAGACCTGGGCGTTCGCCGCCCGGTCGAGCTGTTCGGGGGTCATGTTGGGACGGCCGGTCCTGACCGTCTCCCGGAAACGCATGTACATATCACCGATCAGGTCCTTCATGATCCGGCGTTCGTCGTCGGTGGCGGGCCGGAAAGGAGACCACATGTCCTTGAGGGGCGCGGATTTCACCGTTTCCGTTTCCACGCCGTGACGGACCATGAGACCGGCCAGGTTCAGCTTGAGGCTGATAACGCCGATGCTGCCGGTGATGGTGGTGGGCAGGGCTATTACCCTGTCCGCGGCCACGGCGGCGTAATAGCCGCCCGAGGCGGCCACGCCCATCAGACAGGCCGTCACCTTGGCGCCCGTCCTTTCCTTATATCGTTTTATCTGGTGGTGCACCACATCCGAGGCGGATACGGTTCCGCCGGGAGAATCTATTCTGACCAGGAGGGCCTTAATCCGCTTGTCTTCCGCGGCGCGGTCCAACTCCTCGGCCAGGCGTTCGATCAGGCTTTCCCGCACGCCGTACGGCAACTGGGACTGCCGTCCGCCGCCAATCATCAGCAGTCCGTCCAGGCTCACCATGAGAATCTTGTCCTCGCCCGTACCGGCGATGGTCCTTTCTCTCAGCGGGGCAATCCTGGGGCCAAGATTCAGTTCGATGGTGGCGCAGGCCGTCAGGAACAAGACCCCCAGGCCCAGGGCCAGCCAGGTTGTCCTTCGACGCATATTTCCTTCACTCCTTAAATTTGTTCCGGCCCGGCGCAGGCCTCGAACAGGCCGGCCCGAAGGGCTTCCCGGCCTTCGCCGCTGACGGAGGAGAAGACTATCGGCTCCTCGGCCAGGTCCAGGGCCTTTTTCACGGCCTCCAGCCTGGCCCGGCGTCGTCCCCGAGGTATTTTATCCGCCTTGGTGGCCACGATCAGCGACGGGCGGCGGTTCATCCTCAGCCAGGCCAGAAGGTCCCTTTCCTCTCCCCCCGGATCGCGGCGTATGTCCACCAACAGCACCACCAGCCTGATGTTCCGCCGGGAGGAGAGGTAGCTTTCGACCAGGGGGCGCCAGGCCGCCCTTACCTTCAGGGGAACATGGGCATATCCGAATCCGGGCAGGTCCACGAAATAGAGCCAGTCCGCGACGTCAAAGAAGTTGATCTGCTGAGTCCGCCCCGGCGTCTTGGAAGTCCGCGCCAGGCCGCGCCGATTGAGCAGACAATTGAGCAGTGACGATTTACCCACGTTGGATCGGCCGGCAAAGGCCACTTCGGGGCGGCCGGCGGGAGGGAATTGCCGGGGTCCGGCCGCGCCGGCGACGAACCTGGCCGGGGCAAGCCTGGCCTCAAACTCCGCCGCCGGCCGGGCCACGGTTTTCTATATAGCGCCGGAGGCGCGTCAGGCCTTCAGCGATGTTGTCGCGGGAATTGGCGTAGGAAAACCGCAGATAGCCCTCGGCGTTGGTCCCGAAGTCTATGCCCGGGGTGACGCCCACGTGGGCCCGGTCCAATATGTCAAAGGCCAGGCGGTACGAATCGTGGTCGAGGTGCCGGGCGTTGACCAGAACGTAGAAAGCGCCCGTGGGTTCGACTTCGATCCGGAAGCCCAGGTCGCGCAGACCTTGAATCAAAAAGCGCCGCCGCTGGTCGTATATGGAACGCATCCGCTCCACCTCGGGTCCGGCTTCTCGAAAGGCGGCCAGCCCGGCCTTCTGGGCCACGGAACTGGCCGAGATAAAGAAATTCTGTTGCAGCTTCTGGAGCGGCCGGAGGTACTCCGGAGGCGCTATCAAGTAGCCCAGCCGCCAGCCGGTCATGGCGTAGAGCTTGGAAAAGCCGTTTATGACGATGGCCCGATCCGTGAACTCGAGAATTGAATGCTCCCGCTCCGGGCCATACACCAAGCCGTGGTAGATTTCATCCGATATGACCAAGGGTCCCAATTCGACCAGCCGTTGCATCCGGTCCGGAGACAGGAGCGTGCCGGTGGGATTGGCCGGGGAATTGACCAATATGGCCTTGGTTCCAGCCGTGATTCGCGCCGAGATATCCTCGGGCCGGTATTGGAAGCCGTCATCTTCGGCCACGTCGACGAAGACCGGTCTGGCGCCGAAAAAGCTCACGAAATTCGGATAGCAGGCGTAATGGGGGTTGGAAAGAACCACCTCGTCAGAGGGCTCCAGCAGGGCGGCGAAGGTCATCAGTAAGGCCGGCGAAGTGCCTGAACAGACGATTATCCGTTCCGGAGAAACCTGGACGCCGTAACGGCGCCGGTAATGATCGGCGATCTCCTCGCGCAGTTCGTGCAAGCCTAGGGAATGGGTATAATGGGTGTAACCGTCGCTGATGGCCTGACGGCCGGCCGCCCTGATGCATTCCGGCGTGTCAAAGTCCGGTTCGCCTATCTCCAGGTGAATCACGTCGATCCCGGACCGCTCCATGGACTGGGCTTTTTCCAGGATGTCCATGACGATAAAGGGCGGGATGTCTCGGGCTCGGCCGGCGATCATATTGGACAACCTCGTATAAACCGGACCGGGCGACTCCCGCCCGGACGGAATACGTCCCTGCTCCCCCAACCCGGAGGAGGTAATCACGTTGGAAGAGGGAGGGGAGGACGGGCCAGGGCCTATCCGTCCCGTCACTCTAGGGCAATGTTTTCAAGCGGGCGGCGGCATCACGGGACAAGGGGGTTTCCGGCGCCAGTTCCAAGACCTTGCGATAGGCCTGGCCGGCCTCGGCGCGCCGGCCCGTCCGCTCGAAGGCCTCGCCCATATTGAAATAAGCCGCGGCGTAGGCGGGCGCGTATTTGATCGCCTGGTTGAAGGCTTCCAGGGCCTCGTCAAACCGCCCCAACACCAGATAGACCCGCCCCAGGTTGTTATGGGCCACGCTGTACCGCGGCGCCAGTTCGATGGCCTTCTTGAAGGCTTCCAGGGACTGCCCGTATAAACCTTGCTGGAGATAAAGGAGCCCGATGTTATTGTAGGCGTATTCCGGCGTCTGGTAGAGCAGATTGGAAAGGGCCGTTTGAAACTCGGCCATGGCCTCGGCATAGCGTCCCATCTGCATCAAAGCCGTGCCCAGGTTGTTATGCGCTTCCGAGAGGTCGGGCTTGAGCTTGAGGGCGGTCTGGAAGTGCTGTATCGATTCGGCATGCCTCTGCTTGGCCAGATAAGCCAACCCCAGATGATTGTGTATGTCGGCGTTGCCCGGGTCCAGGGTCTCGGCTCTCAACAGTTCGCGCAAGGCCAGCGTTGAATCGCCGTTGGCCAGATAGGAAGCGCCTAGACTCAGGAACGCTTCGGCCTGTTCCTTGTCGCTGCTCATGCCGGAGGGCTGAGGTCCGGCGCAGGCGGCCAGGAACAGACAGGCCAGAACAGCCAGGCTCAAACCGCGCGGCATTTCATATCACCTTGTTCAAAGGATACTCGATGATGCCTTCCGCCCCTCTTCTGATCAGCTCGGGTATAAGGTCGCGGACCACGGAGGAGGAGACCACCGATTCCACCGACAGCCATTTGGTCTGATAAAGGTGAGCTACGGTCGGCGCGGTCAGACTGGGCAGCACTTGAATCACTTCCGACATCCTTTCCTCCGGCACGTTCATCTTCAGGCCCACCATGCCCTCGGCCTTTAAGGCCCCTTTGAGCAGGAGGGCCACCTGCTTGATTTTGTTTTTCTTCCACTCGTCCTTCCAGGCCTGCCGGTTGGCGATGAACTGGGTGTAGGTCTGCATCATCTCGTGTATTATCTTCAGGCCGTGAGCCCTTATCGTGCTTTCCGTTTCCGTCACCTCGACTATGGCGTCGGCCAGGCCGGCCACCACCTTGGCCTCGGTGGCCCCCCAGGAAAACTCGACCTGAACGTTCAATCCTCGTTCCTTGAAGTAACGCCGGGTGTAATTCACCAACTCGGTGGCTATCTTCTTGCCATCGAGTTCTTCCAGTCTCGAGACCTTCGAGTCTCCGGCCACGGCCACCACCCAACGCGCCGGCCGGGCGCTGACCTTCGAATAGACCAGGTCCTCCACTACTTTGACCTTGCTGTTGTTCTCGAGAGTCCAGTCCAGGCCGGTGAGCCCCGCGTCCAGGATGCCCTGTTCCACGTACCGGGACATTTCCTGGGCCCGGCAGATGGAACAGACGATCTCCGGGTCGTCAATCTCCGGAAAATAGTTGCGGCTGTTAATATTGATCTTCCAACCGGACAGGGAGAAAAGTTCCACCGTGGCCTTTTCCAGGCTGCCCTTGGGAATACCCAACCTCAGTACCTTGTTCACCGGCCGTAAACCTCCCGAGGGTCGAAGACCCTGTCGCCTTCAAGCTCGAAATCCCTTTCCGTCCACCGGTAGTGAAAGCAACTCCTGCGACCGGTGTGACAGGCCGCGCCGCCGGCCTGCTCCACCTTGACCAGAAGGGCGTCGCCGTCGCAATCCAGGAAAATGGCCTTTGTTTTCTGAACGTGGCCGGAGGTAGCGCCCTTGTGCCACAATTGCCGGCGGCTGCGACTGTAATAGTGGACCTCGCCCGTGGCCATGGTCCGGTCCAGGGCCTCTTGGTTCATGTAGGCCAACATCAGCACTTCACCCGTGACCGCGTCCTGGGTTACCACGGGGATGAGACCGCCGGCCTTGTCGAAGTCGGGCCGGATGATCTTCTGTTCCGTGTCGTCCATCCATCTCTCTCCTGATCCGACCAATCAACTGAAGTAAATAATGGGAAGACCATCTTGATTGTCAAGGTTTTATTGGGATTGACGGACCGGAGTCAAATTCCCGGCCAGTTGGCCGCAGGCCGCGGAGACGTCCTGCCCCTTGCTCTTCCTGATCATCACCGTATAATTTTTCCTGGCCAGCGTTTCCTGAAAGGCCAGAACGGCTTCCTCCCCGGGACGCTCGAACTCGGCCCCGTCCCAACGATTGAAGGGAATCAGATTTATCTTGACCTTCAACCCGTGAAGAAATCGGGCCAGATTATGGGCGTCCTTTTCCGCGTCATTCACCCCGGCCAGAAGAACATAGGCGATGGTGATCCGGCGGCCGCGAGGCAGAGGAAAAGCCTCCAGGGCGCGGTGGAGTTCCTCCAAGGGGTAACGGCGGTTTATGGGCATGAGCCAGTTTCGCAGGCGGTCGTCCGCCGCGTTCAAGGAAACGGTCAGGCCCAGGGTGGCGATTCCGGCCAGTTGGCTTAACCCAGGGACAAGGCCCACGGTGGACAGGCTGAGATGCCGCCGGGAAAGACCGGTCAACCCCGGATCGGTCAGGACGGCCAGGGCCTGGAGTACGTTCGCCAGGTTGGCCAGTGGTTCGCCCATCCCCATGAATACCAGGTTGGTTAATTTTCCGCCTTCCGGCAGCCTGGCGCGCGACTCGAGAACCTGATCGATGATCTCGGCCGGCCAGAGGTTTCTCTTCAAACCCAGGCGGGCGGTCCGGCAAAAGCGACAGCCCATGGCGCAGCCGACCTGGCTGGAGACGCAAAGGGTAAAATGGCCGCGCTCCGGTATCAGCACGCTCTCGATCCCGGTATCGTCCCCCAACCGCCACAGAAACTTGCGTGTGCCGTCCGCGGATTCGTCCACCCGGGCAATTTCCAGCCGGCCGATTACGGCCCGGTCGGCCAGTTTGTCCCGAACCGTCCGGGACAGATCGGTCATTTGACCGAAATCGACCGCGCCGTCGCGAAAGAGCCACTTCCTGATCTGCCGGGCGCGGTAGGGTTTTTCACCCAGCTCGGCCATGAATCGGACCAACTCTTCCAGGGTCAGGTTTTTCAGGTCGGTCTTGACGGTTTGGGCGGGTAATCCAGGCTTCGTCCGCGACTTTTTCATTCCCTCATGGTTCGCAGTCTGGCCAGAGGCCAGGCGTAATCGTAAAGATGGAGGCCCTTGGAAGCGGCCACCAATTCCCCGTCGCCCACGCCGATCTCGCCGGCCATGTACTCCTTGAGCAGTTGCAGGGCCCCCAGGTTGGCCGGAAAGCCGCTCCATAAGTCCCAGGAACGGAAATAAACAAAGAAATGCAGCTTGCCATACCTGATCCTGGTGTCAATGCCCCTCAGACAAGGAGGGTCCGCGTAGGTTATGGTCTCCGGACGGCCCACGGTCATATAGGCTTGATTGGTCCCGTGGCCGTCCTCCTTGTACATGCGGATGACCTCGGCTATCTGAGGCTCCAGATATTCACCGTAGGTGTACTGTTCACCGGGTTTGGTGCAACTGGTCATCAGATAAGGCAGATAGCTGTCCAGATAATCCTTGTCCACCGGATTGGGCAGTCCCAGCGATGGCGGTATATCCGGCAGGAGAGGCCGCGTGCCGGGATACTTGACGCGGATGGTGATGTAGTCGAATTCGAGTCGTTGCTGGCCGGTGTAGCTGCCTCTATCAATAGTGTAAACGTGGCCGTGGTCGAGTATGGCGTAAACACATTGGAACCAGGCGTCGGGTAGGTCCCGGGCCTCGAGGGCGTGTATCTTCAGGAACTCCTCCGTCATGGTCAAATCCTTTCCAATTCCTTCCAAAACGCCCTCTCTCGGACCAGCTTCTCCCAGGCCGACCTGGCGGCCAGGGCCAGGTCGGGCTCGGGCGAGCCGGCCAGCGGCCGAATGATTTCCTCGGACTCGGGCGCAGCCAGTCCGGCCAGGGCCGCCAGGGCCGCCCCACGAAGATCAACGGTCAAGGAGGCGCGACCGGCCATCGATTTCAAGAAGGCCGCGGCGGGGAAGTAGCGGCATTGCTCGAAAAACTCCAAGAGTTCCAGCCACGGCCCCCGGGCTTCCGGCTTGGTCGGGACCAGGCTTTCAGCCCGGGACAGCAGTCTGGCTTTTTCCTCCTCCCCGGCCAGGGTCACCAAGGCGGACAGGATGGCCTTTCTTACCCGAGGGGAACCGTCTTCTCCGGCCAGGTACAGCCAGGTATCGGCCAGGAGCGAAGCCGAGCCCCGGTCCTCGAGGCCGGCCAAGGACCGGACGGCCTCCGCGGCCAGTTCATCGCCCACTCCCCGTCCCTGACGCCACCGCTCCAGGAGCGACCGGAGCGCCCGGGTGACTTCCAGTCTGGACTTGAACGCGGCCAGGGCCCTGACCATCGAGACCTGATCAGGCCCGGAGGCCGGACTCTGTCCGGGCGAGGCGTACGGCAAAAGCGGCAGGCGGGGTCGGGTCAACCGGATTCCGGCCGCGGACCGGTCGATCTCGGAATCGAGGGTCGAGAGCAGCAGGGGCGCGGCCTGATCCAAAGCCATGGCCCCGGCCAGACGGACTACTTCCGGGCTGAAGTCTCCGGCCTGGAGGGCTTCCAGCACCAGGGGCGCGGCCCAGCGGTCCTCTCCGGACAGGGCTTGGAACAAGTATCGGCGCGGCAGGGCGTGATCCAGTCCGGCGGCTTCTCCCTTGACCGCCAGCAGGAAAGCGACGGCCTCGGCCGCCTGAGGCGCCCGGCTTTCCAGAAAAGCGAGCCGGCGCGCCGTCTCGGTTTTGAGGAAGCCCTCATTGTCCGCTGTTTCCAATCCGCGCGATAAGAGAGTCCAGGCCGCCTTGCGCCTGTTCCAGTCACTCCGCTCGTCCAAGGCCACGATACGATAGGTCAGGCCGGCCGACCGGTGGGTCCCCCACTTGGCCAGAAGGCCCATGATTCTTATCTCCAGAACCCGTTCCTCGGGAACAAGCGGCCTGGTCATTTTAATTCGGTTGAGCCGCCCGGCCGCGTCCAATAATATCGAAACGGCCATGTCAAAAAGTCGGGCCCGGCCCCGGGCTGCTTCCACCGCCACCGGATGCGTTTCTTCATCTCCCGGCCCAAGCGGCGGGTAGCCCGGATGGGACATGGTCAATATTTCGGCCAGGGGTTGGTCAGGGACGGTAATATCCCCGGTCAGGCGACTCAGCCAATTGGTTTTTACCGGCAGATGGACCCGCTCGTCGGCCAGGAGCCGGCTCAACCAGGCCAATCCGGCCAGACGCGGCCATAAAGTCAGTTCCGGGTCCCGGGCCAGCCACCTGAAAATCTGATCAATCAACGGAGGCGCGGCCCGCCGGCCCAGGTCCAGGCCATCCTCTCGAGAAAGCCAGAATCCAGGATATAAGGCGGCCTCCCGGACCGCCGGTTCGGTCAAGCGCACCAGGTAAGTCTTTTGGAAAATCGGTCCCCCGGCTTTCAGGCTGAGCGCGACGAGGTCCACTTGCGCGGCGAGTTTCATGGTCGAGGAAGGCAGCCAACGGCCGGCCAGGTCAAAATGGCCGTTGCTGGCCAGCACGCCCACGGCGAAAAAAGGCAGCACGGCGGCGTCCACCAGATTATGGGCCGGAAGCAGGGTATTGAGTTCGGTTTTTTTCAGGATCAGGCTTTTTATTTCCAGACCCAGCCCCAGGTCGGTCTCTAGGCCGCGCATGGGGAAATCGGACCACTTGAAGGAGGGCCCGGCCGGGAGTGGTCCTCGATAAGTCTTCAGCCGGGAGACCAGATTCTCATCCCGCCAGGAGTCTCGACCGACGGCCAATATCTCCTCGGCCGATAAGAAAACAGGTGTCCCTGTCTCCAGGTCTGGAACCTGATCCTGGTCCGGGAACAGACGCGAGTCCAGGACGGGCAAGAAAGTCATATCCTCGGACAGGCGCTCGATCGGTCCGACCGGCGGCAAGGAGGGACCTATCACCGGACCGGCGCAGCCGGCCAGGCCAAGGCAGAGCAATATAAACGCTAAGAGCCGTGCCATTATGACTTTGGGACAAGCCGCGCTTGGCCCTGGAGGTTCAGCCTCGACCCGATCGGCCGCTCCCAGGCTCGAGTTCCCGCGCCTTGAAGTCCGGGACCGGGTCAGAACGGCTTTCTCAAAACGGCCGCGCCGCCCAGTTCCTCTTCGATGCGCAGCAGACGGTTGTACTTGGCCACCCTCTCCGAGCGGGACAAGGAGCCGGTTTTTATCTGGCCGCAGCCTGAAGCCACGGCCAGGTCGGCGATGAAGGTATCTTCGGTTTCACCGCTGCGATGGGAAACCACGGCGGTGTACCCGGCCTTGTGGGCCAGTTCGATGGCGGCCAGGGTTTCGGTCACGGTGCCGATCTGGTTCAATTTGATGAGGATGGAGTTGGCCACCCGTTCCTTGATGCCCCGAGACAACCTCTCGGTGTTGGTCACGAAAAGATCGTCGCCCACCAGTTGGAGCTGGCCGCCCAGCTTTTCGGTCAAAGCCTTCCAGCCGGTCCAATCATCCTCGGCCAGCCCGTCCTCGACAGAAACCAAAGGATATTTCTTGGCCCAGTCCGCGTAAAAAGCGATCATCTCCTCCGAGGTCCGTTCCGAACCGTCGGATTTGTGAAAGACATATCTCTTTTTCTTGGCGTCGAAGAACTCGGAAGCGGCCGGGTCCAGGCAGAGCACCACGTCTTCACCCGGCGTGTAGCCCGCCTTTTTCACGGCCTTGAGAATCACTTCGATGGCTTCCTCGTTCGATTTAAGGTCCGGAGCGAAACCGCCTTCATCGCCCACGGAGGTGGACAAACCGGCCTCGGCCAACACCTTCTTAAGAGAATGGAAGACTTCGACGCCCACCCGGAGGGCTTCGGCGAACGTGTCGCCGGCCAGGGGCATGACCATGAACTCCTGCAAGTCCACGTTGTTGCCGGCGTGGCTGCCGCCGTTGAGAATGTTCATCATGGGCCGGGGCAGCAGCCGGGCCATGGTCCCGCCCAAATAACGATAAAGCTCCAGACCGCAGGCTTCGGCCGAGGCCCTGGCCACGGCCATGGATACGGCCAGAATGGCGTTGGCCCCGATTTTTTTCTTGTTCTTGGTTCCGTCCAGCTCGATCATGGTCCGATCAATCAGCGCCTGATTAAGACCGTCCAAGCCCAGGAGTTCGGGCGAAACAACGTTCAGGACGTTTTCCACGGCCTTCTGGACTCCCTTACCGCCGTAGCGTTGGTCGTCCTTGTCCCTGAGCTCCAGGGCTTCATGGACTCCGGTGGAGGCCCCGGAAGGTACGGCGGCCCGGCCGAAAAAGCCGTCTTCGAGCCACACGTCCACTTCGATGGTGGGATTGCCCCGCGAATCCAGTATCTCCCGCGCCATTATTTCAGAAATCGGCAACATTTCGACCTCCTAGCCTCCTGAAGGGTTTAAAAGTGCGGTTCAAACAAGGTCAATATATCACTTCCAGGCGGCGCCAAGGCCGTCAGGTTTGATAATCCAGCAGAACGGCGTGAACGAACTTCGGTCCATGAACTCCTTGAACCAGGTTCAATTCTATGTCCGCGGTCCGGCTGGGGCCGGTTATCAGGACCGCGGCCCGGGGCCAGCCGTCCCGGTTCAAGTAGTGCAAGACTTCCTTCAGGCCATACACCAGGTTCCGGACCGGGATCAGGGCCACGTGCAGAGGAGGAAGCAGGGACGCGGTCAGGTCACCGGGTTCACGACTGGTTACCAGAAGTGTACCGCTGTAAGCCAGGGCCAGGCAAACACCGGTGAGGCCGGCTTCCGCCTCGGCCGCCTCTCCCGGCCGGCCCGGACGGGCTTCAATTCCCGACCGGCGCAGGAGGTTCTCCAGGCCCGGGACCGTCTTCAAGGCCGACTCGCCCAGGCAAACGTTCCTTATCCCGGCCATAATCCGGGCCAATACGGCTTCCAGTTCATCCTCTGAACCGGTTTGATGAAAGAATCCGCCCACCAATGCCCAGCGCCGGGCAAACTCGGCCTTGAGTTCCTCTCGGGTGAATTCCGGCTCCGGCCAGGGGAGGCCTGGTCCGGCCTCGGTGCGATCAAAGGCCCTGTCGTCGGCCAGGGCGGATTTAATCCTGGTCAGAATTTCGGTCCGGGCTTGGATCATCCTTCAATAAACCCCGCCTGAAGTCAAAATGGCCGGCCTGGCGAGAAGTCCGTCATTCTTCATCCCCGCGGAAAAGCGAGCGATGGAAAGGCTCCGGAGACGGCCGGGGCAGACAACGGCCCTGGCCTATTCTTCTAAGCTGATCCGGTCCTCGCCGGACCTGGCCTTCCGGGTCGAGAGAGGCTCCGGCGGCCAGGCCCAGGCAGCGGCCGGCCAGATCAAAGCCCAGGGGCGTGGCCAGGCAGCGGCCGGCCATATCGGCCAGCCATTGCCCCTTCGGATCGCCGTCGGCCAGACGCCGGCGCAGTTCCAATATCAGGCCGGCCAAATCAATCATGACCGGACAGACCTGGTTGCAGGAACGGCAGAGGGTCGAGGCGCCGGCCACATCCCGGACCGCTTCCGGACCATGGGCCAGGCCGGTCAGGACCACGCCCACCGGGCCGGAGTAGACCCAGGGATAACTGTGGCCCCCGAGAAGACGGTACACCGGACAGAAATTCAGGCAGGCGCCACAGCGCAGGCAGCGTAGAATCTGGCGGAAATGGCCATCGGCCAAGGCCTGGGTGCGATAGCCGTCATACAGGATCAGATGCAGTTCCTCCGGACCCTCTCCCCGGTTCCGGCCCGGCCCGGTCAGAAACGAAACGTAGCTGGACAATCTCTGTCCGGTGGCGGAAAGGGGCAGAATCCTCATCAGCGCCGACAGATCGTCCAAGTCGGCCACCACTTTTTCCAGGCCCATCACGGCCACGTGAATCCTGGGCAGCGTGGTGGACATTCTGATGTTGCCCTCGTTTTCGTAAATCACCAGGGTGCCGGTCTCGGCCACGGCGAAATTGACTCCGGTGATGCCCATCCCGGCCTGAAAAAACCTGGTTCTCAACTCCCGCCGCACGGCCTGGGTCATTTCCTCCGGGTCGTCGGTGTACTTCAGGCCGAGCCTCTTCTCGAAAAGCCGGGCGATCTCTTCCTTGGTCTTATGGATGGCCGGGCCTATGATGTGGGAAGGCCTTTCCCCCACCAATTGAATGATGTATTCGCCCAGATCGGTCTCGAAGACCTCGAGCCCGGCCGCCTCCAAAGCCGGATTCAGCCTGATCTCCTCCGTGGTCATGGACTTGCCCTTGACCACCTGTTTCACGCCCCTGGCTTCGGCCAGAGCAATGATGTAATCCATGACCGCTTTCTCGTCTTCGGCCCAGAAGACCCGGCCGCCCAAAGCGGTCACCCTCTCTTCCAACTTGACCAGGTAATGGTCCAGACGGTCAAAGACGCGGGCCTTGGCGGCCCGGGCCTGGAGTCTCAGGTTTTCGAAGTCAGGGATTTCGGCCGTGGCCCTGACCCGGTTGCCCTTGAAAGTGCCGGTGGCGCGGGTCAGAGCCGTCTGAAGGAACCTATTATTCAGGGCCTGGGAGATGATCTGATTGAAATCGCTCTTTTCAGCCATCGCCGCCCCCGTCCCGGCCGGCCAGGACCTGGAGCAAAGGCACGGCTTTAAGGCCGGAGCCGCGGGCCTTCAGGGCGCTGTCAACGTTCAACAGACAACCCGGTTCGGAAATGATGATGATTTCGGCGCCGCTCAGGCGGGCCTGATCTATTTTCTCCTCGACCAGGGCCCTGCTCAAGGATGGATACTTGGTCATGAAGGCGCCGCCGAAACCGCAGCAGACCTCGGAATCTTTCATCTCCGACAACTCGAGCCCCCGGACCTGGCTTAAAAGAAGGCGCGGTTCTTTTTTAAGCCCCAATCCCCGGAGGGGATGACAGGAGTCGTGGAAAGTGGCGCGGGCATTATAAGAGGCGCCCAGATCGATCACGCCCAGGACGTTGACCAGGAAATCGGTTAACTCGTAGGTCCGGCCGGCCACTTCTTCGGCCAGGTTCCTCCAGGCCGGTTCACCCTGGAAAAGCTCGGGATAATGTTGGCGAACGGTCAGGACGCAAGAACCGGACGGCGAAACCACGGCCTCGGCTTCGGCGAAAACCCGCAGGAAATGTCGGGCCAGGCTCCTGGCCGGTTCAAGGCGGCCCATGTTCACCGCCCACTGGCCGCAGCAGGTCTGATCCGGAGGGTATGCCACCCGCACTCCGGCCTGTTTCAGGACCTTGATGGCCGCCCGGCCCAGGGCCGGGTAATAAAGATCGGCCAGACAAGGCAGGAACAAGCTGACCTGCTTTGCTTTTTCTCCCATGTCACCTCAACCGGGCCATGTCCGACCCGGGCGGGAGTATATTACAAAGCCCCGCGGGCCGCACCCATTTTTTGACCGATCGGCCCCACCGTCGGCCCGGCCTCGGTTGAACGGCCGGTCAAGACGGTGCGGACATTAACACCGCCAAACTAATTAGACCCTGTCCATCCCGAGCCGAGGTTTAAATATCCCGATGTGGGGGTCATCGAATAAGGTAAGGGAAAATCAAGGTGATGCAGCCAGCCGGGCAATCAGCTTGACAACAACCGCAGTACCAGCAGTCATCCGTGTATTTTTCCATGGGGCGCTCCCCTTCGTCGAGGGACAGAACATGTCCGGGGCAGACTTCCACGCAGATGCCGCAACCAGTGCAACAGTTGTGATCTATGGCCAGGTTCATAACCGCTTCTCCTTGAAAAGCACCGGATGGTCATCTTCGCCCCGGCGGATGAGTATTCGGGTCGCCCAGTGGGCATCGTCGCGCTCAGGATAGTCTATCCTTTGATGGAAAAGACCGAAGCGGCTTTCGGTTCTAAAAAGGCTGGCCAGGGCCGCAAGACGGGCGCAGAACAGCCCCGCTTTTGTTTCAAAAACCTTCATCATCTCGTGAGTGTCCCTGGCCGGCAAATCGCCCTGATCGTTGGTCAGGGGTTCGGTTTCCCGGAGAAACCTGGTCAGTTTCAGTTCCGACTTGGGTGGAGCCACGTACTCGTTTACCAACCTTCGGAATTTATATTCGAACTCCCGAGCCGACACATCCAGCCCGCCTCGGCGATGGCGAGCCATGGTCCGCCGCAAGGCCTCCAATTTTTCAGCCGCGTCATGATGTTGGGGCAGGTCTTGCTTCCGCGAAGCCACTTGCTCACCGACCACTTCGCCCATGACCATGGCGCCGGTAAGAAAGCCATACGGATTGGCCAGACAATCGCCGGCGGCGAAGAGCCCTGGAACGGCGGTCTCACCACATTCATCGGCCACCAGTCCGGCCAAGCCATGGCCGCCACAGAGGTAAACCTCGCTGGGGACCATCTCGACTGGACCGGTGCGAAGGTTGATTCCCTTTCCTTGAAAATATTCTCGCATGGTCGGCCGTTCGGTCTCGAAGAGGCCTTCCTCGATGATGGCAATGGTCTCCTGCGGGAGGTGGCTTAGGGAAAAGGCTATGGGGCCGCGGCCAGCGTTGATTTCCGCCATCATGGCCTTTGATCTGATTCCGGCCGGAGCGTGCTCCAAACGCTCGGCATCGTAACGGGCCATGAATCGCTCACCCAGGCCGTTGATCAACCAGGCCCCGTGACGAATGAAGGTGGAAAGGCCGGGCCCATTGAAATCGCGGGTCATGGAAGAAGTGGCGGTGTACTCGAAGCCGGTCAGAAGGGCTCCGGCCTCATAACCCATCTTCCAGGCTTCACCGTTGCACCAGGGGCAATCGAAGGTGCCATGCAGGTACCCGGTATTGGGCAAGCCGATACGAGCCGCGCCGCCGGTGGCCAGGAGCACGGCTGGAGACAGGAAGGTCCGGACCTGGCCGGTGGCGACGTCCAGGGCCACAACCCCGGCCATGTGGTCGTCGCCACGGATCAAGTCCAGAACGGGGTGGCGGTTGTAAACCTTGGCCCCGGCGGCCAAAGTCCTCGCGGCCACGATCTTCTTCAGTTCTCCCCGCATCTCCACCAGAAATCGCCCCTTGGGGTGGAACTGATTGACGATGTAGTCACCGTCGGCACTCCTGGGAAATTGAAGGCCCCAATTCTCCAGTCGTCGGAGGACGCGGAATGATCTTTCGCCGATGACCCTGGAGATGGCTTGATCAAAAACGCCTTCGCTGACCAGTCTCACGGCCTCGATATACTCGTCCACCGTGGATACGCCCGGCACCACTACATTGTTCAGGGCGTCCATGCCCCGACCGGCCGCGCCAGATCGGGAAATTTCGGCCTTCTCCAGAATGACCACCTTTAAATTCGGGTTAACCTCCAGGGCGCGAATGGCGGCCAGGCAGCCGGCGGCGCCGCCGCCCACGATAATAAAATCGGCCTCGATCGCCGCCATCTCCGCCGCTCCCTTCCAATCGAAGTCAGTCATAGCCCTAGCTCCAAGTCAATAATGTCATCCTGGAAAGGCTTCCTCTCGCCCCCGATTGACTTTAGGCAGGACCGCCATAATCAACATGGCCGCGGCCAAGATCAGAAATAGCAAGGAGAGAGGTCTGGTTACCAGAACCGAGATGTCCCCGCGAGAAAGAAGCATGGCCCGCCTCAAGTTTTCCTCCATCATCGGGCCAAGAATGAATCCCAGCAGGAGCGGGGCCGGCTCGCATTCCAGCTTCTTAAAAAGGTAACCCAAGAAACCGAAGAAAGCCGTCAGGCCAATATCGAAGGTATTGTTGTTGGTGCTGTAAAGACCCAAACAGCAAAATGACAGTATGGCCGGGTATAGCCAACGGTAAGGAATGGACAACAACTTGACCCAAAGGCCGATAAGCGGCAGATTCAGGATAACCAGCATGAGATTGCCAACCCACATCGAGACGATGACTCCCCAAAAAAGATCGGGATTGCTGGAGATCACCCTGGGACCCGGTTGGACGCCATGGATCATCATGGCGCCGGCCATCATGGCCAGGACCACGTTGGGTGGGATGCCTAAGGTGAGAAGAGGAATAAAGGAAGTCTGGGCGGCCGCGTTATTGGCCGCTTCCGGTGAGGCCACACCCCGAATGTTGCCTTGACCAAAGGTTTCAGGCCGCCGGGAAAATTTTTTTTCGATCATATAGGCGGTAAAGGAAGCTAAAATAGCCCCGCCGCCGGGCAGGATGCCTAACAATGAGCCTATCAACGTGCCCTTGAACACGGCTGGTGAGGCTTCCTTCATTTCCTCCCTGGTCATCCCGAAACCCTTGAGCCGGCTGGTCATAACTTCGCGCGTCTTCTGACTCTCGATGCTGGTGATGATTTCGGATAAGCCGAAGAGCCCCATGGCCAGGGCCACGAAACCCAAGCCATCGGCTAATTCCGGTATACCGAAAACAAAACGCTGGACCCCGCTAGTGACGTCCGTGCCCACCAGGCCTAAAAGAAGACCCAGAATAATCATGTTCAAGGCCTTGAGGAGCGAACCGGAAGCCAGAACCACTGAACCGATCAGGCCGAAGAGCATGAGGGAGAAATACTCGGCCGGTCCGAATTTAAAGGCGATTTCGGCCAGGGGCGCGGCCATGGCGGCCAACAGGGCGGTGGCGAAGCAACCGGCGAAGAAGGAGCCCAGGGCCGAGATGGTCAGGGCCGCTCCAGCCCGGCCGCGCCGAGCCATCTGGTATCCGTCCAGGCAGGTGACCACCGAGGAAGCTTCGCCCGGAATGTTGACCAGAATGGAAGTGGTCGAGCCGCCGTATTGGGCGCCGTAATATATCCCGGCCAGCATGATCAGGGCGGAGGTGGGCGGAAGGGAAAAGGTCGTTGGCAGAAGGATGGCCAAAGTCTGGACAGGGCCTATCCCGGGCAAGACGCCGATGAGGGTCCCGATCAAGGCTCCGGTGAAACAGTAGAACAGATTCCCGGGGGAAACCGCCACTTGCCAGCCCAGCGCTAAATTCGCCAGGATATCCATCTCGTTAACGCCTCGACGCCGTCGCGATCCCTTTACCAGTCGGGTCGAACCGGAAGCGGCAGTTCCAAGAAATAAACGAAGATTACTAGGATGATGGTTAGGATTACCAGGCTGTTGCCGAAAGCCTGCCAGAATCTGAACTCTTCGCTGGCCAGGCTGGAGAACATGACCAGGACAAAAGTGGCGCCGATGAGGCCTAGTGGTTTGAGAAGCAAGCCGAAAAGAACTAGTGAAAACAGAACCAAAGCCAGCGGCTTGACCCGGAAGGATAGTCCTTCACCAGTCGTCCTCGGCTGTTCCGCGAAAAGCCCCTTACCGGCCAAGATCACGCCCAATAGGAATTGAAGGCCGCCCATGACCAGGGGGAAATAGCCCGGACCCATCTTGGCCGCCGTGCCAATGGAATAACGGGGTGACAGAACCACGAATCCCAGTCCAACCAAGCTGAAGATCAGGCCTGGATAAAAATTTTTCGGCTGTTTAATGATCATGGCCGTCCTCGGGAAAACAGCCGGGGTCTTTAAGATCAGCATCTGAGCTGAGCGTCGCGCCCCGGCTGTCAGGTTATTCCGGCTTGAAACCGGAGGCCTTGATGATGGGAGCCCACCTTTCCCGGTCGGCCTTAATGATGACGGCGAATTCGGCGGCCGTGGAGCCAGTGGCCTCGGAACCAAGTCGAGTGATTTTTTGGACCACGTCGGGCATTTTGGCGGCCTTGGCGCAGGCCTGTTCTAGTTTAACCACGATTTCCTTGGGTGTCTTAGCCGGTACGACCAGGCCGTTCCAGCCCACGCCCTGGATCTCCGGGAAGCCCAGTTCCTTGAAAGTAGGGATATCGGGGTGTTTGCGAGTAGCGCCGGAAGTGGCCAATATCCTGATTTTCTCCGGGTGGTGGGGTGAGTGAGCCTCGTAGGTGTCCACGCTCATGGGCACCTGTCCGCCTATGAGAGCGGTGACCAGCGGCGCGGAACCGTTGAAGGCGGCGTGGACCATTTCCACTCCGGCCTGCCGGGCCATCAGCAAGCCAAAAAAGTGGGGTAGGCTGCCGGCCGCCGGGGACCCGAAATTAGCCTGCTTGGGATTGGCCTTGATCCACTCTATCAGTCCCTTGACCTCCTTGATCGGCGAACTGGCCGGCACGGACAGAACGAACTGATAGGTCATGATCTGGGAGACGGGGGCGAAGTCCTTGTCCGGATCATAGGGCAATTTTTCCATGACCATGGGGTTGATAATGAACAGGGCGGGATTGACCACCAGAATCGCCGTCCCGTCCGCCGGCTGCCCTTTGGCGTACTCGGTCCCGATCCGGCCGCCCGCGCCTGGCTTGTTCTCGACGATAACCGTCTGGCCAAGAATATCCTTGAGTTTGTCGGCCAAAAGGCGGGCAGTCACATCCGAGCCTCCGCCCGGGGGATAAGGCACGATGATCTTGATGGGTCCTTTGATCTCTTGAGCCTGGAGCAAATCCGCGTTCAAGATCAGGGTCAAGGACAGCAACAGGAAAATCAATGAGCCGACGCGTAACATCCTCATTTCCATACCTCCTTGGTCTTGGCTATTAACGCTCGGGGGGAGCGTCTCGCCGCGAGTTGTGATTTTATTCCTTGACAGCAATGGTCTAATGTCGGACATTAGACTTGTCCACAAACAGGAAGTCAAGAACTTTCTCGAAGTTAAACCCATGGATGACCGCTTCTGAAAAGATTCAGGCAATATTGACCACGGGGTGGGCCACGATGAAAAACGCCTTCAGACCCATCAGGCAACCGCGAATGTCGCGCGAGGTTCTGAAACAGATCAAGGAAGCCATCCTCTCCGGTCGGTTCAGGCCCGGTGATAAGCTCCCGACGGAGCGGGAACTGACCGAGGAGTTCCAAGTCAGTCGGGCCGTTGTCCGGGAAGCCCTAGGTTCTTTAGTAACAACGGGGTTCATCACCGTCAGGCACGGTCAAGGCGGGGGGGCCTATGTCCTCTCTCCAGGGCTCAATCACCTTGTCCAGTCCCACCTCGACCTTTTCCTGGCCGGTCAACTTTCCGTGACGGAATTGGTTGAGGCCCGGTTGCTCATCGAGCCTGAAGTCGCTCGCTTGGCGGCGTATCGAATCACCCCCGAGACATCAGCCGCCTTGGCCGAGGTCATTACCGCGGAGAAAGTCCCCACCACCGTCCACGCTCAATGGGTCGAACGCAATATCGCCATTGACTTTGCTTTAGCCCGGATGTGCGGCAACCGCTTCTACCAGGCCATTCTGGAGCCAATCCTGGTCGTCACCCGGGAGATCGTCCTGAAGGTCAAACCTCCCCGCGTTATGATTCACGAACATTCCGAACATGAGGCCATTGTTAAGGCCGTCCAGGCCGGCGACGGGGAAGCGGCGGCCCAAGCCATGCGCCGGCATCTGGCGAGGATCGGACAGGCTTTGACCGAACTGGAAGCCAATTACCGAAAAAAAGGGTCTTCTCCAAATTGGTTGGTGTTCTTAGGGTCAAAAGGTTGAATGACACTAGGCTCGGGCCTGGATCATCGTTTGGGTCATGCCGGCTCCAGGAAATATTGGATCTCTCATAACACTCGGCGGTCGCGACGATGATCGTTAGCGCCCGGATCGCGCTTAGAACTGTTCCACAAACCTACAATAACTCCTCCAGTTATCGCGTGTTCTGCCGATGCTTCAACGTGAGGCCGGAAACGCTGGACCAACCAGATCGGGTGGGCCAAGACAAAATCTCGATCAGGCCCACCGAATTATTGACGGACTTGTAAAAAGTCCGTCATCAGGCCGAGGGCGACTAAGCCCCGGCCTGGGGTGAGGGTGGAACCACTTGAATTTACTTCAAGTGGCGGGAGAGGGGAAGCCCTCTCCCGCCGAGTGAAAAGTCGTTTTACGACTTTTTACGAGGTTATCAATTATTGGTTCAGAACTTGGTATTCCCGAATAGTGTCGGCTCTGATCTTAAACAGGTCCTCACCGTGGCCGGTCAGCCTAAAATACAACTTTATCCGGCTGGGATTCTTACTCAAAACAATAATAAGATTGCGCCAGAACAGACGTCGAATAGGAGCCCGTATACCTTGTCTCCAAATTATTATGGACAGGGCTCGCAAGTCTTTGAGCCTTCTCCTGAGGGGTGGTCTGGCTAGAGGCGTCCTGGCCGGTTTTTGACCCTGGGCTTTGGCTTGGGCCCGGCGGGTTGGTCTGATGGTCAGGCAGAACTTCCTGACCCGCTCTAAGTAATGTTCCGGAGCATATAGGTAATCGATGGTTTTTAACAATTCGGCTATGGTCTCCTTTTCGGATCTGGCCGGCCGATAGTTCAACTTGATCCTAACCGACTCATTAAAGTCAGAATCGAATAAGAGCCTGTTCTCATCCTTGAGACGCCGCCAGAGCCTGGTATTGGGAAGAGGCGCCAGGAGGTTGATCATAACCAGCGGTATTCCGGTCGAGTCTACCAACCGGCATATCCTTTCGTCTGTTCCTGGTTTTTCATGGTCAAAGCCTATGATGAAACTTCCGATGACGTTAAGACCATTGGTCATGACATTGAATATTGATTGATTCATGGGATGGGTCAGATTATGCAGCTTGTGCGTTTGTTTCAACACCTCCTCATCCGGAGATTCAATACCCAGGAAGACCGACCCGAAATTAGCCGCGGTCATCAAGTCAATTAAAGCCTTATCCTGTCCCAGATTCACCGTAGCCTGGGTTATGAAACTGAATGGTTCACCTCTGGTCTTCGACCAAGAGGTCAGCTTTTCCAAAAAGGCGCGGGCATACTCTTTATCGCCGATGAAATTATCGTCCACGATGAATATTTCGCCGCGCCAACCCAGATCATTAATAACCTCGAGTTCCTTGATGACCTGATCGATAGGTTTATGGCGAATCCTGCGACCGAACAATGAGACCACATTGCAGAATTCACAATCAAAAGGACATCCGCGCGTCGTCTGGACGGCCATGTCGCCGTAAGCCTCCAGGTCCAGCAGTTCAAATCGAGGGATCGGTGAGGAATTCAGGCTCGGGTGCCGCTCGCCGGCTATTTTGCCTGGCCGGATTCCCTTGCCCAGGGCCTCGAGGAACAACGGTAAGGAGCTTTCCGCTTCCCCTTCGACGGCATAATCATAATTGTCCTTTAATTCCTCGTCGCTGACGGATGACACGTACGGCCCGCCGACCACCACCGTCTTGCCCCGGCTTCTGGCCTCGCCGGCTACGGCTAACAAGCCTTTTCGGTGCACGATCATACCTGATAACATGATCATTTCGGCCCAGGTCCAATCGTCTTCCGTAAGAGGCCTCACGTTCAGGTCCACCAGACGCAGATTCCACTCTTTAGGGAGCAAGGCAGCCACGGTGATCAGGCCCAAAGGTATAATGGTGGCCTTCAGACCGACCATTTTATTGATTTCGGGACAGGACCAGAAGAAGTCGAGTGTTCGAGGCTGTACGAGAAGAACCTTCTTAGTTGAATCGGTCATTCCCTGGCAATCCTTTCCCGGCCGACGTTCGGCCGTAAAAACAGGTCTCGGAAAAAACGAAAAAGCGATTATGATTCCCACCAACTCGGACAGAAAAGACAATAGGCCTAAGAGGCATTCCCGCTCCAAATCGTCTCTAACCCGGAATTTAATCAGTAGGCTGACCTTCGGTTTTACTCTGGCCCATATAAATGGTCCGGTGGGGGAAAGGTATTTCGATACCCAGTCGGTCAAAGGTCTGTTTAAGGCGGCGGTTGAACTCACGACCCACCCACCATTGTTTCATGGGGTTGGTGGTGATGCGCGCCCGGACGATCATGGCCGAATCCTCGAACCGGTCCAGTCCGAACACTTCCAGGGGTTCGAGTATCTCCGGTCCGTAAACCGGATCGGCCTGCATCTCCCGGCCCAGGGTCTCCAATACTTCCATGACCCGGTCCACGTCTTCCTTGTACGCCACCCCGACGTCGAAGACGTAGCGGGAATAGACCTTGGTCATGTTGGTGACCGACTCGACCGAGCTGTTGGGTATGATATGGACGTTGCCGGCCAGGTCCCGCAGCCTGATGGCCCTGAGGCTGATGGCTTCGACCAGGCCTTGTTTGCTGCCTACCTGCACCCAGTCGCCCACCGAGATCATATCCTGGGCCAGAATGAAGAGACCGTTGATGAGGTCCTTGACCAGGGATTGGGCGCCCAGGCCCACGCCCAGGCCGATGATGCCGGCGCCGGCCAGAATGGGCGCGATATCCACGCCCAGTCTTTCCAGGATGACCATCGAGCCTATAAAGACGGCCACGGCCTTGATGGCCGTGTTGACCACCGGAGTCAGGGTCTTCCATTTCTGGCTGATCCGGTGGCCCTCCCTTTCCCGCAGCAGCCAGTCGGCGGCGGCCTGGCTGCCGCCCATGACCAGGGCCACCACGCCCACGGTCAGGGCCACGGCCAGGCCCCGGGTCAGCATCTGCGAGCCTATCCTGGAACTGGTCAAAGCGGTCAGGGGCACTCCCCAGACAAAGGCCAGGGCGGCCGCGGTAAGGATGAACAGTCCGGCCTGGACGGCGGCCCGGAAGACTTTGGAAAAGCGCGCCTCCCTGGCTTCCAGGCCCGGGAACAGCAGGGCGAAGCCATAGTCCGCCGCGGCCAGGGCCAGCAGATAACCGGCCACCACCGGGACCGTGCCCAACGTGGCCCGGAACAGGTAGGTGAAGCCGGCCTGGTACCGGCCGATGATGAAGGCGAATATCACCCAGGCGTAGATCACGGCCGGCGCTATCCAGTATCGCCTCACCAGGGTGGCCGTCTTCTTGAGTTCACCCAGTTTGCTCACCGCCAGCCGGGCCACCAGTCCGGATTCAGGTTCGGCTTCGATCGGCCGCCACCTGACGGCCAACTTGATCAGAAACACGGTCAGGAGCACCGGAAAGATCAGTAGAAAAGTGTCCCGGATCAGCGAATACAAAACCCAGTCGAGGAGAGCGTTGACCAGACCGTCAATGACCAGGAAGTATACGACCGTGAGCCTGGCCAGGCGGGAATACCAGGCCCAGAGGAAATCGGCGTCGCCATCATCCAGGGGCAGAAGCCGGGTGGCGGCCAGCCCTGGTGAAATCAACACCCGGCCCAGGCGAAGGGCCAGCTTGTAAAATAAAACCGCCCATAAGGTCAGGAGGATGACGTCTTTGACCGGCGAAAAGACCGGCAGAACCTCGAACAATCCGAAAACGGCCAGCAGGCAGATCAGGTAGGGTAAAACCCTCACCAGGACGTAGACCAGCCCCCTGGTCAGAAGGTAATACCACGGCGGCTTCCGGGCGGGAATGGAGGGATGATATCGTCTCAGGAGCACGGCCAGACTCAGGCCGGCCAAGACTCCGCCCAGGAAGTCCACCAGGAGCATCAACAGATCGAAGCGATTGTTGGGATTGGCCAGGAACGAGGCCGCCCGCTTCAAAGACGCGGGCATTTGGGAGACCTTCCAGGCCAGTTGCCGGGCCTCCTCGACCATCTTCTCGGCAAAGGTGTCCAGGCCGCGGCTGATGGGCTTGATGACCTTGGCCGCGTCCTCCGCCGCCGGCGCCGGTTCTTCCGATTTGGATTGATCCGTCGCGGCGGCCGAGCCTTCCCGCAGCCGAACCAGGGCCTTCAGGTCCTTGAGGAAGACGGCCCTTTTCTGGTCGTCCTCGAGGAGGTTGATCAAACGCTTGAGATCGTCCTTGGAAACCTCGCTCCGGGCCGCGCCGGGCGCGGCCGGTTCCCCGGCCGGCGCCGAACCGGCCGCGAAAACTATCAGGCTTATCGCCAGGACCAAGCGGGCCGCCAAGCTCATGAAATTCCCTCTGGTCGCCGCCGCCGCGGCCCCCTTGACCGGGCCTTGAACCGCGGCCTCGAATTTCAGGATTCTTTGTCCAGGACGACCAGGGCGTCCACGGCCACGGGCCGGCCTTCCCTGGTCAGAATGACCGGATTGATGTCTATCTCCCGCACGACTTCGTTCTCCAGCCCGATCCGACCGACCTGGATCAGCATGCGGCTTAAGGTATCCAAATCAGCCGCGGCCATCCCCCTTACGGTCTCGAGTATCTTCCGGCCTCGGATTTCACCCATCATCTCCAGGGCGTCGGTCATTTCCAGCGGCGCCACCCGGAAGGAAACATCCCTCAGAATCTCGGTGAAAATGCCGCCCAGACCGAACATTACGCTCGGACCGAACTGCGGGTCTCTGGTCAGGCCGACGACCAGTTCCCTTTGGCCCTTGACCATTTCCTGAACCAGAATTCCGCCCCGGCCGTCCAGAAGCTGAAACAGATCGGCCGCGGCCGCCTCGGCCTCTTCCTGGTTTCTTATGTCCACCCGAATCAAGCCCATTTCTGTCTTATGGGCCGCCTCGGCCGAACAGCCCTTCAGGACCAACGGGTAACCCACCTGGTTCAAGGCCGGCCGCAGGTCGGGTGTTCCCTGAATCAATACTTCCCTGGTCACGGGCAGGCCATACGCCGCCAGAACCTGTTTGGCCTCATATTCGGATAGCAGCGTCCGCCCTTCTTTCAAGGCCCGGTGGATGATCTCCATCTCTTCCTCCTGATCGCTGGTAGGCCGCCGCGTGCTTTATGCCCCGCGGGGCCCGTTCAACGTTGGGATAAACCGGCAAACCCTCGGCCTGGTACCTGGCCCGCCACGTCCTGGCCAAAGCCTCGACCGAAGCATCATCAGGCCGAACAGCCCGGTTTTCGAAAACAACCACTATGTCCCGATCCACTTCCTTCTTGAGGCGGGCCAGGGCCGGCAGCAGTTCCTCCAGGTAAGAGCCCTGAGCCGCCCCCGCCAGCCCGGCCATCTCCACGTCGGCGCTCGGATTATAGACTCGCGCCGGCTTTATGTCAAATAACCAGCCATTACAATATGTTGAAAAGTAAACCTCGATCAGGTTCCCGGTCCGCCCTTAAAAGCGGCCCGCTCCGACCGTCAGACTATCCTGTACAACGGGTCCTGGATATGGGTATCCTGGCAGCGTGGACAACGTCCCGGACGGGTTAATCGCCGGCGGTCTTTGAAGGTATAACCACAGGACAGACAGAGCGGCGGCGTCACTTTTAGCTTTCTATTCCGGCCGGCGGCGGAATGAGCGATGTGGGCCAGATGGTCGTACACTTCCCTTTCCTTTATGCCCAGGAGGCGGGAAAGGTCCCGGGCGCTGAAGTCACCGTCTTCCAGGGTGGCCGTCATCCGCTGCCTTATGGTCCTAGCCGGCTCATCGTTCATGGTCCGGGGAAAATAGCAATTATCCGCGGTCATTTCACTAGAATAATAGCCGGGACAAATCCAATATTTTAAAGCTTGAAGTTTAGATGAAATCTGTTAAGCTGCCCCTTCAAACCAACCAGAAGGCCGACAACAACGAGGAGCGATATCTGCTTTATTGATTATAACTGAGCCTGAGGTTCACATGATGGCCATGGAAGTCAAGACAAGGCTTTCTTGTTCTCTACTCCGGGGAGGGCGGCCATGAGAGCCTACCCCCGCCGGCTGACGGAAGCGGAGCTGAAGAATCCATTGAATCTGACCGAAACGACACTGGAGCCGAACGGCCTGGAAATCTGGCGTCCCCAAAACGCCGATCACCTGTCCGAGCTTATAAGCGAACTCTGCCTGAAGCTAAAACGGACCGGGGCCGAATACGGTTTTTCCCCGCCGGAACTGCGTCTGCGCACGGTCTTGGAAGAGGCCGTCTTCAATGCCTGGCTGCACGGAAACGGGGAGAATCCGCATAAGGCCATAAGCGTCCTTTGGGTCTGGAGCGGCCATCTCCGCCTGGAAGTGTCGGACGAGGGCTCGGGATTTGATCATGACCGCCTGCCCGATCCCACCACTCCGGAAAACATCACCAAACCCAGCGGCCGGGGAATATTCATCATCCGGTATTATGCCGACGAGGTGTATTGGCGGGATGGCGGACGAAGGATCATAATGATCTTGAATTGCCCGCCCGAAGCAGAGGGTTGCTCTTGAATCGAACTCGCGGGGGCGAGATGGCTGCCAAGGAGAAAAATTTCATGGATATTGCGGTGGCGCAAACCGGGAACTCGGCCAGAATCATGCTCAAGGGCCACGTGGATGAAAGGGGGGCGGAAGCTCTCAAGGCCGGGCTGACGGACCTCCCTTGGGACAGCCTTAAAGAAGTTGTCTTTGATTTTCGCGACGTCACGCGGATAGGCAGCGCCGGCATAGGCCAGCTTCTGCTCTTTTATAAGAACCTGACCGGGGCCGGAGGAATCATGCGGCTGGAAGGGGTGCCCGCGGCCACGTATGAACTATTCCAAGGCCTGAAACTCGACACCCTCTTTAGCATGACCAAGGTTTGACCGCGCCGGTCTTGACCCTGAATCGGGCCGTTCCCGACCGGCGGCCGCGTCGTCAGCGGGAGGCGACCGGGAAAACGACTCGATCCCCGTCTTACCGACGATAATTGCCTTCAGACTTCGTCCGGTTTTCGGGCCGACAGGCCGGTGATGGTCTCGAGGTCCCGGATCAGGTTTTGCTGGAAATCATCGACGCGGACGAACAGGTTCATTTCCAGGCTTCGCCCCAGACCCTCGGCCCATTTCTCCACCATCTCGTTTAACTTCCTCGCGGCGGCCTGATCCAGCTTAAAGACAAAATAGACGGTTTCCAGGAGGTAGAGCCCGACTAATATTTCCAGGAGGTTCAACAAGTCCGGCCAACCCCAGGCCGGTAAAACACCAGGGTCGCTTTGGACCTGATGACCGGCGATCAGGACCTCCAGCCATCTCAGTACGACCGGCAGGAAGGGATACACCAACACCAATAAGGGCAGCAGGTGGTGCCTGAACCGCCATCTGAACCGGCCGGCCAACCGCGCGGCTTCATCCGGGCCTCGAACCGCCAGGGCCGAGGCCGCGTTATCCGTCAGCTCTTTTAGGGAAGCGCCTTGATCCAGGAGGGTGGCCAGTATTCGGACCGGAGCCGATCCGTCCCGGAAGCCAGGGTTCCCTATCTCCTTGCGCCAGACCGTCACCCGTCCGGTCAGGGATATCAGTTCCGGTCTGGGCCAGGCCGGCGCCCTCGTTTCCTCGGCTTTTCTCCTAATGATCAAACCGGTCAGACCGTCCCAGATGAATAGGATGAAGTTCAGCGGCCAAGGCGCGTTCCGGCGAGGGCTCGAGATCAAGCCGGCTTTCCAGGAAGGCCCGAGCAGCCGGATCAGGTTCTGGGCTTCAGCCTGAATCAAGGCGGCCGAATCCCGGCGTATGGCCGCCAGGCTGTTTAAGAGTTTCACCTTGTACTCCGCGGCCGCGCTGATTGCCGCCGCGGTTTCGAGATCGGCCAGCAAGGCCCTGGTTCCGGCGGTCACGTTAAACTCCTTGATGGCCTGACGCAGCTTTTTTTCCGCCAGTTTATCCAGCCTGGCGGTCAGGGCCAGGAACCCGGGTTGATTGCGGCCTTCTCCTCCCTCGGTCGCTCGCAAGGCCGACAGGGCCATTATCTCTGGATTGTCCCGTCCCGCGTGAGCGGCCAGCTTTACCGCGAAGTCCCGGACAATCTCGGCTTCCACCACTCCAGCCTGCTCGGCGTACCGGCCATGGAGTTCGTCCAGCTTGTTGAAGACGAAGAGGCTGTTCACCCGGGCCTGGGGGGCCAAGGTCAGCCAATTGAAAAAGGCCTGATCGGCGTACTTGACCGGGTCAACCACCCAGAGCAGCAAGTCCAGGGAGGGGAAATGGCGGGACAGGATTTGCCGGTGCCTGGGATCGAGGCTGTCGAAATCAGGAAAATCAACCAGGCTGACCCGTTTCAACGGCTCGGCTTCATGAACGTGGACTTCCTCGTCCGAGGACAAGCTGAACGGGTTTTCCCGGTGGCGGTACAGGACCGGCCGGTCCGTGGTCGGACGGAGGTCCGTGCTGGCCGATATTCTCTCTCCGGCCAGAGCGTTTATCAGGGTGGACTTGCCCACGCCCGTCCCGCCGACCAGGCCCAGGACCAGGCGGTCATCGGCCTCTATTATCAACCCGGCCAATTCCCTGGCCCGGCCGGCCAGTTTTTCCGCCTGATCCGGTTCGAACAAGGTGAGGTCCTGGCGTCCGAGGAAGGTTTCGACCTCGGTCAACAAAGGCAGGAGTTCCCGGGCCTCCAGGGTCATCTGAGCGACTCGAAGGCTTGACGTAAGGAAGCGAAGGCTTCGGCCAGGGGTTGACCCGCCGACAATCCTCGGCGGGCTTCAGCCAGATAGTCCAGATATGATCGGGCCTGGGTCTCCACTATTCGGCGGCAACCTTCCTGGTGCAGCCGGCCGGCCTGGATTTCAAAAGCCCTGACTTTCTCCCTGGAGAGGGCGTGGCCGGTCACTTTAGATAGCAGAGGCGCCAAGGCGCCGTCAATAAGGCCGTCAACAAAGGAAAAGCCACCTCCGGTGTGGACCTGGATGCTTATGAACAGAACCAGCGAAACGACCTGAGCCAGATAAAAGGTCATTTTCTCCCCCAGGTCGAGTCCTTTAATCAATTCGGCGGCTTCACGCCGCACCCAATCTTCCAGCTCGGACCTGACTTGATCGTACCTGGCCCGCACCTGCTCCGAGGACCAAGCCTGCCCCTGGAAGTCATCCCGGCCGGTCAGACCACGGCCGGTCGCGCCCGCCTGGAATACTTCCCTGGCCGCTTTATTGAAGTCCTGGACCACCTGGACCAGCGTTTCCCGGTTGGCCTCGAAAAGACGCCCGATGGCCTCATCCAGACCGGTCCGGCCCTTGGAACCGGCCAGAAGGCCCAACGGAGCCAGGACCTTATCCCTGAGCCAAGAAAAAGGCAGGCCCATCAACCGTCTTGGATACCTGAGCAAATCCCAGCGAAGGAACAGGGCCTGTATTTGAGCGATAAGGCTGTCTTTCAATTCCGAGGAGATAGCCACGGTCAGGTCCCGGGCCAACCTTTCCCGAGCCAGTTCGACCCTCTTGGCCAACAGACCTTCAATCGAGTCCAACTCCCGACCGGCTTCAACCAGCATCGGTCCCAGCCGGTCTTGCAGATCGCTCGAAAATAACCGCCAGTCGTCTTCGAGGTTCCGAATGATGATATCACCCGAAGAATCGTTCCATTCCTCCAGCAAGGCGGTGATCTGCTTCAAGGCCGGACTTCGGCGGTCCAGCAGGTCCAGGTCCTTCAATCTTGGCTCTTCCGGCAGACTCAGAATCCTTGGTCTGTACCCGGACCCATGGAGACGACCGGTGAAATCTTCCAGGCTCAGCTTGTTCTTGAGCCGGTTGACCACCAGCGCCGTCTCCTTGGCTGAAACCCGGAGCCTGTCCAGATAGTCCCACGAGGCCTGGTCCGCATATTTCATGGCGTCGGTTACGAAGATGACGGCGTCCGCCCGCTCGAAAACGTCCCAGGCCGCGGCCCGGTTCTCGGCCAGCACACTGTCAAAGTCAGGCGTATCCACCAGGATCGTTCGGCCCCAATTGCGTCCGCCCTGGTCCACGACGATAAGTTCCTTGTTCTGGAGGGAGTCGAAGCCGACCGGTCCGGAGGTCGTTCGCTTGAGGTAGCCGGGGAAAAAGGTTGAACGATGGAGAGACGACGTCAATTCGCCGGGGGCGTAAAAGACCGGCGCCAGGGTAGTCGGCCGTTTGTACCCGGAAGGACTCAAAGGAGCGCCCAGGAGTGAATTGAATATTTTTGACTTGCCCGTGCCCGTGGCCCCCAGAACGGCTACAAGTAAAGGCGCCCGGGGCCCCCATTCCAGCCGGTCTTCCAACCTCAGCGCCAACCTGGCCAGATTCGCGGCCAGCCTGGTGAGGGGTCCAATCCCGGTCGTTTCGTGAAGCGGTTGCAGGGATTCCAGGTAAGCCCGGACCTTGATCAGATCAGCCAAGGGCCGGCGATGATTAAGGCCGAAGCCATGTGGCGAGAATTCTCCCATAACGGCCGAACAATGCTACCAGGGGAGAGCTTGTCTGTCAACAATCTGTACTTACTTAATAATCCACTTCAAGACCTTGTATAGGCGCTCACATCCGGAGAAGATCCGAGCCCATGATGGTGATCGCGGGACAGCCGAGGTCAAGGGAAAGCGTTTTACAAATTGTAAAATCAACCGACACCGCGGCCTCGTCAGAAAAGATACACCCGTCCGGCCTCGGAAATCAGGCACCCGGCCCCATCATTTTCCAACCTGGAATTGATTATGCTTATTCATATATGATCAGGTAGTTATCCAAAGTCCTTTCAGGAAGCCGCCTTAGGGTCTCCAGCAAATTGCTTTTGGCATAATGGTTGCTCGCTTTTTTGAAGAGAGTCCTCTACGACGGGGTAAAGATCAGCATTCCGAGGTATGATGTTCAAAACCGATGTTCCAGGGCCGCACGCCAGCCGTAAGCAGTGGAAGGATGGGACCGGTCCGGCGTCAAGAGTGCTCCAGACTGACATGATGGTCGAAGGTGAACACGGGATCAGGCTGTTGTTGGTGGACAGCGAGGAAAGCTATCTGGATGTATTGGCCAAAAGACTGGCCAAACGTGGTCTGAAACCCATGACCGCCAATCATGGAGTGGCGGCGATTCAAGCCCTGAGGCGTTATCGCTTCGACGTGGCCGTGATTGATCTGAAGATGGAAGATATGGATGGGATCGAACTGCTCAAGGTCCTGAAAAGAATGGACCCGGACTTACCCGTGATCATCCTTACCGGCCACGATACCGAGCGTTCGATCAGGGAGAGTTCGGCCTGGGGGGCGTACGAATATCTGCTCAAGCCCTGCGATCTGGAGACGCTTATCGCGAAAATAAGGACGGCCCAGGCGACCCGGGCTGGAACCAATCGAAACTGATCAAGGTATCTAATCAAAAAAACACGCCATTTGCTAAGTTCATTATTTCACAAAAATAGTCGGGCGATCATTGACGCGGCGCCGTTTCTATGGCAGATATCCGGAAACATCGGTGGGTAGGGAGGTGTTTAAATGAGCGGACCACGACAAGTATTTGAATTCTTGAAAGCGGCCAGCAGGGCGCACGCCAAGTGGGATTATGAAGTTTCTCTCTCCATAATCCGCAACCGCAGAAAACTCCTCATCCTCGCGGTGTTGTTACTGCCCATCCTGGCTGTATCCTTGACCGAGGCGGCTTCGCTTCTGGGCGGTAAGACGGCTTACGCTCCGGCCTTTTATTCCACCACGATCTTTCTGGTGTCCATCGCCATCGGGCTGGCCGCCGGTCTTATCACCGGCTGCATCGGCGCCGGCGGCGGCTTCATCATCACGCCGGCCCTTATGGCCGCCGGGATCAAGGGCATACTGGCCGTGGGCACCGACCTGTTCCATATCTTTGCCAAGGCCATCATGGGTACGGCCGTCCATAAGAAACTGGGCAACGTTTCCGTCAAGCTGGCCATCGCTTTCCTGGCAGGGTCCGGCGTCGGCACGTTTATCGGTGGAGCCATCAATAAAGGCCTCTACAACAAGGACCCCCTGCTCAGCGAGGCCTTCATCAGCGCGGTCTACGCCATCCTGCTCGGTTTCCTGGGTTTCTACGCCCTGTTTGACTTTCTCAAGTCCACCAAGGCCGGCGGAGGCGGAGACGCGCACGGCCCAGCCCCTTCCGGCACCCCCTCCCTGGCCCTGAAGCTCCAGAGCTTGAACCTGCCGCCTTTGATTCAGTTTGACGAGGATTTCGTACCCGGCGGCAAGAAGATTTCCGGCGTAGTCGTGGCCCTGGGCGGCGTGGTGGTCGGAATCATGGCGGCCATCATGGGCGTGGGCGGCGGCTTCATCACCTTCCCCATGTTCGTTTACATCTTCGGCGTTTCCTCCATGACCACGGTCGGCACGGACATATTGCAAATTATATTCACCGCCGGCCTGGCGGCCATCGGCCAGTACGCCATTTATGGTTACGTCTTTTATACCCTGGCCATGGGCATGCTCCTGGGGTCCCTGGTGGGCATCCAAGTGGGCGCCCTGACCACCAAGGTGGTCAAAGGCATCCATATCCGAGGTTTCTACGCGATATCCATCATCGCCGGCTTCATCAACCGGGCCGCCACCCTGCCGAAGAAATTCACGGAACTCGAGGTCATCAGCCTTTCCAAGTCCACGGTCAACGGCATCGAATTCTTCGGCAACATCGTCTTCTGGATAGTGGTGGCCGTTTTCGGCCTGTGGGTCTTCACCAAGTTCTTCACTAATATAGGCCTGTTGCGCGGGGAGGAATAGCCATGCTGGTCAAGAATCCAAAGCCTTTTTACACCGGTCTGGCCCTGGCCGCGTCCTTTGTCGTGGTCCTGATTCTCATCTTCTCCCCCATCTTCGGCGGGAAGAACGGCCTGGAATATTCCGACGACATATTCAACAAGCTGTCCAAGGGCTCGTCCTATTTCATTCCCGGCTTGGCCAAGAAATATGAGGAACTGCAGGGCAAGTCCTTGGCCGTCTCCTTTGATCTGATCAAACAGGACCTGGTGGAGAAGACCACCAAAGTCCTCAACGTGGCCGGACTCAAAGTCGAGACCCAGGGCACCAGGCTGACGATCAAGGGGGACCTGGGCATCATGGCGGCCAAGGTGCTGGAGGACTCGGACGCCGTGTTCAAGAACGAAGGCCGGAAGGTGGCCCAGCGCTACGGTCTTAACGAAAGAGAAGTCCTGGCCGCCTGGTGGGACATCCTGAACAACATGAGCAAGACCTTCCAGAAAGAGAAGAAGGTCCAGGAATTGGACGTGGTCAACGAGGTCAACCGCCGGGCCGTCGAGCCGGCTTATAACTTTTATCAAGTCGAGAGCCAGCGCGTGAAAGACCGGATGGGCACCTTGATCGGCCTGCTGGTCTTTTACGTCCTGTACACCATGTGGTGGGGTTACGCCATTTTCCTGCTGTTCGATGGTGTCGGACTCAGCATGAAGAAAGCCAAAGTCAAGAAGGAAGTCTAAGGGAGGCGGATAATGAAAGTACTAGTGCCCGTGGACGGCTCGAGCTACTCGGACGAAGCCCTCAAGGTGGCCCTGGACTTCTATCGGTCGAAGAACGCGGCCATCCACGTCATCAGCGTGGTGCAGTCCATAGACGGACTCGAGGACCACGAGATATCTCCCTCCAGACGCGATCGCCACATGGGACACATGGAGCAACAGGCCTCCGCGCTTGTGACCAGAGCCGGAGATTTCCTGGCCTCGCAAGCCGAGAACATCCCCTTGAGCAAGACCGTGCTGTCCGGAGCCTCGGTGCCGGAGACGATCATTGATTTCGCCGAAACCGAAAAAGTGGACTTGATCGTCATCGGCAGCCGGGGTTTGAGCGTCTCGACCAGATTCAAACTGGGCAGCGTGGCCACGCAGGTGGTAAAATATAGTCCATGCTCGGTGTATTTGGTGAAGTTGCCGCCTGTATGAGGAGTTTCGTTTTCCGGCGGGGCCCCGCGCTCCCGCGGAACCCCGGCGCGATCGGACCTCTGGAGGTTAGGATCCATGGCTGAATTCAGCGTCCTTTTAGTGGACGACGAGCCTGATTTCCGGGAAACGCTGGAGAGAAGGCTCAAGAAGCGCAACCTGGATGCCAGAGGAGTGCCCAGCGGCGAAGAAGCCTTGAAGGCCCTGAAGGAACGGCCCGTGGACGTAGTGGTGCTGGACGTAAAGATGCCGGGCCTGGGCGGACTGGGCACGCTTCGGGAAATAAGAAAGAACTTCCCCCTGGTCGAAGTGATCATGCTGACCGGCCACGCCAACATGGAAGTGGCCCTGGAAGGCATGGAACTGGGCGCCTTCGATTACTTGATGAAGCCCATGGACATTGACGAACTCCTCTATAAACTGCAAGACGCCTTCCGGAAAAAGAGCATGCAGGAGAAGAAGCAGAAACGTCATCAAAACCAGACGGCGCCGGCGTCCGATTGACCTCCTGGGCGGCCACGGATCACTGAAGGCATTCCATGGCCTTGATAGGCGATTTCCTAAGAAAGATCGGTCTGGGCCGGCGGACCCCGGAGCTCACCGATCAGGAAGCCGAAGAGCTGCGGGAAGGCTTCAGGGCCCGTTACCATAACTTCAAGCTTCTGCTGGCCGCCAACAACAAAGCCCTGGACATCATGGCCGACATCGAAGAGGCCCTGCTCGGCCGCCGGGTCTTCGGTCAGTCTTTCATCCGGGCCAACTGCACGGCCGTATCGGTCAATGTCTTCCGCATCGTCCAGAACCTGGATCAACTGGCGTCCGGCAAGTATCAGGAGCTTTACGGCCGCCTTAAGAACATCCAGGCCGAGATCAACCGGGTGCTTTCCCAGCGCAAGCCGGCGCCCGGAGACCGCCTGGTGATACCTTTCCGGGAAATCGACAAAGACCTGGCCGATCAAGTGGGCAGTAAAATGGCCAACCTGGGTGAAGTGGCCAACCGGCTTGGGCTGCCGACTCCGGACGGTTTCGCCGTCACCTCTCTGGCCTATCGAAGATTCCTCGAGTCGTCCGACCTGCAGACCGAGATTGACCGCCGCCTCCAGGCCTCGACCACGGACCACCTCGACGATCTGTACCAGCTCAGCGCGGACATCCAGCAGCTCATCATCCGCTCGCCGTTGCCGGCCGAACTGGAAACGGCCCTCCTGAACGCCTATGCCGAGTTGGAAGCCCGATCGGGTCCGGCGGTGAAGGTTTCGCTGCGCAGCAGCGCCCTGGGAGAAGACACGGGCGACACCTCCTTCGCCGGCCAGTATCGTTCCGAACTGAACGTCAGCCCGGACGACATCATCCAGGCCTACAAGGAGATAATCGCCAGCAAATACAGCCTGCCGGCCATAGCCTATCGCCTCAACCGGGGCATCCTGGACGAGGACGTGGCCATGTGCGTGGGCTGCCTGGTCATGATTGACGCGGCGGCCGGCGGCGTGACCTATTCCCGCAACCCGCTCAACATTCGTGACGAGGCCATCATCATCAATTCCGTCTGGGGTCTGCCCAAATCGGTCGTGGACGGCAGCGTCGCGCCGGACGCCTTCACGGTGGCTCGGGGTGAGCCTTTAACCATTACCCGCGGGGATATCTCCCACAAAAGAATCAAGCTGGTCTGCCACCCCGGCGAAGGCCTCTGCCGCCAAGAGGTCAACGAAGAGACCGCCGCCTCGCCGTCGCTGAGAGACGATCAGATTCTGGAGCTGGCCCGTCTGGCCTTGAGACTGGAAGAACATTATGGCCAACCCCAGGATGTGGAATGGGCCTTGAGTCCGGAGGGATCAATTTATATTCTGCAATGCCGTCCATTGATGCAGGTTCGCCCCAAGGCTCCGGACCCGCCCGATCGAGCGGTCAATAACGGGGCAGGACAGGTCTTGCTCCGAGGCGGCCTCACCGCCAGTCCCGGCGTGGCCAGCGGCCCGGTCTTTATCGCCGCCCGCGACAGCGACGCGCTCCAGTTTCCGGAAGGAGGAATCCTGGTGACGCCGCGGGCCCTGCCCCGCTGGGCCGCCCTGCTGGGACGGGCCGCGGCCGTGATCACCGAACAAGGCAGCGTGGCCGGACATCTGGCCAGCGTGGCCAGGGAATTCGGCGTTCCGGCGCTCTTCGGACTGCCCGAAGCCACGGAAATCCTGACCTACGGCCAGGAGGTCACCGTGGACGCCGACGCTCTCCAGGTCCACGCCGGCCGATTGGAATCACTGCTGACCCGGGCCGGCGGCCGGCAGAACCTCATGACCGGCAGCCCCGTGCACGAACTGCTCAAGGAAGTGGCCCGTCATATCGTCCCCCTGAACCTGCTCGATCCCGACGCCTCGGATTTCAAACCCAGGAACTGCCACACCCTGCATGATATCACCCGCTTCTGCCACGAAATGTCCGTCCGGGAAATGTTCAGTTTCGGCAAGGAGCACCATTTTTCGGAACGATCGAGTAAACAGCTTGTCTGCGACGTGCCCATGCTCTGGTGGATCATCAACCTGGACGACGGATTCAAGGAGGACGTACCCGGCCAGTTCGTGCCTCTGGCCAACATCGTCTCCATTCCCATGCTGGCCCTGTGGCAAGGCATAACCGCCGTCCCCTGGGCCGGGCCGCCGCCGGTGGACACCAGGGGCTTCATGTCGGTCCTGCTGGAAGCCACGGCCAATCCCGAATTGGAATCGGCCATGCCGTCCCAATACACCAATCGCAACTATTTCATGATTTCCAGAAACTTCTGCAGCCTGAGTTCCCGCTTCGGCTTCCACTTCTGCACGGTCGAATCACTCGTCGGCGAACGGCCCAGCGAAAACTACGCCAGCTTCCAGTTCAAGGGCGGGGCCGCCGATTTCAGCCGCCGCCTCCGTCGGGCCAGATTCGTGTCCGGCCTGCTCGAGGCCTTCGATTTCCGGACGGAAATAAAAGAAGACGGGGTCTTCGCCCGCCTGGAAGGTTATGACGAGGAATTCATGAAGGTAAAGCTCAAAGTCCTAGGCTATCTGCTCATCCATACCCGACAACTGGACATGATCATGAGCAACGATACTTCCTATCAACAGCATTGGGACAAGATCATGGGTGATCTTAGGGCTTTGTCCGCAACAACATCGCCGGCCCCGGCCGCCGGTGGTTAGCGGGAAGCGGCGAAGTTCGGCCCGCCGGATCGAGGAATCATGAAATTTTCGGCGTCCTGAGGATCAAGGCCGTCGGCTCACGGCGCCGGTCCGATCAGCCCTCCTCCCCTTTCTGGCAGATCATCTTCCGCTCATAAGCCTCGCCCATCTTTTCCAGGAGCTCATCCAGCTTCACCGGCTTGATCAGGTAATCGAAGGCGCCCAGTTCCAGGCCTTTCATACCCGCTTCCACCGAAGCGTGTCCGGTAAGCAGAATGACTTCCATCAGTGGATAACGGGACTTGATCTCCTGGAGAACCTCGAGGCCGTCCATCCCCTTCATCTTCACGTCCAGGACCACGACGTCCACTTGAGTCCTGGTCAGGAACTCCAGGGCCGCCTCACCGGAATCCACGCCGTAGGCCTCGATTTTGCGAACCTTGAGCCGCTCCACCAAGGGGTCCAAAAAGTAACGCTCGTCGTCCACAACCAGTACCCGGTATGATTTCACGTCGCCCTCCCTCGTCTAATCCGCCAACACCAGGGGAATCCTGACGGCGAAAGTCGCCCCTTGCCCCGGCTCGCTGGTGACCATAAGGCTGCCGCCCAGCTTTTCCATGATCGAGTGACTTATTGAAAGTCCCAGACCAGTGCCCTGGCCCGGGGCCTTGGTGGTGAAGAATGGGTCGAAAATCCGCTCCAGCATGGATTTGTCCATACCCGGGCCATCGTCCTTGAACGTGACCAGGACCTGATGATCGGTTATCCGGCTGTCTATCCAGATATGACCGTTCTCGGCCACGGCGTCCACCGCGTTATTGAGCAGGTTTAGAAAAACCTGTTGAAGCTGGGATCGGTCGCTCTTAATCCGGGGCAGGGTCGGCAGCAGTTGGAGATTGATCTCGATGCTCCGGTACAAAGCCTCCTTCTCCAGGAAAGAGACCGTCTCCTGAATGACCTCGTTGACGGCCACCGAGTCCAGCTTGGGCTCCATCCGGCGGGCGAAGCCCAACATGCGGTGGGTCACTTCCCCGGCGCGATGGACCAACTCCCCGATCCGGGTCACGTACTCCTTGTAATTGGCCCCGCTGGGGACCGCGGCCACGAAGTCCTCGTCCATGAGGTCATCCAACAGCCCGGCTATCTCGCCGATGGCCGCCAGAGGATTGTTGATCTCATGGGCTACGCCGGCGGCCATGCGGCCGAGAGCGGCCAGCCGAGACGAATGGACCAGTTGCGCGTCCAAGGCCGCCTTCTCTCTTTCGGCCGTCTCCAACTGCCTGACCGCCAGACGCACCAGGAAATAAGCGGATAATACTATGATCAGAGTGCCGATGACCAGTATCCCGATTTCAATGTTGCGGGCCCCGGCCAGAAGATTCAGTCCCTCCCGCGGGTCCTGGTCTATGACCAACAGCCAGCCATCCTTGGACAGCCAGGCGCAGGCGGTCAGGTGCGCTTTCCCCTGGGCGTCTATCCGGCGGCCCACGCTGACCCCCGAAGGCGCGCTTTGGGGATTGATGCCCGACTGCTCGAGCACTCCGCCGCCGAAACGCGAAGGGGTCTGGAGGTAACCGCGGGCATCCACGATGAAGGCGTCGCCCGACAGGCCCAACTGGGCGAATCTCACCAGGCGGACAAAAACATCCGAGTCAATCGTGGCCCGGAGTATCCAGGGCCGGGGCTGCTGCTCTATCTTCACGGCGATGATGAAGTGAGGCACGCCCCGATAGCCCAGGAAGACGTCACTGACGAAGACTCCCCGGAACATGGTCTCCTGAAACCAGGTTGCGTCCCGATAATTGCGGTCCTGCAGGAAATAGGGGCCGGCGTAAGCCAGGTGATTGCCTTCGTCGTCTATGACCCCCAGGTCCACGAAGCTGCGGTAGCCGCGATTCAAAAGGTTCAATATTTCTTTCAGACGACCCGGAGAGGCCAGGTCCACCAGGGGAGTGGTGTGGGCCAGGGCTTCAAGCTGGGCCGTGCGTTCGGTGAGAAAGAGGCCTATGGCGTTGGCCCGACTCTGGACCAGTTGGCGCAGTTCCTCCTGGGCCTGTCGCTGGTGCGAGATATAAAAATAATAATAAATGACCCCGCCGAGACTGAACAGCGGCACCAAAGCCACCATCACGGCGATGATCATCATCTTGCGGAAGAGCTGGGTGTACGGCGCTTGCGGGCTCACTTTTCCTCCGCCGAAGAAACCGCCGCCGTTTCCGGAACCGCCGCGGGCCAGCCCGGGTCCAGATCGAAGTTGCCGGCTTCGAAGGCCCTGGCCAAATAGTCCACCATGCCCAGGTCATGACAGAGCATGTCCATCTGGCGGGTAAATAGAATCAAACGACCCAGTTCGGCCAGAAGGTTGGCGGCGACCTGCTCGTCCATTTTCTTGATGAACACGTGCACCAGGTCCCCCTTCTGCCTGATATCGAAGCCCAGGCGATCCAGGATACGGGCGATGAGTTGAGCCCGCAGGGTGCGCCGATCCTCGGTGGCCGCCCCGCCTTGAAAACGGAAGCTGATATAATTATCGTTGAGCACCGGCCCGCAGACCGAATCCAGGGCCGCGAAATGGTAGCCCACGCGGGAGTTGAAATTAAGGTATTCGGTCGAGACGATGGCATAGGTGCTGTCGCCCATGTCTCTCAATTGTCCGTCGGAAACCGGCGTGAGCATCGAGCTGGAAAAAACCGAAGCCAGACCGCGCAGGCTGACCGGCCGCGGCCGGTCCCAATGGATTCTCGGGTCCAGTAGGCCGCCGAAAAAGGCCTGGCCTGGTCGGGAGATTACTTCGTCCAGGGTCACCTCGCGCCCACCTCCTTCCTTCAGACCGCCGCCCAGGTCAATGAGCAGCAATTCAAACGGCAGTTTGTGGGCCAGCCGCCGTGACTCCTCGGCCGCCTCCCGTCCCAAGGCGTCGCCCAGGCGGAACATTTCGTAAAAGCTCTTCTCGTGGACGTAGCGGATGATATCGTGAAAAGTTCGGCATTCAGCCGGCCGGAACCGCTCGGACCTGGGATCGGTCAGGGTCAAGGGGGTGATAAGCTGAGCGGCTTGATACCAGGGCGGCATAACGGCGGGCTGTCTGGCTTTGGCCGCCCGGCGGTCATCCGTCGTCGCCCTGGAAGACGAGCGTCCGGCATGGACCCGCCGCGCCCACGCGTTGACCGTGACCATCTGGCCGGGCTTAATCCTGTTCGAGGCGCCCTTGGCGGCCACCAAGGCGGGAACACCGAATTCCCGGGCCAACGAAGCCATGTGGCCGGTAACGCCGCCCAGATCCGTCACCACGGCCGCGGCCCGATCCAGCACGCAGGCGAATACCGGCGAAGACTGCCGGGCCACCAGAACGGCGCCGTCAGGAAATCCGGCCAGGTCATCCTCCTGGTGCACCAGGTAAGCCGGTCCGGAGCCAATCCCGGGATGGGCCGGTTCGCCGCCTTCCAGAATCAGTTCCAGGCCCTCTTCCTCCTCTTCAATCCGGACTTTGATCAAGTCCAGAAGCTGCAAAGGCCTGGATTGAAGAATATATAAACCGCCCTCGAGTGTCAGGACCCATTCCACGTCCTGGGGACGGCCGAAGGCCTTTTCCAAGATCAAGCCCATCCTGGCCAGTTCTTCGGCCTGCTCCGGGCTGAGCGTGGGCCGGCCGGCCAGGTCGGGCGGCAGTGATTCTTCCTCGAGGCCGGTCTCGGCCGGCACAAAACGCCTGGTCTGGCCGCCCAAGGTGTGGCTGAGCAAACGCGGCCTCTCTTCGCGGCTGACGGCATAAACGTCCGGATTCAAGGCGCCTTCCACCAGGCCTCGGCCCAGGCCGTAGACCGAGTTGATCAAAAGCGGTCCGTTTTCCCCCTGGCGAGGATCACGGGTATACATCACTCCCGCGACCTTGGAGTCCAGCATGGGCATAACCAGAACGGCCATTTCGGCGTCTTCGTCCTTGAGATCGTTGCGACGGCGGTATACCACGGCCTGGGGTTCGTAGAGACTGGCCACCACCTCCCGGTACGCCTCCATGATCTTCTCGCGGGGAACGTTGAGCACGCTGACATACTGGCCGGCGAAGGAAGTTTCCGAATCCTCGCCTAGCGCGCTGGAACGCAAGGACAGGCGGTTCGGCCGGCCCAAGCGTTGGAACAGTTCGTCGCTGGCCCGATCCAGGGCCGTTTCGATCTCGGCCGGCATGGCCACCTCGGCCATCCGCTCCTTGACCTGGTTGCTCATGCGGGTGAGACCGGTATAGGAAGGATCGTCCAGCAGCATTACCGCCTGGCGGACTTGGCCGTAAAGGCCGGTCCGGCTCATGAGGCTCCTGAAGGCCGCGGTGGTGACTACAAATCCATCCGGCACGGGCAGTCCCAACCGGCCGGCGTGGGCCAGGTTGGCCGCTTTGGACCCGACCAGGTGATGGAGGTCGCGATCGACTTCCTTTAAAGGGAGGGTCAACGCGCCGGCCAGCGGGCCTCCGCCCAGGGTCAAGGCGTCGTCTATTCCGTGGCGGATTTGATCGAAAGCGCCCATCAATCCCGGATAACGGTCTCCAGCGATGCGATTCAGGTGCAGAATCATCTTGTAGACTTTGGCGCTGGCCGATATGTAGCGCGAGGTTAAATAATCCAGGCCCACGGCCGCGCCGGAGAGCAACTGATTTTCTATGTCGGCGATTATGGCCAGGACTTCATTGTTGGCCCGAAGCAGGTATTTGAATTCCCGGTATCTCAGCTTCAGGTTTTCTATCCCGGCTGCCCCTGGGACCGACTTGCGTCCGTAAATGAACCTTTTTATGGCCTGGCCTATTTTGATAGCCAAATTATCCTCGCCTCTTGAACCGCTCCGACCGTCGTGTCTCGGAAATGAACGGCAGCCCGACGGCTGATTTCATTCTATTACACGCCCCCAGGACCGTCAAAGCCAAAAGCACTTTCCCGAAACAATTGACATACTCCCAGTCCAAGGACTAGAATGCCCTCGCGACGGCTGAAGCCGTTATTAACCGCCGCCCCAGGCTTGACCATGGAACAACCTAAATCCTTCCGCTATCTTGACCTGATCACCGGCCTGTTCACGGCCGTTCTGCTCATCTCCAACGTGGCCTCGTCCAAGATCGTCAGCCTGGGAGGCTTGTCTTTTGACGGCGGGACCCTTCTCTTTCCCCTGGCCTATATCTTCGGCGACGTGCTGACCGAAGTATACGGCTACGCCCGCGGCCGGAGGGTGATCTGGACCGGATTCTTCTCCTTGATGCTGCTTTCGGTCGTGCTGGCCGTGGTGGGCTCGATTCCACCCGACCCCCAATGGCCCCACGCCCAGGCTTACGATCTAATTCTGGGGCAGACCCCGCGCATCGTCCTGGCCAGCCTGACCGCTTATTTCGCCGGCGAGTTCGCCAACTCTTACGTCCTGGCCAAAATGAAAGTGGCCAGCTCCGGCAAACATCTCTGGATGCGCACCATCGGTTCCACTCTGGTCGGTGAAGGACTGGACACGGCCGTGTTCGTTCTGGCGGCTTTCTATGGGACCCTGAGCGATGATCTGCTTTGGCGCGTGTTGGCGGCCAATTACATTTTCAAGGTGGGCGTGGAAGTGATCCTGACGCCGGTGACCTACGCCCTGATCGGGACCTTGAAGAAATTGGAAAACGAAGACTTTTACGACTACGCCACCGACTTCAACCCCTTCCGGCTGGGACCGGGTTGATCCCGGCCGGCGTCCCGGAATCACCAATCCCGCTTTTTTCTCAGCCATCTGACCAGAAAATGCAAGGCCCAGAAAAAAGCCATCGTGATCCCGACCGCGATCAGGACCTTCATTTCGTATTTCTTCAGATCGCCTAGCAGCGCGGTCAGGGCGTGGCCGAATAGAAAGCCGGCGACGCCGACGGCCACCGCCCATACCAGGGCGCCGATAACGTTCAGGAACATGAACCTGCCCAGAGGCACCGAACTCAGACCGAAAAAGAAGGGCAGTACGGCCCGCAGGCCGTAGAGGAAGCGGAAGATGATGATAAGGGGCGTTTGAATCCGGGCAAAAAGACGCTCGGCCCGTTCAAACTTGGCCCGCCAGGAGGGCCGATGAGCCAGCAAGAAAGAGCCGTGCCGCCGCCCGAGGAAAAAAAAGAACTGATCGCCGAACAGACTGCCGGTGAAGGCGCAGACCACAACCCAGGGCAGGGACAGAAAGCCTTGCTGGGCGGCCAAGCCGCCCAGCACCAGAATGGTTTCTCCCTCTAAAAAGGTTCCTATCCAAATGGCCAGATAACCGTAATTCTCCACCAGATGTTGCAGGGTCATAAAGCCCTAGGACCGTTCTTTTAATGATAGAGATGCCGCCGGTCGGATTGGCGCTGGAGGTCAGTTTTAATTCCCTTCTCACCCGGCCGCTTGCAAGGCCTCGATCAATTCCCGGAATACCGCGTCGGCCTTATCGACGGTCACCTGACAGGTCCCGACCTTTTTATGCCCGCCGCCGCCGTATTTCAGCATCAGCGATCCCACGTCCGCGCGGCAGGAACGATTGATGATGCTGTGCCCCACGGTGAAGACCTGGTTCTGGCGGCCTCGGCCCCAGATGGCCCGGATGGAGACGTTCCCCTCGGGATATAAAGCGTATTCGATGAAACGATTGCCGCTGAGTATCTCCTCCAGACCCCGAAAATCCAGGACGATCACGTTGCCCTCGAGCTTGCTTTGGTCCTGGAGCATCTTCTCGTACGGCCCCTCCTGCTCGAAGTACCGCTTGATCCGCTCCTTAACGTCCGGTATTGCGAGTATCCGCTCCACGCTCAGGGTGCGGCAGTATTTGATCATGTCCCGCATCAGTTCCAGGTTGCTGATCCGGTAATCCCTGTACCGTCCCAGACCGGTGCGGGCGTCCATGATGAAGGAGAGCAACACCCAGTCCTGGGGCCGCAGTATCTCCTCGATGGTGAAATCGGCCGAATCCGCCTTGTCCACCGCCCACATCAAGCCACTGTCGTCGAATTTCTTGAATCTGGCCGCTCCACCATAATAATCATATATCACCCGGGCGCAGCTCGGCGCCTCGCGCACCGCG
Organism: Thermodesulfobacteriota bacterium; assembly: GCA_040755515.1. Taxonomy (GTDB): domain Bacteria; phylum Desulfobacterota; class Desulfarculia; order Adiutricales; family JAGVGV01; genus JBFMAW01. The sequence goes on along the minus strand of JBFMAW010000029.1, from coordinate 21,851 downwards.
CCTTCAAACCGCGGGGTCATGTTCATATTCAAGCGTTCGAATTCGCTGGAATGGTGATCGAACCAAAGAGCGCAGCCCGGCACGTAAGGCACGTTGGTCAATATGTCGTTCCCGGTGACTTCGACCAAGCCGTCCTGAACGTCCTTGGGGTGGACGAACTTGTAGTCGTCCACCAGACCCATCTCCTCCAAAAGCACGGCGCAGGCCAGACCATCGAAATCAGACCTGGTAATCAGACGCATGGCCACACCCCCGCATATTTTTCCCCGGACTATAGCCACGACCCCAGGTCCTGTCAAGAAAACGACCGAAAACCGGGACACTCATTTAGAGCGCCAGGCCAGGCAGGTCCTAAAAGGCTTCCAAGCGTCCCGGGCTGTCGTTTGGGCGAAAACTGGCGGATCGGCCGCCGGAAAAGGTTGATTTCCGGCCCTTTTGCATGAAAGGGGTTCCTTCGCGGTAAGGACAGGTCAGATCGGTGGGCGAGGCTTTCGAAACCGCGGAGAAAAATCAGCGGTCAGCGGGACGGCCGTCCTGGCGACTTCGCTCGTCCCTGGCCAGGTAAGATTTGAGCCCGGTCATCAATTGGTGAACCGATCGGCTGTCGCCGGTCCGCATTGTCCGGGCGACTTCACCGACGCACCGGACGAACTCGCTGATCACCGGCTCGCCTTCGGGATTGTAACGGACCAAGTCCACATACAAGTCCGGGGGTTGTTTGATCTGGTGGGAGAGCATGTCCATGAGGCCGTTGAACCATGGTCCGGAGTAATCCAGATGGCGGGCCGGATCAAAATCCAGGCGGGACAGGCTCAAACCAAAGGCAAAGAGGAGAAGATGCCGAAGGACTTGAATCCTGGCCATGAGCCGGTCGTGCTCGACCGGTTCGATCTCCACGATCCTTAGCTTCAGACCGGCCAGAAAATCTTTGTACCAGGACAGCCAGGGTCCGGTTCTGGCCGGGCAGAGAAAGACCACCTGACCATCGAGAGGTTCGGTGTTCGGGCCGAAGAGAGGATGACTGCCGATGACTTCACCCCGGCAATGCTTCAGCATGGCCGAGACCGGCGCGGTCTTGAGCGAACATATATCGATCACCACTCCCTCGGGTCTGGATTCAGGTCCTAACGCGGCGGCGACGGCCTCGAGGCTCGAAACGGGCACGGCCAGCAGAACGACTTCCGATTTTCCGACCCGGGTCCAATCCATGGGCCCGGATTTGATGTCCGCCGTTTCCACTTCGTGTCCGGCCTCGGACAGCAGCCGCCCCATAAATCGCCCCATGCCGCCCAGGCCGCCGACAATGGTCACTTTAGTCATGAAACCGCCCTTGGTCCATTATTCCCGGTGGCGTCGGCCCGGGGATACGAACCCAGAACCACCATGTTCACCGCCTGTTCGGCCAGGGCCGCCAGGGCCGATCGGACCGTCCCATCCTGGGCGTGACCCTCCAGGTCCAGGAAGAAGACATACTCCCAGACCTGGTTTTCCGCCGGCCGGGACTCGATGCGGGTTAAATTGATCGAAGCCTCGGCCAGGGGCTTAAGGCAGCGGTATAGAGAGCCCGGCTTGTGAGGAGCGGCGAACCAGAGAGACGTCTTGTCCCGGCCCGTGGCCGGGTGATCTTTCAAACTCAGGACGAGAAAACGGGTCAGGTTGGAGGAACGGTCTTGTATGTCCCGGGCCAGGACGTTGAGGCCGTGGATTTGGGCCAGCTTTTCATGACCAATGGCCGCGCTCTCCGGCTCTTCGGCCGCTCGGCCCGCGGCCGCGGCCGTGGAAGACATCGCCACCAGTCCACCGGAGGGGAGGTTCTGGGCCAACCATTCCAGGCATTGTCCCAGGGCCTGCGGATGAGACAGCACCGTTCTAACGTTCTTCAGGTCCTTCTCGCGGGACAAGAGGGCATGGGAGACGCGGAGATAAACTTCTCCAGAGATTTTGACATTCGACTTGAGCAGCAGGTCAAGGGTCTGGCCCACCATGCCTTCGCTGGAATTCTCGACCGGCGCCACGCCGAAGTCCGCCCGTTCGCTTTCGACTTCCCTAAAGACCTGACGGATTGAATTTTGCGGCAGGTATGAGGACGCCGCGCCGAAATGCTTCTGGGCCGCGGTGTGGCAAAAAGTGGCTTCCGGGCCGAGGAAGGCTACCCGGGCCGGACCCTGCAACTGCCGGCAGGCGTCGATGATGGCGGCGAATATCCGTTCGATGGCTTCCGCCGGCAAAGGCCATCGGCTTTCGGCGGCCAGGGCGGCCAGGAGTTTCAGTTCCCGTTCCGGGTCCCAGATGGGCAAACCGCTCTCTCTCTTGATCCCTCCGATCTGGCCGACCAGTTCAGCCCGCCGGAGCAGAAGTTCGAGAATGGAACGGTCCAGTCCGTCAATTTTCTTCCGCAGATTGGACAACAAATCGCCGTTCTTCACATCATCCTCCCGAACGAAGGGGCGATTTTCCTCAAACCATCCATCAAGTCCTGGAAAACCTCTGGTTTGAGCGACTGCTCGCCGTCGCACCAGGCTTCCTCCGGCCGGATGTGAACTTCAACCATGAGGCCGTCCGCGCCTACGGCCAGGGCGGCCAGACCCAGGGGACGGACGTACCTGGCGTTGCCGGTGGCGTGGCTCGGGTCCACGATGACCGGCAGATGAGTCCGTTCCTTCAGGACCGGTACGGCGCTCAAGTCCAGGGTGTTCCGGGTCGCCGATTCGAAAGTGCGTATGCCGCGCTCGCATAATATCACCTGACTGTTGCCCGCGGCTAAAATATATTCGGCGGACAGCAGAAACTCCTCGAGGGTGTTCATCAGGCCTCGCTTGAGGAGCACCGGTTTTCGAGCCCGGCCCAGCCTTTTGAGCAAGGGGAAGTTCTGGCAACTGCGTGAACCGACCTGGAGGACATCGGCGTATTCTTCCACCAGACTTACATCCCCGGAGTCCATGACCTCGGTCACCACCGGCAGTCCGGTGGAAAGGGAGGTCTGGCGCAACAGCCTCAGCCCCTCTTCGGCTAAACCTTGGAAGCTGTAAGGCGAAGTCCGTGGCTTGAACGCTCCGCCTCTGAGGATGGAGGCGCCGGCGCCCTTGACCGCCCAAGCCGTGTCCATAAGCTGTTCCCGGTTTTCGACCGAACATGGTCCAGCCATGACCACAAAACCCCGGCCACCTATTTCGACCTGATCGATCCCGATTACGGTGCCGGCGGGCTTGGCCAAACGCGCGGCCAGGCGGTAGGGCGGCGTCTTCACTCCGCCGACTCCGATCATTGGTTCAGCCGCTTTACCAGCCTGACTTTCCATCATTCCTTCCATTTCTTGACCCTCCCTCTTTTTACCAAGGCCGGGGCCGGCGCCCTCGACCTGACGGCTAAAAGGCCGCGAGCGCCCCTCTCCGGTTCGCCCGCGGCCTTGAGGATTGCTACGACTTTCAGGTGTCGCCTTTGCCCTCCAGCGCCCGCGAGCCAACCGGGACGCCAAAGTACCACCAGAAATAGAAACCGTAATAAAATCTAGTCATACCGTTGTTCCACTCGCCGAGCGGACAAGTGTCCCCGCCGCCGCTCCTCGAGCCGTTTCTCCCGTCCTGGCACGCTGCTCCAGAAAGGCATCGGCCAGGGTCAGGGCGGTCATGGCCTCGGCCACGGGTACAATCCGGGGACAGAGACAAGGATCGTGCCGGCCCTCGATCACGATGGTTCTTTCCCGGCCCTCCACGTCCAGCGTTTGCTGGGGCCGGGCAATGGAAGGAGTCGGCTTGACCGCCAGCCGGATGACGATCGGCTGGCCCGTGGAAATCCCGCCCAGCACGCCGCCGGCCCGGTTGGACAAGAAGCCCTGGGCCGTCATCTGGTCGTTGGCTTCCGAGCCCCGCTTCTCGGCCAGCCTGAAGCCTTCGCCGAACTCGAGGCCTTTTACGCCGCCTATGGACAGCAAGGCCATGCCCAGGACCGCGTCCAGTTTGTAAAAGACAGGGGCGCCCAGACCGGCCGGTACGCCCCAGGCCACAACTTCCACGATCCCGCCCACCGAGTCGCCTTCTTTCCTGGCGGCCAGGACCAGACCTTCCGCCTCGACGGCCAAGTCAGGATCGGCGAAACGCAAGGGATGCGCCCGGGCGAAATCCAGGTCCACCCGCCCGGCCTGAAGACCGGCCACGGCCACGGTGTACGCGGCCACGCTCATGCCCCGAGTCCGGATCAACGCCCTGGCCAGGGCGCCGGCCGCCACCCGGCCCACCGTCTCCCGGCCCGAGGCTCGGCCGCCGCCCGGTTGGGGTCTGAGGCCGTACTTCTGAAAATAGGTGAAATCGGCGTGTCCGGGTCGAAAGACGTCCTTGATTTGATCATAGTCCCGGGAACGGACATCGAGGTTGCGGATCAGCAAGGTCACCGGTCCGCCCGAGGTCCGGTTCTCCACTAAACCGGACAAGATTTCGACCCGGTCGGGTTCTTTTCTGGCGGAAACGAACTTTGAAGCACCGGGCCGCCGGCGGTCCAGATCATGCTGGATCATGGCCGGGTCAAGTTCCAGCCCCGCCGGAAGGCCGTCCACCACGACGCCCACCGCCGGACCGTGCGATTCGCCGAAGGTGGTCACCTGGAAATAGCGGCCGAAGACGCTGCCCATCGGTAATCCTTTTACAAGCTCTCGAGAGAGCGAAACAATTCATCCCGGGTCACGTCGTCGGCAATGACCATGCGGCCCCGACCGGCCGGCAGGACAAAGAGCATCCGGCCGCCCTTGACCTTCTTATCGTCCTGCATCATTTCCCAGGCCTGATGGAGCGGCGGGGTGGGCGCCGCTTTGGGCATCAGCCGTCCCACCGTCGAGATGATCCGCTCGGCTTGGGGTGGAGCCAGTAATCCCCGGTGCTGCGAAAGCCTGGTGCTGACCATGAGCCCCAGTCCCACGGCCCGGCCGTGGCTGATCTTGAACCGGTGCCAGCCCTCGACCGCGTTGCCGAAAGTATGGCCCAGGTTCAAAACGACCCGCCGGCCCTTTTCCTGGAAATCGCTCGAGACTATGGCCGCCTTGGCCCGGGCCGACAAAGCCGCGACCTGGGCCAGTAAAGGTCCGTCGTTGGCCAGGAGGGCCGGCCATTGGCTCTCCACCAGGTCGGCCAGGGCCGGCGAAGCCACCAGACCGGTCTTATAGGCTTCGATCAAACCCTCCCTCACTTGAGGTTGATCAAGGGTCTGCAAGGCGGCCGCGTCCAGAATCACCCCCTCCGGCAGGGTGAAGCAACCGACCATGTTCTTGGCCAGACCCAGATTCACCGCGGCCTTGCCGCCTATGGCCGCATCCACGCAGCCCAGCAGGGAAGTCGAAACCAGGACCAGGTTCATGCCTCTCTTGTAGGTCGAGGCGGCAAAGGCCCCCAGGTCGGTTACCGCGCCGCCGCCCAAGGCCACGAACAGATCGTCGCGGTTGAAACGGTTTTCCAGAAGGAACTTCCAGACTTTCCGGGCATAATGTATGGTCTTAAGTTTTTCCCCGCCGGGAAAGGTCAGGACCAGCGGGTCCTTCAGGACCCGGTGATATCTATCCAGATGAAGGGCCGCGACGCGGCGGTCAGTCAGCAGGGCCACGCGCCGGCCGGCGGCCAGACGGGCCAAAACCAGGGGTCCGTTCATGGTCAGGGTCAGGTTCAAGTCATGGCCGTCGAAACTCACCGGCAGGTTCTTATCGGGAATAATGCAGGCCGTCGCCGCCTCGGCCACATCCTCGGGCCTTCGGCCATCGGTCGTAACCGTGAAATCGGAATCGGCGTAAATCGGCCGGCGCTGCTCCAGGAGCAGCCTGGCTTTTTCCACGTCCCGGAACTTGGGACGGTCGTCCCGACCCGAATTCTCGACTCTGACCCGACAGGTATCGAAGGCGGTCTCCAGGTAGATCACTTGTCCCGACTTCCGCATCAAGACGCGGTTTTCCAACCTTACCGGCGCGCCGCCGCCCGTGGCTATCACCAGTCTTTCCTCGCGGGAAAGCTTCTTCAACAGTTCCGTCTCGGCCCGGCGGAAGACTTCCTCGCCCAGAAGATCAAACACCTCGACGATGGGTCTCTTGAACTCCTCTTCCAGGAGTTCGTCCATCTCTATAAATCGGCGGTTGAGCTTCCTGGCCAGAAGTCGGCCCACGGTGCTCTTGCCCGACCCCATGAAGCCGATAACGAAAACGTTGCTTTTCACCGGAAAAGCTGAAACGCCTTCGGCCTTGCCCGCGCCGCCGGAGTAAGATCGGTCCCACTCCGCCGCTTCAGACCCCTGGTTGAATTCCAAGCGATCAGCCGTTTCGCTCTCAGGCCGATCAACGTCGGTTTCGATGACGACCGCTTCCGCCATGCCTTCCATGTTCAAAAACCTCCCTCAAAAACCAAGGCCAGGGTTTGCGCCCTGGCCTAAAAAAAACGGCCGCGGGCGCTCCGTCTCCGGTTCGCCCGCGGCCTTAAGGATTGCTTCAGCTTTTATCTAATCGCCTTAGTCCTCCTCCCACGAGCGAACCGGGACGTAAAAATAAAACCAGTAGTAAAAGCCGCCGCTAAATCGCGCCGTCATTTTCCCGAATCCGCTCTGTTGGAAGGCTTCAGCCACTCATCTACTCCAACATTAATAAAGGCAGTATAACTTCGTTCCGAAACTCATGTCAAGCGGAAACTGCGTCAACATTGAATATTTTCCGCTCTCCTCCTCGCAACGTCGGGAATTGATGTCAAAAATAATTATCGCCACAGCCTTTTCAACTCCTCATGGAAGCCGGGATAGGATATCCGGACCGACTCCTCGGTCAGGAGTCTGGTCTTGGCCCGGGCCAGAAGAATGGCCAGGCGCAGGGTCATGGCCAGGCGGTGGTCTCCCAGGGCGTCCAGGCTTTCGCCGCCTTTCAAGACCGTGGGCCCTTGAACGAACAGCTTGTCCGATTCGGCCCAGATGCGGGCTTGCAAGGAAGCAAGCTGAACGGCCAGGCCGGTCAGGCGATCCGATTCCTTGACTCTGAGTTCCCCCACGCCGTTGAAGACGGTCAGACCTTGGGCCTGGGTGGCCACCAGGGCCAGGATGGGCACTTCATCTATTAGCGTCGGGATTTCCTCGGCTTCGATCTGAACGCCGGTTATTTCCGGGGAATAATGAACCGTCACCCGACCCCAAGGTTCGGGCCGGCGATCCTGTATTTCCACGGTCAAGCGGACGCCCATGCGCCTGAGCACGGCCAGGAATCCGACCCGCGTGGGATTGAGCAGCATGCGCTCGGCCGTGACCTGGCTGCCGGGCGAAATGGCCGCGGCGCCAAGAAAAAAAGCGGCCGACGAGGCGTCGCCGGGGACGTAATACTCCGCCGGCATGGTCAGTTCCGAAGACCTGACCGTCACCCGGCCTTCCTCGGCTTTTATTTCGGCGCCCATCAAGGCCAGCAGGCGTTCGGTATGGTCACGGCTCGGCGCCGGTTCACGGACCCGGGTCTCCCCTGAAGCTTGAAGCCCGGCCAGTATGGCCGCGCTTTTGAGTTGGGCGCTGGCCACCGGTAGGTCCAGGTGGCCGCCCTGCAATCGTCCGCCTCTAATTTTGATCGGGCAGCCGCCGGCCGTGGTAGTGATCGTGGCGCCCAGGCGCCGCAACAGTTCGGCCGCCCTTTCCATGGGCCGGCTACGGAGGCTGGCATCGCCATCCAGGACGTACGAGCCAGCCCGACCGGCCAGCAGGCCCATGAGCATTCTGGCCGTCGTGCCCGAATTGCCGCAATCTATAACGGCCTCCGGGACAACGCCGCCCTCCAGGCCCTTCAGTATATAAGTCTCGTCCTCGGCTTTGACCGTACCGCCCAAGGTCCGGACCGCTTTTAGGCTGGAACGGACATCCTCACAGGGCGACAAGTTGATCACCTTCGACTCGCCTTGGGCCAACAGGGAGATCAAGGCCAGCCTGTGACTGATGGACTTGTCGCCCGGCGGAAAGAAAGAACCTGACAGGGCCACTTGGAACTCCCCCTTTCCCGCTCGGGTCCGGCCATTATATCATCCTGGCCGGCGGCCACAATTCTTAAATATCATGGTTCCCCATCACTTGACGCGCCGGCCATCCCAATGAACCGGCCGGCGTCCCTTAATGCTGGCCACTCTTGACTTGCATGCCCAAGGCCGGATAATATGGCCGGCGATGAGCAATGAACGTCAGGCCGACGGCGCCAGATAGAAAGCCTGTTCAGATCGAGGTCTCCGGTGATGGCCAGAAGCCCTGACTTTTTCAAGCGGTTCATCCTATCCTGTTTCTCCAGACGCGCGGCCCAGACCCTGACGATGTCCCAAATGAGGGAAGACGCCCTGCTGGTGATGACGGCGAGCGAGATGGAAGCCCACCTGGCGACGACTTTGGACGAGATGATCGCGGAAGGCAAACTGGAACGGATCAAAGGCAAGGATATTTTCCGCATAAAAAGACGAGTTTGAAGCCGGGGAAACCAGACCCGCCCGTCCATTCCCCTGGCGGTGGTGAAAGGCGGACCTGATTCACCTCCGCCCGATCACGTCCGACGGCCGGCGCCGGACTCGATCAAGCCGTCCGGCCTGATTATCCTGAATATTGAGGAGTCTCCACCATGAGCTTCACCGGGGGGAGAATACGTCTCGAAGACACCTGGCCGATTGACGATCTGAAGGCCGAGGAATCATGGCGCGTGTTCAGGATAATGGCCGAATTCGTGGAGGCCATCGAGATTCTGAGCAAGGTCGGCCCGGCGGTGACCATATTCGGCTCGGCCAGGGTCAAGCCCGACGAAGAAGTCTATCAGAAGACCGTGGCCCTGGCCCGCGGGCTGGGCCAGAACGGTTTTGCCGTCATTTCCGGCGGCGGCGGCGGCACCATGGAGGCGGCCAACAAAGGCGCGGCCGAAGCCGGGGCCCTCAGCGTCGGATTGAATATCGAACTGCCCCACGAGCAGAAACCCAACGACTTCGCCAACGTCCGGCTGCATTTCCGCTATTTTTTCGTCCGCAAGGTCATGCTGGTCAAATACGCCGTGGCTTACGTGATCATGCCCGGTGGTTTCGGCACCCTGGATGAACTCTTCGAGGCCGTGACTTTGATCCAGACCAAGCGTTTAAGGCCCTTCCCGGTCTTCCTGATGGACTCCGGCTATTGGCGGGGCCTGCTGGATTGGATAAAGGGGGCCCAACTGGGGCGGGGCTACATAGCCAAGGAAGACATTGACATACTCCAAGTGGTGGACGAACCGGAACAGGTCATCAAGGGTATAAAGCGGACCGTGGTCCTGTAGCCTCGAGCCGCTTCACTGGACCTGGGGCGCGACCGCGGCCCGGCGGACCCTCATGTTCAATACCTCCACGCCCAGGGAAAATCCCATGGCGAAGTAGATGTATCCCCGATCAATGTGTTTTCCGAAGCCCTCGACCACCAGCATCACCCCTATCAGCAGCAGGAAGGCCAGGGCCAGAATCTTGATCGAGGGATGGCGTTCGATGAAGCCGCCCACCAGGCCGGCGAAAAGCATCATCACCCCCACGGCCAGGACTATGGCCGTGATCATGACTTCGATCCGCCTGGCCATGCCCACGGCGGTTATGACCGAATCCAGGGAAAAGACCAGGTCCAGGGCCATGATCTGAACCAGGGCCAGGCTGAAGGAAGCGGCGGAAGCCGGTCCAGCCCCGTGTTTCCTGGGGCCTTCGATATTCTCATGCACCTCGAAGGTCGCCTTGGCTATCAGGAAGAGTCCGCCCAGGATCAATATCAGGTCCCGGCCGGAAACTTCATACCCCCCTAGGCTGAAAAGAGGCGCGGTCAGGCGCATGATCCAGCTCAGGGCCAGCAGCAGGGCTATCCGCATGAACATGGCCAGGAATAGCCCCAGGCGACGCGCCTTGGTCCGAACGGCCGGGTCGAGCTTGCCGGTGAGAATGGAGATGAAGACGATGTTGTCAATACCCAGTACGATCTCCAAACTGGTTAAAGTCAGAAGGGCCACGAAACTCTCCAGGCTGAAAAGGTCCGGCATCAGGTCATCCTCCCCAAATAATGCCGCTTATATACCCTTTCCCATGGGCCCCAGGCAAGATGGATAACGGTTGCCCTCCGGGTTCCAGTCCTCCCCGGCCAGGACCGACTTGACAGCTACCTTCTTACGGCGTCAAAATTGAGACAGGCATTGACCGGCGCTCAAGTTCCGCCTTGAATCACGCCGGGCATCATGAATGCTGGGGGCGGCCATGAGAAAGACCATGACGGCGGCTGGCCTTTTGATCCTGCTTCTCTGCGCCCCGGCCCGGGCCGACCGGGGCTCGCTCCCCTTCATCCCGGGGGTTAAAATATTCGAACCGAATCAAAGGGCCATCCTGGCCTGGGACGGACGCCAGGAGTTAATGATACTATCCACCGACCTCCAGGCCTCGGCCGTCACCAAGGTTTTGGAGATACTTCCCCTGCCGGCCGAACCGAAGGTGAGCCAGGCCGAAAACGAAGTCTTCGAGAAAATAACCGCCCTGATCAACCGGAAGTTGAAAAGCCTGAAAAGACCCTCCAACGGCGGAAAAAAGAACGGCGGCCGCCAGGGCGAGAGCCCGGAGGCGGCCAGGGTGACCTTTCACGAAAGGATAGGCGCCCATGATCTGAGCGTATTCCAGGTTCTCAAACCCGCGGAATTCATCAGCTGGGTTGAATCCTATCTCCGGCTCCAAGGTGCGTCTCAGACCGTTATACCGGAGCCCTTGAAAGCGGTGGCGGCCGAGTACCTGGCCGACGGCTTCACCTGGTTCGTCTTTGACGTGATCAGTTTGGACAGCCAGACCAAGACCCTCGAACCCATCCAGTACCGGTTCGACAGTAAAACTCTTTACTACCCCTTGCGTATTACCAGATTGGGCGCCGGAGAAACCACCGTGGACCTGGTCGTCCTGACCCCAGGGCCGTTGAAAAGCTTTCCCGGACTTCCCAGCCGGGACATCGAGCTCCGACATGAGTTGCTCAAGGTGACCCCGGCGGAGTTGTCCGGCGCCAGTCAGGACCTGAACCTGTTCTTTGGAGGTGCGCGGGACCTGACCTTGCGTCTTTGGAAAATTCACGGCCCCTTGTCCGGCTTCCAACGCGACCTGATGGCCTATTGAGCCCGGCCGGCCGGCGGAACTTAGCTCAGGGACATGGCCTCGTTTCCAAGAACCATCATCCACCTGGACATGGATGCTTTCTACGCCTCGGTGGAAGCCTTGGACAATCCCGATCTAAAAGGACGGCCGGTCATCGTGGGCGGGACGTCGCACCGGGGCGTGGTTTCCGCCGCCTCATACGAGGCCCGGAAATACGGAATTCATTCCTCCCAACCCATGGTCGCCGCCCGGCGGCTTTGCCCTCAAGCCGTGTTTCTGCCGCCCCGGATGAAGCGCTATCAGGAGGTCTCCAGCCGGATATTCGAGATATTCCGGCGTTTTACTCCCCTGGTCGAGCCCCTGTCTCTGGATGAAGCCTTTCTGGACGTAACCGGCTCGGAACGGCTTTTCGGGCCGGCGCCGGTCATAGCCGAGGAGATAAGACGTCTGGTTCGGACCGAGATCGGGTTGACCGTCTCCGCCGGCGTAGGGCCGTCCAAGCTGGTGGCCAAGATAGCCTCGGACCTGAACAAGCCGGATGGTTTGACCGTGGTCCCTCCGGAAAAGGCGGCAGCGTTTCTGGCCGCGCTGCCCATCCAAAAACTCTGGGGCGTGGGTCGGGCCACTCGGAAGGCCCTGAGCCTCTTGGGCGTGGAGACCATCGGCGACCTGTCGCGAATGCCGCCGGACCTGCTCGGCCGCAAGTTCGGCCAACACGGCCGGCAACTAGGCTGGCTGGCTCAAGGCCAGGACCACCGGGAGGTGGAGCCGGAACGGGAAGTTAAATCCATCGGCGCGGAAGAAACCTTCCTGACCGATATCCTGGACCTAAAATCCGTGCGCCGAGAGCTTTTATGGTTGGCCATCCGCGTCAGCCGCCGACTGAGAAGACATGGCTTCCGGAGCCGGACGGTGACCCTGAAGGTCAAATATGATGATTTCACCCAGGTTTCCCGCGCCGAAACCCTGCCCCGTCTGACGGACGAGGCCAGGGCGGTGTATGAGACCGGGCTACGGCTTCTGGCCAGGACGGACCTGGGCCGGCGGCCGGCCAGGTTGCTGGGGCTATCCCTGTCCGGTCTGGTCATGGACGAGGATGAACCCCAGGCGGACCTTTTCGAACACAAGCCCATGGGCGCCGGTCGAATCCGCGATTTGGAAAGAGCCCTGGACAAGATAACCTCCAAATTCGGGGAAGATTCCATCCTGCCGGCTACCCTGCTGGAAGAAGACGAACGGTGATGGCTAATTGCCCGGCCCGTGAATCTCCAAACTCCCAACCCTTCCTTTGATCAAGTCCGGAACCCGGCCGACGAAAACCGGCAGGCGCGGTCTGACCGCGAAATGAGGTTTCTTGGACGGATTCATGGGTGATCCCGAGAAAAAGGTCTTGTTTTATCAAGCAATTTCAGCTAACATGATTGGATATCTTTCGGTGGATCAGGTAGCGGACCGCTGGACATGATAATAGGCGTAATATCCGACACTCACCTGCGGATGGTCACGTCTGGTTTAAGACGGATCATGGACGAGTATTTTCGAGACGCAGAAATTGTCCTACACGCGGGTGATATGGTTACCGGCGAAGTCTGGACCTATTTGCGGTCCCGCCGGGTGGTAGCCGTTCACGGCAACATGGACCACCGCGAGGTGACTTCGGTCCTGCCGCCCAAAAGAACGGTCCAGGCCGGCCCTTTCACCATCGGCCTGGTGCACGGCTTCGGCGCGCCCAGAGGTCTGGCCGAAACGCTCCGGCGGGAGTTCGACCGGCTGGATTGCCTGGTCTTCGGCCACAGCCACCAACCCCTGAACCGTAAGGTGGGCCGGGAGTTGTGGTTCAACCCCGGGGCGGCCGGAGACGCCACCGGCACCATCGGCCTGTTACATGCCGGCGAGTCCATTGAAGGCGAGATAATCCATCTCAAGTAGAATCAGGAGCGCTTGATGCAAAACTTATGGGCACCCTGGCGCATGACTTATATTCTAGGTGAAGACAAGCAGGCCCAAAGCCGGGATTGTATATTCTGCGTGGGAGAGGGCCGCACCGGACCGGATAAACAGAGACTGGTGCTGTCCGCCGGCCGGCACACCATGGTCATGATGAACCGCTACCCTTACAACAACAACCATCTACTGGTGGCGCCCCGCCGGCACGTCCCGGACCTGGGGGCTCTGTCTCCGGAAGAGATGACCGACCTGATGATCAGAATCAGGGACTGCGTCGAGATTATACAGCGGCAGGCCCGTCCGGACGGTTTCAACGTCGGTTTGAACCTGGGCCGGCCGGCTGGCGCGGGAGTGGAGTCCCACCTGCATTTCCACGTGGTCCCGCGCTGGAACGGCGACACCAATTTCATGACCGTCCTGGCCGATGTCCGCGTCGTGCCGGAACACATAGAAGCCACCTTCGACCGCCTGGTTCCTTTTTTTCAGGCCCGGGAGGACGAGAAATGAAAACGGCCAAAGCCGTCGGCCTGGGTCTGCTGATCATCCTGGCGGTCGTCTTCATCGTCCAGAACCTCAAGGCTCTGACCCACGCCGAAACATTCAGATTCGATCTGCTGCTGGTTTCCGTCCAGACCCCGCCCCTGATGACGGCCCTAATACTCCTCCTCTGCTTCGGATTGGGATTTCTGGCCGCATATGCCCTGGGCTTCTCGGATCGCCGGCGGCTCAAGAAAACGGTCAATGCCCTCAAACAGCAGCGGGTCCGTCTGGAGGAGGAAGTCAATTCCCTCCGGAATCTGCCCCTGACGACCCCGACCGGCGGACGCGACGTCGTCCGACCCAACGGCGCCCAGTCCGCTTGAAACCATGTGGAGTGAATCAATCAACCTGTTTGGTTTAATCACCCTGACCGTGGCCCAACTGGTCCTGGTGGCGGTCTTCGCCGGGCTGCTGATCGGTTATATTTTAGCCGCGGCCACTGGCCGCCGTCCGCGCGCCGGCGGCGGCGCCGGCCCTCGAGAGATGGACCGGGTCGCCTCCAACGCGGCCTTTATGAAAGGCATAAACTACATCCTGTCGGACCGACACGACCGGGCCATCGAGGAACTGACCAAAGCGGTCAGCGTGGACACCGAGACCGTCGAGACTTACGTGGCCCTGGGAAATCTCTTCCGCCGATACGGGGACATCGATCGGGCTATCCGCATCCGGCAAAGCATTATCGTTCGACCCAATCTCGACGCCAAGGTCCGCCGCCAGGCCTTGTATGACCTGGGTCTGGACTATCACCGCGGCGGTTTTTTCGAACGGGCCCTGGAAATCTTTGAAGAGGTTCTGCGGGAAGACCCCGGCCACGTCGAAGCCCACCAACTGCTTATTGAAGTCCACGAAACCACCCGGGACTGGGAAAAAGCCGGCCGGGTGGCCACGAAGCTGGCCCGGTTGACCGGCCGGAAACAGGCCAACGTTTTGGCCCATTACCAGGTCGAGATCGCCAAGGAGTACGTTGAAAAAGGTCGGACTGACCTGGCCCGTCAGTACTTCAAAAAAGCCTTGGACCTGGACCCGGCCTGCGTGGACGCCCACCTGCACCTGGGCGATCTGGAATGGCGCGAGGGCAGGTTGAAGAAGGCCCTGGCCGCTTGGCGCAAAGTGGTGGAGCGGACCCCGGAAATGGCTTTTCTGACCTTGAACCGTCTGCTCAGAGCCGCGGCTGACCAAAAGAACCTGAATCTGGTCGAGGCTTTTCTGGCCGAATGCGCCGAACTGGCCCGAGAACCGATGGCCAGGCTGAGTCTGGCCCGGTTGCTCCTCAACCAGGGCAAGACGGACCAGGCCTTGAGGGGACTCCAGCAGGCCCTGGACATGGAGCCGTGTCTGCTGGAAGCCAGACGGGAGATAGGGCGAATCTACCTGGACTTGGGGCTGGACTCCGAGGCTTTGCGGGCCTTTCGCGATTTTCTGGATCACCTGCCCGTTCCGGAATCCGTGTTTCAATGCACCCGCTGCGGCCTGGAATCCAGAGAGCTGATCTGGCGCTGCCCCAGTTGCTACACCTGGGACGCCATGGCCCTCAAACGCCGCCGCATCGTCGTCTATCCTTCCACGGAAACGGGCCCAGCCGCTTCGGCCCGGCCCGAGGCTGCGTCCACCGACCAGTCACCGGCCGCCTAGAGCCATGACCGGCCTGACGCCCATGCTCAACCAGTACTTCGCCAACAAGGCCAAGCACGCCGACGCCATTCTGTTCTTCCGCATGGGCGACTTCTATGAAATGTTCTTCGAAGACGCGGAAAAGGCCGCGCCGATATTGGAGATCGCCCTCACTACCCGTTCCAGGCACCAGGGCCGCGACATACCCATGTGCGGCGTGCCTTGCCACGCCGCCGACGCCTACATCAACCGTCTGATCAGCCGCGGCCTGAAAGTGGCGATCTGCGATCAGATCGAGGACCCGCGTCAGGCCAGGGGCCTGGTGGCTCGGGAAGTGACGCGAGTGGTGACGCCGGGTATGGTTCTGTCGCCGGAACTGGAAGACCCGAAGACATCGCGGTACCTGGCCGCCGTGGCGGCCCCGGCCGCTGACGCCGCTGGGTACGGCCTGGCCTGCCTGGACGTATCCACCGGCGAGTTCTTCCTGACCCAAGTCATTGACCGGGAAGCCTTGTCGATCGAGCTGAACCGCCTGGCGCCGGCCGAAATCCTGGTCGGCCGGGAAGATGAAACCGGCCTGGCCGAATGGCTGGGCGGGCTCGGATTTTACCTGACCTCCTTTGACCCGGAAGCGTTCGAGCCGGCCCGGGCCAGACAGGCCCTGGCCAACAGGTTCGGCCCGCACGCCCTGACCGGCTTCGGGGTTCTGGAGAAACCCCTGGGCCTGGCCGCGGCCGGCGCGGCCCTCCTTTACGCCCAGGAGACCCAGGGCCGGGACCTGACCCATGTGGATCGCCTGCGGGTTTACCAGATCGGCGACCAGTTGGTTCTGGACGAAACCACCAAGCGCAACCTCGAACTCTTCCACAACCTCAGGGACCGCGGGCGGGAAGGGACGCTCCATGCCGTCCTGGACCTGACCGTTACGGCCATGGGCGGGCGCAAACTCAAGTCCTGGCTGGCCGCTCCGCTCCTGGACCGGACCAAGATAGCGGAAAGACACGAAGCGGTGGAAGGGCTGGTTCTGGACGGCCTGACCAGGGCCGACCTGAGAAGCCTTTTGTCCGGAGTGCACGACCTGGAAAGGTTGTGCGGCCGGATATGCCTCAACCGGGCCGGCCCCCGGGACCTGGCCTCGCTGAAGGAAAGCCTGCTTAAGCTTCCGGCCCTGAAGGACCTATTGGGTCAAAGGGCCGGCGGATTGATCCAGGATTTGGCTCGAGGACTGGACGTCTTGTCCGACGTGGCCGAATTGATTGACCGGGCCTTGATCGAAAGCCCGCCCCTGGCCCTGAAGGACGGCGGCCTTTTCAAGAGCGGTTACCATCCGGAGTTGGATGAACTGATCGAGATCATGACCGAGGGCAAAGGCTGGATAGCCCGTCTGGAAAAGGCCGAACGAGAAAGAACCGGCATAGCCTCCCTCAAGGTCGGCTTCAACCGGGTCTTCGGCTACTATCTCGAGATAACCAACCCCAACCTGCCTCTGGCGCCTCCGGATTATCAGCGCAAACAGACCCTGGCCGGGGCGGAGAGATTCGTCACGCCCGAACTCAAGGAACAGGAAGAAAAAGTCCTCACCGCCGGCGAACGGCGCATCCGCCTGGAGCAGGACCTTTTCGAGCTTCTCCGTCAGGCCGTGGCCGCCCAGGCCGGTCGTCTCCGGGAAACGGCCGACCTTCTGGCCGAGATCGATTCCCTGGCCGCTCTGGCCGAGGCCGCAGTCAGGTATGACTATGTCCGGCCGCAATTGACCAACGAGGACGTCATCGAGATCGAGGGCGGCCGGCATCCGGTGATAGAAAGAACGCTCAAGGGTGAAGCTTTCGTGCCCAACGACGTCAGGTTGGACAACGAAACCGATCAGGTCCTCATCATCACCGGACCCAACATGGCCGGGAAATCGACCATCCTGCGCCAAACGGCCCTGATTGCGCTCATGTCGCAAATGGGCGGTTTCGTACCGGCGGAAAGGGCTCGCCTGGGCCTGATCAGCCGCGTCTTCACCCGCGTGGGCGCCTCGGACGATCTGACCCGCGGCCGTTCCACTTTCATGGTGGAAATGAACGAAACCGCGCAGATACTTAACCAGGCCGATTCCAAGAGCCTGGTCATACTGGACGAAATCGGCCGCGGCACCAGCACTTTCGACGGGCTTTCGATCGCCTGGGCCGTGGCCGAATACCTGCACGACCTGCACGGTCAGGGCGTCCGCACCCTTTTCGCCACCCATTATCACGAACTGGTGACCCTGGCCCGGACCAAATCTCGCGTCAAGAACTACAACGTGGCGGTAAAAGAATGGGAAGGCCGTATCATCTTCCTGCGCAAGCTGGCGCCGGGCGGCGCCAGTCGGAGTTATGGCCTGGCGGTGGCCCGCCTGGCCGGCCTGCCGCCTGAAGTTCTGACCAGGGCTTCCGAGGTCCTGGCCGGCCTGGAAAGCGGTTCGCTTGACACCCCCAGCCCGGCCAGCCCGAACCGCCGCCGGCCGCCCAAGCCTGACCGGCCGCAGCTAAACCTGTTCGATGAATCGGACCATGAACTGGTTCGGGAACTGCGCCGGGTGGACGTTGACCTCCTAACCCCCCTCGAGGCCTTGAACAAGCTGGCCCTGCTTAAGAGGATGGCCCAATGAAACGGGCTTTCCCGGCTTCGCTCCGCCTTCCGGCGATGTTCCTCCTGGCCGTAACGGCCTTATTTATCTGGACCGCGCCTATTTTCGCGGCCACGGAAGACGGCTTGTTTCAAAATGCGGAGACAGCCCGCCGGAATCTGGAAAGGGACGCCAAGGCCAAGTCTTTGCGCCACAACTGGCTCGAGGTCGTCAAACGGTTCGAAAGGGTGGCCCGGGAATTCCCGCAGGGTCGGTTGGCCGACAAGGCCCTGGCCAAAGCCGCCGACCTTTATCTGGCCCTATTTCGCTTGTCCCGCGTCAACGAAGACCTGGACAACGCCCTCGAGACCAACCGCCGCCTGATCAAGAACCACCCCCAGAGTCCTCTGGCGGCCCAGGCCCAACTCAATTTGGGCGAAGCCCTCTGGCGGCACAAGAAAGACGCGGAACGGGCCTACGTGGAACTGCTGAAGGTCGAACTGAACCATCCGCACAACAAGGCGGAAGTGGCCGAGGCCCGCCAGCTCATGGCCGAGATATCCCGGGCCACCGGACAGAGTCCGCCGCTGGACCGAAGCGAAACCGCCCCGCCCGATCAGACCAAGGCGGACGCGGCCCGGACGGCGCCGGGCCAGAAAGCCTTGGTCACCGGCCTGCGCCACTGGCAGAATCCCAACTACAGCCGGGTGGCCGTGGACCTGGATCGAGAGGTGGGCTTCAAGGATCACATTTTGCGTCCCGATCCTGAACACAATCAGCCTCTCCGCCTCTATCTGGACCTCAAAGACGCCCGGATCGCGCCGAGCCTGAAGGATGAACTGATAATCGCCGACGGACTGGTCAAACGGGCCCGCCTGGCCCAATACGACCCGGAGACGGTGCGGGTGGTCCTGGACATCCAGCACATTAAAAACTACCGTATATTCTCCATCGCCAATCCCTTCCGGATTCTGATAGACGTCACCGGCCAGGATGAAGAACCGGCCTCGCCCGGACAACCAGCGCCGCCTGATCCCAAGGCCGAACCGCGGCCCGGGCCGGAGAAGCCGGCCGAAGCCAAAAGCGACCCGGCCCCCGAACCCAAAACCGACCCTAAGAGCAAGCCCCGGGTCGAAGTTAAATCGGAAGCCAAATCGGAAAAGAAAGACGCCAAGGACCCCAAACACGAGGTCAAACCGGAACCGAAGGAAGTTAAACCCGAGACCAAGATCAAACCAGGCGGTCCAACCCGTCCGGAACCGACTCCTCCGCTGGAAGACCTCAGGTCCGCCGCGCTCAAACGGAAGCAGATTCCTCGCGGTCCGGCCCAGACCGATCCGACAACCCAGACCTCCCTGGCCCGGCAGCTTGGCCTGGGCGTGCGCAAAATCGTCCTCGATGCCGGACACGGCGGCAAGGACCACGGGGCCACCGGCGTCACCGGACTCAGGGAAAAGGACCTCACCCTGGCCTTGGCCCAACTGCTGGCCGCCAAACTGAGGGAACAGTTGGGCTTGACGGTCGTGCTGACCAGGGACAAGGACGTCTTCCTCCCCCTCGAGGAACGGACGGCCCTGGCCAACACCCACGGCGCGGACCTGTTCATCTCCCTCCACGCCAATGCTCACCCCAGCGCCAAAGTGAACGGGATAGAAACTTATTTCCTGAACATCACCACGGATAAAGAAGCCATGCGCGTGGCCGAACGCGAAAATGCCTCCACGTCCAAGAACATGAGCGACCTGCAGAAAATACTCCGGGACCTGATGCTCAACTCCAAGATCGCCGAATCGGCGAACCTGGGGGCCAAGGTTCACCGCGCCCTGATAGTCCGCCTGGGCCGAAAATACAAGATTCATGACCTGGGGGTAAAACAGGCGCCCTTCTACGTGCTTATCGGCGCCAATATGCCTTCCCTGCTGGTCGAGGTGGGCTTCATCAGCAACCAGGCTGAAGAAAGCCGCCTCCGGAACAAACAATACCTGGACCTTTTCGCCGATGGCCTGCTGGACGGTATCAAGGCCTACCTGGCCTCGATAAAAAAGGCGGGATAACCTCGCTCCGCCATATGATCATGTCCGGGCGCTTTCTCCCGGAAAAACCGGAGCAAAAACAGGAGGAGAACGATGTCCTGCCGTTGCCACCTGCACCACGTGCACATTTTCGCCTCGGATATCGAGGCCAGCCTCAGGTTCTACCAAGAACTCTTCGGCGGCAAGGTCATCCTGGACCTGGAACTGGCCGGCGCCAGGAACGTGTTCATCCGTATCGGTTCAGGCCGCCTGCATCTTTATGACCAGGCGCCGAAGAATCCGGTCCGGGGCAACATCCATCATTTCGGAATCCAGACCGATGACCTGGAAACGCTGGTGACCAAACTCAAGGCCGCCGGCCTAGCGTTGAAGAAAGGCATCACCGATCTCGGATTCTGGAAATACATCATGGTCCCCGCTCCGGACGATATCTTGATCGAACTTTTTCAAGTGGACAGGGACCAGGTACCGTTGGAAATGCGGGATTACTTCGAAGCTTGAACCGGCCCTCTTTCGACCGGGGTCAGGCTCCGGTCAAGAGCCGGCGGAAGAGTCGAGCGTTTTCAATGGCGTGACCCCCGTAATCATTGTTGAAAAAGGCATAGAGCGTCCGGCCGGCGAGATAAGGTTCAAGACGTTCAGCCCAAGCGGACAACTCCGCCCGGGAATAATCATACAGATATAGAACCCGGCCCAGGCCGTGATCCGGACCATAATGAGGACCGGCACCGCGGAACAGGTCCGGCGTTTCGGCTCGGACTTTGCCTCCGGGGACAGGCTGGCCGCGTTTTGTTTGAGCGAACCATCCTTTGGCTCGGATGCCGGCAGCCTGCAAACAAGAGCCGAAGCCCAAAGCGACCATTATGTCCTGAACGGCGTCAAGGCCTGGATAACCTTAGGCGGCCTGGCCGACTATTATCTGGTGTTTGTTCGCACCGGACCGGGCAAGAGGGCCAAAGGCGTCTCCGCTCTCGTCGTCGAGAAAGACACACCCGGACTCCACATCGGTTCCAAGGAACTCAAGATGGATCTACGGGGTTCGATTACCGCTGAGATCAGCTTCTCCGACGCCCGCGTTCCCAAAAGCAACCTGCTCTGGGGTGAAGGACAGGGCTGGCGGATTTTAACCGAGGGGTGCAACGATATGCGGGCTTGGGGAGCGGCCTCGATGGCCCTGGGAATAGCCGAAGGGGCCCTGGTCGAGGCCTTGGCTTACTCCAAGACCCGCATCCAGTTCGGCGGCTTCCTGGCCCATCAACAGGCCGTCCAGTTCATGCTGGCCGACATGAAAATAAAAACCGAAGCCGTCCGGTCCTTGATCAGAAGGACAACCTATATGTTGGATCACGGCCTTGGCACGGCCAAGGAAATCGAAACCCTGGTCTCCGCCTCGAAATGCCTGGCCTCGGACACGGCCATGGAGATCACCGAGCAGGCGGTTCAGATTCACGGCGCCCTGGGCGTCCGTAAAGGATCGGTGGTGGAGCGCCTGATGCGGGACGCCAAGGCCATCCAGATTTTTGACGGCTCGAATCAAATTCAACGCTTGATCGTGGCCCGAAACATGTTGATCTGATCGCGGCGATCGAGGCCGGAGAGGCTTTTTGAATAATCAAGGAAAAACGTTGACACCCCTGAGCGGCCGTGATTTCATACCGCCGGATTTGCCCCAGACCTGGGCCAAAAATCCTTCCTGCCTGTTATCGGGGCGTTGCGCAGCCTGGTCAGCGCGCCTGCTTTGGGAGCAGGAGGTCGGAGGTTCGAATCCTCTCGCCCCGACCATTATTTTCGATGATTGATGGTGCTTTGCTTTTCGGGCTGCCCAAAACACCCATTATCGGTCCATAATAAGGCGTGTTAATCTAGGTCCACGTACGCTATCCCGAAGCCCCCTTAACCTTGACGGACTTGTAAAAAGTCCGTCATCAGGCCGAGGGCGATTAAGCCCCGGCCTGGGGTGAGGGTGGAACCACTTGAATTTACTTCAAGTGGCGGGAGAGGGACAGCCCTCTCCCGCCGAGTAAAAAGTCGGTTTTC
>JBFMAW010000028.1:0-97123 GCA_040755515.1 Thermodesulfobacteriota bacterium | reverse complement strand
TTTTTACTCGGCGGGAGAGGGCTGTCCCTCTCCCGCCACTTGAAGTAAATTCAAGTGGTTCCACCCTCACCCCAGGCCGGGGCTTAATCGCCCTCGGCCTGATGACGGACTTTTTACAAGTCCGTCATTATTGGTTTTATTAATATCCACCAGCCCCAATAAACCCTCATGAGTTCAGACCCATGGGGGTTTACGTTTCTTCGCCTACCACCGCAGCAGCGCTCCCCCCCAGGTAAATCCCCCGCCGAAGGATACTATAAGGACCAAGTCGTCCTTTTTAAGCCGGCCCTCGCGGCTGGATTCGGCCAGGGCCACCGGGATGCTGGCCGTGCTGGTGTTGCCGTACTTGTCCACGTTGACCACGACCTTGTCCATGGGAATGCCCAGACGTTCGGCCACGGACTCCATTATGCGGATGTTGGCCTGATGGGGGATGAAAAGGTCCACCTCCTCGGGCCGATACCCGCCCTCGGTCAGGACCATCCAGGCCATCTCCTCCATGACCGGCACGGCCAGTTTGAAGACCTTGTTGCCTTCCATGCGGGCCGCGTACAATTTCTTGTCCACCATCTCGTGGCTGGGCGGGTGCATGGTCCCGCCGCCGATCATGGTCAGAGCCCGCCACTGGGAACCGTCGCCGCCCAGACAGGTGGAGATGAGGCCCCGGCCGTCCCGTCTGCCGGTGACGACCGTGGCCCCGGCGGCGTCGCCGAAAAGGACGCAGGTGGTCCGATCCTCCCAGTCCAAACTCCGCGATAAAAGCTCCGCGCCTACTACCAGGGCCTTCAAGCTCGGGTTATTCTTTATGAACTGGTCGGCCACCACCAGGCTGTAGAGCCAGCCGGTGCAGCCGGCCTTGAGGTCGAAGGGGCGGGCGTTGACCGCTTCCAAGCGGGCTTGCAGCAGGCAGGCTGTGGACGGCAGCACCATGTCCGGCGTCTGGGTGCCGACTATGATCAAGTCAATCTCCTCGGCCGGCACCCGGGCTTCAGCCAGGGCCTGCCGGCTGGCCGCCAGGGCGAAATCAATGGTGGATTCCCCTTCGGCGGCGATACGCCGCTCCCGAATGCCGGTGCGTTGGACGATCCAGGCGTCGCTGGTGTTTACCATCTTTTCCAGATCGAAGTTGGTCAGAACTCTTTTGGGCAAGCCGACGCCTGTGCCGACAATGGCCGTGCGGACCCGCCTTTTTTTCCTGATTGGGGGCATGTTATGTTCCTGGTACCTGAACCTTTATTGTTTCAAGAATCTTCGCCGGCCGGGCCGTTGGTTTCCTCATCCGCCGGACCTTGGCCGCGGCTCGTCGGCCTGTCCAGGCCCAGAACCCGCCGGGCCAGGTCCAAATTGAAATCCTTCTGGCCGTGCCGTCCGGCGCTCTTTATAAAGAGGATCGGATCGTGGATCAACTTCTGGGTGAGGGCCCGGGTCATGACTTCCAGGGCTTCCCTCTGCTCGGGGGTCATTGTCCCGAGACGGCTTAAGGTCCTTTTGAGTTCCATCCGCCGCAGCTCCTCCGCCTTGTTCCTCAAGGCCACGATGGTCGGAAAAGTATCCAAGGTCTCCAGCCAGGCCTGAAACGAAATCGTCTCCTCGGCCACTATCCTTTCCGCCCGGAACGCTTCCTCCTGGCGGGCCTCCCGGTTCTCTTCGACCACGGTCTTAAGATCGTCAATGTCATACAGGTACACGTTTTCCAGGCGGTTCACGTCCGGGTCCACGTCGCGGGGGACGGCTATATCCACGAAAAAGAGCGGCCGATGCCGGCGGGGCCTCAGTACGGACTTGACCATGGCCGCCGGGACCACTACCTCGGGCGCTCCGGTGGAAGCGATCACTATGTCCGTTTCAATCAGCAGGGCCGGCAGTTCCTCGAGGACCGCGGCCCGGCCCTGAAAACGCTGGGCCAGCTTGACCGCCCTTTCCAGGGTCCGGTTGGCCACGACGATACCGGCCGCGCCGTGACTCAAGATGTGCTCCGCGGCCAACTCGGCCATCTCACCGGCGCCGACGAGCAGAACCTTTTTATCGTCGAGCCGTCCGAATATCTTGCGGGCCAGTTCGACGGCCGCGTAGCTGATGGACACGGCGTGGCTGGCTATCCCGGTTTCGGTTCTCACCCGCTTGGCCACGGAGAAGCTTTTATGCAGCAGTTTGTTCAAAACGGCCCCCGTGGCCCGCTGGTTGACGGCCTGCCGGAAGGCCTCCTTGAGCTGGCCCAGTATCTGGGGTTCGCCCATTACCATCGAGTCCAGGCTGGAGGCTACTCGGAAGAGGTGGCGGACGGCGTCGGCGCCTTCGTAGACATAAAGATGATCTTCGAAGTCCCGGCGGGCCAGGCCGTGCCGGGAGGCCAGGAAATCCTCGATATCCTGGATCGCTTGCGGCGGAGAATCCGAGACGGCCAGCACTTCCACCCGGTTGCAGGTGGAGAGTAGGAAACTCTCTCTCAAGGATGGCTTCTTGATATCCCGGTATGAGGCCTCGAGGCCGCACGAATCCAGGGCCAGTTTCTCTCTTATTGCCACCGGCGCGGTCAGGTGATTCAGGCCGACCAAGAGGATGCTCATGGGGATCGCAGGTTCTTCAGACTCTCGAAAGTGTGATATCCTGAAAAGAGGACACTCACCCCCAGGAAAGTGAAACAAAGCATGGTGAAGCCGACGATGGCCATTATGGCCGCCCGCCGGCCGCGCCAGCCCACGGTCAAACGCTGGTGAAGCAGGACGGCGTAGAGCAGCCAGACCACCAGGGACCAGACTTCCTTGGGGTCCCAGCGCCAGTAGGCGCCCAGGGCCAGTTGGGCCAGGGCCGCGCCCGTGATCAGCCCCAGGGTCATCAAGGGAAAGCCGATGGTGAGACAATAATAGTTAAGGGCATCCAGCACGTTAAGGGACGGCAAACGGTGATAGAGGGCGCCCGTCCGCTTGGCCTTGATCTGCCTTTCCTGGAGCAGATACATCACGCCGGCGAGGAAAGCCAGACCGAAGAAGGCGTAACCGCTGAAAATGGAGCCCAGGTGCAAGGTCAGCCACAGGCTTTGGAAAGTCGGGGTGACCCCGGCCAAGGTCTCTTTTTGCGCCGAACCTATCAGAACCAGGGCCGTGGCCAAGGGAGAAGCGAAGGCGCCCAGAACAGGCAGTCTGAATTTCCAGAATAAGAGGAGACAGCCTCCGGTCAGGGCCCAACCTGAAAAACCTAAGGCTTGCGGCAGGGTCAGGACCGGAATCTGGCCCAGGCTCGAGGTCTGGAAGGCCAGGGCCGCGGTCTGCAGGCCGAAACCGGCGGCCATGAGCCAGGTGGCGCCCGCGGCCGCGGTCTTGTTCCGCCGGACGATAAAGACCAGAAATCCGGCCGTGCTTAGAAGGTAAGCCACTAGGGCCGGGAATTGAAACAGGGAGGCCATTATTCTTTTTCCGGCGACGGGCCGGAGACGAGGGCGGCTTTAGCCATTTCCGGCCCCACGATCTCCGCGAGAACGGCCTCGGTCTGGTCGAGATCGCCGCCGGCCAGGGCGGCCGGAAGGCCCGAGTCCACCAGGCGTTGAAAGACTATTTTGTTCTCATCCGAGGAGCGACCCGCGGCTTTTATCATGGGTCTCAACCGGCCCAGGATTTCCAGAAACCGGCCGTATTCTTCGCCGAACTCGTTCTCGATCCTGGCCCTGATCCGGGCCGCCAGGGCCGGGCTCCGGCCGGCGGTGGAGACGCTTATCGTCAGGTTCCCGCGCCGGACCGAGGCCGGGACGATGAAAGTGCACAGGTTCGGCTGGTCGGCCACGTTGACCCAAAGGCCGCGGCTTCTGGCTTCGGCGCTGACCCGGGCGTTGAGGCCGGGGTCGTCGGTGGCGGCGAAGACCAGGGCCGCTCCGTTCAGATGACTCGACTCGAACTCGGCGCCCAGGCGCTCCACTTGTCCTTCAGCCACCAGCCGGTCCAGGTCCGGGGTCAGATCGCGGCTGACCAGGGTCACCGCGGCGCCACAGGCCAAGAGGCTTTCCACTTTGCGCCGTCCCACTTCTCCGCCACCCACCACCAGGCAGGTCCGGCCGGTTAGATCAACGTTGATCGGCAGATAACTCATGGCCTGTACATATCAACCCCGGACTGGCTTGGCAACTGCTTTCGCCGGCCGCATCAATAAGTACTTGACCGGCCAACGCCTTCTAAAATAGGCTCTCGGCAAAATCTCCCTCGGCTGGGACAAAGGTCATGCGCTTCCTGCTGGTCAATCCCTTTTATCCCATCTCCGAATGCCCGTCGCCGCCCTTGGGGCTGGCCTACCTGGCCGGCGCCCTGGAACAGGCCGGCATCGAGGTCAGGGTCCTGGACCTGGTCATGTACAAGTACAGCCCGCAAAGGCTGGAAGCGGTTCTCGACGAGTTCCAGCCCCACCTCGTCGGCGCCACGGCCGTGACCATGACTTATGACCACGCCGCTTCCATCCTGGCCGACGCCAAGGCCCTGGACCCCGGCCTGAAAACGGTCATGGGCGGTCCCCACGTGACTTTCTGCGCCGAAGAGACCATGCTGCTCAATCCGAACCTGGACTTCATCGTCTTGGGTGAAGGTGAAGAGGCCGTGGTCCGACTGGCCCGGGCCGTGGAAAAAAACAAAGGCTTCGAAGAGATAACCGGGCTGGTCTTCCGCCGGAACAATGAACCGGTCTTCACCGGCCCCCGCGAACCGGGCCTGGACGTGAACCGGATACCCATGCCGGCCCGGCATCTACTGCCTCTGGGCCGTTACCGGACCCTGGGCCTGGCCATCAGCATGACCACCAGCCGCGGCTGTCCCTTCAAGTGCATTTTCTGCGTGGGCCGCAGGATGGTCGGGGCCAAGGTCAGGTACCGGGACCCGGTCAAGGTCGTGGACGAGATGGAAACCCTGGCCGCCCGTGATTTTCCTCAAATAAACATAGTGGACGACCTGTTCACGGCCAATAAAAAGCACTGCCACGCCGTCTGCGACGAAATACTCCGGCGCGGCCTGAAGGTCAAATGGACCTCCTTTGCCCGGGTGGACACGGTCTCGCGGGAAGTCCTGGCCCATATGAAGGAAGCCGGCTGCGGCGCGGTCAGCTTCGGCGTGGAGAGCGGCAACGCGGAAATACTCAAGACCGTCGAGAAAGGCATCACCCTGGACGGGGTGATCGCCGCGGTCCAGATGTGCAACGACGCCGGCGTCACGCCGATGGCTTCCTTCATTTTGGGGCTTCCGGGCGAGACGCCCGAGACGGTCCAGGAGACCGTAGCCTTTGGTCAGAAGCTCAACGACCTGGGCGTGTCCCACGGCTACCACCTGCTGGCGCCTTTCCCCGGCACCAAGGTCCGCGAGGAGAGCGAACGTTACGGGATCAAGATACTCACCCACGACTGGCGCCAGTATCACGCCAACCGGGCCATTGTCGAGACCGCCTCGGCCAGGAAGGCCATGCTGGACGAGGTGGCCATGAAGTGGGAACGTCAGTTTGATGAATACCTCGGCCATATCAAGGAAAAGATGAAGACGGGCGAGGCCGCCGACGAGGAGGCCTCGATCCTGGTCAACCTCGAGAGGACGGTCCTGACCTACGACCTGTTGATGGACGAGGTGGTCGAGGCCCACGGCTTCTGGCCCGACGACGGAGGAACTTCGGAAGAGCAAGATATCGAGACCCTGGCCGGCCGGGTGGCCCGGGCCGCCGGCCGGAACGAGACCGAGGTGGCCGCCGCCCTCGAGTACGCCCGCGTCCGAAAGAGCCTGCGCCGGTCGCGGGAGGACGGGTTGACCCGTTGGGCCTGGGTGGACTACTTGTGAAAGCCGGGGCGCCTCAGGAGAAATCCCGATCCAAACGGTCCGACCCGCGGCCGTCCCGGCTTGATCCGGGGCTAGAGTTGCTGGCCCGGGTCAAGGGATTCATGGATGAGGACGAAGGCCGGCGCTTGTTTGAAGTGGCCCTCGAGGCTTCCCGGATGGGCCCCTGCCTCGAGATAGGCAGCTACTGCGGCAAATCGGCCCTGTACCTGGGGGCGGCCTGTCGGGTCAACCAGGCGGTGCTGTTCTCCATTGATCATCATCGCGGGTCCGAAGAACAGCAGCCCGGCCAGGAGTACTATGACCCGGAACTCTTCGATCCCGAAAGCGGAGGTCTGGACACCTTCCGCCATTTCCGCCGCACTCTGAAACTGGCCGGACTGGAAGACACGGTGGTGCCTCTGGTGGCTTCATCCCTGCTGGTCGCGCGGCAATGGGCCACTCCCCTGGCCCTGGTCTTCATCGACGGCGGCCACGCCTTCGAGACGGCCTACACCGATTACTGCTCCTGGGCCGGGCACTTGAAACCGGGCGGCTTTCTTTTGATCCACGACCTCTTCGAAGACCCTTCCCAGGGAGGCCAGGCCCCTTTCGAGGTATACAAGCTGGCCCTGGCTTCAGGGATGTTCAGGGAACTGCCCCGCACCAAGTCCTTGGGCGTACTCAGGCGCGAGGCCTGGCTGACCCGGAAATGACCGGTCACCGGTTGGGCCTGACCAGCCGGGATAAAAAATCACCACAAGAATTCAAGCCGATTGGATCGGAAAATTCTTTAAGCCGCCGGTTTTTTCAAATAGACGACCAGGCTCTTGCCCAGGAGGGGGTTCAAGAGTTTCTCCAAGGTTCGGGTCAGGGGCGGGCGCTTCATCATATCCCAGACCAGCAGATCATGATAAAGGGTGACGAGCTTAAGGTTGGGGCGGGAGGGTCCAAGCAGGCATTTGAGCCACCAATAGGGTGTGTGCAGGCCGTGGGCGTAGTGAACGTTCCAGACCTTGACGCCGGCCGATTCCAGCAGGGCCGTCAGCTTTGCGGTCCGATAAATCCGGATATGGCCGCCGTTGGCCTTATGGTAATCGTCGGACAAGGCCCAGCAGACCCTTTCCGGAAGATAGCGCGGGACGCTGACCACTAAATCCCGGCCCGGCTTCAGGACTCTGGCCAGTTCCCGGACCGCCCGTTCGTGGTCCGGGATGTGTTCCAGCACCTCGCAGCAGATGACCAGGTCAAAGCTTTGGTCCTGAAAGGGCAGGCGAGTGGCGTCCGCGGCCAGGGTTTCCCAGGGTCCGCCGCCGGTGGCGCCGGTTTTTTCATGGAAGTTCAACCGGGCCCGGGCCTGGGCCAGGTCAGCGGGGGAGAGGTCCGACCCCACCGCCAGCACGTCCTTGTACCGGGCCGCTTCGCCCAGGTGCCGGCCCGAACCGCAACCCACGTCGAGAATCCTGAAGCCGGGTTTTAGCTCAAGCCGGCTGAAATCTACGGTGAGCACGAATGGTTTCCCGGTACGTGTCCACGGTCTTTTCCGCGGCCTTACGCCAGGTGAAGTGCCGGTGAACCCGCCGGTAACCGGCCCGGCCTATCCCGGCGGCCTTATCCCTGTTATCCAGTAGGTCCAGGATGGCCCGGGTCAGGGCCGGGGCGTCGGCCGGCGGAACCAGGACCCCCGCGTCGCCCACCACTTCCGCCAGCGCGCCGGCCGTGGTGCTGATCACCGGCACGCCGCAGGCCATGGCCTCGCCCGCCGGCAGACCGAAGCCTTCGTATAGCGAAGGCACCACGGCCACCGCGGCCCGGGCGTATTGGCAAACGAATTCTTCGTCCGAAACCCGGCCGGTGAACTGAACCGTCCGGCCCAAGTCCAGTTCCTGGATCAGCTTGAGGATCGAGCTTTTTTTCTTGGGCGCGCCGATGACCGTGAGCTTGACCTTTCTGATCTTCGAGACCTCGGCCACGGCGCGGAGCAGATAAGCCAGGCCCTTGAGCGGCGTATCGGCGCTGTTGGTGGTTATGAGCCGGTCAGGGTCCCGCGTTATGGACGGCACGGGCCGGAACAGGTCCACGTTGATGCCGTTGGGCACGATGCGGAACTTGCCCCGCGGAATCCCGAAGTCCCGGCCTATGTCCCGGGCCGCGTTTTCCGAAACCGTGATGATGGCCGAAAACCGCCGCGAAACCCTTTTCTGCATGCCCAGGAAGGAATACCACCTCCACCATTTCATCTTCTTCCAGGGGGCCTTAACCGACCCGAGGTCAATCTTCCGATCCCGGGTGATGGGGTGGTGGATGGTGATGGTCGTGGGCAGGAACCGCTTTATGGCCAGAAGCCCGTACGACAGGCACTGGTTATCATGAACCACGTCGAAGCGGTCGTAACGGTCGCGCAGGTAGCGCCTGGCCCTGAGGCCGAAAGTGAACGGTTCGGGGAAACCCATGGTGCATACACCGGCCCATTCGATGACGTTGACCGGGTCCATGAATTCCCGGGGGGTGGGCAGGCGGCAGAAATGGGCCGGATCGTAAAGGTCCAGGCAGGGTAGTTGATGCACTATTATGCCGTGGTCCAGTTCCAGCCGGGGCGGTCCGGAAATCACTTCCACGTGATGTCCCAGTTCCTTGAGCGCCCGGCTCAAGTGCTTTATATATACCCCCTGGCCGCCGCAATGGGGGTTGCTGCGATAGCTGATCAGGCAGACGCGCAAGGGTCCATCAGGTGGAGCGGACATCATTGATCTCTCGGCGGAAACTAAAGTCTGTTCCTGGCCGTCGGTCCGAACTTCGTCACTGAATGGCCATTCACTTCTTGGGATCATAAATCGTTTGGACTCGATGGTCAATGGAATGATTGGCCAAAAGGTAACTTATCAGTGATAGGTGACGGAAGATAGTGAATGGTCATGGCGGTGCGCCAGGGTAAGCCTGGCCGATCTTGTTACCTGAAGGGAGGTAGCCCTATTAATTGCTCGTTCAGTAGGTAGCGGAGCGGGCGGTGCTGGTCGAGCGTTTAATCGAAAGCTTTGGCCCCCTAGTCGGTCTTCATGAAGAAGCCTGGACCCGGGCAGTCAAGGCACGGATCGAGGCCTACCGGCAAGGTGAGTTCAAGACTATTCCCTTGGCCGCGGTGATTGACCGCCATCCGGCCAAAGAATTGTTCATCAGGCCCTCTCCTCGTGTCGGAGATGCAAAGTCGGCTCCGGGGAACCCCCGAGTTCCCCCAGATATTGGCGCAACACCGCCAAGGCCTGGTAAATGATCTCCTGGGCGGCCTTCTGGGCGGCCTCGACGTCCCTCTCCCGCAAAGCCTGGAAAAGTCGCCTGTGCGAACGCAGGGAATTCTGGATATGTCCGGGCTGGGACATACTCATAAAACGGAAGCGCAGGGTTTGCTTGCCCAGTTGGTTAATAAATAAATTCAGACGCCGATTGGGGCAATGCTCGAGTAAATATTCGTAAAACCGGACGTTCAGATAGAAATATTCATTTATGTCACCGCTCTGAACGCAGGCGGCCATATTCTCCAGCACGGCTTCCAGGTCCGTGAGAAAATCATGATCATAGCCCTGCTCTAATATGATTTTTACGGCCAGGGCGTTGAGGGCGGCCCGCAACGGATAGATTTCCTCGATGTCCGCCAAGTTGATATCGGCGACGAAGAAGCCGATCCGCGGGCGGTTGGTGACCAGGCCGTCCTTTTGCAGTGACATCAGCGCGTCCCGCACCGGCATTTTACTGATGCGAAAGCGCTTGGCCAGTTCTTCCGGCACCAGTCGCAATCCGGCCCTGAGGCGGCCTTCGATAATTTCCTTTTCCAGATACCTGGCCACTGTCCGGGCCAGGGTCTCCGGTTCCTTGAAAGGCGGGACTTCCGGATGATTATTTTGGCTCGACCTCATAATGACACCGTCCCACCCGTCCGGTCCCCTGGTGGACCGACATTCATCGAAACTTCATGACCTGCCCGCAAGTCCGTCCTTTTCCGAAGGGCCTTCTCCCGGCCTCTAACGTCCCAGGTAGGCATGCTTGACGGACTCGTTGCTTAAGAGTTCTTCCCGCTTCCCTTCGATCACGATGCGGCCTCGCTCCAAAACATAGCCGCGATCCGACATCTGCAAGGCGATACGCGCGTTTTGCTCGACCAGAAACAAGGTCGTCCCCGTACTCTTGAGATGTTCCAGCACCTTAAGGATTTCCTTGACGGCCAGCGGGGCCAGGCCCATGGATGGCTCGTCCAGCAGCAAAAGCCTGGGCCGGTTCATCAAGGCTCGCCCGATGGCCAGCATTTGTTGTTCACCACCGGAAAGAGAGCCGGCCAATTGCTTTTGGCGCTCTTGCAGAACCGGAAATATATGGAAGATGTAATCGATATCCTTTTGTATTTCTACTTTATTTTCTCTGCCTTGTCTGAGATAGGCCCCCATAACCAGGTTTTCTCTGACGTTGAGCGGGGCAAAAACCCGGCGGCCTTCAGGGACCAGGGAGATGCGGCGCCGGACAATCGCCGTGGCTTCCAAGCGGTGGATGGGCTTGCCCAGAAAGAAAATCCCGCCTTCCCTGATCGGAGTCACCCCGCAGATGGCATGCAGCAAGGTGGTCTTGCCCGCGCCGTTGGGGCCGATGAGGCAGACGAACTCGCCCTGACTGATGGTCAGGTTTATCCCGCGCAAAACCTGCATGCGCCCGTAATAACTTTTTATGTTTTCTAACCGCAGCACCCTAATCCTCTGTGCCCAAATAGACTTCGATGACCTTCCTGTCGGCCTTGATCTCTTCAGGTCGGCCTTCTGCTATCTTCCGGCCAAAGTCCAGGACCACGATTTCATCGCTCAAGTTCATGACCAGGTGCATGTCATGTTCCACCAATAGAACGCTCAACCCCTCGGCTTTGAGGGCACGGATGATTTCCATCACCCCTTCCAACTCCTTCCGGGTCAGACCGGCGGCGAATTCGTCCATGAGCAGCAGGCGGGGTTCGGAGGCCAGGCCGCGGGCGACTTCCAGAAGCTTGAGTTGGCCGAAAGACAAACCTCCGGCTTCTTTTTCCGCCTTGTCGGCCAAATCAACCCTTTCCAGAAGGTGAAGACAGTATTCCTTTAAGGCCCGGTCTTCCCTTTTCGACCAGGGGGCGGCCGTCATCCCGGCGAAAATGCCGGCCCGGCCGTGCAGATGCCGGCCGACGAGAACGTTTTCCAGAACGGTCATGTTTTCGAATATCTGCGGGACCTGAAAGGTGCGGGACAAACCCTGGGCCGCCCGTTGATGGGGCTTGAGGTCATTTATTTTATTATGTCGGAAAAAGATATCCCCTGAAGTCGGTTTTTCCAGGCCGGTGATGAGATTGAAAAGGGTGGTCTTCCCCGCGCCGTTGGGGCCGATAACCGCCTTGATCAGGCCGAAGGGGACATGAAAAGAGACGCCGTTGACGGACCAGAGACCGCCGAAATTCTTGGATAGGTTATCGACTTTTAAGATGGGTTCTTCCGGCATCTAGTTCTCGTCTTCAACCACGGCCTTCCTGGTCAGAATAGCGGTCAGGTTCCTGAGGAGCGGGGCCAGGCCCTTGGGCATGAACATCATGACCACGGCCAGGATAAGCCCATAGAGCAGGACCTCCAAGCCTTCGTAGGCCCGCAGGTACTCCGGCAGGATGGTCAGGAGGCTGGCCCCCAGCACCGGACCCCAGAATTCTCCGATGCCGCCCATGACGACCATGGTCAGAAGCATGACCGAGTGCATGAAGCTGAAGGTCTCCGGCGCGGTAAAATTCATGTAATGGACATAAAGAGAGCCGGCTACGGCGGCATAAGCGGCCGAGACGACGAAAATGGCCAGCTTGTAGGCGAAGGTGTCCACGCCCATGGTGGCCGCGGCGATCTCGCTGGTGTTGATGGCCTTGAGGGCCCGGCCGGACCTGGAATCGGCCAGGTTATAGGCGCCGATCAGTCCCAGGGCGGTCAGGCCCCAGATAAAATAATGATTGGCCCTGGGCGTGGCGATGCTCAGGGGGCCGACCGAAAAACTGGGGACGTTGACCAGGCCCGAGGGACCTCCGGTCAAGCTGTCCATCTGGACAAAGCAGATATAAACAATGATGCCGACGCCCAGGGTGGCCATGGCCAGATAGTGGCCTTTTAGTTTCAAGGTGGGAAACCCCACGACCAGGGCCACCAGGCTGGTGCCTGAAACGGAAGCGGCCAGGGCCGGCAAGGGCGGCCAACCGAACTTGGCCGTCAAGACGCCGGAAATGTAAGCCCCCAGGCCCATGAAGGCGGCGTGTCCCAGGGAAAGTTGGCCGGCGTAACCCATCAGCAGGTTAAGGCCGGTGCAGCCCAGAACATAAATGCCCACGAAGGCGGCCACGTTCATGAAGTACATATTGGGCGCCAGCAGTGGGAAGACGGCGACGAAGACCAAAAAGAGAATCAACGGAGCCCAGAGGCCCAGCTTGGATCGGTTAGACCTTGACAATTCTTTCCCGCCCCGTTTCCCCGAGCAGACCGGAAGGTCGGACCAGAAGCAGAATGATCAGGCTGGAAAAGGCGATGACGTCTCGATAACCGCTGCTGATCAGACCCGCGCCGAACGTTTCCAGGAGACCCAAAACCAATCCGCCCAAAAAACCGCCGTAGACGTTGCCCATCCCGCCGATAATGGCCGAGCAGAAGCCTTTGAGGCCGAGCATGGTGCCGTGGTCAAAAGAAGTCAGGGAAACCGGGGTCAGAATAATCCCGGCCAACGCGCCAATAGCCGAGGCAATGCCGAAGGAGATAGTGCTGACCAGTCGCACCGGTATACCGACCAGGGCGGCGGCGGTTTTTTCGGCCGCCGCCGCGCGCATGGCCGTACCCATAATGGTTTTTTCCAGAAAAAGACGCATCAACAACATGGTGGCCACGCTGAGCCCCACGATCCAAATGCATTGGGGCACCAGGGTGGCTCCGGCGCAGGCTATCGGTGTTTCACCGGAAAAGGCCGGCATATCCTTGGGGAACTTGCCCCAGATCATCATGGCCGCGCCTTTAATGGCGATGGCCAGGCCGATGGTCACGATGATCATATTCAGGACCTGGGGGTTGCGGCTCAATCCGAAAGAGAGTTTTTCCAGGATCAGGCCTATCAGGCAGCATAAAACGACCGCGGCCAGAATGACCAGCGGCAACGGCCAACCCCAATGGCCAAAGATGACCGCGGCGATCATGCCGCCGAGCATGACGAATTCACCCTGAGCGAAGTTGATGACCTCGGTGGCGTTGTAGACCATGCAAAAGGCCACGGCGATCAACCCGTAGACGCTGCCGATCATCACTCCGGCGAAGATAAATTGCAGAATTTCGGACATGGGGGGTTTCCCGCGGGCCGGAAAGGGTTGTCCCTCTCCGGCCCGACCGATCCAGGTTGTTATTTAGTGCCGGCGGCCATCAGCAGTTTCCAGTTTCCTTTCCGCCATTCGAAGACGACCGCGTCGTCTTTGGTCAGGCCGTAATGCCTTTGGGGGCTGAATTTGTAGACGCCGCAGGCGCCGACGAAGCTGAGCTTTTCCAGTGCCCCGCGCAGCTTTTCCTTGTCCAGGCTTTTAGCCATTTCAAAGGCCTTGATGGCCATGAGCAAGCCGTCATAGGCTTCCGCGCCGTAGACGTCGGGCTCCTGGCCGTACTTGGCCTTGTGTTCGGCCATATAGTCGAGGATCACCTTTTTACAAGGGTCGGAATCAGGCAATTGGGGGCCGACGGGGTAACGCAGTGAGACCAGGACGCAGCCTTCGGCGGCCTCTCCGGCCATTTGCATGTACTTGGGTACGACGTAGCCGAAACCGTGCATCAGAGTCTGTTTCATGCCCAGTTGGCGGGCCTGTTTCATGAAAACAACGCCGGCCGGGGCCACGGTCCAGCACAGGATGACCTCGGGGTCGGCGGAGCGAATCCGGGTGAGCTGGGCGGTCAGGTCGGTGGCGTTCATATCGAACTCTTCCCAGGCCACGACTTTGACGCCGGAACCGGGTTCCTGGGCCTTCAACTCATCCCTGGCGCTCTTGCCGAAACCGCTGGTGTCCGAAAGCATGGCCACCTTGGTTATACCCTTGGCCTTCCACCAGTCAAAGGCGCGGCCGATGATTTCCTTGTCGGTGAGGTGGGATTTAAAAATCCATTTGCTGTCTTCAAGGGGTTCGACGATGGCTCGGGCCCCGCTGTTGGAGATCATGGGCACCTGGAATTTGTTGCCGATGGGCTTGATAGCCAGGGACAGGCCGCTCATGTTGCCCATGCCCGAAACGATGTCCACCTGGTCCTGGGTTATCAGCCGGTTGGCCGCGGTGACCGCCTTGGTAGATTCGCTGGCCGAATCATAGATGGTCAACTGCACGGGGTGCCCGTCGAGGCCGCCTTTTTTATTAATGGTCTCCGCCATCATTTCGACCGTTGTTTTCATTCGTTCCCCGAGCAGGGCGCCGGGGCCGGTGGTGGAAAAGATGCAGCCGATTTTGTACGGGCGTTGGTCGGCGGCCTGATTGTGGGCCACGAAGAGCACCGTCACGGCCAGAAAGATGATCACCGGAACAACCCAGAACTTCTTTTTCATGACTTCCTCCTTTTACCCGCAGCCTGTTTTTTCGTTGCGGCTTGAGGTTGATTATCACGCTCCCCCCGGCGGCCGGAGCCTGGATTTGAAGGCCGGAAAAAGGTACTTTTGGGTTTCATTATTACTGATTTCGATGGGTTAGAATGGAGGTCATTTTAACTTTCCGATCGCGGCCGTCTTCCTGGCAGGTTCGGGTTGCTCGATCACCTCGAGCATGGTTTGGTCAAGTCGGTCGATGAGTTGATCGCTGTTCCGGCGGACATATAAAGGCTGAAGCATGCCTTTAACGTTGCCTGCTTATTCACAAATACCTGGAGCTATTTGCTCACGGGCTCGGCCGCCATCGGGATAAGCCTGTGAACAGCACTCAAACGCTCTCGAACGATAAGAATATAGAATTCTGTATACAGAATATTTAATCATGGATTGATTGTCAAGATTTTTTTACGCCAGGACCTGGCCAGCCCCTAATCAAATAATATTTTTTAAATCAATATGATATGTTAATTTTCAAATCATATGAGCATTTATTGGGGTATTTTTTTTCAGATACAATATAATCGAATTTCGGACGGATTCAGGTCGATCCGGTCTCCGGGCCGGAGGGACGAAAAATATCGGTGAACCCGGGCAGAGCCTTTCGACCGCTTGGCTCGAGGTCTAAACAAGGAGGACCGATGAGGCTCGGTAATATCCTGACCGCCCTGAAAACCAAGAACAAGCGGGGGCTGAGGCTGCTGATGCGGGACAGCCAGGCCGTGCTCAGGACCCAGTTCCTCTATTCAGCCTACGAATCCGGGCTCTTGAACGCCTTGCGGGCGCCCTCGACCAAGGAAGAATTGGCCAGGAGTCTGAGCGCCCGGCGCCCGGAAATGCTCGAAGCCCTGCTGGACCTGGGCCTGGCCCTGGGTGAAATTTCTCTAAAGCAGGACCTATATCGGCTGAAAGGAATATTCTCGAGAACCCTGGCCGGCCGGGACGGCGACCCCTTTGCCGCGGCGATCCAGGCCTCGATGACCTATTATCACTCGATCTACCGTCACCTCTCCGAACGTCTCCAGGGGGCGGCCCTGGGTGATTATTTAAACGAAATCGGCCCTCTGGTGGCCCGGGTTTCCATCCTGACCGAACCCTACACCCGCAACTTCACCCGGTCCATCGTCGGCCGGGCCGGGCCTAGGCGCCTGCTCGATATAGGCTGCGGCTCGGGCATCCACTTGTTCAGCGCCTTCGAATCCAACCCCGAGGTCACCGGAGTCGGCCTCGATCTTGACGGCCAGGTCGTGGAGCAGGCCCGTCGCAACCTGGCCGCCTGGGGCGCCGGGGATCGGTTCCAGGTCCTGGCCGGCGACATCCGTGAACTCCATGGTCGGTTGACCGGTTCCTTCGACCTTATTGCCTTATACAACCTGATCTACTATTTCACCCTGGAAGAAAGGATCAGGTTGTTGTCGCTCTTGTCCGGCCTTCTTTCCCCCCAGGGCGAGCTGGCCATTGTTTCGACTTTCCAGGCCCAGGGCCGGGACCTCTGGTCCGCCAACCTGAACGTGGCCCTCAATTCGATCGCCGGCTGCGCGCCGCTGCCGGAAATGGATGAGCTGGTAAAACAACTGGAAGAGTGCGGTTATCAAGTGACCGGGATTGAAAAGCTGATGCCGGGAGCCGCGTATTATGGTCTCAGGGCCAAACGCCGGAGAGCACAAAAGAGCGGCCCCAGGGGCGATGATTTGATGAAAGGGCAAGAATGAAACATGGCCCGGAGTTCCTTCGAGGACATTAAATCCAGGATATCCTTGGTCGAGGAGGTCATCGAAAACCTGCCCATCGGCGTGATCGTCATTGACGCCGGCGGCAAGATACTGATGATGAACCGCTGGCAGGAAAAGATATCCCGGGTGCGGCGCGAGCAGGTTCTGGGCTCCTACTTTCACGAAAAATGGGAACGGCTGTTCCAGCAAGGCATCATGAGCGACTACTGGAAACTCCTGAAGGACGGCACGCCCTTTCAGACCATCCTGCACGACGTCTATCCCCAGTTCTACGATCAGAAAATATCGGCCATCAGCCGGGGAGCTCCTTTGTTGAATCATCAAGCCTTCATACTGCTCCACGACGTCTCCTCGGAAATACAGCGGGACAAGCGCGGCCTCGAACGCCTGACCCGGGAGCTGGAAAACCAGACCAGCTTCCTGACCAACCTGATTGACTCGTCGCCCAACGTG
The DNA here is from genome assembly GCA_040755515.1 of Thermodesulfobacteriota bacterium. GTDB lineage: Bacteria > Desulfobacterota > Desulfarculia > Adiutricales > JAGVGV01 > JBFMAW01. The sequence goes on along the minus strand of JBFMAW010000028.1, from coordinate 80,538 downwards.
GTCATCAGCACGGACCGGACCGGCCGCATCCAACTCGTCAACCGCACCGGTGAAGTCATCCTGGGTTATGCCAAGGAGGAATTGGCCGGCCGCGACATCGCCGCGGTTCTGGACGAACAGAAAGCTTCGAATCGGATCGTGTCCGCGGCCCAGACCGGCCGGCCGATCGAGGTGTGGGGCCGGAGGAAGTCGGGCGAAACCTTTCCGGCCCGGATGCAGGTCCGGGATATCCAGGAAAAGGACGGCCCGGTTCAGGCCAAACTGTTTCTGATCAACGACATAACCTGGGAAAAGACCATGGAGAAGAAGCTGGCCATATCCGAGCGGCTGGCCATCTACGCCGAACTCATGGCCGGCATAGCCCACCAGCTCAACAATCCCCTGGTGGGCGTGGCCAGCTTCTCTTCGCTTCTCATCGAGAAGCTGCCGGCCGACGACCCGAACCGGGCCCTGGCGGAAACCATCCATGAGGCGGCCCAGCGTTGCCAAACCCTGCTGTCATCCATGATAAAAGGCCTGAGCGATCCCGGGAGCACGTTCCATTCGGTGAACCTGGGTGAAGTCCTGGACCAGGCTTGGAAAGACGTAATCGAGCGCCAGCCGGCCCCCAACATAATCGTGGCCCGCGACCTCCCGGACGACCTGCCGACCGTGCGGGGCGATTCGATTCAACTCCTCGAGGTTTTCCGCAACATCCTGACCAACGCCCTCCAGGCCATGCCCGAAGGCGGCCGGTTGGGATTCCGGGCCGGAAAGGCCAGGAAAGAAAAAGGCGTATGGGTCGAAATCTCGGACACCGGCCCGGGCATTCCGCCCAACCTCAGAACCAAGATTTTCGAACCCTTTTTCACGACCAAGAAAGGCACGGGCCGGGGATTGGGCCTGAGCTTTGCATTCAGGGTCATCGAGAACCACGGCGGCCGGATCGAGGTGCGGGAGGCCCGGCCGCGCGGGAGTGTCTTCAAGGTGGTCCTGCCCGGGGCCTTGACCGGTTTCGGGTATGATTCGCCTCCAGGAACGGTCGAGCGCGGACCCTCCGTTGCCGGGTAAATCGCCTTTTTCCGACCTTTGGCGAGGTCATGATGCCTGACAAACCCCTGGTTCTGGTGGTGGATGACGAGGCCTTTTCCCGGCGCTTTCTGGAAACGGTCCTGGTGGAAGAGGGCTTTGCCTGCTCGGCGGTCGAAACCGCCCAGGCTTTCTGGAGCCGGTATCAACGGGAGGAACCGCCGGACCTGATCCTGCTGGACGTGAGGCTGCCCGACGGCGACGGGCTCAAGGTCCTGGAGACGCTCCGGGCTCAGGGCTCGCCGATCCCGGTTATCGTCATCACCGCGTACGGCTCCATAGCCGAGGCGGTCAACGCCATGAAGCTAGGCGCCTTCGACTTTTTCACCAAGCCGTTCGAGGATGTCCACAAGATAAAACTGTCCATCAAGAACGCCCTGGAGCAAAGCCGCCTGCTGGATGAGAACCGCCGGCTCAAGGCCCAGATTCATGGTCATAAAGTTCTGCGGAGCCTCATTGGCGAGTCCAGGCCCATGCAAGACGTCCTCGAACTGGTCCGCAAGGCGGCCAGGACAGGCTCCCACGTTCTCCTCGAGGGTGAAAGCGGCACGGGCAAGGAACTGGCGGCCGAGGCCATTCACCAGTTGAGCGATCGCCGCCACCAGCCCTTTATCCCGATAAATTGCGCAGCCTTGCCCGAGGCCCTGCTCGAGAGCGCCCTGTTCGGTTACGAGAAGGGAGCCTTTACCGGCGCGGTCAAGACCACGGCCGGTTTCTTCGAGGAAGCCCAGGGCGGGACCCTGTTCCTCGACGAGATCGGCGAGGCTTCGCCTTCGGTTCAGGCCAAGATACTGCGCGCGGTGGAGGAAGGTACCATCTATCGGGTGGGCCGGACCAAGCCCATCTCCTTCAACGTCCGGCTGATCTTTGCCACCAACAAGGATTTGGGCCGGGAAGCCGCCGCGGGCAAGTTCCGGCGCGACCTCTATTTCCGGATCAATATCATAAAAATCAACCTACCGCCCCTCCGCGAACGCCGGGGCGACATTCCCCTGCTGGCCAACTACTTCCTGGACAAGTATTGCCGGGAGGCCAAAACGCCGAAAAAGAAGCTCCACCCCGGGGCCATTGCCTACCTGCTGGAAAAAAGATGGCCGGGCAACGTGCGGGAGTTGAAGAACCTCCTGGAACGGGTGGTGGCCTTGCACCCGGAGGAAGAAATCGCCGTCGAGGACCTCCGGCGTTACGAGGAGGAGCCCTGGGAGGTTCAGAACCAGGACCTGTTCGATTGCTCTTTCGACCAGGCCAGGAAAAGCTTCGAACATATGTACTTCCAGAAACTGATCCGCCGCGCGGCCGGAGACCCGAACCTGGCCGCGGAACTGAGCGGAATGCACCTGGCCACGATTTACCGCAAACTCAAGACGCTGAAAGAAAACCCGGACCGATAACGGGTCTTAACGGCCAGTCACTTTTCGCCCGGCCGCGAAAATTTTCGCTCCAACGCAAAAGATTTCCCGCCGGTCCAACCCTGGGCCGCCCGGGTCCGATCGCGGAAAAGGCCTGATTCCTCTGTCTCCGTCCGTCTTGTTTCTCTCGCCGGCCTTGGCACGGTTCTTGATCATAACCTCAGCGTAACCGCCATTTTTAAGCTTGGATGAGAAACAGGGGAAGCCCATGAGCGAAGAACGCCCTTATTTCAACATGGAAGTCGAACCCTGGTTGAACACTCCGGCCATGAGGGAAAAGCAATGGACCAAGATGATGGAGGCTTTGCGCTATTTTTACGAAAAAGTGCCCTTCGAGCGCCGCCGCCTGGAACGGGCCGGGGTCAAGCCCGAAGATATCCGCTCCCTGGATGACTTTGCCCGGGCCATACCCATCATCGGCCAGGCCGATTACCGCGAGGCCATGGATGAAGGCGGATTGGACCTGCCCAAGGTGTACCTGGACCTTTTCGGGGAAGAACGCTACCGGGACCTGTTCCTGCTGACCTCGACCTCCGGGACCACGGGCATACCCACGCCCTATCCCTTGTTTAAAAAGGGCCTGGACCGCGTGGCCGATATCTTCGGCCGCATGGGCTGGCGGGTGGGGATGAGGCCGGGCGACCGCCTGGCCTTATGTTTCGGCTTGAGCATGCACGCGGCCGGCACGCCCCAGATGTTCTGGTTCCGGACCTTGCCCGGGCTGACCATCATCCCCATGGGCGCCGAAGCTGGCGCCGAGCGCCTGCTCACCTTTTTCAAGGTTTTCAAGCCCACCATTTTCACCGGAACTCCCTCCCTGGCCCTCCACCTTATGGAACGCGCTCCGGCGGTGCTGGGCCAGCCCGTGGGCGGCCTGGGCCTGCGGATTCTCTTCTGCGGCGCCGAACCCGGGGCCGGCATCCCGGAAGTCCGGCGGCGTCTCGAGTCCGAATTCGGCGCCAAGCTCTTCGACGTCGGCGCCGGGTACGGGTGTTCCTGCGATCACCCGGTCTATCAAGGCATGCATTGGGTGGCGGACGACTTCTGTTACTACGAACTGGTGGACCCGGAGACGAGGCAGCCGGTGCCGTTGGAAAACGGGGCCGCCGGACTGGCCGTCTTCACCCCGCTGGAACCGGAACACGGGCACTTTTTCTGGAGCCTGCGTTATACCCTCAACGACGTTCATCAGGTCTTCACCGAACCCTGCCCCTGCGGCCGGTCCGGGTTCAGATACAAGGTGGTGGGCCGGACCGACGACATGCTGAAGGTGAAGGGAGTGCCGGTCTATCCGGCCGCCATCCAGGGCGTGATCCACTCCTTCGTTCCCCGGGTGACCGGGGCTTTCCGGATTCTCCTGGATGAACCTCCGCCCCGGGTGACGCCGCCGCTCAAGCTCAAGGTGGAATTCGGTCCGGGTCTCGAGACGTCGGAACTGCCCGGCCTCGAACGCGAGATTCTGGACCGGATGCACAACCTGCTCAAGATCAGGCCGGCCCTCACCTGGGTTGCACCCGACAGCCTCGAGAGGGCGGCCAAGAAGACCCAGTTGATCGAGAAGCTCTATGAAAAGAAGTAGGTCCGCCGGGTCATGAAGAAATGTAAAGAAATAGTCCCCGGGCTTTTTTCCCTCGACCCGGACCGTCCCGGCGAGGGCCGTCTGATCGGGAGCCGGTGCCGGCGCTGCGGCCTGGTGTCTTTTCCCCCAAGGAAGGTCTGCCCGGATTGCCTCGGCGACGATTGTCTCGAGTCGGTCGCGCTCGGCCGGCGGGGAACCCTCTACTCCTTCGCCGTCAACCAGATGGCGCCCGAAGGCTTCAAGGCGCCCTACGTGACCGGCAAGGTGGACCTGCCGGAAAAGGTCCGGGTCTTCACCGTCATCACCGGGGTCGAGCCAGAGGAATCGGCCCTCTCGATCGGCCAGGAAATGGAACTGGTCTTCGGACCAATGGCCAGGAACGCCGCCGGCGAGGACCTGATCGGGTACATGTTCCGGCCGGCGTCGCCGTCGGCCGCCCGGGAGGAGTAGGGCCTATGGGACGACTGGCCCGGGCAGTTTCGATAATCGGGGTGGGCATGACTCCCTTCGGCCGATTCCCGGCCTGGAGTATCAAGGACCTGGCCAGGGAGGCGAGCTGGCTGGCCATCAGGGACGCGGGCGTTGACGCCCGGAAAATCCAGGCCGTCTATTGCGGGAACTCGGTCGAGGGCCTGCTGAGCGGGCAGGAAGACGTCCGGGGTCAGGTGGTCATGCGCGAGGCGGGACTGGCCGGCCGGCCCATAGTCAACACGCCCAACGCCTGCGCCTCCTCCTCGACCGCCCTGCGGGAAGCCTGGCTGGCCGTGGCTTCCGGCCTGTATGATCTGGTCCTGGCCGTGGGGTTCGAAAAGCTGTACGTGGACGACACGGCCAGGACGACGCGGGCCCTGGCCAGTTGCACGGACGTGGCCGTCGAGGGCAACCTGGGCGTGTTTTTCCCGGGCCTGTACGCCCTGGAGGCCAAGCGCTACATGCTCGAGACCGGCTGCACCCAGGAGCTGTTCGCCCGGGTCAGCGTCAAGAACCACCGCAACGGCCGACTCAATCCCAAGGCCCAGATTCAAAAGGCGGTGACGCTCGAGGAGGTCCTGGCTTCCAAGACCGTGGCCTGGCCGATCACCCTGTACATGTGTTCGCCCATCGGCGACGGCGGGGCGGCCGCGGTGGTCTGCGCCGCCGATCTGGCCCGGCGCTACCGGTCCGATCCCGTCGCCATCGCCGCCATAGGCATGGCCTCGGGCGGGTACCAGGAACTGGCCATTGACCGGGAAAAACCCACGGCCACGGCCCTGGCCTCGGCCGAGGCTTATGAAATCTCCGGCCTCGGGCCGGAAGACGTGGACCTGATCGAACTCCACGGCGCTTTTTCTCCGGCCGAGTTCATCTATTTCGAGCAACTGGGCTTTGCCGCCAAAGGCGAGGCGCCGCGATACCTCGAGACCGGAGAGACCGAGATAACCGGACGGATTCCGGTCAATCCCAGCGGCGGCCTCGAGTCCAAGGGCCACCCGGTCGGCGCCACCGGTCTGGCCATGGTTTACGAAATCGTCATCCAGTTGCGCGGCCAGGCCGGCCCGCGCCAGGTGAAGGACCCTAAAGTGGGGCTCGTTCATAACGGCGGCGGCTTGATCGGAGGCGACGCGGCCGTCATGTGCGTCCATATATTGAAACGCTGAAGGCGCTAAGGTTTTGATTGGAAGCGCTGCCCTTCATCAGAAGGCGGCCGGCCGAAGTTTTTACCCAGGGGAGGTGGTTATGGAGAGATTCGATCAACTCAGGGGCGAAGAGTACGTCAACGATTGGCCGCGCCATTCCCCGCAGGACCTGCGGCGGCGCGAGGCGGTCATCCTGGCGGCCAGGCTCTGCCTGAACGCGGCCTTGACCGCGCCGGTGGCCGGAGGGGTCCCGCAGGTCGAGGCCCATCTGGTCTATGGCCAGGAAGAATTGGAGAAGGTGGCCAGGAAGATGGAGGAGCTGGCCTACCAAAACGACCGGTGGAAACGCCGCTTCCTCAACGAGGCGGTCATGGTCCGGGAATCGGACGTGATCCTTTTCCTGGGCAATTACCGGGCCGCGGAAACTCCCCTGGACGCCAACTGCGGCCTCTGCGGCGGCAAGGAGGGCTGTTCCTTCCTCTACACCAGGCGCAGCACCAAGGACGGCTTGGTGGACGTCACGGACCGGCGCGGCGACACGCCCATAAAGGGCCCACTGTGCGCGGTCCGCGTGGACGACCTCGGCTACGCCTGGGCCTCGGCCGTCTGGATGGCCCAGACTCTCCTGGTGGACGCCCGTCCTTTCATGAGCGTGGGGCTGGCCGGTCTCAATCTGGGCTATTGCCCCCATTCGGCCATCGCGGTCGGTATTCCCATGGCCACCCTGTCCAAGAATCCCTACGTGGACGTGAACATAGATTATCACCTGATCAACATGGACAAGATGCTGGACAACACCAGGAAGAACTTCGTGGTCAACCGCCAGACCGCCTCGGGCATCAACTTCGACTACCGGACCCAGTATCCCCGGAAGAAGGAGGAATAACATGGCCAGAATCAACGGCAGGGACGCGGCCCGGGAGGCCGTGCTCGAGGCGGCCAAGCTGGCCGCCGCCGCGGCTTATAAAGCCCCACAACTGACGTCGCAGCTAAACCTTCGGACCGAAATCGTCACCGGCGAGGACCAGGCGCCCATCATCGAGTTTTACGGCGAGATCGCTCCCATCTCTCCGGTGATGTATTTCGATTACGAAACCATCCGCCACTTCCTGGACAAAGGCGAAACCATCGCCCTGCTCCTGCTGGGCGCCGACCTGACCTTCTCCGAACTGGGCTGGGACTGCGGCGCCTGCGGCTTCGCTACCTGCGCCGAGTTCAACAAGTACGCCAAGGCCAACAAGAGCCCCGGCCTGCTCTGGAGCGGCCCCTCCTGCCAGTGGAAGCTGATGGACTGGGCCGCGGCCTGCGATTTCGCCTGCGCCGCGCTCAGCCAAATCCGCGTGGACAACCGGGCCATGGCCACCTGCGGCGCCGCGGCGGCGGCCACGGGCTTCCTCCCGGACTGCAGCGCCCTGCTGGGCATACCCATAGGCCCTCCGGGCGAAAACATTTATTACAGCCGCGCCCAGAACATGCCGGCCTTCCCCTACGAACAACACCGGCAGTGTCTGCTCCGCACGGCCCCGACCAACTGGATGGCCTTTGCCGGCAGCACCAAGCCGGCCCTGAAAACCCGAGACGACTGGTGGAACAACATGGAATACGTCAAATGGGAACCGCTGGCCCCGGAGGAGCTGCAAGCCGTCCAGGCCGTCCTGGGCAAAGTCCAGGCCGTGGCGCAAAAGCATTATCTCCAGGTGTCCAGTTGGTATAAGAAGGACAAATGATCCTTTGCCGTGAAAAATATTTAAAGAAAGAGCGACGCTCGAGGAGGCGGATATGCGTGGACGTTCAAGAATGAATTTGGTCCGGGCCGCGGTTGTTTCCTTTTTCCTGGTCAGCCTGTTCTGGCTGCCCGCGGCCGAGGCCAAGACCTTCAAACTTCTTTCAAGCTGGCCCGAAAACATGATTTTTGTCGAGGGTTGTTACAAACCGTTTTCCGCCAACTTGAAGGAATTGTCCAAAGCTCAACTGGAAACGAAGTTTTTCGGTCCCGATGTGATTCCGACCATGGAGCAGTTTCAGCCCCTTCAGTCCGGCGCTTTCGATTTGCTCTACACCATTCCGGCCTATCACCTGGGGGCCACGGCCGCCGGCACGGGTATTGACGCCATCAAGCCGGACCCGACCCAGGTGCGCCGGACCGGGGTTTTCGATTTCATTGACCGACTCTACCAGAAACAGGGGGCCAAGCTTATCGCCATCGTCCCGATCACGGACCTGCACTTCCTGAGCCGTGTACCTATTGATAATAACCAGCCGAGTTTCAAAGGCGTGAAAGTCAGGACCACGCCGACGATCGCGCCCCTGGTGGAAAAACTCGGCGGCGCCGCGGTCAACCTGCCCAGCGGCGAGGTCTACACCGCTCTGCAAAAAGGCGTCATTGACGCGGCGACCATTATCACCTTCGGCGCCGTGGACTATAAATGGTATGAAGTGACCAAGTACATGGTCCGGCCGACTTTCGGATACATCTCGACTTTGATATTAATGAACCTCAAGAAGTTCGAGCAATTGACCCCGGAAGAAAAAAGCATTCTGGTCAAGGTCGGCGAAAAGACCGAGTTGGACGCCCGGGAATTCTTCAAGGAGAAGAAGGCGGCCGAAGATAAGCAGCTCAAGGAACTGGGCATGAAAGAGACCTTTATGCAACCCGCGGACGCGGCCCAGGCCGACCGGATTTACATGGAGACCATCTGGGAAATGTCGGAAAAAAAGTCGGGCGAAGAAATCAAGAAGCTGCATGAATTGGCCAAATCCAAGGGACTGACCCAATGAAACGGAAAACTCCCGCTTCCGGTCCGGCGTCCAGGCCAGGGTCAAACCTGGCCGGTCTGCTGGACAAGCTGACCCAACTCAGCCTTTATGGAAGCGGCCTGGCCTTGCTGCTGCTTCTGGCGGCCTACGTCCATGAGGTGATCGTCCGCTACTGCTTCAACGCGCCCACCTCCTGGACCTATGACCTGAGCACCTGGTTCCTGGGTGTTTCCATCATGCTGGCCCTGCCGGAAATCACCCGCCGGCATGGCCACATCGCCATCACTTTCTTCCTGGACAAGCTGCCGGCGGGTTCCCGGAAATCGGTTAGTCGGATTATCTTCCTCACGGCCTTTGTCTTTTGCCTGCTGACGGCCTTGATCTGCCTGCAGGAGACCGCCCGGCAGTTTGCCCAGAACATCGAGACCTTCTGGAAAAACCCGGTGCCGAAGTGGTGGGTTTCGAGCGTGATACCCCTGGGCTTCACCCTGTGCGGCCTGCAATTCCTCAGGTTCGGCCTGAATCCGAAAACTCCGGAAGTTTGAAGGAGTCCCGCCGTGGACTGGTCGCTCTCGCTATGCCTCTCCATTGCCCTCATGCTCCTGCTGTTCTTCGCCGGCGTTCCCGTCTTCGTCACCTTTCTGATAATTAACATCGGCGGGGTGCTCTGGCTTTTGGGCGGGTCCGGCTTCGGCCTTTTCGCCAACAGCATCTATCAAACCATCACCACGGGCGCCCTGGCCGCGGTGCCGCTCTTTGTGCTCATGGGGGAAATCCTTTTCCGTTCCGGCACCATCGAGATATTGATCGCCAGCGTGGACAAACTAGTCGGTCGCTTTCGCGGCCGCGATTACGTGCTGGTCTCTTCGCTCTCGGTTCTGTTCGGCGCCCTCTGCGGTTCCACAACGGCCGTGGCCGCCCTCTTGGGCCGAACCATCATGCCGGCCATGAAAGAGCAGGGCTATGAAATCAAGCTGACCTCAGGGGTCATGCTGGGCGGGGCGACGCTGGCGGCCATAATCCCGCCGAGCGCCCTGGTGGTCATTCTCGGTTCGCTGGTGGACGTCTCGATCGCCTCCCTGCTCATTGCCGGCTTGATCCCCGGGGTTTTGCTGGCCCTGCTCATCCTGGGCTACACCTATATTCGCGTCTTATATAATCCCAAACTCGAACCCGCTTTCTCCCCGCGCGCCGGCAACAACTCCAACCTGGCTCAAAAGTTCCTGGCCTTGGCCATGATCCTGCCCTTCGGCCTGGTCATCTTTTTCGTCATGGGCCTGATCATGTTGGGCATCGCCACGCCTTCCGAATCGGCGGCCACGGGCGTGGTCGGGGCCATCATCGCCGCGGCCGTGTACCGAAGACTCTCGCTGCGCCTGCTCCTGGACTCCTTTTTATCCACGGTTTGCATTTCCGCCATGATTCTCATCATCATGGTCAGCTCCCAGTTGTTCGGCCAACTCCTGGCCTTCATCGGCGCCACCAGCGGGTTGATGCAGGCCATAACCCGGCTTGATTTTTCCTCGGGCTGGATGTTCCTGATCTTGATGATAGTGCCGTTCATCCTGTGCATGTTCATAGACCTGTTCGCGGTGATGTTCGTGGCCGTTCCCGTCTACCTGCCCTTGGTGAAACATTTCCATTTCGAACCGGTCTGGTTCTGGATGCTGCTGGTCATCAACCTGGCCCTCGGCGCCATGACCCCGCCCTTTGGTTACACGCTTTTCGCTCTCAAGGGCGCGGCGGATGTGGAGTTGAACGATATTTACCTGGGGGCCTGGCCGGTGGTTTTTATATTTCTTTTAGGTATGATCATCATGTACTACCTGCCGCCGATCATAACCTTTCTGCCGCGCTTGTTTTAAACGGCCGGGCCAGGGAAGGGGATTTCGGAACAGACGACGTATTCAGGACGGGCCGAATAAGTCCTGACGCGGATTCCCGGCCGAGGCCCGCTTCAGCCGCGTTTATTCGCCAGGACCTCGAGGAACGACGACAGACGGCCGGCCATGACCTGGGGCGAATAGTTGCGCTCGTCGGTCATGTCCGCCTCGAGATTCAACACCGGCAGGCCTCGCGCCTTGAAGGCGTCGCTGATGGGCCGAAAAGCGGCGTTCTCCTGGTGGCAGGCCGGACTGGAGAAATGCACGGCCCCGTCCACCGAATATTCCTCGGCCAGGCGGAGCAGGCTCTTGACCCGCCTTTCCACCGGTCCGAGCATGTAGTTCTCCAGGGCCTTCCGGGCCAGGGCCTCGAAGGGCCGTTCCGGATCGAGTTCGGACCACCAGATTTGGGCCGCTTCGACCATGGGTATGGTGACGCGGTTCTCCCGGAAAATGGTCCAGGCGTTGATGGTCTGGACCGGAACCCAGGGAAACCACAGAATCCGGTGATTTTCGGGTAAGGCCGAACCCTTTTTCACCCGGTCTTCGATCTCTTGAAGGATGAGGTCATAGACCCGCTCTAAAACCGGCGATCCCCAAAAGACGGCCCCGGCCAGGCTCAACAGACAGGCCCTCATTCCGTCCCAGGGGCAGGGCTTGTTTTTCATCAGTTCCTGGACTTGCCCGAGTGTGGCCCTGGCCCGGTTGGAACTCCGGATGGCCTCCCGTAAACGGTCCAGATCGAGCCTTTGGCCGGTCGCCGCTTCGAGCCTGGCCGTGATGCCTTTGAGTTGGGCCAGGACGTAATCGAAGGCGGCCGGGCCGGCTTCATGGGGCACGTCAAAGATGACGTTTTCCCGGCCCGCGGCTTCGGCGACTGCTTCGTTGGCCTTGGCCTTGCCGTGACAGTAATAGCTCGAGGTCAGGTACAGCCGGCCGGGCGGCAGTTCCCCGGTCAGGTGACAGGAGATGATCAGCCGGTCGAAGGAACAGACGTCGGTGGAATAACCTTCCTTTTCCGCCGGCTGCATCAGGGACGAACCCCGGCCCCCTATGGCCGCGGGCAGGTTGTTGCAGGCGATCTCGAAATCGAAGGGCGTCACGTCAAAGGCCCACAGCAGCTCCGTGGGAAAGGCGTACCCGGAAACGTAAACCGTCGGGTTCTCCGGCTCATAGGCCTTCAGGAAATTGGTCATCAGCTCCCGCAGACACAACTCGAAGCCCCGGGGACGCTCCCGAAGCTTCAGGTCGAAAAAGGCCTGGGCCTGTTCGAATTCGGCTTTCATCTCCTCACTCCCTGGCTCTAAATATGAACTTTCTCAACCCTCGTTTTTTATCATCTCGAGAAAGGCCTCGACCCTGACCCGCGTTCGTTCCACGTCGTTCCAGACGTAGTCGTTTTCCAGGATCAGGGCCGGCGTCCCGGTGGAGCGGAGGAGCTTCTCCACGCCCGGGGACTCGAAAAGGCCGTAATCGCAATATTTGAGACGGAGGTAGATGACTCCTTGAACCCGGAAATCCTTTACCAGGCCGGCCAGCCGTTCGAGACGGCCGCGGAGGCCGGGCAGGCGGTGGCAGGACGGTTTGTCGAGCAGGTACCGGCGGGCCAGGGCGGCCAGCGGGTCGCCGGCGTTCTCGACCGGTTCTTCATAATGCTGCCGGCCGTGGCAGTTATCCAGGAGGGCCACGTCGCCGCCGGCCCGTTCGATAATATCGAACAGAACCGGCCGGTGCACGACGTTGCCCATTATCATCAGGCGCGGCCGATCTTCCGGGCCGGGAGCGGCGGCCGGAGCGGATTCGACGGCCCGGCGCAGGCGGATCGAGCCTTCGGCCTTGGGCCGGGAGCTTTCCTCGATCAAGGTCGTCCAGAGGTCCCGGCCGCTCAGGCGGGGCGGGTCGGACTTTTGATTTTCGAAAATCCGGCCGGCCAGTCGGCGATGTTCGTTCATCAGGTCTATGGCCCGCCCCAGGTCGTCATCGCCTATACTGACCCGGAAATGACCCTCGAGGGCGGACTTCAGGCCGGCCAGTCGCGCGGTGTAATAATCGAGGGCGGCCTGGGTCCGGTTCTTGGGGACGTCGAACTGGTAAAAGAACCGGCCGCCGTCCACGTACAGGCGCCATAAATCGGCCAGGCGGCGCATGCCGTCGCAGGAATTGACGAAGGCCAGGCCGGCCAGGTCGGGGAAACGGCCGGTCAGGCCCGATTCCAGCAGGTTTTTGAGATAGGGACACAGATTGGCGAAAACGTAGGCCTCGGCCTGGGTGGTCTGATCGCTTAAGCCGCGGAGACGCACCGGCGTCAGCCCCGCGGCCAGAATCAGTTCCTCGGGCACGAACGAACAGAACCAGCCGATCTTTCGAACTCCGGTCGCTTGGTCCATTTCCATCAAGTCGCGCCTCCTTTCTGATCCGGCTTTCGGCCGCCGTCAGGGGCGGCCATGGCCGACAGGATGAAGTCAATCAGTTTGGTCACGGACGCCTCGTTGAAATCGGATTTAATGGCCAGCAGATTAGTCAGGTTCATCAATACGCCTACGCCGTCCAGAAGCCAGGCCAAGACGGCCGGGTCCAGGTCGGGCCGGGCCCGGCCCTGGGCCTGGGCCTTTCTTATCACGCCTTGAATGAAGTCCACGTAGGCCGCGTGATCGGCGCGGATGCGCTCCTTGACCTGGGGGTCGTTCACTTCGGCCACGGCCTGGAACTGGACTTTCAACTCATCCGCGTGGCGGCTCATGCGGTGGAAGTAGGTCAGGCCCATCCGGCGCAGGGCCTCGAGGGCGTCCGGCTCTTGGTCCACTTCCTCTTGCCAGAAGGCGATGATTCGGCCGGACATGTGCTGGAGGATTTCCAGGTAGATTTCCTTCTTCGAGCGGAAATGTCTGTAGACGGCGGCTTCGGAGACGCCGACTTGGGCGGCGATATCGGCCACCCGGGCGGCCTGGTAGTTGGAGCGGGCCAGGACCTTGGTGGCGGCCTTGAGTATCTGTTTCCGCCGTTCCGGGGCGGGCAAGCGTTTTCTGGGAGTCACGGACGTCCTGCTTTTAGTTAGTTAGTTCTAACTAACTTAGCCGTTTTGGACCCCCTTGTCAATACCCGGTCAATGGCCTCCGGCCATGTACCTCGGCGCCCGGACCCGGGGTGGATTGTCCCTCAATACGCCGGCCAGCGGGCCTTCCGACAGGAACCAGGTTTCACCCCCAACGGACGGCCCCATCACCGACCGCTGAAGTATGGTAAACTGCTTGGCATGATCGTCGGGTTCGATCAATCAAAACCAGGAGGAAAAGAATGAATCGTCGGCTCAAGGTGGGGATAATCGGAGATTTGGATTCCCAATCGCGCTTTCACCAGGCCACCAACGAGGCCTTGCGCCAGGCCGCCGCGGCCCTGTCCGCGCCGGTGGAGCCGGTCTGGCTACCGACGGACTCGCTGGCCGAGGAATCGAGTGGGGCCAGGCTGGCGGACTTCGACGCCCTCTGGTGCGGCCCCGGCAGCCCCTACCGGAGCATGGACGGCGCCCTCAAGGCCGTTAAATTCGCCCGGGAACAGGGTCGGCCCTTTGTCGGCACCTGAGGGGGTTTTCAACATGCTCTGTTAGAGTATGCCCGTAACGTCCTGGGTATTCCGGACGCGGAACATGAAGAATCGGCGCCGAAGGCGACCACGCTGTTTATCAGCAAACTGGCCTGTTCCCTGGTCGGTCAAACCCAGACGATCAAGCTCGACGCCGGTTCCCGGGCCCATCAGGCCTATGGGCGACCGGAAGTCCGCGAACAATTCTTCTGCAACTATGGCCTCAACCCCGAATTTCGCCGGGAATTAAACCAGGATCCTTTGAAAGTCACCGGCGTGGACCGGGAAGGAGAGGTCAGAATCGTGGAGCTGGCCGATCACCCCTTTTATGTGGCCACATTGTTTCTGCCCCAGGTTTCTTCCACGCCTGACCGGCCCCATCCTCTGATCGTGGCTTACTTGAAAGCGGCTCTGGCTTTTCAGGCTTCCTAGGAAAACAGCGGCCTCATCGGATGATCTTTAACCTGACCGGGCCAAGCGAACTCATTCCGCACGGCAAGTTCCGCCTCCCCCGGGGCTGGCCGTGCGGAAGTTTCATCTTCGACAAATCTTTATTTTATTTCACCTGATCTCGAATTTTATTTGACAAACATCCCAATGCCACGTAGAAATTCCATGGATATATTAAGTAGAGCTTTGATTGAGTTGCCTTTCTCAGGGGGGAAGATCATCACCGCGTAAGCGGGAATCCAGTGAATTCATTTAAGGAACCGGACCCTCGCCCATCGGGAGTCCCGCTTTTGGCGGGATCGAACGACTTTCGCGGGGGCGACTAGTAGGGTCGTTATTATCACGATAAGCAACTTCCTTTATGCTCCTCTTAATAAAATTATGTCCGACTGGACCAGCCTGAAGTATTTTTCTTGCTCCAACTCTTCTTCATCCGGTTTTCCCCGCTTCGGCCACCGGAGCCTGAAGCCGCCTGTTCCGAATACATGACCGAAAAGAGAGCCTGAACCAGACTCCTGGAGCGGAGAAGTCGCCATGTCTGTTTCTGAAAAAACGGTTCCGGATCAAATCAGCCCCGAGTTGGAAGGACTGCGCCGGCGGTGCACGGAACTCGAAGCCGAACTAGCCGGGCTCAAACAGGAATTAAAGGTGGATCGAGCCCTTTCCGAGCTCTTTTCGCCTCTGGCCAAACCCGGCTTGTCCTTGGAAGAGATCGCCGACCTGATTCTGGATCGGGCCAAGCTGCTCACGGACAGCGCCCACGGCTACGTCTCCGCCATCGATCCGGCCAGGGGAGATAATGTTGGGTATACCCTGACCAAGATGACGGATCAATGCCGGCTTGAGGGAGAAACCCGCCGGATCGTCTTTCCCCGTGGGCCGGACGGTCGGTACGGCGGATTATGGGGTCTGGCCCTGGACACCCGCCAGGGGTTTTACACCAACGCGCCCCAGGACCATCCCGCGGCCAAGGGCCTGCCGCCCGGTCACGTCCCGGTGGACAGGTTCCTGTCCGTCCCGGTCACCTTGAACCAGGAGCTGGTCGGGCAGATCGCCTTGGCCAATCCAGGCCGCGATTACAACGACCGCGATCTCGAGGCCGTCGGACGGCTGGCCGGGTTCCATGCCTTGGCTATTCAAAAGATGAGGTCCGAAGAGGCCTTGCGGGAGAGCGAAGAACGTTGCCGGCTGCTCCTGCGGAACATCAACGACGCGGTTTTCGTCCATGAGGTTTTTTCGGTCGGGCCGGGACGATTACTCGAGGTCAACGACCGGGCCTCGGCCATGCTGGGCTATACGCGGGAAGAACTGCTGGATATGACCATCGCGGGTATTGACGCACCGGAAAATATGATTAAAATCCCGGGGATCATTGAAGAGTTGTATAAACACCACCGGGTGGTCTTCCAGTCCGAACACCTGGCCAAGGACGGCCGGAGGATTCCGGTCGAGGTCAGCATCGGGCTCATTAATCGGCAAGGGAAACCGACCGCCCTGGCGGTCGTTCGCGACATCACCGAGCGCCGGCGGGCCGAGGAGGAAACGGCCCGGCTGCAGGCCCAATTGTTCCAGTCCCAAAAGATGGAATCGGTGGGACGCCTGGCGGGCGGCGTGGCCCATGATTTCAACAATATGCTGCAAGCGATCCTGGGCTACACCCAGTTGGCCCTGCTCGAGGTGGACGCCTTTGATCCCCTCTACTCGAAACTGAAGGAGATTCAACAGGCGGCCGAACGCTCCGCCAACCTCACCAGGCAATTGCTGGCTTTCGCCAGGAAGCAGACCGTCCAGCCCGAAGTTCTGAACCTGAACAGGGTAGTCTCCTCCATGCAGAAAATGCTCCGGCGGATAATCGGCGAAGACATCGAGTTGATCTGGGCGCCGGCCGAGGATTTATGGCCCGTCGAGATGGACCCTTCCCAGGTGGATCAGATTCTGGCCAATCTGATGGTGAACGCCCGCGACGCCATCCCGGGGGTGGGAACCATCACCTTGGAGACCGCCAACGTAGTCCTGGACGATGGTTACCGCGCCGGCCGCCCCTATGTCCTCCCCGGGGAATATGTCATCCTGGCGGTCAGCGACACGGGCATGGGCATGGACCAGGAAACCCTGTCCCATGTCTTCGAACCCTTCTTCACCACCAAGGGCGAGGGCAAGGGCACCGGGCTAGGCCTGGCCATGGTTTACGGCATCGTCAAGCAGAACAACGGGTTTACCCATGCCTACAGTGAAGTCGGTCAAGGAACCACTTTAAAGATATATCTGCCGCGGTTCAAAGGCCTGGGTTCGCCCGAGCGACCGGCCGGTCGTTTTCCAGAGGGCCTATTGGCCGGGACCGAGACCATACTGATCGTCGAGGATGAAAAGCAGATACTGGACGTGGGTCGGGCGATTCTCGAAATGTATGGGTATCGGGTCCTGGCGGCCCAGTCGCCGGGAGAAGCCCTGGTGCTGGCCGAAAAACATGAAGGCGACCTCCACCTTCTGGTCACGGACGTGGTTATGCCGATCATGAACGGCCGGGAGTTGAAGGAGCGGTTGGAGAAAATCAAACCGGGAGTCAAATGTCTGTTCATGTCCGGTTACACGGCCAACGTGGTAGTTCACCGCGGCGTACTGAGCGAAGGTTTCAACTTCATCCAGAAACCTTTTTCGATCAAGGAGCTGGCCCAAAAAGTCCGGCAGACCCTGGATGGATGAAGCCTGTCCTCAGGCCGAACCGGACAGGCTGCCTTATATCCGGCCTGGCTTCAAGAGAGCTTGGCCGGTTCGAAAACCCTGGCCGCCGTACCGCCTTTGATCATCTTCAAGGCGGTTTCGTCCAAACCAGCCGCCTCCATCTCCCGGAAATACCGGCCGGGCTTGATCAAGGGGTAGTCGCTGCCGAAGAGGATTTTTTCCGGGCCGACGACGCGGGCCGCCAAGGCGTAAATTTCCGGACGGTACAGGAAAGGTGAGGCGGCCGTGTCGAAGTAGACCTCGGCCAGGGCTTCGGGGACCTCTCTCTTCATCAGCCCGTAAAAGAACAACCCGCCGCCCCAGTGGGCCAGGATGAGCCTGGTTCCTTTCAAGGCCAGGACCAGGTCATAGATCATCTTCAAGGTCAGGGGCGCCTTGCCGGGATACTGGTGGCCGACGGGCTCGCTGGCATGGACCAGCAGAGGCAAGCCGCGTTCGCGGCAGAGGCGGCCCAGTTCGGACAGTCGTCCGATGGTCTCCTGATCGAACCCGGCCTCGTAAACGGCCAGTTCGCCCAGACCGTGGAGGCCGGCGTCGAGACACCGCTCCGCCTCGCGCCCGGCCCAGGGCTGCCGGGGATCGAAGCAGGCCAGGCCGATCAGCCGTCCGGGAAACCTGGCCTGGGACTCGAGGATGTAGTCGTTGTGGGCCTTGGCCGTCTCTTCCGTGGCCCAGGGAAAGCCAAAGGTCACGGCCCGGTCCACACCGTCCTCGTCCATAACGGCGATCAGTTCTTCGGCGCCAATCATGCGGGCCGAAGGCTGCCGGTAAATCGCGCTATAGGTCATTTCTCCAGGCCGGGCGTACTTGTCCCGGCCGGTTCTTATTTCGGATGGGAAGATATGGGTATGAGCGTCAATGATCATGAAGCCGCCTAGTCGTGACCGCCGCCGTCCCGCTGCTGTTTTTTCGATGGGCGCGCTGGGGAGCGCTCGATCGTCAAGACTTAACCTGTACTAGTATCCTTTTTTCCGATAAGCACCCAAGACAGGCCGGCGCCCAACAGGGAGACCCCCGTGGCCAGGCCGAAGGACCAGGTGAAGGTGCGGGTCGCGTCGGCCAGAACCCCGCCCACGTATGGTCCCAAGGCCTGTCCCAGGCCGAAGAACAGAGTGATGAAGCCTAACCCGGCCGGCGCCAGTTTCGGGCCGACCTGGTCCCCGGCCGCGGCGGCCATGATCGTGGGGATGCTCCAGGCCGTCAGACCGAATATGACCGCGGACAGATAATAACCGGCCTCGGACCTGGACAGGGCCAAGACCAGATACGAGACGGCCAGTCCGAGATAAGCCAGGGCCGCGCCTTGGCCCCGGCCCAGCCGGTCGGAAACACCGCCCCAGATCACCCCGCAGAAGATGCTCAACCCGCCCACCAGGGCCCAGAGTTGTCCGGCCTGGGCTGATTTCAGCCCCATCTCCTTGACCAGGAAGGCGGCGAAAAAGGTCATGTAGATGATGTAGGAGAAGCCGTACATGAAGTAAACCAGCCCTAACGCCCAGACCGCGCCGACCTTGTACACGCCGCCCCAATCCAGGGCCGAGGTCTTGAGTCGGACGTTCAAGCCTTGGTCCGGGGCCGCGCCGATCTGTTTCAGGCCCAGGTCCTCGGGCCGGCCGCGGAGGAGCAGGCCGGCGACCGTCGCGATAACCAGGACCAGGGCGCCGAGGTAGTACCAGGCCTGGCGCCAGCCTTGCACTCCGTAGTAGCTCAGGATCAAGGGAACCAGCAACGCGGCGATCATGGTGCCGCCGCCTATGCCGGCCGAGACGATACCGGTGGCGAAACCGCGGCGGCTGACGGCGAACCAGGCCGACCCCAAGGCCATGGCCGGCACGTAGGCCGCGCCATTGCCCAGGCCGGTCAGAAAGCGCATGACCAGGGCCCAGCCGAATCCTTGGGCCAGGCCGGTCAGGATCATGGTCAGGCTCATCAGCACGAGGGCCAGGGCTATGACGATTCTGGAGCCGAACCGGGCCGCCAGAAACCCGCCTACCAGGGCCATGATCAGGTAGCCGATGAAGTTGCCCGTGCCCAGGAGCCCGAGCTGGGTATAGTTCAGGGACAGTCCGTCCTTCATGCCCGGCAGGATGAGGGTGTAGGACATCCGGCCGAAGCCGTGGGCGCCGATGGTGACCAAGAGCCCGGTAAAGATGACCACCCAGCCGTAATGCAGCCTGCCTTTCGCCATTGATTGCACCCCCTGCCCGGCCGTGATACTGAATTTCACTCGGCTCCGCCAATCGAGACCATCCGCCCCGAATTATCAATCCTGGTGATGGGCTTTTACCAGCCCATCAGTATTTATTGACCGCCGTGCCTGGATCCGGGCACAACGAAGAATAAAACATGATGTCTATTAGGCCCGAAGGCGGGGCGGATTAATCCCGCCCCCAAAACCAGGCGCCATTTTCAGGCTAACTGGCAATTCTTTGGCCTCGATGATTGCCCCTGTTTTCAAACCAGAGAATACCGACGTTTCCTCCCACGATCAATACTCCGCCCAGGGTTTCGGAAAAGGTCAGCTTTTCTCCCAGAACCAGGTACCCGATCATAGCCGAAAACACGATGGTGGTCATGGAAAGAATGCCGCCGACGGAGACATTGCAATATTTATAGGAGGAGGTCATGGTCACTTGAGCGATGAAACTCAGGCCGGCCACCAGAAGCAGGTTTAACCCCGCTCTCAGACTGGGCCACACCCACATCGGGATGGAGATGGTCAGGGAAATTATGGAACCGCAGATGGTGAAATAGAACAAGATGGTCCAGGTGCTTTCGCCGCTGACCCGCATTTCTCTGATAGTAACCATGATCAACCCGGCCAGCATGCCCGAGGCCAGGGCCAAGAGGTCGGATAGGTTGACGTAGTTGAAATCAGGGTTGATAAGCAGGACGATGCCCAACAGGGAAACGGCCATGCTCATGACGGCGACCAGGTGGATTCTTTCATGCAGAAAAAGACCGGCGGCGATCATGGCAAAAAGGGGATGGGTGCTGTTGAGGACCGTGACGTTGGTCATTTTCCCGTGGGTGAGGGCCATGAAGAGCAGCAGGACCGCCAATCCGCCCATGATGCTCCGGGCCACCAAAAGACCCTTCCGGGTGGCGTGAAGGTTCACTTTACCCAGGGCCGATAAACCCAAAACCAGAGCCAGGCCGATGGTGAAACGAAAAAAGGTAATCTCCGGTCCCGGTATTTCCGTGATGGCGATCTTGGCGAAATAAACCATCAACGCGAAAGCCAGAGAGGAACAAAGCATCTGCAGGTAACCTTTTACGATCAACTCTTTTTTCGACGCGATTGCCGACATATCTCCTACCGTTATAAAAACCAGGACGCTGACCTGGTTCCGGTTCATCCGGATTCAGCGTGCTTCAGTACCTGAATAAATATAGACAATCGGGTATTCCTCTTTGAAGTTCGCCAAAACAGTCAAAAAGGAACGCCGTCATGTCCACAATTCTTTCATATCATGGTTTTGGAGTCCGCGGCTACGGGTATGTGAGGCCTGATTATCGAGGTGAGTTGAGGGGTTTGAGAGCGAGGCCGGGTCAAAAGGATCTGAGATATTCAGGCTGGGGCGACCGGAAGTCAATCCATCGAGGATGATCCGTGGGCGCCGGCGTCGGGGCGCGATCTTAGCGGCGCCTGCTCCGGTCGACCTCGATCTCGGCCTCCGGAGCGAATAGGTCCTGGCCTTCGGCTATCTTTTCCCTGATGATCGGTTCGAAATCCGGATTGATCTCGTACCCGATCGAATTCCGCCCCAGCCTCCGGGCCGCCAGGCTGGTGGTGCCGCTGCCCAAAAACGGGTCCAGGACGGTCTCGCCCACGAAGGAGAACATCCTTATCAGCCTTTTGGGCACTTCCTCGGGGAACATGGCCAGGTGTTTGTTCTGCCTGGTCCCGGTTATGTTCCAGTGGCCGTAGAAGTATTCGTTCCATTCCTCGGGAGTGAGACGGGATTGGAGCTTTGTTTCCGGGTCCACCTGGGGTGGTTCGCCCAGTTTCTTGAACAGCAGGATGAACTCGTAATCAATCTTGACGATGCCGTTGCGGGGGTAGGGGAAGGAGCCCATGATCACCGCGCCGCCGGTGGTCTGGCAGGTGGTGACCTTCTGCCAGATGATGCCGCCCATGTAGTCCAGTCCCAGGCTTTCGCAGGACTTTATTATGTCGGCCCGGATGGGGATGACCTTGTATCGGCCGTAATGAACGGCCCGGGCGAACTGATCCCCCACGTTGACGCACAGCCGGCAGCCGGGTTTCAGGACCCGGTAAGCTTCTTGCCAGACCAGGCCCAGGTTGGCGACGTATTCCTCGTACGTGTCGTGGAAGCCGATCTGGTCGGACTGGCCGTAATCCTTGATCCGCCAGTAGGGCGGCGAGGTGATTATGAGGTGGACCGATTCGTCGGCCAGCTCCGGCATGCGCCTCGAATCGGCGATGAAGACGCGGTGGACGGTTTTCACGGCCCGGCCTTGATCAGGTCCCGGTGGGCCGGGAAGCCGGGCAGGGAAGTCGCCTCCCGCGCGCCGGCGGCCACGGCCCGGGCCAGGACTTCCGCGGCCAGGGCGCCGACCACGTTTTCGTCCGCGGCCGGGCCTTGACCCGTGGCCAAGGCGAAGACCACGTCGCCGTCGTACATGAGGTGGGCCGGCCGGATGACCCGCGACAAACCGGCCGAGGCCATCTTGGCCACGCGGCCGGCCTGGAGCTTGGTCAAGGCCGCGTCCGTGGCCACCACGGCCAGGACCGTGTTCGATTCCGAGGCCGGTACGATCAGGTCGGTGAGGGCCCGTAATATCCCGGCCCGATCCTCGAGACCCGCGCCGTCGGGGGTCCGCAGACCGGCTATAACCTCGGCGGTCTCCGGGTCCAGGACGCTGCCCAGGGGATTGACCACGGCCAGGGCCGCTACCTTGAGTTTGCCCAGGGCCAGGGAGGCCGAGCCCAGGCCCGACTTCATGGCCCGGTGGAACCCGGCCAGCTTGCCGCAGGTGGCGCCCGCGCCCGCGCCCACGCAGCCCTGGGCCACCGGCCGGCGCGAAGCCTGACTGGCCGCTTGGTAACCCATGGCCTCGTCCGGCTGGCCCAAACTTTGGTTGAAGTTCAGGTCGAAGATCACCGCGGCCGGCACTAAGGGCACCTTGGCGAAAAGCGTCTCGAGGCCGTAGCCGTTTTCCTTAAGCCAGCGGACCACCCCCGTGGCCGCGGCCAGTCCGAAGGCGCTGCCGCCGGTCAAAAGGATGCCGTGCACCATGTCCACCCGGGCCAGGGGCGACAAGAGGTCGGTTTCCCTGGTCCCGGGGGCGAAGCCCCGCACCTCGACGCCGGCCGCGGCCCCTTCCGGGCAGAGCACGGCCGTGCAGCCGGTGTGGTTGGCTTCGTCCGTGGCGTGGCCCACCAAAAGACCAGATATGTCGGTCAGGGTCATAAGCCTTGCCTGTTCCAGCCAACGTGACTATACCGTTGGCGATCAAGTTTCCATTTTCATCGAGACAAGCAACAGCCGGTTCATTCAGGATCGAGCCGGGGGCTTGGAACCGGTTGAAGGAACTTCTCCCGCGGTTCTTGACCTCTTCTCCCACCGGGGCAACATATCTTTTTCAATCTTTCCTGGCAAACGGATACATTATGGCTTCAACCATAGATAGGACCTTGGCCTTGGCGTCTTTTACGGCCATAAGGAATACCGAGCTTGGCCATCCTATGGCGCAGCGTATTGGGTTTGATGCCCAACAAAGCGGCACAGCCTTGAGGACCGCTTATCCTCCCGTTGGTTTTATTCAGTACCTGCCGGATATATGAAGCGTTCCATTCGTTCAAGGTTTGAACCCTCATCAGGGCATTGGCTCCCTGAGAATAACCACCGGACCTGGAGGCAACATTCAACTCGTTGAAGGTTATAGGTTCTCCTCTGTTGAGAATAAGGGCCCGTTCGACTACGTTTTCCAACTCGCGGACGTTGCCGGGCCAGGGGTATTTCAAGAGGAGGTCAATGGCCCGCGGCGCCAGTTCCGGCGGGAAGGCCAGGCCCAATTCCTTGGCTTTTTTCCCCAAGAAATATTGCACCAGTGCCGGGATGTCTTCGATCCTCTCGCGAAGAGGCGGTATGTATATGGGAACGACGTTAAGCCGGAACCAAAGGTCTTCCCGGAATTGATTCACCCGCACCATTTGTTCAAGGTGGCGATGGGTGGCGGCTATCACCCGGATATCCACCGAGATGACCCGGGAGCCGCCCAGGCGTTCGACTTCCTTGTTCTGCAGCACGCGAAGAAACCGCAGTTGAGCCTCTGGAGTCAGCTCGCCGACTTCATCAAGGAAAATAGTACCTTTATGGGCCCGCTCGAAGCGCCCTCTTTTTTCCGAGGTGGCGCCGGAAAAGGCGCCTTTTTCATGCCCAAAAAGTTCGCTGTCCAAGAGAGTGGGCGGAATGGCCCCGCAATTGACTTTGATGTAAGGGCCGTCAGCCCTGGGCGAGTGGCGATGAATGGCATCGGCAATTATCTCCTTGCCCACTCCGGTCTCGCCATAAAGCAGGACGGCGCTTTTTTGGGGCGCCACCTGCCGAACTCTTTCCATGACTTTTTTCAGGCCGAAGTCGGCGCCTATTATCCCCGAGGGCAGATTCCGTTGCAGTTCCTGATAAAGGTATCGGTTGTCGTCGGCCAGAAAGTCCTTCAATTTCAAAACTTCCAGATGACTCAAGTAATTGGACAGGGCGATAACGAAAGGTTCGTTGAGCAGAGAGAAAAGGTGAAGATGTTGGGGATAATAGCGTTCGCGGCCTTCGACGCGCAGGACGGCCGCGGCCGAACCCATCCGCTGTCCTTCTGTCACCAGAAACATAATAATGAATGATGATTGCGGGAGTCCCAGATATTCCAGACCAGGTCTGACCACGGGGTCTTCTTCCGGCCGATTGACGATTCTGATGTCAGGCAGTAACGACCCCGACAAGGCCGCTCGGGCTTCTGGCGGCAACGGTATTATAATATTGACTTTTTCACCGCTATTCACCGTGGCCCGGGCCACCATCCTTATGGCCCCCAGGCCGTGTTCGGTCAGGTACAAAGCCATGTCCGAAGCCGGGATGAACTGGTTGATATACAACAGGCAGCGCCACATGGCTTTTTCTATTTCGAGGCTTCCGCATATCTGCATGGAAGCCTGTCGGTAGAATTCATTTTCATCAACGCGCATGTAGGAGTCTGCCTCTTTCTTTGC
The DNA here is from genome assembly GCA_040755515.1 of Thermodesulfobacteriota bacterium. Lineage (GTDB taxonomy): Bacteria > Desulfobacterota > Desulfarculia > Adiutricales > JAGVGV01 > JBFMAW01. Next base: position 56,221 of record JBFMAW010000028.1, on the reverse strand, counting down.
TTTGAAATGCGAAATTTTTTACTTATAAACAAAATTACAAAATATTGTAAACGTTTTTTTAATATATGGTAATTATCATACCGGCCTCGGCCATACTGTCCTAAAATAATTAGTAAAATCATTATGGTCCCACTTTTGCCATCTATCCCGGTTAAAAAACTGGCTAGTCTTCATGAATGGTTCTCAGCCCCCGAGTCAAAAATCTTGTTCCGCGGAAAGGTTAAAGTGGAGAAGCGGGGAAGGCTGAGCTCGTGTTTGTAGTTGACCGCTGTTTCCCAAGGAGCATTTACCAGGGACCAAGAGACAAGGAGGCAGACAGATGCAAGAGGAAATTCTAGAAAAAATGAAACAAGCCGTCCTGGCCTTTGACCCTAAAGCCGCGGCGGATTTGGCGCGGACCGCCATTGCCGAGGGTGTGGACCCGTTAGCGATCATGGACAAATTGACCGAAGCGGTCAAGATTGTGGGAGATGCCTTTGGGAGAGGAGTGATGTTCCTTCCTGAGTTGGTCGGCGCGGCCGACGCGTTGCAAGCCGCCATGCCTACGGTGGAGGAAGCCATCAAAAACCGTGGCCAGAAAAGACGGACCTTGGGCAAGGTCGTCATCGGGACGGTGGCCGGCGATATCCATACCATCGGTAAGTCCATGGTGGCCTCGTTGTTGACGGCGGACGGTTTCGAAGTGCACGACCTAGGCATTGATGTCCCGGCCGATAAATTCGTCGAATCCGTAAAGGAATACGACGCCCGTTTTTTGGGCTTGTCCGCTTTGCTGACCACCACCGCGCCTCAATGCCGGGTGGTGATCGAAAAACTGAAAGAGACCGGCCTGCGTGACCGGGTAAAGGTCATGGTCGGAGGCGGGGCCATTACCGCTGAGTTCGCCCGGGTGATGGGCGCTGACGGTTACCGACCCACGGCGCCTGGCGCGGTTGAATTAGTGCGTTCCTGGATAAGCGGTTGAGGAGGTGAAACATGGCCAAGTCAGGAATCAAACGGGCGTATACTTTCGACATACTATCGGAAGAACAAGTCCAAGCCATCCACCGGGCCACCTTAAGGGTGTTGTGGGAGACGGGCGTGGCCATGCATGATGAACGCGCCTTGAAGATAATGGCCGAGGGAGGCTGTAAGGTTGACTTTGATACACATCGGGTGCGCATCCCCGAGCGGTTGATAATGGACAGCCTGGCCAAATGTCCAGGCGAATGGCTGGTGAAAGCACGACATCCGGGAAACGATTTGATTATCGGCGGTCCCGACCGGACTCATTTCTGCGCTTCCATCGGTATGACCACGTTGGACCTCGAGACCTGGATTCCACGGGAACCGACCCGAAAGGAATATTGTGATCACATCAAGGTCCTGGACTGGCTTCCCCATAACTGCGCCATGCCGGCTTTTCCTTACTTCGGCTTCGCCAAGGTCCCCCAATGCCTGCGCTTGGTCGAGGGTCACGCGGCCAAAGTCCGGATATCCAGCAAAGCTCAGATGGAAGGGTCGGTCTTGGATAACGACGTCTGGAACATCGCCATTTGTAAAGCCACCGGTCAGGAAATGCTGCATCTCTGCAACCCGGCCGCTCCGCTTACTTTCTACGAAGGGACCATTTCGCAGGTCCTGCGCTATACCAAGGAGGATATGCCTTTTCACTTTGCCTCCGGACCGGTTTCCGGGGCGACCGCGCCGGCCACCCTGGCCGGCGCCGTGGTCATCAATAACGCCGACGCCATCGCCGGAATGGTCCTCACCCAACTCATCAAGCCCGGTCATCGGGTCTGGGCCGGCAGCATGATCATGGTTCAAAACATGTCCACCGGTTCGCCGGCCTTCGGCTCGATCAATAACAGCCTGATGGAGGCTATGTTCAACCAGATGTGGCGGCGATACGAAGTTCCCAACTGGAACACGGCCTCGGCCTGGGTAAGCTCGAAAGCCATTGATTACCAGGCCGCCTATGAGTGCGCCATGGCCGCCCTTTCTTGCGCCTTGAGCGGAACCAGCGCGGTTCTATTGCAGGGTGGATTGACGGGCGAATTGACCGCTCATCCGATCAAAGCCATCATGGATGACGACATCGCCGGAATGATCATTCGATACCTGGAGGGAATACAGATCAACGATGAAACCCTGGCCGTTGATTTGATCCAACAGGTCGGTCCCATTCCCGGCCACTTCCTCACCACCGCTCACACCCGCAAATGGTGGAAAAAAGAGCAGTTCGTCCCGACCGTGGCCGACAGGCTCACTTTCCCGGAATGGGCGGCCCAGGGAATGAAAAAAGCCATTGATCACGCCCGGGAGCGCATGGAGGCTATTCTGGCCACGCACAAACCCGAACCGTTGCCGCCCGATCAGGAAAAGGCCGTGGAAGACATACTCAAAGAGGCCCGGGCCCATTATCGCCAGATGGGTTTTATAAGCGACGACGACTGGAAGCTGTATCAGGAAGACCTGGCGTCCCCCAACTACCCTTACGCTTGAAAAACGGGAGTGGCTGGAGCGGTTAGCCGGCCGCTCCAACTCCATTTCCATTCCTTCCCGGCTACCGCCGGCCAGGGACATTTCGGTCCGGCTCTCTCATTTCAGCACCACGTCCACCAAGGTTCCTTTACGTACATCCACCAGGCCCTTGTCCGTCAAGCGGATGAAAGGCAGGCCGGTGAAACAGAGGGTCTGGAAGATTAGAAGCGGCCGGGCGATGGGCGACCCCAGGTCATGCACCGCCTTTTCCACCGCGTCGCCTTGGGCCAGCACGTCGGCCAGCGGCCGGTCCGACATTATTCCGGCGATGGGCAGGGGCATCTCGGCCAGCACCTTCCGGCCCCGGACCACGACTAGGCCGCCCTGGAGTTCGATCAGCCGGTTGGCGGCCAGGGCCATCTCCCGGTCCGTGACCCCGGCGATTAGAAGGTTGTTGGTGTCCCAGAGCAGGCTCGAAGCCACGGCGCCGGACTTGAGGCCCAGGCCCCTGGCCAGCCCCACCGCGCCCCGGGGTTCGGGCGAATGTCTGTCGAAGACGGCGATCTTGACCAGGTCCAGGCCGGGATCGGGCTGGACGCGTCCCCGGACCGCCCGGGTCTCGACTATCTCTTCCTGGGTTACGGTCTCGTTGCGCACGGCCACTACTCGGACCCGGATCGGTCCGCTGGGTCCGGTCAACCGGAGATCGTCCGGCTCGATTCTCCTCAACTTGAAGCCGCGGGTCAGACCGGCCGGATAGGGATGATCCGGAATATCCACGGTCAGCAGACCACGGCTGACCACGACACGTCCGCCGACCATGACCAGATTGATGTTGAGGTTCTCGAGATCGTCCAGTAAAACCAAATCGGCCAGAGCGCCCGGGTCCAGGCGGCCCAGGTCGGGCAGGCCGAAATAGTCGGCCGGATTCAGAGTGAGCATCCGCACGGCCGCCAGCGGGTTGAAGCCGGCCTCCACCGCCCGTCGGATCAACTCGTTCATGATGCCGGTTTGGAGGAGCATGTCCGGCGAGGCCGTGTCCGTGACCAGGATCAGGCGGCGTCCATCCAGGCCGCTCCTGGCGGCCAAGGGCCCCATGGCCTCGAGTTCCCGGCGGATGTAGCCTTCCCTGATCTGGACGGCATAGCCCAGGTTCAGTCTCTCCAGGGCCTCGTCCGCGGTGGTGGCTTCGTGGCAGGAGGTTATTCCCCCGGCCCGGTACGCGGTCAGGTTGACCCCCCGGGCGCCGGCGGCGTGACCTTCCAGGGTCTTGCCCGCCGCCTTACCCGCGGCCAGACGGTCAAGGACATGAGGTTTCAACTCCAGGGCCGGCCGCCAGTAGGTTTCGCCCACGCCTAACACATCCGGCCGCTGAAGCAGTTTCTTGAAAGTCTTCCAATCCAGGCCGGCGCTGGTCTCCAGGTCCGGGAACGGCGGAATCAGCGGCGGCGCCAGAAAAAAGACCCGGAGCGGGAGATTCGAGGCTTCGGCCATGAAGGCGAAGACGCCCTCGGCGCCGGCGGCGTTGGCCATCATGGCCATTTCCGTGGCCAGGCAGGTATTGCCGCCTATCAAGGCCAGCCGGGCGAAATTCCGCACCGTCACCAGGCTGTCCAGATGGGTGTGGGCGTCTATCATGCCCGGGGCGCAGACTTGACCGCGGCCGTCCATTATTGCGGTCTTGGGTCCGATCAGGCCATCCAGGTCCGGTCCCCGGGCCGCGATCCGATCCCCGCACAGGGCCAGGGAGACGCCTTCTTCCAGACGGGCCGTGTGGACGTTGACCAGGACGACGTTCTTGATCAAAACGTCGGCCGGTTCTCGGCCGGCGGCCACGGCCATCAGACGGCGCAGACTCTTGGTCGTGACCGCCGGGCGGCAGGCTCGATTCAAGGAAGGCAGCTCACTCATCGGCGGGCTCCAGTCCAAATAGTCGGATCGGCCGACCCGATTCGTCCTCAGTTGGCGCGTCCGGCGGGCAGGAAGGCCTCGCTCAGGTCCAAGGGCCGTCCTTCGGCTTCGGCTTCGATTCCGGCCGCCGGAAAAGGCTGATCCTCGGACCAGGCCATTATCCGCCGGGCCGCTTCATCCGTAAACTTGAAGATAAAATCCTGGGGCGCCGGCAAGGAGAAGGGAGAGTCCGGGTCCTGAAACCGGGCCTCGGCCGAGAATTCGTATCCCCGGGGCCGGACCCGGCGGTCCATATCCCGGTTGATGATCACCAGGCAGTCCCGGACGGCGTGGGTCATAAGCGCTGACGCGGCGGCCTTTAGTCCCAGTTCATAGGGATCGAAAAGCAGGTTGTAGATCAGGCCTATTTTGAGCACGCCGGTCGAGGTAACCGCCAGCGATCCGGGCTTCAGGGTGAAATCCAGCGCGTCGGCCAGAATGGTCTCGACCAGGCGGACCAGGTTTTCATCCTTGACCGGTCCGGCCACGAAATCCCGGCCGGAAACGACGGTTTCCTGAACGATCAAGGGTTCCGGGCTGGGACTCCGGTCCAGGCCGTCATAGAGGGGATCGCCGAAGGAGGCGAATTCCTGCTCGTCCTTGATCTCGCCGGTTTTATCCAGGCAGCCGGACTTGGACAGGCGGTAGGCGACCTTGAGCCGGTACAGCAGCAGGCGGTCGCGGACGTGAGCGCCCGCCTCCGGCTGCTCGATCACCGGTTTCACCTTGAGCGAGATCACGCCCCGCCGGTCCGACTCCAGGCTGCTTTCCGTAAGAATCAGGCCCCAGGCCGAAGTGACCTGGGCCCGGACGCCGGCCAGAGGGTTTCCGGACAGGTCGGTCACGTGTATCTCGATGTTCCGGATGTATTCGATCGGTGGCGGCTGCGCGGCCCAGGCCGGGATGACGCCGGCCAGGAAAGTCATTACGATAAACGACAACGGGTAAAAGACGGCCGTAAAACGATATGGACCTCGCCGGAGGAAACTCGAAGGGCGGGTATTGCTCCCGTCTCCCCTAAAGCTCTCGAGGGAGGGCATGGCTGGGCCGGACCAGTCGGCCGCGGCCGTTCAAACGGCCGCGCCATCCGCGCCCGGCGGCGCGGTCGGCCCGTTTTCCGGGGCGGCCGATTCCTCCGCCGTTTCGGTCGAGGGCTGGTCCGCGCCGCGGCGAATGAAATCTAGCTCGATCTGGTTCGGCAGAATCTCCCGGGAGCCTTCGAGAAATATCCGGGCGCCGAACCTTTCCTCCAACCGCAGCAGGTCCTGCCGCTTCTGGTTGAGCAGGTAGTTGGCCACGGCCGGGTGGAGGCGGCCCGTGACTTTCTCCAACTGACCGCGGGACAGCCGCAGGTTGATCTGGCGCAGGGCGGCCAGGGCCGTGGTCTCGGTCGAACGCACCAGGCCGCGACCGCCGCAATGTTCGCAGATATTGTACGTCCCGTATTCGATGGGCGGTCTGATCCTCTGCCTGGACATTTCCAGCATACCGAACTTGGAGATGCGGCCCAGGTCGATCTTGGCCTTGTCCTTCTTGGTCTCGGTCTTGAGCTTCTTTTCCACTTCGCGCTGGCTCTTGACGTCCTTCATGTCAATGAAGTCCACCACGATCAGTCCGCCCAGGTCCCGCAGGCGAAGCTGCCGGGCCACCTCCTCGGCCGCCTCGAGGTTGGTCCGGAAGGCCGTGTTCTCGAGCCGGGACTCCTTGGTCGCCTTGCCCGAGTTCACGTCTATGGACACCAGGGCCTCGGTGGGGGTGATGACGATCGAGCCCCCTGATTTGAGCTTGACCTTGTTGCTGAAGATGGCCTCGGTCTGTTCCTCGATCTGGTAACGGGCGAAGATGGGCCTCTTTTCCTTGTGCAGCTTCACCAGGTCCCTCTGGCGCGGAGCGATGACCTTCATGTATTCCTGGGCCCGCTGAAAGACCTCGGGGTCGTCAACCAGAATCTCCTTGATGTCCGGATTGAAGTGGTCCCGGATGGTCTTGAGGGCCAGGTCCTGGTCCTTGTAAATCAGGGACGGCGAGGGCATCTCCTGGCCCAGCCGCCGGATTTCCTCCCAAAGCCGGACCACCTGGCTCAAGTCCCGGGCTATGTCCTTCTTGTTGCGGCCTTCGGCCACGGTCCGGATGATGTACCCGCAACCCTCGGGCACGCTCAAGTCCTTGGCCAGTTCCTTCAACCGCTGGCGCTCGGCCTCGTCCTCGATCTTGCGCGAAACGCCGACATGGTCCCGCCCGGGCATGAGCACCACGTCCCGGCCGGCCAGCGAGATATAGGTGGTCAGGGCCGCGCCCTTGGCCTCGCTGGGCTCCTTGGTCACCTGGACCAGCATCTCCTGGCCCTTCAGTATGGCCCGGCGCAGGTCCACCTGCCCCCGTTCCGGCGGATCAATATTGAAGTATTCGGGATGGATTTCGTTGAGCTGCATGAAGCCGTTGCGTTCGGCGCCGTAGTTCACGAAGACGGCCTGCAGGCTGGGCTCGACGTTCTGCACCACGCCCTTGTAAATGTTGTGCAGGGTCATTTCCCGGAGCGAGCTGTCCGTGTAAAACTCCTCGAGGCGTCCGTCCTGGACCACGGCCACCCGGCACTCCTCCGGATCAACCGCGTTTATGAGCATCACCTGATCAGCCACGGCGGTTGGCCTTATCCTTTCTCCGGTCTTGAAAATGTTGATAAACCTGATACATGAAAGCCTCCAATCGGGTCAGGGTGTTGGTCTGCTCCTGCCCGTCATAGGACAGGTTCAGGAAGGGTATGTTGTCGTGATCCTCCCGGAAACGCTTGATGAGGGCGGTCACGATGGTGCCGGGCATGCAGGTGAAAGGCATGATGTTGACCAAGCCCGAGGCGCCCTTGAGCAGAAAGTCCTTGCACTTGCCGATGGACAGTATGGCTTCGCCCTCGAAGGAATGGTGCAGGTAGGGCGCGGCGTACTCATAGGTCGCCTGGATCGGCGGTTCGTGGAAATTGCGCAGGAAGCCCCGGTACACCCCCTCGAGTTCGTGCAGGTCTTTTTCCTGGAAATGGTGGGTGATCTTGAAGCCGGCGATCTGTTTCCACCGGCCGTTCAGCTTGGCCTCGGCCAGGTTGGTTTCGTTGGTGTAAAGCATCCATTCCGTGAAGGGCGGCAGCATGACCTCGCCGCCGAAACTCTCGATGGCCCGGAGGGCGTTTTCATTCGAATAATCGTTGTTGCGGACGTAGATTTCGCCCACCACGCCCACGGTCGGCCGCGAACCCGGGTCCTTGACCTCGACTTGCTCCTGGCGGGCCCGGCAGCGTTTCAGGCATCGGCCCATGTCCCCTTTGGTCTCGAGGGTGCGGCAGACGTCGGCCAGGCACTCCCGGTAAACCGCCTCGGTCTGGCCGCGGTTGATCTCATAGGGCCGGGTTTGAAACAGTGCTTTTTGCAAGAGGTCCACGGCCACTATCCCGCGCCAGGCGATGCGGGTCAGATCGCCGCCGCCGGCCAGGTCCAATTCTTCGTACATCTCGTCGCTCTGGTCCGGCGAATAGATGGGCACCTGGGGGAAGCCCATCTGGTCCAAAGCCAGGCGCTGGAAGCGGTGATATTGGCCGAAACGGCACGGTCCGTAGGCCGAAGGCATGAAGAAGGCCGACTTGTCCGGGTCAAAGTCCGGCCGCCGGGTTAGTTTGGCCAGGTCGCCGGTGGTCAGGATGCAGGGGTAGCATTCCTTGCCCGAGGTGATTTTCCGACCCAGGAGCAGCGTTTCGCCGTCCGAGGGCGGCAGAACTTCGGCCTGGACGTTGAAAGCCCGGAAGACCGAGGCCACGGCTTCGGCGTGATCGGTCATGGGCGGAATATAGACCTTGCGCTTGTTTTCCAGCTTGTGCCGGCCTCGGTAGGTCAGGAGGCTCTGGCTTTCCTCGGGCACCTTCACGTTCTTCAGGCTGTCCAGAAAGGCTTCGAGCCTGGTCACGGCGCCCACATCCGAACTGTGTTCGTCAATCTCGATCTCGAGATAGGGTTTGCCCCGCATCAGGTCCCGGAAAAAATGAAGAATGAAGGAGTCCGGCCCGCAGCCGAAGTTGGTGATGAAGATGGCGTACAGCCTCGGGTCCTGGCGGATTATTTCGGCCGCGGACAATATCTTCTGGCCGTAGCGCCAGTATTGGTGCTTGGCTTCGGTGTGGTAGTTCGGGTCGTCCAGGGGCATGAAATCCATGGGGATGCCCACCACGCCCAGGTCGCGCAGCTTGGCCGAGAGGTTAAGGTTGAGGCCGGGGTCGAAGCCGTTGTAAGGCCGGGCCACCACGACCATGCCCAGCCGGTTCGGACCCAGGGTGGGCAGTATTTCCCGGCCTCGAGCCAGGAGACGCTGGTAGAAGTTTTCCTGGGCCTCCCTGGCCAGCTTGACCGCTTTCTTGACTTCACCCGCCTTGACCCCCAGGGGTTCGACCAGGTCGGTCAGACATTTGGTCAGGACTTTTTCGCCGTACCCGAAATAGACCGGACCCCGGATCAGTTCGGCGTCCATCGATTTGAAGTCGATGGCCGCGTTCACGGTGTAGGTCAGGGTCTGGGAGTAGGGGCAGACCGAACCGTGTTTCAATTCCGGGTCCTTCTGCTGCATGTTGATCACGCTGGGCAGAAAGATGCGCTTCACGCCCTGGTCAATCAGGTCCAGGATGTGGCCGTGTCCGACCTTGGTCGGGAAGCAGGGTTCGCTGACCACCACTTCGCAGCCCCGGTGGATGAGCTTCTTGTTGGATTTTTCCGAGACGACCGTCTCGAAGCCCAGGGCCGTCCAGAAGGTTTTGAAGAAAGGCATGAGTTCATGGAAGAACATGACCCGGGGGAGGCCGATCACGCCCCGCGGCTGGCCGTCCAGGGGTTGGGCCTCGGGCGGGTTGAGCAGCCACTCGGTGCGTTCGGTAAAGAGATCGGGGATGTCGCTGGCGGCCGCTTTCTTCTTCAGGACGTCGTATTTATCGCACCGGGAACCATAGAACAGCGGGGTTTCGCCTTCGACCGTGACCTTGCGTATTTCGCAGGTGTTGGCGCAGCCGTTGCACTCGAAGGAACTGATCTCGTATTTACGCTCCGACAGGTCAAAGCCCTTGAAGCCGCTTTCGGTCCAGGAGCGCTCCCGGTGGGCCAGGATGGCCACGCCGATGGCGCCGGTCACGTCGGCGTGGTCCGGCACGGTTATCTTCTGGCCGGTGACCTGTTCGAAGGCGGCCACGATGCCCTGATTGAAAGCCGTGGCGCCCTGGTAGAAGATGCGCCGGCCGACGCGCCGGTCCTCGACCACCTTGTTGAGGTAGTTGGTGACGATCGAGTAGCACAGGCCGCCCACCAGGTCGGGCAGGTCCACGCCCTGCTGCTGGTAGTGGACCAGATCGGATTCCATGAACACGGTGCAGCGTTCGCCCATCTGGACCGGCGCGGGGGAGGACAGGGCGATGTCGCCGAACTGCCCCTTGATATCGATGCCTAGTTTTTCGGCCTGCTCCTCGAGGAACGACCCGGTGCCGGCGGCGCAGACCTTGTTCATCATGAAATCCACTATGGCCCCGTTGTCCAGGCTTATGTACTTGGAGTCCTGGCCGCCGATCTCGAAGATGGTGTCCACTTCCGGATCGATGGCCGCGGCCGCGGTGGCCTGGGCCGTGATTTCGTTGCGCACTATGTCCGCGCCGATGAAGTCGCCGGTCAGGTACCGCCCCGACCCGGTGGTGCCGGCGCCCACCACCTTGACCCGGTCGCCCACGCGCCCGCCCACGGCGCGCAGACCTTGCTTGATGGCTTCGAGCGGCCGGCCGGCGGTCATCAGGTATTCCCGATCCACCACGTTGTGGTCCGAATCGATCAGAACCACGTTGGTGCTGATGGATCCGACGTCAATGCCCAGATAGACTTCCAGTTTCTCTTCCGGATCGAGGCCGTCCAGGGACCGGTGGACGGGGTTGGGCCGGCACGAGGGCGCCGGAAGGGGATTGAATCGTTTGGCCGCGGGCTTTTCGTGATCCAGGTAATGCCTGAGCCGGTCCAGTCCGGCCAGGCCGCCGGCCTCGGCTTTGCCGGCCTCGAACTGGTCCAGGGCGTGCATGGCCGCGCCGATGGCGCCCATGGTGAAGAAGTGTTCCGGCACCACCAGTTCGCCTGGGCCCAGTTCCATGACCTCGACCAGGGCCTTGCGCACGCCCTGGTTGGCGGCCACGCCTCCCTGGAAGCTGACCGGCGGCGTGATCTTCTTGCCCTTGGCGATGTTGCTCTTGAGGTTCCGGATCATGGCGTGGCAGAGGCCGGCGATGATCTCGTAATCCGGCGTGGCGCCCTGCTGCAGATGGATCATGTCCGACTTGGCGAAGACGCTGCACCGGCCGGCGATGCGGGGCGGGACCGAAGACCTCAAGGCTTCCCGGCCGAACCGCTCGATGGTGTAACCCAGGCGGTGAGCCTGCTGGTCCAGGAAAGACCCCGTCCCGGCCGCGCACATGGAATTCATGGCGAAGTCGCTGATGCTGAGATGGCCTTCGCCTTCGCGGTGGACCAGGATGAGTTTCGAGTCTTCGCCGCCCATGTCGATGATGGACCGGGCCTGGGGGGCGTATTCGCTGGTGGCCCTGGTCTGGGCTATCACCTCGTTGACGAAGACTCCTCCCAGGAGATCGGCCAGGAGTTTTCCGCCCATGCCCGTCACCGAGACGGTGGCGATCTTTTCTCTCGGATAGGCCTCGATCAGCCGGCCGAGGACCTCGAGGGCCGTGTCGTAGGGCTGACCCCTGGTCCGGGTGTAGTCTTCAAAAACTATCCCGCGGTCGTCGGCGAGCAGGACCGTTTTCAGACTGATCGAGCCCACGTCCAGACCCAGATGATATCTCTCGCTCATAACGGCTCTTCGGCCTCCTGTACGCAGATTCTGTTCTTCAATCCAACTGGTCTAGACCCGGCGGTAGAAAGTTTCCCGGTTGTGTGTTTCCGCCAGGACCCGGCCGGATCGAGTCAACCCCCTTAATAGGGGCAGGACCCTGGTCAGGTCAAGCCCCAAGGCGTGGCTCACGTCCTGGGCCGTGCAGGGCCGTCGGGCCAGCAAGGCCAGAATGTCTTTCTCGGTTTCCCCGGTTTGTTCAGCGTTCCGGCCGCGTTTGAAGGCGGTCACCGGCTCGGCCAGAGGACCGAAAAAGTCCGCGGCCCCGGCCAGGGCCTCGGCCGAAAGCGCCTTGGCTCCGTCATAGGCCGGAGGCCTGTAAACGGTGTTGAGCTGGACCAGGTCAGGCTCGAGCCGATCCACGACCGCTTTCAGTGCCGCCAGTTCCTCCGGACCGTCGTTGACGCCGGACACCAGCAGTATTTCGAGCCAGACCCGGCCTTTATATCCCTGGCGGAACGCGATCAAACCTTCGATGTATTCGGACAGATCGAGGCCGGCCGCGGGCCGATTGAGGCGGCGGAAGGTGTCTTCCAGGGCCGAATCGAGCGAAGGAATAACCAGATCGGCTCCCGCCAGATCGCGGCGGACGTCGGGCCGGCTCAACAGGGTGCCGTTGGTCAAGACCGCCAGCGGAACTTCGGTCAGTCGTTTGACCCGCTCGATGATGCTTCCCAGTTCGAGGTTCAGGGTGGGTTCGCCTGAACCGGCCAGGGTCACGTAATCCAGCCTGGCTTCGCATTCCGGAAGCAAACCGGCCAGTTCGGCCTCCAACTCATCGGCCATGTTCCAGGAACGCCGTTCCAGGGTTTTGACCGTGGTCCGGCCGATTTCACAATAAAGACAGTCCAGGGTGCAGGTCTTGGCCGGAACCAGGTCCAGACCCAGGGACAGGCCCAGGCGACGAGAAGGGACCGGTCCAAAGACCCGGCGCGGCCTCCCGGCCGTTTTATTATTATGCAAAGGATTCGTCACCGATCGAAATTTCGCGTCCCCTGGCCCGGAAAGGCGGCCGCGGCGTATATTAATCAGCGGCCTATCGGCCCGTAACTTGATTGGTCTAAGGTTTCAGGCCGATTAAACCGAGCCGGTGCAGTAAGACATATAGTACCTGCCGGGAGGTGTCAATTAGAACCGTTAACCGGCGAAGGACGGCCGCCTTGACACCCCTCCTGGTTTGATGATAGAAAACCTCGATAACTTTTGCGGTTTATTCTCCCGACCGGAGAAGGAGAAAAGGTGCCGATCATGTGTTTTATGCGTTTACCCCGCCTGGCCCGGCTGATCGTCCTGGGCCTGGCCCTGATTATTCCGGCCGGTTCGGCCGGTGCCCAGCAGCTTCAGCGCGTCCTGGTCCTGCCTTTCAAGATGAACGCGCCCCAGGACACCACCTACCTTCAGCAAGGCATTCAGGACATGCTCTCCTCCCGGCTGGAATGGCCTGACCGGGTGGCCGTGGTGCCCAGGTCCGAAGCCAGGGCCGCTTTCGACAAAGTCAAAGGCAACGTGGACGCGACTTCGGCCCGGGAACTGGCCAAGGCCGCCTCGGCCGACTACGTGGTCTTCGGCTCGGTGACCATGCTGGGCCAGAACGTCAGCCTGGACGCCCGGATGCTGGACGTCAAAGGCCAGAAATCGCCGGTCACCTTCGCCGGCCAGTCTCAAGGCTTGGACGGGGTCATCCCTAAAGTCAACGAATTCGCGGAAGAGATCAATTCCCGCGTCTTCGGCCGCCGGGCCGGAGAAAAAGCGGCCCAAGGTCCGGCCCCGCCTCTGGCCCCGGTCAAACCCGGAGACCCTGGCGCGGCCGGCCGGCGCCATCCCGACTACCTGCTTATGGGCCAGGAAGGCCGCCAAATGGGCCGCTCCCTGCTCAACCCCAACTTCATCTCGGCCATCGGTTCCGAGGAACGGGAAGGCGCCTTCTGGCGCAGCCCCTCTTTCCCGGCCGTGGTGATTGGCATGGACGTCGGCGATATCGACGGCGACGGCAAGAACGAACTGGTTTACGCGACCCGGACCTCGGTTTACGCCTCCCGGATCGTGGGCGGAGATATCCAGCGGGTGGCCTTGTACGAAGGCATGAGCAGCGACCGTTTCCTCAGCCTGGACGTCTTCGATGCGCGCGGCACGGGCAAGGCCCAGATATTCATCAGCAACCAGAGAAGGCTTGACGCTCGCTCGCTGGTCCTCGAATACCAGAACGGTCAACTGGTGCCGATTATCCAGGATGCTCCTTGGTACTACCGGGTGGTCGTCCTGCCCGGCGGTCCCAGGTTGTTGGGCCAGCGCGGCGGCACGGGTGAAAGGTTCTTCGGCAAGGTCCACCAAATGCGCTTCGCGGGGAGGGAAATCCTGCCCGGCCAAGAACTCAGCCTGCCGGCCGGTTATAACCTCTTCGATTTCGCTCTGGCCGACATGACCGGCACGGGCAAGGAATATATGATCGCCGTCCGGCCCAACGAACAGCTCACGGTCATGGCCCGGGGCGGCCAGGAGGTCTGGCGGAGCAAGGACGATTTCGCCGGCACCATGAACTACCTGGAAGAACCGGCCGTAAACGATCCGCAACAAATAGCCCGGGGCGATAAAGACAACAAGAAGACTTTCATTCCCGCCCGCATTCTGATCGCCGACCTGGACGCCGACGGCAAGAAAGAGATCATCGTGGCCCGGAACGAAAAGTCCGGCACCGATATGCTGCCGCGATTGCGGGGCTTCAGCCGCGGCTCCATTTACTCCCTGGGACTCAAGGAGATGAGCGTGCGGGAGAACTGGCGGTCGCGGGAACTGCCCGGTCCGGTCTTCGACTACCAGGTCAAGGACTACAACAACGACGGCCGGCCGGAACTGGTGGTGGCGGTGGTGCTGGAGTACGGCGTGGGCATAATGGAAGCCCGGAGCGCCATCGCCGCCTACGAACTGGCCACGCCCGAGGAAATGCGGGAAATGATGAAGAAGCGGGACACGCAGTATTAGTGTGGGAACGATCTTCTGATCGCCCCAGGGCGTAAACGCCAGGCCCGCTGTTATCCGGCGGGCCTTTATTATTTTTAGGTCGGATTTCCGAATGTTGGAAAAACGTGAAAGTGGCTCCCTGGCCGATTCCCTTCTCGGCTGCCTGTGGGGGGCGGCCGTAGGCGACGCCTGGGGTCTGCCCTACGAGGGCCTCTCCCGGCGACGGCAACTTAAGCTGCGGCCCGAACTCATCGGCTACCACTTCTTCCTCGGCCGGGGCTTGGTCTCGGACGACGCCGAACACGCCCTGCTGACCGCCCGGGCCCTGGCCGCCTCGGCCGGCGACCCGGAAAAGTTCGGCCGCGGTCTGGCCTGGAAGCTGCGGTTTTGGCTGCTCGGCCTGCCGGCCGGCGTGGGTTTGGCCACCCTGCGCTCCCTACTCAAGCTCTGGCTGGGCTTTCCTTATACCAGGAGCGGCGTCTTCTCCGCCGGCAACGGTCCGGCCATGCGCAGCGCCATAATCGGCGCGGCTTTCGGTCCCGACCCCGTTAGGCTGAAGGAACTGGTCAAAGTCTCCACCCGGATTACCCATATTGACCCCAAGGCCGAAGCCGGCGCCCTGGCCGTGGCCCTGGCCGCGCATCAATCGAGCCTGGGCCGGCCCGACCCGGAGGAATACCTGTCGGCCCTGACCGATCTATTGAAGCCGGAGGCGGGAGAATTGTTATCCCTAATGAGACGGGCGGCCGAAGCGGCCGTGGCCGGGCGAAGCACGGAAGATTTCGCCGCCGAATTAGGACTTGAACGCGGAGTGACCGGGTACATGTATCACACCGTGCCGGTGGCCCTGCACGCCTGGCTGAGCCATCCCGCCGACTTCCAGGCCGCCGTCTCTTCGGCCATCCGTTGCGGCGGCGACACCGATACCGTGGCCTCGATTGTCGGCGCCATCGTGGGCGCCGGTGTGGGACCAGCCGGTCTGCCCGCGCCTCTCCTCGATAATCTATGGCTCTGGCCCTGGCGCGCCGGGCATCTCGAGGCCCTGGCCCGATCGCTGGCCGAAGCGGTCGAGACCGGCCGACCCCGGTCCTCGCCCGGACCCTTCTTCCCGGCCGTGTGGGTCCGTAACCTGTTTTTCCTGGCCCTAGTCCTGGCCCACGGCTTCCGCCGTCTTCTGCCGCCTTATTGAACCGAGGGGGCGGTTTGGGCCGGCTATCCCGGCGACGGGCGTCAAGACGTCGGTAAAAGCCCCGACCCAAAGCGGTGGTGAAACTTTGGCAAATAAGATGCCCGGGTGGTATAATTTTTTAAAAGAGCGGCAACGATAAATTTATGCGGACCTGACAAAAGCTTAGCGTGAGCCGGGCGCGTCCAAGGTCAACGGGATAACCACCTTTTTAAGGAGGTGAACCATGTTCAAGACCCGCAAGGAGTTCTTGCTGGAATTCATGCGCCTGGCCGATCTGAAATCCCTGGAGGAAGCCGATCGGATCGCCCAGGTGGCCATCGGTCTGATCAAGGCGCGCATCGGGGGACCACTATCGGAGCTGGTGGCCGAAGCCGTACCGGAAGACCTGTCCAAGGGTTGGAGAATGATCGCCCTACCTAATGATGCCATGGAACTTCAAGAAATGGTCTGCGAAGAAACTTTGGTCCTGGAAGAAGTGAGTGAAAATCCTATTCCGGCCTCAAAAGTCGAGACGCCTTCCTACGGTTGAAAGCAAGCCCGATCCCATTCTGGGTTAACCAAATGAAAATCTAAGACCTTGAGGGGCCGGATGGCCCCTTTTTTTACTCCTTAGACGCCGGTCCCCATGATTTGCCCACTCCCAACCGCATTCTCCCTCCTCTCCCTTTTCATCTCCGGGTCCGCCGCGCTCAGCGCGGCCAGTTTCGCTTTCATCCCGGATAGATCTTTCAAGGCTTGGGACAGATCGCTTGTGCCGCTGACCTTTCGATCCAGGATGTTTTCCACGGTGGCGATTTGACTCCGGACGTATTCCTTGGCCCTGGTTTCGAGGTCGGTGATGGCCTGGGTTACGCTGTCGCTCCATTGGGTTGCCAACCGGGACAGGTTCTTTTCCACTTCCCAGCGAAGCTGCCTCAAGAAGTGGCGATGGAAGAAAGACCGGAACAGGCCCATGGGTATCAGGAACCAGAGGTTGTCCAGGTGAGAGTCGAAGGCCCGGCCAAAGGAAACATCCGGACGGCCCGGTTCAGAGACTTTCACTCCGTGATCAACTTGAGGAATCTTTACGCCGAGCCTCTCCTCGATACGCCAGGCCAACCGGTCCCGGAAGGTTTCCAGGAGGCGCGAGACGGATTTTTCCACTGCCCGCAAAGGCGATAGAAAAACGTCCTGATGATCGAGGCTGATCCCGTTCAATTCCTCGGTCATGTTGATTTTCAGCCACTCTTCGTAGGCCCGGGTCAGGCGCCAGAGATTCATCTTCCATCGAGGCAACTGTTGCCGCAGTCGGTCGGTCAGGAGACTTTCCACGGCTTCGGTCCGGGCCTGAAGGGTCTCCTCGAAAAGCGAATAAGTCCTGGATCTGGCCCGCTGGGTTAGAAGCTGGAGTTCGTCGGCCAGGACGTCGAAGCTGTTGTTCTCTTCCAGGATGTAGGCCCGGAGGCCGGCCAGTTCCGCGTCGGACTTGGTCGAGGCCCGCAGCGCCACTTCCAGGTACCCGCCGGCCGCCTGAAGCAGTGTCTCCATCTTGTGATAAAGCAGCCGCCGGTTTTCCCAGGCGCTCCCGGCGGCCAGAGGTTGGAGAAGTTCCCGGTCCAGCGCCTCCTTCCATTCCCGGGCCTGGTCCTGGTCCGCCTTGGCCGTTCCAAGCCGGGAAGAGAAAGGATAAATGAGAAAGTCGGCTTTAAAGCGGCGTTCGAGTTCACGGCGGGCGAACTCCCGCACTTCGGCCAGTTCGAGTTCGTCCAGGCGGTCGGCCTTGGTCAGAAGAATCACCAGGCGCGGCGTGTAGCGCCGCAGTTCCTCGATGAAGGCCGCGTCATCTTCCGCCAGGGGGTTGTCCACGCTGATCACCACCAGGACCGCGCCGGCGTACGGCAGCCAGTCCAGCGAGACCTGGGTGTTGTGGTGGTGGACGCTGCCCAGGCCCGGGGTGTCAATGAACTCCAGGCCCAGGTACGGGGCCAGGGACGGCAGGCGAAGTTCCACCGCCATCACCTGTTTATGGTTGCGCGGATTCTCGGCTTCGGAGATGAACCGGCCCACTTCCTCGGGTTTGATCTTGGTCGAGGCGCCCGACAGAAATCTGACTTCCGCTTCCGGCCGGGGACCGTAGCGCAGGCGGGTGATGACCGAGGTCACCGGCAGGACGCCCACCGGCAGGATTTCAGCACCGGCCAGGGCGTTGAGGAAGGAACTCTTGCCGGCCTTGAACCGGCCGAAGACGGCGACCTCGAGGACGGAATCCCTGGACAAGAGCCCCCGGCAGGCTTCCAGGAGAGGACCGAGCGAAGCGATATGATATTGCCCGGCCAGGGCCGAGGTCCGATCCAGGATAGCGGATAGTTCGTCCGGTATTATTAACTCGTCCGGTCTTTCGGTTTCGGCCCGGCGGATGGCCATGACGCCGTCTCCCGGCTTAACGCACCACGGTCACGGCGCAGCGGGCGTAGCTGAGTACCCGTTTGGCCACCGAGCCCAGCAGCCAGCGCTGAAAAAAACTCTCTCCGCGGTGGCCCATGACGATGAGGTCAACCCCGGCTTCGTCGGCCAGCAGCACGATCTGTTCGGCCGGGTGGCCGACGCGGATTTCGAATTTAGATTCGACCCCCGCCTCGGCGGCCCTTTGTTGAAGGCCGTCGAACTTTTCCTGGTAATAACGGGTGGCGTGGTCAATGACCGCCTCGGTCTCGACCGCCACCGGCGGCTCGGGCGGCCGGGCTACGGCCAGGACGATCAAGCCGGCCGCATATTTACCGGCCACGTCCAGGGCGAAGGTAAAAGCCTTTTCCGCCTGCCGCGAACCGTCGTAGGCCACCAGGAGCCTTTTTATCATGATTCTCCTCCTTTCGGGACCGGATAGCCCGCCGGCTGGATGGGAACCGCCTCGGCCTGTTCTTCGACGCCCTGGCCCATCAGGTGCCGGGGCAGATAGAACTTGTTGGCGATCAGGGTCGGGACCACGGCGCTGGCTATGACCACCGTCACCAGATGGGAATACTGACCGGTGTCAATGATGCTGTGGGTCAAGCCGAATATGGCCGAAATACTGCCGAAGGTCAGGCCGGTGGACATGAGCAGGGTGGTATACATGCCCTCTTTCGAAGGCTGGCCGAAGGCCTTGGTCACGGGGTAGACGGCCACGTACTTGGCTATCATCTTGGCCAGCAGCAGAGCGAGGAAGACCAGGGGGGCCGCCGCCAGCGCCGGCACGGAAATCAGCGAACCGGCCCGCAGAAAATAGAAAGGGGTCAAGAGTCCCAAAGTCAGGGTCCGCAGCCGCCGGATCAGGGCATGGTCCCGGCCCACGCCGCCGGCCAGGACCAGGCCGATCAAATAGGCCGGCAGGACAGCCTCGCTGCCGGCCCAGACGGCCAGGGCCCCCAGGATAAAAAGAATCAGTAGAAGATACTTGGCTTCGAACTCCGAGGGGCGCCCGCCGAATCGGGCTGTCAGGCGGGGCGTCAGGTTGGGCAGAACGACCAGGGCCGCCAGGGTGGGAATCGAGAAGATCAGGGTCTTATAGGTGAAAGGAGCGAAGATCAGACCCAGGGCCAGGACCGTGCCCAGGTCGGTGATAAAACAGGCGGCCAGTATGGTCTTGCCGTATTCGGTCTTATTCAGGCCGAATTCCAGCATGACCGCGTAAACCACGGCCACGGAAGTGGTGGACAGGGCCACCCCGGCCAGCCAACTGGCCCGGGGGTCCCAGCCCAGGAAATAATAGGCCACCCCGGCGCAGCCCAGAAACGGGCCTAGAAAACTCAAGAAGCCCACACCGGTCGCTTCCTTCCACTTCAACTTGAAAACGGCCGGATCGATTTCCGCGCCGGCCAGAAAAGTCAGCAGAATGGCGCCCGTGCCGGCCAGAAATTTTATCCAGGGTTCGTTGACCCCCAGATTGCCGCCCAGCCAGTTCACTATTACCAACGGCGCCAGGGCCCCGACCAATATTTCGGCCAGGGCCGTGGCGATCCGCAGCCGGATGGATATAATAGTGGCCGCAACGGCCAGGCCCAGCCAAAGAGAAGCCAGGAACCAGGTTTCACTCATAAACAACCTCCGCGGCGAAGCCGTCCTGATAATAAAAAAACCCCGCCAGGTTCAGCCTGGTGGGGCGTCTTCCGATCCGCCTCGACTCTCCCGCCCCAGGCGCTCACCCATGGCAGGAGTCATCAGCCCCGCCGGGCGGGGCGTTTCAGGCGGACTCCATCGCCGTCTATATTTTTCCGCGTCTTGGCGTCCGTTCGCCGTAACGCTGCAGGTTCTCTTACCATGTCTTGACGTTCACTGTCAATACAGGCTCAAGCTTCCTGGCCAGGGCAAGGCAGAGGACGGGTCTGCTTATGGTCTCTTCGGCGTATTTGATTCTTGACAAGCCAATCGGCTTTCAGGTTTTGTACTAGCCTATATAATTATGAGGTGAACAAATGGATTTGCCGGTCGGAATGGAGTTGCGCAAGTTCGTCGCTCCGGAGTTCGTCTTCGGCGCCGGCGCCAGGCATCTGGCCGGCCGTTATGCCAAAAACTTCGGCGTCCGCCGGGTGTTGGTGGTCACCGATCCCGGGGTCAGGGCCGCCGGCTGGACGGCCGAGGTGATCAAGGACCTGGAGTCTGAAGGCCTTTGGTATTCGGTTTATGACCAAGTCACGCCCAACCCTCGCGATTTCGAAGTAATGAAGGGGGCGGAGGTCTATTTAAAGGAACGGTGCGAGGCCATTGTCGCGGTCGGCGGCGGCAGCCCCATGGATTGCGCCAAGGGCATCGGCATAGTCAGCGCGGCGGGCGGGCATATCCTGGACTATGAAGGCGTGGACCAGGTCACGGTTCCCATACCGCCCTTGATCTGCATCCCGACCACCGCGGGCACGTCGGCCGACGTTTCCCAATTCGCTATCATCAGAGTTCCCGGCCGTAAGGTCAAAATCGCCCTAGTCAGCAAGACCGTGGTCCCGGACGTGGCCTTGATTGACCCCGTGACTACCACGACCATGGACGCCCATTTGACCGCCTGCACCGGCCTGGACGCCTTGACCCACGCCGTGGAAGCCTACGTCTCCAACGCCAGTTCGCCGGTGACCGATCTTCTGGCCCTCGAGGCCATCCGCCTGATCAGCGCCAACATCCTGCCCGTTATTGAGGCCCTGGACGATCTTGAACTGCGCGAACGGCTCATGTTGGGCAGTCTCGACGCCGGACTGGCTTTCAGCAACGCCATCCTGGGCGCGGTGCACGCCATGGCCCACAGCCTGGGCGGGTTGCTGGACCTGCCCCACGGCGAATGCAACGCCATCCTCCTGCCCCGGGTCGTTGACTTCAACTTCCCCTCGGCGCCGGACCGGTACTTGAAGGTGGCCCAGGCCATGAACCTCGCTCTCGAGGACCTGGACCAGGACCGGCAACGCCGGACCCTGGTTCAGACCCTGGAATCCCTGCGGCGCATGGCCGGCGTCACCAGAACCCTGGCCGACATCGGCGTGACTCGAGCGGATTTGGCTCGACTGGCCCGCAACGCCGTCCAGGACCCCTGCCTGGCCACCAACCCTCGAGCCGCCGGTCCGGAAGAGATAGAAGCCCTGTATGAAAGCGCCCTCTGACCGCGACGCTGACGCCCACCGTCTTAGAGAACGGCTGATCGGCCTGGGCGAAAAATCTCTGCGTAAAAGTTATTACCCCCAGCTCCAGGAACGTCTGGCCGACCTCGAGCGTTTCCGCGCCTTGCTGGACCAGACCCATGACGCCATTTTCCTGATCCGCCTGCCCCAGGGTTCTCTCGTTGACTTAAATGAAACCGCCCGCCAATGGCTAGGCCGTCCGCGGGAGGATATTCTTTCCCTGCCGCTTGACCGGGTGCTTGGACCCGAGGCCGGCGCCCAGGTACGACGGCTGGTCAGTCCGGAGAAGAATCTGACCGAGGACGGGGATTCGGTTGCGGCCGTCCTCCTGAGCAGCCCCACCCGGACCATGCCCGTGGAAATAACCATGCGCCGCGTTTCTTTCGGCGGCGAGACTTATTGCGTCGCCGTGGCCAGGGACATCACCGAACGAAAGCGGGCCGAGGAAGACCTCGATCATGAACGGGAGCGGTTCCGGGTCCTGGTGGAAGAGTCGCCGCTAGGCGTGGCCTTGATTCGACCGGACGGCGTTTACGAGTACGTGAACCCCTGTTTCAAGGACATGTTCGGCTACACGATCGAGACCATTCCGGACGGCCGGACCTGGTTCAGGCAAGCCTTCCCGGACCAGGAACTCAGGCGACAGGCCATAAAGGAATGGCTGGGGGACCTCTCGATCCTAGGCCCGGGCAAAGGCCGGCCCAGGAGCTATCCCGTGGTCTGTGCCGACGGCGACCGGAAGGAAGTCCAATTCAGGGCCGTGGCCCTGGAAAGCGGTTACAACTTGGTGCTGTACGAGGACATCACCCAACAGCATTACGCCGAAGAAGAACGGTCCAAGCTCGAAGCCCAACTCCGCCAGGCGCAAAAGATGGAAGCCCTCGGCACCCTGGCCGGAGGCATTGCCCACGACTTCAACAACATCCTCCAGGTCATCGGCGGTTACGTGCAGCTTCTCTTCGCTCCCAGGGACCTGGAGGCGCGAACCCGGACCTACCTGGCCGAAGTGGACGCCGCGGTCCAGCGGGCCACGGACCTGGTCCAAAGACTTCTGACTTTCAGCCGGAAGGTCGAGCCCGAGTTGAGACCTCTGGACCTCAATCAGGAGGTGCGCGAGGGGGTGAAAATGCTGGAGCGTATCATCCCCAAGATGATAAGCATCCAGACCAACCTGGCCCGGGATATCCCCTTCATCCGCGCCGACGCCGGCCAACTGAACCAGGTCGTCATGAACCTGGGCGCCAACGCCCGGGACGCCATGCCCGACGGCGGCCGGCTGGTCATTCAAACCGAAAACGTGACCCTGGCCGAAAAGGACGGTCGCGAGCTTCTCGGATTGAAGCCGGGACCCTACGTCCTGCTTCATGTTTCAGACACCGGCCAGGGCATGGACGAAGATACTCTCAAGCACATCTTCGATCCGTTTTACACGACTAAAGAGTTGGGCAAGGGCACCGGCCTGGGTTTGGCCATGGTCTATGGCATCGTCAAAGGCCACGGCGGCCACGTCAACTGTTACAGCCGGGTGGGGCAGGGGACGACCTTCAAAATCTACCTGCCGGCCCTGGACCAGGCCGAGGCGCCGGCCCCCGCGGCCGACCTGGAAAAGGCGGAGGAAGTCGGAGGCGGCCGGGAGACGATCTTACTGGTTGATGATGAAGCCGCGGTGATAAATACGGCCACGGAAATTTTGGAGAGCCGCGGATATACCGTCCTGGCGGCCGACAGCGGCGAAAAGGCCTTGGAGGTTTATCGAGCCCAGGACCGGGACATTGACCTGGTGGTTCTCGATCTGGGCATGCCGGGCATCGGCGGCCGCCGTTGTCTCGAGGAACTGATCAAACTTAACCCGGCCGTAAAAGTGATCATCGCTTCGGGTTATGCCCTGACCGGCGTGGCCAGGGAGACCGTCGAGAAGGGAGCCAAGGGCTTTATCGGCAAGCCTTACCGGCTGGTGAATCTGTTACGCCAAGTGCGCGAGGTTCTGGACGGGAATTGAAGCCGGGGGCGATCCTCTTCTTCCAGGCGCCTTGGTCAACAACGTTCAGGACAACGGGCTGCCACCCGCCGGCTGTTCAGGTTCGTCCGGCGGTTCTTTATCCGGACCTGTACCTTTTTTGTCCTTGAAAAACAGGGCGCACTCGAGGGCGACCACGCCCACCCAGAGGGCGATGTCGTCCACCCAGCCCAGCGGCCCGAATAAATCCGGGATCAGGTCAATGGGTGAAATGGTATAGACCAGGGCTAACAGCAAAAAGAAGACCGCGGCGACGAACCTGAGCCAGCCGGGTAATAAGGCCATCCAGGGCCCTTTGAATGGAGAAACGGGAGAATTCATACCAGGTCTCTATTTCAGTTGTCCGTCAGCCGGAAGTGGATGGTGGTGACCACCCAGGCGTTGACCGGCTGACCATCCCGCAAGCCGGGATGAAAGGTCCAGGAAGGAAACGCCTGCCGGACGGCTTCTTCGAATACTCCCGGCGGAGAGGCTTCGATCAGCTCGAGGCTTTCGGCCGCTCCAGTGGCCTGGACCAGAAAGCGCACCTTGACCCAGCCCTCGATCCCCCGCCTCCTGGCCGGTAATGGATAAGAGGGCCGCGGCTGGTTCAAAGCCCTGGGCGGCGTCCAGGTCCCGCTGCCCTGGCCGCCCGCGACGCCCTGTCCGGGGCCGCCCGGGCCGGTTCCGCCGCCGCCTCCGCCCGGACCGGAACCTGAAAAGTCGGACGAACCTGGGCCGGCCCGGCCGCCGCCGGAACTCAACCCGGCCGCCGGTCCCGGCGCCCGGGTCGCCGGGCTCGGGACCGCGGGAGCCGGCTTCACCGCCGACAATCGGGCCGGAGGCGCGGCCGGTTTAGTTTCCGGAGGAGGCTTGGCCGGTAACTCCGCGACGGTTGGCCGAGGTTCGGCCGGAACGGCCGCGGCCGGCGCCGGTCGCGGTCTCAGGTCAGGTTCAAAAGGCTCGAGGCCTTCGGTCCGGTCAGACCAACCCGTCCCTCCTTCCAGACCGCGGCCCAGGCTTCCGTCTCCCACCGGCGTCCGGTTCGACTCCGAAGCCTGACCGACCGGCCCGCCTTTTTCTCCTTCTAGGTTCCCGGTTTCAACGCCGCCCTGGCCCGGCGGCGTCAGGGCGACCAGCGTGGTCATCAGCGTGACTCTGGGGCTTGGACTCCACGGCGCCTGAAAGTTGAAGGGGTTTAAGGCCAGGATCAGGATAAGCCCCAGGTGAACCAGCAGGGACAGCACCAGGAAATGAGTGAAGGTCGGTCCGAGAGGGTCGGCGCCTGGAAGGCAGTCTTCCAGCTCAGGTGCGAGATCCTCGATCGCAAGAAGACCGCAGCCGGCCGCCTCGATCGGCGGATCGAGCCCCGGCTTTGGACGCCGCTGGAAAAACCGTCGGTCAAGGGCCGCGTATCGCTCCAGGGCGCGTGGGCTCGTTTTTTTCCGCCAAAGGTTCATGGTTTCGAGCCGGTTACCCCAAATTTACCGGTTCAGGTCAAGGCGCCGGGAAAACACACTGATAGATAAATAGATATGCCACCAACGGCGAGGTGTCAAGATCAGCCCCCGGCCCGTCGTTTCAAGATTTTCTTGACATGATTCAAGCGGAACTGGTATTTGAAGAATACAATCGGCCAGGCGGCCGACAAAAGGTTGGAACGTGAATCCAACAAACGCCGGCTGATGTTTTAAGGACAATACTACCCTATCGAACCGGCTTCCGAAGAAGCCGCGGGAGTGGATAGCTAGCCACTGACATACCGCCACCATTTTTGTGGCGGACGAAAAGGTCACGAAGGCCGTTTCCCCTGGCGGGGAGCGGCCGTTTTTATTTAGGGGAGAGTTATGCGCCTGTCACTCGAGTCGCTCCGGAGGTTACTGTTCAGCCTGGCTTGGTTCTTGTTGATCTCATTCTGCTGGTGCAACCTGGCTCAAGGTGAGGAAACCGCGGCCCGCAAGACCGCGACGCATGATCTGGAAGACATCACCGTCACCGCCACCAAAACCAATCTCTCCAAGGATCTGGTCCCCTTCACCACCCACACCGTCACGCGGAAGGAAATAGAAATCAAACCCGAACCGGCTATCAGCAACATCGGCGAACTGGTGCGCGACGTACCCGGCGTGCAGGTCAATCAGGTCTATCCCCTGGGGCCGCCCTGGATCAGCCTGCGCGGCACCGGATACTTCATCGGCCGGACCGTGTATTTGCTGGACGGATTACCGTTGATGGAGCCGCTGATGTCCACCACCATCAGTCCCAACGACGTCGAGCGGATCGAAGTCCTGTCCGGCCCGTCCTCGGCCCTTTACGGTCCCAATGCCTCGGGCGGCGTAATCAACGTCATCACCCGCCGGGGCGGTTCGAACCACTCCTTCCAGGCCAACGCCGCCTACGGCTCGATGAACACCAACCGTTTCCACGCCGATCTGAGCGGCCAAGCCAGCAAGTGGCATTACTATCTCTCTTATTCCTCCGACTCCGCCGACGGCTATAAATACTTTCCCGTGGAAGCGGCCATGGAACTGTACCGCACCGCCCGGACCGGATATCTGGGTTCGGCCACGCTGGAAAACGCCCGCTATCGGAAGGAGTTCATCGCGGCCAAGACCGGCTTCGAAAACCTGCATGGAGCGAGTTTCTGGGTCGGCGTCAATTACCTGGACGGGTACCAGCATGGGGGCCAGCCCAGCCGCATCTCGGACGATCACGGCAAACAGGCGGCCGTCACGGCCGTGTTCGAAACGCCTCTCGGTTCCCATGGCCGTTTGAAAGCCAGCGCGGGTTATCAGTTTTTCGAACGGCCCAGTCTGACGCCGGTGGGCCTGACCTACAGCGCCGCCAAAGGGGTGACCATGAACCCCAAGCTCAGTCAATACAGCGACGGCACTCCGAGAGAGTTCGTGCCCTTCGAGGTCCAGGCCGACCTGTATCTGGGCCCCCACAATACCTTGACCGTGGGTTATTTCCGCAGCTACCTGGACCAGAAGACCAACACCTACAACGCCCAGACCGGAGTCAATGTCTCTTCCAGCCGCTGGTCCGTGGATCAGGAAGCCGTTTACTTCCAGGACCAGATGTTTCTCCTGGACGACAGGCTGATCCTGATGTTCGGAGCCCGCCGGGACCAGTGGCGTTATTACGACATTTACGATTCGGCCTCGACCCCCACGGACAGGGATTCTTTTACCAAGAGCGAAACCACGTACCGGGGCGGTCTGAAATACAGAATTGACGATCATCTGGCCCTGCGGACCGCTGCGGGCACGGCTTTCTGGCCCGGCGCCGCCATCTGGTTCATTTCCAATTCCAAGACCGCCACCCAGTGGCGGGAGGCCAATCCCGATCTCAAGCCGGAAAAGACCTGGATGTATGAAGTGGGCTTGGACTATAACCGGCCCGACTGGGGGACCGATTTCAGCGCCACCTTTTACTACGGCGAAATCACGGACATGGCCACGTACACTTACGCCCAGCATCCCACCCTGGCCAACGTCCAGATCGTCAAGGCCAGAAACGTGGGCGAAGCCGAAATCTACGGGTTGGAACTGTCCTTGAAACAAAGGTTGATCAAGGACCTGTACTTCCTGGGCAGCCTGACCCTCAATCATTCCCGCATCACCAAGGACGAGTACCGCCGGGAAAACGTGGGTCATCAGATCATGCTGTCACCCGACTATTCCGGCAGCGTGGGCCTCAGGTATCAGAACCCGGACCTGGTCAACGCCGAAGCGACCCTCCGTTTCAGCGACTTTCGCTATTACGACAACGACAACACCGACCTGCCCTATTTCAAGATGAAAGCCTTCAAGACCGTGGACGCCAGAATCTGGCGGGACTGGAAGATAACGGACAATCTCGTTCTGACCACCCAGTTGACCGGGGTAAACGTCTTTGGCGAAGAATACGAACTGGGTCCGTTCTGCCTGGCGCCCGAGCCTTATTATGAAGGCTTTCTGGGCTTGAAATTTAAGGTCCCCTGATTCCCGCCGCCGATGAAACCCAAGGCGATACCGTCCCTCCTTGTAATCGGGGTCACGCTCCTGGCTCTGCCGGTGGCGGGGGCGGACCGGCGCCAGATCGGGGCCCCGATTCTCACCCTCGGCGTGGGCCGGGATTTCTATAACGGTCCGGCCGGACAGATGCTGCTCCACGGTTCCACCAACACCTGGGAAGCCCTGACTTTCATTGACGACGTCATGAAGGTCCGACCCTGGCTGGCCGAGTCCTGGCACACTCCGGACCAGGGCCGGACCTGGGTCTTTCGCCTGCGGCCGGGCGTCAGGTTTCACGACGGCTCGCCCCTGACCAGCCGCGACGCGGCCGCCTGTTTGAAGGTTATCGCGGCCAATCCCCGGTACGATCCGGCCGGTAACTTCCAACGTCTGAAGAACGTCACCGCTTCGGGACGGGAGGAAGTCGTCTTCAACCTGGAACGGCCTTGCCCGTACTTCCCCAATCTAGTGGCCTATTACGGCAGCCCCATCGTCAAACCGGACGGCTTCGACGCAAAAGGACGCCTGCTTAACCTGATCGGCACCGGTCCCTACCAGGTGGAAAGGATACGGCCCGGCGAGACGGTCGAACTGGCTTCCTTTTCCGGATACTGGGCCGGGGAACCGGCCTACCGAAAGGCGGTTTTCAAGAATATTCTGGACGCCCAGACCAGGGTTATGGCCTTGATCGCCGGCGAGATCAGCGCCGTGGCGGACATCGGCGGCATCCTGCCGGAACAGGCCGATGACTTGAAGGCGGCCCCCGGCGTGATCCTGAAAAAACAGGAACTCCACTCCACCCATCAACTCATCTTCAACTGCCGGCGACCGCCGTTTTCCTCCCGCCAGGCCAGACTCTGGTTGGCCGGCCTGGTGGACCGGGAAGGCTTGGTGCGGGCCCTGGTCCAGGAAGGCGGAGTCGTGGCCGGGAACCCCTATTGCCGGCTCTCGTCCGAATGGAACTTTCCCTTCGTTCAACCCAAACCCGGTCCGCGGCCCGACCTGGACCGGCCGGCCGGCCTCCGCCTGGTGATCCTGCTCCACGGCGGCTTTCAGCAAAGGCTGCCCTATCTGGCCCTGGCCCAGTTCATTCAAGCCCTGCTGGCCAAGAACGGCTGGCCGGCGGAAATCAAGGTCCTCGAGGCCGGAGCGTACCGGCAGGCCCGTCAAAGGGGCGCCTACCACTTGGGCATCGCCCCCGCCGGCTTCCTGACGGCCGACCCCGACTATTTCTATTCATCCTTTGTCTCCGCCGGTTCACCTTTCGGTCCTGGGCTGACGGATGATCAAATGGAAGGCCTTATCGAGGCGGCGCGGTATGAAATGAACCCGGAACTCCGCCGTGACCTGTACCGCCGGCTGGCCCAATTGTTCAACTATCACTTGCCCATGCTGCCCCTGTACCACGAAGTCAGTCTGTACGCCCATCGTGACAGTGTCGCGGGTTTGCGTCTGGACGCCTTCTTCCGTCCCTGGCTGAATGAAACCCAACCCAAAGTCAAGCCATGACCCGGAATAGAACGTTCTCGATCGATATTTTACGGCCCGATTTCTGGGAGGAATCCTGGCGGCGCATCCGGGCCGGGTCATTCCTCAAGGCTTCCCAGGAAAATCATCCGGAACGATGGGCGGCTTTCTATGATCGGGTCGGAGACATATACGCGGACATGATGCCCGACCATTGGGACCTGGGCCTGGCCTTGGCCGAATATTTTTTCCGGGAAGAGATCGTTCGGCCGGGGGACCGGGTGCTGGACGTGGGCTGCGGGTCGGGCTGCCTGAGCCTGCCCTTGGCTCGAGGCGGCGCCAAGGTTACGGCCCTGGACAAGTCCGCCGGCATGCTGGCCGCTCTTACCGAGACGGCGCAAAATCATTCCGCGGCCGGCATCGAAACGCGTTGTCTGGCCTGGCAGAACTTTCCGGCCGTAAGAAATTACGACTTGGCCGTGGCCGCTTTCTTTCCGCCCGCTCTCGATCCGGAAGGGCTGATGAGGCTGGAAACTTTTTCCCGGCGATACTGCGCCCTGGTTCTCGGCGCCGGCGGGGGGACGCCGCCCATACACCGCCGCATCTGGGAGGAATTCCTGGCCCCATGCCTTCAGCCCGGTCGGGTCCACGTGGTTCAAACCCTGGGGTACCTGCTGGCCGTGGACCGGCGGCCCAACCTGAAGCATCTGTTCCGGCCTTACACTTTTCGCCAGCCCTTGGACAAGGTGGTGAATTTCTACCGGGAGTATTTGGCCCTTTTCGGCCTGGGGGGCCCCGGGTTGGCTCAAGAGATCGAGACGGTGCTCGCGCCCTTTTCCCGGAACGGGCAGGTCGAGGCCGAAGGCGCTTGGGACGTCTGCCTGATCTGGTGGGCCAGGCCCGGGGAGGCCGACGGAAAAGCCGAACGATCATGAACCTGCTGCGCTCAATGGCCATAAGGTTAATTCGGGCCTTAATCCTCCTCTTCGGTATTTCCATCTTCACCTTCGGTCTGACCAGCCTGGCGCCCGGCGATCCCGCTGAAATGATCCTGGAAAGCGACCAGGAAAGCGTGGCCCCGGAAAAGACGGCGATCCTGCGCCGGGAATTGGGGCTGGACCGGTCTTTTCTCCAGCGATACGGTGATTGGGCGATCAAGGCGATGCGCCTCGATTTCGGTCTTTCCTATCGCACCGGCGAACCGGTGGGACCGCTGCTCCTGTCCCGGTTGCCGGCCACCCTCGAACTGGCCGCGGCCGCGTTCTGTTTCATCGTCGTTTTGTCCGCGGCCACGGGACTGGCCGCCGCCTTCTGGCGCGGCCGGTGGCCGGACCGATTGGACCGGGCCTGGGTGGTCTTGCATTCATCTCTGCCTAATTACTGGCTGGCCCTTTTGCTCATCTTATTCTTTGCCCTGAAGTTGAAACTCCTACCGGTGATGGGTCGCGAAGGAAAGGGCGCCCTGATCCTGCCCGTCTTGACCCTGGGCCTGTCCCTGGCGGCCATTCAGGGCCGGGCTTTTCATGCCTCCCTGCTCCAGGTGCTCAGCCAGGATTACATCCGCTTCGCCCTGGCCAAGGGACTGAGTCCCTGGGCCGTCCTGCGCCGTCACGCCCTCAGGAACGCCCTGCCGCCCCTGGTTACCATGTGGGGCCTTTCGCTGGGCAACCTTCTCGGCGGGTCGGTCCTGGTCGAGTCCATCTTCGCCTGGCCCGGGTTGGGAAGATTGACCGCGGAAGCGATTCTGGTCAGGGACGTGCCTCTGATTCAAGGTTCGGCCCTGCTGATGACCCTCTTGTACTCGACCGTCAATCAGTTGGCGGAAGCCTTCCATCGCCTCCTGGAACCAAAAATCGCCCGGATGGGAAATGACTCGCCCCTTACACCCGGATTCTAGACCGCCCCAGCCTTGGAAACTAGCCTTCCTGGGCGCGGCCTTGCTTTTCCTGGTGGTCGCCGGCGGGCTGCTGGCGCCGATCCTGGCGCCCCACGATCCCTTTCGGGTCAGTCTGCCGGATCGGCTCAAACCGCCCGGCCCGGCCTATTATCTGGGCACGGACAACCTGGGCCGGTGCCTGCTGTCGCGGCTGCTGTACGGCGTCCGTCTGTCCCTGACCGCCGGCTTGGCCGCTTCGGGTCTGAGCGTGGCCATCGGTCTCGCGGTCGGGTTGTTGGCCGGCCTGGCCGGCAAGGTCGTGGACGCGGCGTTGATGGAGCTGACCAACCTGGCCTTGGCCTTTCCGGGACTGATGCTGGCCCTGGTCCTGGCCGGGGTGCTCGGTCCGTCCCTGGCCACCCTGGTTCTAGGCCTGTCCGGCTTGAACTGGGCCTGGTGGGCCAGGTTCGTCCGCGGCCTGGTATTGTCGGCCAAAGAGAAGGAGTACGTCCTGGGCGCCGTGGCCCTGGGCGTCAAGAGCGGCCGTCTGGCGCGGCGATATATACTTCCTCAGGTGGCGCCCCAACTCCTGGTGGTGGCCGCGCTCAAAACCGGCTGGACCATCGCGGCCATTTCTGGTCTGGGCTATCTCGGACTGGGCGCCCAGCCGCCCGCGCCGGAATGGGGGGCCATGCTCCAGGAATCGAGACTTTTCCTGGCCCGCGCGCCCTGGCTGATAGTCGGCCCCGGTGCGTTCCTGACCGTGACCGTGTTAGGTTTCAACCTGTTGGCCGAAGGTCTCCGCGACCGCTTCCAGGTCAGACCTTTTCTCCGGTGGTGACGTGGACGTCTTGGAAGTGGAGGACCTGACCGTGACCATGGCCGGCAATCCCGCCGACCCGATGGTGGTCGAGGGTGTCTCTTTTTCCCTGGCCGAAGGCCAGGTCCTGGGCCTGACGGGTCGGAGCGGCGCGGGCAAGACCATGATCGCCAACGCCCTGACCGGACTGCTCCTGGCTCCGGCCAAAATCAGCCGGGGCGTCATAAGGATAGCCGGACGCGAGGTGCCGATCCATAACCCGAGGGCCTGGCGCGGCCGGCGCGGCCGGGAGATATTCCTGATCTTTCAAAGCTCGGCCTCGGCCCTTAATCCATCCCTGTCCGTGGGCCGTCAGATCGCCGAGGTCCTGGTGGATTTGAAAGGCGCCGGCCCGGCCCAGGCCGGCCGCCGGGCCGAAGACTGTTTGGCCGCCGTGGGGCTGGCCGGGGCTTACCATCTTTATCCTTTTCAACTCAGCGGCGGGATGAGACAGCGGGTTCAGATAGCCCTGGCCCTGGCCTTGCAACCCAGGATCGTGATGGCCGACGAGCCGACTACCGGCCTGGACGCCCTGAGTCAGGTCGAGATACTGCGCCTGCTGATATCTTATAAGGAAGAACGCGGCGCGGCCCTCATCCTGATCAGCCATGACCTGCGGATCATGGCCGCCCTGGCCGACCGGGTGGGCGTGATCAGCCGGGGACGTTTGGTGGAACTGGCCGCGACGACCCAAATTCTGTCCCGGCCCAGGCATCCCGGTACTCGGGAGTTGGTCGAGGCCCTGGATTTCATGGAGGCCGGGGTTGCCTGAAGTCCTGCTGAGAATCGAGGGCCTGTCCAAGACCTACCGGAATCATGACGGCCGGACCGTCCGGGCCTTGGAAGACATAAGCCTGACCGTGGACCAGGGTGAAGTCTTCGGAGTGGCCGGCGAAAGCGGCGCGGGCAAGAGTTCCCTGGCCCGTCTGATCCTGGGGCTGGAACGTCCCTGTTCCGGAGCGGTCTATTTCGAAGGTTTCGATCTGGCCCGTCTCGATCGCCGGAAACGGCGAGAGTTCAAAAAGAAAATCCAGATGGTCTGGCAGGACCCGACGGTCTACCTCAACCCCGGCTTCACCGCGGCCGAACTCATTTCCGAACCGCTCGAAGTCTTCAACTGGGGCGATCGGCGGGCTATTAAAGGCCGAGTGGCGGAGTTGCTGGCCTTGGTGGACCTGGAATCCGCGCTCTTGAACCGCCGGCCGCACGAACTGAGCGGCGGGCAGTGCCAGCGGATAGCTATCGCCCGGGCCGCGGCCCTGAATCCGTCCCTGATGATCTGCGATGAAATTCTGGCCAGCCTTGATCTCCCCACCCAGGTCCGGATCATTGAACTTTTAAAAACATTGAACCGGGAACTGGGGCTGGCCGTTATCTTCATAGCCCATGACCTGGCCGCGCTCGGACGGTTGTGCGGTCGTCTGGCCGTGATGCGGCAAGGTCGAATCGTCGAGGTCGGACCGGTCCGGACCGTCTTCGGCCGGCCCGCCCAGGAATACACCCGGCGCCTCCTGGCCGCGGCCCTGACGTTCAGACCTCACGGTGCCGATAACTTCGGTGATAGGCGGACGGACTGCGCCCCGGATGGGGTGACCGTATGATCTTCGCCCAGGCGCCGCAGTTCTTTTGTGGTGAGTGAAATGGCCTGGCCCCAATGTTCCCCGGGAAGCGTCATCGATTCAAGGTATCCACATTTGGGCTCCCAGTTTTAAAGTCTATAACCTCCGGACCGATTCCGGCCGGCGGGGAGGAAGTAAACCAGCGACCTGAACCAAGGAGGTCACCCAGGAAAGGTTATCGCCGCGGCGCGGATTTATCGGGCCTCGCCGCTCATATTCGAACGGGTTCTTTCGGATCGGCTGAAAAACGGAAGAGAGAAAGCCATCAAGGAGGACTGAGGCATGAAGATATGTGTTTGCGGTAAAGGCGGAAGCGGTAAGAGCACCATCGTGGCCTTGTTGGCGGATGGATTTAAAAGACACGGCCGGGAGGTGGTCGTTCTGGACTCCGATGAATCCAACGCGAGCCTTTTCTGGATGCTCGGTTTGGACGAGCCGCCCCGTCCGTTAATGGATTTGGTGGGAGGGAAAAAGAACGTCCAGAAAAAAATGCTCGCGAGATTTACTAGCGGTGAAGAAGAACCGAAGATGACGATTTGGGAAATGGAGAAAATGCCCGTCCGTGATATTCCTGCGGATTTTATCAAGAGAGGCGGAAACCTCAAACTGGTGGCGACGGGGAAAATCCATCAATCCTTGGAGGGTTGCGCCTGCCCAATGGGTACCGTGACCAGGGAGTTTCTAAAAAAGCTTCAACTGGCGCCCAACGAAATCGCCCTCGTGGATATGGAGGCCGGCATCGAGCATTTCGGACGAGGCGTGGAAACCAGTGTGGACATGGTAATTAGTGTGGTGGAGCCCTCTTTGGAATCCATCTCCTTGACTAAAAAAATGATGGACTTGACCAAGGCGGCCGGCGCTTCCTTCAAGGGGGCAATCTTGAACAAGATATTATCTTATGAACAAAAAGTCTACGTTATGGACAAGGCGCGCGGTTTCGGCATTCCCATTCTGGGAATAGTCTGGTTTCATAGCAAGATTCAGGCCTCAGGCCTTGAAGGAAAAGCCCTGGACGCTTCGATCACGTCCGCGGAAATGGACAATATCATGCGTTCGCTGCTTGGGCCGGCCCCGGTAACGTCAACCCGGTAGAAATATCCGGACTGGCGGATGAGGTAACGGCTGAAATGCTTTATCCAACTTTGTTCATTCTCCAGGACATGAACGACAGGATTCAAAATAAGCTCAGGTTGCTGGAATTAAAACCCGGAGGAAAATCATGACCGACTCATCAGAAATTTATAAAAAATACTATCAAGAATATCAAGCTCAATTGTCTAAAGTAGATTTTGAATCAATCAAGCATAAACTTGGTATTTTATCAGACTCTGATCGGATGTTCATCCCTTTCTTTAACCAGCGGTTTTTCGTTTCAAGTGCCGGTGTTAGGGATGCATCAGACCATAGCCCCGATTACGGGGTCTCCGTCATTCTTTACAAGTATATCCTGTCCTGCCCCAGTGAACCGCATTACGATCCGAAATGGACCGCTTTCAAGGATTTTAAGAGAGTTTCGCATTTTACGAATGTGAATTATTTTTCCAGCGATACCGAAAAAGTCATTGAAAAACATTTTTCAGGCAGGTTGAAGGAGCTGAAAAAGGCATGCATTGAATTGGCCGGATTTTATCACAAAACCGAAACAGTATATGATTTGTCCATGCAGTTTGATGCGCTTCCTCGTATTTCTCTTCTATTGCTTTTCAATGACGGCGATGAAGATTTCCCCGCTAAATGTACGGTCCTTTTTCAGAAACACACGGAATATTACCTCGACCCCGAATCCCTGGCCATGACCAGCGCCTATTTGGCCAAGAGCCTGATTAAACAGGTCCGGCCATAAAACGACGAGGGGGAGACGTCACCAGAATTCGGGCCGCGCTGGGTCTGATAATTGAACGACTGACGTAGTTTCGTAATTGAGGTCCCGGCAAAACTGCGTCCTTGGGCCAAACTCCTTGTCAGGCTCGATTTTGATAACCTCGTAAAAAGTCGAAAACCGACTTTTTACCCGGCGGGAAAGGGCTGTCCCTCTCCCGCCACTTGAAGTAAATTCAAGTGGTTCTACCCTCACCCCAGTCCCGCCTTTGGCGGGATTATTCCCGCTGGAAGCGGGACCTGATGACCGACTTTTTACAAGTCCGTCAATTCCGCTCAAGACTATTTTGGAATGAGTTCCAGCCAAGGTCGCCTCTCGCGCCTAATATCATAGTCGATATTTAAGGGTGCGGTTGGCTTCCGCTTTCCTGCTTCGACATCACTATCAAACGGTGCCTGGCCATGTCTGACGGATTGAATGCTCCGGAGGAAGGGCAGCCGGCCTTGGCCTGGCCGGCGCCATGATCATAAATTTTCTCGGGGCCGGGGTCCAGGCCTTGTGGCTGATCTTCGACCCACTCCAGATGGCCTTTCGGGGATGGATCACCCTCTGGATTGTGGCTGGCGTGGTCCCGGTTATCGGCCTGGTCGAGGCCGCTACAGGGGCATGGAAGGATTGAAAGCTCTCATAACCTAACCCCCTGGTGGCATTGTCGGGCTTGTGAACACCATTTTTATGGCTAATGCGCCTCGCGAATCGTCCGGTATTTCCCGTTAAGTACATTAGCTGCTCTGGCCTGAATAACTTTGTCCTGGATTATGCGGCGGCCAGACTCGATAATCTATTGTACGTTGCCTGACCTTCAAGTATAATGGGGGTCAACGAATTGAGGCGGTGAATTTGGAATGTCAGGCAGTGGCGAAAGGAAAAGCAGGCCTTGAGACCGGATTTTAGCCGTCGAATCCAGGTGGACTTTCCAGGTGCGACGCTTTCATCCGACACCGGCTTCCTACCGTTGCGCGATATCGATGAGCGTTTTGGAATCATTGAAGGGATCGGAGACGCCCTTGCTGAGACCCGCTCTCCGTCGCATAACCGGCATTCCATCGTCCAGATGATCCGGCAACGGGTCTATCGGATGGCCGCCGGTTACGAAGACCGCAACGACGCCGACTTTCTCAGTGTCGATCCGGCGCTCAGGCTGTCCCTGGACAAGGATGCGGATTTTGGAGCCAGCCAGTCCATGCTCTCCCGGATGGAGAATTATATTCCGAGCAAGGGCAACGGATTAAAGGCTCTTGATGAGGCGATTTTGCGATCCGCAAAACCCGCTCAAACCAGCGGGAAAACGAGTGGTAACACTTGTCAAGAGAATGATCGTAAACAAAATACTGATAGCCTCGTAAAAAGTCGTAAAACGACTTTTCACTCGGCGGGAGAGGGCTTCCCTCTCCCGCCACTTGAAGTCAATTCAAGTAGTTCCACCCTCACCCCAGTCCCGCCTTTGGCGGGATTATTCGCCCTCGGCCTGATGACGGACTTTTTACAAGTCCGTCAATACTGGTTTGGTTCCTAATAAGGCGATTCTTATCAACATCAACCAACTCAACCATTGCAGACCAAGCCACCGGTCCTTCGTGAGGAAAGGCCCTCGAGTCGGTGGTTGCATACGGTTTCGATGGCTGTGGGCATTGGGAGAGCGGCTATGACTGAACGAAATGTGAGTTTCCAAAGTATTCTTTGGATTGCGGTCGGCGGTCTTCTGTCCGGTCTGGTGGTGCTTATTATCCTTTTGCAGGTCATCCTTAGGTATGACGAATTCAAAGACCGCGCCGCCGCGATGCGGGCCGCTTTCGTCGAACAACAAAAACAGATGATCAAGCGGGAGGTCGACCGCATTATCGAGCATATCGAGTTCGCGCGTAGTCAGATCGTTCCGAAAGCCGAGGCCATGGTGAAGGAGCAAGTCTACGAAGCATACGCCATGCTGGAGAGTATCCGGCAGACAAGTGCCGCGACTAAATCGGTCGAAGAGATCAAGCGGACGATCATCGATGTCCTTCGGCCAATGCGCGTCTATCGCGGGAAGGGCGATTTCTTCATCCTTGACCTCGATGGCCGCATAGTTCTCGGTGCCGCCGAATCCAAACTTGAATGCAAGTCCCTTCCATGCTTCCGCGGTGGCGAGAACCATCCGGCGATCGCCGACATGATCGAAGTGGCCTTGAAGACAGGCGAAGGGAGTTATCCTCACTTTTGGAGCAAGCCTGGCGAGAAAGGGGACGATATTCTCCTTCTCTCTTACGTCAAATTGTTCAAACCCTACGGATGGATACTCGGGGCGACCGTCTCCGCCCAGGATCTGAACGCTGATACCAAGAAGGAGTTGCTGGACGACATCGCCAAAGTTCGTTACGGCAAGAACGGGTACATCTTCATTGACGATTGGCAAGGGGTGGTTCTTGTGCACGGTGCACAGCCGGAACTGGTCGGCACAAACATATGGGACTACCAGGATTCCAAAGGGGTAAATGTTGTCCAGGACTTGATCGCGGCAGCGAAAACCAAGGAGGGTGATTATGTTTTCTATTCCTGGCGTAAACCCGATACAGGCGAAGAGCGGCCCAAAGTGTCGTTTTCCAGGGGCGTGCACGATTGGCAATGGATGGTCGGCACCGGCGTCTATGTCGATGACGTGGAAGCGGATATCGCCATTCTCCAAAGCTCCCTCACCGCCGGTTTGCGCAAAGATATCTTTTGGACCCTCCTGGTGTCCGTAACAGTGGGTATATTGCTTCAAGTATCCGTGCGGCGGGTTTTCCGTCGTCTGCTACGGGACTTTTCCCGGTTCGACGAATTTTTCCATGAGGCCGCATTCGCCGACCGCGAAATCGAGGTGGCCGGCGTAACATTCCGTGAATTGCGCGGCATGGCCTTGAAGGCCAACAAGATGCTGCGCGACAAGGTCGCGGCCCAGGAGCGGTTGCGGAAGCACCGCGACCATCTGGAAGAGGAAGTGGCCGAACGGACCCATGCTCTGAAAGAAAAGAACCGTCAGTTGGAGCAGGCCAAGGACGCCGCCGAAGCCGCCCGGCAGTCAGCCGAAAAGGCGAACCGCGCCAAGAGCGTCTTCCTGGCCAACATGAGTCACGAACTGCGCACCCCTCTGAACGCGGTGCTCGGGTTCTCGCAATTGATGAAGAATGACCCGGACGTTAGCGCCGTACAGAGGGAGAACCTGGGCATTATTACCCGCAGCGGCGAACACCTGCTGAACCTGATCAACAACGTGCTGGACATCTCCAAGATCGAGTCCGGCCGGGTGGAACTGGAAGAATCGCCTCTCGATCTGGACCAAGTGATACAGGAAATCGTCTCGTTGATGTATGTGCGCGCGCGGGAGAAAGGGCTGGACTTCACTCTGGAACGGCCACGGAATCTCCCCCGTCATGTCGCGGTGGATGGGGGCAAGCTGCGGCAGGTTCTGATAAACCTGATCGGAAACGCAATCAAGTACACCAAACAAGGCGGGGTGACTTTGAAGATTGAATATCGTCGATTGAATATTGAAAATCGTAGGAAAGAAGCCGTTCCTCGACAATCTTCGATAGTCAATCTTCAATTTTCAATTATGGATACCGGCCCCGGCATCCCAGAAGAGGATCGGCAACGCATCTTTTCCCCCTTTGTGCAATTGGGAGAACGGCCGCCGACGGAGGCGGGTACCGGACTGGGTCTGGTCATATCCAAGCAGTATGTGGAGCTTATGGGCGGCGCGATCGGTGTCGATTCAGTGTCGGGAAAGGGTTCGGTCTTTCACTTCGATATACCTGTTGGGGTGCTTCCGTCCGAGGCAAAGCCCGTCGAGTTGCGCCGCGGTCGCGTTATCGGGCAGGCCGAGAGCCAGCCCCGCTATCGTCTCCTCATTGCCGAAGACCAGCCCGAGAACCGCCTGCTCCTTCGCAAGTTGCTCGAGCCGCTGGGTTTTGATCTCCGGGAAGCCACCAACGGGCAGGAGACGGTTGCCGTAGTCGAGGAGTGGCATCCCCACCTGATCTGGATGGACATCCGCATGCCGGTCATGAATGGGCTGGAAGCGACCCGTCATATCAAGGCAACCGAGGCCGGCGCTCAAACAAGGATTGTCGCCGTCACCGCCCATGCTCTCGAAGAGGAGTGGCGTGAGATACTGGCGGCGGGGTGTGATGATTTCATCCGTAAACCGTATCACGATGTCGAGATACTCGATGTCCTGACGAAACATCTCGGCGTGCGCTTTGTCTACGAGGAAGAGACAACTCCCGCTGACGGTGCGGTGCAGTTGAATGCGGCGGCCCTGGCCGAGCTGCCCGATGATTTGCTGAACGCACTGGAACAGGCGCTTGTACGGATCGACATCGACGCGGTGGACCGGGCGATCGAGGAGATACGCGCCCATAGTCCCTTTTTGGCGGAGGCATTGGCCGCGGTTGCCAAAGACCTTCAATTCGGTCGGATGTTACGACTGGTTCGAGCCGCTCGTGCCGGCGCCGGCCCGGAGGAAAAGACATGAACCAAGAGACGACCCAGGCGCGCGGGCTTGTTTTTTTCCGCCAAGGGTTCATGGTTTAAAGCCGGGTGCCCCAAAGTTACCGGTTCAGGCCAAGGCGCCGGGTAAACACACTGATAGATAAATAGATATGCCACCGGCCGGGAGGTGTCAAGATCATCCCCGGCCCGGCCGGCCCTAGCCGCGATCACGGTTCCTTTTTTCCAGACCATGGAGAATTTGCCGGGCGTCCGGGGAAAAAAACATTGACGTCCCGGCCGGGATGGCTAATATGTAGCTATCAAATCTCCCGCAATAAGCATTCGGACGATTGGCGAGGCTCCCATGAAGCATAAGATCGGGATAGACGTGGGCGGCACTTTCACCGATTTCCTACTCAGCTTCGAGGACGGGACCAGCCGCATCTACAAGGTCCTGTCCACGCCGGACGATCC
This sequence comes from Thermodesulfobacteriota bacterium, assembly GCA_040755515.1. GTDB lineage: Bacteria > Desulfobacterota > Desulfarculia > Adiutricales > JAGVGV01 > JBFMAW01. Next base: position 16,526 of record JBFMAW010000028.1, on the reverse strand, counting down.
TTCCATCGCCACCATGAAGGGTCTGGCCGAGATGGCCCTGGACCTGGGCCTGTCCACCCGGGATTTTCTCCAGCAGGTGGACACCATAGTCCACGGCACCACGGTCACCACCAACGCGGTCCTGACCTATACCGGGGCCCGGACCGGCCTGGTCACCACCGAAGGTGTGCGGGACGCGCTGGAAATGAGGCGGGGCATCCGGGAGGAGCAGTACAACAACCGGTACCGCAACGTGAAGCCCCTGGTGCGCCGCTATCTGCGCCGGCCGGTGCGGGGCCGGCTGAACTACCAAGGCGACGAAGTCGAACCTTTGCACCTGGAGGACGTGCGGGCCGCGGTCCAGGTCTTCCAGAACGAAGACGTCGAGGCCGTGGCCGTCTGCTTCATGAACTCCTTCGCCAACCCGGCCCACGAGCAGGCCGCGGCCAAGATCATCCGCGAACTCATGCCCGAGGCGTATCTGACGGTCTCCTTCGACCTTCTGCCTTCCATCCGCTTCTACGACCGGGTCTCGACCACGGTCCTCAATTCGTACGTGGGGCCGATCCTGAAGCGGTACCTGGACGCGCTCATCCGCAAGCTGGCGGCCGAGGAATTTCCGGGCGTGCTGTTGATCATGCAGTCCAACGGCGGGGTCATCAGCCCGGAGGTGGCCATCAGGAACGCCGCGGCCACGCTCCTTTCCGGCCCGGCCGGCGGCCCGGTGGCCGGCGTCGCCTACACCGGCGTCCAGGGCTATGACGACTGCCTGACCATAGACATGGGCGGCACCAGCTTCGACGCGGCCCTGATCAAGGACCGGCGGCCCACGGTGACCACCGTGGGCGAGATCAACCGCCTGCGATTAGCCCTGCCCATGCTCAACGTGGTGACCATCGGCGCCGGCGGCGGCTCGATCGGCTGGATTGACGAAGGCGGTCTCCTGCGCATGGGACCCCAGAGCGCCAGCAGCAAACCCGGGCCGGCCTGCTACAACCTGGGCGGAACCGATCCCACCTGCACCGACGCCGACCTGCTGCTGGGGTACCTGGACCAGGACTTCTTCGCCGGCGGCCGCATGCCCCTGGATTACGATAAAGCCGTCCGGGCCATCGAGGAGAAGATCGCCCGGCCCCTGGGAATGGACGTCATCGAGGCCGCGGCCGGCATGTTCAACGTGATCAACGTGAACATGGCCGCGGCCGTGCGGGAGGTCTCGGTCAGTCAGGGCTACGACCCGCGGGACTTCCCGCTGGTCGTGGCCGGCGGCGCCGGACCCAACCACGCCTGCATGATCGCCCGGGAACTCGAGATACCGGTCATGATCGTGCCCCGGGAATCTTCCATCTTCTGCGCCGCGGGCATGCTCATGTCCGACCTCAAACACGATTTCGTCCGCACCTACGCCGTCCGGCTGGACCAGGTCGAGCCCCGGCGCTTCCAGGACCTTTTCGCGGACATGAAGAAACAGGGCCTGGCTCTGCTCGAGTCCGAACATATCCCCGAGGAGCGGATCAGGTTCATCCCGTCTCTGGACCTGAGATACGTCAAGCAGTACCACGAAGTGAACGTCGAGATCACCGCGGCGGAGATCGAAAGGATGGACCTGGCCGCCATGGCCGGCCGGTTCCACCCGGCCCACAACGCCCTGTACGGCTATTCCCTCGAGGAACAGGGCACGCCCATCGAACTGATCAACATGCGGCTGATCTGCGTCGGCGAAACCGAAAAGCCCAGGTTCTTCGCCCAGCCCTACGCCGGCGAAGACCCGGGGCCGGCCTTCAAGCGCCGCCGCCGGGTCTACCGGCCGGCGCTCAAGACCTTCGAGGAAGTGGACGTCTTCGACGGTCTGGCCCTCAGGTTCGGCAACCGCATCCAAGGCCCGGCCGTCCTCGAACAGGTGAACACCACCACCTTCGTGGCCGGCGACTATAACGTCCTGGTGGACCGTTACGGTTCGTACACCATGTATCTCAAGTCCAAGGAAAGCGAAATCAAGGCGAGGGTGCTGGCATGATCGGGAACGACATTGATAAAATCCTGGTTTCGATCCTGCAGCGGCGTTTCAAGTCCATCACCGAAGAGATGAGCATCGCCCTGGCCATGACCACCCGTTCGCCCATCCTGTGCGAAGCCAAGGACTTTGTCACCGGCCTGTACGACGCCCGCGGCCGCATGCTCGAACAGACCGAAAACCTGCCCATCCTGTCCTTCTCCCTGGCGCCGGTCTGCCAGTACATCATCAAGTATTTCCAAGGCGATATTCATCCGGGCGACGTGATCTTTCACAACGACGTCTTTTCCTTCGGCAACCAGAACAACGACGTGGCCGTATTCAAGCCCATTTTCCATAAGGACACCCTGGTGGCCTGGTCGGCCTGCAAGGGCCACCAGGCCGACATCGGCGGCGCGGTCCAGGGCGGTTACAACCCCCAGGCCACCGAGGTCTGGCAGGAGGCCCTGCGCATCCCGCCGGTCAAGGTCTACGAAAAGGGCAAGCTCAGGAAGGACGTCTGGGACCTTATCTTCGCCAACATCCGGCTGGACATCGTGGCCGAGGACATGCGGGCCGAGATCGGGTCCTGCGTGGTGGGCGAGCGGGGCATCCTCAAGCTGGTCGAGCGTTACGGCCTGCCAAAGTTCGAGCGGCACAAGGAGTACCTCTTCGACGCCACCGAAAAGATGATGCGGGGCGAGATCAGGACCATCCCCAACGGCGTCTACTTCGGCCAAGCCAACTGCCATTACGACGGCCTCATTCCGGGGTCGGTTTATACCATCCGGGTCAAGATCACGGTCGAGGACGAAGACATCGCCTTCGATTACTCGGCCACCGACCCTCAAACCAAGGGCTTCATGAACGGCACGTACACCTCGTCCGCCTCGGCCACCATCCTGACCTTTCTACAGATGGTCAACCCGAATATTCCGCACAACGACGGGATGACCCGGCCGATCAAGATCGTCATCCCCTCGGGGACCCTGCTCAACGCGGCCTATCCCGCGGCCACCACCTATGGCAACCATCTCTGTCCCAACAACGCCGACGCCATCCAGCGGGCCCTGTCTCCGGTCATTCCCGAACGGGTGACCGCCGAATGGAACGAACTCCTGTGCTCGCTGACCACGGGCGTGGACCCGCGCAAGAAGACGCCGTACGTGGACATCGGCTTTATGGGCCTGAAAGGCGGCTCCGGCGCCATCAAGGGCTGCGACGGGTACGACCACATCGGCATGATCGACGCCTCGGGCGGGGTCCTGGACCAGGACTACGAGATGTTCGAACAGCAGACCCCGCATCTTTTACAGAGGCATGAATACTGGACCGATTCGGCCGGCGCCGGCCAGTGGCGCGGCGGCCTGGGCGTGATCACCGAGTTCGTCCTCGGCTCGGACGACACCACCGTGGTCACCTTCGGCGACGGCGACGTCGAGCCGTCCCGGGGCGTCCACGGCGGTCTGTCCGGCGCCCTCAACCGGATAACGCTCACCTACCCCGACGGCCGGGAATACCTCTGCACCACCAAAGACCTGGTCAAGAAAGTGCCCCGAGGGACCAGGTACTACCAGGAAGCCGGCGGCGGCGGCGGTTACGGTCATCCCTTTCTCCGGCCGGCCGCCAGGGTGACCGAAGACGTCAAGGACGGCATCATCAGCCCGGCCCAGGCGGCTGAAGGCTACGGCGTGGTCGTGGACCCCGTGAGCTTCGCCGTGGACGAAGCGGCGACCAACCGGCTTCGCTCGAAACAGTAAGATTCAGTCAAAGCCGGAATCGGACTGGAGGCGGCGCAAAGAAAATCATGACCCAGCGGACTTTCATGCCCCGACTCGAAACGGCCGAGGAACTGACCGCCCTGCAACTCGAAGGTCTGAAGTGGACGGTCAACCACGCCTGGCAAGGCAGCGATTATTACCGGAGCCGGCTCGATCAAGCCCGGGTCAAGCCCGAAGACATCCGCGGCCTCGAGGACTTGAAACGCCTGCCCTTCACCACGGCCGACGACCTGCGGGCCGGCTACCCTTTTCCGCTTCTATCCGTGCCCTATGACCAAGTGGTGCGCATCCACGCTTCGACCGGCACCACGGGCAAGCGCAAGATACTGGCCTACACCCAAAAGGACATTGACGACTGGGCCCACTTCTTCGCCCGGTGTTACGAAATGGCCGGACTCACGGCCGAAGACCGGGTCCAGATCGCCGTGGGCTACGGCCTCTGGACCGCCGGCGTGGGCTTTCAGGCCGGCTGCGAACTGTTCGGGGCCATGGCCGTGCCGGCCGGTCCGGGCAACCTGGACCTGCAGTGCGAACTTCTAGTGGACCTCCAGAGCACCGTCATCTGCTGCACCGCCTCGATGGGCCTGCTCCTGGCCGAGGAAATCCGCCGTCGCGGCCTCAAGGACAAGATTCATCTGCGCCGGATGATCTACGGCTCGGAAAGGACCTCCCCGGCCATGCGGGCCAGGATCATGGAACTGCTGGGGCTCGAGGACATGTTCGACATCCCGGGCCTGACCGAACTGTACGGGCCGGGTACGGGCCTCGAGTGCCATCATCACACCGGCATCCACTACTGGGCCGACTACTATATCGTCGAGATCATTGACCCGGCCACTCTTGAACCCGTGTCCGACGGCCGGACCGGCGAAATGGTGGTGACCACCCTGCGCAAGGAAGCGTCCCCCCTGATCAGGTACCGCACCCGGGACCTGACCCGGTTGATTCCCGGCCAGTGCCCCTGCGGTTCGATCCTGCCGCGCCACGATTGCCTCCTGGGCCGTTCGGACGACATGATCATTTTCCGGGCGGTCAACATCTATCCCGGGCACCTGGACGAGATACTTTCGGCCGTCGAGGGCGTGGGTTCGGAGTACCAAGTCTTCCTGGACCGTGGGGAAGACGGCCGGGACTACATGACCATCAAGATAGAGAGGGCCGAGGGCCGGGACCCGTCCGGAGACATGGACCTGGCCGAAACAGTAACCGGCCGGATCAAGAAAGCGCTTCAGGTGACCGCCCAAATCGAAATAGTCGATTACGGCGACCTGCCCCGCAGCGAAAGAAAGAGCAAGCGCATCTTCGACCGGCGGGAATGACCGGCCAGGATGGGGTTCATCCCCGCCCGAAGAGCGGGCGGACATAATCCCGCGGGACGCGGGACCGCCCCTACGAGAACGACGGGGATCGCGGATGACGTAGGGGCGGGGTTTATCCCCGCCCAAGAAACTACCCGTTATTTCATAATCAGGAGCATTATCAACCCACAAGAAGAGAGGGGGAGAGCATCATGAAAAAGGGATTTATCGTATTATTGGCGGGCCTGATTGTCCTGGCGGCCGCCGCGGTCCAGGCCGCCGAACCCATCAAGCTCGGGGCTTTCTTCGACGTCTCCGGGCCGGCGGCCTCGATCGGCACGCCCACCAAACTGGTGGCGGAGATGGTCGTGGCCGAGATCAACAAGGCCGGCGGCATCAACGGCCGGAAGATCGAACTGGTCATGGGCGACACCGAGAGCGATCCGACCAAGGCCGTGAGCGTGGCCAAGAAGCTCATCAACGTGGACAAGGTCTTGGCCCTGGTCGGTCCCACCCGGACCGACACCGGCATGGCGGTCAAGAAGATGATCGAAGAGGCCCAGATTCCGACGTTCATGTGCGTGGGCGGCGACCCGGTGATCATGGAAGGCAAGGTGGGCGACATGGACCTGGGCACGGCCCGCTGGATATTCAAGTCGCCCCAGCGATCGTCCACGGCCGTCGAGAAGGTCCTCGTGTACCTCAAGGCCAAGGGCTGGACCAAGATCGCCTTGATCACCTCCTCGGACGGCTTCGGCCGGGACGGCAAGCGTTGGCTGGAACAACTGGCGGGCAAGCACGGCGTGCAGATCGCGGCCAACGAATCCTTTGACTGCAAGGACACCGATACCACGGCCCAGTTGACCAAGATAAAGGCGGCCAACGCCCAGGCCATAGTCTGCTGGACCATCTGTCCTACCGGCGCCATCGTGGCCAAGAACCGGCTGCAGCTCGGCATGGCCACGCCGCTCTTCCAATGCCACGGCCTGCCTGATCCCAAGTACATCGAACTGGCCGGCAAGGAAGCGGCCGAAGGCAACCTCATGCCCTCGACCAAGCTCATGGCCTGGGATCAACTGGCCGACGCCGACCCCCAGAAAAAGGTCATCGCCGGGTTCGTGAAGCTCTATAATGAAGTTTACAAATACAACAAGGACTATCCCATCAACACCCACTCGGGCTACGCCTGGGACGCCATCCAGATCGTGGCCGAGGCCATGAAAAAGGTGGGTACGGACAAGGCCAAGCTCCGCGAGGCCATAGCCAACACCAAGAACTACGTCGGCATCTCGGGCGTGTACAACCTGACCGACCAGGACCACAACGGCCTGGGCACCGACTCGATGATCATCGTCAAGATAGAAGGCGGCAAGTGGGTGCTGCAGAAGTAGTGGCAGGCCCAAGGCCGGTCTCCAGACCGGCCTTGGGCTTTTTTGGGGAAAATATTGCATGAAAAACTTCGACTACCTGCGACCGGCTTCGTTGGATGAAGCCCTTGACCTTCTGGCCGAACACGGTCCCCGGGCCAATCTGGTGGCCGGCGGGACCGACGTCCTGGTCGAGGCCAGGAAGGGCGGACTCGAAGCCGAGGTCCTCGTCTCCCTGACCCGACTCGAGGACCTCAGGTACATCCGGGAAGACCGGGACTCGGTTGCGATCGGCGGGCTGACCACGCTGCGGGACCTCGAACAATCCGAACTCATCGCCGCCGGATGGCCGGCCCTGTCCGAAGCGGTGAAAAACATGGCCTCGGTCCAGATTCGCAACCGCGCCACCATGGCCGGCAACGTCGTCAACGCCGCGCCTTCGGCCGACACCGCCCCGCCGCTCCTGGTTTCCGAGGCCCGGGCCAGGCTGGTTTCGAAGGCCGGCCAACGGTTAGTGCCCTTGACCGAATTCTTCGTCGGACCCAAGGCCACGGTCATTGCCCCGGGCGAAGTCCTGACCGAGTTCGTCCTGCCCCGGCCGGCCGAAGCGTACTCCCAGGCCTTTTATAAGCACTCCCGCCGCCGGGCCATGGACCTGGCCATGATCAACGCGGCCGTGCACCTGGAACTCGAACCGGACCTGGCCACCTGCCGGGAGGCCAGGATCGCCCTAGGCGTGGCCGCGCCCACGCCCATCCGCACGCCCGAGGCCGAAGCCCGCCTGAAAGGCCAAAAAGTCACGGCCGAAATCCTCGACCGGATCGGCGACGCCTCCTGCCAGGAGAGCGCCTGTCGGGACTCTTTACGCGGTCAGGCCTGGTACAGGCAAGAGATGATCCGGGTCACGGTCCGGCGCCTGGGGCTGCTGGCCTTGGAGCGGGCCAGGGCCAAGGTTGACGGCCGTCGAGGAGGACGCGGATGAGGAAGCTTGAATTCACGGTCAACGGCGAGCCGGTCAGCGTGATCGTCGAACCCGGGGACATGCTCCTGGACGTGTTGCGCCGGAGCCTGGGTCTGACCGGCGCCAAGGAAGGCTGCGGCCTGGGCGAATGCGGCGCCTGCACGGTCATAGTCAACGGCCGGGCGGTCAATTCCTGCATCACCCCGGCCCTCGAGGTCGAAGACGCGGAAGTGATAACCATCGAGGGTCTGACGGCCGAGGACGGCCGCCTGTCCGCGCTCCAGCAGGCCTTTGTCGAGCACGGCGCCATCCAGTGCGGGTTCTGCACGCCGGGCATGGTTCTGTCGGCCAAGGCCCTCCTGGACGAGAATCCCGCTCCCTCGGAAAAGGAAGTCCGCACCGCCCTGGCCGGCAACCTCTGCCGCTGCACCGGCTACGTCCAGATCGTCCAGGCCGTGCTGGCCGCGGCCGCCCGGGGAAAGGAAGACTGAATGGGAGAACTGCGCTACGTCGGCCGGCCTCTACCCAAGGTGGACGCCCGGGAAAAGGTCACGGGCAAGGCGGTTTATATCAATGACCTGACCCGCCCGGGTATGCTCCACGGCAAGATCAAGTACAGCGACCATGCCCACGCCCGGATCGTCAACCTCGACGTTTCGGCGGCCAGGAAACTGCGCGGGGTCAAGGCCGTCCTCACCGGCGACGACCTGCCGGACCTGCGCATCGGTTTCCTGAAGGACAACCCGCCCCTGAAAAAGGGCAAGGTCCGCCAGTTCCGGGACGAAGTGGCGGCCGTGGCCGCCATTGACCCGGATATCGCCGCCGAGGCCGTGGAACTGATCAAGGTCGAGTATGAGCCCCTGCCCGCGGTCTTCGACCCGCTCGAGGCCCTCGAGCCCGGCGCTCCGCTCATCCACGAAACCGACGCCCGGGGCCGGCCCCTGACCTCGAACCTGCTCAACCTGCCCTGGAAGCTGGTCTGCGGCGACGTCGAGGCAGGCCGGCGTCAATCCAGGTTCGTCGCCGAAAACACCTATCGCACCACCTGGGTCAGCCACTGCTGCCTGGGCGTTTCCGGCTGCGTCGCCGAATTCGATTTCGACGACAACCTGACCATTTATTCGATCACCCAGATTCCCTTTCTGGCCCAGAACGACTTCAACGCCGCCCTCCAGGCCCTGGGCCTGAAGGGCAAGAACACCCGCATCATCAACACGGTCATCGGCGGCGGCTTCGGCAGCAAGCTCGATACCCACGTGTACGAATTCATCGCCATCTTCCTGGCCCATCGGACCAGGCGGCCGGTGAAGATGCTGTTCACCCGCGCAGAGGAGTTCCTGGCCCAGGCCCCGCGGCAACCGGCTATCATCGACATCGCCCAGGGCTGCGACGCCGACGGCCGGCTCACTTTCCGCGACGTGAGCATGATCCTGGACAACGGCGCCTATACCTCCTGGGGCGCCACCACGCCCTCGGTCATGATGGTGCCCATATCCTCGCTTTACCGCGTGCCCAACGTGCGGTACGAGGCCAAGTGCGTGTACACCAACAACGTGTACAGCCAGGCCATGCGCGGGTACGGCAATCCCCAGGCCACTTTCGCCGTCGAGTCCATCACGGATGAACTGGCCCTGGCCGCCGGGATTGATCCGCTCGAATTCCGGCTGCTCAACGCCAACCAGTGCGGCGAGATCACGCCGCAGCGCTTCAAGATCACCACCTGCGGCCTGACCGACTGCCTGCAGGAAGTCGGGGCCAGGCTCGAATGGACGGACAAGAACCGCGACCGGTCCAAGGCCCGGGGCGTGGGCCTGGGCTCGCTCATCCACGTGGGCGGCGGGGCCAGGGTGTACAAGTCCGACGGCCACGGTATGATCATGAAGATAGACGACTTCGGCAAGGTCACGGTCATCACCGGCGCGGTCGAGATCGGCCAGGGCGCGGACACGGTCATCTGCCAGGTGACGGCCGAGGCTTTGGGCGTGCCGCCCGAAGACGTGACCATCGTCAAGGGCGACACCAGCATCTGTCCCTGGGACGTGGGCACCCACGCCTCGCGCCAGGCCTTTGTTTCCGGCAACGCGGCCATCGCCGCCGCGGCCAAGCTCAAGGCCAGGATATTCGAACTGGCCGGACCCATGCTCGAAAGCGATCCCCGCGACCTCGAGATCAGGGACCGGACGATTTACTCGATCCTGGACCCCCGCAAGTCGCTGGCCCTGGACAAGGTCCTGCGCAAGGCTCACTTCTCCAGCCAGGGCAAGGTCCTCACCGTCGAACATTTCTACGATCCGCCCAATGAAATGCTGGACCGCGAGTACAAGGGCAACATGTCCTGCGCCTATGCCTACGGCGTCACGGGCGTCGAGGTCGAGGTGGACGTCGAGACCGGCCAGGTGACCATCCTTAAATACGTGGCCGCCCACGACGTGGGCCGGGCCCTCAATCCCATGCTCCTGAAAGGCCAGATTTACGGCGCCGCGATCATGGGCACGGGCATGGCCCTGACCGAACAGTTAGTGCTGGACCACGGCCGCGTGGTCAACGGCAACTTCCTGGACTACAAGCTGCTCACGGCCCTCGACGAGGTCCCCATCGAACCGGTGATCGTCGAACCCGTGGACGAAGCCGGGCCGTATGGAGCCAAGGGCGTGGGCGAACCCGGCTGCGTGCCCGTGTCCCCGGCCATCGCCAACGCCATCTTCGACGCCGTGGGCGTGCGCATCACCGAACTGCCCATCACCCCGGAAAGAATCCTGGCCGCCTTGAAGAAAAAGAAAGAGGAAGGATAAGGGGAACGGAAGGGGGAAACCATCGTCAGCCAAGGTGAAGTCGCCCCCTCTCCCTTTGGGAGAGGGTGGGGGTGAGGGTCCAGCAGGAACCAGGGTCTAATCTTCACTCAGCACTACCAAGGAGGTGAATCGATGCCCAAGAACTTCAAGGCCTGGCCCAAGGATTGGCCGAAATCGCTCGACTACCCGGAAATCCCCATCTTCCAAATGCTGGATGAAACCGCGGGCCGGGTGCCCAATCGCCTGGCCATTATTTTCGGCGGCATGGAGCTGACCTACGGCGAACTGAAAGCCTTGACCGAACGCTTTGCCTCGGCCCTGGACGACTTAGGGGTCCGCCAGGGCGACCGCGTGGCCATCCATCTGCCCAACTGCCCCCAGTTCGCCGTCGCCTACTACGGCGTGTTGAGGCTGGGCGCGATCTTCACCCCCATGAGCCCCATGCTGTCGCACCGGGAAGCCAAGCATCAGTTGAATGACTCCGGCGCCGAGACCCTGATCTCGCTGGACCTGATTTATGGAGCGGTTCAGCCCATTCTGGCCGAGACCAAGGTCAAAAGAGTCATCACCACCAGCATCGCCGATTGTTATAATCCCGTCATCCAGCCCTTGAAGCCCTTGACCAAGATTCCCGTGCCCGACACCATTGACCTGGCGCCGCTGCTGCAAAAATATCAGCCCTTCACCAGAGAAGTTAAAATTGACCCGAAAAAGGACTTGGCCCATCTGGCCTATACCGGCGGTACCACCGGCGTGTCCAAGGGCGTGATGCTGACTCATTTCAACGTCGTGGCCAACAGCCTCCAGGCCACCAACTGGTACAGCGGCGCCCAGATGGAAATTAAGGACGGAAAAGTGAACCTGGTCTTCCCGCCCGGCGTGGACCCGGTCAAGGACCGGCTCACCGGGCGGGACAGGGAGACGGCCCTGATAGTCGTGCCCTGGTTCCACGCCATGGGCACGGTGGGATACCTCAACGGCCAGGTGGCCTCGGGCAACACCTTAGTGGTCTTCCCCAGGTTCGAAGCTACGGAATACATCGGCGCCGTGGCCAAGTACAAGGCCACCTTGCTGGGAGGGGCGCCCCAGCTCTATATCCCCCTGATCAACCTGCCGGATTTCGAGAAATACGACCTCTCCGGCATCAAGCTGGCCGTTTCCGGCGCGGCGCCGTTGGCCCGGCCGGTTCTGGACAAGATGCTGGGCGCCTTCTCCGGCGTGGTCTGCGAAGGCTGGGGCCTGACCGAGTGCACCATGATGGCCACCCTCAATCCGCCCACCCGCGAGGGGTTGAAACCCGGCTCGGTGGGCCTGCCGTCCTTCGACACCGAAGTCAAGGTGGTGGACCCCTTCACCGGCCAGGACCTGCCGCCCGGGTCCGAGGGCGAACTCCTGATCAAGGGCCCGCAGAACATGCGGGGGTACTGGAACCGGCCCGAAGCCACGGCCGAAGTGCTCAAGGACGACTGGCTCTATACCGGCGACATCGGCCGCGAGGACGAGGACGGTTATTTCTACATCACCGACCGCAAGAAGGACATGATCATTTACAAGGGCTACAACGTGTACCCCCGCGACCTCGAAGAAGTGATCTTCGAGCACCCGGCCGTGCAGCAGTGCGCCGTGGTGGGCAAGCCCGACCTGGCTTCGGGCGAGTATCCGGTGGCCTTTGTCGAGCTGAAGAAGGGCGTCCAGGTCACCAGGGAACAGATTCTCGATCACGTCAACTCCCAGGTGGCCCATTACAAAAAGATTCGGGAGGTCTTTTTCCTGGACGCCATCCCGGTCAGCGCCGCCGGCAAGGTCCTGCGCAAGGAACTGCGGGACAAGGTGAGGGAGGGGTGAGTTTACGCGAAGACGTTGCCTTTAAAAGGGGCGATCATCGAGTTCGCTCCCACCCTGGATTTTCCCTCGCCGGCCAACCGTAGGGGCGGACAGCCGTCCGCCCCTGACCCAGCTCAAGTCCAAGCATCGTCGGCCTCATCCCCAGACGCTGATCAAGACCAGGCCGGCCAACATGACCGATGCGCCGGCCAGGCGCTGGCCGAAGCGGGCTTCCTTGAACAGCCATCGGCCGTACAGGACGGCGAAGACCAGGCTCAGGCGTTTGACCGCCATCATGTACGCGGCCGGGGCCAGGGTCATGGCCCAGACGTGGGACAGCAGGGACAGGGTCGCGCACAGCCCCAGGATCAGCCCCCGGCCGGGCCGGGTGATGATGTTCCGGAAGTCCAGTTTGCCCGAAGCCCAGAAAGCCGGACCGGTGGAGATCATCAGCACCAGGGAATACATCGAGCCAAAGTACGTGTCGCCGAAATCCAATATCAGCTTCTTGCCCACGGTGGCCGTCACGGCATAGATCAGGGACACCAGGAGCATCAGCCGTGAGCCGCGTTCCCGAAAGATGGCCTTGATCGGCTCGAAGACACCCGCGCCGTGATTGAAAGACAGGGTATCCAGGTTGAGCAGGTAAGCCCCGGCGGCCACCACCAGGATTCCGATCCCGCCCCAAAGGTTGGGCAGTTCGTCCAGGACGATGAGCCCCACCCCGATCATCCAGACCGGGGTGAAAGCCAGGAAGGGGATGGTCAGGGACAGGGGCGATATCTGAATGGCCCGCATATACAGGACCAGGGCCAGAATCTCCAGGGGGATCAGGCTGACCATCGTCAACCAGGACGTTATTTCCACTTGAGGCACCGGGCTGAGTAACAAAGGTACGATCATCCACGGCGCGGAGTAGAAGAAATAAAGGTGGCCCATCTCATAGGCGTTCAGGTCCGAGAAGAACTTCTTGAGCAGGGCGTCGGCGGCGGCCATGGTGAAGGCGGAGGCCAGGGCTAATACTATCCACGGCATGTAAGCTGGAACCTATGGCCTTTTCAGTATGGGCGACCCGGGGTCGCGGCGACTTTTTCCGGGGTCCGGTTTGGCTCCCTTAAACCGGTCAGGACCCGGGTTGGGGCCGGCCCTGGAGATTAATTGATTTCCAGCCATAAATCGAGTAATTTTCCGCGACAGGTCCCAACGGATCAAAGCCAGTCCGGACAAGTGAATAAGGAGATCGTCCCATGAACGATGAGGAGTTGTTTGAATCCTTAGCCCTGTTTAAAAATGGTTATAGTTGAACCCAGGCCATACTGGCCGCGTTCGGCCGGAATTACGGCCTGGACCAGGACCTGGCCTTGAAGCTGGGCCGGGCCTTCGGCGCCGGCATGGGTATGGGCCGGACCTGCGGCGCGGTGACCGGCGCGCTGATGGTCCTGGGCTTCAAGGCAGGCCGGTCGGAAAATGAGCGGGAAGCCAGGTATCGAACTTATGACCTGGTGAAAAGCTTTTGGACCGGTTTCGAACAAAGCCACGGCACCACGGTCTGCCAGGAACTCCTGGGCGTGGACCTGGCCACGGAAGAGGGGCGGCGCCTGGCCGTGGAGAATAAACTTTTCAGCACCGTCTGTCCGGCCTTCGTGGAAACAGCCGCCAGGCTGTTGTCTGAAATCCGGCCCTGAAGGGGATCGGGATCAGATCGTCTGCTGGAGGAAGGAACGCAGGTTGATCTTTTTGTGTTTGAGGCCTAGCTTGCGCCTGATATTCTGGCGGTGAAACCGGACCGCGTTTTCCGAAATATTGAGCAGTTCGGATATGCGTTTGATGGAATTGCCGTTCTTGACCAGATTGGCCACTTCCAGTTCGGTGGGGGTCAGGCCCAGGCGGTTGGACGACAAACGGGCGGTAAAGGGCGATACTATCTCGCTCAAGCTGACTTCAATAATATTAAGATAGGTTGCCTGCTCGGTGGACAGAAACGTTCTCTTGAGCTTATCCACAAAGGGCATGATCAGCTTGGTGATGGAGGCCTGAACGGATTCCTGGATGGCCGCCTTTTCCTCCTGGCGGTGCTGCAGGAGTATCTTGAGACCTATATTGGCTTCTTCCAGCTTCTTGGCCTGCTCGCGGAGTTCTTCTTCTTTTTCCCTGAGGACCAGTTCGGCCATAACCGCGTCGGTGACGTCCGAACAGAAGGCCAGCAAGGCCGGAGCCCCGGCCCATTCGATTCTGACCGGTTTGAACTCGATCCATCTGAGGCCGCCCTCATGGGTCAGCAGCCGAAAGGTCAGGAAGACGGTCTCGCTTTGTCCTTGTTCCAAGACCTCCAGCAACATCCCCCCGGCCGCCGGGCGGTCCTCGGGATGAATGAATTCAATGAATGGCCGAGAGGTAATTTCGACCGGAGAATAGCCGGTGATTTCCACGAACCGCCGGTTGGCGAAAGCCAATATCTCCCGCTGGATCACCAGGATGGCCTCCACCGCGTTTTCTATCAGCAGGCGGTACCGACCTTCGCTCTCCTTCAGGGCCGCCTCGGCTTTTTCCCGTTCAACTATCTGCTGGCGCAACATTTTATTTGCTTCTTTTTAGGCCGCGATCGAGGTCGCTTCGTACCCCAGACCCCGCGGGATCATCCTGGTGGCGGTGGCGATGAAGGCTTCATCTTCTACGATCAAGATCCTGGGCCTGATCATGGCGGCTCTAACTGGAGGCGGTCCAAGGGTCGTTCGGCTGCTAGAGTGGCGGACGGCCCCTGGACCGGAAGTTAAAGGTCGGGCCGACCGGCCTCATTTAAATAACGGGATGTTAGTACGTGTAATTCGCGCTTCCCTCCCCAGTTGACCATGGGCGCACGTCCCGCGTTTCGCGGGACGCCCCTACAGAAGAATATGTTGACCCCCGGTAGGCCTGGAAGCTACGGGCGCAGGCTGTGCGCGCCTATAGAAAAACATATTGACTCCCGATAGGCCTGGAATCAGTCTATCATGACCGCCTCGGGCTTGGCCAGAATTTGCTTGACAGTTGGGGAGGAGTCTGGTATCAGGCCTACATTGAATGAATGATCATTCATAAAGGGCGGAAATAAAGAGCCCATGTCCGTGAGCCTCAACAACCTCAAACAGAAAAAACCGGAAAAATACCGCAACATACTGGAAGCCGCGGTCAAGGTCTTTGCCCGCAAAGGTTTCTTTCACGCCCGGGTCTCGGAAATCGCCCGGGAAGCCGGCGTGGCCGACGGCACCATCTACCTCTATTTCCACAACAAAGACGATATCCTCATCAGCCTGTTCGAAGAAGGCATGAAGACCGTCATCGAAAAGGTCTCCCTCGAGATCAACCAGGTTGACGATCCCTTGGAGAAGATCAGACGCTTCGCCCTGGCCCACCTCGCCCTGATCGAAAACAACAAGGACATGGCCGAAGTCATCCAGGTGGAACTCCGGCAATCCACCAAATTCATGAAAGAATACCACAACGAAAAATTCTACGAATATATCAATCTTATTTCGGAAATAGTCCGGGAAGGCCAGGCCAGGGGCGTCATACGCCCGGACCTGAACCCGGGAATAATTAAAAGGGCCTTTTTCGGCGCCCTAGATGAAATGAGCCGTTACTGGGTCTTGTCGTCCAAGCGAAAATATAACATTCGCGAAACCGCCGAACAGATCGCCGATTTCTTTATTCGCGGTATAGCCGCCTGACTGTTTCAGGCCTCATATAGCCGCCGGATGGGTCTTCCCGGACCAGGCGGAGGTTCGAGTTCCGAGGAAGGAGGAGAGAGCAGTGGAGATTATCGCCTGTATCAAGCAGGTTCCGGACACGGAGACGTTGATCAAGGTGTCTGGGGACGGCAAGAAGATCGAGACTTCGGACGTCAAGTGGGTGATGAACCCGTATTGCGAGTTCGGGGTGGAAGAGGCCCTGCGGCTGAAGGAGAAGCAGGGGGGTGCGGTGACGGTGGTGAGCGTGGGTCCGGCCCGGGTGGTGGAGTCGCTCCGGACGGCGTTGGCCATGGGCGCGGACAAGGCCGTCCACGTGGAAACGGCGACGACGGATTTGGACGCTCTGACCACGGCCGAGTTGATCGCGGGCGCGATCAAGGGACTGCCCTGCGACCTGATTTTCTGCGGCCAGCGGGCGGTGGACAACGACCAGGCCCAGGTGGGGGCGGCGTTGGCGGAAGTATTGGGCTGGCCGCACGTGGCCCTGGCGGTGAAGGTGGAGGTATCCGGGGGCCAGGCCAAGGTGAACCGTCCGGTGGAGGGTCAGGTGATGGTGTATGAGGTCAATCTGCCGGCGGTGCTGACGGCGCAGAAGGGTCTGAACGAGCCGCGGTATGCGTCCCTGCCTGGGATCATGAAGGCCAAGAAGAAGCCTTTGGACAAGAAGGACCCGGCCGGTCTGGGATTGACGTTGGGTTCGCGTCTGGAGGTGTTGGGTATCACGCCTCCGCCGGCTCGGGCCGCGGGCAAGATCGTGGGTGGAGAGACGGTGGAGGAGAAGGTGTCGGCCCTGGTGAAGCTGC
>JBFMAW010000027.1:0-100541 GCA_040755515.1 Thermodesulfobacteriota bacterium | reverse complement strand
TTTTCACCAGGGCGCATCCGTCACCCAGGCAGTGGCCTCTCAAGGCGATTGAAGACTATTTCCGCCTAAAAACAGGCGCGGGAAACCGCCTGACCAGGAACACCACCCCGGAGGCGGTGGATTTAGGGTGCTCTAATACTCTTGCCTGTCCTGGGCCGACTGGGCTAAGATAATAAATTATGGTTAGGGAGCGGACGCGCGATACATGACGGTCGGTGAATCATCAGGAGCTTCGGGCCAGGGCGTGATCCTGGCCCTCCAGGGCAGCCCCCGCCGCGGCGGCAACACCGACCGGCTGCTGGACCAGGTTCTCAACGGCGCGGCTGAAAAAGGCTTGGCGGCGAAAAAGGTCTTTCTCCGGGACCTCAAAATATCGCCCTGCCTGGAACTGAACCATTGCCTTCAAACGGGCCGTTGCGCCATTGACGACGACATGACCGGTCTGTATGACCACCTGGTCGGCGCCAGGGTATTGATACTGGCCAGCCCCATTTTTTTTTACGGACCCAGCGCCCTGTTGAAGGCGGCTATTGACCGCGGACAGGCCTTATGGGCCCGAAAATACGTTCTAAAAATCGCGCCGCCCGCCTCGAAAGGCCAGGGCTATCTGGTGGCGACCGCGGCCACGGGCGGCGGCAAGCTTTTCGACGGGCTGCGCCTGACGGCCAGGTATTTTTTCGACGTTCTCGATCTGGAACCGGCGGGCGAGTTGCTGGTCCGTGGCCTGGCCAAGGACGAAGACCTCGAACGCCGAACCGAGGTCTTGGCCGAAGCCAGGATCCTGGGCCACAAAATCGCCGCTTTTCTCGGCGGCCCCATCGTTGATACTGGTCGGAAAGGAGACGGACATGCCTAAGACGCTGGCCCTTATTTTCGCCTGCTGGTTGATTCTGGGTTCTCCGGCCTGGGCCGCCGAGCCGCAGGCGGCCATCGATCAGGCCTCGGCCAGCCTGACCAAGGGCGATTACACCGCGACCATCGGCAACTTGAGAGAGGCTCTGGAAGCGGTCTGGAACCTGGCGCCCCTGAGCGTGCGCAACGCCACCTTCGTCGTCGAACCTCCCGGCGGTTACGGAGTGTACACGCCGCGCGCCGGCGATTCTTTTCCCAGCCTCGAACCCTTACTGTTGTACTGCGAGCCCGTCGGCTACACCTTGAAAAAGACGGGTGACGAATACTCGAGCGCGCTGACGGCCGGCTTCGCCATCCTGGACGAAAAAGGCACCCTGCTGGGAGGCCAACCCAACTTCGGCCTTTATGAAAACAAGAGCCGCAACTTCGGCACCGAATACATGATGTATCTGACCTTCAACCTCAAGGGACTGCCGGCCGGCAATTACAAGCTCCAGGTGACGCTCAAGGACAAGAACTCGACCAAGACGGTCACCTTCGAGAAGCCGTTCTCGATCAAATAGAGTTCCCGGCCGGCGCGGAAAAATGCATCGGAATCGAAGCCGCGAACTTGACCGGGGCGTTTTCCTGGCCTTCGAAGGCATTGACGGCGCGGGCAAGACCACCCAGGCCTTGAGGCTGCAAGAGCGTCTGCTGGGTTGGGGTTTGGAGGCCGTATACGTCAAGGAACCGACCAATGGTCTCTGGGGCTCGAAAATAAAGCGGATCGCCGAAAACGGTCGCGACGGCGTCTCGCCGAGGGAAGAGCTGGATTACTTTATTCAGGACCGGGCCGAGGACGTCCGGGACAATATCGCGCCGGCCCTGGCCTCGCGGAAAGCGGTGGTGGCCGACCGTTATTTCTACAGCACCATCGCCTATCAATCCGCCCTGGGCCTGGACCCGGAGGAAATCCGCGGGCTCAACGCCCCGTTTCCCGTGCCAGACCTGGTTTTTCTTCTGGAGATTCCGCCGGAACTGAGCCAGGTCAGGATAACCCGGCACCGCGGCCAGCAGGCCAACAAAGGTTACGAGCAGCTCGATTTCTTGAGAAGGGTCAAGGCCGCCTTCGACCGCCTGACCGACGACAACCTGGTCAGGCTGGACGGAGATCAAGCGCCTGAAGCTATCGAGGC
The DNA here is from genome assembly GCA_040755515.1 of Thermodesulfobacteriota bacterium. Classification (GTDB taxonomy): domain Bacteria; phylum Desulfobacterota; class Desulfarculia; order Adiutricales; family JAGVGV01; genus JBFMAW01. Next base: position 98,514 of record JBFMAW010000027.1, on the reverse strand, counting down.
TTCAATCTGGCTCCGCGTTCATGGTCTCCTGTCGGACCGGCTGGTCTGAGACGTTTCGTATTTCCCACTCAATGATCTAGTAATTTCGGCTGATTGACCCTGGGGCGGCTTTTTGCTATTTTTTCTCTATATCCCGCTTCAACATTAAGAAAGGTGGGCAAGATCATGAAAAGCGTCACCGCCAATATGAAAACCGAATCCCGATCGTCCCGCCCTCGCTCCAGGGCAATGTTCAGAATTTTTATCCTGATCTCGACCCTGACCGCCCTGACCCTTGGCGGCGCCGTGACGGCGTCCGCGGCCGGCGAAGAGGACAAGGCCAAGAACAACTTCGATTTCTTCGACTCCGGCGCCTTCGACCGGCAGCTTTCCTCGGCCCTCCGGTCCGATCCACCCGAGATAACCATTACTTTTCTGGAACAGGTCTCGGTCAACAAGATTCCCCAGCGCCTGGACAAATGGCTGTCCCAGGTCGAACATTACGGCGGCAAGGTCGAACTCAAACAGGAAGGCGACGCAGGCACTCGAGGCATTCTGGGCGCGGTCCTGGACCTTATAATCGGCGTTTACGAGTTGGCCAAGGAGAAAATCATGTACGGACCGGTGGAAGATTATAACGCCGTCATCATTTATGAAAAAGGCAGCGGCGTCATCAAAAAGGTGGTCTTCACCCGGAAGACCACCGCACCGGGAGATAAATCAAAAGGATAACCGGGCGAGCTTGAAACCGGTCCTTCCCGGCTGGAAATAAGGCTGAATCTCTCGCGCCGATCCGAGGCCATAACCGCCCGGAGGCCGGGGAGACCGAATTTCATCGATCGCCCACTGAAGGGAGGTCTGATAATGCGGCAAGGACAACCGGAGAAACATTACCACGTTCTCAATCCCCGCCTCGAGACGGCGATCCTGACCTTTTTATTGATCATCCTGGCGTTCATCCCCCAGGTTCTGGCCAGCAGTGGCGGCGGCGGCGGCGGGGATACCGCCGACCCCAGCGCGGCCAGCACGGTCTCCTCGATGTCGGTCAACGGCCAGGGGGTTTCCGGCGATCAGACCATCAACACCAGTGACCGGACCGTCACCCTCGAGGTCAGCTTCGTCGGTCAGCCGAACGAATTTCAGGTCTGCGAAGACAGGAGCTTCAAGGGCTGTTCCTGGAAGAACCTGCCCTTCAACGGCCGGATCGCCGTCATTTTAAGCGAAGGCGCCGGACTGAAGAAAATCTATTTCCGGGCCAGGTACCTGGGTCGTCCCGGTCCGGTCATGGTGGCCAACGTCAACTACGTTCCCAGATAAGCCGGGGGCAAAACGAGTAAACCAGTGAGCGGTGAAGTCCGCCCTTCACCCGGTGTGTCATCAATCCCCGGTAGCCTGACTGCCGGTTAATTCTGATATCAGGATATAAACATGGAGCTTTTCAATCTAGGCAAAGTCCCCTGGGAGCAATCTCAGCTTATATACCACGCCCTGGCCGAACTCGATCGTGAAGCCCTTTCCCTGGTTTCACCGGCTTCGCCTTACGTCTGCCTGGGTTTTCATCAGGACGCGCGCCAGGAAGTGGACCTGGAATATTGCCACGCCAAGGCCATTCCGGTCTTCCGCCGCGAAGTGGGCGGCGGCGCGGTCTACCTGGACGGCGACCAGTTGTTTTTTCATCTGATCCTGCTCCGAGACAACCCCCTGGTCCCCAAAAACAAGGAAGCCTTTTACCGCAAGTTCCTGCGGCCGGTCATCGAGGTCTATCGCCGGATCGGCATCCCGGCCGAGTATAAGCCCATCAACGACGTGATCGTCGGCTCGCGCAAGATATCCGGCACCGGCGTGGGCGAAATCGGAGACTGCGTGGTCTTCGTGGGCAATTTGATCGTGGACTTCAACTATGACCTGATGGCCCGGGTCCTGAAGGTCCCGGACGAAAAATTTCGGGACAAGGTCCATAAAACCCTGAAAGACAACCTGTCCACCATCCGCCGTGAGTTGGGCCTGGAAAAGGCCGCGGCCTGGGACGAGGCCATCCTGAACGGACTGATGGTCGAGGAATTCACCAAGTTGGTCGGACCGATGACCTCGATCCGGCCGGACGATGCACTGAAATCCAAGATGCGGGAGTTGAAAACCAGGATGGTGAATGACGAATGGCTGTTAAAGATTGGCCGGCCCAAGGACCCCGGCCGGCAGGTCAAGATTCGTTCCGGCGCCGAAGTGAGACGCAACGTGTACAAGTCTCCGGGCGGACTGATCCGGGCCGACTTGGAAGTGCTGGAAGGCCGGTTGCGGAGCGTGGATATATCGGGCGACTTCTTCATGTTCCCCCGGGAAGCCCTGTCCCGGCTGGAAGAACGCCTGGAAGGCCGGCCGGTCGAGGAACTCGAAGAAGCGATCGAGCGCTTTTATGCGGAGGAACGGGTGGAAACGCCCGGCGTGGCCATCGCGGATTGGCTGGCCGTGATGAAGGCTTGATCTGGGCCGGTCCGGAATCGGCGGGGCCCTCGGAAACGAGGGCCCCGCTTTTTTTTCAGCCCCGGATGATCCGCGGCAGCATCTGGTGATGGTGCGGGCAGAAGGTGGTCGGGTTCTGATAACAGGAGCCGACAAAGGCCCGCATGTAGCGCCTTAGTTGGGTGAAAGGCACCACTTCGTCCACGAAGCCCCGTTTGGCGCAGTAAATCGGCCGCGACCGATCGTAATAAAGCTGGGCCAGTTCGTTCATCTTGTCTATGACCGGTTGGAGGGCCCGGCCCGAGTCCTTCTCCTTGACCAGGCGGCGGGAGAACGAAGCCGCGGCCGCGGTTTCGCCGTGCATGACGTATATTTCCGTGGTGGGCGTGCCCAGGGTGAATATATTATGGTTGTTGGCGTTGGGGCCGCCCATGATGTAATGGGCCGCGGCCGTGCCCTTGCGCAGCACCACCAGCATCAGCGGCACGTTGGTCTGTTCGATGGAATAGATCAGGGACTGGCCCAGGCCCAGAAGTTCGGCCTTTTCGGCGATGTCGCCCACGTCAATGCCCGAGGTGTCCTGGAACCAGATCATGGGCAGGCGGTCCCGGCCGCACAGGCTGACGAATTCGTTGAGCTTGATCAGGCCCTGGCGGTAGAGCTTGCCGCCGATGCCCTGATAAGCCCCGTTGGCGTACTGGGGGTAGCCCTTGGGCAGCAGGCCCTGGCGGTTGGCCAGCACGCCCACCGGGAAGCCGTCTATTTTGACCAGGCCGCAATAAACCTCGGGGCCGTAGTCCGGCTTGAACTCGAGGTGCCGGCTTTCGTCCACCAGACGGGCCAGCAGGTTGTCGAAGTCGTACACCATCTTCTGATTGAAGGAAACGATCGAGTTGGCGTCCTCGAGGGGGTATAAGGGTTCCCTGGGCTCGTCCACCCGGAAGAACTCCGGGGCGTAGGCCGGCATGCCGGCCATCCATTTCTTGATCGCGTCCAGAACCTCTTTCTCCTGCTCGTGAACCTCGCGGAAGAAGCCGGTCTGGTTGAAGTGGATGCCCACGCTGCCCGGCGGGACTTCCTTGAAGTGCCGGGTGGCCTCGATGATCTGTTCGGCCCCTTCCAGATCGAAAGAACCTTTCGGGCTCATGCCGCTGACGATGCCGCCGCCGCCCACGGCGATGTTGCAGTCCTTGTGGGCGATCAACAGCGTCGGGCTGATGCCCTGGTATCCGCCACCGGCCGGGTTGGTGCCGTATATGCCGGCCAGAACCGGTATGCCCATCTTTTCCAGTTCGGCGTGGCGGAAGAAGGGCGTGCCGTTGCCGCGGCGGTCCGGATAGACTTCTTCCTGCTGGGTCAGTTTCACGCCGGAACAGTTGACCAGCCAGACCAAGGGCAGGCGCAGGTTCTTGGCCATGTCGGTCACGCGCAGATTGTTTTCGGCCTGGCCCGGTATCCAGGCCCCGGCCATGACCTTGTTGTCAAAGCCGATGACCACGGCCCATCTGCCGCTGATCCTGGCCAGGCCGTCTATCACGCCCGTGGTGCCTTCTTCGTTGTTCTTGGGATTGAAGAGGGTGTGCAGGGGATGCCAGGTGCCGGGGTCTATCAGGTACTCGAGGCGGTCCCAGACGGTCATCTGGCCGCGTTTGTGGATTTGCTCGGCCGGGAGTCCGGCGTTCTTGACCTTTTCGATTTCCTCGTTCAGCAGGGCCTCGACTTCGGCGATCTGCTTGCGGTTTTCTTCCATCCTCTTGATCTGGGTCTCTTTGAGCGGCTTGCCCAGGGGGTCCATGTTCTTCCAGTAAGGCCACATAGTCGCGTACTCCTCGTTGGATTATCTATTGGCTTTGCGGTATCCGAGTTGGTCCATGGCCGTGATCATCTTGCAGACGTTGGCCGAACCTTCGACCATGAAGTAGGTCGGCGCGTCCCGATAGTACCGGGCTACCGGGTACTCGGTCGAGTAGCCGTAGGCCCCGAGAATGCGCATGGCGTAATTGGCGCACATGGTTACCACCTCGCCGGACTTCCACTTGGCGTGGGCCACCTCGAGGGTGTTGCCCAGGTTACCCTGATCCTTCTGCCAGGCGGCTTTATAAACCAGCAGCCGCGCGGCTTCGATCTCGATGCACATCTGGGCCACCAGGTCCTGGATCATCTGGAACTGGCCGATCTTCTGGCCGAACTGCTCCCTTTCGTTGCAGTACTTAGTCACCACGTCCAGGCAGGCCTGGGCCACGCCCACGCCTCCGGCCGCGGCCGAAAGCCTGGTCTGGTTGAGTGAACCGAAGACGATCTTGGTCCCGTCGCCGGGCTTGCCCAGGAGGTTGGCCTTGGGCACCTGGGCGTTGTCCAGGTACACCTCGCCCGTAGGCGAAGACCTCGAACCCATCTTGGGCAGGTCGGTCACCCTGATGCCCGGGCAATTCTTGGGCTCGATGACAAAGGCGGACAGGACCTTGCCCTTGGGCGGCGCGTCGGTGTAGGCGTAGTAAATCAGGACATCGGCCACGACGGCGTTGGAAATCCAGGTTTTCGAGCCGTTGATCAGCCAGTGGTCGCCCTTGTCCTCGGCCAGGGACTTGATAGCCATGACGTCCGAACCGGCGTTCGGTTCGGTGATGGCGAAGCCGCCGATGTATTCGGCCGAGACCAGCTTGGGTATGTATTTCCGTTTCAGTTCGTCCGTCCCGTAGCGGTGGATGGTGAAAGCGCAGCCCAGGGACTGCATGTTGATCTGCACCCGCAGGGAACTCGAAGCCCGGGCGATCTCCTCGGTAATGATCATGGCCGCCAGCCAGCCCATGTCGTTGCCGCCGTATTCTTCGGGAATGACCGTCCCGAACATGCCCAGTTCGCCCATCTTCCTGACCACTTCCTGGTACGGGAAATAGTGGTCCTCGTCCCATTGGTCGGCGTGCGGCGCGATCTCGTTCTGGGCGAAGTCGCGCGTCATGTCGCGCAGCATCTGCAGGTCTTCATTCAGCTCGAAGTTCATGGAGTCCTCCTTCCGGCCTCGTCCCACCGGAGAAATGGTGCCTTTATCCGCGGGCGGAAATCGGTTCCGCCCAATGTTAATGCCGGCCCAAATAAGCCACCAGGCGGACTTCAAGCCCGCCCGGCGCCGGAAACTTCGTCCATTTAATCACAAGGTCAGGCCCATGAAAAGGCCTGACTTGAAATTCTTGAGTTTTTTCTTGGGACTATTACCCGCCCGTGTTTTTTAGGATGATATCGAGGACCTGGCCGTTCAGGCCAGGCAAGTAACCTCTTCCTGATGACCTTTTTCGAGCCAGGCTGACCCCTTTGATCTTCTATTCAGGCCTTTAGGTCCTGTCAAGGGAAAAGACCGCTATCATATAGCTAGGTGCCGCGGCCTCGGCCCGATTTTTCTTTACATCAGACCCTGGAATCGAGCATATTGAAATTACATATAATTACCTGGCCGAGGGCCCATGCGTCAATCAAAAGATTGTGGCTAAGGATCACGCCTTGAACTCCAAACTAATGCCCCTGCCGGAAGCGGTCTCGAGATTCATCAAACCCGGCTTGAGCCTGGTGCTGGGCGCGGCCCTGGAGGCCTGCATCCCTTTTGCCGTGGGCCATGAAATCATCCGGCAAAGAATAAGGAACCTGACCCTGATCGGCCCCATCTCCGACGTTCTCTTCGATATGCTCATCGGCGGCGGCGCGGTGGGCCGGATCATGGCCGCCTGGGTGGGCAACGTCAGCACCGGTTTGGGCTACAACTTCAAAAGGGCCGTGGAACAGGGCCGGCCCTGCCCCCTCGAGGTGCGGGATCACTCGAACCTAAGCATCGCCACGGCCTTGGACGCCGGTGGAATGGGCCTGCCCTTCGGCCTGACCCGTTCCCTCTTCGGCACCGACATCCAAAGCCGCAACCAGGACCTCGAACCTATCTCCTGCCCCTTCACCGGCCAGGCTCTCCTGGCCGTCCGGGCCTTGAACCCGGACCTGGCCGTCATCCACGCCCAGCGGGCCGACCGGGACGGCAACACCCATTTGTGGGGCAACCTGGGCATCGTGCCCGAGGCGGTCAGGGCCAGCCGGCAGGTGATAGTAACCGTGGAAGAGATCGTCCCGGGCGAAGTGATCCGCTCCGATCCGAACCGGACCCTGATCCCGGGCTTCAAGGTCGCGGCCGTCATCGAGTTGCCCTGGGGGGCCCATCCTTCGCCGGTCCAGGGTTATTACGGCCACGACGACGATTTCTACGTGGACTACGCCCGCCAAACCAAGGACCCGGCCGAGGCCGAGGCCTGGTTCGAGGCATGGGTTTACTCGAGGCCGGATCACGCCGCGTACCTCGAACGGCTGGGACGGAAACGGCTGGATAAGCTGCGGGTGAGCCGGCCCGCGCCGGCCGCGACGGTGGATTATGGGTACTGACCTGGACTACAAGCCGGCCGAGATAATGGTCTGCGCCGCGGCCCGCGAAATAAGGAACTCGGACCTGGTCTTCGTGGGCATGCGCCTTCCCTTGCTGGCCTTTTTGCTGGCCAAGGCCACCCACGCGCCCGAAGCCGTGGGTGTGTTCGAAAACGGTCTGCTCCGGGACCGGCCGGCCGCCGGCCCGATAGTGACCATGTGCGACCCGCCCAACGTCACCGGGGCCCTGGCCTGCACTTCCCTGCGGGAAGTCATGGGGCTTTTGCAGCAGGGCCGGGTGACCCTGGGCTTCATCGGCGGCGCCCAGGTGGACGAATACGGTAACTTGAACACCACCCTGGTGGGCCGGACCAGGCTGCCGGGCAGCGGCGGCGGGGCCGACATAGCCTCGCTGGCCCGGCGGCTGGTCATCATCATGAACCACCAGCGCCGGCGCTTCGTGCCCCGCGTGGATTACGTCACTTCGCCCGGCCACGGCGACGGCACTGGCTGGCGGACCGGCCGGAACCTCGACGGCGGCGGGCCTTCGGCCCTGGTCACCACGTACGGCCTGTTCCGCTTCGATCCGGCAACCGGGCGCGCGGTCCTGGCCGGCCTTCACACCGGGGTTGATCTCGAAACCGTGCGCCGGGAGACGGGTTGGGACTTGGCTGTGTCGCCCGAACTTAAGGAAACCCCCCGGCCGAGTCCGGAGGAATTGAAGCTCATCCGTCGTTATGACCCCCACGGTTTCTGGACCGGCCGGGATTGAGCGTCATGACCCTGCGCGTCAAAAGCAAGTTCTGGATAGAAGATGACCAGGGGCGGCCCATCTTCGGTTCCGGCAAGCGCACCATCCTGGAAAAGATCGAAGAGCATGGTTCGATCAGCGCCGCGGCCGAGGCCATGCACATGTCCTATCGGGCCGTCTGGGGCAAGATCAAGACCACCGAGGAACGACTGGGCTTGAAGCTGGTGGAAACAGCGCCGGGCCGGGGCTCGGACAAAAGCTCCTGGCTGACGCCGGCCGCCCGGGAGCTTCTGGGCCTGTTTCAGTCCCTGGAGGAACAGGGCTTGCGTCAGGCCGACGAACTTTTTCAGAAAGTCTTTGTCCAACACGAGGCTCCGAAGGGCCCGGCCTCCCATGACCGATCCTGAAATCGAACCCCGGCTAGCCGAAGAGAACGCCGGACCAATAGCGCGGCGCCGGCCGTATTACCTGAGCCTGGCGCCCTTGGTTTCCTGGACCTGGGAGGACCGGCCCCTGGATTGGGACGCCGTCTTCGGCCGCCGGGCGCCCCTGGAACTGGAAATAGGCTTCGGCAACGGCGAAGCCCTGGTCCGCCGGGCCTGGGAGAATCCGGGAACCAACCAGGTGGGCCTCGAGATTGCCTGGGCCTCGATCAAGCGGGCCTTGCGGCGGCTGGGCCGGTTGAAGGTGGCCAACGTCCGCCTGCTGATGGTTGACGCCCATCTGGCCCTGGCCAAACTGTTCGGCCCAGGCTCGATCGATCGGGTCTGGTCTTTGTTTCCGTCCCCCTGGCCCAAGGAAAAACACACCCGGCGGCGGCTTTTTTCCGGTTCGTTTCTCCAACTGTTGAACAGCCGGCTGACCGAAGCGGGCGAGGTTGTAATCGTCACCGATTTCGAGCCTCTGCTGGAATGGATTTCGGGCCAGACCCCGGATACGGGCCTGTCGGTTTCCCGCCGCGCGGTGCCGGCCGGGTACGACACCAAGTACGAGCGCAAATGGCTGACCTGGGGCCGCGAGGCCTTCCACGAGATGAAGCTGGTTAAAGAGCGTCACCAGGACGTTTCACTGGTGGAGGATTCGCCTTTGATATCTTTTCGCCTGACCTCTTTTGATCCAAGTAACTTTTCACCCCGGGACTTGTCGGGCCAGCCGGCCGTGAAGTTCAAGGAGTTCTTGTACGATCCCGACCAGCGTCAGGGCCTGCTGCGGGCCTTCGTGGTCGAAGACAAGCTCATCCAGGACTTCTGGATCAGGATCAAGGACGAAGGCGGTTACTGGTTTCTCGGCCTGGCCCAGCCCAAGACCGTCCTGCCCACCGAAGGGGTCAGGCTGGCCCTCGATCTGGCCCATGAAGCGGCGGGGAAGTGAAGGCTGACCAACATCAAGTAACCGAGGCAAGAGAACTGAGAGAGCCTGGACTTTCCTGATGAACAACAGATTGATATAATTCAGTCATGCCTATTGCTATCGCCATACCAAATGATAAGGTCCGCGAATTCTGTCGCCGGCATCGTATCCGAAAGCTGTCCTTCTTCGGTTCCGTGTTGACCGGGAACTTCGGTCCGGAAAGCGACGTGGACGTGTTGATTGAGTTCGAGCCAGGTCACGTGCCGGGACTGATTCGCCTGTCGGGAATGGAAATCGAGCTGTCCGGGATTCTGGGCCGCAAGGTGGACTTGCGGACACCGGAAGACTTGAGCCGATATTTCAGGGACGAGGTATTGGCTCGGGCCGAGGTTCAGTATGCCTCCTGAAGACAAGGTGCGTATTCAGCATATGATCGATGCCGGCGAAGAAGCGTTGCGCTTTGCCCAAGGCCGGCAACGTTCGGATTTGGATAAGGACAGGATGCTTGTTCTTGCCCTGATCAAGGATGTTGAGATTATCGGCGAAGCGGCTTCAAAGGTTACCGAAAAGGTGAAAGAAGCGCACCCCGAAATACCCTGGCTCAGCATCATCGGTATGCGCAATCGTCTTATTCACGCCTATTTCGATATTAACCTCGATGTACTTTGGCGGACGATTCAAGAAGACCTGCCGCCGTTGATCAAGCATTTAACGCATATTCTCGGTTCAATATCCTGATTTCCATTACAGGCTTGCGAGCAGGGATTTATCCTCCCTTAATAACGAAGCGGCGGCTTCAGGAGGGTAGCGGCGTTTCTCTTTCGTGAGAGGCCTTGTCCAGCGGGGCCTTACGCTCGTTGAGGATATCCGACCGGGAAATGATGCCCACCAGGCGGTTGCCTTCGAGGACCGGCAGCCGGCCCACGTCGTTGAGGGAGATGATTTTCCTGGCCGCCACCAGGGGGGTGTCGGGGGTGACGGTCTGGAGTTTGTGAGTGGACATGAAGGCGGAAACAGGGGCGTGCGTCAGGTTGGCCAACCGGGCTTTTTCCACGTCGCGCCTGGAGAAGACGCCGATCAGTTCCAATGTTTGACTAACCACCGGCGCGCCGTGGATGCCCTGGCTTTCCAGGCGCCGGGCCGCCTCCTCGACGGGCAGGTCCGGGGCGAGCAGAAACAGGTCGGTGCTCATCAGGTCCCGGACCTTGGTCCGGGGCAGGGGCGCCTCGGTCAAGAGGGTCATCAAGGTTTCGGTCGCGTGGTCCAGGTCGGCCTGGGGCAGAAACACCGCCGCCGCGCCGGCGTGTCCGCCGCCGTTGAAGCGCCTGGCCATGTGCCCGGCGTTTATCTCGGGCACCAGGGACTGAAGGAGGATTTGCACGCCGGGCTTGTCTTCGGCCGCGAACACGCCCAGGATGGCGTCGGCGCCCATCATGTCGCTGGCCTGGGCCACCAGGATGCTCAGCCCGTGGATGACCTTTTCCAGGCGCTGCTTGATCAGGACGACCCGGTACCCCTCGAGGTCTAATTCCCTGGCCATGGTCAACATGTCCTGAAAAATCTGGCGCTGGGCCGGATCGAAGAATGGCCGGAGGTATTGGTTGACCACGGATAGGTCCGCCTTCCGCCGCAGCAGTTCGCTCACGGCCAGGGCGTCCTCGGACGTGGTGCCGGGATAGGTCAGGTTGCCGGTGTCGGCGTATATGCCCAGGAGCACGATGGTGGCTTCCTGGGGCGAAAGACTCAGGCCCTCGGCGACCAGCTTGAAATACAGCCCGGTGGTGTTGGCCCCAAAGGGAAAGTGTTCCAGGGCGCCGATAGTATAGTCGTCGGACGTGGGCGGATGATGATCGAAGATGTAGACCTCGATGGCTTTTTCCAGCCAGGAGGCGAATTCCCGGAGTTGCCCGCGCTTTTTGGTGTCCACCACCGTGACCCGGCCGGGAATCGGGTTCTTCAGCTTTTTCAAGTACCCGTTGTTCTTGAAATCGGCCACGTCGCGGTAGAGCGACATCAGTTCGCGCAGCCTATAGATGGTGGTGCCGGGCAGAATGGGCAGGGCCTGGGGAAAGAGCCGGGAAGCCAGCAGCATGGAAGCGAAGGCGTCGAAATCCGCTCGGGCGTGAGTCAGTATCAGGTCCACGGATTCTTTCATCGCCTTAATATTACGTCATGGGGACGTCCGGGGTCAAGAAATCACCCGCGGCCGGAATAGTAACTTATCGTTCTCAAGTGGCAGCAATATACAGTAACCTTCATTGAGAGGAATCCCCACGTTGTGTCCGTTGAATAACGCGAGCAGTTTTCTGAAGTCTGGCTGTGCTTCCATGGTATTGCCTTCTCAAAAACTCGATGGCCGCGATGCGTTCTTGGGGAGTCTTCCCGAGCCAGTAGGCCAGGTCTTCCTTTATTGACGAATCCTTTTTCAGGTCGAGTTTCTTGACCACTTTTTCAATCATCTCTTTTTCGTGCCTTTCATAGTCAATATCCAACTGGCATGGCCTGACGACGGGGTTCACCAGGAGGCAAGAGCCGTTTATTGCCGATCGGGTCCAACCCTTGGTTAGGTGCTCTTGGCTTTCAGGGGAAACCGCTCCGGGTGTTCGATTATCTCGACAGTAAGGTCCACGTCAAGGTCCGGCCAATGGAAATGGCCCGGAAAAGGTTCCTCGACCTTCAGAATTTGCCCCACGGGAGCATCTTTGAACCAGGGAAACTCGTCATAGGGCATGAACAACTCTTTGTCTCCGGCCAACAGCCAGACTCCAAAGCTTGAGACATGAGTAACCTCAACCGAGGCGTTCCGCCCAGGCTCTTTTGAACTCATCATAATGCACCTCGATAATGTCTTCGATCTCCTTGAGCCGATAGCGTGAGAGCCCGTGGTTCTTGGCCAATTCGATTTCGGGGCTTAGCCAGTATTTTGCCTCTCCGTCGGCGCAGACAACGTGGACATGGACACGAGGTTCCTCGCGGGAGAAGAAAAAGAAGCGGTAGCCTTTTTCCCGCAGTATCGTCGGACTCATCTTGTATCTATTATATTTTCTTTGTCCGGCCCTGTCTATCTGAACTTCGGGTCAAACTGTCCTTGGCCAGACGCCTCTTCTATTCCCGGCTTATCAGTATCCTGGCAATAATATAGAGGGCTACAAAAATTCCGAGGAACAAGGCGAACCTGGCCCAGCCCAAGGGGAATTCCGCGCCGGTCGAAAGAAAGAAGAGCCACCTGGCCAGGCGATACAGGGGATACGAAGCCGCGCCAGCCAGAATCGTGGATTCGACATGACCGTAGGAGCCGAACATATAGCTTCATCCTCATGACTTGGCCGAAATCAGTCCGCCAGGCGCCTGCCAGTCCGCGGCCTTATCAGCCCTGGCGCCTTCTTGCAGGGGTGCACTGCGTGCTCCCGATTATTATACCTGATTATGCGGCGGATTGAACTAAAAAGCTCTTGGACCTGATGTAACCATCTGATATATTGAAACACCGAAGCTGGCCGTTCCAGGAGCGGCGGGCGGGTGACACTCCGGAGCGGCCCTTGAAAGGGAAGGGTTGATCCGGGGGGTTGTGGTGGCTGTTAATAAACATACCATTTATCGCTTCTTCTTAATGTCGCAACCTGCTCGGGAGCGCCGGGCTCCAAACCGATGAGAACCGAAGTCACCTGAACGACCAAGAACTACCGTATAGGTGTCAGGAGGTGGGTTATGAAAGCCAAGGATACCGCGGTTGTTTTGATTGAATTTCAAAACGAGTTCTGCAAGGAGGGAGGAAAGCTGTATGGCGGCGTCAAGGCGGAATTGGCCCGGCAGGGCACCATTCCCAACGCCGTCAAACTGGCCCGGGGGGCTCGCGAGAAAGGCGCCCTGGTGGTTTATGCCCCGTTTGTATTTAATCCGGAATATTACGAAAAATACCAGATGGCCGGCATCGTCAAGGCCGTGGCCGACGGCGGGGCCTTTCGGAAGGGCTCGTGGGGGGCGGAGATCATCGAGGAACTCAAACCTCAATCCGGAGACAAGGTGGTCAGCGGGAAATGCACGCTCTGCGGTTTTAACGGCACCGACCTGGCCGATATCCTTAAGAACGCCGGGGTGAAGAACGTGGTCACGGCCGGTTTCCTGACCAACTTCTGCGTGGAATCAACCTCCCGCACCGCGTATGACAAGGGCTACTCGGTCACGATCGTCAAGGACGCCACGGCCGCCAACTCCAAGGAAGAGCAACAACACGCCGAAGAGAAGATCTTCCCGGCCCTGGGGCAGGTGCTGACGGTGGATGCGTTCCTGAACCAGCTCGAAGCCTAACCCGGGCGCACTCTTTACGTTGTCTTTTTTCCATTGCTTGGGCGCGGCCCCTCCCCGGCCGCGCCTTTTTATAGGAAGCAGCCGCCCAACTCGTACCATTCGGCGACCAAAGACTCAAGGTGATTACCGGCCAAGTGTGGCCCCTCTGATCTAACCAGCGGCTCACTTCAGCCGTGCGGTTTGGGGCGTCGGGTAAACGGTCCTCTAGGTTCCAATTTTCTCGGAGCGAGGCGAACCACTTCGTGTCCTGAAGCTTCCTGAAGGGCGCGCAGGTCGGCACAAATCGCCCCGAGATCACCCCCGAACCTTCGCGTATGCTCCAGGCGGTGTCTTCGCACTTCTTCGACGATTGGGTCTTTCATTCGCCAGCCTCCAGCAATTCCTCAGGGGAACAGATTTCAGGACACCAGTAGCCCTCGTTCTCAACGATCTGCCTGACCATCATGCGGGTAAACGGATTGTTCAGATGGGCAAAGTTCCAGGTAATTACTACTTCGATTCCGTTCACCACGGCCACCGCCAGGTGAAGGGCGTCTTCAGGATATTCCTCGTGTATTCCCCTGCCAGCAATAATCTTCTCGGCCAGAGTGCGGGCCTCGTTGTCAATTTCGAGCATCTGGAATGGTTTGATGGCGCCTAATCGCATCTCAGCTTGGTCTGGATTACCTCTTCCTGCCTCTTGATACACCAGCGCCGAAACGTAGGTCTCATATTTGGCGGTGAGCTTCGGCCATAGCTCCCGCGTAGCCTCCTGATGACCGACGATCATTATATCCCGACTTGGTCTGGCCGTGAAGTAGCTCACCACAGTCGTCTCGATGTATACCCGCTTTCTCATATTCAAATAGTATCAGGTTCGCTGCTTTTCTCAACGTGGCTAATAATCGCTTTAACCTTGATCATCACGCCCGAGTTGGTCAATTATTCGAGGACCTCCTGGTTAATTATGGCTCAGGCCGGCCTCAATCCTCTTCCCCCACCGCCGCCAGGCCTTGATCGTTCTTCATGAACTCGCGCAGGAGCGTGGTGGCGTACGCGCCCTTGGGCAGGCTGAACTCGAAGATCAGGCCCTGATCGTGAGGCTTGATGGTCAGGCACTGGAGAATGATCCGGGCCGGCCGGCGGCTGCCGTCCAGGCCGGCCCGCTTGAGGGCCTCGACGGTCACCTCAAAGCGGGACAGCACCTGCTGCTCCAACTCGCCCGGAGCGCCGGAAGCCCGGCGCATCTTGGCGCCGTAAATGGGGCCGGTGTAGGTGATGGCCCCGGATTCGAAACGGGGCCGCTCGACCTCGGCGTCGGCCACGTCGAACAGGCCGCCGGTATCGGTCTTCTTGGCCACGTCGCCGGTCAGGAGGCGCTCGAACCAGCCGCGCTCGAGGCGTTCGGCCAGATAGGCGTTGAACATCGAGGCCTGAAAAGCAGACAACAGAAAGCGCCGCAGCCAGGACTGGCGCGGGCCACGGCCTTGCAAGACCTCCCGGCCGCGCCGGGCGTTGTCCCCTTCCAGGCCGAAACGCTGCGGGCCGTAGTAATTGGCCAAACCCCTGGAGCGCAGGATTGACGCGATCTCTTCGGCCCGGACCAAGGCGCCGGGTTCAACCCCGGCCAGCACCACGCTGAAGCGGTTGCCCAACAAATGCCCGGTCTTGAGCTTGTTGCCGTGGCGTCTGGCCCAGAGGACCCGGACCGGCAATTCGGTTTCGATGCGCCTGGCCACCGCGTCTTCATCGGCCGCCGGCAGGCTGAGCGAAAAGGTCTGAATAGCCACGGCGTCCTTGTCCTTAAGGCCGGCGCAGCCCACGTCCACATCCTTGAGCCCGAAGATCGAGGCCAGACGCTTGACCAGGTCCCGGGTGTTCCAGCCGGCCCGCGAAAGCCGCACGTACACGTGGGCCCCCTGGCCGGAAGGCTCATACAGCGGCAATTCCTCGACCACGAAATGACCCGGGCCGGACTTGATCGCGCCGCCCAGGCCCGGGATATCCGCGGTGACATATGACAAGGTCAAAATAGTTAATCCTCCCATTAGCCTGAAAATTTCGGCCATTATACCTCATTCCGCGCTTGACTGGGTGCGAGTAATCAGCTACATAATAGCTACAGGATAAAACGGACGACGCGGATGCCGGACCGCATTCCCGGCGAGCCACGGCGAGGTTGATGTTGAAACAGAGGGTCCTGATCTTAGGCGCCGGAACGGCCGGACTGACCGCGGCCAATCGCCTGGCCGAACTGGGCCTGGCCAGCCTGGTAGTGGAAAAAGGCCTCTTCCCCGGCGGCCACGTCGCCTCGCTGGCCTGTAAAGCCACTACTTCCTGCGCCCAGTGCCACGCCTGCCTGCTGGAAGAAACCGCGGCCAAAGCCGCTGGCGCCGCGTTCCGACTGTCCCTCCAAACCAGCCTGATCTCCTGCCGGCCGAACAAGGACCAATACCTGGCCCGGCTGGCCCGGGGACCTTATTTCATTGACTCGGACAAGTGCCTGGACTGCGGGCTTTGTTACGAAGCTTGCCCGGAAAAAGATAAGGCCATCCTGAGATCGCCGCTGAAGATCGGCCCCCGGTACGGAATCTCCACCGCCGCCTGCCGCCGCTTTAACGGCCGGGCCTGCCAGGCCTGCCTCGAGGCCTGCCCCGCGGCCGCGGTGAACTTCGAAGCCGCGACCACGGAAGAAGAAGTCTCGATCGAAGCCGTGGTCATGGCCGGCGGGTTCGAACCGTTCGACCCGAGATTGAAGCCCCGCTTCGGGTACGGCCGCCTGGACGGCGTGGTTACGGCCCTGGAACTGGACCAGTCCTTGAGGAACCAGGGCCGGCTACCCCGGCCGGACGGCCGGTCCGAGGTCCGCAAGGTGGCCTTTATCCAGTGCGTCGGGTCCCGGGACAAGTCCCTGAACCGGGATTACTGCTCGAGGGTCTGCTGCGGGTACGCCCTGCGGATGGCCGCCTTGATCCGCCACCGCTGGCCGGCCTTGACCGTCACTATGTTCTACATGGACTTGCAGAACGCCGGCCGTGACTTCAACCGCTATTACCAGGACCTCAAGACCAAAGTGGAACTGATCCAGGGCGCGCCGGGCGAAGTGACGGCCCGGCCGGACGGCGGCCTGGACGTGCCCTTCATCAGCGACCAGACCGGGCTCAAAGAAACCAGGACCTTTGACTTGGTCGTGCTGTCCATTGGCCTCGGACCGCCGGACCTTACGCCCCTGGCGGCCTTGAACATTCCCATCAACCAGGACGGCTTCCTGATCAGCCAACCGGAGCGCGGCCTTTTCGCTGCCGGCGCGGCCGCCGGCCCCATGGGCGTGGCCGAAGCCAGGGCCTCGGCCTTAAAAGCCGCCCTCGAGGCGACGGATTATCTGAAGCGAACATGAGTCCCGCCCCAGCCCATATAATGCTGATCCATCGGCCCGGCCTGGCGGCCCTGGGCCTGGACTCCGGGGAACTGGCCCGACGCGCGGCCGGCCTGCCCGGCCGGACCGAAGTCAGGCTGATCGAGGATTGGCGCGCCGAACAGCTTGGCCCGCTGCCGGAGCCGGCCCGGATTTTCGTCGTCGGCCCCGGCGATCCGCCGGCCGCCCTGACCAGCTATAGGCAGCGGTTGATCCTGGTGGACCTGAAAAACCAGATGCCCTGGCTGGCCGGCGAACCCATCGAAAACGCCCTGAGCCTGGTAAAGTCGGTCCTGGCCGAGGCCGGGATCGAGCCGGAACGAAGCCGCATCCCGGCGGATATAATCAAGCAGGCCTTGATAATCGGCCGGTCCGCGGCCGCGCGGGTCATGGCTTCGGTCCTGGATCGGGCCGGGATAAAGTACGTCTGGGCCGCGTCTCCGGATGGCGCCCAGCCGGAAGGCGGGCTTCAGCCGTCCCTGATCTATCAACGCTTGGTGAGCCTGAACGGTTTTGCCGGCCGGTTCACTGTCCGGTTCGAAACCGGTGGCGCCGCCAGGGAAATCAAGGCCGGCGCGGTGATTTTATGCGGCCGGGAAGCCAGGAGCGTCCCGGCGGTTTCAGGGCCGGTCAAGAGCGTTTCGCTGGCCGACTTGGAACGGACTAGTCCGTCTTCCCTCCTGGAGGCCGCGACGAACGGGAAGCCGGGCTCGCTCGTTTTTCTGGCCGGCCCGGGCCAGGCCACTTCCACCCACAATATGCGCCGGATCATGGAACAGGCCATCCGGGTCGGGCAGGAAACCAAAGCCGCGGTTTATATCCTGGCCCCGCAGGTCAAGGTGGCCGCCGAAAACCTGGAACGCCTATACGGCCAGGCCCGGGAGGCCGGGATCGTTTTTCTCCGGACCCCTGATTCCGGCCCGCGCCGGGAGACTTGGCCGGACGGCCGGACCGGATTCAAGGTCTTTGACGCCGCAAGTCGGGCCGAACTCTTGTTGAAACCGGACCTGATAGTGTGGGAAGACGCCCTCGAGCCGGCCAGCGAGCTGGCGGATTGGGCCGCGAATTTGAATCTGGGCCTGGGACCGGACGGCTTCCTCGGTCCGAACAACGTCCTTTTTTTGCCCGCGGCCACTAACCGCCGGGGCGTGATGGCCCTGGGACCGGCCCGGGGAACCGACGCGGACGAAACCCTGGCCGCGGAAATAGCCGGGGTCCTGGACGAAGTTCTCCGGCTCTGGGCCGTCGAGGAAGTCGAGGCAGGGCCACTGGTAATCGAGACAGGCCGGTGCGCCTCCTGCCTGACCTGCCTGCGGGTCTGCCCTCACGCCGCGCTCGGTTTCACCCATCGGCCCTGGCCCGATCCGCTGGCCTGCCAATCCTGCGGTCTCTGCGCCGCCGCCTGTCCGGGCCGGGCCATCAAGCTGCCGGGCCACACCTTCGAGCAAGGCCGGGCCAGGCTCGAGACTCTTCTGGCCAGACCACGGCCGGCCGGGGACTTCGTTCCCCGGCTGGTCCTGTTCGGCTGCCGGCGGTCAGCGGTGGAGGCTTGGCGCGCGGCGCCTAAGCCCAAGCAGCCGGTTGACCTGGCCTTGATGCCTCTGCCTTGCGGCGGCAACCTCGATGCCGGCCTGGTCTTACAGGCCTTTCAGGAAGGGGCGGACGGAGTCATGGCCGCGGTCTGCCACGACGACAACTGCCGGAGCCAGGCCGGAGGTCCGGCCGCCCGCCGCCGGGTCGAGCATCTCAAGGTCGTCCTCGAGGCCGCGGGCCTGAACCCGGAACGCCTGGCCTCGATCACCCTGGCCCCCAACATGGGAGTGGAACTCGGCCGGCTAGTTTTGGATTTCCAGGACAGGATCAAAACCCTGGGGTCGGCCGCGGCCTAGGATGGAGCGCCATGCCTGATCAACCCGACGCGGACGTCATCGTCATTGACCTCGAGGAGGCCGATCCTTCGTTCCAGGATGAAGTGGCCCGCCGCAGGGGCGCTGAGCGGATCAAGCTCTGCTACGCCTGCGGCGCGTGCGGCGCCCGCTGTCCGGTCCAGGACCAGAACCCGGACTTTGACCCGCGCCGGCTGATAAGAATGGTGGTCCTGGGACTCTGGCAAGAACTCCTGACCGGGCCGCTTATCTGGCTCTGCGCGGCCTGCTATACCTGCCAGGAGACCTGCCCGGAAAAGGTGGGCTTCACCGAAGCGGTCTTCGCGCTGAAGAACATGGCCGTCGAGGCCGGTCATTTTCCACCGACTATGGCGGCCCAGCCGGAACTGCTGCGGCGCCACGGCCGGTTGTACGAGATCACGGACTTCGAAAACCAGAAGCGGACCGAGTTGGACCTGCCCAGGATCGAAGAGAAGCCGGAGCATTTTCAGGTCCTGCTGGATTGTCTTCAGATCAAGGCCGGGGAGAAAACGTAATGTCCTGGGCCTTTTTTCCGGGCTGCACCATCCCGGTCCGGAATCTCAATTATGAAGTCTCGCTGCGCCGCACCGCGTCCAGGCTGGGGCTCGACCTGGCCGACCTGCCCGACTTCGGCTGCTGCGGTTTTCCGATCAAGTCCCTGTCGGTCGAGGACAGCCTGGTCATCGCCGGCCGCAACTTGGCCTTGGCCCAGGCCGCTGGCCGGGACATCGTGACCGGCTGCAGCGCCTGCGCCGTCTCGCTGGCCGAAGCCGCCCATCTGCTGGATCATGACGCTCGGACGGCTGAGGCGGTCAACCGCCGGCTGGCCGAGATCGGGCTGGCTTATAAAGGCGGGATCAAGGTGAGGCACTATGCCCGGCTGCTGTATGAGGAAGTCGGGCCCGCGGCCATCCAGAAGGCCGTCACCCGGCCCCTGACCGGGCACCGGTTCGCCCCTCATTACGGCTGCCATTATCTCAAGCCGGGCGAGGCCCTGGACTGGTTCGATTCCTCGGAGGAGCCGCGGAGCCTGGCCGCGCTGATCGAGGCCCTGGGCGCCGAGGCCGTGGCTTACCCCGGGTTGAAGGACTGCTGCGGCGGCGGCGTCCTGGGCGTCAATGAAGAGCTGGCCCAGAAAATGGCCCTGGGCAAGCTCAAGACCCTGACCGAACTCCAGGTGACCGGCCTGGTGGTCGTCTGTCCCTTCTGCAACGTCATGTTCGAAGGCCAGCAGAAGACCATGGCCAAGAGGTTCGGCGCCGATCTGAAAGTCCCTCTTTTCTTCTACCCGCAACTGCTCGGGCTGGCCCTGGGCTTCAGCCCGGACGAGATGGGCTTCAAGCTGAACCGGATCAAGGACAAGAACCTGCTCAAGTCCTTGGAAGGTTGACCCTGGTCCGTCCGGCAATCCGTTACCGGACTATTGCCACGAATCGGAAAAACGTATAAATAGCTTAGCGACAGTTCACTCTTGGGCCCTTCAAGGAGGAGAGACATGGAAATCCAGGGCTACAATTTTCCGGACGAACTATATTACGACCAGAACCATTACTGGGCCCGCGTCGATGGAGAAAAAGTGGTCATGGGCGCCACGGATTTCTCCCAGAAGCTGGCCGGGGAATTGACTTACATAGATATTGACAAGGAAGGCGAAAAGGTGGATCAGGGCAAGCCTTTCGCTTCGATCGAATCGGGCAAGTGGGTCGGACGGGTCTACGCCGTGGTTTCAGGCGAGATCGTCACCGTCAACGAAGCCTTGGAAGACTCGCCGGAACTGGTCAACCAGGCGCCGTACGGCGACGGGTGGTTTTTCAAGATCAAACCGTCCCGCCTGGACCAGGACCTGGCCCACCTGATGAAGGCCGGTCCCGAGTTCGAGGCCTTTATCCGGGCCGAGATAGTCCGGGTCCAAGCCCTGATGAAGAAGTAGCCCCGGACCTGATTTCGAGCCGTTTCGGGCCGGACCTGGTTCCGGCGGGAACCGGTAGGGCCGGCTTCGCGCGCCTGTAGCTCAGTTGGATAGAGCGCCGGACTTCGAATCCGTAGGCCGTCCGTTCGAGTCGGACCAGGCGCGCCAAATAAATCAAGTAGTTACACGCCTCGATAAATTCCTTTCCGGGTCAGATGACATAAAAAAATGAATCCTTGACTTTTTCCGCTGGAAGCCGATAATTATAGTGTGGGTTTCTGAAAGGGAGCCGACCTCCCCAAAGGGAGATGTCAACCGCCGGTCGCTGCGTGCAGTGGCCGGTATTTTTTTACCTTCACCTTCCACCTTAGAACTTAGACTGATTATGCCCAAAGAACGAGCTCTGTTCCTTATTGACGGGTCCAATTTTTATTATGCCCTTCAGGAAGCCGGCTTGAAGAAGGGAGATATTGATTACCGGCAGTTGGCCCTTCATCTTGCCCGGAACCGGGAAGTAGTCGCCATAAGGTTTTTCATCTGTCCGGTCCTACCCGCCGGCAGCCCGCAGGCGAAAGACCAGCAGCGTTTTTTCTCCGCTCTCCGCCGCCAGGGAGTCACCATCCGCCTGGGCACACTCGTCAAGAGAAGCAGAACCTGCCCTTCCTGCGGGGCCGTCCAGGGATATCGCATGGAAAAGGGCGTTGACGTTCTCTTGGCCATGGATATGGTGTCCGGGGCGATAGAAGATAAATACGATGTAGTTTATCTGGTATCATGCGATGCAGACTTCGCGCCGGTGGTGGAATACGTGAGAGTCAGGGGTAAAAAGGTTTTTCTGGTAGCCCCTAAAGGAGCCAAATACGGTTCTCTTGGCAATTCCTGTGATGTAGCCATACCGATTGACCAGAAAGTTATCAATGCCTGTCAAGGAAATGATTCTTAAACCTTTTATGGCTCTTGTTGCGGGATTCGGGCTCAGGCAGATTTCGTTATCGGCTTCAGGCTAAAAGTCAGGATAAGGCAGTACAGCCGAACAGTTCAGGGCCGAATACCTTCGAGCCGACTCAAGCCCGACACAGCGGATAAGCCCCCGGACCTCGACTTGCAACAAGGGAAGGCGAGCAACCCGGCCTGGCCGGGCGAGCATGATCGCCTCCCCGCTCCCAAGAAACCGCCGGTTTTCGTGCCATTGGCTAAAGGTAATCGCTCCGGTCAACGACACCGCGAATCGGCCGGCCTTCCAGAAAGTCTCCCACGTTCTCCGCGGCCGCGGCCGTGGCTTCGGACTGCATGCCCTCCACATGGTCGGCGTTATGAGGCGTGCCCAGGACATTGGGGAAATCGAACAGGGGATGCTTGAGGCTGAATTCACTGCCGGTCAAGGGTTCCCGCCACCAGACGTCGGCGCCGAATTTGAAATCGGGATGGGTTTTCAAGTGTTCGTACAGAGCGTCTTCGTCCACGATCGCCCCCCGGGCCACGTTGATCAGAATCGCGTCGTCTTTCATCAGGTTCAACTCCCGGGCGCCGATCAACCCGCGAGTTCGTTTGGTCAAGGGCGCGGCCAGCAGGACCACATCCGCCAGTTGGAGCAGGTGGTCGAGATCGGCCAAGGTGCCGATGAATTCCACGGCCTCGTCGGTCCGGCCCCGGCTGTTTAAAGCCATTATCCGCAGACCCATCGGCCTGACCAGCCGAGCCGCGGCCAGGCCGATGCCGCCAAAGCCGACGATCCCCAGCACCCGCCCTCTTAAATACCTGCTGTTTACCCGGTCATATTCACCCCGGGCCAGTTTGCGCCGATGAGCCACCAGCTCCCGGTTCAGGGCGATCATCAACCCGACTATATATTCGGCCAGAGGGGCCGACCAGGCTCCGGCATTGGCGCAGATGGTCATTTTGGACGGCAGATCCTTGAAGGGCAGCGTTTCCACGCCGGCCGGCACCGACTGCAACAAGGACAGGTTTTCCAGGAGCGCAATCTCCCGGGGAGCGATTTCCTCGAGCAGGCGAAAGAACATCAACACGTCCGCCGATTTGAAAGTTTCCTCGCGGTCCGCGGCGGCCAGGTCCTCCAAGTATATGACCCCGGCCCGGCCGCCCAGCCGGTCCTGAATAATCCGTCTCAGGTCTTTATCGGATTTCATGGTGACCAAAACGTTTTTGCTCATGCGTCCTCCTCCGTGATCCGCCAGGAATTCATCCCCGTCCGGTCTGGCTTGATGGTCCGGACCTTATTGTTTACCTGGATTGGAAGAAGGAATCCAGCATTTCCGAAACACCGGATGCACTGCTTTCGACGAACCGGGCGCCTAAACCGGTCCGCGATTAGAGGGTGGATTGGGGAGAGGGCCCTGCCCCTCATGGCCGGGCCGGGCCGATCAAGCGAGGCGGGCGGAGGGAAGTCAGTCCAGACCCAATAACCTGGACCATTCTTCGTATTCAGGCCTGCGTTCCCATTCAACAGCGGTCTTGACCGGGATGGGGAAGCGATAACCCTTTTCCCGCATGAGTTTCAGGCTGGCGACGAACTCTTCGCCTCTGTCGCCGGGAAGGCAAAAAACCATCTCATGGTCAGTCGTGCCGGCTCTTCTGCGTTCGCCCAGACAAGGCACGGCCACTTGGAACTCTTTGGTCTGCATGGCCGGCACTATTTCGAAGATGCAGGCGGCCCTGGCCGAGAGTCGGCTGATCACGTCGCGGCCGTAGGTCCAATTATGGGCTAGGGTCAAAATACACAGTTGCGCCGAATCGACCCATAATAGAACGACGTCGGGCGCGAAGGAGGCGGAGGTCAAGGGCGCGGAGACCAGGCCTACATAGCGGTTCAATTCGAAGCGAGGCAGGGTTTGACACCATTTCCTCGAAGCTTCCAGACTGGAAAAATGGCCGACTTGCTGAAACCCGTCCAGGTAGAAGTCGGTGGGGTCGGCCAGGCCGTAACCAGCCACCGGCGCGGGACACCAGTTGTCTTCCTTGAGCATGGACACGGTCCGACCTTCGCGCCGGGACAAGGCCAAGGCCTGACAGGCGTCGAGCCTGCGGCCGGAATCCCTGAGCGGCCGGAAGGCTTTGGCCGGAATATCGCTTGCGCGGCTCAACATTTTCACGGCCACGGGAAAGGTTCTCAAACACAACAGCAGTTCCAACTCCTGCCCCAAGTTTTGCCATTGTTCCGAGTTATCCATGACCAGACGGCCTTTCTTTTTACCAGGGATCAAACCGATCAGGAGTTGTCGAAAAGATCGTCGAGGACTTCTTCGGCGGCACTGTAAGGATCTATCCGACGGGTTTTCAGGGCTTCCATCAGACCCGGCCATTTCCCGTTCCGTTGGGTTTTTTCGACGGCCGCGGCTAATAGCGTATCGCGCAGAATATCCACGAACCGGCCCTGAATACGCCAGTCCCCGGACCCGTTTCGAGGTCTTTCCTTGAGGTACTCCCGGTGTCTTTCAATCGCGGTCAGAAGTTCGGATAATCCCAGGGCCTCACTGGCCACGGTCTTCACTATGGGCGGCCGCCAAGACCCGGGAGGGCAGGCTTTTATTTCCAGCATCATCTCCAGGTCGAGGACCGTTTTGTCGGCCCCGTCCAGATCGGCTTTATTGACCACGAAAATGTCGCCGGTCTCCAATAGGCCGGCCTTGAGGGCCTGGATGGAATCACCTAGTCCGGGCACTTGAACCACCAGGGTGGTATGGGCCAGGCGGACTATCTCCACCTCATCCTGACCTACGCCGACGGTCTCGACGATTATTAAATCCTTGCCCATGGCGTCGAGGACGTCCACCAGGTCATGGGTGGAGCGGGATAAGCCGCCCAGATGACCTCGAGTGGCCACGCTGCGGATGAAAACGCCCTGGTCGGTGCTGTGGCGCTGCATCCTGACGCGATCGCCTAGAATGGCGCCGCCCGAAAAAGGGCTGGTGGGGTCAACCGCCACTATGCCCACGGTCCGGCCCTCTTTTCTCACCGCCTCGATCAGTTGGTCCACCAGCGTGGACTTGCCCGTTCCAGGAGAACCGGTGATGCCCAGGATATGCGCCCGTCCGGTAAAAGGATATAAGTCTTTGAGCATCCGGCGGGCGGAAGGGACGTCGTCGTCAATGTCCCGCATGAGCCGCGCCGCGGACAAGACATCGCCCTTGAGGATGGTTTCAATTTGCGTCAACGGTGATGACCTCGTAAAGCGCTGTAAAAAGGACTCTTGGCCGGTCCGTGATTAAAGGGCCTCGTCCCTGGCCTCTTGATAGGCCCGTCCCAATTCCAGCAAAGTCTCGCGGGCAAGAGTCGGGGCATACCCGGCCCGCCGGCGGGCGGCTATACCCAGGGCCTTCATGTCGGCCAGCATTTCGGCCACCTTGATCAGACAACCGGTAATGTCCAAAACCGGCAGACCTTTGATTGTCTTGACATTATTTTCGGCCAGCACGATGTTCAAAATGTTCTCCCCGGGAACGATCATCTCGGCGTCCGAATCGTCTTCCACCAGTTCGTCCAGTTCCTTCAAAATGACGCCGGCGTCGTCGATGGCCTTCAGCATTTTTTCGTGTTCGAATCGTTTGACCCGGCAATCAACCAAACGTTCCCGCAAACCGAAGGACCCGGCCTTGCCGATCACCCTGGCCTGCAGACCCTTATTTGGCACTACGACCAGGAATTTCCTCGCCAGCAGACTGGCCACGTGCAAGGCCGCCTGACAACTGAAGGCCACGGGGATATCCAGGATTTCCTGGATTTCGGCGAAACCGGAGTCCAGAAAGCAACCCAGGGCAAAGGCATCGTAGCCCTGATCCTGGGCTTTAAGGGCGTTTTCCATGATGTGGCCGGTGTTGAAATATTCGAGGTAGTAATGACCGTCTATGGCCGGGGTGTAAAACCTGGTCCCGTGGACATGGACTTCCGTATCCGGGCGCTTGACGCGATCGATATGTTTTAACAGGGCCCACTGATAGCCGGCCAGTTTTTCCTGCGCGCCCAGGGCGGTGCAGGATTGATACCAGATTTTCATTATCCTTCCCTGTTGTCTTTGTAGAGGTCCACCTCGGCCCTAGCGGCCCGTGGGAGAATCATACGATCAAGCCGGCCCCAAGAGACAAGCCGCCATCCACCAGCAAAGTCTGTCCGGTGATGAAAGAGGCTTCATCCGAAGCCAGGAAAAGGACGGCGGCGGCGATATCCTCCGGTTCGCCGAATCGGCCCATGGGCATTTTTTCCTGGTAGGCTTCCAGCCGTTTCTTATCCACCTGGAGAGACAAGCCGGTCATTATCGGTCCGGGGGCCACGCAGTTGACGTTGAGGCCCTGCCGGGCGAATTCCAGGGCCAGGCCGCGGGTAAGGCTGACCACCCCTCCTTTCGAGGTCACGTAGTCCAATTGTCCCACCGAGCCGAGGAAAGCCCGGGAGCCGATATTGACGATCTTGCCGTAACGTTGTTCGAGCATGATGGGGACGACGACTTGACAGCAGACAAACACACCCTTCAGGTTTATCCGCAGCAAGCGGTCGAAAGAGGCTTCTTCTATTTCAATAAAAGGCGATTCCTTGATTACCGCGGCATTGTTGACCAGGATGTCCAGGCGGCCGAATTCATCCAGTCCGCGCCGGACAAAGGCCTCTACCTCCTTCCGGTTCGAAACATCCCCGGGCGCATAAACGGCCAGGCCGCCTGCTTTTTTTATCTCCTGTTCCACCCGCCGTCCCTGTTCTTCAACCACGTCGTTGATGATGACGCCGGCCCCTTCTCGAGCGAACCGGTGCGCGGTGATCCGGCCTATCCCGCTTCCCGCCCCGGTTATCAGGGCGACCTTGCCTTTGAACCTCATCAGGCCTCCTTGAAAAGTAATGCCCCCAAAGGGTACATGGATTTCTTTCCCTGACGCGACTAAGCCTTCTCGAAGTGATAGGAGAACTGGCCGTTGGCCAATTTTATCGATACGGCCCGGAGGGACATCCCCGGCTCGATCTCGGAAGGCGGAACGCGCTTGTCCACCTGGCCGAACATTTTTATTCCCAGCGGGAAAGCGACCACGGCCAGGGTATAGGGCGTCTCGTTTTCAAAGCCGGCCGGCCCATACCGGACAATGGTCCAGGTGGCGAGCCGGCCGGGTTCCTCGATCTCGATCCAGTCCGCCTGGGAGGAGCCGCAGGCGAGGCAGTCCATCTTTGGAGGAAACGTAATCCGGCCGCAGGATTGACAGCGCGTGGTCATGAGTCGGCCCTGTTCCAGATAGGACGCGAAATCCCGCGCTCTGGCTTCCGCCACGAAACTTTTTTGACCGAATTTCTCGAAGCCCATTTTTCTAATCCCTGCCCAGGATGGTGACGAAACCATAAATGCCGGGGCCGCCGAGGTTATGGACCAGTCCCAACCTGGCCCCCTCGACCTGGGTCGGCCCGGCTTCGCCGCGCAGTTGTTTGACGATGGTTCTGATCTGACTGGCCCCGGTGGCGCCGACGGGATGACCCTTGCTCAACAGGCCGCCGTCCAGGTTGACCGGTATTCTCCCGCCCAGACTTGTCTCCTTGTTTTCCAGCAACCTGGCGCCGTCGCCCGGTCGGGCCAACCCCAAGTCCTCATAGGAGATGATTTCGGTGATGGTGAAGCAGTCGTGTATTTCGACCACGTCCAGGTCTTCGGGGCCGACGCCGGCCATGTTATAAGCCGCCTCGGCCGCTTTCTTGGCGCAGGTCAGGCTGGTATAGGTGTCCCGGTTGGAGAAAGTGGCCGAGCCGGAAGCGGCGCCCAGGCCGCAAATCCAAACCGGCCGATCGGTCATTCGCCGGGCCGCGTCTCGATCCGCCAGGATGATCGCGGCCGCGCCGTCCGCATTGGCGCAGCAATCCAGCATCTTCAAGGGATCAACCACCGGACGGGAAGCCAGGACCTCTTCCAGGGTCACCGGCTGGCGGAAGACGGCCTGGTCGTTCAAGACGCCATAGGTCGAATTCTTGACGCGGACCTGGGCCAACTGCGCTTCGGTGGTGCCGTATTCGGCCATATGGGCCCGGGCCAGAAGGGCGAAGCCGGCCGGCATGGTCAGGCCGAAAGGCGATTCCCACATGACGTCGCCGCTCCGGCCCATCCTTTCGGCCGCTTCCTGGGAAGATAGTTCGGACATCTTCTGGAAGCCGATCACCGCCACGACCTCGTGGAGTCCGGACTTGACCAGGGCGTAGGCCGTGCGCAAACCGGCGGACCCTGAGGCGCAAAGGCTTTCCACGTTAAAGACCGGCGGGCCGACCAAACCCAGGTATTCGGAAATGACCCCGGCCGGGCTGCGCTGCTTGTCGTATTCCGTGGCCGAGCAGACCACGGAGGCGGAGATGGGGTGGTACTCGAGATTCAGGCCCAGCGCGGCTTCCTGAAAAGCCAGGTAACAAAGCTCGCCAATGGACAGGCCGCTCCGGCGGGAAAACGGACTCTGGCCGACGCCCACTATGGCCACATTTTTTTCCATATATTAAAGGTCTCCCTGGTTCATGTCATGGTCTATCCGGCCGGCCCGATCTTTTCCCCTTGCGGCCCATAGACGTACCAGCCGCGGCCGACCTTCCGGCCGATTTCGCCCAGCCAGACTTTGCGTCTCAGCAGATCAGGCGGCAGGAATTTGGTGTCCTTGGTCTCTTCGTACAGGGAAAGCAGGACTTTGTAACCCGTATCCAGCCCCACCAGGTCCATGGTTTCAAAAGGCCCCATGGGCCGGCCAAAGCCCAGGCGCATGGCCTTGTCAATGTCTTCGATCGAGGCCATTCCCCGTTCCACCAAGAGGATGGCTTCGACGTTTCCGGGCAGATTGACGCGATTGAGGACAAAGCCGGCCAGATCGAAATTCACGCGGATGACTTCCTTGTGCAGGGATTCGGCCAGGGCGACCGAGGCGTCGAAGGTCTCGGCGGAAGTGGCAATGGTGCGGATCACCTCGGCCACCGGCATGAGCGGAACCGGGTTGCTGAAATGAAGGCCGACCACTTTTTCCGGGCGCCGGGTCACTCGAGCCAGCCTAGTGATGGGTATGGAAGAAGTGTTGCTGGCCAGAATCGCGCCGGCTTTGACGGTCTGATCCAGGGTCTGGAATATCTCTTCCTTGATCTTCAGGTCTTCGACCACCGTTTCAATGACGAAATCCGCTTCCCGACCTTCGGCGATATTCACGGTCGTCCTGATGCGTCCCAGTATCCGTTCCTTACTCGAGGTCAACCTGCCTTTTCGGGCAAACCTCTCGAGAGAGCCGTCAATATTATCGAGGCTGAGTCTAAGCTCCGCCTCCGATATCCCCCATAAGATAGCGGGGTAGCCATACTGGGCCAAGGTCTGGGCGATTCCCGAACCCATGATCCCGGCGCCGACAACCATTACCTCTTTGATTTCCACTCCGTCATGGCTCCTGACCAGGGATTGCGCTCCTCTTCTGGAAGGTCAGCCGAGTTTGCCTTCCATCCTGAGCTTGTGTTCTATTTCCGCCTCCAAGGCTTTTTTATTGACCTTGCCGTTGGGCAGAAGCGGAATCTCGGTTACGTTCTCGACCCTTTCCGGCAGCTTGTATTTGGCGAAATTCCTGGCCAGGAGAAACTCGGTCAGGTCTTCCAGCCTGACCGCCGCGCCTTCTCGAGGGACGACAAAAGCGCAGGCCTTTTCGCCCAAGACTTGATCCGGCATCTTGACCACGGAGATTTCCTTGACCAGGGGATGATTGATGAGGACGTCCTCGATTTCCTTGGGGCTGATGTTCTGTCCGCCGCGGATGATGATGTCTTTCTTGCGGCCCACGATCTTCAAATAGCCTTCTTCGTCCAGAACACCCAGATCGCCGCTGTGAAACCAGCCGTCCGGGTCATAGGCATGATCGGGATTGTTGTATAGACCCACCGCGCAGGTCGGGCCTTTATAGACGACTTCGCCCACCTCGCCCGGGGGCAGTTCGCGATTTTGGTCGTCGAATATCTTAAGCTCCATCCCGGGGCAGGCCTTGCCGACGGTATGATAAATCCTCTCCGGAGGGTCATCGAGCAAGGTGTGCACCGGCGTTCCGCCGTCCAAGGCCCCATAGGCCTCCATCAACCTACAGCCGCATTTCCGGGCGAACCCCGCGGCGGCGTCGGGCGGCAGCGGCGCGCCGGCGTGATAGAACAGGCGCAGAGTCTTCAGATCATATTGATCGAAGGACGGACTGTTCATGATCTTGATCATCTGGGCCGGGACGCCCACGGCCATGGTTGCTTTCTCCCGCTGGATCAGCCGTAAAGCCTCCTCGGGAATGAATCGCTCCAGCAGCACGTTCTTGCAGCCGACGATCAAGGAGGCCACCACCGCCACCGAGTACCCGGTGCCCTGGTTGACCGGCGCCACGGCCAGGACTATCTCATCCGGACCCATACCGGCCCTTTGCACGATATGGTGTCCCAGGGAAATGAAAACGTTGGGCGTGCGCAGGACGATTTTGGGCCGGGCGGTGCTGCCCGAGGTGGACATGAGGATATCGATGTCGTTGGCGCCCGGGTGGAATTTCAGGAGATGGCCGGGGGGATAACGTTTCTCGATCTCATCCTCGATTATTTCCCGAAGGTTGATCATGCCGGCGCCGGTGCGCGGGCCGATACAGATCAGGTGTTCGAGCCTGGGCAGTTTGGGACGCAGGCGTTCGACCATCTCGAGGTAATCGAAGTCGTGGAAGTCGGTGCAGAAGGCGAAAGCCGCGGCCTCGACGTCGGCCATGGTCCCCTCGATTTCGTGCTCCCGGACGCTGTAAATGAAAGGCACGGGAATGGCGCCCATTTTGGCGCAGGCGAACCGGACGTAAAAATATTCGACCCAGTTGGGCGTCTGCAGGCCGAGGCGGTCGCCGGGGCGGAGGCCCAATTCCAGAAGCTTCAAGGCGATCCGGTCGGTGACGAGCTTGAACCGGCCGTAAGTGACCCTGGTTTTGACGTCCACCAAGGCCTCCTTGTCCGGCGTATAGGCGGCGTGATGGTCGAGATAGTCTCCCAGGGTCATCGAGCCCCAGTAGCCTCGGGCCGTGTAGGACTCGATCATTTGTTGGGTCAGGAGAGAGGTGGCGGTCATTTTATCGCTCCTGTCTTATAACTTGAAAACCCGGCGGGCGGTTTCGGACAGCAGATGATCCAAAGCCTCGGGCTTCAGCTTCAGTTCCTCGATCTGCTTTAAAGAACCGGCCCAATCCAGGACGGGGAAATCGGTGCCGTACATCACTTTGCCCAGGCCCCGCCGGGTATTCATGAAGGAAACCAGTTCCGGGGCCCAGTATTTGGGGGCGTGGGCCGTGGTGGCGATGTAGACCCGGGGATGCTTCCAGGCAATGGCGATCAATTCCTCGACCCAGGGCCAGCCGGTGTGGGCGGCGACGAGGCGAAGTTCGGGAAAGTCCAGGGCCACGGTATCGAGCAGGATCGGGCGGCCGGCCTCGCTGGGCATGAGTTCCGCGGAATGTCCGACCTGCGTCATGACCGGAACGTCCAACTCGACGCACTTGGCGTAAAAGGGATAATAGAGGCGATCGTTCAATGGCAGGCCGAAGCCGTAGGGATGGATATGGGCGCCGATGAACTTGAATTCCGAAACGGCCTTGGCCAACTCCCGCACCCCGTCCATTCTGGTGTAGGGATTGATGCCGTAGAGTCCGTACAGCCTTTCCGGAAAATCTTTGATGAGGGCGTGGACCTCTTCGGGCTTGAAATCCCATTGCATGACCTGCTTGACGTAGGATTTGATCTTCAGCGAGGGGATCAAGACTTTGTCGATGCCCTGTTGGTCCATGTCGGCTATGAACCGCTGGGGGGTGCGGCCGGCGATGCGGTCCTGGAGGCCCCACCATTCGACGACCTGACGTTGCTCTTCGTCGTCCAGGTACGCCCTTTTCATCAGTTCCGGAGAAAACGGCTGGTGCCAGACATCCACGACCTTCATTTGACCCGATGAAATCCTTTCCGCTCCGGGAGGAAAGCCCCGGCCCGACAAACGTCTTTATTTCCGGTTGGAAGCAAGGTTGATTCCTGCCATAAAGGCGACGATTTCCTTCAACGGCGTATCCTGGTCGAAGACCTTTTTCACGCCCAGGGCTTCCAAGGCCCGCCGATCCTCCTCTTCGGGAATGAACCCGCCCACGACCACCGCTTTGTCCGCCGCGCCAAGTTCCTTCAACAGATTTACCAAGTCCGGCGCCAGGGTCATATGAACCCCGGAGAGAATGCTGAGGCCGATAATGTCCACGTCTTCCTGGATAGCGGCCGAGACGATCTGTGGCGCCTGCTGATGCAGGCCGGTGTA
Organism: Thermodesulfobacteriota bacterium; assembly: GCA_040755515.1. Taxonomy (GTDB): domain Bacteria; phylum Desulfobacterota; class Desulfarculia; order Adiutricales; family JAGVGV01; genus JBFMAW01. The sequence goes on along the minus strand of JBFMAW010000027.1, from coordinate 66,780 downwards.
GATAACTTCCATCCCGGCCTCTTTCAGGCCTTGAGCCAGGATTTTTATGCCCCGATCGTGACCGTCCAACCCGGGTTTAGCCAGAAGAACACGAATCTTTCTGTTTTTTTCGGCCATGCCGCCACCTCGACTTCAAGGCTTTCGATTCATTTTTTTCGGCTGAAGCTCTGTCCGTAATGCCGGCTCGAATAAAAATAGCCGCTGAGCAGACCGCCGTCCACCTTGACGGTTTCGCCGGTCATGTAGTTCGATCCTTCCGAGAGCAGGAAAAGGATGACTTCCGCCACTTCTTCGGGTTGACCCATCCGGCCCAGGGGTTTGCGGTCGAGAATGACTTCCTCCAGAAAATCTTTCGGGACCGCCCGGCGGATCAATTCCGTTTCGATCAAGGCCGGGGCCACGGCATTGACGCGGATGTTATACCGGGCCAGTTCCTGGGCCATCACCTGGGTCAAGGCCAGGAGGCCGGCCTTGGAAGAGGCATAGTTGGCGCGGCCTTCCTGGCCGGCGAAGGAAGCGATCGAGCATAGATTGACGATGCGGCCGAAGCCGTTTTCGATCATGTGCCGCGCCACGGCCTGACCGACCAGGAAGGACCCTTTCAGGTTGATGTCCAGGACCAGGTCCCAATCTTCTTCGGTCATTTCCGTGAAAAAGGCCGAACGGGAAACACCGGCGTTGTTGACCAGGAAATCGATGCGTCCGAAAGCCTTGATGGCCTGGTCAACCATGGCCGCCACTTCTTCCTTGTTTTCCACGTGGGCCGCCAGGCCCAGGGCTTGACCGCCCGAAGCCTCGATCTCCTGGACCACCTTCTCCAGTTTTTCCCAGGTGCGGCCGTTGACCAGGACAATGACGTCTTCCCGGGCCAGGCCGAGGGCCACCGCCCGGCCGATGCCCTGGCCGCCTCCGGTCACCAGGGCCACGTGGCCGGCCAGGCCGTAATGACGCCGGTTCGAGGCCGATTCGCTTTTTTCCATCCGTTCCTTCCTTAGAAGAGCTTGGGCTCGCGATATTCGCCGAATACATCGCGCAAGGCCCCGCACATCTCGCCCATCGTGGCGTAGACCCTCACCGCGGCCATGACCGGATCCATCAGATTGTTGTCTGGCCCGGGCTTTCGTTCCGCGGCCTTTTTCAGGTCGGCCAGGGCTCGGGCCACGGCCTGGTTGTCCCGGCGACCCTTGAGTTCCCTTATTTCCCGGAGGCGCATTTCTTCGACCTGGGGGTCGGATTTGTAGTAGCGGCGGGGGCCGGCCCCCTTTTGCTCCTCCATCTGAAAAACGTTCAGGCCCACCTTGGCTATTTCGCCCCGGTCTATTTTCTTCTGAAGCTCATAAGCGTCCCGCATGATGATTTTTTGGGCGTAGCCCGTCTGTACGGCCTGGGCCATGCCGCCCAGTTGATCTATCTTGTCCAGCTCCCGGCGGACGCGTTCCTCGTATTCGCAGGTCAACCACTCGATGTAATAAGACCCGCCCAGGGGGTCCACGGTTTTGGTGAGGCCGGTTTCGTAAGCGACCACCTGCTGGCTGCGGATGCCGATGATCTGGGATTCCTCGCTGGGGATGCCCAGGCATTCGTCCATGGTGCGGAGGCAAATATTCTGAGCGCCGGCCAGGGCCCCGATCACCGCGGCGATGGCGCTGCGCGTGATGTTGGTTTCCGGCTGCTGGCGGGTCATCACCGATCCGGCGTTATGGGTGTACAGTCGGAAGATCAGGGCGCCGGGGTCCTTGATCCCGTAACGATCCCGGAGCAGCCTGGCCCACAGCCGGCGACAGGCCCGGAATTTCCCGATTTCCTCGAAGAAGCGGTTATGGTTGGGCACCATCAGAAAAGAAATCTTGGAGGCGACTTTTTCCGGGTTCACCCCGCGTCGGGCCACGGCGTCCAGATAGGCCAGGGCGATGGCCAGGGTGAAGGCGGCCTCGGTGACGGTATTGCCGCCGGCCTCGGAGATGTGATAACCGCCGACGTTGATGCACCAGTATTCCGGGACATGTTCCGCGCAATAAATCAGGGTGTCGGCGGCCAGACGCATGCCGGCCTCGAGGGGGAAGATGTAATTGCCGCGGGCAATGTATTCCTTGAGGACGTCATTCTGCATGCCGCCTCTTAGCTTTCTCAGATCGGCGCCCTGCCGCTCGGCCAGAATCAGATGCATGGCGATGGTGATGATGGCCTGGGCGTTGGAGACGGAATAGACGTAGACCTTGTCCATGGGAATACCTTCGAAGATGGTCTCCCAGTCCTTCAAGCTGGCCAGGCTGATGCCCACCTTGCCCACTTCGCCCCTGGCCAGGGGGTGATCGGGGTCATAGCCTAATTGGGTGGGCAGATCGAAAGCCAGGCTCAGTTCGCCTTGCCCCTGTCTGATCAGGTTTTTGAAGAGGACGTTGCTTTCCTGGGCCGTAGCGAAACCGGCGTACTGGGCGATGCGCCAGACCTGGTCCCGGTACATGGTGGCGGTGTTGCCCCGGGTATAGGGAAATTCACCGGGAAAGCCCAGGTCCCGAGTGAAGTCGAAATCCTTGGCCCGCAGGTCCGCCGGCGAATAGACCGGCTTGATTTCGGCCCCGAAATCGGTCACGAAGCTCTTGGCCGAATCCGAGGCCAATTCGGACAGATGATTTTTCTTCCATTCTTCCTCGGCCTGTTCTATTTTCCGCCACGCCGTTTCCTCGGACATAAAGGCCTCCGCGTCTTTGGTCAGCGCCGGCGCAACGGCCGGCCAGTATCTAAGCCAGACGTTGTTTGATGAAGTCCACTATTTCACCCAAGGGGCTGCCGCTCTTGAAGACCCTGGCCACGCCCGCCTTTTCCAGGTCCGGGATGTCCTTGTTCGGGATGACGCCGCCGGCGATCAGCAGAACATCCTGCAAGCCTTTTTGCCTGGCCAGGTCGGCGACGCGGGGCAGGACCGTCCGATGGGCGCCCGAAAGGGAGCTTAGACCGATGACATCAACGGCCTCCTGCCTGGCCGTCTCGACAATCTGTTCCGCGGTGTTGTAGAGCCCCAGATAGATCACTTCCATGCCGGCGTCCCTCAAGGCTTGGGCCACGATTCTTATCCCGGCTTGATGCCCGTCCAGACCGGCCTTGGCTATGAGCACCCGAATTTTCCTGTTCACTCCCGATCCTCCCGGCGGAATGGTTCGCGTTGATTACAAGAAAAACTGTCCCGGACGTTTGCCATAACCAGGCCTTATCACCAGGGCAAACGGTATTCGCCGAAGACTTCCCGCAAGGCCTGGGCCACTTCCCCGCTGGTGGCCCCGATCCGAAAAGCGTCCATGATCGGAAAGACCAGGTTGTTTTCTTCCGACTCTTCGGCTTCGGCCACCTTTTTGATCTTATCGAGGGTCTTTTGGAGTCGGGACATATCCCGGCCTTGTTTATACTTCCGCAGTTTGGCGATACGTTCTTCCACCACGGCCGCGGGCGCCGGCCAGTAAAAGTCCTCCCGCTCGATCAATTTATCGGGCGGGAAGATGTTGACGCCCAGTTGTTTTTTCTCGCCGCTTTCGATGCGTTTGACGTGCCGCAGGCCCTGGTCCAGGATGATCCTGGCGGCGTAGCCGTTCTTGACCGCCTCGACCATGCCGCCCATTTCTTCTATTTTTTTCAGGTGCCGGCGGGTCCTTTCTTCTATTTCGTCGGTCAGGGTCTCGAGGCAGTATGATCCCCCCAAGGGATCAACCACATCGCAGACGCCGGTTTCATAATGCACCAACTGGGCCGAACGGACCGCGGTCAGGCTGGCTTCCTCGCTGGGAATACCCAGCGGTTCGTCGTAGGTCTTGGGCGTGGCGGACTGAATCCCGGCCAAGGCCATGGCCAGGCAGGCCAGGGCCACGCGGGCCACGTTCATGTCGCGCTGATCCTTGACCAGGTCCAGACCGCCGGTGCTCACCCTGATCCAAGGGGCCATGGACTCGGGCTTCCTGGCGCCGAATTCCTCTTTCATCATCCTGGCCCACAAGCGGCGCGCGGCCCGCCATTTGGCCACTTCACACAGAAAGTCCCTATGGTGGACGCAGCCCAGGAAGGAAATCTTGGGGGCGATTTCGTCAATATCGTACCCCCTCTTCAGGGCCGAGCGGATATAGGCGATGCCGGTGGCCATGCCGAAGGCCAGTTGCTGGGATTCGTCGCAGGCGGATTCCTCATACTGCAGACAGCAGAGATTGGTCACCCGGGCCTTGGGCATATGCTTGATGCCGAAGGTTATGACGTCCGTGGCCAGCCGGACCGAAGGGTCGGGAGGAAAGATGTATTGTCCGTCGGTCAGAAAACCCTTGATGATATCGTTCTGGAAAAACCCCATTACGTCTTTCCAGGCCAGACCCTTCCTCTCCCCCAGGAGGCACATCATGGCCACCCAGGCCACGGATAAAGGATTGTTTATCCAGGCCACCGAAACCTTGCTCAGGTCAATCCCGTCCAGAACCATGGCCAAATCGTCCATGGTGGAAAGGGAAAGACCGGTCTTGCCCACGTCGTCCAGGGCCAGGGGATGATCGCAGTCATAGCCTTGAATGGTCGGCAGATCGAAGGCCAGATGCAAGGCCTGGCTGCCTTTGGCCTGCAGGGACTTGAAGAGTTTGTTGGTCTCTTCCGGAGTGGAAAAACCTATGTACTGGGCGGCCAGGTAATATTCCTTCCGATACATGGAAGGACTGATGCCGCGGGTGAAGGGGTATTCGCCCGGGAAGCCTAGCGACTTCATATAATCGAAGCCGTTTTTTTTCAGGTCGAGCGGCGTATAAACTCTTTGGTACGGTAGGCCGGAGTCGGACGAGAAATCCTGCTTCCGCTCCTGCCGAAAAGCCTCTTCCTGGCTCTTTTCCCATTCTTGAAACTCGCCTTTCAACTTACCCAATTCCTCAGGATCGAAAGCCATGAATCCTACTCCTCTTGTCTACGGTTAAGGCTCGGGCCGGTGGTCGTCCGGGCAATCCGGACCATGACGGGCCCGACCCCGGAGGGATCAATTTCGTTCGGTTTAGGGCGTCAAGTAGTTCTTGACTATTTGCCTGACGCTTTCCCGGGACGGGGACTCATAAAAGCCGCGTCGGCTGACCTGGGTGCCCGAGGTTTCGCGAAGAACGATCATCAACTCGATCATTTTCATCAAAGTTCCGGAAACGTCCAGAACGGTGGCGCCGTCGACTTGGTTGATCCCGTTTTCGGTTAAAATCAGGTTCAGACAGCCGCAGGCGGGCAGAAGGACCTCGGCGCCTTTGCCGACGGCTTCCCGGCCGGCGGCCGTGAATTTTTCGATCACCCTGGCCGGGTCCTTGAACCCTTTGTCCAGTTCCTCGAAGGGCAGATTGAAGCTGGTCAACCCGGCGCACCTTTCCGTCAGGGCATATTTATGGACCAGTTCGGCGTACCGTTTGGCGTTGCACTCCGGGATATAGGAAACCACGGCGAAACGTTTCCCCAACATGCAGGCGGTCAGCATGCCCGTCTCGGCCAGGCTCAAGACCGGAATGTTCATGACCTCCCTGAGTTCATCGAGAACGGGGTCAAGGAAACAACCGATGGCCACGCCGGCGCAACCCTCCGCCTCGGCCCTGGTCACGCTTTGGAAGACCTGATAGTTGTTCAAGAAGTCGAAGGCCATGAAATGAATGTCCGGGGTGCCCTTCTCGACCCCCCTGACTTCGACTTCGAACCGAGGCCCCAGAACCCTTCCGGCGTGACGGAGGATGGCCTCCTTGTAGTCGGGGAACCGGGCGATCACCGTGCTGCTTTGCCAGAGAATTTTCCTTTTTTTCATGACGACCCTCGTTAAATGGGTATATTCAGCCCGCTTTCATTCCCAATGAGGAAGATTCTAGCTTCGTCGGACATAGTCAATGTTTTTGCTGACTCCTTCTTCGAGGGAGTATTGGGGCCAATATCCTATGGCCTCGAGAGCCTCCTTCATGTCGTGTTTCCAAGAAAAACCGTAACGGCCGGGTTGGAGCCTGATGTTGGCGCCGGGGATGATTTTTTTAACCAAGGAGGCCACGTCCCGGAGAGAACGGTATTCGCCGCAGATGGTATATATCCCGCATCGGCTTTCTTCCCGCAGGGCCAGGCCTACGGCCCGGGCCGCGTCCTCGACATAGAGCCAGTTCATGGCGTCATCCCCGTAGGGTATGGAAGACCATTCCTCGCTCAAAGCCGATTTCTCGATAAGTTCGCTGACAAAACCGGCGCCGGTCCCATGGACCAGCGATCGTCCCGGACCGTAGACCAGATTGAAACGCAGGCCTACGTTGGGCAGTCCCTTTTGCTGGTAGTATTTGGCCAGGAATTCGTTGAAGACCTTGCAGATGCCGTATATGGTATGAGGCCGGTACGCGGCGTCGCCCGACAATATCTCCTGTTCGTACTCGTCGGTGTCACCGAAGACGGCCACCGAGCTTCCCCAGACTACTCTTCTCACGCCCTGATGGAGACAAGCCTCGAAGAGGCAGGTCATCCCTTGACCGTTGACTCGAACGGCCAGGGCGGGATTCAGTTCCGAAGCCTCCATTAACATATAGGCCAGATGAACCACGAAGGCGATATCGTGGGTTTTCAACACCCTGACGATGGCCTCCTGGTCGGTGATTTCCCCTGTTTCGAATTGAATCGTCTTTTGCTGGCCAGGCGGGATAATCTTTTTCAGCAACTCTGATTTGGGCCGGAGGTCATAAACGACCACGTCATGGCCGAGAGCGGCCAGGTCCCGGACCACGTAGCTGCCGATGAAACCCGCTCCTCCCGTCACCAGAACGTTCATGGACTACCTCTGCCTTCAACCCCCGAGATATGACTTCTTCACTTCTTCGTTGCCGACCAATTCTTCCGGCCGGCCTTCCATGGTGATGGCGCCGTTTCCCAGGATGTAAGCGTAGCTGGATATGGAGAGAGCTATGCGGGCGTTCTGTTCGACCAGCAGGATGGTGGTGCCCAGTTGATTTATGACGTTGATGACCCGGAAAATCTCCTGGACCAGGAGAGGCGACAGGCCCAAAGATGGTTCATCCAGCAACAATAATTTAGGTGAAGACATCAGGGCGCGGCCGATCAGGAGCATCTGTTGTTCCCCGCCGCTCAGGGTCATGGCTTTTTGCGAGATTCTGCGTCCCAGGTTGGGGAACAGTTCCAGGATTCGGTCCATGTCTTCCGCTATTTGCTTCTTGTCTTTTCTGGTATAGGCGCCCAGTTCCAAATTTTCCTTGATGGAGAGCAGGGGAAAGATTTCGCGGCTTTCCGGAACCTGGGAGATGCCGAGTCGAACGATCCGATCGGGTTCGAGTCTATCTATCCGCGCGCCGTTGAATTGGATCGTTCCCCGGGTCGGCCTCATCAGCCCGCTGATGGTGTTGATGGTGGTGGTCTTCCCCGCTCCGTTAGCCCCCAGCAGGGCGATGATTTTCGCTTCCGGAACATGGATGGACACGCCGTGCAGGGCCTGGATATGGTCATAATGCACTTCGAGGTCGGTTATTCGCAGCATGTCGGTCTCAAGCCTCCTTGCCCAGGTAGGCTTCGATTACTTCCGGATGGTTCTTGATGACTTCCGGAACGCCCTCGGCGATTTTGACGCCGAAATTGATAACGGTAATATGATCACAGATACCCATGACCAGTTGCATTACATGCTCGACCAGCAGGATGGTAATGTTCCACTTATCGCGCATGACTTTCAAAAGATCATCCAACTCTTTTATTTCTTCGGAGTTCATTCCCGCGGCCGGTTCATCCAGTAACAACAATCTGGGTTGCGCGGCCAGGGCCCGGGCGACTTCCAGCTTCTTCAGTTTTCCGAACGGCAGATTGGCCGCCTTGTTTTCGGCCTCCTCGGCCAGGCCGACGAAATCGAGCAATTCCAAGGCAAAGGCGGCCGCTTTTTTCTCTTCATGCCTGGCGCCGTTGAGTTTTAGAAAAGCCTGGACGAAGTTGGCGTGAAGCCGGGAGTGATGGCCCACCAACACGTTTTCCAGAACGGTCATGCTCTTGAAAATTTCCAGGTTCTGAAAGGTCCGGGCTATCCCTATCCGGGGGATTTCATGGGCTTTCAACTTAAGCAGGTTCTGGCTCCTGAAATTGATCTCACCCGCCGCGGCCTCATAGTATCTGGATATGGCGTTGAATATGGTCGTCTTGCCCGCTCCGTTCGGGCCGATCAACCCTCTGATCTCGCCCTCTTTAACCTCCAGGTTGAAATTGCTGACCGCGGTCAACCCGCCGAAGGCCACCGTAAGGTTTCTTATCTCGAAAATATTCATGCCGCGGATCTCCCGGCCAAGCCTGACTTGAGACGTAAAAATAGACCATACAAGCCGTTGGGTATGACGGCCATGAACAACATCAAGACCAAGCCATAAACCATCTCCTGCAAGAAAACAAACTCCCGCATCAGTTCCGGAATGACGCCCAGGGCGCAGGCGCCGATGATGGCCCCGGGGATGGAGCCCATGCCGCCGACGACGATCATGGACAGGGCCAATATAGTGGTCATGAAGCCCAGACTACTGGGATGGATAAAGGGCAGCAGGACGCCGTACAAACCGCCGGCTATTCCGGCGTAGAAGGCGGAAATGGCAAAGGCCAGGGCCTTATAAACGGTGACGTTGACTCCGGCCGCCTTGGCCGCCGGTTCGCTTTCCCGGAGCGCGATGAAACCGCGGCCGAATTTGGAATTAAGAATGCTTATGGTCAGAAGAATGATCAGTATCATTACTATAAGGATCAAGTAATAAACGCTTTCATCGCTGATGAATTTGAAGGAGCCGATTCTGGCCGCCGGTATCTGCAGGCCGTTCGGTCCCCGGGTGACGCTGTCCCAACTGTTGAACACCCATTGCAGAAATTCGCCGAAGGAAAAAGTGGCCAAGGCCAGATAGATGTCCGACAACCTTATGGCCGGGAGGGCGATGATGAACCCGACCAATGAAGCCAGGAGGGCTCCCGCCAGAATGGCCAGCGGGAAGGGCAGATCGAGGTGAATCCGGAGCAGGGCGTAAGTGTAGACGCCTATGCCCATGAAGGCCACGTGGCACAGGCCGAACTGGCCGGCGATCCCGATCAGGATGTTGAGCCCCAGGGCCAGGATTATGTAAATGAAGATGATATTGATGATGTATATCGAGTACGTGGCCAGATACAAGGGCAGGATCAGCAAAGCCAGACCCAACAACCCGTAGCCCAGTATGCGCCTGGTCATATCAAACCTTCTTTTGCACCACGGAGGTGAACAAGCCTCCCGGTCGGACGAGCAGAGTGATCATTATCAACAAAAAGGGGGTCACTACGATCATCTGGCTGGCGATATAAACACCGGCCATGTTTTCGACGATGCCGATGAGAATGCCCCCCACCACCGCGCCCGGCAGACTGGTGAAACCGCCGATCACGCCGGCGGCGAAAGCCCGGAGGGCTATGGACCCCATGTCCGGGTGGATCATGATCACCGGCGCCACCATGACTCCGGCCGCGGCCGTCAAGGCGAAACCGATTCCCCAGATCATCGGATATATTCTTTTGATGTTGATGCCGACCAGGGAAGCGGCCTTGGCGTTCATCGAGACCGCCCTCATGGCCAGACCTATCTTGGTGAAGTGAAAAAAGAGAAAGAAGATAATCATTATCAGGACCGAACTGACCAGGATGGCCAGTCCTTGCGGTGTCAAGACAATGTCGTGGACGATGATCGGCTTGGTGCCGAAAATGGGAGGAAACGAACGGAAGGTCTCACCGACCTTGAATAACCGCACAAAGCCTTTTAAGAAGAAGGACAAGCCCAGAGTCCCGATGACCATGCTGACCACGGCCCCCTTCTTCCGGGTGATGGGCAACAGGACGATTTTCTGGAAGATAAATCCGGCCACGAAGACGATGGTGACGGACAGTAAATAAGTCAGGAAGTAGGAAACGCCCAGGAAGACGAAAAGAACCAGACCCAGGTAAGCGCCGGCCATAAAGGTTTCGCCGCCGCCGAAATTAGGGGTCTCGGTAGCTTTGAATATGACCACCAGCCCCATGGCGATCAAAGCGTAGGAACTGCCGGTCACTATCCCGGTGATCAAGGCCTGCCAGAACATTAATATTTCCCTTAACCAGCCTTATGGGTCAGGTGGGATATCGGTTCGAGGACCGTTATCCCGCCTGAACCGTTTGGATGCACCTACTTCTTACCCTGCCATTTCCACAGGCTGACGTAACTGCCTTCGACCAGGGTGTGCTTTTCGCCGTCGTATTTAATGAAGATGGAGGCCGCATTACCGGCGTGTTCTTCGGGAGTGAAGGTGATCGGACCCGAAGCGGAGCCGGTATCGAAATTACGGATGTTTTCCACGGCCTTTAAGAATTTTTCCCGGGTCACGTCCTTGCCGGCGTCCTGGAAGGCCTTGGTCACGACCTTGGCGCTGGTGATGCCGTAGTACATGTAGTTGGAAGGAAATTCCGGTTTATTGGCCAGTTCGGGATAGGTCTCCTTATAGAGCTTATCCGCCCAGGCCACCTTGGGACCGCCCTGAACGTCCAGGCCGCAGCTTTGGTAATAGAATTTCTTGAAGGGTTCTTTATAGCCGACCCCTTTGGAAATCACTTCCAGGTTCGAACTGCCCGTCACCCCCAAAACCAAGGGGATATCCTTGACGCCCAATTCATGAAGGCTCTTCATCAATAGGGTGCCGGGACGGTCATAGGTCATGATCAGGACCGCATCCGGATTGGACTGTTTGACTTTCAACGCCACGGCCGTGGCGTCGGTTATTTCCCGGCTTATCTTCTCCAACGTGGCAAAAGTAAGCCCCGCGTTCTTCATCTGGAATTCGGCCGCCTCCAGGCCCCAGGCCCCGTAAGCGTCGTCATGGCAGACATAGGCTATCTTTTTCGCCTTGAGGTACTTGACGGCGAAGTCAATGATCGAGCCTCCCGCGCCGCGCTGAGTAATGGAAGTGCCGCCGAAAATGTACTTAACCGGGGGATAGAGCGAGGCGTCCCCGCTGGCGTTCAACATTACCAAGGGCACCTGGACGCGCTCGATATACTCCTGCGCGGAAACAATGGCCGCGCTGCAGCTTCCTCCATGCAGGATGAAGACCTTGTCGCTGGTGACCAGCTTCTTGACGGCCGCCACCAGGTCGGCCCCGGCGCATTTGTCGTCTTCAGTCACTATCTCCAGTTTCCGGCCATGAATCCCGCCTTCGGCGTTGACCTTCTTGTACCACATCATGGCGCCGCGATAAGGCTCGAGGCCATAGGACTGGAAAGTTCCGGACAAAGGCGCGAAAACACCTATTTTAACACTGTCTTTGGTCAACCCCGGTTCTTCGGCCCAGGCAGTCAATGGGGCCATCGCCAGAAGAATGCCCGCCAGAAAAATGAACATCGCCAATTTACGCATCTTGCCCTCCCTCCAAAAATAATGGTAATTAAATAACTCTCCCTGACCCGAAAAAAATTGAACCCGTTAACCGCCTCCTTCCGTTTTTAGTTAATCCATGACCCAACCGCCGTTGACGTCCAGGGTCGCTCCGGTTATATACGCGGCCGCATCCGAGGCCAGGAAAAGCACGGCCTCGGCTATTTCCCGAGGAGAAGCCAAGCGGCCCAAAGGGACCGCCTTGGCCGCTTCGGCATCTCTTTCCGGCGGCGTGGAAAGACGCATCATGGGGGCGTCAACCATGCCCGGCGCCACGGCGTTGACCGTGACGCCGTAAGGCGCGGCTTCCCGGGCCGTTATCTTGGTGAAGCCGATAATGCCGGCCTTGGAAGCGATATAGGCCGAGCTCGAGGCGAAACCGCCCAGCTTGGCCGCGCCGGAAGACAGGTTGACGATGCGGCGGCCCGGCCGGCTGGTCTTGATCATTTCCCGCAACACGTGCTTGGTGCAAAGAAATGTCCCTCGCAAATTCACGGCCATGACCCTGTCCCATTCCTCCACGGCCATATCCCAGATCAGGGCCTTTACGCCCTGATGGAGTATCAGCAAGGCCGCGTTATTCACCAGTATGTCTATCCGGCCGAACCGATCCAGCCCGGCCCGGACCAACCCCGCCACCTGGGCTTCGTCGGTGACGTCGGCCGGCAGGGCCACCGCGGTGGCTCCCCGTCCTTTAAGATCATCGGCCACCTTTATTGCCTTGGATTCATCCAGGTCATTGACGATGACTCGAGCCCCGGCGCCGGCCAACAAAGAGGCGATAGCCTCGCCGATGCCACGGCCGGCCCCGGTGATCAGGGCGACTTTATCCCGCAGGGTCATGGGTTCTCCCGATTCGATTTGTTGGCTTTATCGTTGGTCCCAAGGAGCAGGCCTTCCGGGTCCAAGAGTCTCAGGGTCAACAATTCCTCGTCAGTGGGCGGCGGACTCGAGGTCAGCGGAGCGGCGATTCCCAGGTTCCACTGGCAGCTCTTCTTGATTTGACTCACCTGGTCTTCTTCGGCGGCCCGCGCCGGACCGGCCACGAGGCCCACCAGGGAAAACTCTTCCTGGCCGTCGAGCTTTTCATATATACCCAGGCCGGAATAGAGTTTACTCACCTTCCGGCCGGGAGTAGTGACATAAGGAAGTCTGTTAACGTATTTATCCCATCCCTGCTGGCTCAGCACTATGACTTCCCGGGCGCGCGTACCTATATCGTTGGCGCCACCCGATCCCACCAGGAAGGAATCATCGGCGATCCTGGTCGAATTGATGTTGCCGCGGTGGTCTATCTGCCCGGCGCCCAACACCGCCAGGCAGGAATTGGGAGAGCCACATCCCAGGAGGCCCAGAATCTCGATGAAACCGCCTTGCATCTTGTTGGTGGGGATATTGCCGTAGTTGAAGACGTAAGGGTCTCCCGGCCTGGGCAGATAGCCATAGAAGCCGGACTCGGCCATCAATTCGACTTCGACGCCTTCGCTTTTCAGATCGATCACCGCCAGCCAGGCGGCCAAGGTGGCCATCCCGGCGCCGGCCAGGACCGTCTTATATCCTTTGGCCTTGATGGTGTCCTTGATGCCGCGGGCCGCGCCAATGATCATGGCTTCATTGGAGGTGTATTCCCGGCTTAAGGAAACCCGGTCCAGCTTTTGGTTCAAGTCATGACGCCAGGCTTCCGGCCAGCTCTTGCCTTTTAAAAACAGCAATCTCTCGTAACCCAGCTTCCGGAGGTAATCCTCATGGGAATCTTGGTTCAATACCCAGGCTTCGACCCAATCGGACATCTGCTTTTCGTTCTTGGTGGCTTCCTTGAATTCAAGGCGGAATTGATAATCTTCGCCGTAGCCTTGAAACTGGGGCAGACCGAGATTGGTCATGGGCTGGGGATGGGCGCCGAAGGGAACCACCGAAACGGATTTGACCAGGTAACCGGGAATCTTGACCAGATGAGAATGCTCCCGGATGAAATCGGTCGAGACCAGTTGTTCGACCGAGACCAGGACTCCCTGACGGCTGGCCATCACGCCCCAGACGTCTTCTCCATAAGGCCCCAGAACGATGGTATTGCCGTAAGCATCCGCGGCCAAGCCGTGAACTATGGCCAGGTCCGGCTTAAGGGGTTTCATCACCCCTGACTTTTGCGCCGCTCCGAAGGGATTGTCCATCAGGCGAAAGCAGGACTCGTTCTCTTGAGCCAGGCTCGTACCCACGAGAGAATTGGTAGGTATGAAGGGTAAATCGAGGGCGCCGGCCATCAAGCGGAGAGGAATAGTCAGGTTGGTCCAGTTTTCCATCTCCAGCCGGCCGTCTTTAAAGGCTTTTTGAATGATTCTGTTGGGGGCGGGAAAAGGATAGGTGTTGCCGCCAAAGGCGGCGATCGCTTTTTTCACCAATCCGCCATGCAGTAAAATGACCCCGTACTCCAGAATTCCGGCCACGATCAATTCGAAATCCGGGCGAGCCCCCCAGAACTGCCTGGCGATTTCATAAGCCACGGCATAGGCCCGGGCATGAAAAAAACCGAAATAAAGACTCGATCCTGGGACGACATTACGCCTGACCGCCTCTTGAAGGCTCATCACCTTGGACGGTCCCTCGTTTTCCGGAATTCTGAATTTCCGATTGACGATCGCCTCGATTTGGGATTGATCCATCATCCTGGGCTACTTTCCTTGCTTTTAACCAGCGTCAACCCGGCGGCCCAGGTTGATCCATACTCGAACGACCCGGCTTTCGGGAAGCAGGCGTATGCTTCAATACGCCGTTGAATATTAGCAAGAGCAGTGCCACGAAGTCTTATAAAATAATATATATAATATCAATTATTTATAAACCAGACCGGCGGTAATCCCTTCCTTTGTTGCAATATATTGCGCCGGCTTCTTTTTAAATACCCAACCTCACCGCCGCGCGCCGGTCGAGGAATCGGCCCGGCGCGGAGAGCCATGAATAATATATCATTTATATCAATATATTATAAATATGTTGACAGGTCGAGTCCCGGCGCGCAAAATGTTATCGATCAGGCGGCAATATATTGCGTTCGAGGTGACCGGTTGTTCCCGACCATCTTGGTCATCCTTATACCTGGCCGTATCTCCTTGCTATCCAGGAGGCGAGCATGATAAGCGAGATCGGACTAAGCCGGCAGGAATTGGAGAGAGTTCTGGCCCTAACTACATTGTTTTCCGAGGATTTTTCCATTGACTGGATCGTGGATCTTTCCGGCCTGAAGGCCTCTCAGGTCCTGCTGGCCTTGGAAGAAGGCATAAGAACGGGCCTGGTGGCCAGAAAAGGCAAGGAGTTCTTCGCTTTCGTGGATGAAGATCAAAGGGGCTTTTTTCAGGAAAAACTCCCGCCCAAGGAAAGAGAGCGGCAGCACCTGAGAATAATCCATATCCTGGAAAGAGAACTGCCCGAAGATGAAAGCAAGGTCCTGGCCATAGCCCGGCATCTTCTCCCCACCACCAACACCAAACAACACTCGGCCTGGCTGATAAAAGCCGGGGATATAAATCTCAAGAGCTTCCGCATGGAAAACGCGCTCCAGTGTTACGCCAAAATACTGGACAACCTGGCCGAGCCAGGCGATCCGGAGGAGGACCGGCTTTTCATCGAGGCGGCGATCAAGTACTCCAAGGTGTCCACCGCCGGGCCGGAGACATCGAGGATTCTCGGCCTGCTCCAGGCGGCCATGACCCGGGCGATCCAGAGCCGGCAGCAGGGGTACGAGGCGCTTTTGGAGATGCAGATAGCCAAGACCGAATGGCTGCGCTCCCATTATCAGGACGCGGTCAAACATTTCAAACGCGGCTGGTCCCTAGTCAAAACCCTGGATGACCCGAAACTGCTCCGCTCGGCCACGGCCTTCAGAATCATCTTTCTCTTCTGGCACGGCCGATTCAAGGACGTGATCAGGGCTTATGAACAACTGGTGCCGGAGGTGGAGAAAATCCCCTTGGGGAAATTCCCTCTATTAGTGGCCTTGACCGTGGGCCGCGGCTACGTCCATCTCGGGCACGTCACCCAAGGCCTGGGCTTGCTGGACGCCGTCCATAGGCTTTGCCTCGAGCGCGGCGACAAGTACATGGCCTCCCACGCCCGTTTCACCATCGGGGCGACCATGATGGACATCCGCCATCTGGACAAGGCCGTCGAGCTCCTGGACGAGTCGGTCCGGGAGGCCGGCCGGGAAGGCAACGACTGGGTGTTGATCCTGGGGAACCTGATGCTGGCCTATGCCCGTTACTTGAACGACGATCAGGAGAATTCCCTGGCCTCCCTGAAGGAGTGCCTGCGCCACGGCCAGCGCGCCCAGGTCACGGTTCAACCCTATCCTTATCTTTTGGAACTGGCCTTGGCCATGGAACAAGGCTCTTTCCCGCCGCTGCCCGGGCTGGACCTGGAAAAGGAAATAGACCGGGTGATCAAAGGAAACAACGTATTCACCAAGGGCGCCGCTTACAGATACCGGGCCATCAGGCAAAGGCGGGCGGGTCAACCCAGCCAGGAAGTCTTTCGCTCCCTGGATCGTTCCCTGAGACTTTTGGAAGATTCCGGCCATCTTATCGGACAATCCAAAACACTGTTGGAAATGGCCCGCCAGCATCTCTTGCTGGAAGATGAAACACAGGCCAGGTCGTTTGCCTTGAGGGCCGCCAGGCTCCTGGCCCCGTTCAGCGAAGCCATCATTCCCGAGGACCTCCGGTTTCTTATCAAAGACTCTTACCTGGACAAAAACCTGCTGAAGGAAATCTTGAAGCTGGGCCAGGAACTGGTGACTATCCGGGATAATAAAATCCTGGTCCAGAAGATCATCTCCACGGTCAACGGCCTGACCGGCGCGGAGCGGGGGGCGATCTTCAGGCTGGAGAAATACGGCCCTGCCGCCACGGTCAAGCTCCGGGCTTCACGCAACTTGACGCCGGAACAGATCGGTCATCCCGGCTTTGAGTCTTCCATGAAAATGATCGAAAACGCCGCGGCCACGGGTCAAGGCCTGATCGAGGGCCCGAGCCTGGATGACGAACGCGCCAAGAGCGAGGAGGAAGCCATCCGCTCCCGCATCTGCATGCCTATGATACTGCGGGATAAAGTGGTCGGCGTGCTCTATCACGACAACCGGCTGCTGTCGAGCGCTTTCAAGGAATCCGATCTGGAGTTGCTGGCTTATTTCGCCGCCCAGGCGGCCCTGGCCCTGGACAACGCTTCGGCCTACGAAGAGATTCAAAGACTCAACCAAAGATTGAAAAAGGAAAAGGAGTATTACCGGGAAGAACATCTCCAGGAAATGCATTTCGATGAGATCGTCGGCGAAAGCAAGGCCATCAAGCAAGTCTTGAAGCAGGTCAGGATGGTGGCCGACACCGATACCACGGTCCTGATCATAGGCGAAACCGGCGTGGGCAAGGAATTGGTGGCCCGGGCCATCCACCAGCAGAGTCCCCGCCGGAACAAGCCTTTCATCAGGGTCCATACCGGGGCTCTCCCCGAAAACCTTATTCCCAGCGAACTTTTCGGGCACGAAAAGGGGGCTTTCACCGGAGCCCTGCAGCGCCATGTCGGCCGCTTCGAACTGGCGGACGAAGGCTCGCTGTTCATGGACGAAATAAGCGAAATTCCCCTCGAGGTCCAGACCCGGCTGTTGCGTGTTTTACAGAGCAAGGAGTTCGAGCGGGTGGGCGGCGGCGTAACCCTTAAATCCGATTTCCGCCTCATCGCGGCCACCAACAGAGACCTTCTCGAGGAAGTCAAAAAGGAAAGATTCAGGGCCGATCTCTACTATCGCATCAATGTCTTTCCTGTATTCGTCCCGCCGCTCCGGGACCGCCGCGAGGATATCCCGTTGCTGGCCGATCATTTCCTGAAGATTTGCGCGGAGAAGATAGGCCGGTCCTTTGACGGAATCCCGGCGGAAGAAATGGATAAACTCGTCCAGTACGACTGGCCGGGAAACGTCCGGGAACTGCACAACGTGATAGAAAGAGGCGCGATTTTAAACTCCGGCTCCTATTTCCACGTCCCGGACCTGGGGGTGGGCGGCCTTAAACCGACCAGCGAACTCATATCTTCGCCGGAAATCGTCACCCTGGAAGAAAACGAGCGGCGCCACATCCGGGCCGCCCTGAACAAGTGCGGCTGGAAGGTGCGAGGCGCCGGCGGCGCGGCCGAAGTTCTGGCCCTCAATCCTTCCACCCTGGCCTTCCGCATGAAAAAACTCGGCCTGCGGCGTCCAAACAAGACTTCCACGTAAAAAACCGGGTTAGGGGCGCGCGACCGCGCCCCGACTTTCCGGCGGACCAGGACCGCCGGTCACGACCCAGCCGGCAATATTTCGCCTGGGCGCGCAACATACTGCTCGTGTTGGCGCGAAATATTAAGGTCTTGGCCACCGATCCCGCCGTACTCCAGTAACCAATTGATAATAATAATAAATTATCATCATAATGTTGGCATTTTACTTGCAAAACCTTTTAAAGGTCTTGTCAGATTATCCCAATAGGCAGGCTGGGCCGGGAGCAGGATCGAGAGCGGTCATTTTGGGAGCACGGATATGTGTCTTCAGGCCGCCCTGCGGGGAACCTGGGAGGAGAACTGACCGATGTCCATCAAGCCGGCCGGGTCTGGTGAGCTGTCAAGTGGAGTGGCGTAATGATTAACCCCGGCCCTTTTAAAAAGCTATTCGAACCTCTTAAGGTTTCCCGTCTGGAACTGAAGAACAGACTCGTTCTGTCGCCCATGCATACCAATTTCGATCTGGTCAACGGCGATGTCACTCCCCTCTTGATCTCCTATTATGAAGAACGCGCCCGCGGGGGCGTGGGCCTGGTCATGGTGCAGGCCACCGGAGTGGACCGTTGCGGCCAGGGCTTGGCCAATCAGCTCATGCTGGAGGCCGACCATAGAATCGAAGGCCTCAGTTCTTTGGCGGAAAGGATCAAGGCGGCCGGCGCCAAAGCCGGAATACAGCTTTATCACGGCGGGCTGCGGACCGACCCGGTTCTGACCAAAATGCAGCCGGTGGGACCATCTCCGACCGAGTCAGTCGACGGTGGAGTTCCGGGTCGAGGTATGAGTGGGGAGGAAATCCGGGAGTTTATCGAGGCCATGGTTTCGGCCGCCCACCGGGCCTGTGAGGCGGGTTTCGATTTGATTGAAGTGCATTCAGCCCACGGGTACCTGCTCAACCAGTTTCTTTCTCCCTTGACCAACCGCCGGACCGATGAATTCGGCGGGAGCCCCGAGGGCCGCGCTGAACTCATGGGCCGGATAGTTGAAGCCATCAAGAAGTCGCTGGGACGCGAATTCCCGGTTTCCTGCCGGCTGGCCGCTTATGAAGGCACGCCGGGCGGAATAGCCTTGGATGACGTGCTGGTCGCGGCCAGGAGAATGGAGGCGGCGGGCGCCGACCTGCTCAATATATCCTGCGGCCTGGGCGAAACCTGTTTTTCCACCATGCCCCTGGGCACACCTTACGGCTCCTTTGTCTCTTTCGCCCAGGCGGTGAAAAAGGTCGTGAACGTTCCGGTGATGACCGCCGGTCGGATAAAGAATCCGGTCCTGGCCGAGGCCATTCTGACCGAGGGCCAGGCTGACCTGATAGGTATGGGTCGGGCCCTTCTGGCCGATCCACATCTACCCCGCAAAGTTGGGGAGGGACGTTGGATTGACGTAAGGCCCTGCATCGGTTGCAATCAGTGTATCACCCATGTGGGAAGAAAATTGCCGATAGTCTGTACGGTCAATCCTGGACTGGGCCGAGAGGGGGAGGCCCGGCCGTCCCTGAAAAAGCAACGTAAAGTCCTGGTCGCCGGGGGAGGCCCGGCCGGTCTCAATGCCGCCCTGCACTGCGCCCTGAAGGGGCATCAAGTGATCTTGATGGAAAAGGAGCGCCGCCTGGGTGGATTGCTCGATATTGCCTCCCTTCCGCCCCACAAGGAGGAATTGCGGGAACTGAGGGAATTCTTGGTCGAGCAGATTCGACAACAACGGATTCAGGTTGAACTGGGCCGGGAAGTAACGCCGGAAGTGGTAAAACAAGTGGCTCCCGAATTCTTGATCGTGGCCACCGGCGCCGAAAGTCTCCGGCCTGATATTGAAGGCGTGGACGGCCCTGGCGTGATAACCGCCGTAGACCTTCTTAGACGGGGCCAAGTTTCAGCCCAACGTTACGTAATCCTGGGCGGCGGCCTGATTGGACTGGAGACGGCCGATTATATTTCCGAGCGGGGCGCCCGAGTCACGGTCGTGGAACGGTTGCCTCTGGTAGGCCAGGACATGCCGCCCCGGGTGTTGGTCTTTCTAAAGAAAAGGATCGAGGCCCAAGGAGTGCGTCTAGAGGTCCAAACTACTCTGAAAAAAATCGAAACTCGATCGGTAGTGCTGGTCAAACCTGGGCAAGAAGAACGCCTGGAAGCCGACCAGGTTGTCCTGGCCTGCGGGATGCGGCCGCGTCACAATCTCATCAAGGCCCTTAACCGATCCCTGCCGGTGTTCAAAAACATTTATTTGATCGGCGATTCGATCCGGCCCCGTAGTCTCTTGGAAGCCATGCGCGAGGGATACGAGGTCAGCGAACTTCTGGACTGAAAACGGACTGAATGAGGTCAGGTTCGACCTGGGGATCATATGGCTTTACTGAACATTCGAGCCCTGACTAAAAATAAGTATCATCACCTGAGCCCCAATGGTTCTTGAGTTGTTGCCGGGCGCAAGAAACATTTCGACCAGAAGTTGAATTTTCATGCCTTGGCGAACAACCGCGCTCAGAGACGTCTTGGCCGGCCGCCTGCCCGCGGGCATGTTCTACGGCTGGGTCATCGTGGCCGCCACTTTCTCGATCCTGTTCATCACCTACGGGGTTCAATTCAGCTTCAACGTTTTCTATCCCCGCTTGATAAATGAATTCGGCTGGAGCCACAACAGTCTGGCGGGCGTTTTCGGGCTCTATACCGTGATCTACACCGGCCTTTCCCCTCTGGTGGGCCGCTGGGCCGACACTCTCGGTCCCAGGCGGCTGGTGGTGACCGGCGGCTTGTTGATCAGCCTGGGCCTCTGGCTGGCCAGCCGGACCAGTTCCCTGGCCGGCCTCTATCTCTGCCTGGGAGTCATCGCCGGTCTGGGTATGAGTACAGTCTTCGTCCCCTTGAGCGCAACGGTGGTGAAATGGTTCGAATACAAACGCGGCGCGGCCTTGGGCCTGGCCTTTTGCGGCAACGGACTGGGAATAATAGTTGTGCCCCAGCTCACCTGGCGCTTGATTCAGGCTTTCGGCTGGCGGCCGGCTTACGTGGTTTTGGCCGGGCTTCTCTTGGTCATTACCACTCTGGCCGGCAGCCTTCTGGCCCGCGATCCGGAGCGCCTGAGCCTGCGACCCTATGGCCGGAGGAGCCAGCAGGGCCGAGCGGACGGCCGGAGCTTCTCGACTGAGAAGTCCTTGGGATTGAAATCGGCCCTCGGGACCGCGGCCTTCTGGCTGCTCAGCGGCGGATTCGCCGCCAACGCCCTTTCCGTCTTCGTGCCCTTCGTCCACCTCAACGCCTTGGTCGTAGACTGGGGTCTCGCGGCCGGGACCGGGGTGACCGCCCTCAGCCTCATAGGCGGACTCAACCTGGCCGGACGCGTCCTGGGTGGTTCCCTGGCCGACCGGATGGGCCGAAAATCGGCCTTGCTGGCCGTCTTGGCCGTTCAAGGCGTTTGTTGGCTGCTGCTGTCCGGAGAAGCCCATATCGGGCGGTTGTATCTTTTTGCCTTGCTTTTCGGCGCCTCTTACGGCTGGCGGGTGGTGCTCCTGCCGGCCCTGGTCGCGGATAACTTCGGCCGAACCCACTCCGGCGGCATAATCGGTTTGATCTTCGGCCTGGAAGGGTTCTGCGCCGGCGCCGGAGTCTGGCTGGCCGGCTATATCCATGACCTGTCGGGATCCTACGCCGCCTGTCTATACCTGGCCCCGGCCGGAAACCTTCTGGCCTTCCTGCTTATCCTGGCCCTCCGGCCGCCCCGGACCCACGGCCGCCATGTTCAGCCTTCCCCGCCCGGTCATTGACGGAAGTCTTACAAGTCCTCGCTCCTTCCTAAGTTAAGACCTCGACCGCCCAAGGCTGATCGCGGTTCGGACCGATTGCCTTTTGTCTTGACTGCCCGCCGGTTAGATGTAAAAGTTTGAAACGAATAATCATCAGCCCCAAGAAAAACCAGGCTCTGGCGGCTTGTCGAGGTGACTGTATGTCCGGCGGCGGTGCGTACTGGAATCCATATCTGGAAACGCTGGATCGGGAGAGACTCGAGCGGCTCCAGTTGAAAAAGTTCAAACGAATCCTGACCTGGGCTTTCGAACGTTCTCCTTTCTATCGCGAGCTTTATCAAAGCGCCGGCCTGAAGCCCGAGGACATCAGGACCCTGGCCGACGTGGCCAAGGTCCCGAGGGTGGAAAAGTCCATGCTCAGATCGGCCCAGGATTCCCCGCCCTTTCCCTATGGCCGCCTGCTGGCCGTGCCTTTGGAGGAAGTGGTCGAGTTCCGGCAGACCTCGGGCACCACCGGCCGGCCGGTTTACCAGGCCGACACCTGGGCCGACTGGGAATGGTGGTCCGAATGCTGGGCCACGCTCCTGTGGTCCCAAGGCTATCGGCCCCGGGACCGCGTCTTTCTGCCCTTCGGCTACCACATTTTCGTGGCCTTCTGGGCCGGCCACTACGCGGCGGAAAAAATAGGCTGCGAAATCGTTCCGGGCGGGGTCCTGGATACGGCGGCCCGGGTGCTCAAAATCAAGGAAATCCAGGCCACGGCCATGATGGGCACGCCCACTTATATGATGAACATGGCTGAGACCGCCCGCAACCGCATCCAGCTTGATCCGGCGGGCCTGACCATCAGGAAGATCACCTGCGCCGGCGAGCCGGGCGCGTTGATCCCCGCGACCAAGAAAAGGCTGGAAGCGGCCTGGGGGGCCAAGGTTTTCGACCACGCCGGCGCCACGGAAATCGGGGCCTGGGGTTTCGAATGCGCCCGCCAGCCCGGCGGCCTGCACGTGAACGAGGCCTTCTTCCTGGTGGAATTGCTGGATTTGGTCAGCGACGAACCCATCACCCAACCGGGGCAACGCGGCCGGTTGATCATGACCGCCTTCGATCGCCTGGCCCAGCCCTGCGTCCGATTCGACTCGAAGGACGTGGCCGAATGGGCTGACGAGCCCTGTTCCTGCGGCCGGACCTATCGCCTGCTCAAAGGGGGCGTGCTGGGCCGGGCCGACGATATCACCAAGGTCAAGGGCGTGCTCCTGGCCCCGGCCGCCATCGAGGAGGTGGTGCGCGGCTTCGAGGAATGTGGCGATGAGTTCGAAGTCATCGTTGACCGTGCCGGCGAGACGGACCGAATCACCCTCAAGGTTGAATTGAAACCCGAAGCCGAATCGAGAAAACCGGAATTCCTGGCCGCCCTGAAGGACCGGCTGCGCCTGACCACCAACCTGAACTACCAAATAGAAACTCACCCCCTGGGCGCCTTGCCGCGCTATGAAGGCAAGGCCCGGCGATTCAAGGACCTCCGGGTCGGGCATTGAGGAAAAACGATCATGGATGACCACAAATTATTGGAACTGAAAGGCCGCCTGGAAATTCTCAAACGAGAGGCCGAGGCCCTGGCCGCGGAAAAAGACGCCTTTCCGGCCCTGTGGCGGAACGCCGAACGGGTCCTGGCCTGCGTCCGGATGATGGAGATCGGACTGGGACCTGATTTGAGGGCGGATAAAGAACCAGCCGCCTAACCTTACGCTCACCTCGGGATCGGTCGGCCCTCATCCTCTGTCCGGCCCAATGGATTCCCGGAAACGCTATAGTCTGGTCAAGGTTCATTTGACCTGACTTTTTCATGTTGACAATAATCGTATACGATATTATGATTATAAGTAGTATCGTATACTATAAAGAATTCTGTATGGATTCCAGCAGATTATCCACAACGGCCACCACGGCCGAACTCATCGCCGACTCCCTGCGCGCCGAAATCCTGCGGGGTAAGCTCAAGAGCGGGCAGCCGCTCAGGCAGGACGAACTGGCCGCTGTTTTCGGGGTGAGTAAGATTCCGGTCCGGGAGGCCCTGTTCCAACTCAAGGCCGAAGGCCTGGTCAGCTTCGCGCCCAACCGGGGCGCCACGGTCTCGGAACTGTCCGCGGCCGAAGTGGACGAAATCTACACCATGCGCCTGGCCCTCGAGACCGCGGCCTTGCGCCGGGCCCTCCCCAACCTGACCATCGGGACCTTGAATCAGGCCGAAGAAATTCTCGGCGCCATTGACCAGGAAGCCAACCTGGCCCGCTGGGGTGAACTCAACTGGGAGTTCCACGCCACCTTGTATTCCGCGGCCAGGATGCCGCGCCTGCTGGAAGGCATAAAAAACCTGCACGTCAACGTGGCCCGGTACCTGGTGATTTATCTCTCGGGGCTGGATTATCAGGCTGCTTCTCAAGCCGAGCATAGACTGATACTCGAAGCCTGCCGCCGTGGCAAGACGGACGAGGCCGTCAAACATCTGGACCAGCACCTTCAGTCCGCCGCTCACAACCTGATGGCCTTTTTGCGGAAGCGGGAGGTTTGATCTTTTGTAATCTGGAAAGGAGACTTTTTATGACCGACAATCGAACGAACAGCTTTGAAGTCCACGACCCGGCCGTCCTGGCCCAGGCTAGGGCCGTTCTCGAGGCCGCCGGCTCGCCCCGGGCCTGGGCCCAGGCCGTGCTGGACGCGGTCAAGCGCAATGAAGAATGGCGCGGCCGGCGCTGCCTCAACCTCCTGGCGCCCGAGGCGCCGACCAGCCCCACGGTCCGGGCCTTGCTGTCCTCGGAAATCGGCACCCGGGCCGCCGAGGGCCACATCGGCCGGGTCAACCGCTGGTTTGCCGGGACCCAGTATATTGACGAGGTCGAATCCCTGGCCGTGGAACTGTTGAAAAGAGCTTTCCGCTGCCGCTATGCCGACCACCGCCTGATGGGCAGCATGCTGGGCAACGTCGTGGTTTATCACGCCCTGGCCCAGCCGGGCGACGTGATCATGTCCGCGGCCCAGCCCTTCGGCGGGCATTCCAGCAACCGCCTCGACGGCCCGGCCGGGACCCGCGGCCTGAAGATCGTGGACGTGCCCTTTGACCCTGACGAACTGGAGGTTGACCTCGAGGCCTTTACTCGAATGGCCCGGGCGGTCAAACCCAAACTGATAGTCCTGGGCATGTCCATGACCCTGTTTCCCTTACCGGTCCGGGAGATGAGCCAGGTCATCGCCGAATGGGGTGGGAAGTTCGTGTACGACGGCGCCCACCAGGCCGGGTTGATCGCCGGCGGCCAGTTCCAGGACCCCTTGAACGAGGGCGCCGTGATCTTGACCGGATCGGCGGGCAAGACCTTCAGCGGCCCCCAGAGCGGCATGATCATGTGGAACGACCCGGACTTGACCCGGCCCTTGACCGAGGCCATCTTCCCGGTCATGGTCGCCACCCATCAAGTCAACCGCGTGGCGGCCCTGGCAGTTTCGGCGGCCGAGATGCTCGAGTACGGCCGGACCTACATGGCCCAGATCGTGAAGAACTCCCAGGCCCTGGGCCGGGCCCTGGATGAACGGGGCATCCCGGTCCTGGGAAAGAGCCGAGGCTACAGCCGGACCCACCAGGTGATCGCCGACGTCAAGACCTTGGGCGGCGGCCTCGAAGCGGCCCATCGCCTGGCCCGGGCCAACATAATCACCAACAAGAACCTGATTCCCGGCGATGGTCCGGCGGACTGGGACCGGCCCAGCGGCCTACGTCTGGGCACCATCGAAATCACCCGCCTGGGCCTGCGGGAGGAGGACATGGCCACCATCGCCGACTTCATCGTCCGGGTCCTGGCGCGGAAGGAAGAGCCGGAGTCGGTCGGGAACGACGTGGTGGACTTCCGCCTGCCGAGGCAGACCTTCTATTACTGCTTCGATCATGGCCTGCCGCCCTGGGCCGGCCGATAGAACCCGGACAAGGAGAGTGAAGCGCATAATTCTAAAAGCTTGGCTGAATGGTGGCTGTATAGGCCATCGAGGAGGTTAACTGGAAGCCTGTCTCAACCAGCCGGCCAGGTCAAGCGGCTGAACCGGCCAGGCCGTCGAGCAGCCTTTGGTGCAGGTTGTCGAAGCCGCCGTTGGACATGATCAGGACCACGTCGCCGGCCCGGGCCTGCTCAAGAAGGCAGGTCAGCAGGGAATCGGTGTCCGGGAAGTATCCGGCCGCGAGGCCGCGGGCGTTCAAATCCTGAACCAGGCGGAGCGAGGAAAACCGTTCGCCCTCGGCGATCTTGGCCAGGTCCGGCGGTTCGCGCACCAATATTGCGTCGGCCAGGTCAAAGGCTTCGGCGTAATCCGCCTGGAAGACGCGGCGGCGGCTGGTGTTGGTCCGCGGTTCGAACACGGCCACCAGGCGCGAACCGTTGTACGCGGCTCTGATGGCGGCGATGGTCCGGCTCACCGCCGTGGGGTGGTGGGCGAAGTCGTCGATGACCGTGATCCCGGCGGCCAGGCCGCGCACTTCCTGCCGGCGCTTGACCCCGGCAAAGGTTTCCAGCCCCGGCCGCAGCCGCTCCGGCGGCAGGCCCGCCCAGTCCAGGGCCGCGATCACGGCCAGGGTGTTCAGCACGTTATGTTCGCCCGGCAGGGGTGAAAACAAGTCCCGGCGCCGGCGGTCATGGTCCGGCGTGATGAGGTCGAACCAGGTCCGGCGGCCGTCCGGCCGGAGGTTGACGGCCCGCCAGTCATTGTCCGGATTCAGACCATAATAGATAATTTTGGACGAAGCCGGTTCGGACAGACGTCTCACCAAGGGATCGTCGCCCCAGGCCACCAAAAGGCCGTTGGCCGGGATCAGCCGGACAAACTTCTTAAAGGCTTCCTGGACCGCCTCGAAATCCGCGAATATATCCGCGTGATCGAACTCGATGCTGGTCAGTACGCCCACCAGGGGCGCGTAGTGCAGAAACTTGGGGCCCTTGTCGAAGAAGGCCGTGTCGTACTCGTCGCCTTCGACCACGAACCAGTCGCCCGCGCCCAGGTTGTAGTTGCGGCCGTAGTTGCCGAGCAGGCCGCCGACCATGAATCCGGGTTCGAGTCCGGCCGCTTCCAGGAGCCAGGCGGCCAGGGCCGAGGTGGTGGTCTTACCGTGGGTGCCGGCCACCACCAGGGGCTTCTTGTCTTTCAAGAATATCAATCTCAAGGCCTGGGGCAGGGAAAGGTAAGGCAGGGCCAATTCTTTGAGCCTGATGGCCTCCGGGTTCTTCCGGGTGACCACGTTGCCGACTAGGACCAGATCCGGCCGATGGTCCAGGTTGCGGCCGTCGTACCCTGAAGCCACCCGCAAACCCAAGCCGGCCAGGAAGTCGGACATGGGCGGATACACGTTGGCGTCCGAGCCGGTGACGGCGTAGCCTCTTTCCACCAGCATACCGGCCAGGGAACCCATGGCCGTGCCGCAGATGCCGATCAAATGGATGGTCCTGAGCCGATCCGGCAGATAGTTCAGGCCCGGATCGAGTTCCAGTAATGACGCGGTAGGGTGATTCACGCCGGCTTCACTTCGGTCCAACGTAATATCCATCCAGGCCTGGCAATTGTTTCTCCAGAAAAGGCCTCAAAATGCCGATCGGGAACTTGCTCCCGGCTGGTGGGCAATTTATCCGCTCAGGCTTTTTTCGATCTGGGCGACAACCAAAAACCTAATCTTCAGGCTGGGCGCTACTTATATTTTTCGAGAACTTTTTCCAGCGTAACGGTTTTAATTTCTCCACGCTCGCAGGCCTCGATTCTATTTTCCGCCTCCAAGGCCCACGATTCGTAAATCTCGGCATCGGGTACATCCAGACTTGAGAGAAGTTTGTCAATCAGTTCTACTTTTTCCGTGGGTTTCAGGGCCATTGCCTCTTTCATGATCTTATTAAAGGTAGTCATTAAACACCATTAGCAACGTAAAAAATCATGGCCTAGCCAGCTTCCTTAACGCTTTCCCTCCAAGCCGGTATCCGGGCCTCTTCCAGGTAATGGAGGAATCGGGAGGCATCGAGGAAGTCTTCGATAACGTGGCTGGCGCCGTTTTCACGTAACAGCTTAGCGCGCCAGCCCTCGCCGACACCAAGAAACGGCAGATTCAGCCTGTGCGCGGTCCTGATGTCCCAGAGTCCATCGCCCACCGAAACGATTTTCTCGAATTCACTCTGTTGATACCAGGCCGCGGCCCTGGCTATGGCCGTCCGGACGATTGCTTCCCGCGACGGACCGTCTTCGGCCCAAGCCATCGGTAAACCGTCTAGCGGCAGCCCCGAGACTTGAATCTTGAAGGCGGCTGACCGCCGCCAGCACCCGGTCGCCATCGCTGTTCCCCACTTGGAATTACCTTCCAGGCTCGAAAGCAGTGAAGCCGCGCCAGGGACCTGATCAAACTGGGCCGGATCAATCGTGTGTTGCTCATTCAGCAATTCAAGAAAGCGATCTACGATCTTTTTAATTTCCTCTGCCTCGGGCTCGCGGCCGAACGCCTCCATAAAAAACTGGCGCGTAATTCCGGAATCCGTGGGATGAGCGTATTTCAGCCAGTTACTATCCAATTCAGGCAGGCCGACTGAATCCGCGAAGGCTTGCCTGAAACAGATTTCATCCACGGCATTGGTCTTTACCAGGGTGCCATCCAAATCAAAGACAATCAGTTTCATGATCTGGCTGTTTTCAGGTCCGAAGCGAACAGCCATCGCTCGGTTCTTCGGATTCGTTCAACGGCCAGCTTGACGTACTCCGGATTCAGTTCAATGCCGACGTAGCGGCGGTGTTGTTCCTCGCAGACAACGCCCACGGTTCCCGCCCCGAAAAATGGATCCAGGACCCAGTCTCCCGGCTTGGAGCCGGCCAGGATACAGGGTTCCACCAGCTTGGGAGGAAAGGTCGCGAAGTGGGCCCCAGGAAATGGTTCCGTTGGGATGGACCAGACCGTCCGCCTATTGCGGTCGTTTTCTTCCAGGACACTTCGATAATCGTAGTGATACCTCAATGATTTCGAAAAAAGAAAAACGTGCTCGTGACAGCGGGTCGGACGGTCCTTGACGCTTTCGGGCATGCAATTGGGTTTCTCCCAGATGATTTCGCTGCGCAAGTACCAGCCGGCCTCCTGGAGCGCAAAGGCCAGACGCCAGGGTATCCCGACCAAATCCTTCGGCTTGAGGCCTTCCGGCGTTCTGGCGCGGTAGGACATGGCCCGGATGGGATTTTTCTTGTCCGGCGCGCGGTAGCCTCTGTTGCCGCTGGTGTAACCGTCGCCTATGTTCAGCCAGAAGGTGCCATCGTCACTTAATACCCGGCGCACCTGTTCGAACACGGCCACCAGGCGCTCGACGTAATCCCGAGGGTCGGTTTCCGCTCCTATCTGCCCTTCAGCTTCATAATCCCGCAGCCCCCAATAGGGCGGAGAGGTGACACAGCAGCGGAAGAAGTTCGAGGGAAGGATAGATAGAAGCTGCTCGGCGTCTCCCTGAAAGACGGTGGACTGAGCTAGGCCGACTGTATACGTGCGTTGTGGTTCATGAACGAAGTCCATGCCCAGACTCCAATTCCTGACGGCCTATCATGACCACAAGGATGCCTCGCTTCGCCGAAACGACCAAGGGTCATGTCTTGTTCCCATCCCAATAATGACTGTCCAGTCTTGATAAGTCTTGGGCGACAATCAGCTGTGCATTTTCCAGGCAATCATCGCCTTCTTTGGCCTTGGGCTTTACGACACCTTGGCGCCGGCAGTGGCGGGGTAAGACTTGTCTGCCGAAAGCGGGATGGGCCTGACGAAGAGCTCGCCGGAACTGCCTGCCGGCAGGCCTGGGATACGCCGCCAGGCTCTGATTGGGTCGAAAAGGGGCGAGAAAAGTTCTCTATCGTCTACTCCACCACCATCGGACCAGGCCCACGATGCCTTGATTTATTTGATCACCTCGAAGAATAATGGTCGTATCTATCTCGGCCTTATTCTCCGGGAGTCCAAGAACCAACGATTCCTCTTCTTTATAGATTAGCCATTTTAAAGTTATACCGCCATCAACCCGGAAAGCCACGATACGTTTGTTTAATTGCTTGATTGCCGCCAGATCGCTCCGCAGGCTTTCGCTGTGATCAATAGCCGCTATGTCGCCGTCGGCCAACACCGGCCACATGGAATCGCCGCGCACCCGGACGCAGGTATAATCATAGGGTCGGCCCGGCATCCATGATCTATCCTTATATATTATTGCCCAGTTCTGAATATGGTCTTCCCTGACCGCTGCCGGCGGCCCGGCCGCCACGGCATCGGCCAGCAAAGGCACGGCTACATAATGTCCGCCTTGGTCGCTCCATCTTAGTAAGCCCAGACGTTCAGTATCCACTCTACCTCGCACCGTCAAGGGCTCGAACCTTATCTCCGGCGGCTCGGGCATTTGAGGGGAGGGCTCTATTCCAGTCAGGAGATAATAGACGAGGTCAAGGCCTAAATGATTTATTAAATCATATATCTTAGATAAGGTCGGCCCTTGCTGGCCTCCGGCCAAGATACTACGTAAGGTTGATTGCTTCAGACCTGCCTTTTGAGCGAAACCCCGTTCAGTCTGGCCCGAATTGTTAATCAGGTTAATAAGGCGACTACGAAATAGCTCAATATTATCCATTAATTGAATATACCGAATATAATTACGTTCATTTTTTTATTGACAATGAACGAAATTCCGAATACCCTTGTTTTAAAATTGGCCCAAAATTGACCAGGAACAATCCATGAGTTGCTGCCACAATCCGGGATCGTGGGTCAAGCTGCTGAAGATCTTTTTGTGGATCATCGGCGTCAGCCAGATGGACTTGGCCCGGCTGACCGGCTTGTCTCATCACAGCATCGTTAAAGTGATAAACCGCAGCTCCTACAAGGCAGGCGGTGGGACCCAGCCCCGGTCTACACCTAAGATCCGTCAGACCATCGCCGCGGCCCTGGGAAGTTCCTTACGACGATCTATGGAGCCCCGAGGCGGACCAGCGTTTGCGCCGGCGCATTCGGGAACAGGTCGCTCGGTATGTTTTCCGGCAGGCAGGCCTACCTGGAATGCCAGCAGCCTTGTCTTGGTCTTCTTTACCGCAAATAGCGGATATGGTCAATGGCTAATCGCAAGCCAATAGAAGACACAATTCAAGGCGACCTTCCGGACCTGCACCCCTAGCAACAAGATGGTGCCGGCCGATTGATAGCAAAACTACTGAACATGTAATTCCGCCTCCGTGAGGCAATACCTGAGGCTGTCAAAGATAGCCGTTGACGCGATAAGAGATCGCAAACCACTGCTCGGTTATCGAAAACCAGGCTTTACAGAATGAACCTCCCCGCAGCGATCTGTGGGGTAACAAAGCGATAATATATTTTTCACTTGGTTTGCGATAACCCCGTATCCAACTTCGGGGAATTATCAAGTGAAACTATAACTATATATCGCTTTTATCTGAGCATCAATCCCGAAAACTTTATTTTAACTCGCGAATATTACCTAGCGGGTAATAAATCCTTGTCACCTAATTCGTTCTAGACAAAGCAAGCAGATAATGAAACTTCCTGTCATCGCTTTGGCGATTATCATTATCAGCTCCGGCTCTGGTCCTCATCAAGCCAATATTCAAAACGCCATTGATACCGCAGCCGCGGCCGGAGGCGGTGAAGTCAGGCTCGATGGTCGTTTTTATCTTACGAATTCCCTGCTTCTGCGCTACGGCGTTACCTTGTCCGGTAAACAAGGAGCCGTGCTCGAGAAATGCCCCGGTGTTATCTCTTGGTTAACGTCTGATGCTTTAGTCGGAGACCTGATTATTGAAGTGGATAACACAACCGGGTTAACGCCCGGTATGGGTATTACCATCGCTCAACAAATTGAACCTTCTGATACAATATATTTCCTGGACTCGCTTTATACCATAACCGATATACAAGGCAACTCGATCACCTTGGACCGACCATTGGAAGTCGAGCGTCTGGTAGAAAACCTAGCGTATATAAAAGCCAGTTTTCCGGTAATTCTGGCAAATAATGTGGAAAACGCTTCGATTAAGAATTTAGCCGTTACGGATGGCGACCCTTCATCCTTCATTTACGTAAGCTGGCTTGACGGTGGTATCTATTTACTTAATTCCAAGAATGTAAGCGTAGACAAACTATCCATCAATGGTTTCGGCAACACCATCAGTCTGGATGGAAGTTTCGATATAAGTATCAACAATTGCCACCTGCGAAACGCCGAACGATATGGCATCCACGTCGGGAGTTGGTCACAGCGAACTTACCTGGCCGACAGCTTCATTGAAAATAATCGCAGGGGAATTTACTTATGCTGGGGGGCTAACCAGGGATTATATTCCGGAAACTATGTTCTGAATAATAAAAAGGAAGGAATAGGAATAGGGTATGATGATAAGGAAAACACATTTCAGGACAATCGAATTGAATGTAACGAAATTGGAGTGTTGTTCAGGGAATTATCCGATGGCGGGGACGGAAACGTCTTCCAAAATTGCCTGATAGAAAACAACGAACGATACGGCTTCAAGTTGCAGGGTAGAGCCAGGAATACGCGGATACAATCCTGCTCCATTATCAATAACGGCCAGGGAGTTTTTGTTGCCTGCGGCACAGAGGATGCGGTCTACGTAAACTCATTTGTTCAGGGAATTGAATATGAGTGCCGCGAAACTACGCCGGCCCCGGCGGAACCGATGCCGGGAAACGGTGGCGGCAGCGGGGGCGGTTGCTTTATAGCTAATTCGCAGTCGGGCGGATAGTAATAATCTTCCCGGCCATCATCGCCAATTTTCGCCTCGGATTTACGACACTTTGGCGCCGGGAGCGGCGGGGCGGTCCAGGGTTAGGACGGCCAGGCCGTCGGCGTCCGTGGCGGCCAGCATCATGCCCTGGGAAATTTCGCCCATCATCTTGCGCGGGGCCAGGTTGGCCAGCACGATGATCCGCCGGCCGACCAGGTCTTCCGGCTGGTAGGCCAGGCCGATGCCGGCCACGACGGTCCGTTCCTCGCCGATATCCACGGTCATCTTGATCAGCTTGTCCGACTTGGGCACCCGGGCCGCGGCCTTGACCAGGCCCACCCGCAGGTCCATTTTCTTGAAATCCTCGAAGCCGATAATCCCCTCGGCCGGCGCTTCGGCCGGTTTCTTTTCCTCTTCCGGTTTGGTCAAGGCGGTCTCCTTTACGGCGGCTTTGGTTTCGGCCGGAGCCCCGCCCATCTCGACGCGGGGGAACAGGGCCTGGGGCTGTCCCAGGGCCGCGCCCGGAACCAGGACCTGGTCAATCTCGTCCAAATCGAGCATGGGCCGGTCCGGCGGCAAGCCGAGTTGGCGCAGCATTTCGGCCGAAGTCCTGGGCATGACCGGGTGGATCATCCCGGCCACCAAGGCCAGGGTCTTGAGCAGTTGATACAGGACCTCGTCCAGCTTGTCCTTTTTCTTCGGGTCCCGGGCCAGTTCCCAGGGCGCCTGGCGGACGATGTGGAGGTTGGCCTGGTTGATCAGACGCCACACGGCGATCAAGGCCTTGTGGAAGGCCAGGTTTTCGAACTCGCGGATGTACTCGAGCCGGGTTTCTTCCCAGGCCTGGGGCAGGAAGCCGTCCTGTCGGCCGGCCTCCGGACGGGGCGGCGTCCTGCCGCCGGCCATCTTTTTCACCATGGTCAGGCTGCGCTGGCAGAGATTGCCTAGGTCGTTGGCCAGGTCGGCGTTGATCCGGCCCACCAGGGCCTCTTCCGAAAAATCGCTGTCCAGGCCGAAAACCATGTCCCGCAGCAGGAAATAACGGAAGGCATCCAGGCCGTATACGTCCTTGAGTTGCAGGGCCTCGACCACGTTGCCCAGACTCTTGGACATCTTGCCGCCGCCCACGCGCCAGTACCCGTGCACGTTCAGGTGCCGGTACGGCTCGAGGCCGGCGGCCTTGAGCATGGTCGGCCAGTACACGGCGTGAGGCTTGAGAATGTCCTTGGCGATCAGGTGCTGGGCCGCGGGCCAGAACCTGCGGAAGAGTTCGCCGTCGGGATAGCCCAAGGCGGAAACGTAATTGATCAGGGCGTCGAACCAGACGTAGGTCACGAACCGGTAATCGAAGGGCAGATCGATGCCCCAGGTCAGGCGGCTCTTGGGCCTCGAGAGGCACAGGTCTTCCAGCGGCTCTTTCAGAAAGGAAAGGACCTCGTGCCTGAACCGCTCCGGCCGGATGAAGTCGGGATGGTCCTGAATGTGCTTGATCAGCCAGTCCTGGTACTTGCTCATCCGGAAGAAGTAGTTCTCCTCCTCGATGTAGGTCAAAGGCTTCTGGTGGTCGGGGCAGAGGTCGCTGGTCAGTTCCTTTTCGGTGTAGAACCGCTCGCAGCCGAAACAGTACAGGCCGCCGTACTTGTCGAAATAGATGTCGCCGTTGTCGTGGACGCGCTTGAGTATAGCCTGGACCACCTTGACGTGCCGCCGCTGGGTGGTGCGGATGAAATCGTCATTGGATATGTCCAGCCGCGGCCAGGTCTCCTGGAAAAGGGCGCTGATCCGGTCGGCGAACTCCCGGGGCCGGACTCCCTCGGCTTCGGCGGCCTGGACGATCTTGTCGCCGTGCTCGTCGGTGCCGGTCAGGAACCAGGCTTCACGGCCGAGGAGCCGCTGGAACCTGGCCAGGGCGTCGGCCACGATGGTGGTGTAGGCGTGCCCCAAATGGGGGCGGGCGTTCACGTAATAGATGGGCGTGGTGATATAGAAACGCGGCTTCATGACTCGATTTCCCCGTTCGGGCCGATCTCCTCGGTGACCAGAGGCAGTTCCTCTTCCTCTTCCAACTCCGCGGCCAGCAACTCCTCCGCCTCTTCCGGCGCTTCGGCCTGGTCTTCGGTCAGGAGCATCTCCGGCGGCAGGTCCGCGTGGCGGACGTCCACTTCCTCGCCATCCTCGAGGAGCACCGTGGAAACGCGCTCCATGACGTTCTGGCGGACCACCTTGCCTTCGCCCTTGTCGGTGGTGATCTTCTTACCCAGCTTGGGCAGGCCTTTTTTCTGTTCCAGGTAGGTCCCGTATTCGAAGGTCAGGCAGCACATGAGCCGGCCGCAGACCCCGGAAATCTTACACGGGTTGAGCGACAGGTTCTGCTCCTTGGCCATCTTGACCGACACGGGCGCGAAGTTGTTCAGGAACGCGGCGCAGCACAACTCCCGGCCGCAGCACCCCAGGCCGCCCAGCATCTTGGCTTCATGGCGCACCCCGATCTGGCGCATCTCGATCCGGGTCCGGAACTTGGCCACCAGGTCCTTGACCAGGGCCCGGAAATCAACCCGGCCTTCGGCGGTGTAGTAGAAGATGATTTTGGAGCCGTCGAAAAGCACCTCGGTGGCCACCAGCTTCATCTCCATCTGCCGGGCCTTGATCCGGTCCAGGCAGAAGGTGAAGGCGAACTTTTCGCGGGCCACGTTCTTTTCGTGCTGCCAGAGATCGTCCTCGTTGGCCAGCCGGATTATTTTCTTTAGGTTCTCCGGCGGAGGCTCTTCCATGACCCGCGGCGGGGTGACCACTTCGCCCAGGGCAAAGCCCTGCTCGGTCTTGACCAGGACCAGGTTCCCCTGGTTCACCACCAGGTTGCCGGTGTCGAAGTTATAAATCTTGCCGCCTTCGCGAAAGCGGACGCCGACTATCTTACCCATTGGTTCCTTCTATAGCGTTCTCTATATCTCGGCCAGAGCCAGCAAAAGGTTCTCGAAAACCAGTTCGGGCCGGATGAACCGGTTGAGGGCGTCTTCCGCCCGATCCACGGCCGCCAGGGCGGCCCTGAAGTCATCGCACCGCCGGCCGGCCGCGGCGGTCTTGAGTTGGCCGGCCAGGTCCTGGTTCATCAGACGTTCTTCTCCGCCGATGCCGCTCAGGATCATCAGGTCCCGGTACCAGAAACGGAGCAGGCTGAAAAGATCGGGCCAGCCGCTTTCTCCGGCGGCCAACTCGGCCGCCCACTTCAAGGCCGGTTCGAGACGCCGGGCGTCCAACGTTCCCAGGCGGGAGACTATCTCCTGCCTCCGGTTCCAAAATTCATCGGGCGAAACGTCCTTGACCCGGCCCAGGCAGCCGCCGGACATGGATGCCAGCAAGCGGGCCCGGGGACCCATCAACCCCCGCCTCATCTTGAGCCAATCCTCGACCAGGGCCCGGGGCAGCGGCGCCAGGCTCAGGCGCAGACAACGCGAGACCATGGTCGGCAAAAGGTCCGACTCTTCCGGCGTGGTCAGGATGAGCAGGCTCTGCGGCGGGGGTTCCTCGAGGGTCTTGAGCAGGGCGTTGGCCTGTTCCTCCTTCATCCTATCGGCCTCGCGCACGATGAAGACCTTGCACCGGCCCTCGTAGGGCTTGTAGGCGATGCGGGTTCTCAGGTCCCTCACGCTTTCGATCTTGATCAGCCTGGCCTTGCCTTCCGGCGCGATCTCCTCGACGTCCGGATGCAGCCCGCGTATGATTTTGTCGCAAGACAGGCAGACGCCGCAGGGCTCGCCGGACCTGGGATTCAAGCAGTTGACCGCCTGGGCCAGGGCCAGGGCCAGGGTCCGTTTGCCCACGCCCGCGGGTCCGGACAGGAGCAGCGCGTGGGGCAGCCGGCCCGCGGCCAGCATGGCTTTGATCAGGCGCAACGGCCTTTCATGGCCCTTTATCTCGTCAAAGCTCATCGGTCCTCGACTCCGGCCGGTCAGTCCTCCAGCAGGCTCAACTGGCTCGAGTCCTGAGCCGCTGACGGCCGGGCCGGTTCAGTCGTTTCGGCTTCGGCCCGGCGCCTGGTCCGAGGCCTGGCCGGCGGCTCGATTTCCGCGGCGGCCTCGACCGCGGTCTGCTCCTCGATCGAAGAAGACTCGACCGGCGCCCCGAACCGGGCCTCGTCCGGGGCTTCTTCCCCGGGCGTCTCTCCGCGCCAACCCGGCCGGAAGAAATAGCGGCCCATCAGGTTATTGTAGTCGGTCCAGCCCGTCCGCTCGTCGGCGTGGCGGTCGATAAAAGTCGCGATGCCGTTCATCTTGGCGTCCAGGTCATCCAGGTGGTGCAAGGCCAGGGCCTCGAGGAACTTGGGTTTCTTGGGCGAACCCAGTTCGTATTCGCCGTGGTGGCTGAGGATCAGATGCTTCAGCATCAGGGCCAGTTCGGCCGGGAATTCCGGCCTGTCGGCCAGGAACCGATCAAGCGTCTCCACGCCGATGATCAGGTGTCCAACCAGCCGGCCCTCGGGGGAATAGTCGGACGTCAGTCCCAGGTTGAACTCGCGAATCTTGCCCAGGTCGTGCAGAATGGCGCCGGCCAGAAGCAGGTCCCGGTCCAGCCGGGGATAGAGTCCGGCCGCGGCCGAAGCGGCCCGGGCCAGGGACAGGGTATGTTCGAGGAGACCGCCCCGGTAGGCGTGGTGGAACTTCTTGGCCGCGGGCGCTTGTTTGAAGCCGGCGGCCAGTTCCTCGTCGGCCAGGACATCGGATAACAGGCTTCTCAGGTCCGGATCGCCCAGACCGGCGGCCATGGACTTGAGTTCATCGAACATGACCTCGACATCATGGGGCGTGGACGGCAGGAAGTCGGCCGGAACGATCTCGTCTTCGGCCAGGGGTCGGGCCTCGACCACCTTGATCTGGAGGCTGCCTTGAAACGATTCGGCCAGGCCGCGGATAAGGGCCGCCTCGCCGTTCCTGAACTTCCGGGCAAACTCCTCGGCCCGGTCCCAAACCCTGGCCTCGATACCGCCGGTCCGGTCCCGCAGCTTAAGGGCCACGTAGGGCCGGCCGTTCTTGGTCGTGGCCAGTCTGAGATCGCTCAGGACAAAGGCCGCGGCCACTTCCTGGCCTTCCCTGATATCCTGGACGTAGATTTTGTTCCCTGTTTCGGGCACTCGAGGCTCCGCCGCCGGAACTAATTCAAACTAGTTGATATTGCCAGATAAGGCCCGGTCTGTCAAATTATAGGAAACGCGCCTTAATTTCCATTTGACTAGGGCCGGTCCGAGGTGATAGTGATTAAGTGATATTCTATCTTGGAGCGTGAAGGGACATGCTAGGCGGTCTGGGTATTTGGGAGCTTTTACTTATCCTCCTTATCGTGCTTATCATTTTCGGCGCGGGTAAACTGCCGGAGATCGGCGCCGGCCTGGGCCGCGGCATCAGCAATTTCCGCAAGACCACCCAGGAAGGCAAGGAGATCGACGTGACCGCGGCGAGCAAGAGCGAAGCCAAGGCGGAAAAAGACAAGATAGACAAGCCTTCAACCTGAATAAAACTGATCCGTGGATGACAGACAATACCGGCGACTGGCCGGTTTTTTATTCGCCGGCCGTTTGATTGAACCGCTGGAATTTGAAGTCAATTTTTCCTTGACAAAAAGACGCCGCCCTATGAACATGAATCTAGAAATCAATAAATCTCAGACCCCAAAGAATTTCAACCAGAGGCTGTCTTATGAGCGAAAACGATCGGTCGCGGGCTGCTGGTAACACGGATACTCCTGTCCCGACCAAGGTCAAGACGGCCGGCGGAGGCGGATGGCTGTTCTTCCTGGCGGGCCTGGGTTTGACCCTGGTCGCGGGTTGGGGGCTCTGGCCCGGGCTTCTTTACTCGGAGAAAACCCAGCCTTTTCCTTTCAACCACCTGGCCCACACCGACAAGGCCGGGCTGGGTTGCGACGAGTGCCATAAATTCGACGATCAGGGCCGGTTCAGCGGAGCGCCGGGGTTGACCCGCTGCCTGGATTGCCATAGCCGCTCCTCCCGGCAGGATGAAAAGAACCAGGCCGAAACCGCCTTTCTCGAGAAATTCGTCACCGAGGACGATGAAATCAAGAAGGAATGGCGGGACGATTTCTCCTGGCACCTCTATTCCCGACAGCCCGACTGCGTCTTCTTCTCCCACGCGGCCCACGTGGAGTTGGCCAAGATGAAGTGCGAGGAATGCCACGGCGACCACGGCCGGAGCAAGGAGCCCCGGCCCTATTATCGGAACCGGCTGACCAACTACAGTCTGGAAGTCACGCGGAAGATGAAGATGAACGACTGCGCCGACTGCCACGCCCAGCGCGGTAAGCCGGAAGCCAACGCCTGCTTCGTCTGCCACAAATAATTGGACCGGCTTAAAGAGGTGAAGCCATGAAGCTGGACCGAAGAAACTTCCTCAAGCTGGTGGTCGGCGCCGCGGCCGGCTTCCACCTCACCCCCATCCCCTGGCGGATCATGGACGACGTGGCCATCTGGACCCAGAACTGGCCCTGGGTGCCGGCCCTGGCCCGGGCCGAAGAGGGCCTCGGCCTAGGGGTATGCACCTTATGCGAAGGCGGCTGCGGCCTCGAGGTGCGCGTGGCCGCGGGCCAACGGACCATCGGGGTTCAAGGGGCCGGGTCGGCGCCGGTCAACCAGGGGCGCATCTGCCCCTTAGGCGCGGCGGCCACCCAGTATCAATATTCCCCGGCCCGTTATCACGGGCCGGTCAAGCGCATCGGAGCCCGCGGGACCGGGACCTGGACCAGGTTGACCTGGCCCGAAGCTTTCAAGGAAATCGGCGGCAAGTTGGCGGAAATAAGAAAGAACGGCCAGGCGCACACAATGGTCCTGATCAGCGGCCGGCGCCGGTCCCTGCTCCAAAGAGCGGCGGCTCGGTTCTTGACCGCGTACGGTTCGCCCAATTTCGTGGAGATGCCCTCCCTGGCCGGCAACCGGGACCTGGCGGAAAGACTCCAGTTCGGCCGCGAGTCCGCCGTCGGCTACGATCTGGAAAAGAGCGGGTACGTTCTCAGTTTCGGCGCGGCGTTGATCGAAGGCTGGGGCTCGCCCGCCCTCGCCATCCGTTCCTTCAGCCAGTGGCGCGAAGGCCGGAAGACCAAGCTGATCCAGGTTGACACCCGGGCCTCGCTGAGCGCCTCGAAAGCCGACCAGTGGCTGGCCGTGGCGCCGGGCAGCGAAGGGGCCCTGGCCCTGGGTCTGGCCCAGGTGATCACCAGGGAAGGACTGTACAACCGGGACTTTATCTTCAAGTACACCTACGGCTTCGATGAATTCCAGGCCATGCTGGTCAAGGAATACCCGCCCGAGCGCGTAGCCGCCCTGACCGGGCTGCCGGTCCAGACCATCATCGGCCTGGCCCGCGAGTTTGCCCGGGCCGAAAGGCCCGTGGCCCTGGCCGGCAAAGGCAAGGGGGCCCTGGCCAGCCCGGTTTACGAGGTCATGGCCGTGATGGCCCTCAACGCCCTGGTGGGCAACATCAACCAACCCGGCGGCGTGATCGTGCGCCGGGACCTGCCTCTGGCCGGCTGGCCCGAACCGGTTCTGGATGAAACGGCCCGGGCCGGCCTGAACGCGCCGAGGCTGGACCAGGCCCGCGGCCCCAAGTATCCGCTGACCAAGAGTCTTCTATCCAACCTTATTCAAGCCGTCGTCCAAGGCCGGCTCTACCCCGTCGACGTCCTGATCCTGGATCAGGCCAACCCGGCCCATTTCGGCGCCGACCCCGGCGCCTTCAAGACCGCCCTGGAAAAAGTGCCGCTGGTGATCAGTGTGGCCACCTGGGCCGATGACTCGAGCCTGCTGGCGGATTACGTCCTGCCGGAAAGCACCGGCTTGGAAAGCCCGGCCGAGGCCCTCACCCCGCCTACCCTACCCTACCCCCTCTTCGGCCTGGCCTCGCCGCTTATAGCTCCGGCCTTCGATACCAGGCCCGGCGCGGATATCTATATCGGCCTGGCCAAAGCCGTCGGCGGCCCGCTGGCCAAGGCCCTGCCGTTCAAGGACCAGGCCGATATGCTGGGTCAGAGTGCCCTGGGCCTATACAAATCCGGCCGGGGCCAGATAGCCAAGGCCGGCGGCCCGCCGCCGGGCGACGTCCTGGGTCGGGAGGATCAAATCGCCGGATTCAAGGACGAAAAGGCCTTTCGCCAGGCTTTGGCCAAGGGCGTATTCTGGTACGACCAGTCCTTCCGGTACGGCGACCTGACCGAAGCTTTCCAGACGCCGTCCCGGAAGTTCGAATTCCTTAGCCAAACCCTGCAAACGGCCTTGACCGGTTTCCTGACCCAAAAGGGCGTGGAACCGGCCCTGGCCGAACTGGGGATGACCCAGAAAGCCGAGTTCCTCTGCCTGCCCCATTTCGAACCCTACGTCCCGTCAAAGCCCGAGCCCGGCTATCCCCTGCTGATGATGCCGGTCGAACAGTTCAAATTAGTCACTAGCACCCAGGCCAACGCGCCCTACCTGACCAAGCTCCTGGAAGACCTGACCCTGAAGAACGGGTATCTATGCGTCGAACTTCATCCCCGGACGGCCGCGGACCTGCATTTGCACGAAGGGGACCTGGCCTGGCTGAAGACCCGTAAAGGCCGGATCATAGTGATGGTGCACTTCTTCGAGGGGGCCAGGCCGGGCGTGATCTACACGCCCGTCGGTCTGGGCCACACCGGGTTCGACCTGTACTTGCGCAATAAAGGAGCCAACCCTTTGGAGATCATGGAACCGGCCGTGGACCCTCTTTCCGGAGAAGCCCTGTGGTGGGCCGCCCGGGCCAACCTGATCAAGGCGTGAGGTGAAGCATGAGCGCGCCGGCGCCGGCCAGCGACATTAAGTACGGCATGGTCATTGACCTGGACAAGTGCACCGGCTGCGGCACCTGCGCCGTGGCCTGCCAGGCCGAGAACAACGTCTACGTCCTCGAGGACGAAAGCGACAAGGTCAGGTCCATAACCTGGATGAGGGTCTACCGGCTGGAGAACGGCGAGCCGTTCCCCAACACCAGGCTGGCCTACCTGCCCCGGCCGTGCATGCACTGCGACCACCATACGCCCTGCGTCTCGGTCTGCCCGCCCACGGCCACGACCAAGGATGAAATCGGCGGCATAGTCAGCCAGATCACGACCCGCTGCATCGGCTGCCGGTACTGCGTGGCCGCCTGCCCCTATCACGCGCGGTACTTCAACTGGTTCGACCCCTGGCCCTTGTACCAGCCCCACGTCCGGCAGATGACCGCGGCCCTGAACCCGGACGTGGCCCCGCGCATGCGCGGCGTGGTGGAAAAGTGCACCTTCTGCCACCACCGGCTCATGGCGGCCAAGGACAGGGTTTATTTGAAAGGCGAACGCAAGATTCCGGAAGACTACTACCAGACCGCCTGCGCCCAAAGCTGTCCGGCCGGCGCCATAGTCTTCGGCGACCTGAACAATCCCGAGCATCGGGTTCACCGTTTGTTGAAGGAGAGAAAAAAGGACGCCTTCCGCCTGCTGGAGAAACTCGGGACCGCACCCAAGGTTTACTATCTTTCCACCCAGGACTGGATACGGCAACAAGCGGACAACTCTCTCCACGTGCCCAAAAGACGCGGCCATTAAAGAGGTGTCGGCATGGACTCGAGACTGATTCCGGAAGGACTTCGAAGAACCAGCTTCGGCAATTTCTACTTCTGGCTCCTGCCTTGGCTGGCCCTGCTGGGCTTCGGCGGCTTGGGCGCTTTTTACTGCCTCATCGTGGGGTTGAACCAGACCGGCATGAACGACTATTTCGCCTTCGGAGTCTGGATCGTCTTCGACTTGTCGGTCATCGCCCTGGGCGCGGGAGCTTTCTTCACCGGCTTCCTCACCTACATCATCGGCCGGAAAGAACTGAAATCCATACTCAACCTGGCGGTCATCGTCGGCTTCATCTGTTACTCCGGCGCCATCGCCATGCTGGGGATCGACATCGGCCAGCCGCTGCGGGGCTGGTTCATCTTCTGGCACGCCAACATTCATTCCATGCTGACCGAAGTCTCCTTCTGCATCACCTGCTATCTGATCGTGCTGACCATCGAATATCTGCCCAACATACTGGAGAACCGCAAGCTCAACGCCATACCCGAATTCGGTTTCTTCGCCCACCACCTGCACGAGATCATGTTCGTCTTCGCCGCCACCGGCGCCTTTCTGTCCTTCTTCCATCAAGGCTCGCTGGGCGGCCTTTTCGGCGTGATGTACGCCCGGCCTTACGCCGGCCGGGCCATGTTCTATATCTGGCCCACCACCTTCGGTCTGTTCATCCTGTCCTCCATAGCCTCGGGACCGTGTTTCACCCTTTTAATCGCCAGCCTGCTGGAGAAGATCGGACGCAAGAGGTTGGTCAAGGACGAGGCCAAGCAACTCCTGGCCAAAATTTCCGCGCGCCTGCTGGCGGTTTACATAATACTCAAGATCATTGATACGGCCGCCTGGGCCGGCGGCCTGGCCAAAGACGCGGGCTTTTATGTCGGCGATTTCTACCGGGAGGGCCCTTACGGCTGGTGGACCCTGATCTTCGAACTGGGGGTACTAGGCCTGCTGCCGGCCGTCATGCTCAATCTCGAGTCAGTCCGTAAAAGCGAAGGCTGGCTGACCCTCGGCTGCCTCCTGACCTGCGCCGGCATCGTGCTCAATCGCTTCGTCCAGACCATCGTGACCCTGGCCTGCCCCGTGCTGCCGTTCGAGCCGTTTCACGGTTACCTGCCCACCTGGCAGGAATGGTCCATCGCCCTGGCCGTCATCGGGTACGGCGGCCTTATCCTGGCCCTGTCCTACCGCTACCTTCCGGTCTTCCCCCACGAGCGGGAATTGAACCCCTAGACCTTGAACCACCAGCGAGGCCCGATCGGACCACCGGCCGCGTTTGACCTCCAAATGAATCAACGCTTCCTATTTTTCCAACCAAGGAGTGGCCATGCTTGAACTCATGACCGATGAACCGGGCCGGACCATGCTTCTGCTGGGCAACGAAGCCATTGCCCGGGGCGCCCTCGAGGCCGGCCTGGCCTTCGCCAGTTCCTATCCCGGCACGCCTTCGTCCGAGGTTCCGGACGCCTTTTTTCAGATATTCCAGGAGGCCGGCTTCCACTTCGAATATGCGGTCAACGAAAAAGTGGCCCTGGAAGCCGTGGCCGGCGCGGCCGTGGCCGGGGTCCGGGCCATGACCACGTTCAAGCACGTGGGCCTGAACGTGGCCGCGGACCCGCTCCTGACCTTGGCCTACTTGGGCGTCAAGGGCGGGATGGTCATCTATAACGCCGACGACCCGTCCATGTTTTCCAGCCAGAACGAGCAGGACAACCGTTACTACGCCCGCCTGGCCGACCTGCCCATGCTCGAACCGACCGACGCCCAGGAGATGAAGGACCTGACGGTTTACGCCTTCGACCTGTCGGAAAAGCTGAAACTGCCGGTCATTCTGCGCTCGACCACGCGGCTGGCCCACACCCGCGGTCCGGTCAGGCTGGGGCCGATCAGAAAGCCCGTGCTCCGGGGCGAGTTCGTCAAGGCGCCTTTTGACCTGGTGCCGCTGCCGGCCGTGGCCCGGCGGCTGCACCAGGTCCTGTTGGACAAGGAGGCTCAAGCCCGGGAGATAAGCAATCAATCGCCCTACAACCAGGTCATCGGCCAAGGGCCGTGGGGCGTCATCGCCAACGGCGTGGCCTTCAACTACGTCCTGGACGCCGTCAACGACCTGGGCATCCAGGACCAGACCAGCCTGCTCAAGCTGGGCTGGACCCATCCCCTGCCCGACCGCTTGATTCTGTCCTTCCTCGAAGGCAAGGAAAAGGTCCTGATCGCGGAAGAACTAGAACCGGTCATTGAAAAGGAGGTCAAGGCCCTGGCCCAGGACCACGGCCTGACCCTGCCCATCAAGGGCAAGCATCCGAACCTGTTTTCGAGGCTGTACGAATATCAGCCGGCCCTGGTCCGGAAAACGCTGGCCAGGTTCTTCGAAGTGCCCTA
This sequence comes from Thermodesulfobacteriota bacterium, assembly GCA_040755515.1. Lineage (GTDB taxonomy): Bacteria > Desulfobacterota > Desulfarculia > Adiutricales > JAGVGV01 > JBFMAW01. Next base: position 22,573 of record JBFMAW010000027.1, on the reverse strand, counting down.
TCGCGGCCCCGAACCGGTGGATACTTCCGCGGTGCCGGCCCTGCCCAACCGGCCGCCCAACCTCTGCCCCGGCTGCCCCCACCGCATGACCTATTACGCCTTGAAAAAAGCGGTCGATCCGGAGGCCGTGTTCCCCAACGACATAGGCTGTTACACCTTGGGCATTCTGCCGCCGCTGTTCATGGCCGACTTCCAGATCGGCATGGGGTCATCAGCGTCTTCCTCCTGCGGGTTTGCCCAGGTCCTGGACCGTAAGATCGTGGCCTTCATCGGCGACTCGACCTTCTTCCATTCCGGGCTCACCGGACTCGTCAACGGCCTGCACAACAACCATAATTTCACCCTGGTCATCATGGACAACGGCACCACGGCCATGACCGGGCACCAGCCCCACCCCGGCCTGGACACCGCCCTGGCCGGACTGCCGCAAACCCAGGTGGACATCGTCAGCGCGGTCAAGGGTCTCGGCGTCAAACACGTGACCGTGGTCAAACCGCGGAACCTGAAAAAGACCCAGGAGGAGGCGGCCAAGGCCCTGGCCTTTCCCGGCCTGTCGGTGATCGACTCCCAGGAAATTTGCCCGCTCTATGGCCGGCGATTCCAGAAAACCAAGCCGCCGGTCTTCACGGTTGACCGGAACAAATGCCGCGGTCACCGGGTCTGTATCAACGAGTTCGCCTGCCCGGCCTTTTACCTGGACGGAGAAAGAGCGGCCATCGACGAAAACCTTTGTCTGGGCTGCGCCGTCTGCGTTCAGGTCTGCCCCGAACGGGCCATCGTCCCCAGGAAGAAGTAGGAGTTGACCATGGCAACCAAACGGATAATCTTCGTGGGCGTGGGCGGACAGGGCAATCTCCTGGCCTCCAGGATTCTGGGGGAGGCGGCCCTGGCCTCGAGCCTGGCGGTCCAGGTCAACGAAATACACGGCATGGCCCAGCGGGGCGGCGTGGTGGAGTCCGCCGTGGTCATGGGTCAGGCCCGCGGTCCCATTGTTTCGCCCGGCGAAGCCGACGCCATCGTCGGCTTCGAGCCGCTCGAGACCTTGAGGGCCCTGGGCAAAGCCAACGCGGACACCACGGTCATAACTTCCACGTCCAAGCTTCCGCCTTTCACCGTGGCCATCGGCCAGGGCGAGTATCCCGAGTTGGACCTCATCCTGAAGCTGATCTCCGAACGGGTCAAAAGGCTGGTCGCCTTCGAGGCCATGGAGCTGGCCCGTCAGGCCCGGAACCCCTTGGGCGTCAACATGGTCCTTTTGGGAGCGCTGAGCGCGTCCCTGGAACTGCCCCTCCAGCCCGGCGCCTTGCGCCGGGCCGTAGCCGACGGGTCCAAGAAGGCCTGGGTGGAAGCCAACCTCAAATGCTTTGACCTGGGCGCCGAGGCGGCCCATCGTAATCCGGAAAGTTGAATATCCTGTCCGCGTGTTCCAGGGCTAGCGGAACCTCATCCAGGCGGGTGCGACCGTCGCCGTGATAATCGGTGCCTCCTGACACCAGCAGGCCGTGATCCAGGGCCATTTGACCATAACGATCAATGGCCTCCTGTCTATAGGTCCGATCGTAAGGGTAATACACTTCCAAGCCGTTTAGGCCTTGCTCGATCAAGGGCCGGGCCACGGCCCGGTCAAAGTCATCGTACGAGACCTGGGCGTGGTCCACGGCCGGATGGGCCAGGAAGACTACGGCGCCCGCCCGTTTGAGCAGGTCCAGGCCCTGCTGGGGGGCGAGGAAATCGGTCGAGGGACGCTGGAAAGTGTAAAGGCTGCCCTGCAGGTTTTGCGCGACCCGGCCGGCCTCGACGTCCGACAGCCCGTCTTGTTCCATTAACAATCCGGCCAGCTTCTTTCTTCGATTCTCCATGGGCCTCAGGACATAGAGCCTGATTCTCTCCTGACTGGAAGCCGGCAATAAATCCTCCCAGGCTTCGATCAAGGCCTGATAGGTCAAGGGTATGGGATGAGCGATCACGTCGCCGTTTTTGGCTTCCTCGGTGTAAAGGGCGGCGTGTCGCCGGGCGGCCAGGTCGCGCACGATGCGCTTGACCTCATCGGGTGAAGAATATTGGTCGGCCAGCCCATCCAGGTTAAGACGGAAGGCCTCGTCGACCCGGGCGTCCACGTCCCGCACGCCCCTCATCCGGCAGCGCAAGAGGCAGTAATCCCCCAAGACCGCGTCAATCCGCGCCAGACCGTCACGATGGTTGTCCTGGTCGAGCCAGGGGAAGTAACCCAACAGGTGGACGATGAGCCGGGCGGCCGGTTCTTCCAGGGTCAATTCGATGCCGGGCAGGAATCGCGGCGTCGTCCGTCCTTGTTCACGCTTCTTGTTCATGGCCCGGAACAATGGTTCCAGACCGGACAGACTGTCGTGGTCGTTCAGGGAGAAGACCTCGAGACCGGGCTGGGCCAGGACGTGGTCCAATAAACGGCCGGCGCTGATCAGCCCGTCCGACCACAGGGTGTGGGTGTGCAGATTGGCGAAAGGCATGTTCGGCTCCGGATGTCTGTTTCTCCCGCGAGACCCGGTTCCTCGACCTGAACTTCAAGCCAGGCCTCTTCCGGGCCCCGAAAACTTGGCCGGGGTCACCCATTAAAATGCCCTTCGCGGGATATTTCAAGTCATAATCCCTTTCAGAGTGACCGGATAAAAAGAACGGAGCCTCGAGGATAATAGAGAAGCTTCCGCTAACAAACCGCTCGCTGGGCCTGTTCAGGTGGGCCGACGGCGGCGAAACGGAAGAGGGTGAGGATGAGGTCCGGACAAAAGAGGGGCGACGAACAGACGAAATTCCGGTTCGAAGAAACTGCTCCTGGAGACCGACGGCCTGATTAGGAGGCTCGGGCCAGGCTCGGATCGGATGGCCGGGCCGATTCAGGACCGGTGAAAGGAGCATTCGACTCCAGGAAATAGCCGGCGCTGCCAGAGCAACCGGCCAGCCCGGCTCTTATAATATCCGGGGTCCGGGTGAGGCTGGCCAAGGCGGTTCTTTCCATTTCTTCCCGGCCGGCCGGACCCTGCAAAATTCTGATGCCGGCCGCGCAGCCGAAGCTTATGATGGCCAATCCTAGCAGCGCCCCTATTACCGGTAGAAAAGTAAAACCCAGGAAGAGGAAGACCAGGCCGACCAGGCAGATGACGCCGGTGATGGGTGCGGCCACCAGGATTCTGGTTAATTTCGATTCCTTATTTTCCATGACCCACCTCCCTCGGGGTAGGGGTTAATGGCCGGCCCGCCAGGAGGGGAAACCGGTCCGGGCGGCAACCGGGCCTTCCAAGGAAATATATACCACAGTGTGGTAGTTGGGTCAAGTGATCTTTTGAATCACCGGGCGGCGGCTTCACCAGGTCGCGCGGCCCCTGGGCCGGAACGAGCCGCTGCGGGCGGGGGCGAGATAGTGTAACCGAATGCCCCCAAAGCCGCCGTACATTTCGGACTTGATTGCGCCGGGGCCGCTCCGATTCAGAGTCGGAAGGCCGTAGTGAAGAGTTGAGAATAGACGAACAAGGACTGGGCCAGTCCGGCCAGAACAAAGACGGCCATGGCCGGCCCCTGGGGAAGCCGTCCTTCGCGCCAGCCCAGTATAGTCACGCGGTACGTCAGCGGCACATATAGCAGGATCGCGCTGATCAATCCCGGCGAAAGGACACCGAGCCAGGCCGCCGCGGCGATATGGAACAGCGCGTTGTGAAAGATGCCGCCGTATAGTTGAAAGAAATGAAGCAGGATCGTCCAGCGCCGGGAATGGGCGCTGGCCAGGATCGTCAGGGCGATCAATATGGCCATCACGATCAGATTGTTCTTGACGAACTGAGCCGTCGTGAAGCCGCCGGTGAAATGCCGGCTCGTCCAGGCGGGAAAATTCGGGGCTTCTTCGAGGATATGAACCGCATAAGCGAGCGGCGCCAGCCAAATGACCTGTCGGTAGCTCAACCGTCCTAGGAATTTGGGGATCGATTGGCATTCATCGTTCATTCCTTTCTTGGAGGCAACGCCTGGGCTTCGTGAGAGGAGCTAGCCCGCTGCCGGGATCACCGGTATCAACAAATGGGAGTCATGGGCACCGCCGCAATGGATGACATGGAGGCCGCGATTGTAGCTCACCTGCTTGCGATACGGCGGCGACGGGATAATCTCGTCGGACGAAATAATGAGTTGCAGGCTTTCGCCCGCGGCAAAAAACGTGCTGCTGGGATAAAGTTCGATCTCCACGGCCACGACCTCGCCCAGTCGCAGCGGCCGGTGTGAGGTGCCGGTCAGGACGGGATGCCACTCGGTTGATTCCACCGGATTCAATTCCCGCCGCGACACTCGACAGTATCCGCGCGTCACCATGTCTTTCTTGTTGCCGATGGAGCCGAAAAAGGGCACGGTTTGGCCCCGTTGGTCCAATTTATTGATCGCCACGAAGATGGCCATGTCATCGGGCGCGGGCGAGACGTCGCCCTCCGCCGGCCGCGCCTCCACCCAGAGGCGCAACTTCATGTAGCCCGAGAGTTCCGTGTCTTCGACCCAGCGGACCTCGAAGGTCGCGCGGCCTTTGCGCGCGGGATAGAGCACTTCTCCGCGCGCCGCTGGCTGCCACGCCAGTCGTTTGGGATTCGCCTCGAGAAACAGCCGGTTGTAGCGGGTTCTTTGCGGCGGCCATTTCTGCTCGTAACGCACCTCGTGGATCACGTCCCGGCTGGACCGGACCTCCAGTCTGACCGGCGGCGTGTCGAGAAAACCGCTGGAGGAGTCATTTTTCAGAAAACAATCCATGAATGCCTTGGTGAGTTGCAGAACCTCCGGTGAGTAATAGGCATCCCATTTGCCCGTCCGATGCGTGTAGACCCATTTATGCTCGGACTTGACCTTCATAAAGGCGCGAAACGAGCCGACGCTGTGCAACCCATGATCGGAAAAAGAGGCACACACCAACATGGGCAGATCAATCTTCTCCAACTCGGGCGTCCTCTCCCTCCAGAACTCGTCGAAGAATGGGTGCCGTGGCAACAAATCCATCGGCAGCGCGCCGTTGTCCCGGATAAAATCCTCCGGCGTGCCGCTGAGGGCCGGTTTGACTTCCGTGATCCACCAGAACGGCCCAAAGCCCTCGTCGCCCATGCCCCCGGGGTAGCACATGTCTCGGTACATGTCGGTGAACCCTTCCCAGGGCGATATGCAGCGCAGGGAAGGCGGCGGCCCGCCATAATGGCGACAGGCCGCGACATGGTATTGGGTAATGGCCAAGAAGCTGACGCCGCTCAAACCTATTTTACCCGTGCACCAAGGTTGCCGAGCGACCCATTCGATGGCTTCGTAATAGCTCTTAGCCTGATGGTCTGAAAATATGGTGGCAGGCCCTTCGCTGCCGCCGTATCCAGGCAGATTCAGGTTCACCACCGCATAGCCCGCCGGCACCCAGAAATTCGGATCGGGAGATTCCCAACTCGTCAGCGTCGAAAAGGACGGGCGGCCTGTCTGCGGAATGAGGCGATATTGCCGTGGCGCCCCCTTCAAAGGCGTTCGCCCCAACGCTGGGATCAGGTGGTTGTCATACGGATGGGCGCACATGATGACCGGAACGGCCACACCCATCCCGTTGGCCCGACGCGAGCGGAAAATGTTAGCCGTCAAATGAAACCCGTCTTCTACGAGGATTTTGACGTCATATTCACAAAGTATGTCAGGGTCGGGATTCGTCAGCAGGCATTGCGGCTTCAGGAGTTGTCCCGAGCGGGCGGCGTTGCCCAAGATGGGCCAAAGTGATTGGGCCACCCGAAGCAGACTGGTGAGGGATGTCTTGATCTTCCGGATCGCATCGCCATTCATGGTCCTGCTCCTTTGGTGAGGTTATTCTTCCGGTTGAAGCAGCAGCCGGAAGACTTGACAGCGCCGGCACAATTCCATCTTCTTTTGCCAGGTTGTTAAAACCTCACCCTGACAGATCGTGCCGTTGACGAACCAGCAGAGACGGCCGCTGTTGAATTCCCAGGCCGGACATTTCTCGCGGGTTTCGGCCGGGCAAGCCTGGAGGTCCCAGCAGGGTTTTCTTTTTAGTCCTTTTTTCATGGCCAGCAGAAACAACATCTGCCGCTCGACGTATAAGGGAATCTTCCGCCAACCCTGTTCAAAACTCTGAACGGCCTTGACCGAGAGCCCCAGGAGTTGGGCGATCTGCTTCTGAGACTTGCCCAGCCTGGTTCTGATACGGCTGAAATCGGTCTTGTCCATCTTCCGGTCTTGGTCAGAAAAAGGTTCTGATTGAAGTAGTCAGAGGGGTCTGGTTTCGGTGGTTGATGACCTGGTATAAAAAAGCGCTAGTGCCCGGCCTGGCCGCCGGGGCGGGCGCCGCCTTTAAGGCTTATCATGGTCTTGACCAGGGCCACGGTCAAGCCCAGGCCGATGGCGGCCAGGACCAGGTACAAAAGCCCCATGAATATGAGCCGGCCCAGACTCCAATCCCACTCGAAGATTGATGGGAACATGGCGCTCGCCTCCGATCTTATACAGGTAACTATATGATATCCCGCGCAAGGCTGTCAAGGTTTTCGGGCTAAGGCGAATCAACCATTCAATTATCGGCGACTGGAAACGCAATGAAGGCGCTTATGGCCTTGAAGGTCATACATCGAAATACAAGGCCATCTCGTATGGGTGCGGCCGATTACGTACACCGTAATATTCCTCAGACTTGATCTTTACCCATTCGGCCACCTGTCCCTCATCGAATACTCCGCCGGCCAGCAGAAATTCGTAGTCTCCTTCTAGATCGCTCAGAGCTTCGAGCAGGGATGATGGCAGGGCCTTGATGTCTCGGCGCTGGTCGTCAGTCCACTGGAAGATGTTCTGATCGATCGGTCCGAAGCCCAATTCGCTTGGGTTCATTTGTTTCTTGACGCCGTCCAGGCCGGCCATCAACTGCACGGCCAGAGCCAGGTAAATGTTACAGGTGGCATCGGGCGGCCGGAATTCGAAGCGGGCCGTTTCGGGTTGATCGGCATACTTGGGTACGCGAATGGCCGCGCTGCGATTACCCAGGCTGAAGAATGCATTGACCGGCGCTTCAAAGCCTGGCACCAGCCGGCGATACGAGTTGGTGGAAGGATTGGTGAAGGCCAGGACCGCCCCGCCATGATACAACAAGCCGCCGATATACCCTAGGGCCGTCTGACTCAATTTACCGTAACCGGCGAGGTCGTAAAAGACATTCCGGCCATTCTTAAGAAGGTGCTGGTGGAAGTGCATTCCGCTGCCGGCCTCGCCAAACAACGGCTTGGGGACAAAGGTGGCCGTCTGCCCTCGACGGTGCGCCACCATCTTGGTGGCATATTTAATGATCTGGGTCACGTCGCCGCTCCGTAGCAATCCCATCATCGGCGTCTCGATCTCGCATTGGCCCGGGCCGCCCACCTCGTGATGATGATACTTGACCTCGACGCCCATTTCCTCGAGGACCATGGTCATCTCGCCGCGAAGATTATACAGTTGATCTTTGGGGGGGATGGCGTGATACCCACCGTGGCGCGGAATCAGGTGACCATGGCCGCCTTTGGCGCTGCGCCAATCGGCCTCGACACTGTCCAGGCGATACGAAGCCGCGTTGACTCCGTTTTCATAAGACACGCTGTCGAAAATATAGAATTCGTATTCCGGCCCCCACCGGCTCTCGTCGGCCACCCCCAGGACCTTCATATATTCCTCGGCGCGGAGGGCAATATGGCGCGGATCTCGAGCGAAGGCCATTTTCGTGTCGGCCTCGAAAGCCGAGCCAATAAAACTTAAAGTCGGCACTTCCCAGAACGGATCGCGGAAGGCCGTGGCCAGGTCGGGCAATAACACCAGGTCGCCGGCTTTGACCGATTTCAATCCCACCGCCGAGCCGTCGAAACCGACACCGTCGCGCATCAGTTTTTCGTCGAACCGGCCGGCCGGCACCGTGACGTGGTGCCATCGCCCGGCCAGGTCGCTGAATTTGAGATCAATCATTTTGATCTGTTTATCCTGGATATAGCTTTGGGCTTGTTCTAAATCGGCGAACATGGATACTCCCTGAATCCAGACGAAATGATCTGCTAATATGACGTCAGTTCAACGGACAAATCATGGCAGTGTTGGATAAGATCGTCCTTGATCTTCGATACTAATTCACTGGTTATCCGGGCTTTTGGACCGGCCACACTCAACGAGTAAGAGGGATAACCCCGGTAGTCCACCACCGGAGCGGCCACACAACTCAGACCCACGGTGAGTTCCTCGTCCTCGAGAGCGTAGCCTTGGCGGCGCACCACCTGAAGTTCGCTTCGTAGTTGTTTTACGGAAACGATGGTGTTGGGTCCAAATGACTCCAAATTCACCGTCTTAAAATATTCCACCAATTCCATCTCGGGAATGAAGGCCAGAATCGCTTTTCCAGAGGCGGTGCAATAGGCCGGCAGGCTGACTCCCAGGGGAGCGTTCAAGCGAAGTATTTCCTGGCTTTCCACTTTATCCAGAAGCATGAGGCTCCGGCCGTCCCAATGACCGAGGTTGACGGTCTCGCCGAAAGTGGTGCAAAGAGCGATCATGTGCTTGCGGGCAATATTTCGTATTTCAAAGCGATCGGCCAGCCTCAAACCCAGGCCCATGACTTTGCTGGTCAGGTAAAATCTCCCCTTTGAGTTCATCAGCACATAGCCCAATTCCCGTAAGGCGGCCAGATATCGGTGCGCGGTGACCCTGTTGAGGTCCAGGCACTCGGACAACTGCGACACGGTCAGCTCCTGATGCTCGCAGAGCAATTCCAGCACCTTCAAGCCTTTGGCCAGCGATTTGTTCTTAAAATCCATGATCGGTTCGGACACCTTCCTGGACAAATTGGCCACCGCTCTCCCTGATACCGGTGATTGAGGTTACCTCGAGGATGAGATGGTCAATTGACTGAATTCCTAACGACCAACGCCGTCCGTCTCTTCTGGATGGAAACGGTCTAGAGCCCGGACCGGGGCCGAGTGGCCAGGCCGGCCAGAGCGTAGATAGCCAACCAAACCAGCAAGTGAATGGAAACCTCCCGGACATCCAGACGCGGGTAGACCTCCACCAAGTCCAGACCAAGTATCCGACCGCGGCCGAGAGTGAAAAGAGCCTCGCACATATCGCCCGAACTCAATCCGCCGAAGTCAATGGGGCCGCCAGGATTAGAGGCTTGATCCATTATATCACTACAAACGGTGACATAGTAACCATCGGTCCCGTTGGCGGCGATTTCCTGGGCCGCGGACAGAACCACCGGCAGGCCCAGGCGGTGAATATCCTTCATCGTATATACCGGGATTCCCTTTTCGCGCGCATAATGCATTTGGCTGGGCGCGTTGCGTGGACCACGGATGCCGATATGGACTATCTTGGCCGGGTCCATGTCCGGCAATTCCGCGATCCTCCGAAGGGGGCAGCATCGGGCGAATGAATCGCCGTCATATTCTCCGGCGTTGTCAAAATGGGCGTCAAAGTGGAGAACGCCGATCCGTCCGGGTCTTTGCGTCGAGAGGGCTTTCAATATAGGGAAGGTCACCGCGTGATCGCCCCCGAAAAACAACGGAAAAACGCCGGCGGCGAATACCCTGGCGGCCGCCTCTTCGAAGGCGGCGAAGGTCTTGGCCACGTCGGTGGAATGAACCGGCAGATCGCCCAAATCACCGATTATCAGACTGTTCATGACCTCCACGTCATATTCGGGCAGATACCCCGAACCGTAACGCAACGAGGCCAGCCGGCAGGCCTTCGGCGTCTGCTCGCATCCGGAATAAGAACCCCAGGTATTGGTTCCCTCCCAGGGCAGGCCGGCGACAACCACATCAAAGTCCCGTATGGTCCCCGGATCCTTTATCGGTTGAGCACCTAAGAATGTAGGAACATTACCGGATACCATATGGTGGATGTTTGTGGCCCAGGGAGAGGTGGCTTCCCGAAAAGATCGGTTTTTTTCAATCATGTCCAGTCAATGTCCTTTTTAATTAGCCAGTCGATAGTCCGCCGATTTTTCCGATGATCATCGCTGTGCGCCGGTGTTTTCCTCGGTGGGTAACCGATCAAAACAGGTCACGGTTTAGAGCCCACCCAGGTACGCCTTCTGGACAGCGGGGTTCGCGAGCAATTCAGAAGCGGGCCCCGACAGGACGATATTTCCTGTTTCGATCACATAAGCCCGGTGGGCGGTGTTCAAGGCTAAGAACGCGTTTTGTTCGACGAGAAGCACCGGCGTACCCTGTTGGTGAATCTCGACGATGGTCCGATAGATTTTTTCGACCATGACCGGCGCCAAGCCAAGGGATGGTTCGTCCAGCAGAAGCATTTTAGGCTGGGCCATGAGGGCTCTGGCCAAGGCCAGCATCTGTTGTTCTCCCCCGCTCAATGTCCCTCCCGGTTGTTTGGCCCTTTCTTTGAGGATGGGAAAAAGTCCGAAGACCCGATCGAAATCGGCGGATAGGTCGCCGTTACGGACAAAGGCGCCCAATCGCAGATTCTCGCGCACGGACAGGCGGGCAAAAATGTGACGCCCTTCGGGAACATGCAGAAGGCCAAGTCTCACGATGGCTTCGGCGGAGGCGCCCAGGACGTTCGTGGCTTCGAAAACTATGTCACCGGAAGCAGGGCGTATCAGCCCCGAAACGGTGTTCAAGAGAGTGGTTTTCCCCGCTCCGTTATTCCCGATCAGCGCGACGATTTCTCCTTCGCTCACCGCCACGCTCACGCCCTTCAGGGCGTGAGCTTTTCCATAGCGGACATGAACATCCTTAATGCCCAGCATGCGTTTTCCTGAAACCTGAGCCCAGATAGGCTTCGATCACCCGTTCGTTGGTCTGTATATTGGCCGGGGCTCCTTCGGCGATTTTACAACCGTGGTCAAGAACGACAATATGATCGGAGATGCCCATGACGAGTTTCATGTCGTGTTCTATCAATAGAATCGTCTTGCCCAGTTCGTCGCGGAGCGCCGTAATCTGACGCATCAGGACTTCCGTCTCCGCGATATTCAGGCCGGCGGCCGGTTCATCAAGCAACAACAAATCCGGCGCGGTGGCCAGGGCGCGGACGATTTCCAAACCTCGTTGTTGGCCGTAGGGCAGGTTGCCCGTCAATTCATCCTTCACCCCGTCCAACCCGAATCTGCGCAGCAGTTCCATGGCTTTCATCCGGGTTTCCGTCCACTCCCGGCGGGCTGACCCGAGCTTTAAAAGGGCTCCCGCCAGGCCGGTTCGCGTGCGGCAATGGAAGCCCACGATCACGTTATCCAGGACGCTCATTCTGTTGAACAAACGGATGTTCTGAAAAGTTCGACCTAGGCCCAATTCCGTTACCCGGTAGGGAGGTAGCGAATTCAGCTCCAGTCCCTTAAAATAGGCTTGACCGGAGGTGATGGCGGTCATTCCGGTCAACATGTTGAAAACCGTGGTTTTACCGGCGCCATTGGGACCAATGAGGGCGAAAATCAATCCTGGTTCCACGGCACAGCTCACCTCGGACACGGCCACCAGCCCGTCGAAACGTTTGGTGATATTCTTAAGCTCGAGGAGGGGCATATACCACTCCGGTTTAACTAATCAATATCTTACGTCTTTCGAGATGGAATCGTTCAGTAATCGCCGCCAGCCCGCCGAGCACGCCCTTCGGCTGGAGCACCATGACCACAACCAACAAAGCCCCCACCCATAACAAGCGATAATCGGCGAAAGCGCGGGTGACTTCCGGCAAGAGGTAAATAATCAATGCTCCCAGCAAGGGTCCGGCCGTCGTTCCCATGCCGCCTACCGCCGGCATGGCGAAGATCAGATAAGAATCCATCATTTTGAAGGCGTCAGGTGAAACAAAGGAGATATAGACCGCATAAAAGCTGCCGGCGATTCCGGCGAAAAAAGCCCCCAGGGTGAAGGCCAGGACTTTGTACCTGGCGGTATTGATACCCATGGCCAACGCCGCCGTCTCGTCCTCGCGTATGGCGAGCCAGGCCTTCCCTATCCGCGAATCAACCAAGCGTTGAATGGTAATGAGGGTCATTATAAGATACATCAGAATCAGATAGTAATAAGCCGCTTTGCTCTCCAGGATATAAGAGCCGATAGTGGGCGCGGGGATGCCCGGCAGCCCCATGGGTCCTCGCGTCAAATCAGTCCAGGTCAGCAAAGACAGACGGACGATTTCGCTGAAGCCCATGGTGGCAATACCCAAATAGAGACCGCGCAGGCGCAGGGTCGGAATCCCTAAAAACAAGCCTAAAATCGCCGCCCCCGCTCCTGACAGAGGCATGGCCAGCCAGTAGGAGACTTGCAGGCGAAGCATAAGCAGGGCGGTGATATAAGCCCCCACGGCGGCAAAAGCGGCTTGACCGAGATTCAATTGCCCGGCGTAGCCGTAGATGATGTCCACGCTGACGGCCAGCATCATATACATGGCCAACATGATGATGAGATGTATCAAGTAAGGATCAGTGACCAGATAGGGCAGAGGTGTGAGGACCGCGGCCAGCAGGGTTACGGCCACCAAACGGTGTTTCGTCATACTTGGCCCTCTCCCCCGCTGACGCGAAATAACCCTGAAGGGAGGAACAGCAGCGTGAGAATCAGAATGAGAAAGGCGAAGCCATCCCGAAAGGCCGATGAAATATAGGCGGCGCCCAGCGTCTCCGCGACCCCGATGATCACCCCGGCCAACATGGCGCCGGGGATGCTGCCAATACCGCCCAGCACGGCGGCGGTGAACGCCTTTATCCCCGCCGTCCAGCCCATCAAGGGATAGACCGCGTCGAAATAGGCTCCGACCATCATTCCTCCCGCTGCCGCCAGAACGGAGCCGATGGCGAAGGTCACGCTCACCACGCGGTTGACGCCTATCCCCATGAGACGGGCGGCCCGCATATCCTGGGACGTAGCCCGCATGGCCATGCCGGTCACGGTTCTGGTGACGAATAAATGGAGGAGCACCATCAGACCCGCGGCCACCAGAAAGATCAGGCCCTGCATCGAGGAAAAATAAAGCCCGCCCAGGCGGTAGACCTCTTTGGCCACGGTTTGGCCCAGGGGATGAGTCTCGGTTCCCCAGATAACCTGAGCCAGCGTCTCCAGGAAGATTGATACCCCTATGGCGCTTACCAGCATGGCGTCCTCGAATCCCCGGCCGAACCGGCGTACGGGCCGGTACGCGACGTATTCGATGAATACGCCGGCCACGGCGGTAAGAATCATGGCTCCGATCAGGGCGGTGGTGAAACTGAAGGCGCCCGTGCCCATCAGGGTCAGTCCAAGAAAGGCCCCCAGCATGAACACGTCGCCGTGGGCGAAGTTGATGAAACCCAAGATGCCGAAGACCATCGTGTATCCCAGGGCGATAAGCGAGTAGATCAGCCCTATTACCAGACCGTTTATGATCTGCTGAGCCAACAGTTCCATAATCACCTTGAAGGTGGGGCCAGGAGGACGAAAGATCGCGCCCCTGGCTCCAGGACGACGGTATTACTTTTTATAGGGCTGGAACTTGCCGCCGCGCACGATGAGCTTGTAAGGGTCCTTGACCACGTCACCGTTTTCGTCAAAGGAGTTGAGACCCGTCACGCCTTTCAAACCCTTGAGGGTGGTCAGGCAATTCTTCACCGCCTCCCGGTTGGTTCCCCCCTTTTCCAAGGCCGCGGCCAGGACCAGCATGGCGTCGTAACCAAAGGCTTCGTAGGTTCCCGGCTCCTTGTTGTATTTAGCCTTGAAGTCCTGCACAAACTGCTGGACGACCGGATCGGCCAGGGCCGGATGAAAGAAACCGGCCACCCGCGTCCCTTCCACGGCCTTCCCGCCCAGGTCAACCAGCGCCGTCGAGTATATGCCATCAACCCCGAACAGGGCCGGGTTCCAACCTACATCGGCGGCCTGTTTGGCGATCAGGGCGGCCTCGTTATACAAGCCGGCGATGAAAACAGCGTCCGGATTGACCGCCTTCAATTTGGTGATATAGGGCGTGAAGTCTTTGGTTTCGCCGAGATAGTACGATTCGAGACCCGCGACTTGTCCGCCATTGGCGGCGATTTTTTTGGTCATCACGTCTTTCAGCCCGACGCCGTAGTCATCGTTCTCGTAGAGGATGGCAATCTTCTTAAGCCCTTCCTCCTTGACCATCCAGCGGGCCACGAAGTCGCCCTGGAAAGCATCGGTCACGATGACCCGAAAGGTATAGGGCCCCGCCTGGCTGACGGCCGGAGAGGTGGACCCGGCGCTGATTTCGACCACCTTGGCCCGGTTGTAAATGGGAGCGCCGGCCAGGGTGCAGCTCGAGTTGAAATGGCCGATCACCGCCAGCACCTTTTTGTCGTTGGCCAGCTTATTGGCCACGTTGGCCGCCTCTTTGGGATCGGAGCGGTCGTCCTCGGCGACGATTTGGATGTTTTGCCCTTTGACGCCGCCTTTCTTGTTGATCAGATCGGCGGCCAAAGCGGCGCCGTTCTTGATCGCGTTTCCATCCTGGGCGCTCGTCCCGGTAAGGGGACCGGCCACGGCGATGACCAGGTTCTCCTTCTGGGCCTGGGTGTAGCCGGGGCCGGCCAGTCCCCAGAGCCCCAATGACAGAACGATCAAGCCGACGATGAGTTTCCGGACCATTTTTCCCTCCTGGTTGACTTAGGAAATAACGGAGCGCTTTGACCCCGTTCGTAAAAACCGGATGTCGCCCAGCCGAACAGAGTAGCAGGGGCCCAACCCGGTCCGGAGGCGTCGCCGGTTCGGTCCATCCGTTCGGGGGCCGGCCGGCTCCGGGTCTGGACGCGCCTGTAACGGCCTGGTGGTGCTCCAAAAGTCATTTCATATTTTGATATATAAATACCATATTTTGATATGCTGCTTAGCACCTCATTTTACCCGTGTCAAGTTTTATTTTTGGTTTTTTTTATAGGGATTATTTATAACTGTTATTGACAACATAAGAGGCATGCTGGTAAACTCCCGGCCGGCCGCTCCAAGGAAGCGCCCCCAGAGACCGAAGACCGAATCCGAGAGTGCCAACAGGACCAAGGAGGATCCAGCATGAAAAACTTCTTCGCCGGACGATGGGGCATCATCGCCGTGGGCGCAAGCATAGGCCTTCTGGCCCCGCTGCTGCAAAAACTCGGCAACCCGGGCAACATGGGCATCTGCGTGGCCTGTTTCGAACGGGACATCGCCGGCGCGCTCGGCCTGCACCGAGCCGCCGTGGTCCAATATCTCCGGCCGGAAATCATCGGCTTTGTTCTGGGCGCGCTGGGCGCGGCCTTTCTGTTCAGGGAGTTCCGGCCGCGGGCGGGCAGCGCGCCGCTGGTCCGATTCATTCTGGGCGTTTGCGCCATGATCGGGGCCCTGGTCTTCCTGGGCTGTCCCTGGCGGGCCATGCTGCGCCTGGCCGGCGGCGACGGCAACGCCATCCTGGGCCTGCTGGGCCTGGGCGGCGGCATCTGGATCGGCACCCTTTTCTTCAAGAGCGGCTACAGCCTGGGCCGGTCGGAAAAAACCCAGGCTTCGGCCGGCTGGCTGTTTCCCCTGATCATGCTGGGCTTCCTGGCCTTGCTTTTCCTGTTTCCCCAAATTCAGGGCCAGGAAAAAAGCGGCGTCCTTTTCTACAGCCTCAAGGGACCGGGTTCGCTGCACGCGCCGCTCATCGTCTCGCTGATCGTGGGCCTGGCCATCGGCTTCCTGGCCCAACGCAGCCGGTTCTGCACCATGGGCGCCCTCCGCGACCTGATCCTGTTCCGGCAGACGCACCTGTTTTCCGGAGTGGTCGCCTTGATCGTCATCGCCTTCGTCGTCAACCTGATCCTGGGCCAGTTCAAACCCGGTTTCACCGGCCAGCCGGTGGCCCATACCCTGCACTTCTGGAACTTCAGCGGCATGGTCCTGGCCGGCCTGGCCTTTGCCCTGGCCGGCGGCTGCCCCGGCCGGCAACTCTTTCTGGCCGGCGAAGGCGACGGCGACGCGGCCCTGTTCGTTTTGGGGATGTTGGTCGGAGCCGCCCTGGCCCACAACTTCGGGCTGGCCAGCGGCCCGGACGGGCTCGGCCCCCACGGCGCCGCCGCCGTGGTCGTGGGCCTGGCCGTCTGCCTGTTCATCGGTTTCACCATGAGACAAAAGGCCTGGGAGGTGGACAAGTGAGTTCGCTAGTGGACGCGCGGGGCTTGAGCTGCCCGCAACCGGTCCTGCTGACCTTGAACGAAATGAAAAAGACCGGCCGGGGCCGGATCGAGGTCCTGGTGAACACGGACACGGCCAGGGAGAACGTGGCCCGGGCGGCCGAAGCCCAGGGCTGGACGACCAGGGATATCAGCCTCGAAGGCTTCGACTACCGCCTCATCCTGGAAAAGTGAGGCCATGCCTTTCGGCTGGTTCAAAAGAAGAGCGCCCCGGGAAAAGCGCCAAGCCGATCAGGCCGGCCGGGGCTTTCTGGTCTTCGAAAACACCAGCGAAGTCATCCGGGCCGAAAAGATTTTGAAGGCCGACGGCCGGCCGATCAGGGTCATGGGTCCGCCGCCGGAGATGCGGAAGGGCTGCGACCTGGTGATCGAGTTTCCGCTTATCGAGGAGTTGAACCTGGTCCGCCGGCTGGAAAAGGCGGGCCTGCCTCCCCTCGAGGTCGTCCCGGTGGCCGGTCCCCTGCTGAGCCCGGTGGACATTTACCAGATCAAGGATTTCGGGGCTTACTTGATGGTCCGGGCCGCCAACATGAAAATCACCGTCCGCAAGGACGACCAAACCATCGTCAATATCTCCGGCGGCGGCTGTCCGGATGCGCCCTACCTGGCCCGGGAGATGGTGGGCCGGACCCTGGCCGCGGCCCCCCACCCGCGGGATATCGGCCATACCCTGTGCGGGTACGCCTTGGCCCTGGCCTATGAAAAAGCGAAGCAGCTATGTTAGCCGTGGTCGGGACCGTTCCGGATCAATCTTTTCCTGTGGTTTGTGGCCGGATCGAGTTGAAGGGCGGCGAACTCGAGATCGGCGGCCATAGAGTCGGCGTCGGCCGGGGGACGCCGGCTTTGCTGGCCGCGGCCTGCCTGACCGTCCGACATTTCGGTGCGGCGCCGGTCCTGGCCCATCTGGCCGGCGACGTGGGCCTGGGCGACGGCAGCCGGAAGCTTTACCGGGCCTTGGTCGAAGACCTGCCCCGGGCCGATTACCCGGTCCTGGCCTTCCATTATCTGCTGCCGGACGTGGACTGGCACAACCAGGTGCTGTTCGCGATCGAGGAAATGATTCGACGCCCGGTCCTGATCGCCGACGCCGGGTTCATGTACGCGGCCAAAATGAGCGGTCAGGCCCCGGCCTACGACCTGTTCACGCCCGATATCGGCGAACTGGCTTTTCTGGCCGACGAGAAGGCGCCCCATCCGTTTTACACCCGCGGCTTCATCCTGCACGAAGACAACCGCGCCCCGGACCTGATCGCCCGGGCGTACGAGCATGACAACGCGGCCCGTTATCTTCTGGTCAAGGGCGGGCGGGATTACCTGGCCGGCCGGTCAGGCGTTCTGGAGACCATTGATTCACCTGGGGTGGAAGTCCTGGAAGCCATCGGCGGCACCGGCGACACTTTGACCGGCCTGGTCGCGGCCCTGGTCAGCGTCGGGTTCGAGCTGAAAGAAGCGGCCGTTCTGGCGTCCCGGACCAACCGCCTGGCCGGTCATCTGGCCCGGCCCTCGCCCGCCACCCCGATCACGGAGATCGTCAGCCGCATTCCCGAGGCTTTGGACAGCTTGACCAGCCGCCCGGCCAAGCTTCACCAGCAGAGGTCATCGGCCGCCGGAGCGCCGGACTGAAAGGTCAGATCGTCACTAGTCCCAGCTTGATGATCGTGTCCCGCTTGAAATTCTGGTCGTCCTTATAAGAGTGGTCCAGGGTATAGTGCAGGCCGCGGCTTTCCTTCCGCGACAGGGCGCTGCTGATGATCAGTTCGGCCACGGCGCAGATATTCCGCAGCTCGACCAGATCGCTGGTGATGGTGAAGTGCCAGTAATACTCCTCGATCTCTTCCTTGATCAGCTTGATGCGGTCCAGGGCCTTTTTCAGCCGGCTGGTCGAGCGGACGATGCCCACGTAATTCCACATGCAGCGCCTGATCTCGTCCCAGTTGTGCGAGACGACCACGGCCTCGTCGCTGTCTTCGGCCCCGGCCGGGTCCCAGTCCGGCACCAGGGGCCAGCGTTTTTCGTTGCGGATTTTCAGGTCTTCCAGGGCCGACTCGACCGCGCGATGGGCTATGACCAGGGCTTCCAGGAGCGAATTGGAGGCCAGACGGTTGGCGCCGTGAAGTCCGGTGGCGGCCACTTCGCCCAGGGCGTAGAGGAAGCGGATGTTGGTCCGGCCCTCGCTGTCGGTCAGAAGACCGCCGCACTGGTAATGGGCCGCCGGCACCACCGGGATGGGTGACCGGGTGATGTCCAGGCCCAGTTTCAGGCAGTAGGCGTGGATGTTGGGGAAACGCTCCCGGACAAAATCCGGATCGCGGTGGCTGATGTCCAGGAAGACGCAGTCGTCGCCGCTCTTCTTCATCTCGGCGTCTATGGCCCGGGCCACTATGTCCCGGAAGGCCAGGTCGCCCAGTTCGTGATACTGGGGCATGAAGGCCCGGCCGCGGCGGTCCAGGAGCCGGCCGCCTTCGCCGCGCACCGCTTCGGAAATGAGAAAGTTCTTGGCCTGGGGATGGTACAGGCAGGTCGGGTGGAACTGGACGAATTCCATGTTGGCCACCACGGCCCCGGCGCGGTACCCGATGGCCACGCCGTCGCCGGTGGCCACGTCCGGATTGCTGGTATAGAGATAGACCTTGCCCGAACCGCCGGAACAGATCACCACCACGCGCGCCAGGAAGGTCTTGACCGTGTTGGCGGTCTTGTCCAGGATGTAGGCCCCCCAGCACTTTTCGCTGCTCATGGTGGTCACCGCGCCCCGGCGGAAGAGCTTGAACTGGGTGATCAGGTCAACGGCGACGTGGTTTTCAAAAAAGACGATGTTGGGCTCGGCCTCGGCGCGTTCGAGCAGCACCTTTTCCACGGCCTGCCCGGTCATGTCCTTGGCGTGGACGATCCGGCGCCGGGAGTGGCCGCCTTCCCGGCCTAATTCAAGCCGGGACTGGTCACCGTTGGCCCGAGTGAACTCGACGCCCAACTCTTCCAGTTCCCGAATTCTCTCCGGACCGCCGGACACGACCACCCGGACCACGTCTTCGCGACACAGACCGTCGCCGCTGGCCAGGGTGTCTTGCAGGTGAAGCTCCATGGAGTCGTCGTGGCCCAGCACCGAGGCGATGCCGCCCTGGGCCAGGTTGGTGCTGGTGTCGGATTTTTCCTTCTTGGTCACGACGTGGACGAGGCCATGACGAGCCGCCTTGAGGGCGAAGGACAAGCCGGCTATGCCAGAACCGATAACTAGGAAATCGCTGGTGTAGGCCAAGGCGCCCTCCTTTTGCCGCGGATTATTCACGGGACGGCCACAAATGGCAAGGGGAATTTGGGCGCCGTAAAAGCCGGACCAGTTTACTTGACCATATGCCCGGGCTTGCCAAAACAGAGAGCGGGCGGTATTATCTAGCGAAATCTCTACCCGAGGTCACTTATGAACTTCTCTCGATTGATTATAGGCTTGTTAGCCGCGGCCGGTCTGATCCTGGCCATGACCGGTCTGGCGGCCCAGACCCAGCCTGGTCAACCCCAAGCCGGTACTCCGGCCGCGCCTCCAGCCGGCGCCGCGCCGCAATCCCAGGTCTTCCTGACCGAGACCGAATTCGATTTCGGTCTGGTCAAACCCGAGGCCAAGCTGACGCATGACTTCCAGGTCCAGAACAAAGGTCAGGCCGACCTGATCATTGAAAGCGTCAACCCAGGCTGAGGGTGCACTCTGGTCAAGTTTGACCAGACGATCAAACCCGGCCAGACCGGCGTCATCAGCCTCTCCGTAACCGTGTACCCCGAATGGCTCGGCCAGCGTTTCAACAAAAAGGCCCTGGTCAAGACCAGCGATCCCAAGATGAACCAGTTTCTGCTTACTCTGACCGGCCAGGTGGAAGGGAAACCGCCCCAGCCGGCCAAACCAGAAACGCCCCCCGCCGCTCCAAAGAGTTAAAGCGGCGGGAACCAACCGTCATATCCCCGGGTGAATCATTTTGGGACTGAAGGTTCGGGCTTCAGCCAGAGGCTGAATATTGTGCCGATGCGTCTGGTCATATTCGACTGCGACGGGGTGATGTTCGACTCGCGCGCGGCCAACGAAGCCTTTTACAACCATATCCGCCATAGGTTCGGCCTGCCGGACATGAGTCCGGAGGAAGTGGACTATGTCCACATGGCCACCACCGACGAATCCATCAACCGCATCATCCCGGAAGCGCTCCGGGCCGAGGCCCAAACCTTTCGGTTGACCGTGGACTACGCCCCCTACAACCGGCTCATGACGCCGGAACCGCACCTGATCGAGCTTTTGGAATACCTCCGGCCCCGGTTCAAGACCGCGGTCTGCACCAACCGCAGCTACACCATCATACCTCTCCTCGAGCATTTCAGACTGAGCGTCTACTTCGACACCGTGGTCTCGATCCTGGACGTCCACCAGCCCAAACCCGATCCCGAAATGATCGAACTCGCCTTGAAGCGGTTGAACGTTCCGGCTCGGGAAGCCCTGTACATCGGCGATTCGGAACTGGACGCCCGGGCCGCCCGGGCCGCCGATGTCCGCCTGGCCGCGTACAAAAACCCCGACCTCGAGGCCGACTATCACCTCGACGATCTGGCCCAGGTCAAGGACATCTTATCCCAGTAAGCGCTCGGGGGATAATAAGAACATCCGGATCGAGTCAAACGACTCCTGATTCGCTCTTGGAACGCAGTCGGGACCCGATTTGAAAACCGCGATCCAAGGCCTGGACATTCCAGGCCAGGGTTTTCTCCGGCACGTTGCCGGCCAGGGCTTGCTTCAACGACTCGACCGCGACCAGACGGGTTATCCCGGCAAAAACCCCCAACATGATTATATTGGCGAACAAGGACCGCCCCAGTTCCTTTTCCGCGATTTCCGTGGCCCTGACCGAAAACACCTTTTTCAGGCCGGGCGGCCGGTTCGTTACCAGGGTGGTGTCGGCGATGACCACGCTGCTTTCCGGGTCCAGTTTATCCTGATATTTATCCAGGGCGGGTTGGGACATGACCACAAAACAGTCCGTTCGCAGGGTCTTGAGGTAATCAATCTCCCGATCGCTGATAACAACTTCCGACCGACAGGCCCCGCCGCGGGCTTCCGGGCCGTAGCTCTGCGTCTGGGCCACTTCCTTTCCTTCAATCAGCCCGGCGGCCTCGGCCAGGAGCAAGGCGGCCTTGATCACCCCTTGGCCTCCAAAACCGGCGAACACGATTTCGCTTCTCATGGGGTCTCCTCCAGAAGATAGACGGCCATATCCGGGCAGATTTTTTCGCAGGTCCGGCAGCCGGCGCAATCCCTGGACCTGACCGCCTCGGGGACCAAATATCCTTTGACGTTACGCGATCCCGAAAGGGCCAGGACCTTTTTCGGGCACATGGCCACGCAGATCAGACATCCCTTGCAGCTATCTGGATCGAATACGATTCTGGTCAAAGCCAACCCCATTATTTCTTGGAAGAAGCGGATTTGATCATCCGGTGAACGGTCTCGGTAAATTCGGGCCGGCCGTCGTCTTGATGAAGCCTGCCGATAATGAACTTGCCCGCCAATTCCTCCGGCGTCATTTTCTCGGCTTTGGCCTTAGGTATGGAATTATTCTTCAGCATCCGGACCATTTCCGCGCCGCTGCTCGAACCATGGATATACCGTCCGGCCTGGGTCGGGCACTGGGAAAGAACGTGGATAAAGGAAAATCCTTTATGGAGGTACCCTTCCTTGATCATTTTATATAAATGATCCGGCCTGGCGGTGGTGGTCCTGGCCACGTAAGCGGCCCCGCAGCTCACGGCCAGGGCGCAGGCATCCAAGGGAGGTTCCGGATTTCCCCAGGGCGAGGTCTGAGTCCGGGCGCCCAGAGGCGTGGTCGGCGCAACCTGACCGCCGGTCATGCCGTAGATGTAATTGTCCAACATGAGGACGGTCAGGTCTATATTCCGCCTGGCGGCGTGAATGAAATGATTGCCCCCGATGCCGACACAGTCGCCGTCGCCGCTGAAAACGAAGACGTCGCGCGTGGGTTGGGCCAGCTTCAGGCCGGTGGCCACGGCCAGGGCCCGGCCATGCAGGGAGTGGATTACGTCGGCGTCGATGAAAACCGGGGTCCAGCTCGAACAGCCTATGCCGGAGACCAGGTTGATATTGGCGAAAAGGCCCAGGTCGTCCAGGAGACGCAGGAAGGTGTTAAGCACGGTGCCGTGCCCGCAGCCGGGGCAGAATATGGTCGGCAGCGCGCTTTTTCGAATATATTTTTCCGCGATCGGGTTCAAGGTTTGTGCTCCTGACCTGCCGTCGGTTCAATACCTGATGACCTCGTAAAAAGTCGAAAACGACTTTTTACTCGGCGGGAGAGGGCTTCCCCTCTCCCGCCACTTGAAGTAAATTCAAGTGGTTCCACCCTCACCCCAGGCCGGGGCTTAATCGCCCTCGGC
>JBFMAW010000026.1:0-101282 GCA_040755515.1 Thermodesulfobacteriota bacterium | reverse complement strand
AGCCATCCACGACTACCTGGAAGTCTACAACCAAGACCCTAAACCCTTTGTTTGGACTAAAAGCGCTGACCGAATCTTGGAAAATGTTAAGTCTTTTTGCCTTCGAATTAATAATACAGGACACTAGAGGGAAAAATGAAGATAGCCAAACGACTCGATGATTTCGAGGGCTATTTAGGCACCTCGATGAATGTCATCCTCACCAGGATGAAAGAGGAAGGCAAGGATGTAATCAACCTGGGCTTGGGAGACCCTGACGTAATACCGCCCGAGCGGCAGCGAAAAGCCCTGGCCGAGGCCTGCCTGGACCCTCGATATCACCACTATCCCAGCTTTTACCCCGCCTTGACGCTTAAGAGAGCCATCGCGACATGGTATAAACGTCGTTTTCAGGTGGAATGCGATCCCGAGACCGAAGTTCTGGTCCTCTTGGGTTCGGCCGAAGGATTATACAACATTCACACTTGCCTGCTTGACTTCGGCGACGTGGCCCTGGTGCCTGATCCTTCTTATCCCGCTTATGAAGCCGGGGTGAAGATCGCGGGGGGCGTCGTGGCCAAAGTTCCCCTGTTGAAGGAAAATGGCTTCTTGCCTGACCTCGAGGCCATACCGGACGATCTGGCGGACAAGGCCAAGATGATCTGGGTCAATTATCCCAACAATCCCACCGCCGCCATTGCCTCGGAAGAATTCTACAAGAAACTGATCAACTGGGCTCACCGGCACAGCGTCGCCGTCATTTCCGATAATCCCTACTCGGAAATCTGTTTCGACGGCTATCGGCCTCCCAGCCTGCTCCAGTTCGAAGGCGCCAGGGAAATAGGGGTGGAATTCAACTCGCTGTCCAAGGCCTATAACTGCTGCGGCTGGAGAGTGGGCATGCTGCTGGGCAACCGGGACATCATCGCGGGCATGAAGAAGATCAAATCGCATTCGGACCGAGGCCTATTCTACCCTCTACAACTGGCCGCCGCCACGGCCCTTGATGGCCCGGACGATTTCATGGTGGAGCGTAACCGGATGTACCAGGAAAGACGCGACGTGGTCCTGAAGGGCCTTCGGGATATCGGCCTCGAGGCGCAAAAGCCGGAGGCCACCTTTTACATTTGGGCCACCGTTCCCCCGGGCCATGCCTCGTCCGATTTTTGCCGTAAAGTTTTGGAGAAAGCGAATGTCTGGATGATTCCGGGATCCATGTACGGCCAATACGGGGAGGGATATATTCGAATCGCCTTGACCCATCCGGCGGACCGGCTGGAAGAGGCCATGGCGCGTATAAGAAAAAGCATTCCCTGACCGGTCCGGAAACGACGCCGCCGGGGTATAACCAGCCTGATCCCGGATCGTTCGGACGTTTTATCCAAAAAAAAGGAGCCTGACGTGAGCGGGTTAAAAGAATCCGAAACCTCGGGAAAGGTGGCTCAAGGATCGGCCGAATTCGTGGCCATGATGTTGGTATATTTGGCTAAGGCGGTCATAGAGTCGGTGGGCGAGGAAAAAGGGAGTCAAATCATCAGAAAAGGATTAAGGGAATTTGGAAAAGAAAGAGGCAGGAAAATCCGGGAGAAGATAGATTCGCTGGGGTTGGAAGCGACGGTGGCCACGTTTACACAATATTATGATTTTCCGATGTTTGCCGCCTACAAAGGAACAAGAGAATTTTCAGGGAAGCGAAAAAATACCCGAATTTCATTTTGTCCCTTGGCCGGTTATTGGGCCGAACGAGGCCATGAAGCCATTGGATTAATGTATTGCGACGAAGTGGATGACGGTATTCGGGAGGGGTTTGACCTGAATCTGGTCCATTCAAATCCACAAAATCCTTTAAGAGGCGACACAATATGCGAGCATGTGGACGAATATCCGGACTGATCGCAGAGGGGTGCTACCATAAGCTGAAAGTTACATCTAGAGCGGATAAAAATGGTCGAATTGAAAGAAATTCATGAAAGAACACAGTAAAGTCATACGGCGGAATCAGGCTAATAGATTATACTATTAAAACACTCGAGTTCCAGGAGGTGAAGGCAATGAAGTATCTGAAAGCGCGATTAGGTAGTATTTTCTTCGTCATGTTGGCTATCGTAACCATGGCCGGACCATACGAGGCGTTCGGTGGAGAAAAAAACGTTCTTAATTTCGGAACTGGCGTGGATGTAACCACCTTAGACCCTCACAACTGGAAAACAGCCAGAGATCTTTTAGCCATCAACCTGGTTTACGAAGGTCTTTTAACCCTTGATCCTGACTTAAAAGTGGTGCCGATGCTAGCTACGTCCTGGGAGCGGGTTGACGACACCGCCTGGAAATTTAAATTGAGAAAAGGGGTCAAGTTTCACGACGGAACCCCTTTTAATGCCGAAGCGGCAAAAATCAACCTGGACCGGATGAGAAACGCTCCCAGGGCAAAAGGCGTTTTCGGAATAATTGACTCCGTAACAATAGAAGACGAATATTCGATTGTAATCAAGACCAAAATGCCTTTCGCTCCTTTTATTAACAACGTATGTCACCCGGTGGGTTCCATGATCAGCCCGAAAGCAATTGAAAGATACGGAACGGAGATAGGGCATCACGCGGTCGGTACGGGCAAGTTCGTATTGAAGGAATGGATTCCCAAGGAAAAGATCGTGCTGTTAAAGAATGAGAACTATTGGGGTGAGAAACCGAAATTGAATCAAGTCCTTTTAAGACCTATCCCCGAAGAAGGCACAAGAACCATGGCCTTTGAGTCAGGAGAAATAGATATAGTCACGGATCCGGCGCCGCATCGCATAACTAATTTTAAGAAAAACAAGGATATTCAAGTGATCGCCGAACCGGCGGCCAGGGTGGTTTGGCTGGGATATAACACGCAAGACAAGGTGCTTAGCAACGTCAAGCTGCGCCTGGCCATCGCCCAGGCCATCAACAGAGTCGAGTTGGTGGACTATGTGGCGGAAGGGTTGGCGATAAACGCTTCGGCCTGGATTCCGGCGATTGTCAAGAATTCCAAGAAAAAATATGCTTATGACTACGATCCTAAGAAGGCCAAGGATTTGCTGAAAGAGGCTGGTTATCCAAATGGGCTGGAATTGAATTTATGGTCTCCGGAAGGCCGCTATTTGAAAGACAAGCAAATTGCCGAAGCGATCCAAGCTCAATTGTCGGCCATAGGAATACGAATCAAACTGAGCGTAAAAGAGTGGGGCTCTTATGTAGATGCCTTGTTTAGAAAGGAGCAGCAACTCTTTATTTGGGGGTGGGCGTTTCAGGTCGGAGATCCTGACGCCATGTTGCGTGAGAATTTTTTCTCTAAGAGCAGTTATAACTGTACCGCTTATAACAATCCTGAATACGATAAACTTCTGGATAAAGCAGTCTCGACTATGGATACTACGACCAGGGCGGCGCTTTATGATGACATTCAGCAGATGCTGATTGACGACGTAGTCGGATGTCCTATCTACCATAGCCAGAACATTTTTGCCATCTGGAAGAAAGTAAAAGGTTTTAAAGCGCATCCCTTGGAACTGGTCGTATTGGATAAAACGGTTGTGGAATAAATGCCGAATAAGGAAGGTCACAGTACGGAACCGCGGAGTACTTATCGGGGAAAATCGCCGTTACCCCGTTTTCCAGAATATTACGATGGCGTTATCCAAAAATATTTGAGGAGGAAAACATGCCGACGGTAATGATAAGAACAAACGTGTCTATACCGGAAGATAAGAAATCAGTTATCCTGACGGAAGCTACCAAAATCATGGTTGAGGTCGCCCACAAAAAGGAAGCGAAAGTAATGATTCTTTTGGAGACGGTTGATGCACGGATGGGGAATAAAAACGATCCCTTGGCTTTTGCCGAAGTCCGGAGCATGGTTGGCCTGGATCATGAAATGAATCACGATATCTCCGAGAGACTTTGCGACCTCCTGGAAAAAGTATTAGGTATATCCAACGAGAGAATCTATATAAACTTTTTAAAAATACCGGAAACCGCTTGGGGCTGGCAACGTGGCATCGCCGTTTGGGAACACGCTGAAAGACAGTGGGTGATTAAATAGAGCCTGGTCTTATGGACGCTGTTGGATAAGTAATATCGAATAGGGTCCGTAAGATCAAAAATAAATACAAAAACCAATCCAGGCTATCCCGATGGCTGATAAGGGCTCAATCATTTTCTGAATGGAGAGTCAACGGAAGCCGTACGTCCGAAGATAATCAGTATCTAAAATAGCTGGTTGGCTAAGTGGAAAAGTGCTATTATTACTCAGGGAGGTTATCGTGGCTAAGAAGATATTAAAAGTTAAAACGACCCTGGCCCCTCTTCCGGCTCTGTTGGTAACGTGCCAAGACCGGGAGGGGAACAGCAATATAATTACCATATCCTATGCCGGCGTGGTCAATGCCGATCCACCCATGATTTACATTTCCGTAAGGCCGCCCAGGCATTCTTATAACATGATAAAAGAATCAGGAGAGTTTGTGATCAATATACCTGGAGAAAACGTGCTCAAAGAAACGGATTATTGCGGCATTGTTTCCGGAAGCAAGGTGGATAAATTCCAGGCTACGGGGTTCACGGCGATTCCGGCGGCGAAAGTAAAGGCTCCCCTCATTAAAGAATGCCCGGTCAATTTGGAATGTATGGTCAAGAACGTTATCCCATTGGGATCGCACGATCTTTTTCTGAGCGAGGTAGTGGCGGTGCAGGCGGATGAAGATGTTCTTCATCCGGATGACAAAGTGGATATAGAGAAGGTCAAGCCTTTCAGTTTTTGCTATGACTCGATGCAGTATTGGAGCCTTAAAGAGCGCATTGGCGCCTATGGATTCACCAAAGGGAAACTATGATCGTTGATTCAAGTGGTCGTAAATATAAGAGCCAATGACCAAGAAGCCGAAGATGATGTAAGCTGGAGTATCAAATTCTCTTATGGATAAGCCGTTATCGGCCTAACCCTGGACGATAGTGACCGTGAAGGACTTCATAATAAAAAGAATATTTGTTTCATTGGTTCTTCTGATATTTGCCTCGGGCATTACATTTTTTCTTTTGGAATTGGCGCCTGGAGATCCGGCGGTGATGTTGCTGGGTCAGGATATTACCAAGGAAGGCCTGGCCCAGCTCAGGACTGAGTTGGGATTGGATAAATCTATTTATGAGCGCTACTTTATTTTCGTCACGAGCCTTATCCAAGGGGATTTAGGTGTTTCTTTTGAAACAAGAAGACCGGTTGTGCAAGAAATCAAAGGTACATTTCCGGCAACACTGGAACTCGCGGCCGCCTCCATGTTTATGGCCATACTTATTGGCGTTCCCATCGGGATTACCTCCGCGGTTAGACAATATTCGCTGGTCGATAGAGTCATCAGATTTTCCGTCCTGTTGGCTGTTTCTCTTCCCATATTCTGGTTGGGATTGATTCTGATTTACTTCTTCGCCGTTGTTCTGGGTTTGTTTCCTTCATTCGGCCGAGGATCGTGGCGGCATATTATCTTGCCTGCCTCGACGATGGCTTGTTATTCCATAGCCGTTATTGTCCGTATGACCCGTTCCAGCATGCTGGAGGTTCTGCGTAATGAATATATAACCACCGCCCGATCAAAGGGGATACCTGAATTCTTCGTTGTCTATAAACACGCCTTGAGAAACGCGATGATCCCCGTCGTCACCATAATAGGCCTTCAGTTTGGAGTTCTATTAGGAGGCGCCGTTATAACGGAAACGGTTTTCGCCTGGCCCGGTCTGGGCCGGTTGATGGTTCAGGCGATTTTCTCCCGGGACTATCCGATCATAAGAGCTGGAATACTGTTGATCGCCGGCTGCTTTATTGGGATCAATCTATTGGTTGATATCCTATATGGCTATATTGATCCCTCCGTACGTCTCTCGCAAAGAAGATAGAGTATGCTTTCCATAATCAGAAGACTGCGACGCGATAAGCTGGCCGTGCTCGGAGCCGTTGTCCTGATCATGATCTTGATATTGGCCATCATAGGCCCTTATATCGCGCCGTACGACCCCTATTCTCAGAGCTTGAGAGAAAGGAGAACAGGTCCCAGTTCAAAGCACTGGCTGGGCACGGATGATTTCGGCCGGGATATTCTCAGCCGATTACTGGTCGGAGCAAAAAATACGCTGCTGATAGGGTTTCTGTCCGTAGCCATCGGGCTATTAATCGGGACCGTCCTGGGTCTCGTTTCCGGCTATTACGGCGGCTTATTAGACAACTGCCTGATGCGGATCATGGATTTGATGTTGGCCTATCCTTATTTTCTTCTGGCCATCTTGATCGTGGCCACCCTGGGCCCGGGGATGATCAATTCCGTTATAGCCATCGGGGTGGCTTCGGTTCCTACCTATAGCCGCGTGGTGAGGGCGTCCGTGCTGTCCATTCGCGAAAGCCTTTTCATACAGGCGGAACTGGCCCTGGGCGCGGGAGATATCAGGGTCATCATCAGCCATATTCTGCCAAATGTTTTTGCGCCGATCATAGTCATCGGCACTCTTGGCATAGCCAATGCTATTTTAGGAGGGGCCGCCCTAGGTTTCCTCGGGCTGGGCACGCAGCCGCCTTACCCGGAGTGGGGAGTCATGTTAAGCGGAGGAAGGGCCTATCTTATCGATGCGCCTCATATCAGCCTTTTTCCGGGAATGGCCTTGGCCTTGCTGGTTCTCTCTTTCAATTTATTTGGTGACGCCTTGAGGGACATTCTCGATCCTAAATTAAAATGATGGAAAGCAACTCCCAAACGGAAGCAATCGAATGCCCAGGAACACGCCCCTAGAGCACCGCCTCCCTATTTTGACTATTCAAAATCTCAAGACGTACTTTTTTACCGATGCCGGTGTGGCCAAAGCGGTGGACGGTTTGAATTTGACCTTGCTGCAGGGAGAGTCTCTGGGAATTGTCGGCGAATCCGGTTGCGGAAAAAGCATGACCGGTCTTTCTATTCTCCGGCTGGTTCCTAAGCCTTTCGGACGCATTGTTTCCGGGAGAATTCTCTTTAATGGAAGCGATATCCTGAGTATCAGCGAACAAGAAATGATTAAAGTGAGAGGCAACAAGATTTCCATGATATTTCAGGAGCCGATGACCTCTCTCAATCCTGTTTTCACCATAGGCGAGCAGATTTCGGAAACCCTCAGGTTTCATCGAAAATTATCGAGAAAAGAGGGCTTTGATCGGTCGATCGAACTGCTGACGCAAGTGGGAATACCATCTCCAGAACTGCGAATCAAAGATTATCCCAGCCAGCTCAGCGGCGGCATGCGGCAGAGGGTCATGATCGCCATGGCCTTGGCCTGCCGCCCCAAAATAATTATTGCCGACGAACCGACTACGGCCTTGGATGTTACCATCCAGGCTCAAATTCTTGACCTGATGCAAAAACTGCGGGAAGAAACGGACTCGGCCATCATCTTGATTACTCATGACTTGGGGGTAATCGCGGAAAACGCTCAGCATGTGGCGGTCATGTATACTGGAAGAGTGTTTGAATTTGCCGAGGTCGAAGAACTATTCAATCATCCCCTGCACCCCTATACTCTTGGACTGATGGAATCCATACCCAGAGTTGGGTCCAGAAAAGATCGGCTGAATACGATACCCGGACTGGTGCCAAGCGTGTTGGAACTCCCCCTTGGGTGCAAGTTCAGTGATCGTTGCTCATACTCCCGGCCAAAGTGCGAGGAAGAGGAACCGGACCTGCTCGAGTACAAACCCGGCCACTTGGTAAGATGCTGGAAATACGTCTGATGAATGAATTGAATCCGCGGCCCATGACGTCTTCAAACGAAAATTTGATCGTCCTGGAAGGGATTAAGAAATACTATCCCGTCAAGAGAGGATTGTTCTCCAAAACAGTGGTCTTGGGCAAGGCCGTGGATGGCGTTGATCTGATGATAAGAACCGGCGAAACAATGGGGTTGGTAGGAGAAAGCGGCTGTGGAAAATCAACTCTTAGCCGGGTTATTCTCCGCTTGGAAAATCCCACGGAAGGAACTATTTCTTTTGAAGGCGAAAATATTCTCGACTTCGGCAAAGGAAAACTTCAGAACCTGCGCCAGCGGATGCAAATTGTCTTTCAGGACCCTTATTCATCGCTGGACCCGAGAAAAACCGTGGGTCATCTTATCGGTGAGCCACTGGTCATTCACGGAATCGGCCGCAAGAGTGAAAGGAAGCAAATTGTATTGAATCTGTTGGCGGAAGTCGGGCTGAGACCGGAGCATATAGATCGTTATCCTCACCAGTTCAGCGGCGGACAGCGACAGAGGATAGGTATCGCTCGTGCTCTCTGTCTCAGGCCGAAATTCATAATCTGTGATGAGCCCGTCTCCGCTCTAGATGTATCGGTCCAGGCGCAAGTGATCAACCTTCTCAAGGACTTGCAGGTGAAATATCAACTGACTTACCTTTTCATTTCGCATGATTTAAGCGTGGTCGAGCATATAAGCGATAGGGTGGCCGTTATGTATCTTGGACAAATCGTTGAATGCGCCGATCGAGATTCACTTTTCCGGCAACCGCTTCATCCTTATACCAAGGCCCTTTTGTCAGCGTCTCCGTCGCCTATACCCAATAAAGCCAAAATGCGGATCATTTTGAAAGGCGATGTTCCGAGCGTGTTCAATCCTCCTTCAGGTTGCGGTTTTCACTCCAGGTGTCCGATAGCCAGGTCAAAGTGCCGCGATGAAAAACCACGCCTCATGGATGTAGGAGGAGAGCGTAGGGTCAGGTGCCCTTACTATTAGCCGTCTGTATTGAACCGGATTCGCGGCCTGGTTGCCGAAGCGAATATTTCTAAAAGGGAAGGCCGTGGATTGAATACGATTCTGCAACGATTTCAATTTTATAATTAGAGGTAAGCCGGGAATGAGTCAGAGCGGGCATGAGATGAAAGACTGGTTGGTGCGTCACCGACGATATTTTCATTTGCATCCGGAAACATCGGATAACGAAACCGCCACCACCAACAAGATCGCCGCGATTCTCCAAGAGCTGGGGGTAGAAGTTCAAACATTTGAAGGAATGACCGGGGTGGCCGGCCTAATTAAAGCAAGAGAACCCCATAAAACGATAGCTTTAAGGGCCGACATTGACGCCTTGCCGATACAAGAGATGAATGATGTTCCATATAAATCAGGCAACAACGAAGTTATGCACGCCTGTGGCCATGATGGACATATCAGCATAATACTCGGCGTTGTTAAGAAAATCCAGGAATCGAGGCTGTCCGAAAAGTTGAACGGCAATCTCAAGTTTATTTTTCAGCCGGCCGAGGAATTAGGTACCGGAGCCAAACGGCTGATCGAGAATGGAGTTCTCGAAAACCCCCATGTTGATTTTATAATCGGGTGCCATTTGTTTCCTGATCTGCCCCTGGGTACGGTGGGCATCAACCGAACCCAGGGGTTCGCTTCCGCGGATCGTTTCAGCCTCATAATACGGGGAAAAGGCGCTCACGCAGCCCACCCGCACGAAGGAATCGATCCCATCGTGGCCGGGGCCTTTTTTGTCACGGCCATCCAGTCAATCATCGGGCGTAACGTTAGCCCGCTGGAATCAGGGGTCATAACCGTGGCTAGATTCATGGCGGGCGATGCCGCCAATGTCATCCCCCGCCAGGCTGAATTGCAGGGCACCATAAGAGCCTTGAACAATGCTCTTAGAGATAAATTAATATCGAGAATGAGGGAAGTTACCGAGGCGACTCAAAAGGGATTCAATGTTTCTTGTGACTTCCAATTGCATGAAAGCGCGCCGGCTTGCATAAATCATGAGGAAGTTTCCTTATTGCTCCATGAAGCCGCGTCACGGGTCGTGGGGGCCGAGAAGGTTAAGTTTATGAATCCCACCATGGGCGCGGAGGATTTTGCCTTCTACACCCTGGAAAGGCCCGGAGCGATATTCCGTCTAGGCTGTTCGAACAAGGAACGAGGATTGACTCACCCGCTTCATTCCCCGTATTTCGATTTCGACGAAGACGCTTTGGTCGTCGGCGTGGATGTTTTCGTCGAAGCGATAAAACGTTTCCTGGGATGAGCGGTATGAAGCTGGCATCTCCTAAGAAACCGCCTGGCCCGCTGGAGTGTTTTCACCCGCAACTTGGAAATTTCCTGTTTTTAAAGGTAGCAACTTGGCTTGGAAGTAAAAGGCCGGTTATTTTCTTCTTTCCACCAGGTCGTAGTGCGAGAACTGCATGGTGAAGGTGCCGCGGCCCTGAGTGGCTGAACGAACGGCGGTCGAGTAGCCGAACATCTGGGACAGGGGCACGACGGCGTTGATGACCTTGACCGTCTTGCGGGGGGATATCTTTTCGATCTTGCCCTGGCGGGAATTCAGATCGCCGATCACTTCGCCGGTGAACTCGTCCGGGACGGTCACTTCCACCATCATCATGGGTTCGAGCAGCGCCGGCCCGCCTTTCCGCAGCCCTTCCCGCCAGGCCAACCCGCCGGCCACCCGAAAGTCGGCTTCGGTGGAAACGCCTTCCTTGAGCAGGGCCTGGCTCAAGGCGGTTTCGACGTCCAGCACGGGGTACCCCAGAATGACCCCGCTCATGGCCGCCTCGCGGACCGAGCCTTCCACGGCCTGGACCAGGTGGGCGGGCAGGGCCTCGGGGGCCAGGAGGTTATGAAAAACCAGGCCTGTCCCCCTGGGGGCGGGCTTGAGTTCGAGCCTCACTTCGGCGAAATGAGCCACGCCGGCCAGGTCCCGGTCAAAGCGGCCCAGACCTTCACTGGCTTTGGTTATGGTTTCGCGGTAGACCACCTGGGGCTTGCCCACGTTCAGGTCCACGCCGAACTCGCGGCCGAGGCGGTGGACCAGGACATCCAGATGGAGTTCGCCCATGCCTGAAATGATGGTCTGGCCCGTGTCCTCATCCAGGCGGTAGCGGAAGGTGGGGTCTTCTTCGGTCAGCTTGCTTAGAGAGTCCGTCACCTTTTCCAGGTC
Organism: Thermodesulfobacteriota bacterium; assembly: GCA_040755515.1. Classification (GTDB taxonomy): domain Bacteria; phylum Desulfobacterota; class Desulfarculia; order Adiutricales; family JAGVGV01; genus JBFMAW01. The sequence goes on along the minus strand of JBFMAW010000026.1, from coordinate 90,337 downwards.
GGCCGAAACCTTGGGTTCCACGGCCACGCTTATCACCGGCTCGTAGAACTCGATGGCTTCCAGCAGCACCGGCTGGCTGGAGTCGGTCACCGTGTCGCCGGTGGTTACGGATTTGAGGCCGATCACGGCCACGAGGTCTCCGGCCAGGGCTTCGTTGACCCGTTCCCTTTTGTTCGAATGCATCTTCAGAATCCGGGCCACTTTTTCTTTCCGGTCCAGGCGCACGTTCAGCACGTCCAGGCCGGTGATCAGCCGGCCCGAGTATAACCGGAGGTAGGTCAGCTTGCGGCCCTGGTCCATCATGACCTTGAAGGCCAATCCGGCCAGGGGGGCGTTCTCCTTGACCGGCACCAGGACCTTTTCACCGTTCCGGGGGCTCGTTCCGTAGAGGGGAGGCAGGTCGAGCGGAGAAGGGAGGAAGTTGACGATGGCCTCGAGAAGCGGCTGCACCCCGCGGTTGCGCAGGGCGGCGCCGCACAGCACCGGCACCAGCTTCAAATCGATGGTGGCCCGGCGAATGGCGGCCGTCAGGCGGTCGGTTGGAATAGCTTCCTCGTTAAGATAGGCTTCCATCAACAGGTCGTCGGTCTCGGCCACGGCTTCCAAAACGCTTTCCCGGGCCCGGGCCGCCTGGTCGCGGAGATCGGCCGGAATCTCGACCTCGATCATCCTGGCTCCCAGGCTCTCTTCGTCCCACAACAGGGCCTTCATCCTGATCAAATCAATTACGCCCCGGTAATTTTCTTCGCCGCCCCAAGGCAGTTGCAGCACCAGGGTAGCGGCGCCCAGCCGCTCCCGCATCATTTTCAGCACGTTGTCGAAGTCGGCGCCGATCCGGTCCATCTTGTTGATGAAGGCGATTTTGGGCACATGATAACGGTCGGCCTGATGCCAGACCGTCTCGGACTGGGGCTCGACGCCCCCTACGGCGCAGAAGACGCCGATGGCCCCGTCCAGCACCCTGAGGCTGCGCTCGACCTCGATAGTGAAGTCCACGTGGCCCGGGGTATCTATGATGTTGATGGCGGTGCCTTTCCAGTGGCAGGTGGTGACGGCGGAAGTGATGGTAATGCCGCGCTCCTGCTCTTCCGGCATCCAGTCCATGGTGGCTTCGCCGTCGTGGACTTCGCCCATCTTGTGGGTCCGACCGGTGTAGTACAGTATCCTTTCGGTCAGGGTGGTCTTGCCCGCGTCAATGTGAGCGATGATCCCTATATTACGCGTGGCCTTGAGTCTTTTGCTTTCCTGGGCCATAAATTCATCTTGGGTCTGAGTCAGGCCTGGACGACTTGATCGTCCCCAGCCGACCGATTTGCTTTAACGTCGGGATTCGCGGGCCGTCCGGACCAAAAAACCAGCACGGCGGCCTCGATCGCGCCGCCGGCTGAGTACATCCTTGATCGCTTCCATGAGCCCGGATAGCCTTTAAGCCGGAACGAGTCGAAAAATTAGGCCATTTACCGGCCAGTGTCAAGCCCGTTCCCAAATCAGGATCGGCCTTGAAGCCAGCCGCGCAACATGATATTAAATGTTTGATAGTTGTCCAGGTGAGTGCTCAAGGCAAGAAGGGGTGCGGGTCACTTCACCGATCAGGGAGTAGCCCATGAGTGAATCTAACGAAGCCGCCTTCCCCCGCTGGAGTGGCAAGTCGGTCCTGCTGGTTGACGATTATCCCGCCATCCGCAGGAACATGCGGGAGTTGGTCCAGGGTCTGGGCTTGAGCTGGCGAGAAGCGGAAAACGGGCTGCGCGCCCTGGAAAAAATCAAGGAAAGCCAGCCCGACTTGGTCATTTCGGATCTGGTGATGCCCGAAATGGATGGGTTCGAGCTGACCGAAGCCATCAAGTCCTCGCCTCAATGGCGCCATATCCCCGTGGTCATTATTTCCACCCACGCGGATTCGAAGTACATCTTCAAGGCCCTCAAGCTCGGCGCCGATGACTATCTGACCAAGCCGGCCGGCAAGGAAATGCTGGAAGCCGTGCTCAACAGGATATTCGATCATGACTGGTAAGGGCGTTTCGGAAATAGACCGCATGGCGGTCAAGATATCGCACCTGGATCGTTTGCTGGGACTAACGGGCGAGATCATTATCACCGCCAGCAACATGGCCATACTCCAGCGGCATCTCCAGGCTCGGGGTCAGGTTTTGGACAAGGAATCCCTGGAGATGTTCAAGAGCGCCTCCCTGATCGCCAACCGCATCTCCTCGGACCTGCACCACTTGGTCATGGATATAAGGCTGGTGCCGATCAAGGAGACCTTCCTGCGCTTCCGACGGCTGGTGCGGGACCTGGCCAAAAAGAAGGGCCGGCAGGTCAATTTCGAGATCGTGGGCGAGGACACGCTGGTGGACAAGACCGTGACCGAAAAACTCTACGAGCCTTTGGCCCACCAGATCAGGAACGCCATTGACCACGGTTTGGAAGACCCGCTGGAGAGAAAGCATCGAGGCAAGGATCCCGTGGGCCGCCTTACCCTGACCGCGTATAAAAAAGAAGGCTACACCTACGTCTCCGTGGCCGACGACGGCTGCGGTTTGGACGAAAACCGAATCAGGCAGGCCGCGGTGGAAAAAGGAATTCTTACCTCCACCGCGGCCACCGCTTTGTCACGGCAGGATTGTTTCGCCTTGATCATGCAGCCGGGGTTTTCCACGGCCGGCGAGGCCACCGAGATTTCCGGCCGCGGCGTGGGCATGGACGTGGTCAAGAACACGGTCGAAGAACTGGGGGGAGAAGTCCTCATCGAGACCACGGCCGGCCAGGGTTCTATTTTCATCTACAAGATTCCTCAGCTTTCGGCGGTGAACATAACCGACGCGCTCGTCATCCGGGCCGGCGAAGACTACTTCGCCGTGCCCATAGGCAACGTGGTGGCCACCCAGGCCTGCCAGCCGGAAGACATCCACAGTACCATGGAGGCGGCGGAATGCATCGTCTATCTGGGCTCGATAATCCCCATCCATGATCTGCGGAGCCTTCTGACCGGCCGAAAACTGGAGGACAAGCAGGAAATCGTTCCGGTCATCGTCATCGAAGCCAAGAACGGCCGGATAGCCCTGAAGGTTTCCGAATTCGTCCGACCCCAGAAGCTGGTGCTCATTCCCCTGCCGGAGATTTTCGACGTGCGGGGCGTTACGGGCACAACCATCCTGGGCGGTAATCAGATCGGCCTGGTCCTGGACCCTTTCGAACTCATCTCCTTGGCCATGGGCAAGTCCGGGGAAGCCACCGAGGACCTTTTCCTTTCCCGTGAAACGGTTGAAGTCGCCCAAGATGATGCGCCCGCGGCCACGGCCATGGAGGCCGGCTCGCCTGCGGCGGAAAAGGTCGAAGCCGGACCGACCAGGCCCGTCGAACTGGACGGGGCCCTGGCCGAGGAATTCTTTCTGGAAATCCAGAATATCTTGACGGAACTGAACGAGGATATTTTCCAACTGGAAAAAGAACCGGAAAACGTCCGGCGTATCAACACCATCTTCCGTCATTTCCATTCGATCAAGGGCAACCTGATCATGACGGGTTTCAACAGCCTGGGCGCCTTTGTCCACGAGGTGGAATCGGTGCTGGACAGGATCAGGGACAAGGAAATCGAAGTCAGCCAGGAAATAATTGACCTGCTGCTGGACGCGGCCAAGACTCTGGAAAAGGCCCTGGCCAGCATCCGGGCCGGAAGGTCTTTCGAAGTCCAGGATCAAGAGTTGCTGGCCGCCCTGGAAAAATATCGGCGACAGGAGGCCCAGGTCGAACAGGCCCCGGACGATACATTGGAGGGGACTTTCCAGATGTCGGCCCTGGGACAGCTCCTATGGCAGGCCAAACTGGCCCAGGGCGCCAGGATTTTCCAATCCATGATCAAGCTGAAATCCCGTTTCCAGGAGCCGTTCCTGGTGGCCTATCTTATTCTGAGACGCCTGGCCCTGCTGGGCGACGTCCTGGACACCTTGCCTTCCTTGGACAAGATCGAGAAAGGGTTGGTGGGCGATTCGATCAAGGTCCTGTTCGCCACCACCCGCGGTCTCGAGGAAGTCAATCGTTTCATGCAGCGGCAACTGACCCGGCTCTATGACGTGGTCGAGTTCGAGAACCTCCAAATGGAGTAATTTCATGGCGCGCATAATGGTCAAGGTGAGTCTGGCCGAAGTGGCCGAGGACATAACCCGTTTTCTTCTGGACGAGAAGCACGAAACATTGACTGAACCGGGCTCGGTATCCCCGGTCCTAAACCCGGAAAAACTGGCCGAAGAAATCCTGGCCCGGAAACCTGACCTGGTGATTCTGGACTACCTGGCCGAAGACGCCCTGTCGGTCAAGGCCATGCAGATGGTCAGGGACAAGATGCCGCTGATCAAGTTCATATTCGTCCTGGCCGACGAACCCCCTTTGGCCCACTTGGTTCTGGCCCTGAATGAAGGCGCCGCCGCCTTCCTCGCCCCGCCGGTGGCCCGGGGCGCTCTCGACAATTACGTGACCAGGGCCCTGTCCCGCCAGCGCGAAGAAAAGGCTAACCAGGAGGAAATCGAACGTTGCCGGCGGACCGCCGATGAGGAGAAGGCCTGCTCCCTCGAACAGTCCTTGACCATTGCCAAGCAGACAAGAGTCCTCAGGCAATACTCGCTCCTGGTCAACCATCTCCTGGCCGCCCCACCGGCCAGGCCGGACCGAAAAGTCCTGGTAGTGAGCGATTCCACGTATCAGATCGATCTGTTCCGCAGGCATCTCGAAGAGGCGAATTTTCAGGTGCTGACCGCCAAGGACGGCCAGGCGGGTCTGGAAACCGCCCACCGCGAGCATCCCCGGATCATAGTCTCGGACCTGGAGATGCCCAACCTCAACGGCCTCGAACTCTGCCGGGCCGTCAAGAACGATAAAGCCCTGGTCCCCAATCATTTCATAATCTGCACCGCCAACGAAAAGAAGATCGAAGAGGTGCTCCGGCCGGAGCACCTGGTGGACGACTGTCTGCTCAAACCCAGCCGGCCGGAAGATTTCCAGGAGTTCACCGCCCGCGTGGCCTTGGGACTCCTGGTGTGACCGGCGCGGCCATGTAAAAAAATCAGCCAAGGACAAGTTAAATTTTTTGTCAGTCCCGGACGGTCCGAACCGGTCCGCTCCGGGGGCGATTTCCCAGGCCGACATCGAAAAGACAGGTAAATCCGTTTGTTGCCGGCCGGGTTGTAACCGCCGCCGTTCTCTCCTTGGCCCTGGCCTCGCTTTTGCCCATAAATAAATCCAACATTTTCATTATTCACCGGAGGTAAGGGCCATGAGTCCGAAAAGAAGTTTATTCCGGGCCGCGTTCATCGTTATTAGCGGCCTCCTTGTATTTTACCCGCTTGAACCGGTCGTGGCCGCGGATTTCGAGGCCTTGAAGGAAAAGGTGGCGTCCCTGCACGAGGACATTTCCACCATCAATCTCCTTAACGGCTTGCACTTGACCCGCGAACAGGCTGGTCAGGTTTTGGCCCAGGCCAAGAAAGCCCAGGAGATACGAAAAAAGTATACTTCTGAATCCCCCCCAGTCCTGACCGCGCTGGAAGAAGCCGAAAAAGCTTTTACCGCCCTGCGGGCCGAAATCCAGAAGGGCGCTCCGGCCCGCGGTCCGGTCCCGGATAGGGCCGCCCGTCTCAATCACCGTTTGAAGGAACTCAAGGACCAGGGGTTCGAGAAGATGGACGATGAACTCAAGGCCGTGGAAAAGGACTTGACCCGGATTCTTTCTCCCGAACAACTCCAGGTGGTCGAGGGCTTTAAGCCTTGTTTGATTCCGCCCGCGGACCTCCGCAATCCCGTCCGGGCCGGCCAGGCCGCCTCCAGCGAAGCCGCGGTGAACATGCTCCGCCGCCTGCGGCAGGTACCCGAAGATAAATGGGTGGCCCAGCGCCAGGAACGGACCAGGCGGATAGTCGAGGAAATCAGCCGCCGCAAATACAGAATGACCGAGGAGGAAAAAAAGGCGGAGCAGGAGAGGCTCCTGGCCTTGGCCGAGGAAATCCGCCACTTGTCGGACGTTGATTTCGAGATGGAAAAAGAGGCCTTGGCTGAAAGGCTCAAACCCGCCGACAAGATCGAGGAACTCCGGGCCGAGATCGAACGCCGCGCCCCGCACCAGTTCCGTCCCCGGGTTTCCAAGGTCGGCCGGTTTCTGCTCGACCCGAGAATAATCCCGATCCTGGAAGAACGTCTGGCCGGCGGCTCGACGGCCGGCCTGAAGTGATCGCCGGCGGGTTCACCGTGATCTCTTCGACAGCCCAGACCCGACGGGCCTTTCTAAAGTGGCTGGGACGAATGGGCGCCGGCGCGTCCCTGGTCCCGGTGCTGGAAAAGGCCCTCGAGACGTTCGGCCTGGTGATGGCCGACGGTCTGGTCCTGGCCGCGGCGGACCGGCCTGGACCGGCGCCGGCCCGCTATTATCGGAAATTCGAATCCGGCGACCTGGTCCAATGCGAACTCTGTCCCCGCCGGGAAGTCCTGGCCCCGGGGCAGACCGGGTTCTGCCGCGATCGGCGGAACATAAACGGAGAACTGATAACCCACGCCTACGGCCAGCCCTGCGTGGTCAACCTTGACCCCATTGGCAAGAATCCACTGGCCCACTTTTATCCGGAAATGACCGTCCTGGCCCTGGCCCACGCCGGATGCAACCTGCGTTGCCTTTATTGCCAGAACTGGCAGTTTTCCCAGGAGAGCCCCACCCGGACGAGGAACATCGTTCCCTTCGATTTCCGGGACGCCGGCCGAAAGATGAAAGTCAAACAGGTGACCGGTATCAGCTTCACCTATACGGAAGCCGTTACCGCGCCCGAGTTCACCTTGGATTTTGCCCGCTTCTGCGGCGAGTTGGGTTTCAAACGCACTCTCTGCACGGCCGGTTATATCGAACCCAGGCCCTTCAAGGACCTGCTCCAGGTTTTCGAGGCCGTGACCTTTACCTTTAAAGGCCCCAGCGACGATTTCTATCGCCGGGTGACCGCCGGGACCCTGAAACCCGTGCTCGAGGCCATGTCCCTGGCCAAGGCCGAAGGCAAATGGGTCGAAGTGGCCACGCTGGTCGTGCCGACCTTGAATGACGATCAGGCCTCGTTGTCTTTCATCGCCCGCTGGATTAAAGATCACCTCGGACCGGATACGCCCTGGCACCTGGAACGTTTCGATCCCCAGTTCAAACTGGCGGCACTGCCGCCCACCCCCCAGGTCACCCTCGAGCAGGCCCGGCGCATCGGGTTGGAAAACGGCCTGAGATTCGTCTACCTGTCCAACCTGGCGCCGCACCAGGCCAACCATACCTACTGTCCGGCCTGCGGCCGGGTATTGATCAAGCGGCTGGGCTTCAAGCTGCTGGAAAACAATCTCCGGGACGGCGCCTGCCCCCAATGCCGGACCAGGATTCCGGGGGTCTGGGGGTGACGAACATCGCCCCCGCCATTCGTCTTCGTCCGATCGTCTTTCTGAGCGGCGCTTTTTTTCAATACGGCCAGGTCTTGATCTTCAGGGAGATCATGAGCCTGACCCACGGCGCCGAACTGTTGTTCGGCGTGACTTTAGGCGTTTGGCTGGTCTGGGCCGCGGCCGGCGCGGCCCTGGGCGGTTATTTGGCCGGCCGCCGGCCGGAAGTCATATCCGTCGGCCTGTTGCGGTCAGGCCTTTTCCTGGCCGGAACGCTGGCCGCGGCGCAGATTCTCAGTCTGCGACTGATCAATTGGTCGCCCGGCCTGGCCGCGGGACAGATGATGCCGCTGTCCAGGGCCGTGTGGCCGGCCTGGTGGGGGCCGGGGGCCCTGGCCTTTTTAAGTGGTCTGATTTTTTCCCTGGCCCTGCGGCTCGCGCCCGAGTCCGAAGCCGGTTCTCTTTACCGGACCGAAGCCTGGGGCGCGGCCGCGGGCGGTTTGGCGGCCGTGCTGATACTGGCGATTCTGGGTTCGCCAATCAGGCAGGCTCTTATAGCCGGGGCGGCCTTGGCCGGAGCGTCCTTTTTTCTGGTCAAACCGTTTCTCCGGCCAGGATGGCCGGCGCTGGCTGGTCTTATCGGCCTTATCCTTACCCTGGCCGGCGCGATCGGACCATGGGACGCCTGGTCGGAGAAAGCCTCCTGGACCCGGCGGCTGGCCGGATATGAACTCGAGCAGAGCCTGGATACGAACTATGGCCGTCTGACCGTGGTCAAGAGAGCCGCCACCGGTCAGGCGGCGGTGTTTCAAAACGGCGGCCTGATCGGTCACGTGGAGGCGTCCGGTCCCGATCGGATGAAAGACCTGGCGGCCCTGCTGGCCGCCCAGCATCCGGCTCCCAGGCAGGTCCTGCTGATCGGCGGAGCGCTGAGCCGCCTGCCGGCCGTTTTGCTCGATCATGGCCTGGAACGTCTCGATCTGGTGGAACTCGATCCGGCCGTTATCGAGTTGTCCCGGAACTTCAACCTCTGGCCGGCGACCGATCGTCGTTTGCGGGCCGCGGCCGCCGACGGCCGGGAAGTGGTCAGACGGGCGCCACCGGCCGAATGGGACTTGGTGCTGGTCATGTCGCCCGGGCCGGACAACGTGGCCGCAAACCGCTATCTGACCCGGGAGTTCTTTAGCGAGGTCCGGCGGGTTCTCCAACCGGGTGGGGTCCTCGGGCTGACCTTGCCGGCTTATGGCGCCTCTTCGGAATACACCGGCCCGGCTCTGGCCGCACGGACCGCGGCCGTCTTGGCCGCCTTGAAGCAGGTTTTCGCCCATACCCTGGCCGCGCCGGCGGCCGGACACGTGTTGCTGGCCGCGGAGGCGCCCGGGTTGATCACCTGGGACCCGGAAGTTCTGGCCGGCCGGCTGGCCGGCCGGCCCAAGGCCCGGCCCGTGATCGAAACCCTGAAGGATGGCCGGGTCGAGCGGCTGTCTCTGCCCGACCAGGCCTTGCCTCTTTATTACGAAAGCCTTTTCGGCGGGGTACTGGCCGGTGAGCGGGAAGGGGTGGCCTCCGGGCCGCCGCGCCGGCCGGCGCTCGACCACTTCACCGAGTCACTCGAGGCGGTTTCGGTCCAGGTCAACGAGGATGATCGGCCCAGCGCCGTCCTGTACAGCTTAGCGGCGGCCGGGCATCTGACCGGTTCCGGCGAGGGCGGTTTCAGATACCTCGATTTGACTCAGTGGTTGGACAGACGCCTGGCCGTCCTGGTCCTGGCCGCCGGTTTGGCCCTGATCGCGCTGACCGCGCTCGCCGACCGGCTGAGGGATCGTTTTCGACCTGGCACAGCCGGGGGCTTGGGGCTGAAGTTCGGCGTTGGCCTGACCGCCCTGGCGGCCGGAGCCTGGGCCTTGTCTCAGGAGACGGCGCTTCTTTTGGTGTATCAAAACTTGAGCGGACAGGTTTACCTCGAGGTCGGGCTGTTGACCGCGGTCTTTATGGTGGGTCTGGCCGGCGGGGCCGGGCTGGCGGAGGCCAGGTCTGGACGGCTTCGAGATTATGTCGGCTTGGCCGTACTTACGATGGTCTTGTTGAGCCTGACCTCGCCAATAATAATAAAACTAGCCTCGGCTTGGTCCGGCCGGATGGCGGCCCGTGCCCTGACGACCGCGCTGCTGCTTTCAGCCGGCCTGGTCCAGGGGGCCGCCTTCCTCTGGCTGGTCCGTCTGGTTCGACGGCCGGGCCAAAACCGGCCCGCGGCCTGGGTCTATGCGGCCGACCTGGCCGGCGCGGCCCTGGCCGCGCCGATCGTCAGCGCCGGGCTCATTCCCTTGTTGGGAGTGGCCTCGAGCCTTGGCTTGGCCGGCTTACCGGCGGCCGCGGCCTGGTTGGGCGTCATATTAGTGAATCGGCGGATAATGGAGAATCCTTAACCGATCAATTTTCGAGCATCTTGGGTTTTTTCAGCAAAGGATACACGATGGACAAGACCGCTCCCGCCAGCAGTAACAGGCTTATGGGCCGGCTGACCAGGATCAAGGGATCGCCGCCGGAGAGCAGGAGCGCCCTTCTAAGAGACAGTTCGGTCATGTCCCCCAGGACCAACCCCAGGATGGCCGGCGCGACCGGGAAGTCATACTTTCTCATGAAGTAGCCGACGATCCCGAAGAAGAACATCACGTACACGTCGTCCATGCTGTTGTTCAGTCCGAAGGCCCCGATCACGCACAGGATCATGATGGCGGCCGAGAAGACGGTATAAGGCAGTTTGTTCAGCTCGAGGAAAGCCCGGATGGCCACGACGGCCAAGCCCAATAACATGAAGTTGGTCAGCAGCATGGCCACGAAGATGCCGTAGACGATGTCCGGCCGGGTGGACAGCAGCAGCGGCCCTGGCTGCATGCCGTGGATCATGAAGGCCGCGATCATCATGGCCGTGGTGTTGCTGCCCGGGAGTCCCAGGGAGAGCAGGATGGTCATTGACCCCCCGGTGGAGGCGTTGTTGGCACACTCGGCGGCCATCAACCCTTCCACGGCCCCCTTGCCGAATTTCTCCGGTTCTTTGGACGTTCGGGCCGCGGCCCCGTAAGCCAGAAAGGAAGCGATGGTCGCCCCGGCGCCGGGCAAAGCCCCCACGATGGTGCCTATGATCGGCGAACGGACCAGGTTCACCCAGTGTTTCTTGAACAGGGAAAGCTTGGGCAGTTCCTCCCGCATGCCCCGGTAGTTGACCGAGCCCTTGTATTCCTTGAAGGGCTCCTCGGCCTCGAGCAGCACCTCGGAAACGGCCAGGAGACCGACCATGGCGGTCACGAAGTTGATCCCGCCCAGCAGTATGGTCGTATCGAAGGTGAAGCGCTCCGAACCCGTAATGCCGTCGGTGCCGACCGTGGCCAGGAAGAGCCCGAAGAAACAGGAGAGGGCGCCTTTCAGGATGGACCCTCCGGAGAGGCTCGAGACCACGCTCAAGCCCAGGATGGTCAGGGCGAAGTATTCGGGCGGTCCGAACCTCAGGGCCACGTCCGCGATCAGGGGCGTGGCCACCATCATGAATATCACGCTGAAGGTCCCGCCGGCCACGGAACAGATGATGTAAACCCAGAGGGCGAAGGCGGCCCGTCCTTGCTTGGCCAGCGAGTAACCCTCGATCACGGTGGGCACCGACGAAGGCTCGCCCGGAATGCCGAAGAGGATGGAAGTGATGGAGCCGCCGGTGATCCCGCCGCAGTAAGCGGCCACCAGCATGGTGAAGGCCGTCATCGGCGACAAGGAATAGGTGAAGGACAACAGGAGCACCACGCCCATCGAGGTGCTGATGCCCGGAAGGGCGCCGGCCAGCAGCCCCCAAAGCCCCCCCAGGCACATGGCCAGGAGGTTTTGAGGCATGAGAACCGTGGTCAGGGCGTGCCAGTAAGCTTCTATCATTATTGATCCACCTCGAGGGTTAATAAAAAAGCCGGCTGAAGGCGGCGAAAATACCCACGCCCTTGGGAAAGGCTATGGTGATGAACTTGGCGAAAATGGCCACGACGATGCCGGTGACCAGAATCGGCGAAATGATCAAAACCGTCTTCCTCCGCTCCTGCAACCCCAGGGCGAAAGCCAGAACGAAAAGGCAGGTGGCCAGGATAAAGCCGATCCAGGGTATGGCGACCAGATAGATAAGCAGGCAGGCCATGCTCAAGGCCACTTTCTTGCGGGCGTCCCGGGTCGCGGCCTTGGCCTCCGGCGAGGGTTCCAGAGCGGTCTGTCCGGCGGTACTTTTAATCTGTCTGATATTGGATATCAGGAGCATCAGCGCGAGGAGGGAGGAAACCCCCAGGGTCAGCAGGGGCCAGAAGCCGCTGCCCATTTCCCCGAACCGCCGCACCTCCATCAGCTCGAAGGTCTGGCTCAACATGAACATGAAAAAGGCCAGGGCCACCGCGCTGACGAGGATTTCGCTTTTTTTCATAAGCCGTCTTGCTTTCTTGATTTGAGAATAAGGTTCCTCTTTCTTCTGGAAAAAACCGGGCCAAGGGAGCGGTCCTCGGGCTGGCGGCAGCGCCCTGGCGCCGGGCGAGGTCGTCAAGTAGGGGCACGGCGTCCCGCGGGACGCGGGATGCCCCTACGTCGCTGATCGGCCGCGGACTTTATTTGACGTAGCCCAGTTCGGTCAGGACGGCGGTGAAGAATTTCACCTCCTCGTCCCAGTATTTCCGGGTTTCCTCCGGACCCAGGTAGCCGGGGCGGGCATAAAGATGATTGTCCTGAACGAATTTCTTGTACACCGGTGTTTCCAAGGCTTTCTTGATCACGTCGTGCAAGTATTTCTGTCGGTCCGGCGGGGTGCCTTTCTTGACGCCCCAGGCCCTCATCAAGCCGTGGGTATAATCCACTTTCAGCTCGGCGGTGCAGGGCACGTTCGGCAAAGCCGGATGGCGCTTTTCCATCAGCACGGCCAGGGCCTTTAATTTGCCGGCCTGGACCATGGGCAGGGTCTCGGCCAACTCCTCGACGGCGCCGGTAATGTGCCCGCCGATGATCGCCGCCTTGATTTCCGCGCCGGAATCGAAGGGAACGAAGGTCGCCTCGACGCCCAGCTTCTTGAAAAAGGCCACGGTCTGGATTTCGGACCAGCCACCGGGCGAGGTCCCGGCGAATTTCAGCCCCTTGGGATTCTTCTTGCCCCAATCCGTCAGATCGGCCAGGGTCTTGAACTTCGAGTCGCCCGACACGAAGACGGTCGAGGTATCCCACTGAATCCTCATCAGGGGATCGAAATCGCGCAGGAGGTGCGCCCTGGTCTTGGGCTTGACCGCGTCAATGAGATGGGAAGTGGTTATGGCCAGTATGGTGTGACCTTCGGCCGGCTGCTGGGCGACGTGCAGCATGCCTTTGGTGGCGCCGCCGCCGGGCATGTTGGTGATCACCAGCGGGACTTTCAACAGTGGCTTCAAGCCTTCGGCCACGGCCCTGGCCGCGGTGTCGCTGCCGCCGCCGGCGCCGAAGGGGACGATGATTTCAATCGGCTGTTCCGGGTAGGCGGCCCAGACCAAATTGAAAGAGACGGTTAATAATCCGACCAGGAAAATTGCCGCCATAAATCCCTTTTGCATTCTTTTCATTTTACTCCTCCCCTTGGTTTTATTTTTTGTTATGACCGGTTGGTCCCGGTCCTGATCCCCCACCGGTGGAACGGATTTTAGGCCTTCCCCCCAAACTATATTTTGCCCCGGGACTGCTCGATCGCGTTGCGGACCAGCGCGGCATATCGGTAAAGGCCGTGCACGAATTTGCCATACGGTATGGTGATGAACAACCCTACCACCACACCGATATGCAGGGCAAGCAGAACCCCCATGGCCGGCGTCTCTCTCAGGATCAGCAACAGGAGGCCGGTCAGGCCGGTCAAAAAGAGCGACGCCAGGAATCCCACGTCCATACCGAGGGCCAGCGGCGCGGCCGGGGTCCGGTCCATTCTCGATTTGAGATAAAGCAACCCGCCTGTTCCGATCAGTAAACCGACGCCGCCGCTGGCGCCCAGGGCCACCGGCCAGCTCCAGAGCGGATAGGGCGCGCTCAGGTCCAGCCAGTGCTCGTACAAGAAGGCGATGGCGGTCGAGGTAAAGCAGAGCAGGAAGCCATAAAACACCAGATGGTGCAGCCAGCGCCTTAACATGCTGAAAGCTTCGTCCGGATAATTGCAGCCGTGGCCGCCGCCGGCCAGGTATCTTAGCCGCAATACGTCGCCCACGGCCTTCAGGTGGGGCCAGAGTTTCAGCAACTCGGGCAGGTCACCGCCCGTTTTTCTCCAATAGGCCAGGCCGCTTTGGATGAGAGCCGCCAGAACGCCGAGGCCCAGCGCCGATAGAGGCAGAACCATCAGCCAATAGGGAATCACCCGGTAGAAGGCGTCCCGGCCCGAGTGGACGGCGAAAACAACGGCGGGTTCGCGGCCGGCCAGGGTGAGCAGCAAAACGGCGGCGACGCTCACGAGCGTGATCAGGGCCACGGCCAAACCGTTGCGTCTGAACAGGCCGGCCATAAACCGCGGCCAGGCCAGTTCCCGATAGATTTCCAGCCGCAGCCGGCCGAAAGTCTTGGGCACGTTCACGGCGAACTCGTGGGGTGGAGCGTACTGGCAGGCGTAATAGCATCCGCGGCAGTTGTGGCAAAGATTGGCCAGGTAGATCAGGTCCGGCTCGGAAAAAATCCGCCTGAGTTCCATGGCCGGAAAAACGGCGCAGAAGCCTTCGCAATAGCGGCAGGCATTGCAGACCGTCATCGTCCATTCCGTCTCTTTCAGGATTTCAGGCGAGGGCATGACGCGCCGCCTCCCGGCCGGCCAGGCGGCCAAAAACAGTGCCGATGGTCATCCCGAAACCGGCCAGGTAACCCTGGCCCAGGATGTTGCCGGACATGATCTCGCCCGCGGCGAAGATGTTGGGGGAAGGCCGGCCGTCCCGCCAGATCACCTGGGCCAGTTCGTTCACGGTCACCCCGAGATAGGTGAAGGTGATGCCCGGCCGGAGGGGATATCCGTAATAAGGCGGCGTATCCAGTGCCCGGGCCCAGTGACTCTTGGGCGGCTCCAGCCCCGAGGTGGCGCAGTCATCTAATATCGAAGGGTCAAAGGCGCCGGGCCGTATGGCGCGGTTGAAGGCGGTCACGGTGGTTTCCAAGGCCGCGGGGTCCAGTTCGAGTTTGACGGCCAATTCGCGTATGGAACCGGCCTCGAGGGGCGGAAAGACCGAAGGCATGAAAAGGTCGAGCGATTTGGCGTCAATTATAGCATAGGCGGTCTGATCCGGCTGCTGGGCCACCAGCCGGCCCCAGATGGCGTAGCGTTTGGGCCAGAAGTTTTCGCCTTCGTCGTAGAAGCGCCGGGCCTGCTTGTTGACCACGAGGCCAAAGGATATACAGTCCAGCCGGGTGACGATACCGCCGTCGAACTTGGGCGCCCGGGCATCGATGGCCACGGCGTGACACTGGCGGGGGTCTCCCACCGGCTGGGCGCCGGCATCGAGTAGCGCCCGCAGCATCTGGCCCTGGTCGTAGGGACTGCCGCGGATCAGGAAGTTGTCGGCCGCCGGCCCCCAGTATTCCTTCAACCAGGCCAGGTTGGCCTGGAATCCGCCCGAAGCCACTATCACGGCCTTGGCCCGGACCTCTCGGGAAGAACCGGCCCAGGAAAAGACAGCGGACGAGAAGCGGTCTTGTTGGATGGCCAGGTCCCGCACCTCGGCTTCGTAGAGGACTTCCACCCTCAACTTCCTCGCGGTGGCGTAGTACGCGTTCATCAAGGCCTTGCCCCCGCCGAGAAAATGAGCGTTGGTCCGGGCCAGGTGCAGAGTTCCGCGCAGCGGCGGTTGAAACATGCAGCCGTGCCGTTCCATCCACTCGCCCAACCCCGCCGATTGGCGGATGGTTTGCCGGGCCAGGTCTTCGTTGGTCCGGCCGCCGGTGACGAGCAGGAGATCGGCCCAGAATTCGTCTTCGAGATAAGGTCCGGTCAGAAAGGCGTTGCCGTGTTCGTGCAGATAGCGCAGATTGCGCGTATGCCGGCTGTTGCCGCCCCTGAACTCCTTGGGGGCGCTTTCCAGCAACAACACGCTGGCGCCGGCTTCCCGAGCGGTCATGGCGGCGCACAGGGCCGCGTTCCCTCCGCCGATCACCAAAACGTCATAAACGGGCTTTGGAGCCGCCTGAGACGGCCTGACCGGGTCCATGATGATGATATTTCAATCCTTGGCGATAGCTGGGTCTTTCAAGTTCGACTTTCGAGCGGCCGGCTGGGTTTGGAAACGATCGGTAGATAACCATATTCAGCCAGCCCAGGTCTCGATCCGGTAAAACCTTAGCCAATGGAACACTGGTTAATCGGTTGGAAGTTAAAAAGATGAAAGAAACATGCCAAGATTACCTAGGGCTGGTCTAGGGTGAACGGTCCGCCTGGGAGCAGTAAAATCAGGCTTGAGTTGTTGGCGCTGGAATGTTACTCTGCGCTACTAATTTTTAAATATATGTTGCGATAGATTAACAACGTTGAAGCAAAGAGGCCGCCATGACCCCAAGAAAAATCCAGGTCGGAATCATAGGCTCGACGCAGAACTTCCTTCGCCGCGCCCAGTCCGCCGCCCTAGATCAGGAGTTCGAGATCGAGTACGCCCAGGCCGGCTTGGAAGCGGCTATCCCCATTGGCAAAAAGATGGAGGCCGAGGGCAAGGAAGTGATCATCAGCCGTCGCGGCACGGCTCACCTCCTCCGGGAGAACCTCAGCATTCCCGTCTTGTCCGTGCCACTATCCTCTTTCGACGTCCTCCATAACATCAAGGAAGCCTCGACCCAGGGCCGGGTCATCCTGATGACCGCTTTCCGCGGCCAGATCGGCCGGCTCGAACTGGTGGAAGAGCTGCTGGGCGTTCAGATCATCCCCGGTGTTTTCCACAACACCCTCGAGCTGGAACAGATCATTCTTTCCTCCAAACAGCAGGGCTGTGAAGTAGTGGTTGGCGGGGGCGTGAGCCTGGCCCTGGCCCGGAAGCATGGACTGCCCGGCGTGGAAGTTCAGACCAGCGAGGAGGCCATGGGGTCAACCCTGGAGAACGTAAGGTCCGTGGCCCTGGCTCACCGCGAGGAAAAAGAAAAGACCCTGCGCTACCGGACCGTCATTGATTCGATCTCCGAAGGAATAATCGCCGTGGACGGAACCGGGCTCGTCACCACCATCAACAGCGTGGCCAGAAGCTTCTTCAATCTGACCGAGGAGAAAGCCGTGGGCCGGCCCATCGCCGAAGTTCTGCCCGCCACCCGCATTCTCCAGGCCATGGAAAAACAGAACGCTCAGGCGGACCAGATCGAAAAGATAGGACGCGACACTTTCCTGGTGACTCACGTGCCGGTCAAGTCCGGGCCGTTGGTCGTCGGCGGCATTTCCACCTACAAGGACATCCCCAACGTGTTGAAGGCGGAAAACGAGGTCCGCCGCTCCCTGGCCAAACGACTGATCGCCAAATACGATCTCGAGGACATCGTTCATTGCAGCCCGGCCATGCGCGACCTGGTCAAGGAAGCCAGGCACTTTGCCGAAGCCGACTCGACCGTGCTTATCATCGGCGAAACAGGGACGGGCAAGGAGCTTCTGGCGCACGGGATTCACCGGTTGGGCCCCCGGCGGAACGGACCGTTCGTCTCCATTAATTGCGCGGCCCTGCCGGATCAGCTTCTGGAAAGCGAGTTATTCGGCTACGAGGAAGGAGCCTTTACCGGGTCGCGCCGCGGAGGCAAGCCAGGTCTTTTCGAACTGGCCCATCATGGCGCCATCTTCCTGGACGAGATCGGCGCCACTTCGTTGAGCCTCCAATCCCGCCTGCTGAGGGTCCTCCAGGAGAGAGAAGTGATGCGCGTCGGCGGCGACCGGCTCATTCCCGTCAACGTCCGGATCATCGCGGCCACGAATCAAAATCTCAAGCATGAAGTCCAGGCCGGCCGTTTCCGGGACGATCTCTTTTTCAGGCTCGACGTTCTGACCCTGCAGGTTCCACCCCTGCGCCATCGCCTCGAGGACATTCCCCTGCTGGTGGAAGCCCTGACCACCAGAATCACGCCCCTGGACCGGACGCCGATAAAAATCCCGGCCCAAGGCATGGAAAAGCTGATGCGCCTGTCCTGGCCGGGTAATATTCGTCAACTCAACAACTTTATTGAAAAACTGATCGTTCTTTGCGGCGCATCCTTCGATCCGGCCGTCTTCGACCGGCTCTTTCATCAGCACCTGGACTATTCCTTCGACCGCCGGCCGGGCCCGGTCGAGGACTTGCCCCGCCTACCGGAACTGCTCAAGAACAAGGTGAAAAAGGACGAAGTCCGGCTGATCCGCAAGGCCCTGGAAGATAACGACTTCAACCAGACCAAGGCGGCGGGGCAGTTAGGCATCAGCCGGGTGACCCTGTGGCGCAAGATCAAGACCATGAAGACCGAGACGGCCGCTTCCTCCCTGGCTTGAGGCCGGCGTGTTTCTTGGCATTGGAGTTGCTCATGTAGACTGGTCATACCGGTTAGACCGATTACCGTTCGAGCCAGACAGCGGGAGGCAGGTGGGTATGCAAAAAAGGATTCCGGCCGTCCTGATGCGGGGCGGCACCAGCAAGGGCGTTTTTTTCCATGACCGGCATCTGCCGCGGGACCAAGAAGTCCGGGACAGGGTCATCCTGGCCGCATACGGCAGCCCGGACCCCAATCGCCGCCAGATCGACGGTCTGGGCGGAGCGGTCTCCGTCACCAGCAAGACGGCCATCATCAGCCCTTCTCCGGACCCGGCTTTCGACGTGGTCTATAATTTCGGACAGGTGGCCATTGACCGGCCGATGGTCGAATACAAGGGCAACTGCGGCAATATCTCGGCGGCCGTGGGACCTTTCGCCGTGGATGAAGGCCTGGTCCGGGCCGTAGAGCCCATCACCCGGGTCCGCATCAAACAGCTCAACACCGACAAGCTGATCGTGGCCGAAGTCCCGGTCAGGGACGGCGGCCATGACGAGGAAGGCGACTACGCCATTGACGGCGTGCCCGGGACGGGCGGCCGCATAACCCTTCATTTCATGGACCCGGCCGGGTCCATGACCGGACGCCTGCTGCCCACGGGCCATCCGCGCGATGAAATAGAGGTTCCCGGCCTGGGCCGGATCACGGTGTCCTTCGTGGACGCGGCCAACCCGGTCGTCTTTGTGCGGGCCGAAACCCTGGGCTTGAAAGGCACGGAAATACAGGAAATAGACGCCGGGGCCGCCCTCCGGGCCAAACTGGAAGCGATCAGGAGCCAGGCCGCGGTGATACTGGGTCTGGCTGAAACGCCGGAGGAAGCCACGGCCCGGTCCCAGGCCGTGCCCAAGATCGCCTTGGTCTCGCCGCCCCGGGACTACGTGGACCTGGGCGGACGGCCGATCCCGTCCGGTCAGGTGGACTTGGTGGTGCGGATCATGTCCATGGGCACGCTCCACAAGGCCTACGCCGTGACCGGCGCCATCTGCACGGCCGGCGCGGCCAAAATAGAAGGTTCGGTGGTGAACCAAGTCCTGAGGGAAGAGGCCCACGACCGGGTGGAAATAAGATTGGGCCATCCGGGCGGCCGCTTGACGCCCGGCGCGGTGATGTCGAAAAAAGACGGGCAATTCCATTACGAAAAGGCAATCATCGGGCGGACGGCCAGGCGGTTGATGGAAGGCCACGTGCTGGTGCCCGCCAGGCATTTCCAGACCTGATCCGAGAGATGGTCATCATGCGTCAGTATCAGATTGTGGTCCTGCCGGGCGACGGCATCGGTCCGGAAATAACCGCCGCGGCCATCGAGATATTGCAAGAGGTCCAGAAAATCTCCGGCGGCTTCGAATTGATCTTCGACTACCATGAAGCCGGCGCCGGGTATTACCTGAAAACCGGCCGGGCCATATCCGAGGCCACCCTGGAAGCCATCGGCCGGGCCGAGGCGACCTTGAAGGGGCCGGTCGGCTTGCCCAACGTCCGCAAGCCGGACGGCACCGAAGCCGGTCTGCTGGGCGGCGTGCTCAGGGTCGGCTTCGACCTGTACGCCAACATCAGACCCATCAGCCTGTTTCCCAACGTGCCGGCGCCTCTGGCCGGAACGGGCCCCGGGGATATCGATTACATTATTTTACGGGAAAACACCCAGGGACTTTACTTGTCCAGGGGCGTCGGCCTGGTCACGGAAGACGCGGCCACCGACACCCTGTTGTTGACCCGACGGGGGTGCGAGCGCATCTGCCGGCTGGCTTTTGAATTGGCCCGGGACAAGAAAAACGGGGCGCCGGAAGACGGCCGGCGCCGCGTGACCTTGATTGACAAGAGTAACGTTTTGCGCAGTTTCGCCTTTTTCCGGGAGATATTCCTCGAGGTGGCCGCCCAACACCCCGACCTCGAAGCGGAAGGAATGTACGTGGACGCCGGAGCGGCGGCCCTGGTCGCCAGGCCGGGTCACTTTCACGTCATAGTCACCGAGAACCTCTTCGGCGACATCTTGAGCGACCTGGGTGCGGCCACCGTGGGCGGTCTGGGTTTATGCCCGGGGGCCAACATCGGCGACCGGACCGCGTATTTCGAACCGATCCACGGTTCGGCTCCGGACATCGCCGGGAAAGGCCTGGCCAATCCCGTTTCCCAGATTCGGGCCGCGGCCATGATGCTGGACTACCTGGGGGAAAAAGCCGCCGCCGCGCTGATCGAAGCCGCGGTGCTCGAGGCCTTCAGCCGGAAACGCATAAGGATCAACCCCGGCGGTTCGATTCCCGGCGGCCCGCCGGAAGTGGTCAAGGCTGTTAGAGACATCTTACCCGGGAGAACTTCGTTCTGAAGCTCAAGCGCTCGATCACCGGCGCGGCCATCCCAATTGTATTCGCTCGGACAACGGTTCCGAGTTCATAGCGATAAAGGTCAGGAATTGACTTGACGACCTGGGCGTGGGCACACTTTTCATTGAATCAGGCGCGCCTTGGCGGAATGGATACGTGGAGAGTTTCAACAGCCGAATACGGGATGAGTGCCTGAATATGGCAATCTTCCACAACCTCAAAGAGGCGCAGATACTAACCGCGCAAGGGAGGGAGGCCTATAACGATAAAAGACCGCACAGTGCATTAAATTACCTGACCCTCGCCCGGTTTGCCGCCAGCGGTCTGGCCGTCGACTCCGCCTCGCTACGCTCGGCTCCGCCGACACCCCCACGGCAAAGGATACGAAACCAGGCACCATGAACATAAAAACTCTCATAACTGCTGGACCAAAAATTGGGGGCTGGACAATGGAATTCCGCCGATGAATTTCAACAGTCTTCATGACAAGGAGGACGGAGATGAAAGTTGTGCTAGCGGTGATGGTTTTATTCTCCATGATATTTCTTACGGATTTTTCCTTGCAGGCTCAAATTACCCTTCGTGACATGGGTTCCTTCCACATCGGTGGACGAGAGGTCGTCCTTTCCGGAAAACCGGTAAAGGAGGTCGTTTTTACGCCCGGCGGGGTGCCGGCCAAGGTCGATCCCAATGGAGTCTACCAAGTAGAACAGATGTACGTTCAGTATTTCATTCCTTATGATTTGCACGGTAAATATCCGATCCTGCTGTGGCATGGAGGAGGGCTTACGGGTGTTTCCTATGAAACGACTCCAGACGGTAGGGAGGGATGGCTTAATTATTTCATTAAAAAGGGTTGGACCGTCTATAACTCGGATGCGGTGGAACGGGGACGCTCGGGCTGGGCGATGTATCCCGACATCTTTAAAGGCGAACCGTTGTTCCTGACCAAGGAAAATCCCTTTGAACGGTTCCGTATCGGCCAAGGCGCCGGTTCCTATGACAAGGATGTAACGAAGATGAAGGCTTTGCCGGGTAACCAGTTCCCGGTGGAGGGGTATGACAATTTTATCAAGCAAATCGTGCCGAGGTGGACAACCACGGATGAAGCGATTATCGCAGCCTATACCGAATTAGTGGACAAAGTTGGACCATGCATCATCGTTTTTCACTCTCAGGCCGGACAATTCGGATTCAAGGTGGGTCAAGCGCGGCCCGATAAAGTGAAGGCGTTGATTGCCGTTGAACCCGCGGGTGTCGGCGATCCCGCCAAAGCCGAAACCCTGAAAGACATCCCCACCTTGGTTTTATACGGCGATTATATTGATCAGGATGCCCGTTGGCCCAAGATACGCGAAAACGGCCTGAAGTTCCTCGCAGGCATTAAAGCCGCTGGAGGAAGTCCAGAGGTGGTGAACCTTCCGGAAGTGGGGATTAAGGGTAACTCGCATATGATCATGATGGATCGTAACAATATGGAAGTTGCCGACCTGATTCAGGCCTGGCTTTCTAAGAAAGGATTATATAAGTAACCGGCCAAGCATTTTCAGCCAAATATGACGGACTTGTAAAAAGTCCGTCATATTTCCCCTTTCAAGCCGATGAAAACCACGGTCCTTCCCCGCATGGTCTTTCAGCGGCGGCAGAGTTCATAATTACATATCAAGCTGGAGTGAAAATCGTTGACACGACCGTAAACACCCGTTAAAGGACTTCTGATCCAGAATGAGTACCGCGGGAAAGGCAACTTTTAATGATTGATAACCTGACACAGGCCTTGGCCGCCGGCAGTCGGAGCATAGTGGCCTCTTAAGGCAAAGCTGATTCCAACGGATTTTTACTCGACCCGCCCCAAGCCCTTCTGAATTCCCATCTCGACCTCGAGCGCCGGTAGTACTGGACCTGCCTTCACCATTGGGCTATAGAGGTAAGACGGAACGAGCCGAAGCCCGAGGACCGGTCCGTTCCGCGGCAAAGTAATGGCCGGGTCAGGTTGAAATCCAGGCCGGCGATGGCTATAATCTAAGTGCCGGCCCGGCGGCCAACCGGGTCGAAAGTTGAACGGAACGGAAAAGGTAGGCGCCATGCCCGTATTCAGTCGCAGCAAGAGCGAGCCGGAAGGCGAAAGAAGCCGAAAGCCTTCCGCCCTGGATAAAATCAACTTCAACCTGAAGCCTCAGGAATTGAAGGATTACCTGGATCAATACATCGTCCGGCAGGATCGGGCCAAGTCCATCATCGCCACCAAGGTCTGCACCCACTTCAACCGCATCCAGTACAACCGCTCCCTGCCCCAGGAGGACGGCGGCCGGAGCGTGGGCCAGATCAAGAACAACATCGTCATGATCGGTCCCACGGGCGTGGGCAAGACCTATATGATCAAACTGGTGGCCAAGAAACTGGGCGTACCCATGGTCAAGGCCGACGCCACCAAGTTTTCCGAAACCGGATACGTGGGCGGCGACGTCGAGGACCTGGTCCGGCAGCTTTATTACGAATCGGGCGAAGACAAGGAACTGGCTGAACACGGCCTGATCTACCTGGACGAAATTGACAAGATCGCCTCGACGCCCCACCTGATCGGACCGGACGTCTCGCGGACCGGCGTCCAGCGGGCCCTGCTCAAGCCCATGGAGGAGACCGAGGTTGACATCAAGGTTCCCCATGACCCGGTCAGCCAACTGCAGGCCATCGAGCGATATCGCCGCACGGGCAAGATAGACCGCAAGACCATCAATACCAAGAATATTCTCTTCATCGTCAGCGGGGCCTTCAACGAACTGCCGGCCATAATCAAGAAGCGGATGCAGTCCCAGGCCATGGGCTTCACGGCCGAGGTCACTTCCAAGGAGAACGATTACCTGTTCCTCAACCACGTGCGGGCCGAAGACCTGATCGAGTTCGGCTTCGAAAGCGAGTTCGTGGGCCGGCTGCCCGTGGTGGCCATCCTGGACCCGCTGTCCGAGGACGACCTCTACCAGATACTCAAGAACCAGAACAACCCCATCCTCACCAGCAAGAAGAAGGATTTCCGTTCGTACGGCATTGACCTCAAGATCGACGACCAAGCCCTGGCCTGTTTCGCCCGCCAGGCGGCCCAGGAAAAGACCGGGGCCCGCGGCCTGGTCAGCGCCATCGAAAGAACCCTGCTGTCCTTCGAGGCCATTCTGCCTTCGACCAGCATCCGCCGGGCCTGCGTCACCGCCCGGACCGTGGCCGACCCCGAAGGCGACCTCAAGCGTCTGCTCGAGGCCCCGGACTCGCCTGACCGGGTCAAGGACTATGAACGCCTCAGCGCCGCCGAACGCCGGGACATTCTGGACATCATTCAGCGGCAGAGCGATCTGCTCGAATTCCGCTACAGCCTGACCCTCACCCCCACCCGGGCCGGCTTGCTGGCCGACTTCATCACCGGCCAGTTCCTCGATCTGGGTTCGGCCGCCACCATGCTGGACCGGATGTATGACGAGGTCGAAAGCTGTTCCCTGGCTTTCTACGAAAAATACGGGCTGACCATCGAATTCACCGAAGGCGCGGCCGACGAACTGGTGCGGCGGGTTCTGATCGAGGGAGAAAAACCGGAGCGCCTCTGCGAAATATTCACCCGCGATTTCGAATACGGACTCAATTTGATCAAGGAAAAGACCGGCCATACCCGGTTCGGCATCACCAAGGAGGCCATCCTGAATCCCGAAGCTTTCCTGAACGATCTGTTGACCGAACTGTTCGAAATAGAATAGCCGCCCGTTTCATGATCGGCATATCCAAGTTATACTGCGGCACGGTGGAACCGTCCGACGCCCTGCGTTACGGTCGCCGGTCCAGCCGCCTGCCCGCCCATCTGCTCCAGTTTTCCGCCGACAAAAAGCCGGTCGTGGTCTGGAACATGACCCGGGCCTGCAACCTGCGCTGCGTCCATTGTTACGCCCAGGCCAAACCCGCCGGCGACCCGGATGAACTGACCACCGAGGAAGGTCTGGGCTTGATGGACGACCTGGCCGACTACGGGTCGCCGGTCATCCTTTTTTCCGGCGGCGAACCTCTCCTCCGGCCGGACCTGACCCTCCTGATCAAGCGCGCCGTGGCCAAAGGGATGAGGGCCGTGATCTCCACCAACGGCACCTTGATAGACGCGGACAAGGCGGCCGAGTTGAAAGACCTGGGCCTGTCCTACGTCGGCATAAGCCTCGACGGCCTGGACCAGGTCAACGACCGTTTCCGGGGCGTGTCCGGCGCTTTCGACCAGGCCCTCCGCGGCATCCGGGCCTGCCAGGCCGCGGGTTTGAAGGTGGGCCTGCGTTTCACCATCAACCGGAGAAACGCCGGCGAGGTCCCGGCCGTCTTCGACCTGCTCGAACGCGAAGGGATACCGCGCATCTGTTTCTATCACTTGGTCTATTCCGGCCGCGGCTCGGCGCTGAAGGATGAAGACCTGGATCACGGCGAGACTCGAGGCCTGGTGGACCTGATCATCGACCGGACCAAGGACCTCCACGACCGGGGTAAGGCGGTCGAGGTCCTGACCGTGGACAACCACGCCGACGGCCCGTATCTCTATCTGCGCCTGGTCCGGGAAGGTTCGCCCCGGGCCGCCGAGGTCCTGGAACTGCTCGAGATGAACGAAGGCAACAGTTCCGGCCGGGGCATCGGCTGCGTCTCCTGGGACGGTGCCGTCCACGCCGATCAGTTCTGGCGGAACCATACCTTCGGCAACATAAGGCAACGGCCCTTCAGCCGCATCTGGGACGATCCTGACCTCGAGCTTTTGGCCAGGCTCAAGGATAAAAACAAGTATCTGACCGGACGATGCCGGGACTGCCGCTGGCTCAACGTCTGCGCGGGCAACTTCCGGGCCAGGGCCGAGGCCGTGACCGGCGACCCCTGGGCCCCTGATCCGGCCTGTTATCTGACCGACCAGGAGATCGGCCGGGCTTGATCGTCAAGGGTCACTAGGAGGCTTCCCATGTATTTTTCGGAATACCGGCCGCGGCGGCCGAGAAGCACCGAATCGCCGCGGCGCCCGCCCCGCGAGACTTCCCTTTTCCAGGACGCCCCGCTATACCCGCCCTGCGTCGCGCCCGGGTGGCGTCGAGGCCGGGCTTGAGTCCGGCCCCGTCTCCCGGAAATCCCGGACCGAGGGGACGTGCGTCCCAGGCTTGCGAGGCGCCCCGCCTGGTGGCCTGGGAGCTTACCCGGGCCTGCAACCTGGCCTGCGTCCACTGCCGGGCCGCGGCGATCGAGCGGCCCGACCCCGGGCAGCTTACCACCGCCGAAGGCTTCCGCTTGATTGACCAGATAGCGGTCCTGGGCCAGGGCATCATCCTTATCCTCACCGGCGGCGAACCTCTTTTAAGGCCGGACGTCTTCGATCTAGCCGCCCGCGGAACCGAGCGGGGCCTACGCGTGGTCATGGCGCCCAACGGCACCCTGATCACCCGCGAGAAAGCGCGGCTGATGAAGGAGAGCGGTCTCCAGCGCATCAGCGTCAGCATTGACGGGGCTTCGGCCGAGGATCACGACCGCTTCCGGGGTGTTCCGGGCGCCTTTGAGGGCTTGAGGGAAGGGCTGAGCCACGCCCGCGAGGCCGGCCTCGAGTTCCAGGTCAACACCACGGTGACCCGGGCCAACCTGGGCCAGCTCGAAGCCATCCAGGACCTGGTCCTGGCCCTGGGCGCGGCGGCCCATCATATCTTTCTTCTGGTCCCCACCGGCCGGGGCCGGGCCTTGTCCGGCGAAGTGATTTCCGCCGAAGAATACGAAAGGGTGCTGAACTGGTTTTATGAACGGCGGTTCAAGGTGCCGCTGCAACTCAAAGCCACCTGCGCGCCCCATTATCACCGCGTCCTCCGTCGGCGGGCCAGGGCCGAAGGCCGGAAGATAGACTTCCAGACCTTCGGCCTGGACGCGTTCTCGCGCGGCTGCCTGGGCGGCCAGGGCTTTGTCTTCGTCTCCCACACCGGTCAGGTCCAACCCTGCGGCTATCTCGATCTGGACTGCGGCCAGGTCCGGGAAAAGGACTTGGCCGAAATCTACCAAACGTCGCCCGTCTTCCTGGACCTCAGGGACAAAAGCCGCTATTCGGGCAAATGCGGCCGCTGCGAATACTGGAACGTCTGCGGCGGCTGCCGGGCCAGGGCCTTCGCCGCCACGGGCGACTACCTGTCCGAAGAGCCTCTCTGCCTTTACACTCCGACCCCCACCAGAGGCGAAGAATGAACTGGGACGACGGGGAACAAGTAAATTTGGACGAAACCGACCGGATCATCCTCAACCAGATTCAGTCAGATTTCCCTTTGGACCCCGAACCGTACGAAGTCCTGGGCCGAAGAATAGGTCTGTCCGGGGAAGAAGTCCTGACCCGGGTGCGCCGGATGCGGGCCAACGGCGTGATCCGGCGCATCGGCGGCAACTTCTACAGTAATATGTTGGGTTACGCCAGCACCTTGTGCGCGGCCAGAGTGCCGGAAGACAAGGTGGCGGCTTTTGTCGAGTGCGTCAATCAATATGAAGGCGTGACCCACAACTACCGCCGCGACCACGATTTGAACATCTGGTTCACCTTCATCGCCCCCAGCCTCGAGGACATCGAGCGCGGCCTCGCGGAGATCGCCGCGGCCACGGGCGTCCAGGAAATATACAATCTGCCGGCCGTGAAGACCTTCAAGATAAAAGTGGATTTCCGTTTCGACGAATAAGTCCGGGCCCGGCCGCCGGTGACCGACGGACCAGCCGGGCGTTCAAGCTTCGAAATTTCGGCCGATGACGTCTTGACTTCAGTCAAGGCGGTGGGTAGGGTCTTGCCTTATAAAGTGTAATAGGAGATATAAGACGGATGCGGGCCAGGCTCGATAAAGCGCGACCTGACGAGGTGATACCGGAAGAGATGACCAGTAATCATTCCCCTGGTCTGGAAAGGGCCATGCTGGCCCGGGAGCCGGCCGAGGCGCCGGAAAAGATTACCGGCGCCGGGACCGATCCGGGCCTGGCCGAAGAGATCATGGCCCGGAGCGGGGTCAACACCAGGACTTGTCTTTCCTGCCTGACCTGCTCGGGCGGCTGCCCCATCTATCCGGCCATGGATTACGGCCCCCACGGTATTATGCGCCGGGTAAACTACGGGCTCAAGCTGGAAGCCCTCGAGTCCAACACCATCTGGCTGTGCGTGGGCTGTCATACCTGTTCCGCGGCCTGTCCCATGGCCCTGGACGTGGCCGCGGTCATGGACGTACTGCGTCATATGGCCCTCGAGGAGGGCGCGGCCGTGGCCGAACCGGCCATACTCGAGTTCCACCGGGAAGTGATCGGTTCGATCGAACGGCATGGCCGCACGCACAAGCTGGAAATCATGCTGCGGCACAAGCTGCACCAGGGCCACTGGCTGCAGGACTGGGACGTGGGCCTGAGGATGCTGGCCAAACGTAAGCTGGACCTGCGGCCTTCCAACATCAAGGACCCCAAGGAGCTGAAGAAGCTATTCGTGCAAACCTGGCGGAGATAGTCATGCCCGAGACCAAGATTGATTTCTATTATTTTCCTGGTTGCTCGATGGCCACCACGGCCAGGGAGTGCAACCAGTCCCTGGTCCGGGCCTGCGATCTCCTGGGCCTCCGTCTGATCGAGTTGCGGGACTGGAACTGCTGCGGCACGTCATCGGCCCACAGCCTGGACCCGGACCTGGCCCTGGGGCTGGCGGCCCGGAATTTGACCCTGGTCGAGGACGATAAGCCTCTTCTGATCATGTGCCCGTCCTGCTTTCGCAACCTGGCCGGCGCCCACCAAAAACTGACTCAGGACCCGATGCTGGCCCGGTCCCAGGAGCGCAAGTGGGGCCGGCCCATCCGGCCCGACCTGAAGATCATCACCTTCCTGGAGATACTCCACTTCCTCGAGCGCCTGCGCCGGCTGGGCGCGGCGCCGGAAATGGACCTGCAACGCAGCCTTGCCGGCCTGCGGGTGGCGGCTTATTACGGCTGCATGGGCATGTTCCCGCCTGCGCTGCGGCGGGTGCTGCCCCCGGACCTGCTCGAGAGGCAGATCAAGACCTTCGGCGCGGAGGTGCTGCTCTGGCGCGGCCGCAACCGTTGTTGCGGCACCTTTCTCACCGCCACCAACCCCGAGGTCTCCACGCCCCTGGTCAACGGCATCATGCAAAGCGCCCTGGACGTGGGCGCGGACTGCCTGGTGACCGCCTGCGCCATGTGCCAGCTCAACCTCGAGATTCGCTGCACCCTCGATCGGATGATCCCCACCCTGCATTTTTCCGAGCTGATCGCCCTGGTGCTGGGCGCCCAGGACTATGAAGGCTGGTTCAACCGGCACCTGGTGGACCCCCGGCCCCTGCTGAAGGAAAAGGCCCTGATCGCCTGAGCGCCCTACCATCCTGAGCCGAAAAATAGTAATCACTCAGTCTCGTGGTACACCCCAGCTCGAATTGTCATTGCGAATCCCGCGAAACGCGGGATGAAGCAATCGCTATAAAAAGGGATGAATTCCTTATGGAAGAGCATAATGCTTTCGGAGAGGCGTTGGAAGCCGCGGATCGGCTTTCCCCGGAAGAAAAGGAAGCCTTGATCGAAATCCTGCGGCGACGGCTCATTGACGAGCGCCGGGAGGAGATCATCGAGGAGATTGCCACGGCCCGGAAGGAGTTTCAATCCAGGCAGTGCCAGCCGGCGAGTCCCGAGGACTTGATGAAGGAAATATTGGGGTGAAGAGGCGGTCGCTCCGTTCCACCGGCTTCGTGCGAGCGGCCCAACGTCTGCTGAAGAAGCATCCCCTGGCCGCGGCCGCGTTTCACCAAGCCTTGACCTTATTGGCGGAGGATGCTTTTCATCCCAAGTTGCGCACCCACAAATTGTTAAGGCAGGCTTCAAGGCTCCTGGTCTTGCACGGCCGGATACGATCTGAGAATCGTTTTCGATTTTGTACCTCACGAAGAGTCGGAGGCCATTTTACTGCTCACTGTGGGCACCCACGAGGAAGTGTATTGAAGTTATTGCCTATCCCCCACTCCTTCTGCTGAAGGCGTACGAAGAACGTCGCCTTGGTAGCGACTTGAGACTAGCCCTACGAATTCCATTACCCATTCAATATAGTGGAAACTCATTTTTTTGATTTATTGTATAATTGAGGCATTATGGAAGAGAATGACGTCAAAGGGGCTCGTAATGGAAGAACATAATGCTTTTGGGGAAGTGCTGGAAGCCGCGAATCGTCTTGAACTCAAGAGCATCGAGTTGAAAGGCTTTAAGTCCTTGGATGCCGAAGGGCAAACGATAGAGTTGCGTCCAGTCACGGTCATGTTGGGCGCGAACGGCGCGGGAAAGAGCAACCTGGTATCGTTTTTCAAGATGCTGAACTACATGACCACGGGCGCTTTGCAGCAGTACGTGGCTGACCAGGGCTTTGCCGATTCCCTATTGTACTTCGGGGCTAAGACTACGTCTGAGGTATCAGCACGTCTGCTGTTTGAGGACAGCCGGGCCAAGGACGAGTATGCCTTTGTTCTATCGCGGGATGCGACCGGACGGCTTTTCCTGCGGGACGAAACGGTTGCTTTTCAGGCCAAAGGGAAACTGGCTCCCCAGATGGTCAAGCTCGGGGGAGGCGTGCGAGAATCCCAGATAAAGTCGTATGCGGACAGCGGCGACCAAACCTGCCAGGTAGTCCATTCTCTACTTTCAAGATGTAAGGTATTTCAGTTTCACGATACCTCGGAGACGGCCAAGATTCGTAGCCCGGGGTACAAGGACGATGCCAGGTTTCTGCGGAGCGATGCTGGAAATCTGGCGGCCTTCCTGCGAGGGCTGCGCAACCGGAACGGCGGAGAGAAATACTACGACCGCATCGTGCGCCACATCCGATTGATGGTGCCTCAATTCTCGGACTTTGATTTGGAGCCTTTACCCGAGAACGAAAGGTATGTACGGCTGAATTGGAGGGAAAAAGGGTCGGATTACCTTTTCGGACCGCATCAGTTGTCCGATGGTTCCTTGCGTTTCATGGCGCTGACAACACTCTTCATGCAGCCTCCAGACCTTCGGCCGAGGGTGATCATCGTGGATGAACCGGAACTGGGACTCCACCCGGCAGCCATATCGGCGTTGGCGGGCATGGTGAAGGCGGCGCCACCGGCTACCCAGGTGATCCTGGCCACTCAGTCCTCCCGCTTGGTTGACGAATTCACGGCGGATCAAGTGATGATCGTCGAGCGGGATGAGAAGCTCCCGAGGACGGTGTTCCGGCGGCTGAATGAAAGAGACTTACGGGAATGGCTTGAACGGTACTGCCTCAGCGAACTCTGGGAGAAAAACGTGCTGGGAGGTCGTCCATAATGGGGATAAGGCTTCACATCACCGCTGAGGGACAGACCGAAGAGCGGTTCGTTAAGGAAGTTCTATCGCCTTATTTAAGTGAAAAGGCGGTCTGGCCGGATGCCCGATGTATGCTGACAAGCAAAGACAATAGAGCCTATGCTCAGTATCGGGGTGGGTTCAGGAGAAGAAGCGCTTATCCAACCGTGAAAAAAGATATCTGCGCCTGGATGAAAGAAGACCGACACTTCGAGGTCCGATTTACGACGATGTTCGATCTTTATGCCCTGCCGAGCGATTTCCCAGGTTACGTCCTGGCGAAAAGGGAACTAGATCCCTACCGGCGTATTGCCGTCCTGGAAAAGGCCCTGGCGGAGGACATCAACGGCGAATTGAACGACATGCGTTTTATCCCTTACATACAACTGCACGAATTCGAGGCCCTGATACTGGCGGACCCGAGGCAGCTTGAATGGGAGTTCCTGGAACATGCCGAACCAATTCAATGCCTTGTCAAAATGGTTGCCCGTGAGGGCGGGAATCCCGAATTGATTAATGATGGATTGACCACGGCCCCTTCCAAGCGGATTATCAGGGAAATAGCCGAGTATGAGGGCAAAAAGGCGACATCAGGTCCTCTTGTGGCAGGCAAGATCGGTATGCCTACCTTGCTTGAACGTTGCCGTCATTTCGCTGAATGGATTGATGGCCTGGTAAGCATTGCGAATCAGCACGTGAAACTTTAATGCTCGTGGAACATACTAAATGGCTCGTCGACACCGGCGAACGGCTGAAAACCAAAGACGGTAAAGACGTCGAGGTTTGGGAGTTGCGGCACGAGAAAAACGATGCTGTGCTCTCCGCATGGGCGAAACACTTCCGAAACCACTACTGTTTTGACACCGATATTGATAATTGGCGCAGAGGATACAATTACTCTCGCGCCGAATATCTCAACAACATAAAGTTCCCAGATCCTAAAGCTCCGCCAGGTCCAAGTATTCGCGCTGGCGATTTCGGCGAGGTGCTGGTAGCAGATTTTCTTGAGTATCTAATGGTTTACTGGGTTCCCCGAACACGCTACGGTGATAAAACCATCCGCAACGAGTCTACAAAAGGCAGCGATATTATCGGCTTTCATATCGTAAAGAATGGAGTAACTTCTTCGAAAGACACACTAGCAATATTTGAAGCCAAGGCGCAATTTTCGGGGAGAAAGGCCAAGGCACGACTTCAAGATGCAGTTGATGATTCAGCAAAAGATATTGCCAGGAAGGCAGAATCTCTAAATGCAATCAAGCAAAGTTTATACAGCCGTAATCAGCTTGAAGATGCTGAAAAAATTGAGCGCTTCCAGAACGAAGTTGATCACCCCTTCACGGAAGTTTACGGGGCTGTAGCACTTTTTGAGAACACGCTGTTCGATAGTAAACTCATGTCCTCAACGGTCTCTTACTCTCATCCATATTCCAGTAATCTTGTGCTAATTGTCATTAAAGGGGATCAGATGATGTCCCTAGTCCAAGAACTCTACAGGAGGGCTGCGGATGAGGCCTGAACAGAAATCGCAATTACTGCTTGGCGTCACCCGGTCGAAGGCCAAGATGCTCGAGTATGGTGTTCCGGAAGAACATCACATCAAGATTACACAAGATCCGGCCAAGCTCTTCACTATCTCGATTGGCATGCTGGGTGATCTTGCAGCCGCAATTAACCTTAGGGGGCTCGAGCCCGAGACCCATACGGAACTGCGGATGAATCTACTTTTTTCGGCCCGCTTTTTTGACTCCTACCTCCAATCAAAGCTGAACGAGACTCTCTACCCATATCTCGTGCTGCTTGGCTCTGCCTCCTATTACTTGTGCGATCTCCCAGGAAGCGCTACGGTCTTGGTAAAACGCATCGGCAGCGACTATCCAGATTTGGATGGTTACGGCTTGGAGGATCTGCTGCTTTGGTTACTGCAGGCTGATTTTAAAACCTATTTTGACGGCTTAGAGGGGCCATTCGGCGAATACATCGATGAGATTTCAAGATGGGTTCTCCAGTTTTTCGAGGATGGGACCGGCGAGGAAAATCTCGTTGATTTGGCCACAAAGCTGAGAGGCGCTGTTTATGAATTCGGCACGCCCAGGCAGCTTCTTTTTGGTGATGTGATCGCGGCCGTACTGAGGAAAAAGCTCCAGAACTCTGCTTGGAAAGCACTACCGCTGTATTCCGGGCTTTCCCGCGACAAGTGGCTGCATGCGCTGCAGAAGGAATCGTTCATAAAAGAACTCTGGCCTGCGCAACACCTCTTGGGACAGGCCGATGTTCTCAAAGGCAAGTCCGCCATCGTTCTGATGCCAACCAGCGCAGGAAAGACCAAGGCAACCGAACTTATCCTCCGGAGCGCGTTTCTTGCTGATCGCACATCACTGGCCATTATTATCGCGCCGTTTAGGGCGCTATGCCACGAGATTAAGAATAGCCTTGTTGAGGCGTTCGGTAATGAACCCACCAAGGTTGACGAACTATCCGATGCGCTCCAAACCGACTTCGAAATTGCGGAATTGCTTGGACACCAGCAGATCCTCGTTGTAACTCCCGAGAAGCTGCTCTACGTCCTTCGGCATGCTCCGGAATTGGCATCTCACGTTGGGCTCCTGGTCTTTGATGAAGGTCACCAGTTTGACAGCGGCACGCGGGGAATCACATACGAGTTACTACTGACATCGTTGCGCTCCATGCTTCACGAAAGAGCGCAGAAGGTACTGATCTCGGCAGTCATAAGCAATGCCACGGCAGTAGGAAAATGGCTGAATGGAGACCCCAATGTTGTTGAGGGAACCAATCTGAATCCGACATTCAGGTCAGTCGGG
The DNA here is from genome assembly GCA_040755515.1 of Thermodesulfobacteriota bacterium. Lineage (GTDB taxonomy): Bacteria > Desulfobacterota > Desulfarculia > Adiutricales > JAGVGV01 > JBFMAW01. Next base: position 56,935 of record JBFMAW010000026.1, on the reverse strand, counting down.
TTCGCGAGCTGGCTCGATCAATTGGGCAGAATTGAATACGTAGACAGCCAGAATGCCGAACAAGGTGAGTTTTTCGTTCCCAGGGTTATCGAGCGATTCAATCTCGGTAAGAAAGGGAAAGAACGGAATGATCGATTTTTCCCTGAGAAATCCGATGGTCAGGCCATTGCACTCTACCTCGGTCTGAAATTGACCACAAACGGTAGCATAGCCATCTTCTGCGGACGAAAATCAACAGCAGCCAGCGTCTGCGAAAAGGCCGTGGAAATTATTGAACGAGGAATTCCTTTTGCTTTGCCCCTGAAGTTTTCTGACCACCAGGAAGTTGATCGGCTTAAAAATCTCCATGTTGAGAATCTCGGAGCAGACGCTCCTGCTTCACGGAGCGCGGCGCATGGAATTTTTTCCCATCACGGCAATACGCCGCATGGCATCCGATTAGCGGTGGAATACGCCATGCGTGAAGACCTTGTGCGGTTCGTTGTCTGCACATCCACCTTGGCGCAGGGAGTAAACCTTCCGATCCGCTATCTCATAGTCACGAGTGTTTACCAGGGGATGGAACGGATCAAGGTTCGCGATTTCCACAATCTGATCGGGCGCGCTGGTCGTGCCGGGATGCATACCGAAGGCAGCATCCTTTTTGCAGATCCGGTGATCTACGACAAGCGTAAGGCCCGCAACGACAAATGGCGATGGGAGCAAGTGAAGGAACTCTTAGAACCTCGTAATTCCGAACCGTGCATTAGCAACCTACTTTCAATCTTCGAACCCATCAAAAGCGACGACGAGAAATACACCATCACCATGGATGCTCTGTATTTTGCCAAGGCCTATATCAGCAACCCTGATGAAGTCGCAAGGCTGGCGGACGATATAGCCAGACAGTATGGCGATAAAGGATTCTCTCGGGAGGGTGTAGAACGCCAAGTGGTCTGGAGGATCAGTCTCATTTGCGCTGTCGAGAGCTTCCTGTTATCTCATTGGGATGAGACAGAGAATGGCCTTTCGGACGCGGATTTCCTCGGTCTGGCCGAAGGGACTCTTGCATTTTTCCTGGCCGATGATCAGAAAAAGGAACACATCCGCGAGTTGTTCAAACTGCTCGCCGAAAACATCTCAGCAAACATCACTGACCCGGCCCGTAGGAAAATCTACGGCAGGACGCTTTACGGTGTCCAGGATGCCCAGGCCATTGAGAGATGGGTACAATCAAACTCCACCAGGCTTTTAGTAATTTCTGATGGAGAGGAGGTTCTCGACCTCATTTGGCCTTTGCTTACAGAACACATCAAGAATGGATTATTCAGAAAATTCGATAAACCGGATATGCGGAGAGAAATCGCGCATGGCTGGATTGATGGAAAGCCATTCAGCGTCCTCTTGAACATCATCCGTGAACGAAAGACGAAGATGATATGGGGCTCCCGACGGAGGGAGTTCAAGATCGACCATGTAGTCGAAGTCTGTGAAGGAGCGCTCGCCTACGATGGGTCTCTATTGATAGGAGCATTATGCGAATTCATTGAAACGCTGGATCAGGAAGGGACTGGCGACTTGATAAACCGTCTGCAGCTTTTCCAAAAGCGTCTCAAATATGGCCTACCCGTGGAGACCACTATTGCCCTTTATGAGCTTGGATTTTCCGACCGAGTAATTTCACAAGACCTTGCTGAGTCCTTGAACCTTTCAGCGACACAGAAGAAAGATTTGATCAAGGCACTGAAACAAAAACGGGGTGCAGCTATCGTCGTTATTGAGAAGTATCCGACCTATTTCAAGAAGAGGATGAATGAACTCCTGCAGTAGAAAACCTGGCCAGTAAGTAGCAATATCTAGATCTCAAGGTTGCCTCCTCGGCCAACTTTCCAGTGATGCATTGGACAATTTGCTCGAGTTCCATTCGCCGGATGATATCCAGCGAGCTTATTGGTGGTTGTGCGTGAGCTGGCCAATTGCGGTACATATAATACCATCGCTGGGCAACCAACCCACGATTCAGAGATGGCGTTTTTGCTTGCCCGAATGTTTGCCGAGCCAAGAACCTACGACTCAGGGGGGACTCGACTCCTATATTTTCTGGCTCGATACGATTCCTCTGATTGCGGCATAACCATCGGTAAAAGTCTGCGGGGGTGGTTGAACAATTACTACCAGGCCAACAGAGCCATGATACATTTCAGCCAACTGGGGATATTGGGGGCCAAACATGAGCATGAACTAGTAGCGGAATGGACGCAATAATCTATGCATCCACCAATACCGGCTATTTTAGGATTTTATGGCGACACTATCGACAATTCACCCCCATGGGGTTCAATCAACAAATGACAGAATTTTACCTCAATCTCACCTCCCATCACTCCGGCTTCCCCAGCCCCAGCTCGTCCCTCCACCGGTCCTCCCCTGCCCGCAAACTGCCCAGATTCTGCTAGCGGAACCGCCTGATTCTACCCGAGTTTACCTAAGTATGTAAAAAGGGTATTATGGATAAGCCCATAAATTTATTGAATATCCTGGAGTCGGCGATGGGATTTGAACCGCGATCCGTTGATTACGAATTTTTTGTTCAATTTTTGTAACTTATTGAACTCAAATTATTTATTCTACTGGAAAAACCTATTCTCAGAATTACCCGGTTGGACCCTTTTTACGCCTATTTTGCCAGGAAAACGCAGCCAAATTGTGGCGGAAAACCTATCTCCACTTCGGTTGTTCTTGGGCTAGGGTTATCGTGATTAGTGTCACACCTTGTTCATTTTCGTATACAATATCGTCTCCACGGATTTTTTTGTTGAAAAACAATTTAGCGTCTCTAAAAGCCTTGTCTAAGTTGTCCTCGGCATTTTGCTTATCGTTGAAAACATCGATGTTGAGTTTTAACTGTTCATAAAGCCAGCCGGGAAATCCGACATACCTGTAAATTGCCATTTTTTCCCCCTTTGAGTTATACACTTTGCAACCAAATATTATATGCTATAATATGTTTACAGTCAACAATTTAATTAACCTATGTAGATAAAAGCCGTACGTCGAATATGAATATTGGATAGATTGCCAATAACAATTTAATACAGGGACTGAGATGGATAGAGAAATAATAAGGGAGCTTTCAATTTTAGAAGATAAACAACATGAGCTGAATGAATATATTATTTCTATTGAAAAATAAATAGAGGAATTGGCAGATTTCGATATTGAAGAAATCGAAGAAAAATCTTCATTGGAAAAGCATTTATCAGATTTATATACTGAAAAAGTAAAACTTGAGATAAAAATTCTTCATTTAAAATGGCAGGTGGCGGAATAGGTAGAGTGATTCTGAGTCATCTGAAAAGTCATTAGGGCAGCAGGTTGAAGGAATATACATCGGAATCTGCCAGTGGAGTCTGATAGCTTGCACCTTATATAAAATCGAGGCTTAATATTCCCACTGAATCGTTTGGCCAGACATGATCCTGGCTTTTTATTTGGCCCGAATACTCCGATCAATTCATTCAATACACGCGATAGGACCGTCTCAGCCGGGATTTGTCCGGTTGGGGTGGAGCATGATCTTTATGGATTCCCGGCGGTAGGCGATGGCCAAGGCCCGCTCCATCTCGCTCAAGGGAAACTCGTGGGTGATGAGCGGCTCGACCCTGACGCGGCCGGAGGCCACCAGTTCGAGGCAGGCCTGAAAATCCAACCACGTGTAGCAGATGCTGCCCGTGATCGTTATTTCGCGGCGCACTAGGTCACCGACAGCCAAGGAGGCCGGATCATGGAAGATGCCAGCCAGACTGAGCCGGCCGGCCTTGCGCAGACAGGCCAGGCCGGGCTCGATGACCGCGGGGACCCCCGTGGCTTCGATGACCACGTCCGCCATCCGGCCCCCGGTGAATTCCCGCACAACGGCCCCGGGATTCCGTTCCGAGCCGTCAATCGTGATATCGGCCCCCAGTTCCTTGGCCAGCTCGAGTCGATGTTGGTCGCCGGCGGCGCCCACCACGGCCACGCTACGGGCGCCTTCGGCCCGGGCGAGCTGCAGGGCGTACAACCCGATCGGTCCGGGTCCGAAAATCACCACGCGGTCTTCGCTGGTGATTTGCGCCTTGCGAACCGGGCGAAAAGCCGAGGCGATGGGGTCCAGGGCGGCGCCTTGGTTGAAGCTGAGCCCGGCCGGCAGGGCGTGCAGCGTTTTTTCGGGCGCGACCACGTATTCCGCGAAGGCGCCGTCAACGTGAATGCCGATCTCATAAATATGGTCGCAGAGCGACTCCAGCCCCCTCCGGCAGTAATCACATTGGCCGCAAGGCACCACCAACCCGGGCGCGACCCGGTCGCCCACCTTGAAGTTCTTGACCTGGCGGCCGGCCTCGACTATGACTCCGGCGAATTCATGGCCGGGGATCAACGGGTAAGCGACCTTACGGATGCCCTTGAATATGGGAATGTCCGTGCCGCAGATACCCGCCGCCTCGACCCGGATCAAGACTTCGTCGGCTTGGGGCTCCGGGATGGGCACATCCTTCAAGCTGAAGTCCACGTCCGCCTGTTCTTTTACCACCGCCCACATAATCTCAACCCCGTTCCTTGGCCGGCGTTCGACCCGTCCTTCTTCAACTCTACCGCTGCCGCGTAATCTGGAATTTCCAATCTTCGGTTATTAACCGGCCCCGGCCTGGGAGACCAGTTCGGGCCGGGTGAATCGCCGCGGAAAAGGTCCCCGTTCGGCGGCCGGCGTCAAAGCCTCATTCAGCGGTTCTTGACTCCCATGGTCATGGTCTCGGGTAGGGTGCTCCCGCCATCGATGACGATCTGGGCGCCGGTGATATAACTCGCTTCCTCCGAGGCCAGGAAGGCCGCCAATTCGCCTATCTCTTCCGGACGCCCCAGGCGGCCGAAGGGTATGCCGGCGGCGATGCCGGCGATGACGCTCTCCGGGTCGTCCGGGTTGGATTCGCGGGCGCTGTGCTCGACCATGGGCGTGCGGATATAGCCGGGACAGATGGCGTTGACGTTGATGTTGTCCCTGGCCAGTTCCCGGGCCAGGGCCTTGGTCAGTCCGATCAGGGCCGCCTTGGAAGTGGCGTAGGCGCTCATGCCCTCGTCCACCACCAGGGGTCCGGTCACGGACGAAAGGATCACGATCTTGCCGTAATGCCGCCGTTGCATGATCGGTACAACTATCTTGGTGCAGTTCCACACCCCGAGAATGTTCACCTGGAAATGAAAATCGCGCAGGTCATCGGTCATCTCGGTGAAGCCGGCCAGCCGGGCCACGCCGGCGTTGTTGCAGAGGATGTCCAACCGGCCGTGCGCGGCCAAAGCCGCCTCGGCCGCGTCCCGGCATTGCTCGAAGCGGGTTACATCCACCCGGCGGGCGCTGACCGCCAGACCTTCCGCGATCATGGCTTCGGCCGTGGCCAGGACCAGTTCGTCAACGTCCCACAACACGACCTGGGCGCCGTGGCGGGCCATCACCCGGGCGATGCCCTCGCCGTTTCCCCTGGCCGCGCCGGTCACCACGGCGATCCGGCCGTCCAATTTGCCCATCCCTGATTCCCTCCTAGACTCCGGGCCTTGGTTTCACCCGCTACAGGCCGAGATAGGCTTTCTTGATATTGGGATTGTCGAGCAGTTCCGGTCCGGCGCCCTCCAGAACGATCCGGCCGTTTTCCAGCACGTAGCCGCGATCGCAGATGCCCAGGGATTGCTTGACGTTCTGTTCCACGAGCAGCACCGGGATGTTCTGGGCCCGGACCTGGGGAATAATCTTGAAGATGTCCCTGACCAGGATAGGGGCCAGCCCTAAGGAGGGTTCGTCGAACATAAGGAGTTTCGGCCGGGCCATGAGGCCCCGGGCTATGGCCAGCATTTGTTGCTCGCCGCCGCTGAGCGTGCGTCCTAGCTGCCGGCGGCGCTCCCGCAGCACCGGGAAGAGGTCCAGGACTTGGGCCATGGTCTGGTCCAGGTTGTTCTTGGCCCGGGTATTGTAAGCGCCGACCATCAGGTTTTCCTCGACGCTCATAAAGGGAAACAGTCGCCGGCCCTCGGGAATCTGGACAATGCCCCGCTCGACGATTTCGTGGGGCCGCAATCGGTCCATGCGTTCGCCGGCGAAGGAGATACTGCCGGCGGAGGGCTGGATCAGGCCGGAGATGGTCTTGATCAAGGTGCTCTTGCCGGAACTGTTGGCTCCCACCAGGGCGATGATTTCGCCGGCCCGCACCGTCAGGCTCACCTGGCGGAGCACCTGGACCTGGCCGTAGAACACGTTGAGGTCATTGAGGGCCAGAAGCGTCATATTCTTCTCCCAGATAAGCGTCTATCACGCATCGGTCGCCGCAGACGGCTTTGGGGGGGCCTTCGGCGATTTTTTCTCCATGGTTCATCACGGCGATGCGGTCCGAAAGCGACATGACCACTTCCATCACGTGCTCGATGATGAAAAGCGACAGGTCCATCTCTTCGCGCAGCCGCTTGACCAGTTCGATGGCCTCGAGGATTTCGGTCTGGTTGAGGCCAGCCATCACCTCGTCGAGCAGCAGCAGGCGGGGGCAAGTGGCCAGGGCGCGGCTGATCTCCAACCGCTTGCGGTCCGGCAGGGTAAGGCTGCCGGCCAGGGTATTCTTTTTAGGGAGCATATGGGTGAAATCGAGTATCTTGAGCGCTTCGGCCTCGGCCTCTTCCCTGGTGCGCACGCGGGCAAAGGCGCCCACCATCACGTTGTAGAGCACGGTTTGGTTCAGGAAGGGCCGCACTACCTGAAAAGTGCGTCCGATGCCCTTGAGGCAGATGTCCCAGGGTTTGAGCTGACTGATGTCTGCCTCATCGAAGCGGACGGCCCCGGCGTCGGCGCGTAAGGCCCCGGTGACCAGGTTGAAGATCGTGGTCTTGCCGGCGCCGTTGGGTCCGATCAGACCGATGATCTCGCCCTGGGCGATCTCCAGGCTGAAATTGTTGACCGCTTTCAACCCACCGAAGGATTTGGTCAGGTTTTCTATCTTCAGCAGGCTCATGGCTTATCCTCGCTAGTGACCAAGACGCGGCCGGGCAGCTTGTTTACCAGGGCCCGGTACCATGTTTCGAGGGGCCGCATCAGCCCCTGCGGCTTGAAAAGCATTACCAGCACTATGATCAGGCCGTAAAGCATCAGGTGTATGCCCAGAAACCGGCTCCCGGACAGGTAGATGCGCGAAATCTCGCCGATGGGCACCAGGATCAGCGCGCCGAGCACCGGTCCCAGCAGGGTGCCCCTCCCGCCGATAATGGCAATGAAAGCGATCTCGAACGACAGGTTCAGGGAAATAATCCCTTGGGGATAAATGTATAGCACCAGTTGGGCATAGAAGGTCCCGGTCAAGGCGGTGAAGAAAGCGCTCAAGGCCAGGGCGATCAGCTTGCAGCGGGTGACGTTGATGCCCAGGGATTCGGCCGCTTCCTGGTCTTCACCTCCCGCCACCAGGTAGAAGCCCAGTTTCGACTTGCGGATGCGGTAGGTGAGGTAGATGATCAGCAGCAGCATCACCAGGATGACGTAGTAGTACCATAATTTGCTTCCGAACTGGAAATAGAGGGGGGCGTCTCCCTTGAGGGGCACGAGCAACCCGCGGGCCCCGTTGATTTTAATACCGAAGATTTCCTGCGTGTTTTCGGTGATGATGCGCACCACCTCCACGAAAGCGATCGAACTCAAGGCGTAATAGGCCCCGTGGAGCTTGAAAGTAGGCCAGCCGATCAGCAGGGCCACCGCCATTGCCGCCACCCCTCCCACCAGCATGCCGATCCACGGGGACAAGCCCCAGTTCATGAACAGCAGGGTCGAAGTATAGGCGCCGATGCCGGCGAAGGCGGCGTGGCCGAGGGGAAGCACGCCGGCGAAGCCGCCCACCAGGTTCCAACTGGCCGTCAGACAGGCGTACCACAGGACCAGGATGAAGACCTGGGTGAAGGTGATGCTGCGGATGATCAGCGGGTTGATCACCAGCACCGCCAGGGCGAACAGCGGAAGGTACCGGCCGGGCTCGGTCCAGCGGCGCTCCGCGGAAAGGCTAGCGTCACTCATGGGCGGTCACTCCTTTACCAGACAAGGCTTCAGAACTCTTTTTCGAAGCCGAAGATACCTTGTGGCCGAACAAACAATACCAGCAGAAAGATCATATAGATGAACGCGGTGGCCCAGGACATGGTCAAGTACTGGCTGGCCATGGCCTCGATCACGCCGACTATGACGCCTCCCAGCAGGGCCCCCGGGACGCTGCCCAGGCCCCCCAGAACGACGATGACGAAAGCGCGGATATCGAAGATGTCGCCGGCAAAGGGATGCAGGTAAAACATGGGCACGATTACGGCGCCGGCCACGCCCAGGGTGGCGATACCGACCCCGAAGGCGATCTTGTAAATGCGGTAAATGTCGATACCCATCAGGCTGGCCGATTCACGATCCTGGCCCACGGCCCGGATGGCGCGGCCCAGCCGCGTCTTTTTCAGAAACAGATGCAGGATCAAGGTCGCGCCCAGGCTGAGCAGGAAGGCGTAGACCAGCGCGCGGCTGATCATCATCTCGCCGACTTCGAAGGTCTGGCCGCGGTAAGGGGTGTTCAGCGAACGGAAGTTGGCCCCGAACAACATCAGGAACAGGTTATTGACCGCGATCCACAGTCCGGCCGTCAGCAACAAGACGCCGAGCGGCTCCCGGACTTCCTTTTCGGCCTTGAGCACGGGCGCGATGAAAAAGATCTGGGAAAGGTAGCCGAGCGCGAAGGTGGCCGGCGCGGCCACGATAATAGAAACATAAGGGTCCAGACCTAACCCGGCGCATAAACCGTAGACGATATACATGGCTATCATCAGATAGGTGCCGTGGGCGAAATTTATGATCTTCATCACCCCGAAAATCAGGGTCAGGCCGAGGGCCGTCAAGCCATAGAGACTGCCCGTGAGAATCCCGTTGAAGAGGATTTCCAGGAAAAACTGCATGGGCCTTCATCCTTTCGCGGTGGGGGCGATGCGCCCGCGCACGCGGGCGCCCACCCCCGGGACCACGGTTTTCGACGGGCGACTATCGCGCGCTCCACGGCGGGTTCGGCCAAACGATGCTCGCGCCCGGCAGGGACAGTTCGGCCGGATAGACCACCACGCGTTTCTGTTTGAGGGTTTGAATTACGACGCCGCGGCAGTGTTTGTTCTGGCCTTTTTCATCGAACTCGACGCCGTAAGGGGTGATGATGCCCTTCTGGCCCGGAATCATATAGATATTGGCCAGCACGCGACGAATGTCCTTGGGGTTGGTTGACTTGGCGATATCGATGGCCTTGGCCAGCACGTAAGTGGCCGTGTAGCACTTGATGCAGTCGTCGCTCATGTCTTCCTTGTAGGTTTTCTTGTACTTTTCGTTGGTTTCCTGGGCGATGGGCAGGTCTATATCCGGTGAAGTCTCGGCCAGATCGAAATAATAGTTGGAATCGTTACCCACGTTCTTGATGAACACGGGGTCCGCGTGTCCGCCGGCGGTGGTCATGTAAACCTTGGACTCGATTTTCTGTTGGGCGATGCCCTTGGCCAGCAGAATGGCGTCCGAGGTGTAGGAAGCAAACAGCAGCGCGTCGGGCTTGGCGTTCTTGATCTTGAGGACGACCGGATCGAGGGTCGGGGCGTTGGCCGGATAAGCCTCGTCCACGAGGACTTGCAGGTTATACTGTTTGGCGTACTTCTTCCACAATTCGGCCGAGGACATGCCCCAGTCCGAATTCTCGTAGATCAACCCCAGGGACTTGACCGGCTTGCCGGTGAGTTTGCCCATGCGGTCCATGAAAGCGATCTGCTCGCGGCCGGCCAGGTCCGTGGTCAGGCAGACCCGGAAGGTGTATTTGAACCCGCGCTCGGTGATCTCGGGTTTGTAAGAAGACGGCACGATGTAGGGGACCTCGTATTTCTCGGCCACCTGGGTGCTGGGATAGGTTACGCTGCTCTGATAGGCCCCCATTATGGAGACCACCTTGTCCTGGGTGATCAGACGCTCGGCCTGGGTCAGACCGTTTTTAGGGTCGCCGCCGCTGTCGGCCACCACTAATTCGATCTTGGCCCCGCCCAGGGATTGAATCCCGCCGGCGGCATTGATCTCTTCGATGGCCATTTTGTGGCCGTTGAGAGAGTTGACGCCGATCGGCGCGGCCGGACCGCTGAGGGGAAGCAGGATGCCTATTTTAACCGGGCCCTGCGCGGCGTTGGCCGAGCCGATGGTGACGGCGAGCGCACAGGCCAATACCAACATGAGGATGATCACGCTCCGACTTTTCATGCTTGCTTACCTCCGTTTAATAATGTTTGGATGGGGCTGACAGGTTCGTCTCTAACCAAAAGGTATCCAACCACCTCCTTCCCTTCTCGAACCCGGCCGGCCGGGCTGCATGGTTTAGAAGCCCACGCGATAAACGGTATACTTCCGATAGCCGGTGATCACCCGGATGTGTCCGGCCAATTGTTTATCCAGAGCCGGATCACCCGTGTCCACCGGAAGCGGCTTGCCTTCCAGCCCAAGCAGCTTCTCCTCCGTGGCCACCACCACGATATGTTCCTTGCCCACGGCCCGGATTACGCGGGGGCTTATCTGCTGGTTGCCGCGGCCGAAAAGATGCCCCTGCCCGCCGATGACGGTGACGATGATTTCGGCCCGGTGGTCCTTGATCAGTTCCAGCAGGCGGCGCTCGTCGGCGTCCAGGGCCACGAGCTTTCGGTCACGAACCGCGTCCACGCCCAGCAACGTGTGTTCGAGGCCGAGCATCTGCTTGATCACCCGTGTGGTCGTGCCCGGTCCGATGATGTAAACGCGGTCCGGGTCATCCATGCCTTCTATCACCGTCTGGGCGATCGCCGCGAGTTCGTCCCGGGCCGTGGGAAGGCCTCCGATCTTGGTCCCCTGCAGGTTATGGCGGCCGTCAGGCACGCACATGCTGCCATATAGTCGGGCCGTGAGCACTCCCTGCCGGAAGGCGTCTTCATCGAGGTCCATGACTTCGGCCGGACGGCACCGCGTCAAGCGCCGCTCCAGGTATTCGCGGGCGACCAGTCCCGCGCCATGGGGATTGACGGCGAAGACGGCCGAGTGAATCTTGACGCCGGCGGGCACGCCGATCACCGGCAGGCGTTCGTCCACCACATCGCAGATGTCGCGGGCCGTGCCGTCGCCGCCCACAAAGAGCAGCAGGTCCACGCCCTCGGCCAGCATCTGCCGAGCGGCGGCCTCGGTGTCGGCCGCGGTCGTTTGGCCGGCCTGGATGTTTCCGATCACCCGGGGCCTCAACCCGGCCCGAAGGCAGGCCTCGGCGCCCATTTCCCCGGGATAGGTGACGACTTCGATCTGATCGGCCAATAATGTGACCGACAGCAGGGCTTCGCGGGCCCGTTCGGAAGCTTCCGGTTCGGCGCCGCGCTCGCGCGCCAGCCGAAGCACTTCGGGGCCATCGCTGCCCTTGAGGCCGACGCGGCCCCCGATCCCGGCAATAGGATTGACTATGACGCCCAGCTTTCTCATGCCCTATGGAACCCGGCGCGAAGATACCGGAGTCGCCGTTGTTATTTTTCTTCGGGAGCGAGGCCCTTTTTCAAATACTGACGCCAGGTAATGGCGATGCGCTCAGGATCGTCCATGAATTGATCGGGGACGCGGTGGATGGTCGAATTGTAGGGGGCGTTTCTGACGAACTCCGGATTCTCGTACGCCTCCTGGGATATCTGTCGCAGCACCGCGACGTACTCGTCCAAATCTTCCTTCGAGTACGATTCGCAGGGCTCGAGGGTGAACGGTTCCGGCACGACCCAAGGGTGATGGCTGGTCCAGTAGTGCTGCAAGCCGAAGTCGGCCAGGCGACGTTTTACATCTTCGGTGCCCACGCCGGTATCCTCTTTGAGCTTTTCCCAACTGAAACGCACCTGTTCCAGCCGGCGTCCGCCGCCGGCGTAGGGCACGGTGACCCCGGGAATCTCACGTACTTTGGCTTCCAGGTAATTGCTGTTGAGCACCGAACACTTGGCTACTTCCCGCAAACCTTCGATCCCATGCTGTCTGATCCAGGCATAAGCCTTTAAAGCAACCGGCAAATTACCCATAAAGGACCGCACCCGGCCGATGCTGTGGGGGCAATTATAGTCGAGAAAGTACCGGCCGTCGTCATGGCGCACTCGCGGAACGGGTAGAAACCGTCCCAGGAGCGCGTTGGCGCCCACCGCTCCGAGGGCCGGGCCCATGCAACCGTGGGGAGCGGAAAACGTTTTATGCAGGTTGAAGTGACACAGGTCGAAGCCGCACTCCCGGGCCCGGGCAATACCCAGCACCGCGTTGGCGTTGGCCTGGTCATAAGCGCACAGGGCGCCCACCGCGTGGGCCGCGGTCACGTATTGATCTATTTTCGGATTATAGAGGCCCGTATCCTCGGGGTTGGTGACGAAGATTCCGGCCGTACGTTCGGACAGCGCGGCTTTGAGGGCCGACAGGTCAGGCAAGCCCCGGTCGTCCGGCATCAAGGTAATAACCTTGTAGCCGGCGGTGGCGGGGGCCGCGGCGTTGGCCGGGTGGGAGAAAATGGTGGTGATGATCTCGTCGCGTTGGCTCTCGCCCCGGGCGCCGTGGTAAGCCCTCATGATCGAGGCGTTGGTGAATATGCCCTGGGCGCCACCCCCGGGTTGAAAGCTGAAGTGCTCCAGTCCCGAAATCTCCTTCAGGTACTGTTCCAACTGAAAGACGATCTCCAGGATGCCCTGAAACGTCTCTTCGGGTTGGAGCGGATGGATTTCCGTCATGCCCGGATGGCGGGCGGCGATATGTTCCTGGACTTTAGGGCTGTATTTCATGGTGCAGGTGGCCATGCTGATGTCCGGGGTGACGTCCACGCCCAGGGTTTCCTGCGACAGGCGCGCGTAATGCCGCACTACCTGCGGCTGGCTCAATTCGGGCAGGGCCGGCGGTTTCCCGCGGCGCAGGTTGGTCGGGATCGCCGAAATCCCGTCACCGACCTCGGCCTTGATCTCCTCTTCCGCCTGGGGCACCAGCACCCCGCGCCGGCCCGGCACGCTCAACTCAAAGAGCATCTCTTCGTCCCAGCGGGCCTGATGAAACCGGCGTATCTTGTTCTGCCGCAACCTACCCATGAGGCGGTCTCCTTCTTCCGGACAGGTCGGTCTTGCGCCTAGCGGATGGCTTGGGCCACGGCTTCGACCAGGCGGTCAATATCCGCCTGGCTCATGATTTCGGTAACGCAATACAGGGCCGCTTGGCCCAATTCAGGAAAAGACTCCGAAATATCCAAACCGCCGAATATGCCGCGCTTCCGGAGGGCCCGGTTGACCTCGGCGACACGTTTGCCGCTAGAGTCAAAACTGACCACGAATTCCTTAAAAAAAGGCGTCCGGAACCGCGGTTCGACGCCTTCCAACTCCGAGAGGCGACGGGCCGCGTATTGAGCCTTCTGCATGATGGTTTGACCGATTTCGGCCAGGCCCTGGGGACCCATCAAGGCCAGGTACACGCCGGCGGTAATCGCCCAGAGCGCGTTGGAGGTGCCAGTGAACTCCTTGGCTTTCTCCCGGGAGCCGAACGAGGTGCGCTCGAAAAGAACGTTGGCGAAACCGTATTCCCCTTCCTGGACGGTCTGGGTGAGCCCGTACATCTTGTCCTTGAACTCGATCAGGTAACGCATGTCGTCGTGGGTGGCGATGAAGCCGCCCTGTCCGCCGCCGCACTGCAGGTGCAGGCCCAAGGGATGATAGTCCCCGCAGGCGATGGTGGCCCCGTAGTGGGCCGGTGGAGCCAGGACGCCCAGGACAATAGGGTCCGTGGCCACGACAAATTCGGCGCCGTGATCACGGGCGATACGGCCGATGGTCTCGACCCCGGTCTCGATAAATCCTAGATAAGACGGGTTTTCCACCAGGACGGCGGCCGTGGCGTCGCTAATCCGGGCTTCCAGGTCCGCCAGGTCCATCAGCCCGGTGGCCGGATCGAAAGCCAGTTCGTGGACGATGACCTGCGGGTCCTTGATGCCGGCCATGTAATTATCGACCACCATCCGGGTTTGGGGATTCAAGGTTCGCGGGACCAGGACCTGATGGCGACCGGTAATACGCGCCGCCATGCGCAAGGAGGTGGCCACGGCTTGAGCCCCGTCGTACAGGAACCCGCTGACCACGTCCATGTCCAGCAACTCGCCCATGAGGCTGCAGAATTCAAAAAGGGCCTGCCACTTGCCGTGGTCGGCGTAAAATTCGGCGGCATAAGCCGTCAGAAACTCCCCGCGGCCGTTGACTTCATCGCACACGGCCGGGACAAAGTGCTGCGCGCAGCCCGCCCCCAGGAAGTTCAAATTATTCAAACAGTTTTCGTTCTTGTTCAGCAGTCCTTCGACGTGGCGTCGCAACGAGTGCTCGTCCAGAATAGGCGCCGGCAGGTTCAGGTCCCCCAGGTATTTCAAATGCGGCGGTATGTTCTCGAATAATTCCATGACTTCGGAAATACCGATGGCCTCCATCATTTGGGCCTTGACCCGCGGAACCGAATTAGGGATATAGGGAAAGACTGTTTTATTGCTGCTCATGAACACCTCGCCGGGCTATCGTTGTGCCTGGTGAGCCACGGAGCCCGCCTTGGCGGGAGGCCTTATCTTGCCGACATAAATATTGAATAACAGGTCCTCGGCGTGGCCTGGCGCGACTTGGCTAACATCATGAAGGCCTTGCCTCTTTGGTGAGGTGGACTCGGGTTATTGAATCTGCTTCAACGTTAAAGCAACATTCGCAGAATTTTTTTCCATTGTCAAGTGATTTTTTTCGCTATAGATAATTACACCGAATATTATCGACCTGAAGAGGACCGGCACGACCAATGACCAGACGCCGCGTGACCATCAAGGACATCGCTAAAATTGCCCAGGTGACGCCCACGACCGTCTCGATGGTCTTGAACAATCGCCCCCGGGTCAGCGCGGAAACCCGCCGCAATATCCTGCGCATTGCCCATGAATTGAATTACCAGCCTGATTTCATCGCCCGCAGCCTGCGCCAGAAGCAGACCCGCACGCTTGGACTGATCATGAAAAACATCGCCGATCCGTTCTATCCCGAACTGGCCTATGGGATCAGCCAGACAGCCACCGAACGCGGCTATAATGTTATCCTCTGCAACGTAGGCGACGATCAACTGGCCAAGAACCGGACCATCAACCTGATGCGCAGCCGAGGCGTTGACGGCATCATCTCCACCACGGTCCTGAACGACGACCCCTACCTGGAACAGTTGGTTGAAGAATCCTTCCCCTTCGTGGCCACCGTTAGGGTCGTGACGAAAAGCCCTCTGGCCGAAAAGATCGACTCGGTAAGCGTGGACAACTGGAGTGGTGGTTATCGGGCCGTGGATCATCTCTACAAACTGGGGCATGACCGGATCGGCATCGTGGCCGGCAGCCTCTTGGCCTCGACCGGTCGAGATCGAACCGCGGGAGCAAGGGAGGCTTTGCTCGACCGGCGTATCGAAATAGATCCGGAACTGATCGTGGATTGCCAATTCAATTCCGCGCTGGCCCGCCAAGCCGCCCGGCGGCTGCTTGGTATGTCAAAACCGCCGACCGCTATTTTCGCTCAGGATGACAACATGGCCCTGGGAGTGCGTGAGGAAGTGCTGAAGTCAGGCCGGCGTATCCCTGAAGACTTGGCATTGGTGGGCTTCGACAATATAGACACCGCCGGGTTGACGGGGATCGACCTGACCACGGTCAATCAGAGAATATACGAGATGGGGGCGCGCAGCGTTACTGTTTTACTGGACAGGATCGAAAAGAAGACCCTTGTTCCCGTCCAAAGAATCATTCTTCCGAGCGAGTTGGTCGTCCGCAAATCGTGCGGTCATCATCCCAGAGGCTACAGTCGGGCCTAGGCCGGCTGGCGGAAGACCCGGCCCCGCGGGAGCGGTAATCAATCGAACGCGCCGAAAATCAGGCCGGAGGACCCTGGTTGAAAGCCGGGCTTCTATTCTTTCGGCTGGGGATGGTGAAAGGGGAAGTGGTTCCCGTTCATCATGGTCTCGATCAAGACCCTGGCCGCGTCGGTGGCAAAATAAGTGATGATGATATCGGCGCCGGCGCGTTTGATGGAAGTAAGGCTTTCCATCATGTTGCTCGTCTCGTCCACCAGCCCTATGGCCGCGGCGCCCTTGATCTGGGCGTATTCCCCGGAAACCTGGTACCCGGCCACCGGCACGGGAAACTTGTCCCGGATGGTCTTGATGATATCCAGATAGGGCAGCGCCGGCTTGACGATGACAATATCCGCTCCCTCGATGAGGTCCAATTCAACTTCCCTGATGGCCTCACGGCTGTTGCCGGGGTCCATCTGATAGCCCTTGCGGTCACCGAAACGAGGAGCGCATTCGGCCGCTTCCCGGAAAGGTCCATAAAACGAAGAGGCGTATTTGGCCGCGTACGACATTATCACCGTGTTTTCCAGAGCGCTTTCGTCCAAGGCCCGGCGGATGGCGCCCACCCGTCCATCCATCATGTCCGAGGGAGCTACCATGTCGGCTCCGGCCCGGGCCTGGCTGACGGCGGTTTTAGCCAGTATTTCCAAGGTGGCGTCGTTATCCACGCGCTCGCCTTTAAGCACGCCGCAGTGGCCATGGTCGGTGTATTCGCACAGGCAGGTGTCACAGATAACGCAGATTTCCGGGCGGGCCGCCTTGATCTCGCGGACCGCGCGCTGGATGGCGCCATCGTCGGCCCAGGCCCGGGAGCCGGTCGCGTCCTTACGGGTCGGCAGGCCGAACAGCAGAACCGCCGGCACGCCCAAAGAATAAGCTTCCTTGGCGAAGAGCGCGGCCATATCCGGGCTCAGGTGGTAGCACCCCGGCATGCTTTTGATGGGTAATTTGGTGCCGGGCTTGGCGCCCTCCAGGACAAATAGCGGGAGGACGAAGTCGTGGGGAGTCAGAGCCGTCTCTCGGACCATATGACGTATGGTCGGAGTTGTTCGCAGGCGTCGCAGCCGGTTAATTGGAAAAGGCATTACCGGTTTCTCCGTTTTTCTTGCTCGACCTGGCTGGTGAGTCACCTCGGATCAAACTTATTATACCATCGAAAGACAGACCAGCACCAGGGGGCTTCTCAACCCGAAATAATCCTGCCTACTAATCAAATGTCCGCGATTCTGTCAAGTGGTTTCCATCAAGACCGGCTATCCGTAGCCGCATGATCTGGGGCGGCCAGAAGAAAAAACCAAGGATCGGCGCCGAGGCCGCGGATGAGTAAGGGCGGGTCAAACGGGGAGGAGGAGGCCTGAGTCGACCGCCCGGTCAATCCTTCCAGAACAGCCGGTAAGCCTGTCTCAGGCGGGGAACCTTCAGGTCCAGTTCCTTGGCCCGGAGGTAGGCTGAGCGGATGCCGGTGTAGCCGATGAGGAGCTGGCCTTCTTCGCTCAATTCCGTTGAGGAATCACCGGATGAATCCAGGACGGCCTGTTTGGCCTTGGCCAGGGATTTGGCCGCCCGACGGCCGAAATTGGCGCCTGGGCCGCCCATGCCCGCGTCCACGTACTCGGCCGACCAGGCCGGATTGTCCGGCAGGAAGGTCTCTTTTTTCCCGCCCAGGGCCAAAGCCAATTGGATGGCCTCCTCCGAGGTCTCCCGGAAAAAGGCGGCCACCCGGCCCCGGCCGCTCATATCCTTGGTTCGGATAAGGTAAGTGCCCAGCAGACTGTATACCTCGGTCATGACCGCGGCCACCTGCACCCCCACCGGATCGTCGCAGGGAAAAACATCGAAATCCGGCCCGCGGAACAACCCGGCCAGGTTCCGGGTGGTGGCCGGCGCTCCGGCCAGGACCATGGTTCCGCCGTCGTTATCGACCAGTCTCTGGGGGGTTATGGGTCCGGAGAGCACGGTGAGGGTCACGTCGCCGCGTCCGATTTCCTGCACCACCCGCCGGGCGATCTCGATGGGCAGGCGATGGCCGGTCTGTTCGAAACCCCGGGTGACGATGACTATGGTCACCGGGTTGGCGGCGCAGCCCAGGACCCGCCGTAGGTCTGTTTCAAAGAATTCGACCGGCGAGGTTATCAGCACCTCGGTGGCCTTGCGAAAGGCGGCCGTGGCGTCGCTGGCCGGAAAGACGTTCTTGGGCAGCCTGATCTTGGGAAAATGGACCGGATGGGTTCTCTGGTCCACGATGGCGGCGATAAGGTCGTCCCGGGCGTCAAAGAGCATGAGACTGCTGTTGTGGTAGGTCTTTTCTTCCAGGGTCCGCTGGCCGATCAGGCAGGCCAGGCTGAATCCCCAGGCGCCGGCGCTCACCAGCACTATGTTCTCCTTGGCCGACGGGCTGTAGAGCCGGCGATCGCCGTGGGTGGCGTAATACTGGAGTCCGTTCTCGGCCAACACCCGGGGCAGGGCGCTGCGCACGGGCGGGCGGCCGATCACCTTGCGCCGCCGCAGGGAGCGAAGTCCGTCGGACACGACTTCCTCGAGGCTGTGTTGGGTGATGAAGTCCTCGAGGTCCGGGTCGTGGCCGAAGGTCCGTCGGTGATACTCGAAGACTTCTTCCAACTCGGCCCTGGTGGCCGCCACCAATTCCTCGTTTTCCCGGCGGGCCCGTATCAAGCCCCGGGCCGTAAGCTGGGAGGCCATGATTTTCTTGTCTCGGGCGATTTCCTTCATGCTGTACAAGGCCGCGAATTCGTCCCGGGCCAGGCCGTTGGAGGCCTGGGCCCGCATCTCGTCCAGTTCGGAAAGAAGCCGCGGCTGGCACAAACCGACGTAGGCCCGGCCGAAAAGCCCTTGGCAGGCCAGCCCCAGAGCCCGTATCGGCTTGTGCGGCCGCCGGAGCAGGTTCCGCCACAGGGGCAGGCCGTTGATCCAACTCAATCCGCCCGCGCCTTCGGAAAGCCCCAGGTCCTCGGGCACGGCGCTGTAGCTTAGAACCACGGGCTGGACGAGTATGTCCCGCCGCGTGGCCAGAGCCCCTTGCAGGGTCACCAGACGGCGGGGATACCTGAGTCCGCCATCTCTCGTGCGGGCCCCGCCGGACCAGGCCTCCAGAAATATACCCTGCTGCTTGCCCATCTCTCCCAAGGCGCGGCAGTAGTTGAACAAAGTGGCCAGATAAGTCTTGGTGGCCCCGCGGCGGATGATGACGTACGACCCTAGCATCAGGACCCGCTCCACGCTGGGCGTGACCATCATGTTACTGCCGGCGGCGAAAAGCGGCAGATGAACGCCTAGTTGACTCAAGACCACGTCCACGATGAACTCGTCGAAATGGGAGGAATGGTTCACCAGATAAACCACGCCCAGACCGTCCCGTCGGGCTTGGCGCAGCTTTTCCAGGTGGCGCAGCTCCCTTTTATCCGCCGATAAAAAGATATGATTCAGGTCGTGGTGCTCGAAAAGACGGCAGAAACCGTTGAAGACCGCCCGGCGGGCCATGACGTGGAGCTCGTGATCGTAACGACAGGAGATGCCCCGGGCGTAGTCTTCGATCTCCTTGACCGAAACGCGTTCGCCCTTGGCCGCCAGTTCGGCGCCGGTCAATTCAACCGTCTTCTGAATGATCTCTTCCTGGTCCGGGAAGGCCGATAACGGCGGTCCGATCGTTCGTTCCATCTCTTGACCCGGCTCCAACCGGGCCAAGGCTTCCAGAATCTTGACGAAATCTATTCGGTTGATGGCGGCCTTGACCGGCTTGAAAGCCATTTTCTTGATGTCTCTTCCGGTCAGTCCCATGTCCCGGTCCTTTCCCGGCCCCTTGACGCGCCGGTTCGTCCCCACGCGAGGCCGGGCTTCAGGTTCTCTTTAGTTGGAGAGTTAAAAATCGAAGCGCGGTCCAGGTCTGGTCCGATCATCAATCAATCCTATTTCTTGGTTTCCCCGGCTTCGGAACCGGCCACTTCGACCGTGTATTCGGTCAGGTCCGGCGGTATTTTTTCGAAGACGATCATGAACTTGACGCTCTGGCCTGGTTGGATGTTCATGTTTTCGCCTTTCTGGCCGCCCCGGACGTTGAGCTTTTTGTTGATTTCGGCCGCGGGCAGTTTGGTCAGTTCTTCCTCGGCCAGTATATTCCCGCAGTAGACCTGTTTTCGGGCCAGGACTTTATTCTTGGCGTCATGCAACAGGCCGGTCAGGCGGATGTAACTCCTGGGCGTCCGGTAGTGGTTCTTGGCCAGGCCGGTAATGACCAATACCTGGCCTTCCACTTCGTTCTGCCGGAAAAAGTGCCTGGCGTCTTCGGGCGAGATGTATTTGTTGCCCTGGGGGTCTTCCACGGGTTTTTCCACTTTGGCCGTTTCGAAACCTAGCGGTTTAAGGAGGGGGGCAATCAAGTCAGGCTGGAAATAGTAGGCCGCCGCGCCGCCGGTCAACAGGATCAGGACGATAATGAGCAGCCACGGCAGCCCGCGGCCTTTTCTCCTGACCACGGGCCCAGGTTCGCCGATATCCACTTCTCCGGCTTCTTCGCGGATGCCTGGGCCCATCGGCATTTCCTCTAAATCCTCTTCCTCTTCCTCCTCGGCTTTCCCGGGGAGGATATCCTCTTCCGGCTCCAAATCCTGATCGTACCCGGCCGGCTTCTTCCTGGCCGGCGGCCGGAGATCCATCTCTTCCTCTTCTTCGACTTCCAAGCCGGCCTCCCGGTCCGGAGGCGCCGCTTCTTCCTCGCCCAGGCCCAAGTCGCCCAGGTCTTCGGCCAAGTCGAAATCTTTTCCGGCCCCGGTTTCTTTCAAGCCCAACTCTTGATCGAATTTTAGACCGTCTTCCATCTGGCCCAGATCGAGGTCCTTTTCCAGTTCCGGTTCTTCCGCCGCCGGCGCCTCGGCGCCAGGGGGTTCCAGCCCCAGGTCTTCGTCCAGCCCCAATTCCTTCTCCAAGTCCCCGGCTTCCATCTCTCCAGCCAGGCTTTGTTCCTCCCGGGCTGGTCCGGCCTCTTCCAGACCTGCCAGGTCGTCGTTCAGGCCCAGATCAGCCTCCAATTCCCCCAAGTCAAGGTCTTCATCCGCGCCGGACTCGGAAAGACCCAGGTCCATGCCCAGTTCGGCCTCGAGTTCGCTCAGGTCGGGTTCCGATTCCTCGGCCGGCGGCTCGGGTTCGCGTTTGACCTTGGCCGCCGGCTCTTGTTCCGGAGGCGCCGGCCTGGCCGGTTGGGGCGGCGCCGGTTCCGGAACCGGTTTATGGATAAGGAAAACATGGCGGCAGTTCGAACACCGGACTTTAGACCCGTCGTCTTTTATCCGGCTTTCGTCAACGTTGAACTTGGTCTTGCATTTTTCGCACTGGACGATCATGCCAGGCCTCCTTGACCATCAGGTCAGGACAAGGTGATATACTTCGGGCAGACAGCGGTGTTGACCGTCGTAGTCCAGTCCGTATCCCACCAGAAAGCCTTTCTCCACCTCGAAGCCCACGTAGTCCAGCTCCACCGGCAAGGTCCTTCTTTCCAGCTTGTTGATCAGGACGCAGGTCTTGACCGAAATCGCGCCGCGCTCGGCCAGGTGGTTCTTGAGCCAATGCAGGGTCAGGCCGCTGTCGACTATGTCTTCCACGATCAGCACGGCCCGGCCCTCGAGGTCGGTTTCCACGTCCTTGGTCATTTCGATCCGGCCGGAAGAGGCGGATTCGCTGCCGTAACTGGCCAGGCGGATGAAGTCTACGCGCGTCGGGATGGTCAGTTTTCTGGCCAGGTCGGATATGAAGATGAAAACGCCGTTCAGGACACCGATTAAAACCAACTCCTGGCCGGCATAGTCCTGGGATATGCGCCGGGCCAAATGTGTGACCTTGGCCGCGATCCGCTGCCGCGATATCACTAGTTCCAGCTTGCTCATTGACCTCTCTCTGACGGATAAGAGTCATATCAAGATAGCTTTTAAAGGAGTGACTGTCAACCGGACGGGCGGTCGCCGGTCAGGCCGTAACCAGACGGGCTTTCCTGTTCTGGGCGTTCCAGTAACGCCGGAAGACCCAACCGGCGCCCTGGTACACCGGCATAAGCGTCACGGCCTCGATCCATTTTTCCGTGGCGGCCTGGGCTTGTTGGAAGGCTTCGGCGGTCAGGTTGAACCGCTCGGTCGAACCGCGGGTTTTGGTCCGGGTCACGAGCGACTTCTGTATTTCGTCCCGTTGGGGATGGATGATTCGGCCGCGGGCCGGGTAATCGAGGATGGCCCGCCGGTGCAAAGCTTCGTGCCGCCACCACGGGGTTTCGGGGTTGAAGATTCCCTCCGGGGCCGGCCCCAGGTCCGGCAAGACCGGTCCTTGAAACCAGATGGGCTTGAACAGGCTCAGACAGGGTGAAGAGGTGCCGGTGGCCCAGAAGGTCCTTTCCGTGCCCTTCAGACGAGCCGCCAGGGAGCCGGTGGACTGGGCCGCGTGGCGGCTCAGTCCGTTGGCCGAATGAGCGCAGATGCGATCCAGCCAGAGATGACCACCCGGACGATAGGGCTCCCGGCCGTGGTCCCGCAGAATGCGGAAAGCCTGGATTTCATCCAGTCGTCCCCGGCTTTCGGCCAGCAGTTCCACGGCCCGGGACCGCCGGGCCTCGCCGGCGGCGAAAGTAGTGTAAAACCAGTCGGAATAGACTTGGGCGAAATCGAAGGTCCGGCCTTTTTTGAGCCACCCCTGGCGCCGGGCGTGGTCGATCAGGTCCGGATGGGCCAGGTCAAAAGCCTCGCCGATGGTCAGCCGGTTGCTGATGGCGTAATAATCCCTGACCTTGACCGCGGCCCACAACGGTCCGGCGGTTTCCAGGACCCAGGCCTGTTCCGGGTCGGCCAGGATAAAGCTGTTGTGATAGCGCAGGCGCTTGTCTTCATAGCCGCAGGGCCCACCCTGTCCGAATTCGGCCAGGAGTTTGACCAGGGTTTCCAGGGCCGCCTCGGCCGTGGCTGACCGCTCGAGGGCCAGCCGGAGCAGGTCCATGCCCAGCAGGCCGCCTTCTTTCTTGTAGGGCATGCGGGTGAAGACGGCCTCGTTGCCTATCACCACGCCTTTTTCATTGGCCCCCATTTCCGCGCCCCACATCCAGAAGGGGCGACAGATGAGGACGGCCAGGGTCTGGCGCGTCTGGGGAATGGCCATGTAGGTGCACTTGACCGCGGCGCCGGCCGGATGAACCCGGGCCGGGTGATACTCGAGGGCCTGGGCCTCGTTGGGCTCCCGGTCGCTGTTCTTGCCGAAAATGATCGAACCGTCCGCCGTCATTGCCGGCAGGGCCACAAAGGTATCGCACATGTTCCCCCCTTTCCTGGCTTCATTCTATCACAAATCCGGGTCGTGAAATTGGGTCCTTTAATTGCCTTTCGAACGTGATATAAGGGTAGGCTCTGAATTAGGGAGAGAGTATGTACAACAACCTTATTTTTTATCTGCTGGTCCTGCTGGTTTTTACCACCTACCAGCCGGCCGTGAAACCGGCGGTGAGCTGGTGGTCAATTCTGGGACTGATTCTTCTACCGGTCCTGTTCTGGAGCCTGGCCAGGACGGCCTTCAGCCGGCTGTCCCGACGTCTCGAGGCGGGCGAACCCGTCGCGGCCGGGCTGTCCTACCATCGCCTGCAGATCAGGTTCTCCATACTGGCCCTGATTCTCTTCACCGCCAACGTCCATTTCATGGGCTTGAAAGACCTTCTCCTGGCCGTGCCGGCCCTCAAGTTCTCCACGGCCCTGACCGGCCTGGCCGGCCTGGCCTATTTCGCCGTGTACCTGGCCCTGCTCTGGTCCAAAGCCTATCAGGCCCACCTCCAGATTTACCGCAGCCGACTGAAGAGACCGCGTTTCGTCTGGAGCCAGATCAGGTTCAACCTGCCGGTGATCCTGCCCTATCTTCTTCTTTCCGCCGCGGCCGACCTGATCGCGCTCCTGCCCCAACCCGGCCTCAAGGCCTGGCTGGAAACGCCGGCCGGCGAGATGACCTTTGTCCTGACCTTCATGACCGGCCTGGTGATCTTCTTCCCGGTCCTGGTCCGGCCCTTGTGGGGCCTGACGCCCCTGCCCGACGGCCCTCAACGCCAGGCCATCGAGTCCTTCTGTCGCCGCCACGGCTTCGCCTACCGCGAGATCATGCTGTGGCCCCTTTATGAGGGTGAAGGCCTGACCGCGGGGGTCATGGGCCTGGTCAAACGTTGGCGCTTCATTCTGATCACCCGCGGTCTGCTCAATATCCTGGACCAGGAAGAACTCGAGGCGGTGCTGGCCCACGAACTGGGCCACGTGAAGCACCGGCATCTGTTCTTCTATTTCTTCTTTTTCGCGGGCTACCTGGTTTTAGCCTACGCCTTCCTGGATTTGAATCTCTACCTGGTGCTTCTGTCCGACTGGGCCATGAACCTTTTGCTGGCCGACCAGGCCGGATTGTCCACCACCATCTCCCTGGTGATGAGCGGCCCGGTACTGATCCTGATGATCGTCTATTTCCGCTTCCTCTTCGGCGCGTACATGCGCAACTTCGAGCGTCAGGCGGACCTCTTCGCCCTGCGCCTCACCGGCGGCATCAAAGGCCTGGTCGGATCCCTGGAAAAGATTGCCTTTTACGCCGGCCAGAGCAGAAACGTGCCCAGTTGGCACCACTTTTCCGTGGCCCAGCGCGTTGATTTCCTGGTCCAATGCTCGAACGAGCCGAACCTGATCCGGCGGCATGACCGCAAGGTCAGGCTGATGGTGGCCGCCTACGGCCTGGCCGTGGTCCTGACCGTTTTCGGCGGACACCTGGCCTGGCGGAACGAACTCGGCCAACGGCTCAACCAGAGGCTGGTGGTGGGCGCCCTCGAGGCCGAGATCAAGCGCCGGCCTTACAACGTCGGGGCGTTGCGTATTTTGGGAGATATTTATTACCAGGCCGGCCGTCTGTCCGAGGCGGCTTCGATATACGAGCGGGCCGTCAGGCTGAATCCCCGCGACCCCGAACTGCTCAACAACCTGGCCTGGACCCTGCTCACCAAGGAGCATCCCCGCCTCACGGAAAAAATCCAGGCCCTCGAACTGGCCCGGGCCGCCGCGGCCTTGAAGCCGGCCGCCCACATCCTGGATACCCTGGCCGAGGCCTTGTATGCCAACGGCCGGGTTAAAGAAGCTGTCCTGGTCATCGAGGAAGCGCTGCGGCGGGCCGGTCCGGCGGACGACAGAAACCACTTTCTCAGGCAGAAGGCCAAATTCGCCAAAGAGGCCGGCAATACTTGAGGCCGACCCCAAGCAAACAGGACCCGGCCCGGCCCGAGGCCGGACCAGCGCCGGTGTCCGTACGTAAATGGTGGGCCTTCGCCTCCATCGGCCTGGGCGTGCTCATGGCCACCCTGGACATGAGCATCGTCAATGTCTCCCTGCCCACCTTGGTTCAGGAATTGAAAACGACCTTCCCGGCCGTGCAATGGGTGATATTGAGTTACGCCCTGGTCGTCACCTCCCTGACCCTGGGCGTCGGCCGGCTGGGCGACATGCACGGCAAGAAAAAGCTCTACGGTCTGGGCTTATCCATTTTCACCTTAAGCTCGCTCCTCTGCGGCCTGGCGCCGGACGTGGGTTGGCTGATCGGCTTTCGGGTCGTACAGGGCCTGGGGGCGGTCATGATGCAGGCTTTGGGCCTGGCCATTGTCATCGAAGTCTTCCCGGCCGCCGAGCGCGGACGGGCCTTGGGCACCATGGGCGCCATAGTCTCCACCGGCCTGGCCTTGGGACCGGCCTTGGGCGGCCTGCTGATCGGGTACACGGGCTGGCGTTCGATTTTTCTGGTGAATGTACCATTGGGCTGCCTGGCCGGTCTGTTCGTCTGGCGTTTCGTGCCTCGGACTTCGCCCGGCCGGCCGGGACAGCGTTTCGATCTGCCCGGGGCCGCGATCATGATGTTCACGCTGCTGAGCTACGCCCTGGGCATGACCCTGGCGCAAGGACGCGGTTTTGACGATGTCCTGGTTCTAGGCCTGTTGCTGGCCGCCGGACTGGGGCTCGGGGTTTTTCTCAAGGTGGAAAAGCGGACGGATCAACCCATGATTGATCTGTCCCTGTTCCGGAACACGCTGTTCAGCCTCAACCTGATCATGGGGTTTCTGGTATTCGTCGTCCTGGCCATAAGTTTTATCCTGCCTTTTTTCCTCGAGTTGGTGAAGGGCTATTCCACGGAAAAGGTGGGGCTGCTCATGATGGCCACGCCCATATGCATGGGCCTGGTGGCGCCCTTGGCCGGGACCCTGGCTGACCGCTTCGGTTCGCGGGGTATCAGCCTGCTGGGTCTGCTGGTTATTGCCGGCGCCTGCTTCACCATCAGCACCCTGCACGCCGAAGTCAGCGGGCTGGGTTACGTGCTCCGGGTTATGCCCCTGGGCCTCGGGATGGGGCTTTTCCAATCGCCCAACAATACCGCGATCATGGGGGCCGTCCCCCGCGAACGCCTGGGCGTGGCCTCGGGCCTGCTGGTCCTGACCCGGGCTTTGGGCAATACCACCGGCCTCCCCCTGGTCGGGGTCCTTTTCACCCACCAGATGCTGGCCTGCGGCGGCCTGTCCACCGGGGTGAAGATCACCGAGGCCCCGGCTCAGGCCTTGGTTTGCGGCCTGTCCCGCACCATCCTGACCACGGCCGTTGGCATCCTGATGGCCACCGGCCTGGCCGCTACGGCCCTGTGGCTGGATCGCCGGCGCCGGGCCGCGTCCCGCTGACGTCGGGCCGTCCGATCGCGAAACCGGCCCGAACTTCGGGATGGAAGCGGCGTTATTCTTTTATTTCAATCGAACGCGGGGGTTGGCCGCTCAGGAACAACCGCCAGATCTCTTCATAGGCGGCTTCCAGATTCCTGGTGAAGCGGGCGGTGTCGAAAAGCGGTTCGAACGTTATGTTCCGGGCCAGCTTCCGGCGAAGAGCGGCCAACCCTCCGGGATTCCCGGCCAGGCGGACGGCCAGGTTTTCATATTCCTCCAGGCCGGGGGCCGCCAGTTCCGGAAGACCGGCCGCCCTCAGCGCGCTGGCCGACATGCGCGAGACGAAATGTCGGCCCTCGAGAGCCACCAGCGGAACGCCGGCCCAGAGCAGGTTGCTGGTGGTGGCCCCGCCGTTGTAGAGCCTGGTGTCCAATCCTAAATCGGCCAGTTTGAGCCGGGCCAGATGCTCCTCGAGGGGCAGGCGGCCGGAGAAGATGAGCCGGTCCGGGTCCACGCCCCTGGCCTTGGCCTCGCGCCTGAGGTTGCTCGAAGCCAGGGCATTGGTCTGGACCAGCCACAGGACGCCGCGGTTCACCCGTCCGAGTATCCTCATCCAGACCTCGAACATCATTGGTTCGATCTTGTAAGCATCGTTGAAGCAGCAAAAGACCAAGGCGTCTTCCGGCAGGCCGAAGTCCTGGCGGCGATAAGTCCGTGTGGAAACTGGCAGGGCGTCATCGTTGACCTGATAACAGTGGGGCAGGAAGATGAGCTTTTCCGTGTACCAGGCGGCCTGGTCCGGCGGGGTCACCGTTCGGTCGGTGACGAAGTAATCCAGGAAATCCGCGCCGGTCGTGCCCAGGAAGCCAAGATAGCCGACTTGGACCGGGGCGGGTTTATGGGCGCAGACGCCCAAAAGGCCGCCCTGGGTGTGGCCGGTCAGGTCCACCAGGATATCGACGCCGTCCCGGTGGATCATCCCGGCGCTTTGAAGGTCGGACAGGCCCGACAGGTCCACGAACCGGTCCACCGCCCGGCTTATCTTGGCCCGCTGGCCGGTGCCGTCGTCCCGGCCTTGGGAATAGGCTAAAATCCTGAATCTTTCCCGATGGTGGTTCCGCAACAGGCCGGCGATCAGGTGGGTTATCGGGTGATGGTTGAAGTGGCCGGAAAGGTAGCCTATGGTTATCTTGTCCCCGGGCGAACGGGGGTTCGGCGGGTTGAAGGCGGCGCCGGTCCGGTCCACCGTCAGGGCCAGATTGCGGCTGATCGAGGCGGCCACGGCCAGGTTGCGGGCCGGATCGTCGTACCAGCGCAGATTCAACAGCGGGTCTTCCACCGTGACCAGGCCTCGGGCCAGGTCTTTTTCCGTGAGCCGGGTGAGTCTTTCCTTCAATTCTTCCAGGTTATCCCAGTCACAGGCTTTGTGCTTGGCTTCGAGCAGGGCCACGCAGGCGGCGGTGTAATCCGGGTTCAACTCCAGGGCCTTTTGGCCGCAGGCGATCGCCTCGGCCAGGTTGGCCGATCGCCTCAACAAGAGATTGCCCAGGTTGTGCCAGGCTTCGGCCCGGCCGGGATTGACGCGGCGGGCCTGGTCAAAGGCGTCGAAGGCCTCGTTCAACAGACCTTGACGCAAACGGGTGCAGCCCAGGTTGAGATAGGCGTCAATGAAATCGGGGCGGAGCCGAACGGCCTCCTGGAAGCAAGACGCGGCTTCGATCCATTGATTCAGCTTTTGAAGATACAGGCAGCCCAGGTGATACCAGGCTTCGGCCGAATCCGGCCGAATGGCCAGGGCCCGTTGATAAGACCTGAGGGCCGGGCCGCCTTCTCCCCGGCCGGCCTGGATATGGCCCAGGCAAATAAGTACGGCGGCGGAATCGGGGTGGCGGGCCAGGAAGAACCGGCAGAGGGATTCCGCGGCCGAGACCTGTCCCCGGCGGTGGCATTCCGACGCCAGGTAGGCCGCTTCTTCCGGCCGGGCCAGGCCGGCCGCGGTCAGGAGTTCGCGTTCGGCTTCTTCCTCCCAGCCCAAAGACTTCAGCAGCAGGCCGAAGTTGAGGTGAACCGCCGGATCGGTCGGCCTCCGCCGGACCAGCTCCATCATGAACTGAACGGCCAGGTCCGGTTGCTCGAGTTCGAGGGCCCGGTCGGCCAGCTCGATAATCAACGAGCCTAGGTCTGGAGCGACGAGCCCCAGGCTTTCGCCGGCGGCTATAGCCGGTTGGTCGTTGTTTCTGGTAAAATATAATAAGATAAGTCGCAACCGCTCAAGGGTTTCTTGGCCGTGGGCCGAAGCCTCAATTTCCGGGGGCGTTCTCATGGTCTTGTGATTTTAAGCAATAATCATACCCAATTTGGTCAGATATGGATTTGATCAATGGCATGGCAATTGCTCTTTTGAATTGCCAGCGATTCATTGACAGGAAGACGGTTCATCAGCCCCAACCAGGTGGTTCCTATCACCACCGGGAAGGCCGGAACCTTTTATGAACATCGAAACATTTTATAATATTTTCCGCAATATCAGCAAGGCGGTCAATTCGAGCGGCAGTCTTCGCGAAGTGCTGGACCTGGTGGTGCTCAAGGCTTCTGAAGTCCTCGAGGCCGAAGGTGCTTCTCTACGACTCCATAATGAGGAGAAGGCTGAATTCCAACTGGCCGCGACCTGCGGTCTGGGTGAGCGGTTATCCGTGCTGGGTCCGGTGCCCAGTGAAGATTTGCTGGCCGAACAGGTTTTCCCTAATAAGGTTATTATTATAGTGGATATTTTTAACTCGCCCCGGGTACGGCGCCCTCAAGAGGCCTGGGACGCCGGCGTGAGAATGATTCTTGACGTGCCCTTGACCATCAAGAACTGGGTTTTGGGTATGCTCAGAATCTATCTGGTGAAACCGCGGGAGTTTTCGGAAGGGGAACTCGATTTCCTGCTCTCGGTGGCTGAACTGTCCGCCTGCGCCATCAATAAAGCCAGGACCTTCGAGTTGCAGCAAGAGCTATGCAACTACCTGGCCCTCAAAACCACCAAGCTGTCCGCCCTGGGTCGCCTGGCCGCCGGAATCGCCCATGAAATCAACAATCCTCTGGCCAGCGTCCTTCTTTACGCTTCGAACATCGTCAAGAAAACCCCGGAAGAAGGCCCCGTCCGAAAAGGTCTGGAAGTGATTATTCGGGAGACGAAACGATGCAAGGAGATCATCCAGGGATTGCTGGAATTCTCTCGGGACAGTAAGCCTCAAATGACCGAAGCCGGTTTGAACCAGGTGATCGAAAAAGCTTTGGCCATAGTGGAAAATGAATTTCGGTTGCAACATATACGAGTGGAGACGCAACTGGCGGATAATATCGAGCCTATTCTCATGGACGAGAACCAGATGGAACAGGTCTTCATCAATCTGTTCATAAACTCGATCCAGGCCATCGGGCATGACGGTTTGATTACGGTGAGCACTTGGCTCGAACCGGATCAAGGTTTGATTAAAATAGTTGTCCGGGATAACGGCTGCGGAGTTCCTCCGGAAGATATGCCCCGGGTCTTCGAGCCGTTTTTCTCGACCAAAGCCAAAGGCGTCGGACTGGGGTTGGCCGTCAGTTACGGCATCATCCAGAACCACCACGGTGAAATTGCCCTTGACAGCAAACCCGGCGAAGGAACCTGTGTCACCATCAGCCTCCCGGCCTGAAAGACCGCGCTACCGGAATGATGAAAACCTATTAGTATGATCAGCGGGCAAATACTTATAATTGATGACGAAAGGACCATTTGTGAGGCCTGCCTCCTGATCCTTTCGGAAATGGGCCACAAAGTCGAGTACAGGCTTTCAGGCCAGAGCGGACTGGAAGAAGTGTTGAAGGGGCATTATGACCTGACCCTGCTGGACATGAAGCTGCCGGACATGGACGGCATGGAGATTTTAAAAGCGATCGTCAGGGAGACCCCTAACGTCCACGTCATCGTTATGACCGGTTACTCGACCGTCGAGAATGCCGTCCAGGCCATGAAGCTGGGAGCATTCGACTATTTAACCAAGCCCTTCACCGAAGAGGTTCTCCTCGAAGCCGTGCAAAAATCCCTGGAAAAGAAGAGATTGATCGAGCATAACCTGGCTTTGCGCCAGGAATTACACAGCAGATATAAATTCAGCAACATCATCGGTGAAGACCCCAAGATGCTCCGGATTTTCGATCAGATTCAGAAAGTGGCCGCCACTGATAGCACGGTTATCATCTACGGCGAAAGCGGGACGGGGAAAGAGATGATCGCCCGGGCCGTGCACGCCCAGAGCCTCAGGGCCGCTCAGGATTTCGTGCCGGTCGATTGCGGCGCGCTGGCCGGAGGCCTCCTGGAAAGTGAACTGTTCGGTCACGTCAAAGGGGCCTTCACCGGCGCTATCGCCGACAAACCCGGTCTTTTCCAAGTGGCCAGCGCGGGAACTCTTTTCCTGGATGAGGTGGCCAATTTGAGTCTGGAGATACAGGCCAAACTCTTGAGAGCGCTCGAGACCAGGGAATTCAAGCCCGTGGGTGATTATCACTTTAAAAAAACCAACGCCCGGGTCATCGCCGCCTCCAATCAGGACCTCAAGGCCTTAGTGGAAAACAGTTCTTTCAGGGCCGACCTGTATTACCGTCTTAACGTTCTGCCCATTTATGTTCCACCCCTGCGCGAACGAAAAATGGACGTCCCTCCTCTGGCCTACCATTTTCTCCGGCATTTCAGCCGCAAGACGGGTAGGAGTGTCCAAGGATTCTCCGATGAAGCCCTGGAAATGTTGCTCCAATACGATTGGCCGGGCAATATCAGACAACTGAAAAACACGGTGGAAAGACTGGTGATCATGTGGGACGTCCAGACCATGGACCTTCTCCAGTTGATTGAAATCTTACATTCCGGCCATTCCTGGGAGGACGATACCGTACCCAGGACGGCCAAGGAACTTCAAGCCTTGAAGAAGCGTATTCTGGAAAAGAACTTCGGCCCTGTTCAGAAAGCCTTTTTAATCCGGGCCCTGAAGGCCAGCCAGGGGAGCGTGACCCAAGCCGCCCGTTCCGTGGGGATCAAACGTTCCAATTTCTCAGTCCTCATGAAAAAACACGGACTTACGGCCGAGCATTTCAAGGAGCCCGCCGCGTGAGACCCAGGCCGGCTTATTGCGAAGAAAATCCTTAAAACCGGTCAAAATACCTACCCGGAGCGTATGTCGAAATATACGCCCCTACTTTATTGGTAATACTTATATATTCAGTAAGGACCTTCCCGGGCCGTATATCGGTCAGACCATCTCCTCAAGATATCAAGCCCCCCGACCGGCCCTCGAACCAAGAACCCTCTGGTTAATCCCCTTAAATAAAAAGTAAAAATTATTAAAAATATTTCCCTTTCCCCCCGCTTCTATTGGAGCGTTTTTTGATAACTCCGGGAGCAGAAGGGCAGGTCTGAGGCCTTAAAAAAAAGGAGGTATAACCATGACCGAAATTGTTGGTGCCGCCGGTTCCGAAAAATCGAGCCGGCCCATGATTCTGTTGATGGAAGACGAACTCGGCGTGGCCGAAGGGCTCCAAATGGTCCTTAAGGAAGAGGGCTATGGCGTTGATTTGGCCATGACCGGTCGGAGCGCCTTGGAGAGGATGAATAAAGGCAAAGTCGATCTCCTGGTAGCCGACCTGCGTCTGCCGGACATGGATGGGCTGGAGGTGATCCGCCAGGTCAAGAAGCGTAAGCCCGAGACCGAGGTGGTGATCATTACCGGCTATCCGTCCGTGCAGTCGGTGGTCGAGTCGGCCAAGATGGGCGTGCGGGAGTACCTGCGCAAGCCTTTTACGGAAGACGAACTCAAGGCCGCGGTCGGTGAAGCCTTGAAAAAGAAGGTCGAGGCCTCGCTGGATCAGTTCCTCACCGAAACCAAGGAAGGGCGACTCGTCCAGAAAAGGGAAGTCCTGCGGGTCTTGGATCGGACGACCCTAGACCACGACTTCTGGAATGACCTGATGAACAATGGCTCCGAGGCTCTCGAAGGTTACCAATTATCTTGGGCGGCCAAAGCCGCTATTGTCTCGGGCGACCTCAAATGGATCAACGAACACGTGGGTGAACTGACTCAGAAGCAGCTCATGTTCATTTTCAAACGTCTTGAGCGGGAGGCTTGGTGAGCGGGCCTTCTCAGGGGAGCACGTCCATGAAATCCGTCTCGAGCGAACAAACGGTCCAGGGCGCGGTGTTGGTGGTCGGGGGAGGAATCGCCGGGATGCAGTCCGCCCTCGACCTGGCCAATTCCGGTTATTACGTCTACTTGGTCGAAAAATCGCCGGTAATCGGCGGGGTCATGGCCCAACTGGACAAGACCTTTCCGACCAATGACTGTTCCATGTGAATCATCTCTCCGAAACTGGTCGAGGTCGGCCGGCACATCAATATAGAGTTGATCACCCTGGCGGAAGTGGAGAGCGTCGATGGCCGCGAAGGAGATTTCACGGTCTCGGTGCGCCAGAACCCGCGCTTCGTGGACCCGGAGAAGTGCATCGCCTGCGGTTCCTGCGCCGAGAAATGCCCCAAAAAAGTGGTAGATATTTATAACGCCGGGTTGGCGACGCGCAAAGCCATCTATGTCCCCTATTCTCAAGCCGTGCCGCTCAAGTACGTCATTGATCCGGACCACTGCATCTATTTCCAGAAAGGCAAGTGCAGCGCCTGCGTGAAGTTCTGTCCGGCCGGGGCCATCAACTTCGAAGACCGGGGCAAACGTCTCGCCCTCAGGGTGGGGGCCGTCATCCTGGCCCCCGGCTTCAAGCCTTTCGATCCCCGGGTCTACTCGACCTACGCCTATGGCCGTTGTCCCGACGTGGTGACCGCCCTCGAGTTCGAGCGGATTCTTTCGGCCACAGGACCTTATGGCGGACATCTGGTGCGCCCCTCGAACCGGCGGCGGAAAGGTCAACCGGATCGGGCGCCCCGTAAAATAGCCTGGCTGCAATGCGTCGGCTCGCGCGACCTGGCCGAAGACCGCGGCCGCGACTATTGTTCTTCCGTCTGCTGCATGTTCGCCGTCAAGCAGGCCATCATCGCCCAGGAACACAGCGAAGAGCCTTTGGAATGCACCATCTTCTTCCTGGACCTGCGGAGCCAGGGCAAGGACTTCGATCGGTACTATGCCCGCGCTCTTAAAAAAGGCATTCGCTTCATCCGTTCCCGGCCGCATTCCATCGAGCCCGTTCCGGGGACCGACGACCTCTGGCTCGAGTACGCCGAGGAAGGCGGCCGGCGGCGGGAGGAGGTCTTCGACCTGGTGGTTCTGTCCACGGGTTTGGAGATTGACCATTCGACCATGGACCTGGCCCAACGGCTGGGCCTCGAACTCGATCCATCCGGTTTCTTGCGGACGAGCGGCTTCCGGCCCGTGGCCTCGAGTCGGCCGGGAATATACGCCTGCGGGGCGTTTACCGGGCCCAAGGACATCCCCCAGTCGGTCATGGAAGCCAGCGCCGCCGCCGGCGAGGCCACCTCCAAACTGGCCTCCGTCAGACACTCTCGAACCCGCCGGCCCGATCTTCCCCGGGAGATAAACGTTTCCCGCCAGGAGCCCCGAATCGGGGTGTTCGTCTGCAATTGCGGGGTTAATATCGGGGGGGTCGTCCGGGTTCCGGAGGTCGCCGCCTACGCCCGCGGCCTGCCCCACGTGGTCTACGTCGAGGAGAACCTGTTTACCTGT
Organism: Thermodesulfobacteriota bacterium; assembly: GCA_040755515.1. Classification (GTDB taxonomy): domain Bacteria; phylum Desulfobacterota; class Desulfarculia; order Adiutricales; family JAGVGV01; genus JBFMAW01. The sequence goes on along the minus strand of JBFMAW010000026.1, from coordinate 22,590 downwards.
TCCCAAGACACCCAGGAGAAAATGGCCGCGGTCCTGAAAGAAAAAGAGTTGAACCGGGTGGTGGTCGCGGCCTGCACCCCTCGAACCCACGAAGGACTGTTTCAGGAGACTTTGGAAAAGGCCGGTCTCAACAAATATCTCCTCGAGATGGCCAATATCCGCAATCATGATTCCTGGGTGCATTTCTTCGATCCGGAGGCGGCCACCAGGAAGGCCAAGGACCTGGTGCGCATGGCCGCGGCCAAAGCCGCCCTGCTCAAGCCGCTTCAGGAAACCGAACTTCCGGTCAAATGTTCGGCCCTCGTGGTCGGGGGCGGCGTGGCCGGCCTGACCGCCGCCTTGGCCTTGGCCCGGCAGGGATTCCCCGTTCATTTGGTGGAAAGAACCAATGTTCTCGGCGGCCACGCCCTCCGCTTGAACCAGACCTATAAAGACGAAAACATCCCCCGATTCGTGGCCTCATTGGTTACGGAGATCGAAGCCCAGAAGAACGTCAACGTTTTCCTGGAGGCCGAGGTCGTCGGCGTGGAAGGGTTCGTGGGCAACTTCAAGACCAAGGTGCGGACCCCGAAGGACTCGGTAATCCTGGAACACGGCGTGGCCATTCTGGCCACGGGCGCCGCCGAATACCGGTCCGATGAATACTTGTATGGCAGGCATCGGTCCGTGGTCAGTCTCCTCGAACTCGACGGCCTGTTCAGGGACAACGACGACCGGGTGAACCAGGCCAAGTCCGTGGTCTTCATCCAGTGCGTGGGCTCCCGCGACGACCGACATCCCTACTGCTCGAAAGTCTGCTGCACCCATTCCCTCTCCGCGGCCCTCGAGTTCAAACGGCGCCGTAAGGACACCCAGGTCTATATTTTATATCGAGACGTCCGGACCTATGGCCTCCGGGAAGAGGTTTACCGCCGGGCCCGGGCCGAGGGGATTGTCTTTATCCGCTACGTTCCCGAGGACAAGCCCGTGGTAACCGCCGCTGGGGAGCGGTTGGAAGTGCAAATAAACGATCCGATCCTGGAAAGGAGGATACTCCTGTCCGCCGACTTGTTATGTCTGGCCACGGCCGTGGTTTCGCGTCGGGAACCGGAACCGGCCCGCCTGTTCAAAGTCCCGGTGGACGAAGACGGCTGGCTGCTGGAAGCCCACCAAAAGTTGCGGCCCGTGGATTTCAGCAATGAGGGCGTCTTCCTGTGCGGTCTGGCGCACTATCCCAAACCCATCGAAGAAAGCATCGCCCAGGCCCAGGCCGCGGCGGCCCGGGCCTTGACCTTCCTGGCCCGGGACAGCATCAAGGTGGGCGGAACAGTCACCCGGATCATCCCGGAACTGTGCTCCGCCTGCCTCGGCTGCCTTAAGGTTTGTCCGTTCGGGGCCATCGCCTTCAACGAAGAATTGAAAACGGCCGAAGTCAATCCGGCTCTCTGCAAGGGCTGTGGGGCCTGCGCGGCGGCCTGCCCTTCCGAGGCCCCGGTCTTGATGGGTTTCGACAATCATCAACTCTATGCCCAGATCAAAAGTGCTCTGGCTGCTTGAACCACGTGGTGGATCGAGGAGGAAATCGTGTCGGACCTGGATTTCGAACCTAAAATCGTCGCTTTCGTGTGCAACTGGTGCGCGTACGGCGCCGCCGACCTGGCCGGGGTCAGCCGGCTGCGGTATCCCCCCAACGTGCGCGCCCTGCGGGTCATGTGTTCGGCCACCGTCTCGCCCCATCACGTGCTCCGGGCTTTCCAGGACGGAGCGGACGGCCTCTTGGTCGGCGGCTGACACATCGGGGACTGCCATTACCTGTACGGTAATTACATGACGGACAAGAGGATGGCCTTCCTGAAGGAACTCCTGGATTTCATGGGCTTGGGGGGACGGCTGCGGCTGGAGTGGATATCTTCGGCCGAAGCCCGGAAGTTCGCCCAGGTCATAACCGAGTTCACGGCCCAGATAAAGACCTTGGGGCCGAGCCCTCTGAACCGGTCGGGCCGGTTGAAGCAGTGCGCTTGAGGTGTCTGAAATGAAAGAGACCATAAAAACCTGGCTGAAAGAAGGACTCGTTGACGTTTTCATTGGCTATCGAAACATGGCCGGACATCCGATCCCGTGCTTCTTCAGCCGGGAGAATATCGAGGACCTGGAAAACCTGGTCGAGGGACCGGCCCGTTATCCCTTGGAAAAAATGGCCCTCAAGCTGGCCGCCGGGCGGTCCGGGGTTAAAATCGGTCTGGCGGCCAGAGACTGCGCCCAGCGCGCTCTCAACGTTCTCTATACCTACAACCAGCTCGATCCGGACCGGATTCGGGTTATCAACCTCAATTGCTGCCCTTCCCCCTTGAAAGACCGGGCCGACTGCTCGTACCTGAAAGCCGAGCCCGCCGGCGAGCGGAAAAAGGCCGTGGGCGTGGATAACAACCTGGACCTCGAGGACCTGGAAGCCCTGCCCCCCGAGGAGCGGTTCCGCCGGTGGTGCTACGAATTCGAAAAGTGCATCAAATGCCACGGCTGCCGCGACGTCTGTCCGGTCTGCTTCTGCAAGGAGTGCGGCCTGGAACACCCGGACCTTATCACCCCAGGCCGACTGCCCGTCGAGACCCCTCTGTTCCATCTGGTCAGGGCCGTGCACATGGCGGGACGATGCATTGACTGCGGTTTGTGTGAAGAAGCTTGTCCAATGGACATCCCGCTTCGTCTTTTATACCGGAAAGTCAACCGGATTACCGAACGGCTCTTCGCGTACCGGCCCGGCGCCGGCCGCGACCTGCCGCCCTTCAGCGTCCTGGGGGAAGAACCGCCGGTGATGGAGGTCGAGGTCAAGGGCGCGGCCTGAAATGACGCACATCGAGGAGTGACGGGAAATGCCTGACAGGATCGTTCCTTCGGTTTGTTCATACTGTGGCACCGGTTGCGGGGTGCTATTCCAGGTGGTTGACGATCGCCTGGTGGCCACCTGGCCGATGAAGACCCATCCGGTCAACCAGGGCAAGCTGTGCGTGAAAGGCTGGAATCTCCACGAATACGTGAACAGCTTCATGCGGCTGAAGACGCCTCTTATCAAAATGAACGGGCGTTTCCAGAGAGCCACCTGGGACAAGGCCATCGGCTACACCGCGGAACGGCTCCGGTCCGTTATTGACCGGCATGGACCGGACAGCGTGGGTGTCCTGGTTTCGGCCAAGATCACCAACGAGGAAAACTACCTGGCCCAGAAACTGGCCCGGGCCGCCATCGGCACCAACAATATTGATCACTGCGCCCGCCTCTGACACTCCTCCACGGTGGCAGGTCTTGCCGCCGCGTTCGGGAGTGGGGCCATGACCAATTCCATCTCCGAAATCGAGGGAGCGCGGTGCATCTTTGTAATCGGGTCCAACACCACGGTCTGTCACCCTCTGATCGCCCGCCGCGTAATACGGGCCAGGGAGAAGGGCGCCAAGCTGATCGTGGCCGACCCCAGGCGGATTCACCTGGGACGGTTGGCCGACGTCGAGCTTCAGCACCGGCTGGGGACGGACGTGGCCTTGCTGAACGGCCTGATGCACATCATCCTGAAGAACGGCTGGCAGGCCGAAGAATATATCGGGGCGCGGACCGAGGGTTTCGAGGCCCTGGCCGCCGTGCTCGAAAATTATCCGCCGGAACGGGTGGCCGGTATAACCGGGGTGACGAAGGCGGACCTGGAAAGGGCCGCCCGTCTGTACGCCACCCATCCGCCTGGCTCCCTGCTTTACACCATGGGCATCACCCAACACACCACCGGCGTGGATAACGTCAAGTCCTGCTGCAACCTGGCCCTGCTTTGCGGGAACGTAGGGGTCGAGAGCGGCGGCGTCAATCCTCTGCGCGGACAGAACAACGTCCAGGGGGCCTGCGACATGGGCGGCCTGCCCAACGTTCTGCCCGGATATCAACCCGTGTCCGATCCCGAGGCCAGGGCCAGATTTTCACGCGCCTGGGGCCGCGATCTGCCCGATAAGCCCGGGCTGACCATCACCGAGATGGTCGAAGCCATGCTGGCGGGTCGCTTGAAGGCGCTGTACGTCATCGGCGAGAATCCCAAGCTGAGCGATCCGGATTTGAACCATCTCCGCCACGCCCTCAATGGACTCGATTTCCTGGTGGTGCAGGAACTCTTCCTCTCGGAAACGGCCCAGGGGGCCGACGTGGTTTTTGCCGCCGCTTCCGCCGCGGAAAAGGACGGGACCTTTACCAACTCCGAGCGGCGCTGCCTGCGGCTCCATAAGGCCATCGAGCCTATAGGCGAATCCCTGCCCGACTGGGAGATCGTCGAGCGCCTCTCCCAGGCCCTGGGTTACGAAATGGACTATCGGGACCCGGAGGAGATATTCAAGGAGATCGCGGCCCTAGTCCCCAAGAGCTACGGAGGCATGACTTATGAACGACTGGGGTTGAACGGTTTGATGTGGCCGTGCCCCGACCAGGACCACCCGGGCACGCCTTATCTGCATAAGGACCGTTTCGCCCGCGGCCTGGGCCGATTCCACGCCGTCGAATATCGGGCGCCGGCCGAACTTCCGGACGAGAACCATCCTTACTGCTTGACCACCGGAAGAATGTTCGCCCACTACCACACCGGCACCATGACCCGGGTTTCTCCCCATTTGGACGTCGAGCAACGGACCGGGTACGTCGAGATCAATCCCCGGGACGCCCTCGATCTGGGCGTTCAGGAAGGTGACGTGGTGGTCCTGTCCTCGCGGCGGGGGGAGATCGAGGCGCCGGCCCGTTTGACCGAAACCGTGCCGCCGGGAACGATGTTCGTGCCCATCCATTTCGGCGAAAACCCTTCCAACGTGCTGGTCAGCTCCGAAGCCTTCGATCCTTTGGTGAAGATACCGGAGTTCAAGGTCAGCGTGGTCAAGGCGGCCAAACTGGTCTGACTCCCGCCGCGCCTCCGCCGGGCTTTATTTTGGCTCATTCTGCCAGCGGCAGACGAGTCTCGGCGCGGCGCTGCTTCGGATTGCGTGCGCTAAAAGATTGATTAGGCTGAACATACTGAAACAAAATCGAGTTTAAGAATTCTCATTGCATTGCGTGGCAAGACACTTTAACCATCAAGAACTCGGTCTTGGGCATGCTCAGGATCTATTTAACGGAACCGCGTGATTTTTCAGAATTGCGATTTACTCCGTCTCCACATGGTCATCCAGCCCAAGCCCTCTGAGGGCGGCCTTGGTTTCCTCAATTTGCAGTTCTGAAGTCCCTTCGTTCAGGGTCGCCTGGAAGCTGACTCGTATTTTGAGGTCTCCGCTGGAAACCAGCCTAGTTAGAACTTTCATGTAGAGGTTTGTCCACTTTTGGGGAGCCACTTCTCCACTCCACCGCAGCTTTTTCTTCACAAGTGGCGGAGGCGGAAGAGGAAGCGTTTCTTCTTCGTTTATTGATACCTCAGCAATGCCTACCTTGTCCTCAACCTCAACTGAGACCGTGAAGTAGCCAGCATCATGCCCAGCTTTGAATAAACCATCAGGGCCAATTTCTCCTCCTGTGGCGTTCCATGTTGGGCTTTTGGCTTCGATGTTTCGCCCAAACTGGTCGAATGCTTCAAAAGTAAATTTTTGCTGATTTCCCGGTTTCAGAGAGGTAAAATTTGGAGCAATTAAAATCTTATTCAGTTTTGGAGGCTCGATGTGTTTTTCTGCTTCTTCGTAAGTTAATATGTAAGTATCCTCTGAGATTTCAACCTCAGAGGCATTCATAGAAGTTTTATAAAAAAAGGGATTATAACCGCCTTTCGGCGACTTAATTGCATACGCCAGGAGACCATCACAAACACCGCGAGCAATGGTGTCTCTGAGTGTGTTTGGTAACAAGAGACGTGGAAACTGAGGTGAAGCGAAAAATGCATCCCGCACCGCCCTTGTGCTCCATTCGGTGAAAACAGGCGGCCAATTTTTAACGAGAAAGCGTGGGGGCACATCCTTGGCGATGATATCCTTCCGGCGCAGTTCGGAAACAATGTATTTGATCAATGTTTCTGCTGCGCTTGACGTGACCAGCCCGAGATCCATGATTTCTATCTGGTTTCCCTTGTCAAGAAACATTAGGAGCTTGTAGGTTCGCCAGACGCTTTCCGTCAGATCACGGCGGGCTTTGCTGATGTTGGTTTCCAACTGTTTCTTTTGATGTTCGTCCAGTTTCAATCCTTCATCCCGTATATTTTCCCAGGCGATCAGTTTGCGGGCTTCTTCTCGCAACTGTCCATTTGATTCCGGCGCAATCCAGATTAATCCGCTTTTATAAGTCCTGGCCGATTTCCCGTATTCCTTGGTCATGGAGTCGATTGTCTTACGGAGATCTGGCGTGTCTTGTAAGGATTGATCTGGGCTGATGACGACCAAGGTTATCATAGGCCTGTCTGGTATCTGTCCGCTCTTTTCAGGAAAGAAAATCCGCTCTACTCCTTCATAGGCAAGAAAGACCATTTGAATTGTTTCACGGACACGGGCCTCTATGTCCTTGTCTTTGACGCTGGCCCGCCGATCGGCGAAGCGTTTGTTAAGATTCTCCTTTAAACTGAACCGGTATCGGTTTCGTTCCGTGGTCATGTAGTAGCAGGCCTCGGTCAGCCCTTCCAAGGCTGTTTCAACATTGCCAATGTCGATGTCAGGTCCTGCCACGGCGAGGCGTAATTCAGGGACGCTGGCGTCATCCTTGGTTTGCCCGCCGTTCGATTCGAAAAAAACCGTGACAGCGACTTTTTTATGGACTTGTGCTTTTTTAATCGTTTCCACGGCTTCCTGATCCAGGCGGATGGCGTGGGAATCCTTTTTCCCACAGATATCGGTAGTCAATGCTCCCTCAAGTTTGGATTCGCCCAACTGCTCAAAGACCGCGGTCCGGAACTGCGGATCTTCCAAGGGAGCGCTTCCCAAATCTATGAGAGGGTCCTTCTGCGCCCCTTTGAAGCCTTGCTGGTAAGAGTGAGAAACCCAGAAGGCCAGCAGGCGGAGAATGCCACGTGTTTGCTGAAATCGTGGCAGGGACTGCCATTTGCGTTCAAATACTGACAGGACCATAGGATGGAAAGGGTAGGTGGCCTGGAATAAGGTCTTGGCATGGTCCACCGAGAACCAATTTGGGATATGCGCCCTATGGTCATTCATCCATTCTGCATACTCATTGCATGTGGCGATGGCTTCTGTTGTGAGCAATATCCTTCCGTCTGCTGTTACCTGTCGCGGGTTCCATTCAAACAGGCGACGGCGAATGATTTCCGATGTCTCTGATTCAGAGGACATAATTACGGCCTTGCCCAAGCGGTCGAGCATCTTTTTAAACCGCTCGTAATCAGACCGGTCTTCGGCGGTCATCTCCAATTCCGAAGCGGGAATAGAGGCCACCAGCACCATCCGTTCGCTTCCCCGAGCCTCTTCAGAAAGGTTCTGAAGAAAATTATAAAGCTGTGTTGATAAGCCGCTTTTGCGGTTGCGGCTGACGTAATTCAGAAGCTCATCAATGAGAATCAGACAAGGCTGGTCTTTTGGAAGGAATTTGCGGATTACTTCACCGGATGGAGCAATCATTTGTTTTTCGTGCTCCGCAACCACGTTGAATCCGGCTTCTCCGGAGAGTTGATAGGCGATTTCTCCCCATGGCGTTTTTCTGATAGGCGTTCCATCGTCCCCGCCTCTCCCCTGAATCGAGTCAAACTCTGTACCTACGAAAACAGCGGTGGCCGCTTGGGGTACTTCATGTTTACCGGCCTGGTCAAGAATGGCCGGAACACCCGACCAATTGTTCGCCTTGGTACCGTGAGAGGCCAAGTGATAGAGAAGGGTCAGGGCATGGGTTTTGCCGCCTCCGAATTGAGTAGCCATGTTGAAGACGGCAGAGGTTTCGGTCTTTTCACCTGAAAGCCGACGAACTACCTCTCCGGCCATCTGGTGAAGGCTCTTGGTAAGGAAAGTGCGCTCGAAGAAACGCACTGGGTTTTGGTAATCTGCGTTAGCTCGGCCATCGCGGACCTGATCCAGGTGGACAGCGAACTCCGAGGCGTCCAGAGGTTTGCCTTCTCTCAAATCTTCGCGGGGAGTAACGACCTTATACCAGGGTTTCATCTTGGACATATTCTTCTCTCTGCAGTCAATATGCTCATATTTAGAAGCCTAAGCCTTTTTTCCTGGCTAAAACACCATCCACCCATCGTTTTTCCTCGGTTCCCGCGGGATATAGAGCGGAAAGGGCCTGCGCCAGCCGCCAGAAAAGAGGGATGCGGCCTACACCATTCTCAACCAATAGGTGTTTCATCGCTTCGCCGCGTCCGGCGGCGAACAGGATCATACTCTGGTGAAGTTTGTCTAGCACTGTGGAACCGGCTTTCCCAGCAAGTTTACCACCCCAGCCTTTGGATTCCTCTTCAATCTCTTTCAGGCCTTTTTCAAAATCGAAGAGCGATGTCTGTTTGGGTTGTTTTCTCAGCTTTTTCTTGGGAGTTTCAATTTCCTCTTTGCCAAATAGATAGCGGGTCCGGGCAGCCGGTGATAGAAGAGTTGCTGTGTCTCCCTTGATTTCAACCAGGTGGGATAGGTTTTCTAAGTGAGCGCCTAGCCCCTGGGCAATCTTGCGGGCCGCATCAAATTCGAGGCTGTAGCCTGGCAGGCTCTTAGCCGGAGCATGGTCCTCAAAATCATCCGGATCGTCACCTTCTTCAATGTGATTCCCGTTTCCGCTTGTCCGGAGTGTCCAAAGCCACATGGCTGTTAAGCGGGAGTCTTCCTCAAAACCAGAAGCGTCCGCTCCTTCAAAAATCATATTCAGGGCTTCTCTCGACACTGCAGCCCAAACTTCTTCAAGGTATTCTTTGAGGGTGACCTTTTCTCCACTGGCTTTTTCCACCGAAGAGTAACGCGAAAAAATTTCTAGAGCGGGACCTAGGCAGGCGAAAATCGCGTCTGCGCCGACGATACCTTCATCAGCTAGACGCGGCATCCATTCGTGTAAGCGTTTTGGAAGTTCGTTGAGAATATCGCGCCACCTTCCAGAATTATCTGTTTTACTTGATTTTTCTATATGTTCTCTTGGGCGGCATATTATATGAACCGATGAACTCAGCACAGCAGAGTTATGTGCACGTAAGCGACTGCCCATTTCTGTGTCGATTGGCCAAGAGCCAGTAATGATCCAACCACCGTCGACTAACCCAGAAAGCATTGCTTCCCATCCAGATGTTGATTTATTTGCAAAAACAACTATTCCAATACCTTCTCGATGAGTAATGCGACATCCCTCTGACATTGCTAAAGTCATCATGTGTTCGAAATAGGTACTATCTTTGTAAAGATACATCGCACCACGATGAGATAAAACAACACACTCATCCACTTTAGGTGAGAGTTCTTCAGAAAATAGATCAGGATAGATTCTTGCAAGAATTCTACGCAACCATACATAGAAGAAATCAGAAAGGTCAGCATATGGAATAGCGTCATAATAAGGTGGATCAGTGATAAATGCGTCATATGAGTTATCGGGTAGTGGGTGTCTTGTTGCAGAAGATTGATGTACCGTCCCCGCAACGGAACCAAAATATGAGTGCCTTAAAATATCACATGAATTCTCAATATAAATCCCAAAATCTCCAGTTGTCCTGCCAAAAGGATAGGCTTCAGCGAAATCCCAAACCATAGGTAATGCTTGCCTCCCAAACATGTCTACAAGGGTTTCTCCTTTTGATTTCCACCGACAACAGGATGAGTTATATTGCGCAACTTTGCCAGCAGCAAGAGCTAGAACAGTTACTGTTGCAATCGCCAAATCATGATCAATTTTATAGATGTTAACGAATTCATTCCTAATAAGAAGAATCAACTCAACCATCAATAGAGATTGTCTCGGAGAAAATAAACTACCCCAGTCTTTCATACCATATAGTATGACATTAAAAAATCCTCTAAGGTGGTTCAATTTTTCATTAGGTATTAGAGAGATACCATCAATATCTTTTGATAGTATTTTCTCATACATCTCATTAACAATTGAAAATGCGCGAAAGTCATGTTCATTTGGAGACCGATAAAATTTTCCTACACTATTTGAATGAGTTTCACAAACAGCTATAAGTTGAGCATCCTTAGTTCCACCATTTCTCTGCGACAATTGAGCACGTACTCGTTCGACTGGCATTGTGTAGCCGCAAGCTGGACAGGTTGCAGATCCTAGATGACTTGTCCCACGACCAACAGCATTTCTATTTGGATTTTGGATTATCTCTGTAATAAAACCGTCTTTATTTGGATTTGGTATAAGTTCGATTGCAATAAAATTTGTACCTTTATTTTTTAGCCAGAATGATTTTAACAGGGGGTACTTAAAAGTACAGCCAGGTCCTTCGCAGTTAACAACGCGCGCCCATAGATAAGCAAATGGTTTTTGATTTCCGGCGTTAGTAGCATATAATAAATTCAGCCTACGTTCTAATATATTCCTAATATACTTGCCAGACTGCTCAACTTGTTTGATTAATTTATCTCCAAGTCTGGGAAGGAATTCAAGGATAATTTTATTTAAAATAACGGGCAACGGATTAAGATCGCTGGCAAATGGTAATGCGCCAACTCGAAGCGCTTCAAAAGGGATCGCGCCTCCTCCAGCGAAAGTATCCACTACCAACGGCCGAGTTCCAGGCTCTCCCCCCAATGTTTCATGTGCTACTTGGGTAAGTGATCGACTGGTTTTAAGGTATTCAGGCACTCTGGAGTTATCCCAGTTGGCAAAGTCAGCGATGAAGTCAAGCAGGGCAAAACGCAATACGTTGAGGTGCGAAGGATCAGTCGGGTCCAACTCACAGCCTGGCTTACTTAGCCCAACCCATTTCGCAAAGGTGGCAGGATCGCATGTCTCCGCGAAACCTTTCTTGGATGTTGCCTTTTGGGCAAATTCCTTTATGAGCCGAGCGGCCTCATTTCGAAAGGACTGAGGGCAGTGTTCATCCGCCGGGTCTGGCCAAAGAGCGGCGCAGATCACTGCCCGGCAAGCAGCGAGGGGCCGTCTCGCCCACCAGATATGAAGGGTCGAGATATGACCGTGCCTGATGCTTTTCTCGCGCCGGGCGTGAGCGGAAATCCGCTTTATCGGGAGATCAACTTCGATAAGTCGCTTAGGCAACGACATTGTGTTTCCATTTTATTGTTTTTGCACCAACCCGGACTTTTCTAAAAACTCCGCCGCCATATTTATGAAATCTTCGGAGATATCCCAGCCAAGTTCTTTCGCGGCTGAGCGAATATCTGAAGGCCTCATGATGGTTTTTCTAGCAGAGAGAATGTGATAGGTTTTGGCGGCAATGGAAAGCTCCAAATAATCGCCTGTATCCCCAGATTCACGCATTTGGTCGAGAATATTATTAATCGTTTTGTATTTATCGGGCGAACAGTCTTTGAGGGACTCCGTCACCGTTTGGCCATCCTCAGTCAGATAATAGTCATAACGACGTAATTCAAACCCCATTTTATTGTACAGTCCAAAGCCAGAGCTGCGCTCGGCTACGAATCCCAGAGCTTTAAGCTTTCCCAGTCCATTGTCAACCTCAGGTGAAAAAGGCCCGTAATAATGGGCGCGGTATCCCAAATCCAGGTTTAGTAACTTAGATAAGAAGTAAATTCGTTTCTGAAGAAGCGTCTTGCCCTTGATATTGCCTCCGGCATGCTTGATAGCCAGCAGGATGAGATGGTCAACATTCATCAGCCGCTCCTTTCCCTTTTTCTTTTTGAATTTCAGAAGTTACAATTGTAACTATTTTATCATGGATGCTTTGGGCGAATTCCGCCAGTTTTCTTCTTTTAATTACAAGGTCACTGAATGTTACCGGAGCGTAAACCTCAATTGAGGCATCGTTCTGCTTTTCGTCAATAGACTTAAAAAGTGTGGAAATCTCTTCAAAATTTCTGGGGCCGTCATCCGTTATAATCAAAATAGACCCTTCATTGTTTCGAGACTGCTCGCGGATAGACTTAATGGTGAATTGTTTGACTACCACATGATGAGGCGCAATGGTTTGTTCACTCTCCTTTGATAAATATTCAGCCAAGTCTTGTTCGATTCGCAATTTGATATCCGGATATTTTTCCAAATCGGCAAGTCGGGACCGAACATTGGCATCTGTTATTTCGAGCAGGTGTTTACTAAAAACGACCTTGAAAAGGTGCCGTTCCTTAAGTCGAAAAAACAACTCCGTGGCCTTACCGCTTGTTCCGAGAGGGTAAAGCAGAGCCGTTGTAACCCTGGCGTCATCCCATTTCAGAAAATTTTGAATATATTCATTAGTGCCTTTATAAATGAATAAGTCCTTCAGCCACTGTAGCTTATCTTCAATGATCCCGAGTTCAAGAGCTCTTTCGATCATCGCGTCAGTAATAAGCCTTATTTTATGCCGATAGACCTGAGTCGACATATGGTATTTTGCAATTACAAATTGCTCAATTGCGTATACACCGTCCTTTGAGGCTGCTATAAGGTTTTCATACCTATCCGGCCAAGATTGTAAAGTGTGAATAAGTCGGTCGCTGTCGAAAACGCCATATTTTACACCGCAAAAATAGCTATCGCGTAAGAGGTAATCCTGCTTATCCGCGTCAAGTGATCCGGATATTATGCCCTTCTCTATTCCTTCACCGCCGCCGCATAATAGATTAATGATTTTCTCAAGCTTTGGATCCCCAAGTATCCTCCGAATATCAGGACACTTTTCGATTATATCAATCGTGAGTTGCTCATGGAAATCTTTTTTCCCTATTTGTGCTAACCCGGATGCATTGAATTTTTCAAGGATTGATTCCGAAACATGCGAAAAAGGGCCATGCCCAATATCATGTAGCAAACCAGCTAGGCGGATTAATTCCTGGGTCTCTTGATCGTGAATCAAGCGTTCAGCAAGTTTGCCCGCGATGTGCATTACACCAAGGGAATGATCGAACCGTGTGTGTAAGGCGCCAGGATAAACTAAGTTGGCCAAAGCTAGTTGGCGAATTCCTCTTAGCCTTTGCATGACAGAGGTATCGATCAAGAGCTGTTCAAGGTCGGAGCGACAGATGAACCCATGAATAGGGTCGCGTATCTCTCTCTTATTGATCATCTGCTTTATCCGCCACAACTGATACCCCCGATTCAAAACGGAGTATCTGATCAGGCCCGACATGGTAATGTTCCACTTTAACCAACGGTTTCCAACCCAGACGTGACGGATCAGGAATAAAATGCAATTCAGGCTCGGAGGCGCAATTGAAGACCACGTAGAGCCAATAGTCCTTTCTAAGTCGTTCGGCAGTCTTGTATTCATTGGTGGTCAACGCCACTTCGCCGACTCGAGAGCGTCCCTTAACCTCGATGAATCTGACTTCGATGGCAGTCTGGGGGTCTTCAGGGTGAGGTCTTCTGGATATCAGGTCAAAGCCTCGATTTTCATCTTCCACACTCTGGACACGCCAGCCTCGAGACTCTTCGTATTTGATGACCGCCTTAACCGCTATCCTTTCGATCTCTGGGTCACTGACCATCTGCTTGACTTCTGGAGCCTCCCTCTCAGGGTGAGGCAGGACCCAACCGCTTCCAATATGCTGGATATTGCTGATGGTGCATTGTCTTTCCTGCTCCAATTGGCTTCGGCGCCGTTCCAGGCGAGTATTCAATTCGTCGAGCTTATCTTCGAGCATCTTGATCCTACCGTCCAGGCCAGATTCCTTTGAGCCGAATTCCTTCTGCTCCAAAAGCTCAGCAAGTTGAACTTGGGAGCGGTCAATAATCGTATTCAGGCTGATTTCCATATGCCGGGAAATAGTCGAAATCTCTTTTTCCCGCTGGGCCCTTTGCTCTTCCAGAAGTGGCATGAGCGCTTGTTGGTAGAGGACTGATTCTGAGCGATCTTTACCCGGAAAGCCCATCTCATCGGGGAGAGCTGCGCCTTTAGGAGCCATGGCAAGATCCAGAAATATCGTTGGCTGGCGGACTGTGATGTTGCCATCCTGCTCGGTTTGGGTTACAAACAACCGCTTGTGCAAGATATTCCCGCGACCGTCACGGATTTCCCCTGAGAAGACATGAAGCAGGGCTGACGTTGTGCGATACAGGTCATAGAACACCGCGCCCCGTTGCAGGTCTGATTGAAACTCATCAAGCACCAAGGCCCTGACAGCCTCAAACAGGGGGTGTCCTGGAGTGACCCATTCCAGGGTTGGGTCCACTGTGAGCAGGTTTTTATCGAAGACAATCTGTTTGTATTCTCGCCCCAACTTGCCGAACTTCGGTTCGAGTTGTTCGCCATAGGGCAGGAGGATACGCGACAGCCTGCCAACCCGGTAGACATGTTCCAGTTTGCGGTCAGTTTTTGGAGATATACCGGCTATAGGAGCAGCCTGAATGAAGAAATCTTCTATGACTTCCGGTACCAAGCGTCGTTCCTTGGCCTCCTCTGATTTCCCCACAATCGCGGAGAGGTTCAACTCCTTCTTAGCTAGCCCTTCCAGAGTGGAATCGGTTATGCGCCGAAGCCGCTCGGTATCAATCTGGCTGACTATGCGTTCCTTGATAACGGCCTCAGTCAGGTTGCGGGCATACATATCACGGAGCATACGCTCCAACTGGTTGGCTGGAAGAATGTCGCCCAGGACATTGTATACTTTTCCCGTGCGGTTCGGGTCCAGGTCGTTTTCGATTTGCCGGATACGTTCAAAGAGCTTTTCTAAGACCCGGCCTTCGCGGGTGTTGGTACTGACAAAGTTGTTAATCAGGCAGTCCTTCTCCTGGCCGTAGCGGTGGATTCGCCCCATCCTTTGTTCAAGCCGGTTGGGGTTCCAGGGGATATCGTAATTAATCATGTACCAGCAAAATTGCAGGTTGATACCTTCACCTGCGGCTTCAGTGGCCACCAGAACCTGACAATCCTCACGAAATTCTCGCTCTGCATAGATACGGGTTCCTGGCGTATCCCTGTCGCCGATCTTCATGCTGCCATGGATTTGTGTGACGTTCAGGCCCCACTCACGCAATTTACCAAGCGGGCGGCCGTCTTTTCCGTCACCTGCCAGGTAATCCAAGGTGTCCTTGTGCTCGGTGAAGACGAGAAGCTTCATTTTATGGTCATGGAAGACACCACCCTCTGTGATCACGTCCCTAAGCTTATTCAGTTTGGATTCAATTTCCCGTTCTTCTAATGATTTCGCCTTGTCCACCAACTTTCCAAGCTCCAGGATGTCCTCGCGCAAGTCATCGGGGTCAATGGAGGCGACCACGCTTTCAAGGTTGTCCAGGATTTCTTGCTGTTCTTCTTCTGGCAAGTCCTCAAAATCGTCCGGAACTTTTTTCTGGATTTGTTCTTTTCGGTAAGCTTCTGGGTCTTCGAGTATTCTTTCCCTTTTGGCCTTCATTCTCTCCAAGGTCCGGCGCACCGCGTAAACGCTGGAAGCAAACCGGCGCTGAAGCAAGGCCATCGTGAAACCAAGAGCCCTTCCTCTTGCAGAGTTATCCTGGGAGGCCTTGATGGACTGGTCTTCAACATAACGTGTAAGGTTATCATAGAAATCGAGTTCCTCGTTATCAATCTTGAACCCGGCAGTGTGAACGTTCCGTTTAGTGAAAAGACTTTTAGCCTGGCCGGTGTCAGGATCGGGAAAGGTGACCAGGGCTTCTTTAACCCTGCGGAGATAAAACGGTGCGATTTTTTCAGCCATGGCTTTTTCAAGGCTTTTCACATCCCCGTAGACATCCTGATCCAGCAGCCTAAGAAATAAGCTAAAATTCTTTGGGTCGCCTTTATGAGGAGTAGCGGTCATCAGAAGGTAGTGGTCGGTATTTTCTGATAATGCTGCACCTAGCTGATAGGCCATGGTTTTCTTTTCTTCGCTATAGGCGCTCATTTTATGCGCTTCATCAACGATGATAAGGTCCCAATGGCTTCTCATCAGACTTTCATTAGCGTCATCAATCCGAGAAATCCATGAAACAGAGGTAATGCACTGGTTTACCTCCTGCCAGGGGTTAGAACCATAGCTGGCCCGCAAAACGTCGCTACGAATTACCTGGAAAGATTCGCGGAATTTATCCTTCAATTCCCTTTGCCACTGGAATGAGAGATTGGCAGGCGTAACTATAAGGATACGCTGGATCAGTCCACGGACCTTGAGTTCCTTGATGAGTAGGCCCGCCATGATAGTCTTCCCTGCACCGGGGTCATCTGCCAGCAGGAAACGAATTCTGGGAAGTTTCATGAAGCAGTCATAGACTGCTTCTAGCTGGTGGGGGAGCGGATCGACGCGGGCAATGGACAGGGTAAAGTAGGGATCGTATTCGTAGGCCAGACCAAGCCTCATGGCTTCGATGCCTAGCCGGAAGCTCTTGGGGTCGCCGTTAAAGGGCTTTTTATCTGGGCTTATCTCGATCTGGGCAAGCTGTCCCGGGGTTAGAATTGGCTCATAGACCTGGCCGGTTCTCATACCCTTGCCAACGATTTTGATTGAGTCCCCAATGGGCATTGTCAAAATCACTTGGACAGGCTCAGGAAATACAGGCCCAGTGACTATGGCTTCTGGTTTTAAATTCCCCAAATCCACAATATTTGCCTCTGTCAGATAATAACAGCCTTATTCCTGTTAGATTTCAAGTGGCTGGATAAATCAATAACAATATTACTATAACAGGTTAACCGGCCACAGTCAACCATTAGTCCCCAAAAGCATGGGGCCACCGCCAGGCAGCCTACCACTCCTGATTGTCAGATCAGGACAAACAATCAGGAGAAAAGATTACCACCCAAAGAGTTAATTTTGGCCACTATCAATATCTTGTGTTATTTTTTCATCTTGACACATTTTATTGTGTTCTTCCCCTTGACAACCCCAAGATTGTGATTATGTTATTCTAAATACTAGGCCCTTGGGCCTGCAAGACAAAGGAGTGATCTAGAAATGGCAAAGAAAAGAGATGTTTACCATGTAGTTCCTACCAAGGACGGCTGGGGAGTCAAGAAAGAAGGCAACCAGCGAAATACCGCCAACACCGATACCAAGAAGGAAGCCATCGACACCGCGAGAGGCCTTGCCAAGCAGGGTTCCCTCGGCCAGGTCAAGGTCCACAAGCAGGACGGCACCATCCAGAACGAGTGGACTTACGGCCAAGACCCACGGGACATTAGGGGGTAATCATTTTGGACGAGTGCGTTTTCCTGCCTGGTGTCCAAAGAAGGGGGAGCAGAAGTGGATTAGCACCAGGAATGAAAACTTTCCGCCAGACCTGAACTAGATAGCCCTATGATAAAGCAGCGGTGTCGTTCGCGAGGCGGAGATATTTTCTTCCGGCCGCCGGCCGGCGTCATTTCCTAAGCACGCGGCCGGCCTTGAGGCCCGGCAGGGCCAGGCCATCCCGCACCACCTGCACGCCGTTCATGAAGACATGCTTGATGCCGGCCGGCCTTTCCCGAGAGTCATAGATGGTGGTGTTGTCCTTAATTTCCTTGTAATCGAACAGGGTCAGGTCGGCCCAGAAGCCCGGGGCCACGGCGCCCCGGTCTTTCAGCCCCGCCCGTTGGGCCGAGCGCCAAGTCATTTTGGACACGGCCAATTCCAGGGACATCAAACCCAGTTCGCGGACGTAACGCTGAATTATTCTTGGAAAGGTGCCGTACGCCCCGGGGTTGGCCAATCCTTCCGGATGAACGATGGCGTCGGTCTCGAAGGTGTTCAAGGGGTGGGTAAGCACCTTGCGCAAGACCGATTCGTTATTCTCGTCGCCGCTGTACTTGTGGAAGAGGCAGGTGGCCCGGCCCTGGCTGGCCTGGCTGATTTTCAGATAGGCCGCCGTGGTCGAGCAGCCCAGCCTTTGGCCTATATCCGGAAAAAAACGTCCCTCGCAGTCCGAGTATTCGGTTCCGCCGGCCCACATAAGCTGGGCGTCCTCGAGGCCGAAGCCGACCAACCAAAAGCCGATCATCCATTCCAGCTTGAGGCGCAGCCGGGCCAGGGCCCGCTGGAAGTTTTTCTCGATATCCTTCAGAAACCAGTCCGGGTAAACCACGTAGATGGTGGTGTTGCCGGCCGTCTGGGGAAAGCTGTCGAAGGCCACGTCCACGCCCCGTTCCCTGGCCGCTTCGATCATTTCCAAGGCCCGATCGCAGGTGGGCCAGGTCTTGCGGCCGACGAAGATCAGGTGGGATATCTGCAGCCTGACGCCGGTTTTTTCGGCCAGGTCGAGCATTTCCCTCAAGGCCCTCAGGTTGTGCGGCTCGCCGCCCAGGCTCAGGCCGTAGGCCGGCGAGATATGGGACAGGGCCTTCAGATGGACGGTCAACAGTCCGTCCCGGCGGCTGACCAGATCGGCCAGGCGCAGGAGTTCGCGTCCGTCCACGAACATGCCCGGCGCGTAACCCAGCCCGAAGGACAGCCCGAAGGCCCCGGCGTCCAGGGATTCCTGGATCATTCTTTCCAGGGGAGCCAGTCCGGCTTCGCCGGGATAGGAATAGTCGGGGCCGAAAAGCGTGGCCCGCATGGAGCCGTGGCCGGCCAGTTGGGCCAAATTGAGGACCACGCCGCTTTTTTCCAGGTCGGCCAGAAACGAATCCAGGGTGTCCCAGCGGTCCGGCAGCCTTCGGCCGGCGGATATGAACATGATCACGTCGGCCAGAATCCCCCGATATGGCGTTCCGACCGCGGCCGGCGCGGGCGAGAAGCCGCAGTTGCCGGCCACCACCGTGGTGACGCCCTGTTCGAGGAAACAGGCCAGCAGTTCGGGATGGTCGGCCAGGGGCAGGATGAAGTCGGCATGGGAATGGAGGTCGATGAATCCGGGCGCCACGACCAGGCCCTCGGCCTCGACTACGGTTTCCGCGTACCATTGGTCCAGGCCGTTGCTTTCGGCTTCGGCCACCTCGACTATCCGGCCGTCCTTGACCGCCACGTGGCCCTGGAAGGCCGGCCGGCCCCGGCCGTCAACTATGGTTCCGTCCGCTATCACCAGGTCAAATTCCACGGCTTATCCTCATGCGACCTCGCAACGGGAGGTGATTGGAGTTGATTTTTCGAGTCCTTCATCCGAGCCGGGCTTTGAACCCGAACCCGGCCGGTTCGGATCGTGCTCGATTGACCATAAATAATTTCCCGGCCTCGGGCAAGGTTTTTAGGGGAAGTGAAGATAGTATTGGGCTCAGGTCTTCATTCTTGACACGGGGTAGAATGGTCAGGTCCCTTGGCCAGAAGCCCAAGGACGTGATGGCCGGGTTCGAGGTCATTTCTTCATTCGGAATGCTCGCGAAAGATTCCACACAGCGCTGGGCGTTAATACGATGGACCTCTTGACCCCGGGTGGGGTATCGGGATATACTTAGGGTATCCGAAGGAGGGGCTGCGGTGATCACCAAGGTTCAGAAGTGGGGCAACAGCCAGGGGCTGCGCTTAAGCAAAGAACTGCTCTCGAATGTCGAAATCAAGGTCGGGGATGCGGTGCAGGTAGAAGCGCGTGACGGCGCCCTGGTCGTCACCCCGGTTCGCCGCGTGCGCGGCGGGCGCGATCTGCGCGAGCTCGTCCGACGTATCCCCAAGGACTACCAGACCGAAGAACTCGACTGGGGATACCCGGTCGGCCGGGAGGTCTGGTAAATGGCGGAGTATGTCCCGCGCAAGGGGGACTACATCGCCGTCAGCTTCGATCCCCAATCCGGCCACGAGCAGAGCGGCCGCCGGCCCGCTCTGGTGATCAGCAACGACCTTTTCAGCCGCTACACGGGTCTCTGCCTGGTCTGTCCCATCACCAATACACGTCGCGACTACCCTTTCCACGTGCCGCTTCCTCACAGCCAGGATATAACCGGCTTTGTCATGGTCGAGCAAGTCAAGGCCATTGACTTCCGTGCCCGGAAAGCCAGGAGCCTCGGCCGGGCGCCAGCGCAGGTGTTGCAAGAGGCACTGACACTTCTCGACGCTATCGTCTATTAGAGGGGTCGGAGTGCCCGGCGCGGTTTAGACGGCCAGTGAAAAGGAAGGGTATCCCGCGTCCCGCGGGACGCCGTGCCCTTACCGAGAAGGATGTATTCCTTTTCATGGCGATTGCTTCGCTTCGCTCGCAAAGACGATTACAGGCCTGATTGCTGACTTCTATATCCGGAATGGCGCTAGGCCAAAACGCAGGCCTGGATGAGCGATAAGGCCTCTGGCTCGCGGTCCAGGTTCCATATCAGGCGAGCCAAGTCCTTGGCCCGGGCCTGGCCCAGAACCGGGTCCACCAGCAGGTGGAACTTGTCCTCGAGTTCGGCATCAGAGGGCAAGGCGGCGGGCGGCTCCCATTGGGCTTCCATAGGCCCGGAGGAGAATCGGCGGCCGTCATGGGTCTCGATCTCGACCTCGGCCAGGGCCTGGGCCGGGAAGCGGGCTTCGAACTCGTCCGCCACGACCGCCTCGACCCGGCCGGCCAAAGCTGTCAGGGCGGGATCGAAGAGCCGGGGAGGCAGGACCTGGGCCGGTCCGACCTGGCCATCGAGGAGCGCGGCGGCCACGGGAAAGGCCAGGTTATACTGGGCCTCTTCGGTGTCGGCCGGCGGCCGGCGGCTGAGCCGCGCGGCCGCCGCGAAGGTCCGGACCCTGATCCGGGCGATGTCGCCGGCATCGAGGCGATAAGTCCGGGTCAGGTTCAAGGCGCCGGCCACGGCGGGCTGGGCCCAGCGGCAGGCGGCGTAAGGCTTGAAATACAGGTTCAGAATCTCGTATTCCCGGCCCAGGGATTCCAGCCAGGCCGGTTCCGGACAATCGGAAAAGATTGGTTCGACGCCGGTGAACCCGCGGCGGGCCAATAGGACCGCACCCAGGCCGGCCAGGTTGCCCCAACCGATCGAGTCCTTGACCATGGAGGGCCGGTCTATGCCTTTCATCATCGGACCGATGGGCGCGTGATATTCGGCCGCGCCCAGGGCCGCCCCGGTCTCCCGGCGGGAAAGCCCCAGCAGCCGGCCGGCCGCGGCCGCGGCGGCGATGGCGCCCCAACTTCCGGAAGAGTGATAGGTCGAGGACGTAGCGTGACGGATGAGTCCGGCCCTGATGCCTATTTCGTAACCGATGACCAGGGCGGTCAGGAAATCCCGGCCGCTCGATCCGCCGGCCAACTCGAGGGCGGACAGGAGGGCCGGCAGAACGCAGGCCCCGGGATGGCCTTTGACCAGGCGATAACCGTCGTCAATGTCCAGGGCGTTCTGGGCGAAGCCGTTGGCCAGGGCCGCGCCCAGGGCCGAGACCCGTTCCCCGCTCAGTAAAATCGTGGCCTGGCCGCCGGGAAACTGCTCGACGGCCAAGGCGGCCATGATGTCGCCCACCGGGGTCCGGCGGCCGGCCAGGAGGGCGCCGGTCAGGTCCAAGAGGCCGCGCCTGGCCTGGCGCCGCACCGCTTCAGGCAGGTCGTCCCATTTGGTGGCGGTGATGAAATCCAGGGCCAGTTCTGTCCCCCGGGGCCAGGAGGCGGCCATTCTTTTTCTCCATCGGTCACTGGGGGCCGCCTCCGCCGGGAGAAGGCGGCCCGGTTCAGTATTAGAGCAGGCCGGCTTTCTTAAGCCATTCCTGGGCCACTTCCTTGGCCGGCTTGTGCTGGCCGTCCACCAGGAAGTTGAGTTCGGTCATGCTCTTGGTATCGAGCTTCTGGGACAGGGGCGCGAATATCTTGACCAGTTCAGGATGGGCGTCGAGGGTGTCTTTCCGAACCACCACGCAAGGGTTGTAGACCGGAAAATAGTTTTTATCGTCTTCCAGGATCACCAGGTCGAACTCCTTGATCCGGCCGTCGGTGGCAAAACCGGTCGAGACCTGGACCTGTCCTTCCTTGAGGGCCTTGTAAAGCAGACCGGGGTCCATCTTGACGATCTTGTCCTCGGTGAACTTGAAGCCGTACGCGGCCTGGAGCGGCTTGTACCCGTCCGGACGCGAATAGAACTCGGCGGTGACGCCCAACGAGACCTTGTCCGGGTTGGCCAGACCGTATTTGGCCAGATCGGATATGGTCTTGAGCTTGAGCTGCGCCGCGTCCGCCTTGCGCATCATCAGGCAATAGGTGTTGTTGAAGGGAATGTACGGCAGCCAGGCCACACCGTTCTTCTCGTCCATCTTCTTGACTTCTTCATAGCACTTGACCGGGTCGGTGATGGGTGTCTTGGCCTTGAGGATGGTCATCAAGGCCGTACCGGTGTATTCCATGCAAATGTCTATCTGTTTGTTCATCAAGGCTTCGCGGACCACTAACGTGCCGCCCAGGCCGGTCTTGTCCACGGCCGTGAAACCGTTCTTTTCCAAAAGAAGGATCATCAACTGCCCCAGGAGCCTCTGTTCGGTAAAGGCTTTGGAGGCGACCACCAGTTTCTTTTCCGCGGCCGGGGCCGGCCAGGCCAGGGCCAGACACAAAGCCGCCAGACCCGCGATAATCAATAACTTGCGCATCTTCATCCTCCCTTGTTTGAAGTTAGACGGACTTATAAATAGTCCGTCATCAGGCCGAGAGCGATTAAGCCCCGGCCTGGGGTGAGGGTGGAACCACTTGAATTTACTTCAAGTGGCGGGAGAGGGGCAGCCCTCTCCCGCCGAGTAAAAAGTCGGTTTTCGACTTTTTACGAGGTTATCAAGTTTG
>JBFMAW010000025.1:0-102315 GCA_040755515.1 Thermodesulfobacteriota bacterium | reverse complement strand
GCAAAGCGGGGTCGGAACGCGGCCCGAAGAGGCCTGATCTGAACAAGCAGGCTTGAATGGTTATTTACGGAAGTAATGAAGTTATTGGTTAAAGGAGGAGAACAATGACGCCGTTCAAGGGCGAGGCCATGAAAGACCTGACTTCGCTGCAAGAGAAGATGAACCGGATTTTCAGCGAGACCGTAAGAAGGATAAAAGAAATGGCCGAACCGGATAAGGAAAGACCCTGGTCGCCGCCGGTGGATATCTTCGAACTGCCGGATGGTTTCGTCTTGCTGGCCGAACTGCCGGGCGTACCCCGCGAGGCTGTTTCAGTTGAACTGCAGGGCCAGAGCCTGATCATCAAAGGCGAACGGCCGGCCGTAGCCCAGGCGGCCGACGGCAACCTCTATCACGCCGAACGTCATTACGGGCCCTTCGAGCGGACCTTCAACCTGCCGGTGACCATGGCCTCGGCCAACATTCAGGCCCGCCTCGAGGCCGGGGTCCTGACCGTCTCCGTGGCCAAGCCGGACGAAGAGACCAGGCGGGTAAAAGTTAACGTGGAATAGGGCCCAGGGCCGGATAATCGCCCTGGGGCCGGAAACCAAACTGAATCCTATAAAGGAGGATGCAAGTCAGCTATGTATAACCAGTTCAAAACCATCATTCTACTGGGCGCGCTGACCGCCCTGATCGTCTATATCGGCCACCTCTTCGGCGGTCGCCAGGGCATGTACGTGGCCTTCTTCCTGGCCGCGCTCATGAACCTGGGCTCGTACTGGTTTTCGGACAAAATCGTTTTGGCCATGTACCGGGCCCAGGAAATCGGCCCGCACGACGATCCGGAACTCCATGCCCTGGTGCGCCAACTGGCGGAGCGGGCCGGCCTGCCCATGCCCCGGGTCTTCATGATTCCCGAGGAATCGCCCAACGCCTTTGCCACCGGCCGCGACCCGTCCCATGCCGTGGTGGCGGTCACGGCCGGGCTCAGGGAAATAATGAGCCGGGAAGAGTTGGCCGGGGTCCTGGCCCACGAACTGGCCCACGTCAAGAATCGCGACATCCTGATCGGCACCATCGCCGCCACCATGGCCGGCGCGGTGATGATCCTGGCCGAAATGGCCCGCTGGGCCGCCATCTTCGGCGGCGGCCGGAACGACGAGGAAGACGGCGGCGGCGGGGCCATAGGGCTGATCTTCATGGCCGTTCTGGCTCCCTTGGCGGCCCTGTTGATTCAGATGGCCGTGTCCCGTTCCCGCGAGTACCTGGCCGACGCCACCGGCGCGGGCTTCCTGGGCCGGCCCGAACCCCTGGCCAGCGCCCTGGGCAAGCTCGGCCGGGCCTCGGCCCAACTCCCCCTGAACGCCAGCCCGGCCACGGCCCATATGTTCACCGTCAGCCCCTTGTCCGGCCGTAGCTTCATGACCCTGTTTTCGACCCATCCGCCCCTGGAAGACCGGATCGCCCGGCTGCTGGAAAGGCGGCGAGGTTGACGTGACCCCCCGGCGGTTCTTTCCGATCGTCCTGGCTTTCTGCCTGGCCGCCGGCGTCGCGGCGCCAAGCCGCCCGCCGGCCGCGGAACAACCCTTTGCCCGCGAAACGCCGGTGGTGCGGGCCGTGCGCCAGGCCGGACCGTCCGTGGTCAACATCAGCACCAAGCAGGTCGTCTCCGGACCGCGCGGCCCCTTCCGGCCTCACGGCGGCGACGAGTTCTTCGACCGCTTCTTCAAGGACTTCTTCGAAGGCTTCGGCCCCCGCGAGTACACCCAGACGTCCTTGGGCTCGGGCGTCATTATCGATAGCCGGAAAAAGCTGGTCTTGACCAACGAACACGTGGTGGTCCGGGCTTCGGAGATAAAGGTTTCGCTGATTGACGACCGCGAATTCAACGCCCGGGTCGTGGGCAGCGACCCGGACTCGGACCTGGCCGTCCTGCAGGTCGAAGCCGATCAGACCCTGCCCGCGCTCACCATGGGCGACTCGGCCGATCTCATGATCGGCGAGACGGTCATCGCCATCGGCAACCCCTTCGGCCTGACCCATACCGTGACCACCGGCGTGATCAGCGCCGTGGGCCGCTCCATCCGCACCCGGAACCGGGTGTATCTGGACTTCATCCAGACCGACGCCTCGATCAACCCGGGCAATTCGGGCGGTCCGCTGCTCAACATCAACGGCGAACTCATCGGCATCAACACGGCCATATACGGCCAGGCCGAAGGCATCGGCTTCGCCATCCCCATCAACAAGGCCAAACGGATAATCAAGGACCTGTTGTCTTACGGGGAAGTCCACCCGGCCTGGCTGGGTCTGCAGGTTCAGACCCTGGACCCGCGCCTGGCCCAATATTTCCATCTCCCCTTCACCGGCGGCGCGGTCATCACCGAGGTAGACCCCGACGGACCGGCCGCCGGCGGCGGTCTGGCGCGCGGCGACGTGATTATGGGCCTGGGCCGGGAAAAAGTGCGCTCCGTGGACGATTACGAGGACCTTCTGCGCGGATACACGGCCGAGGCCGAGGTCAGGCTGGCCGTCCACCGCCAGGGCCAGACCAAGGAATACACCCTGCGCGCCAAAGCGTTTCCTTCGAAGAAAGCCATCAGTCTGGGCTGGGAACGATACGGTTTGAGCGTCGCCGGCGAGGGCAAAGGAGGGGGGGCGGTGGTCATTGACCAGGTGAGGCCCGGTTCGCCGGCCGACCGCATCGGAATCAAGCCCGGCGACCTCCTGCGCCGTATAAACGAGATCGAAACCGCCTCGGTGGACAACTACGTCAAGGCCATGATCAAGTACCGGCTGAGGCAGGGCGTGATGGCCATAGTCCAGCGCGGCCGCCAGGCTTATCAGATCGCCCTGGTGCCTTGAACGGAGCAGAGGTCACTCGACCCGCACCACCCAGAGGGCGAAGCCTAAATTGCGGCTTTCCCAATCCATCCGTTCGCCCCAGGTATCGAGGAAATCGGCCAGGGATTGCCGGCCGGGCTGGTCGCTTTTAAGGCGGCTTATGGCTCTTTTCATGGGTTCCACGTAAGCCCGCCAGCCTTCCTCGCCGTCGTCCAGTATATCCACCACTTTTCCGTGCTTCTCGAGCCAGGCGGTGATTTCGTCTTTGGTCCGTTGGGGTTCGGCCTGGTCTTGTTCGCCGTCCGGCCGGAGATAAGGCAGGCCGATAACCATGTATCCGCCGACCGGGATCAGCCCTCGCGCGGCCTTCAGCCCGGCGTCCTCATCGCTCCAGATATGAGGCAGGTTGCCGGCGATGATCACCGCGTCCCATTGTTTTTTGGTCGTGGCGACGAACCTGGCGGCGTCATCCAGGTGAAAGTCGCAGAACTCGATCAGGCCCGCGTGTTCGGCCCTGGCCCAGGCTTCCCGGATGAAGTCGGGCATGGCGTCCACGCCGGTGAGCTTCACCTGGTAAATATGCACCCAGGGCAGGGACAGGCCGGCCTTGCCGCAACCCAGGTCCAGGACCTTTTTGCCGGGTCTCAAGTCCATGATCCGCCCCAGGCGCTTGGCCGTGGCCGGCAGGGTGGGATTGATGATGGTCATATCGAGCGCGAGTTCGCTCAGAAAGGGTATCATGTCGGGCGTCAGGCCCAGTTTCCGGCTCACAAGTTCGATGGCTTCCCGTTCGTTCATGATTGACTCCTCGGGATGAAAAGCTTCCCGGCCCGCTGCTCTCAGCCGGATAAAACCCAGCCAGCGGTACCACCGGCCGGCCGGCTTGTCAAGCCGGTTGAAGGGGGCCGCCTGTTTTCGCGGCGGCGGGAAAGGGCTTGACAGATTTGTTTCGATATAGTAGAGTTTAGATTGTTATTAACTATAATTATTCTAAATAATGGAGGTAGACCGATGAACAACCTGGCCCGCGCCGCCCACAAGCGCGCCTCCCGGCAGTTACTCTTCTGGTGGATACTGCCCCTGGCCGTGATCGCCGGCTGGCGTTACCCCGTGCTGGGGTACTTCCTGCCCCTCTGCATGATCGCCGCCACGGGCATCGCCGTCTTTAAGGGCAGATACTGGTGTGACTGGCTGTGCCCCCGCGGGGGGTCCTGGGACCTGTTCCTCAGCCGGATCAGCCGGAAAAGCAAAATTCCTCTTTTCTTTCGGACGGCAAAGTTTAGAATACTCGTTATAATGATCTTCCTGACCGTCCTGGCCATCCGGCTGCCCCGGGTCTGGCCGGACCTGGAGGGAGTGGGCGGCGTCTTCGTCACGATGTTGACCGTCACCACCCTGGTCGGGATCATCCTCGGCCTCCCGACCCATCATCGGAACTGGTGTGTCTATTGTCCGGTCGGGACGATGGCCAATGTTTTGGGCCGAGGCAAGTATCCCCTGACGATCAGCGCCCAATGCAACGGCTGCCGGAAATGCGACACGGTTTGCCCTATCCAGATCAAACGCTGGCAGTACCGCCCGGAAAACGGCGGACCGGCCGTCGTCCCGGAGTGGGATTGCCTCAAGTGCGGTCTTTGTGTCGAGGTCTGCCCGCAAAAGGCCTTAAGCTTCAAAACTAATTGAAGGCGGACGCCATGGAAAAGATTTTCGAGATGCACGCCGATGTTTGCAAGGTCTTCGCCAACGCCAAAAGACTGGAGATCATCAACACCTTGAGGGACAAGGAGATGACCGCCGGCGAGTTGATCGAAAAGACCGGTCTGAGCAAGGCCAACCTGTCGCAACATATGAGCATCTTGAAATCGAAAGGTGTAGTTACGAGCCGGCGGAAAGGGGTCAATATCTACTATCGCCTTTCCAGCCCCAAGATCATTCAAGCCTGTGACTTAATGAGGGAAGTCCTTTTGGAGCAGTTCCAGGAGAAGGGCAGGATGGTCGCCAGTCTCAAACGCATCAAATAGCGGTCCTCCGCCATATTGCTCTTGACATTTGCCGGCGGGAGACCTTATATGCGCCATGTTGTTCCTCGCCTCCATGCCGGCCCTGATCAAGGTGCTCCTGGCCCTGGCTTTGATCCTGACCTTGAACCGGCTCAAACTTCACTTGGGACTGAGCCTTTTCGTCGGGGCCGTCACCCTGGGCCTGATGATGGGCCTGTCCCCGGTCAAGATCGGGCAAGGGCTGGTCAAGAGCCTGACCGACAGCCAGAGTCTAAGCCTGATCGTCATCGTCACCGTCATTCTGGTCCTGAGCCGGCTGATGGCCGACATCGGCCAACTGGATCGCATGGTCGAAAGCTTCTCCGGCCTGGTCCACAACGTCAAGGTTTCCAGTCTGGTCATGCCCGCCCTGATCGGCCTTCTGCCCATGCCCGGCGGGGCCCTTTTCTCCGCGCCCATGGTGGAAGCCGCCTTCCGCGGCGAAAAGGTTTCACCCGAGGTCAAGACCGTAATCAACTACTGGTTCCGCCACATCTGGGAGTACGTCTGGCCGTTGTACCCGGGCTACGTCCTGGCCGTGAGCCTGCTGGGCGTTCCGAACTGGAAATTCACCCTTCTCCAGACGCCGATGACCCTGATAGCCACCGCCGCCGGCATGCTCTTTCTCTGGCCGATTCTGCCGGGCGCCGAAAACGAATCGGGCGGCGCCGGCGGCCGCGGCCGCTGGCAGGATTTCAGCCGGCAGGTCCAGCCCATCGCCCTGATCGTTCTGGCCATACCGGCGGTCAAACTCATCGAACTGGCCTCGGGTCTGACCCTGCCCGGCCTGACTTCGGTCTATCTGGGTCTGGGCCTGTGCCTGGGCTGGGTGATCGTCCAGAACCGTCTGAAGCCCCGGGCTGTTTTCAGCGCTTTGTTCCATAAAGCCGTGTTCCCCATGGTCGTGCTCGTTCTGGGCATCATGGCCTTCAAGGGGCTGCTGGTGGAAAGCCGGGCCGTGGAGCAGATACAGAAAGAAATGGCCTTCTGGGGCATCCCGCCGCTCCTGGCCGTGGCCCTGATGCCCTTCCTGTCCGGCATGGTCACCGGCATCGCCGTGGGTTTCGTCGGCGCGTCCTTTCCGCTGATCGTACCCCTGTTTCCTCCAGGGCATGGCCTGGACTTCATGGCCTACGCCACCCTGGCCTTCGGTTTCGGCTACATGGGCATGATGCTGTCGCCGGTTCACCTCTGCCTCATCGTGACCAAGGATTATTTTTCCGCCAGTCTGCTGAAAAGCTACCGCCATCTGGTCGGCCCGGCCGTGATCGTACTCCTGGCGCAGTTGGGCCTGTTCAGCCTGTTCAGAATGATCGGCTAGTCGGCCGGACCTTGGACTTGTCGCCGCCTTTCCGGCGGACACTCCCGAGGAATACCCACCTGTATACCCTAAACGGAAAAGCATTGGCCTATTTCTAAAACTTCAAAGCTGGTGTAGATTACCATTGACGGAGGATCGAGTTCAGGCTTTCAACCTTATTGGCTTCGTCCGAGAGAACCGAACATGACTTCATCGCCGAGAGTCCCTGGCCAGCCCGCCCTCGGGCTGTTAGTTCTGCTGGTCCTGGGAGCGGCCTGGTCCCTGGACCGGACCGTGGTATCTTCGGCTCCCGACCCGGCCCGGCTCTTCCAGGCTCGGACCGCCGCGGACTGGTCGGAGTCGGATTTGGGCCGCCTGGCCGCCTGGTCGCGGGAAACGACCGTGCTCCGCGGCCGCCTGGTCCGAATAAATTCGGATTCGTTCCAGACCCTCAAGACCTCGGCCTGGTCCGAAACCATAACCCTGAATCTGTTTGACGATCTGGTTTTGACCGCGGTTCACGAACGCCTGGAAAAGGCGCCCCTGAACCGCGTCCTCTGGTTTGGACGGCTCAAAGGCGAAGACCGCGGTCAGGTCATCATGGTGCTTGACCAGGGGAACCTGACGGCCGTTATCAGCCGGCCGGGCGGACTGTACGAAGTCCGACCCCTGACCGGCGGAACGCATGTCATCCGGGAGATCGACCAGTCCAAATTCGAGCGCGAAGCGCCGGCCCGGCCGGCGCCGCCGCCCGATAATAAGGCCGCGGGCCTGGACTCGCGGATAGAAAGCACGGTCACCATTGACGTGGCCGTGGCCTACACCCAGGACGCGGCCGCCGACAGCGGCAACATCGCCAACGACATCATCCTGGCCGTGGCCGACGCCAACCAGGCCTACGTCAACAGCGGGATCAACCAACGCTTGAACCTGGTGGACACCAAGCAGGTGAATTACGCCGAATCCGGCGACGTCTGCGTTGATCTGGACCGACTGAGGGACTCGGCCGACGGGGACATGGACGACCTGCACGACTGGCGTGACTCGGTCGGAGCCGACTGCCTGGTGCTGATGGTGAAAAACGGATCGGGTTACGTGGGCTGCGCCTACCAGATGTCCGTGGTGGACGACTATTTCGCCGCCTGGGCCTTTTCCGTGGTGCGCCTCGGCGCGGCCACGGCCAATCACACTTTTGCCCACGAACTGGGCCATAACATGGGCGCCCGGCACGACTGCGACCAGGACGCCCTGGATACACCCTACGTTTACGCCCACGGCTATCTGGACCCGAACCACGCCTGGCGGACCATCATGGCTTACGCCAGCTCTTTCAATGAAACCAGGATACCTTATTTTTCCAATCCCGATTTGTTATATGGCGGCGAACCTTTGGGGGAAGCCAGCGGCGCCTGCCAGGCCGACAATCGCGGCGTCCTGAACAACACCGCCTCGACCGTGGCCGCTTTTCGGACCTCGACCGGCGGCGCCAGTCCTTCCGCCTCGAGCGGTGGCGGGGGCGGCAGCGGCGATTCGGGCGGCGGGGGCGGCGGCGGCTGCTTTATCCAGGCGGCCCAGCCGGACCGGAGTGTCTTAAAAAAGCCTTGAAGGGAGAGACCATGGCCGGCGCCGGCGACATCGCCAAGGCAATGACCCAAATAGAATTTTTCCGGAATTTCGCCTTGGAGGAGGTCGAACAACTGCTCCGGATGGGCAGTTGGCTCAAGGTCGCTTCGGGTACGACCATAATCGCCGAAGGGGAAAACGACCTTTATCTATACGTCCTCATCCGCGGCCAGGCCAACGTGATCAAGAACAGCCGGGTGCTGGCCGGTTTAGGCGCGGGCGACGTGTTCGGCGAAATAAGCGCCCTGGCCAAGACCCCGCGCACGGCCCACGTGATCGCGCAAAGTGAAGTCCTGTGCGTGCGCTTCGAACCGGGCCAGATCGAGCGCCTGCCCGCCGACCTTCAGCTCAAACTGGTCAAGAAAATCCTGTTCACCCTGGCCGACCGGTTGACCGCGCTGAATCGCAAGTTCTGCGTCACTTGAAAAGCCGGCCGTTGGCCAAACTTAACGACATAATTAACCGCGCATTGATAGTATTCATGTTTTATTGGCGACCTGAAAAACCTCTTTGACAACGCTTTTCGAGCCTAACCTTCCCTGTCGGCGAACTCCAGGGCTATTTGCTGGAAGCGGCCTTCCACTTCCAGAAAAGCGTCCACCACATCCGGGTCAAAATGGGTCCCCTTGCCCTCCACGATGATCGCCGTAGCCTTTTCGTGGGAAAAGGGCGCTTTATAGGTCCGCTTGCTGATCAAGGCGTCATACACGTCGGCCAGGGCCATCAATCGCCCGCTGAGTGGTATCTCATCGCCATTTAAGCCTTCCGGGTAGCCGGTGCCGTTCCATTTTTCGTGATGGGTGTAGGCGATTTCTCTCGCGAAATGGAGAAACGAGTTATTCCCGAGGCGTCTTTCCGCGGTGAGGATGGCGTCACGTCCGTAAACGGTGTGCTTCTTCATCTGGGCGAACTCTTCATCCGTCAATTTCCCAGGTTTGAGAAGTATGTGGTCCGGAACACCCACTTTTCCTATGTCATGCAACGGCGCCGATTTATACAAAATATCGATAGTGGCTTCGTCCAGGCTATTCCTGTATCGAGGTTTGAGTTGAAGTTGAACGGCCAAAGCCTTAACGTAATTCTGTGTCCGCCTGATGTGTCCACCGGTTTCCGGGTCCCGGGTCTCAGCCAGGGAGGCCATGCTCTCGATGGTTACCTCCTGGGTCATGGCCAGTTCCTTGGTCCTTTCCTGGACCTTGATTTCCAGAATGGCGTTCTGGTCTTGAAGTTCCTCCTTGGCCAGTTTCAGTTCCAGGTGGTTTTTCACCCTGGCCTTTACAATGGGTGGGCTTATGGGCTTGGTCAGGTAATCGATGGCCCCCAGTTCAAGGCCCTTGGTTTCATCGGTGACCTCGGTCATGGCGGTCACAAAAATAACCGGAATTTGGCTTAGTTTGGGATCAACCTTTAGACGCCGGCAGACCTCGTACCCGTCTAGGCCCGGCATCATTATATCCAAAAGTATCAAGTCCGGCGGTTCGTTGGCTATATCTTCCAGCGCGCTTTCCCCGTCCATGGCCACGGAAACCTCGTAATGGTCGCCCAGAGTCTCCACCAGAATATCCACGTTGGCCGCCGTGTCGTCCACCACCATGACCTTGCATTGGGAAAGATCTTTCATGTTATTCTCCTGGCGATAAATGTTTTTCGACTGTCTTTTTCAAGACATCGGCGGAAAACGGTTTGATGATGTAACCGCTGACTTTTCTCCTGCCCGCCTCGATTATGTTATCCTGCTGAGCTTCCCCGCTGATAATAATAAATGGAATATGCTTCAAGCGGTCTGATGATCTCACATAGCTCAATAGTTCCATCCCGGTCATTTCGGGCATATTCCAGTCCGAAATGACCAAATCCACCGTATCGGAGTCCAATATTTGCTTGGCCCTTAAACCGTCCCACGCCTCTCTAAACGTGCTGAATCCCATCTGTTGAAGTATACCGATGATTGTCCGTCTCATATTACTGTAATCGTCGGCGACAAGAATCCTGGCTGGCTTCTTAGGAACGGTTGGAACAGCGGCAGCGGCCGGCCTTTGAGTTGGCTCAGGGGCGGCCTGGGGCGGCGCGGAGACCTCCGTGACCTTCAAAAACTTCAAAAATATGGTCGTTCCCGCTTCCTCCGCCGTTACAAAAGCAATATTCCCCCCGAGTGTTTTGGCGATCAAGGCCGCCGAGTAGGTGCCAAGACCGGTGCCGTCTTTTTTACCCGAAGTCACGTATTTTTCGAAAAACCGGTTACGGATTTCCTCGGGGACAACGCCCTGGTTATGGATGGCGACCATGGGGACTTTAGTATCGTCAAGTCTTATCGTTATAACTTCGTTGGCCGGAGAAGCTTCCACCGCGTTCTTGATGAGGTTGGCGAGCATGGAATAACAAAGCATTTCCTCGCCGGCCACGAGGAACTTGCTGTCCTCATCCGCTTTTTTCGAATTCAGCCAAAGCGCCAGCTTGAGTCCCTTACCCTGCATTATGCCCCTGGTTTCTCCGTGAATCTGGCGAACCAAACCAAGGAGGTCCACCGGTACAGGATTATACTTATAAGCGCCGGTTTCCATTTTATAGAGGTCCAAGGAGTTGTTGATAATCTCCAGCATGCGGTAGCCCGATTCCTCCACCATTTGCAGCATCTCGACTTGGTTCTCGGATAACCCTCCTTCCTCAATCAATAACTTCGGTACGCTTAGGACCGCGTTTAAAGGGGTCTTGAGATCATGGCGAGTTATGCGTTCCACCTCTTCACGCAAACGCAGGTTTTCCTTTAATATGGCGTTCTGTTTCTTCAAGCCCTCCTGGGCCAGCTTCAACATCAAATGGTTTTTAACCCTGGCTTGGACGATGGGTTGACTGAATGGTTTCTGAATATAATCTATGGCCCCCAGTTCGAGGCCTTTGGCTTCATCCTCGGCCGAGGTCAAGGCCGTGCAAAAGATTACGGGAATATCTTTTAAATCAACTTGGTTCTTGAGACGTTTAATCACTTCATACCCATCCAGGCCCGGCATCAGAATATCGAGCAGTATCAAATCCGGCGGGTTCTGGGAGATATCTTCCAACGCCCCCTCGCCGTCCGTGGCTACGCTGACCTGGTAATGGTTTCCCAATGTTTCAACTAACAGATCAAGATTCGAGGGAGTATCGTCGACGACCATGACTTTACATTCGGAAAGAGCCCGCATGGTTTCAGTCCCCTCCTGGCAGCCTGGCCCGGATCGAATTCAACAGCGGTAATGCTTCTCTGAATTTATACTTTCTAATCAGGTTGTCCAATCGCGAAAGGTCCTTCGCGATTTCAGGGGGCCAAGCCAGGTCCGCCATCAACTCCAGGATCGGCAGGCACTGCTTGGGTACCCGTGAGGCCACGGCTGGACCCAGTTTTTCGAGGAGGGCGGCTAGCTCTGGCCTATCGGCGGGCTGACCGCCACTCGAGGCCAGGGCTGAATTCGGGGTGACTTGGTCGCCTTGAGCCGGCCAGGCGGCTTCAATCGAAGGGACGGCCCCCCAGACGGCTTCATGGCCTGGCTGTTCCCTACTGGCCAGGGACAAACCGAATTGGGCGGTGAAGAAAAAGGTGCTGCCCTTCCCATCCTCGCCCGTTACCCCAATCTCTCCACCCATCATCTCCACCAGACGCTTGCTCATGGCCAAGCCCAGGCCCGCGCCGCCGTATTTACGCGTCGAGGAGGCATCAACCTGAGTGAAGGTCTGAAACACTTCGGCCCGTTGGTTTTCCCCAAGCCCAATCCCGGTATCTCTCACGGTAAATTTGAGAGTCACCACGTCGTGGTCTTTTCCCACCACTTCCACCGAAACGGCAATTTGGCCGGCCTCGGTGAACTTGACGGCGTTTTCGGTTAAGTTATAGAGCACCTGCTCCAGCCGGTGAGGGTCGCCGATCAATTCAGGCGGTACGTCCGATGAGGCCGTGATCGAAAACGCCAGGTTTTTGTCCCGCGCTTGCCGTATTACCAGGTTGAAAAGCTTTTCCAGGACATCCTGCATCCGAAAAGGCACGGCCTCAAGATTCAATTTGTCCGTCTCGATCTTGGAGAAATCAAGGACTGACTGGATCAAGCTTAACAATGATTTCGAGGCGCCTTCTATCTTGACCAGATAGCCTTTTTGTTTCGGAATCAAGTCGGTTTGCAGAGCCAGGTGGACATTGCCCATGATTGCGTTCAAGGGCGTGCGTAACTCGTGGCTCATGTTGGCCAGGAAGTCGCTCTTGGCCTTGGCCGCGGCCTCGGCCGCCTCCTTGGCCCGGATGGTCTCCGCCTCCAGGCGCTTGCGTTCGGAAATGTCGCTGAAAGTAATAACCGCCCCCATAAGTTGGTTATTCTGATACATGGGGGTGCTGGTGTACTCGACGGGAAAATTGGTCCCGTTTTTTCGCCAGAGAACATAGTCCTCGCTGTGATGGCCTTTTCCTTGGATAATGGTGGCGTTCATGGGACACTCAGCCAGCGGATAGGGCGATCCATCCGAATAGGAGTGGTGTATCAATCGGTGGATGTTTTCATGGAGAAGTTCCTCGACGCTATATCCGAGTATCCTGGCTCCGGCCGGATTGATGAAGGTTAGATTTCCTTCCAGGTTCACGCCGAAAATTCCTTCCCCGGCCGACTCCAGAAGGAGACGACTCCGTTGTTCGGCTTCCAATAATTCGGCGGTTCGTTCTTGAATCAAGGCTGTTCTGATCCTGACCGTCTCTTCCAGTTCGGCGGAATATCCGCGTAATTGATCGTCCATGTTCTGGAGCTTGGCCACCATGCGGTTGAAGGAACCGCTCATGGCCCCTATTTCGTCATCCGGCCCAGGCTCGAGGACGGGGGTGAGCTTGCCCGACCGGGTGATTTCCTCGGTTTTGCCGCTCAATCTTTGGATGCGGCTGATCACCATGATTTGCAGCCCGACGGCCACCAGCCCCCCCAAGACCACCAGGGTGATGAGGGCGATGGCCAAGAGCCGGGCCGAAGTCACGAATACTTCATTATTAATGACCCGCATGGGCGTGATGACCAGGACTTTCCAGCCCAGCCGGGTGCAAGTCCCATGGCAGAGGAGGAAATCACCCGATCCGGTCATCCGGCAGTCAGAGTCCGACTCCAAAATGCCCGCCGCCTCTTCCGGCAAGACTTCCTTGATATTTTTCCCCTGCAGCGGCGTAAAGGTGGCGGCCAGGACCTCTCCGTCTTGGGTTAACAGGGCCACGCGACCATCATAATCCAATTTCATGTTGGTCACGAAGTTGCCCAGGTCCTTCAAGGTCACGTCCAGGCCGACCACGCCGTAGAAACGGCCTTCCTCATCCACCAGGGCGGTCGTAGTGCCGATGTTGATATCGTCGGTGGTCACCGACCGGTAGGGCTTGGTCCGCACCACTTTACCCGGATTCTCCCGGGCGAGTATGTACCAATCGCGCTCCCGGGGATCATAACGGGTCGGCCGGGCCCTCTTATGGGACCTGACAAACCCGCCGTTTTCCCGGCCCATGTAGACCGAGTTTACATATTGATAATATTGCTTGTACAAGGCGAAGAGCTGTATTATCCGTTCTTCCGTCGGACCGATGTGATACACGAACGTTTTTTCGTCCGCCTGCGTGAAATTAGTGAAATCACTATCTTGTCTGGTGCGAACCAAGGGATTGTTGGCCAAGACCAGGACGCCGGCCTCGATGTTCGAAAAAAAACCATCCACCATCAAGTCGAGTTGTTTCACTTGACCGTTCAGGTTGGACTCGATGGAGAAAAACTTCTCCCTGCTTAATTCCCAATAACTAAGCGCCCCTAGAATTAAGAGGGAAATCAGTCCCACGGAGAGGTAGAGTCTGAGCAGCTTGCGCCAGATTTTCGGTCTCTTGGTCACCGGACGCACTCCTGGTGATCATCGGCCAGCACCCAAGTGGGGCAAACAAGATTGCTTGGGCCGCGGATAAAGGAAAAATCAATCACCCGCGGCAAGTTTCCGGACCGTGACTCTCAAACGCGGCCTTTCCTATTCCACAGGCATTATTCCGATTGATATCTCGATTAGTCGAATAAAGCAATTAACTTTGGTTCCCATGAAGGCCCGGTTAAAGTCGAACTGTTTCTTTCTGAAAGGGGTTAGGTCAAATATTCCCGGTTTGAGACCTCTGCAAAACTTCGTCCTTTGGCCAAGCTCTTTGTCAGGCTCAATTTTAAGTCCTCGAAATATATCTAATATTCCTGCGGCTTAAAATATCGCCTTTCGCGATCTCGGCTCAAATTACTTGTTTTGCAGAGGTCTCGGTTTGAAAATCACGACATAGTTTGTCAATGACCTCCTGTGCATCCTTAAACTTGTACTTCCCTATCAATTGTCGTAACCTTTTGATCTCTTCCTCGATCAATCCCGATAAGGCGATCTTCTCGATCTCGTCCATTATCTTCTGGCATGGTTTTGGTGTTTTATTTTGAACATGTTGTTTCATCTCCCTGAGCAATTCCAAAAGTCTGGCCGGATCGTAAGGCTTATCCCGAGGGGCTTGTTTGTCGCTTTTCGGCTGGCTTTCTTCAAAGCCCTTCAAGAGGTCCACAAATTTTTCCAGAACTTGCTCGAAATTAGCCAAGGCCTCCGGTTCGTCCGTGAAGTTGTTGTTTTTTATAGTCAGTTCCAGGCGGCCGGCGACCTCATACAGTTCCTGTATACCGATATTACCGGCGACGCCCTTGACGGTGTGAGCCAAACGCCGGCCTAATTCACGGTTTTTAGCAGCCAGGGCCTCGCGTATATCTTGGGCGGACTTTCGATAATCAGCGGAAAAATCATTTAATAGTTTTAAATACAGTTTCTTGTTATTGGCCACTCGTTTCAAGCCGGCTGGGACATCAATTCCGTCAATTTCCGGCAATAGAATGTCTTCGGCTTTGGGGGCTGGCGCCGGCCTCTCCTCCAGCGCTGACGGGTATCCTTCGGCGCGCGGTTCGATCCATTTGGCCAAAGTTGAAAAGAGTTCTTTGACTTCTATTGGTTTGCTTACATGATCGTTCATGCCGGCTTCCAGGGCCATTTCCCTGTCCCTGGTCATGGCGCTGGCCGTCATGGCAATAATGGGGAGTTTTAAGAATCTTTCGTCCTTGCGGATTTCCCTGGCGGCCTGGTACCCGTCCATGACCGGCATCTGCACGTCCAT
Source organism: Thermodesulfobacteriota bacterium (assembly GCA_040755515.1). Taxonomy (GTDB): domain Bacteria; phylum Desulfobacterota; class Desulfarculia; order Adiutricales; family JAGVGV01; genus JBFMAW01. Next base: position 87,368 of record JBFMAW010000025.1, on the reverse strand, counting down.
TAGCACCGCGTCGAAAGTCCCTTGCTTGACCCTATCAACCCCTTCCTGGCCGTTTACGGCGATGGTGACACGCAATCCGACGCTTTCCAATATTTCCTGAGCGACTTGTTGATTGATTTCATTGTCTTCCACCAAGAGAAGATTTGTTCCTCTAATGGGTCGGATCAATTCCGCCTCCCGGTCTTCCCAGGCGGTGGACATGGCCCGGACTCGAGTCAGGCCGAAGGTGCGCGTGATTTCATCAAGCAGGCTCGAGGAGGAGACTGGTTTGGGCAGCAAACCATCGAAAAGGGCCGCCTTGTCCTTCGCCAAGGCTTCATCGCGGAAATAAGCGGAGGTCAAGATAATCTTAGGTTGAACGGCCGGTTGGGCCATTTCCCGGATACGGCGGGCAGTCTCGACCCCGTCCAGGCCCGGCATTTTCCAATCCATCAGCACCAAGTCAAAAGGACGGTTACCCGATGCTTCCGACAACATGGCCAAGCCTGTTTCACCTGAAGAGGCCGTCATTACGTCGAATTTAAACGATCTCAGCATCTCCTCGAAGATCATCCTGGAAATGTGGTTGTCGTCCATCACCAGAACTCTTTTACCCGCGATATCCGGAGCGGGTGATAAAGGCGCCTGGTCTTCCTGATGGCCTTCGCCGAAAATGGCGGTGAAGATAAAGTCGCTACCGCGATCGGGCTGGCTTTCCACCCAAATATCGCCCTTCATCATGTTCACCAGCCGTTGGCTTATGGTGAGCCCCAAACCAGTACCGCCGTACTTGCGTGTGGTGGAAGTATCGGCCTGGGAAAAAGGTTGGAAAAGCTTGGCCCGCTGCTCCTCGGTCATGCCGATGCCCGAATCACGCACCGAAAACCGAAGCCTGACGCGATCTCCCTGTTTTTCCTCGAGCTTGGTCGTGAAGACTATTTCGCCGCTTTCCGTGAATTTGACCGCATTGTTACCCAGGTTGATCAAGACCTGGCCCAGACGCAGAGGATCCCCCACCAGGAACCTGGGCACATCGGACAAGGTATGGAACAGTACCTCCAGGTTGTCTTTTTCCCGAGCCTTGACCGTGATCATATTAGCCACGTTGCTTAAAGTTTCATGTAGATCGAAAAGGACTTCCTCCATGGTCAACTTGCCGGCCTCGATTTTTGAAAAATCCAGAATGTCGTTGATGATACCCAGGAGAGATTTAGCCGAGGCGTCTATTTTCCTGATGTAATCATACTGTTTGGGAGTGAGTTCGGTCTTTAAAGCCAGATGACTCATCCCGATGATGGCGTTCATCGGGGTCCGGATTTCATGGCTCATGTTAGCCAGAAAATCACTTTTCGCCTTGGTGGCCGCCTCGGCTTCTTTCTTGGCCTCTTCCAGGTCCTCCATGATGTTCAACATGGCCCGGCGGGCGCTGGCCAGATCGTTTACGCGATTCTGCAGAGCCTCGTTTATATTTTGTCTTTCCAGGAACAATTCTTCCAGTTGCTTGGTCATGGAGTTGAAAGCCTGGGAAAATTCACCCATGAAATCGACTTTTTTATTGAAATCGCCCTTGGCAATCTGTTGGGTGGTCCAGGTGAGATGCCTCAGGCTGGCCTGCAGACTCTTTAGGGAGGACAATATCAACATAGACCCCTTGGGTACTTCGAAGTTGATATCTCCTCGAGATAAATTAAAAAAAACGTCCGTTATAACGTTGTATTCTGCTATAAATTTATTGATATAGCCCACAGCCTGCTTTATTTCATTGTCAGGATAATTTTCAGGCAAGGCAATCGGCGATGGCTTTTTACCTTTCAAAATAAGGTAAAAGACCTCCGTTATTTTATCTATATCTTCTTCCCTGACCTGGAGCATGTCTCATGCACTTGCCGTAGGCTTGACATCGAAGCGGCATACTCGGTCGCCGGAACACCAGCAATCGATTTCCTTGACGATAAATTTCCTGCCGGTATATTCCGACAATATGCCATGAATGAAGCCTTCATCGTAAGTGCATATGGTCTCACCACATATCGGCAAGCCGGAACAGTCCAGGTCCTCGGCAACGGTCAGGGTGAAATTGAGGTTATTAAGGTCCGCCTTCTCGATCCTAAGAATGCCGATTTTTAACTTCATCATTAGGTCTTGCAATTCCCGCACAAAAGCGTTAAAATCATTGTTCTTATTCAACAGCACCTTACAAAATTGCCGGCCCGCCAATTCCCCGGCTTTGTAATAAAGCATGTCCGCGGTTCTGGCGTCGAATTCCTTTATTAACACATCCCTCAAAGTAAACTGCATCAGTCTGTACACCGTCACGTCCATGGATGGTCCTAGGTTGGGGCGTCCCTCGCCGATATTCCCTATCATACTCCAATCGAACATCTGTTCTTCTCTTTCTTCCTTGAACATCTTTATCTCCTTTCGCTATTCGGCTGTTTTTATTCCAGGCAAGGGATGCCTATGTTTAAACGGGGTCACCATTCACAGCCATAATCGATGTTGGAACCTGCGTTAGAACCTGAAGCGCCAAATCGTTGGAGATATCCGCTTTATCGATCATCTATAAGCTCCTTGCTCGGTTGGAGGGCTTATTTTACCATCGTGAGGCTCTGTTGAACGATGTTCTCTTCCATTTCCATTGGCATCACTGGACGATCTTATACTTCGTTTTCTGACCTATCTGCGTTCTCAATTCATTGACCTCCTCCTTCAGTTGGATCATTTTCTCCTCCCGGCCAATCACCAGTTTATTGAATCGTTCCAAGTCATGCACGTATTGTTTCAATTCTTCTTCTACTTTTGCCCGTTCAGTTATATCACGGGACACTCCCAATATGGCGGTTACTTTCCCGTGTTGATCGGTCATCAGGGTTGTGACCACCTCGGTGGGTATGATCGTACCATTCCTATGGATCTGGTCGATTCTATGAATCTGGTTTCTTACGGAGTGGTCTCCTTCGGCGACAAGCTTTAATCGCTGTGTCATGCCCTCTGTAACCATCCGGTAGGAGTCAGCGGTCATGATCTCTTCCATGGTTTGGCTCATCACCTCGTCCGGGCTATAGCCTAGCAACTGTTTAACTGACGGGCTGACATATTTAAATCGGCTGGATTTCATATCGAGTAGCCAAATGACATCTCCGGAGTTTTCCGAGATCAGCCTATATCGTTCCTCGCTCTCTTTATGCATGTCCTCCGCCTGCCGGCGTTGAGTAATGTCGGTTACCATGGCAAAGGAACCGATCATGTTTCCCTCGTCGTCATAAAGGGGAGTCGGGTTAAAAAAGCACGCGACTTGACTGCCGTCAGGACGGGTCAGGGTCATCTCATAGGCGCTATTGATACCCTTTGCCCTGGCTTCAAGTTGTTCAGCGAAAATTTTCTTGTTATCATCATTGACCAGATCGAAAAGGGACTTACCGACAAGTTCGTTTTGCTCTCGTCCATAAATTTGGCGCATGGCGGAATTCATTTCTAATATCTTTCCTTTGTTATCGATTAGCTGAAACCCTTCGGCCGCCGTTTCCAGGATTGATTTTAAACGTCGCTCGCTTTTATTAACCGCTTCTTCCGCTTGCTTTCTTTCGGTGATGTCGCGTACCGTTCCCACCGCGAACCACTCCTTATCCACCTGGAAAGACGAGATCGATACTTCCACCGGAAAACTCCGGCCTTGGCGATCCAGGGCGTTGCTCTCTATCACGGTCCCGAAGACCACCCCCTGGCCGGTTTCGGCAAATCGCTTGAAACCGCTCCTTATTTTTTCCCTGTCCTCGGCGGGAACGGCCATCTCGTGAAAATCCATCCCTAGCGCTTCGTCCTTGGTGATACCAAAGAGCTTTTCCGCCGCCTGGTTCCAGAAAAGGACCTTGCCCCGGCCATCAATCATGACCAAGGCATCGCTGATGGCTTGGCTCATGGCCAGGACTTTGCGTTCGCTGGCCAAATACTCCAGTTCGGCCAACTTGTGCCTGGTGATGTCCAGCATGAGGCCATTGTAGATCAAATCGCCGCTTTCGTCGCGAGCGGGCTTGGCCACCAGACGAAACCAGGCTCTATCTTGGCCGGCTGACGCCATTTCTCCGATGAATTCGATCTGGTTATCAGCTTCCACCGCTTCCTTGACTGCTTGGTGAAACCTATCCTGATCTTGGGGCTGAATCGCCAAGCGCTGCCGCCCTTGGATAACGGCTTCCGGCGATAAGCCGAAGTGCTCCCGGGCTCCAGGGCTTAAGTATAAAAATTGCAATTCGCCGGGCGGCATGGCCTTGGCCTGAAATATGGCCCCGGGAATACTGGCGGCAATGACCTGAAAGCGTTCCTCGGCCTTTTTACGCTCGGTTATATCCTCCGACCAACTTATTATCCCGTTAATGGAACCTCTATCGTCCTTCCACGGAATTTTCAGAAGACGCCGGGACCTTATTTCCTTATTGATCTCCACTTTATATTCAGGAACTTCCACGGGCTGACCCGTGTCCAAGACCCGCTGGTCGCGTTCGGTCATTTTCGATAACCCGTCCGCGAACAGCTCCCTGCTTTCCAGAGTGGTTTTACCGATGACGGCTTCAGGTTTAATCCCATGCTGTTCGGCCATCACACTGTTGACGATTAAATAGCGCCCCTTCCTATCCTTGACCGAAAGCCAGAACGGCAAGCCGTTGATGATATCCTGCATCAGTTTTTGGGACCCGCGGAGTTCCTTCTGGACTCGTCTCAAACGACGGTTCCAAACCAGAACGAAAGCGACGATGGCCAGCAGGGCCGCGCCGATGGGGATGATCAGGTGCCAGGGAACAGGGGTTTTATATTGGAGGGCCAGCCAGCGATTTTTTATTTCCGCTTTTTCTTGTTCGGTCATGCTGGCCAAGGCTTTGTCCAAGGCGAAAGCCAAGAGTGGCCAATCTTTTCTGACGCCAAAGGCCAGGTCATGGGTGTAGGGGGTCGAGGCCGCTATCCTGAGGTTAGGCAACCCTATGGTGTCGATGGTATAAGCTACGGCGCCCAGATTATCTATAAACACGTCGAATTTACCGGTAGCCAGATCACGCAGGGCCGTGGCGATGTCCGGAGAACTCACCAGGGTGAACTCGGGACGGTCGCGCCTAAGACTGGCTTCGATTATCTGGCCTTTGATAACTCCGACTCTGAGCCCCACGAGATCGTCCAACCCACCTACCAGACGGTCCTTCCGGGTCACGATAACCGAAGGAAAGGTTATATAGGGTTTGGTGAAATTCATGAATTTTTGTCTTTCCATGGATGGGGTCACTTTAGGGATAACGTCTATTTCCCCCACTTTGACCTTTTCCATGGCTTCGGTCCATTTGACGCTTTTTTGGGGCTCGATGGCCAGGCCGAGTTTCTTGGCGGCCTCCTTGATGAACTCAGAGGAGATGCCCACGTAATCGCCTTTATCGTTGAGATACTCGAAAGGCGGCCGGGCCTGATCCACGCCCAGGCGCACTTGCTTGCCGGATAGAAAAGCCCTTTCTTCTTCGGTCAAGAAGACGGCGAAATCGGGCGGAACCTTGGTTTTGTCCGCGGCCCCGGCCGAGCCGACCGCGGAGAAGAATATGATCGCTGACAGCAGCAGGCCAACCCCTCGTATCCAATCCAGCCGATAAGTCCCAGGATTGCATTGGGGTTTTCTCATTGAACTTGTTCTCCGCGAATAGGGGATTGCCGCTGAATAATTATCGAACTGGGAACGAACTGGGGCTGTTCGCCTAAAACGTCACCTCGACCGGCCGCGCCAAGTTATCCACTCCAGATAAGGCAGACAAAGCCTGAACGGTTATCCGGCATTCCTCGTTAGCTCGAATCATGAGATTAATCGATATTTGTTGAAAAAGCAAGCGCGGATAGGGGCAGGGCACGGCGCGGGCAAAGTGGGTGTGCCGGAACACATTCTCAAGAAACCGAGCAAATTGACCGATGAGGAATTCGAACAGATGAAAAAACACACCAGTTTTGGACGTGATGTTATCCTGAATGCTGAAAAACGCCTGGGAGTACTCGGATCACGCCTAAGAGGCTTGAGAAACCGCTGGATAATCGTTAAAGAGTGACAATATTATCGCCGGCCTGAATACGGGTCAACGTGGTCGGCGAGAAAACAAGCAGCTTTATTAACCAACTCTTTCAGAGAAGTACCTTTATTTATAATCCAGCAGAATCAAGGCTCGGCCGCGGCAGTCGGACTCGTCGTGATAAGCCTTGACCTCCCGTCCGGCCGGCAGTTCGAACCTGCGGCCGCAGAGAGTGCACCGGAAGACCGCCGATCCGGCCAGAACCACCTTGGGGCTGTTGCAGAGATCGCAGGTCAGTTTGACCAGTGTCCCGCTTTCCAGTTGTTTCCTGGCGCCGCAATAGAAGCAGGTCACGGTCAAGGTCATCTCTATTTCAAGCCTCAGGCGACGGGGTAGTCGCGGCCGGCCACGGTCAAGACAAGGTGACCGTCTTTTTCTTTCACCCGTTCGGCTAATTGATAATAGCTCGGCCGCAGGAATCTGGCCGGAAACCGGCCGTTCTTGACCCGGGCGTAGAGGACGTTATCCGGGCTTTGGGTCAGGGTGGTCGGGTCGAGCTGTTCCGTGGTTCCGTCGTTGAGGGTGATCAGCCAGGGCGAGGCCCCGTCTTCTTCTCCGAGCGCGTCCACCCGGGCGACCACGAAGAGGGTGTCCTCGACTTCGATAAAGCAGCGCTGGCCCTGGTAATCGATTACGTACCGTCCCTTTTCATCCAAGTCCACGTGTTCGAGCAACAGCCGGTTGATACCTAGGTTGATCATTTCCGCGCCCAGGTGCCACAGTCGGCCGTCCTTGTCCACGTGGATCAGGCAGGGTGGCAGATCGTCCGGCCAGGGCCCGGGATCGGTGTTCTTTTCTTGATAATCACCGCTAGCGCTCATGGGCCGTATCCAGGATCAAGGTCACCGGGCCATCGTTGACCAGATGGACCTGCATCAGGGCGCCGAAGCGCCCCGTGGCCGCGGCCACGCCTCTGGCCGCGATCCGATTGACAAACTCCAGATATAGTTTTTCAGCCGTCTCCGGAGGCGCGGCCTGGGTAAAGGACGGCCGCCGGCCCTTGCGGCAGTCGCCCAGCAGGGTGAACTGGGAAATGATCAGGGCCTGCCCGCCCACCTCGAGTAGAGATCGGTTCATCTTGCCGGCCTCGTCCTCGAAGATGCGCAGTTCCGCTATTTTGCCGGCCAGGTATTCCGCGTCCCGGCCGGTGTCGGACCAGCCGACGCCCAGGAGGACGGCCACGCCCCGGCCAATGGCGCCCACCACCTCGTCGTTAACCAGAACTCTGGCCTCGGCCACCCTCTGCACCACGGCCCGCATCGTTTCGACCTCCTGAAGCCCGACGGCCGGTAAAAATTAACACGTGGCTCGCCCTGGAACAAGTCTCAATGGTTCGGTCATTCAGGTTGGGAAAAATCGGACCCGGCCCGGCCGGCCCCATAAATGGCGCCGGTCGAAGGCCTGGCTGGTCCGGACCCTCGGCCGACTCCAGTTAAAGCGCCCCGATCAGACGGGCGATGACGATGCGCTGGACCTCGGAGGTGCCTTCGCCGATTTCGAGCAGTTTCTGATCCCGGTAGAAGCGCTCGACGTCGTATTCTTTCATCAGGCCGTACCCCCCGTGAAGCTGCACGGCGTGGTTGGCCACCAGGTGCATGACTTCGCTGCAGAAGAGCTTGGCCATGGCCGCCTCCTTGGTGAACGGCTTTTGGTTGTTCCTTAACCAGCAGGCCTTGTACAGGAGCAGGCGGGCGCATTCGATGTACATGGCGCAATCGGCCAGCTTGAAGGCGTTGGCCTGGAAGGTGCCTATGGGCTTGCCGAACTGGACCCTTTCCCTCGAGTACTTCAAGGCCGCTTCGTACGCGCCTTGGGCTCCACCCAGACCCATGGCCGCTATCGAGAGACGGCCGCCGTCCAGGGTCTGCATCATCTGATAAAAACCATGCCCCCGGGGACCCAGGAGGTTCTCTTTGGGCACCCGGCAGTCATCGAAGTACAGTTCGCTCGTGTTCGAGCTTCGCCACATAAGCTTCCCGTGCATGGGCCGGGCCTCGAAGCCGACTGTTCCGTTTTCCACCAGAACGCAGGACAGTTCCTTGCGACCGTCGTCCCGCTTGCCGGTCTGGCATAGCACGGTGGCGCCCCAGGAGATATCGGTCGAGGCGTTGGTAATGAATATCTTGGAACCGTTGATCACCCATTCGTTACCGTCCAACACGGCCGTGGTCTTGGCGTTCCCGGCGTCCGAACCGGCGTTGGGCTCGGTCAGACCGAAGGCCCAGAGGGCTTCGCCGGAGCAGAGCTTGGGCAGGTATTTGCGCTTCTGGTCCTCGCGGCCAAAGTAATAAAGGGGACCGATGCCCAAGGAATTGGCCGCGGCCACGGTGGCGGCGTGGGACCCGTCCACGCGCGCGATTTCCTCGGTGGCGATGATGTAGGAGATGTAATCCATGCCTTGGCCGCCGTATTCTTCAGCCACGAACATGCCGAAGAGCCCCAGTTCACCCATGGCCCGCATGGTTTCGTAGGAAAACTCTTCCTTTTCGTCCAACTCCCGCGCCACGGGTCTGATCGTTTTTTCCGCGAACTCACGGACGCTCTTGCGAAGGATTTCCTGTTCCATGGTCAGTTCAAAGTCCATGTCCCCTCCTGAAGATGCGGCCCCTGGCCCGGTGATATTTTGTTCTTGGTAAATATTTACCAAAAAGAACCGACCCGCGCAACGCCAAAGGAAAACCTTTCAATTTGAATCACCGGAGGGGATGAGAAAAGCTTTCTCCCAAACCTTCCCCCCTGATTCTTCTTGACTTCCGGCTGGGGCTATTATCCAATGAAAGAAATAGGGATCGGTCCGAGAAGACCGATCCGGAAATGAACGCGATGAAGGGGGGGACTCAGTAATGGCGGAGTCCCCCTGCTTTGTTTAGTTTTCCTAAGGGGTTAAGAATGACGGGTGATACTTGGGTCCAAGTGGTCGAGCGCCTCGAGACCTCGGTTGACCAGATGGTGCGCTTCCAGTCCGAATTGGTGGCCTGCCCGGCCCTGGGTCCGGACAACGGAGGCCGGGGCGAAGCGGAAAAGGCCGCCTTGGTGGAAGCCTGGCTGAAAAAAATGAACCCTGATCAAATTCTCCACGTGGATGCTCCAGACCATCGCGTCCCGGGAGGCCGACGGCCCAATTTGATCGCTCTTTTCCAAGGCCGGGGCCAAGGCCGGGTCTGGGTTTTATCCCACCTGGACGTGGTGCCGGACGGCGGAAGATCGCTTTGGGATTCCGACCCCTTCGTCCTGCGCCGGGACGGCGACCGCATCCACGGCCGCGGCGTGGAAGACAACCATCAGGCCATCGTGACCTCCCTTTTCGCTGTCCAGGCCTTGCGCGACGCCGGTCTCAAACCGGCGGCCGACGTGGGTCTGATCTTTGTCTCCGACGAGGAAACCGGATCCGCTTATGGCCTGGCCCATGTCCTTGGGGAAAGGCCCGACCTTTTCACGCCCGCGGACCTCATAATCGTTCCAGACACCGGCCAGCCGGATGGGGCCATGGTCGAGATCGCCGAAAAGAGCATACTTTGGTTGAAGTTCACCGTGACCGGCCGGCAGTGCCACGCCAGCCGCCCTCATTTGGGCCTAAACACCCTCCGGGCCTCGGCCCGCATGATCTGCGCCCTGGACGAGGCCTTGCCTCGGGCCTTTGGCGAACGGAACGATTTATTCCTTGTCCCGGCCAGCACCTTCGAGCCGACCAAGAAGGAAGCCAACGTGGCCAACGTGAACACCATACCCGGCGAAGACGTGTTCTATTTCGACTCGAGGCTCCTGCCGAACTATGACTTGGCCAGGGTCAAAGCCGAATTCGAGCGCGTGGTCCGGGAAACGGCCGCGGCTTCGGCCGTCACGGTGAAAATCGAACCGGTCCAGGAACTGCAAGCTCCGCCGGCCACCCCGGCCGACGCTCCCGTGGTCAGAGCCCTGGTCAAGGCCATAGCCGCCGTCCACGGTCGGGAGGCGCATCCCAGGGGCGTGGGCGGAGGCACCGTAGCCGCCTTCTTCAGGAAGAAGAGTCTGCCGGCCGCGGTTTGGTCCACGCTGGCCGGCACGGCCCACATGCCCAACGAATTCGCCCTGTTGTCCAATCACCTGGCCGACGCCAAGATCATGGCTTATGTCTATCTTAGATTGGACCAAGGTTGATAACCTCGTAAAAAGTCGCAAACCGACTTTTTACTCGGCGGGAGAGGGCTGCCCCTCTCCCGCCACTTGAAGTAAATTCAAGTGGTTCCACCCTCACCCCAGGCCGGGGCTTAATCACCCTCGGCCTGATGACGGACTTTTTACAAGTCCGTCAAGGTTAAACTCGGCGGGTAATTACGTTGTTTCCGAAGCCTGAGACCAGAAGCCTGGCCCGCCAGAATATCGTCTTCATCTGTCTTTTTATCGGCTGGTCCCTGCTGGTTCTGTCATCGGCCGGACACGAGTGGTACGCCGAACAGGAGGCCAGAACCCACCTGGCCGCGGTCCAAGCCGAAGCCCTGGTGGACAAGGACATCGTCTACCGCCTCTGGAACAGCAACCACGGCGGCCTTTACGCGCCCGTCACCGGGGAGACCCGGCCAAATCCCTATCTGGATGCTCCCACTCGCGACCTGGACCTCCCCTCCGGCCAACGGCTCACCCTGATCAATCCGGCCTATATGACCCGCCAGGTCCATGAACTCCAAAAAAAACATATCGGCGCCCTGGGCCACCTCACCAGCCTGAAGCTGTTGAACCCGGCCAATAAGCCGGACTCCTGGGAAGAGACGGCCTTGAAGGAGTTGGAGGCCGGGAAAAAGAAGGTCGTGGGCATTGAAACGATGCAAGGCCAGCCCCACCTGCGCCTGATGAAACCGCTGGTCGTCACGGAGGGCTGCCTGCACTGCCACGCCATCCAAGGGTACCGACTGGGTGAAGTGCGCGGGGGCCTCAGCGCCAGCCTGCCCTTGCGGCCTTTCCAGGCGGCCCAGGAATCTCAACAACGGGCCGCCCTGATCGCTCACGCCCTGTTCTGGCTGTTGGGCCTGGTCGGACTATCGGTCGGTTACGTCTTCCTGCGGCGCTGGGAAAAAGAAAGGCTCGCCGGCGAAAAGAAGATATCCAGTCTTTCTCTGGCGGTCCAGCAAAGTCCGGCCGCGGTGGTGATCACCAACCCCGGCGGCGCCATCGAGTACGTCAATCCCAAATTCACCGAGATGACCGGCTATAACCAGGACGAGGTCCTGGGACGGAACCCGCGGATTCTGAAATCCAATCACCACGACCGTGAATTCTACGGTCGGCTCTGGTCCAGCCTCAAGTCGGGCCGGGAATGGCGGGGCGAATTTTACAACCGCCGTAAAGACGGCTCCTGCTACTGGGAGTTCGCCTCGATCTCGCCGGTCAAAGCCGCGGACGGGACCCTGATTCATTACGTGGCGGTCAAGGAGGACATCACGTCGCGCAAGGAAGCCGAGGCCGAATTGCGGCGCCAGAAGGATTTCGTGGAAACGGTTCTTAACAGCATCCCTGAAGCCATTTCCATCCTGAACGTCCATGATTGCGCCATTACCGGGGCCAATCAGGCCTTCCTGGCCGAAGCCGGCCTGCCCTTGAATCAGGTCCTTGGACGCCGTTGCCATGAACTGATCCACGGGCAAACCCAGAAGTGCCTTGCGCCCGACCAACTCTGTCCGCTTGTGGAAGCCCTCAAGGACGGTAGTAAAATCACCACCGACCACCTTTATTACGACCCATTGGGCCGGGAAAAAGTGGTCGAGATTTCGGTCCATCCGTTAAGGGATGAAAAAGGCCTGTTCAGCCAGGTCGTCCATATATCCCGCGACGTCACGGCCCAGAAAACGGCGGCCAAAGCCATGATCCAGGCCAAGGAGGCGGCGGAAGCGGCCAGTCGGGCCAAGAGCGAGTTCCTGGCCAACCTGAGCCACGAGTTCAGGACGCCGATGAACGGCATCATCGGCCTGACCGACTTGACTTTGAATACCGACCTGACCGAGGAACAGCACGAATATCTGAACCTGATCAAGACTTCGGCCGACGGACTCCAGACCCTGCTCAACGACGTTCTGGACTTATCCAAGATCGAGGCTGGCCGGTTGGACCTGGAAGATATACCCTTCCGGCTTCGCGGCGCCCTGAAGGAGGCGGTGGATACCCTGGCCCCCCGGGCCCGACAGAAAGGATTGGAGCTCATTCTCGACGTCCAGCCCGACGCGCCCGACCATCTCGAGGGCGACCCGGGACGTCTCCGGCAGATCATCCTCAATCTGGTCGGTAACGCCATCAAATTCACCGAGCAGGGACGGGTATCCCTCGAAGCCGAACTCGAATCCACCGGAGAGATGGAAACGGCGCTTCACTTCACCGTGACCGACACCGGCATAGGAATTCCGGAAGAAAAGCAGGCCTTGATCTTTGAAGCCTTCACCCAGGCCGACGGTTCCACCACCCGTAAGTACGGCGGGACCGGCCTGGGACTGACCATAGCCGCCCGGCTGGTCCAAATGTTAAAGGGTCGACTCTGGGTTCAAAGCCGAATGGGACAGGGCAGCGCTTTTCACTTTACCGCGACTTTCAGAAAGGCCGCGGCCGTCGAGACCGGACAACGCGAAGCCGGGTCCGCGGCAGCGGATATTGAGACGAGCCCGGCCTCGGCGGGCGGTCTGCGGATCCTTCTGGCCGAAGACAACCCGATCAACCAGAAAGTGGCCCAACGCATCCTGGAACAAGCCGGACATCGAGTAACTTTGGTCGAAACCGGCCGCCAGGCTCTGGCTCGGCTGGAAGGGGAATGCTTCGACCTGGTCATCATGGACATCCAGATGCCGGAAATGGACGGTCTCGAAGCCCTGAAAGTCATCCGGGAGAAAGAAAAGATCAGCGGCGGACACTTGACCATTGTGGCCATGACCGCCCACGCCCTGAAAGGCGACCAGGAAAGATTTCTGGCTTCAGGTTTCGACGGCTATCTGGCCAAACCGATCAGTCCGGAACACCTGCGGAAATACCTCCGCCGGCAGGTCCGCGGCGCCGGTCAGGCCCAGGCGGCCGCCCCGCCCCCGGCGGCCAAGCCGGCGGCCGGGGGCGGTTTCGATCCGTCGTCCTTGATGGCCAGGGTCGGCGGCGACACGGAACTTATCAAACAAATGACCACTTTGTTTTTAGAGGAACTCACCGTCCGCCTGGATGAAATCAGGCGGGCCCTCGCCGCCGGCGACGCCTCGGCCCTGGGCCGGGCCGCCCACAGCCTGAAAGGATCGATAAGTTACTTCAGTTCACCCGGCGCCTCGGAAGCCGTGCAGACCCTGGTGCGACAGGCCAAAGCCGGCGATTTGACCAACGCCGGCGAGGTCTTGCTGGCCCTGGAAATGGAAGCCGAAGGCCTGGGAAAGGACCTCCGGACCTGGCTCGGGACCATCGAGACCGACTCCTGAATTACGATCAATCCCTCCTTTGCTATTGACCCTCTCTGAATGGCCTGTTTATTATGCGGCCTGGCTTTAAGCCGCGGGAGGATCGAGGTGTTGTTGATTCGAAAAGCCGTCGTGGCGGACGTACCGTTGATTTATGACCTGCTCAAGGACTTTGCCGCCCAAAACCTCTTGTTGCCGCGTTCCCTGAGCGAACTCTACGACTTCATCCGGGACTTCTTCGTGGCCTGCCCCGAAGACCGCCCCGGCTTTCTGGCCGGAGCGTGCGCCTTGCATATCTGCTGGGCCGACCTGGGTGAAATCAGGTCCCTGAGCGTGGCCGCCGAATTCCAAGGTTCGGACCTGGGCCGGCGGCTCTATGCCGCCTGCGAAGAAGACGCGCGCCGGCTGGGTCTCAACCGATTGTTCGTCCTGACCTATATTCCGGATTACTTCAAGAAGCTTGGGTTCGGCCTGACGGAAAAAAACAGGTTCCCTCAAAAAATCTGGGCCGACTGCCTCAAATGCGTGAACTTCCCCGAATGCGGGGAAATCGCCATGGAGAAAAACCTTTGACGCTCGATCCGGACACGTTGGCGCCGGAAGAGATTATCGAGCGCCTTCTGGAGCGGGCCGGCCGAAGGGGCCTGCCCGAGTTCGAAGTCTTCCTGCTCCGGAAGGATTCGCTGGCCATTGCCGCCAAGGAAGGACGGCTGGATCAGGTCCGCCGCCAGGATGAACTGGGAGCGGCCTTGAGGATGCTTGACCGGGGCCGCCTGGGTTTCGCTTACACGACCATCTTCACCACCGAAGCCTTGGATAGGACGGCGGCCCGGGCCGCCGCGGCCGCGGCCTTGACCGACCCTCAACCCGGACTCGAATTGCCCGATCCGCCGGACGGCCCCTGGCTTCCAGGGGAAGGTCCGGACCCGGAAGTCGAGCGGACACCGCTTGAAGAAAAGATCGAGCGGGTCTTGGAAATGGAAAGGTCCGCCCTCGAGTTCGATCCCCGCATCGAACGCGTCCGCCTGGCCGAATACCGCCAGACCGCCTACTCGGTCTGGTTGGCCAACAGCCGCGGCCTCGGATATAAACATTCCGGCACGATCTTCTCCGCCGACGTCCTGGCCAAGGCCGCCGCGGGCGATGAGGCGGAGATGGGTTACGAGAGCGACTTCTCCCTACGCTACGCCGGTCTGGACCTGTCCGCCCTCGGCCGGGCCGCGGCCCGTCGGGCGGTCATGAGCCTCGGCGGCCGCCGGGTGCCCAGCGGCAAGACGCCGGTGATTCTCGAGAACCGGGTGGCGGCCGCGTTCCTGGGTCTGCTGACGCCGTCGTTTCTGGCCGAAAACGTTCAAAAAGGCAAATCCACCCTGGCCGGCAAACTGGGTCAGACCATAATGTCCCCTGTTATCAACATCACCGACGACGGTCTCTATCCCGGAGGTTTGGCCAGCTCGCCGGCGGACGGCGAAGGCGCGCCCCGCCGGAAAACGCCGCTGGTCGAAGGCGGTCGGCTTACGGGATTACTTTATGACCTGACCCGGGCCAACCGGGAAGGCCAGGTCTCGACCGGCAACGCCAATAGGGGCGATTACCGGATGCCGCCTTCCTTGGGCCCTTCCAACGTTATCCTGGCCCCCGGAATGAAAAGCCCTCAAGACCTGTCCCAAGACCTGAGTGAAGGCCTTCTGGTAACCGAGGTCATGGGCCTGCACACGGCCGACGCCATATCCGGAGACTTCTCCCTGGGCGCGGCCGGGTTCAAGATCAGCCGGGGTCGGCCGGAATACCCGGTCAAGGGCCTGGCCCTGGCCGGAAACCTTTTCGTCATGTTCAACCGGGTGGCCGGCGTCGGCTCGGATTTCCGCCTGACCGGCGCCACCGGAGCGCCCGCGCTGCTCATCGAGGAGCTGATCGTCGGCGGCCGGCGGCCGTGACCAGGAGGATCGGACCTGATCAAATATGCCCTGAGACTGCTTCCCTTTCGCCACGGCGAAGCCCGCCGGACCATCGTCCTGGCCTTGATGGTCTTGAGATATCTTGACGCCCGCAAGATCAGGAACTTGATCCTCTGCGAATGGGAGAAACTTCGTCGGGTGATTCGGCCGCAAGCACGGCCCTATATATCCATCATTGAAAGCACCAATATCTGCCGCCTGGGCTGCCCCTATTGCCCGACCGGAGCCAAGCGTCCCAGCGGCCGCCGCAAGAGCTTCATCGCCCGCGACCAGGTCAGCCGCCTTCTGGATGAGGCCGGTCCTTATCTGGTCACCGCCAACTTGTTTAACTGGGGCGAACCGTTGCTGCATCCGGAAATAGGCGCTCTGGTTAAGCTCTGCCATGATCGCCGGTTGGCGACTTTCATCTCCACCACCCTGAACATCGCCGACCTTGAAGTCCTTACCCAGGTCTGCCAGGCTAACCTCGATTATTTGATCGTCAGCATCTCCGGCGCCACCCAGCCGGTTTACGAAAGGTATCATCGGCGGGGACAAGTCCACCAAGTCTGGCGCAACCTGGAATATCTGTCCACCCTGCGTTCTCGGCTGAAACTCGACCGGCCATTGCTGGACGTCAAGTACTTGCTCTTTAATTACAACCGGACGGAAGTGGAACTCGCTCGCCGTCTGGCCCGCCGGGCCGGGGCCGATATCTTCCGGGTCCTCAAGGCCGGCGGGGCCGCCGAAGATGTAATTGAAGGGGCCAATAGAACACCGCCGGAAGGCCTTCAGCCCGGCCTCTGCCACCATCTCTGGCAATCGGTGACCTTAAACGCTGACGGCAGCCTCCCGCCTTGTTGTTATCTTTATTTCCAGGAAGACGATTTCGCGGATTCTTTTTCAGGTGGTTTAGTGGAACTCCGGTCGAACGACCTGTTTGTTACCGCCCGTAAGTTTTTCAACCCCGCCGCGGTCTCCGAACTGCCCCCAAACCTGCGTCACCCCTGCCTGAAATGCAACCTGGTCCACCAACAACCCCACCTCCAAGAATATCTCAAGACCAATCCCCTGGCGCGCCTGGGTCATCGAACCGGCGGCCCTTGAAGCCACCGGCGGCGCACTTGCCAAAGAAAGGCCATTTTCAAGGAATAGTTAGTAAGCGGACGCTTATTATTTCCTCATGACTTCTATAGGGAAAGAGAGAACCAAGCAAAAAGGAAAGTTGATAAAGACTTACAACGGAAGAACCACGGGTTAATATCCATGGTCCGGCCCAATGACATCCCGGTAGGCGGGTAAGTCCCGCGGGGTCATCGCTTTTCTTACAGTAAGATAATCTGAAACGCGGCCCTTACTTCTTTTTGTCCAAGACGGCCCTGATCCTGCCAAGTAAGTCATTCAGTTCATAAGGCTTGCCTATATATTCAGAGGCGCCGGCTGCCAGGGTCTTCTTGACCTGTTCATTGATGGAATATCCGCTGGCGATAAGAACTTTGGCTGAAGGGTTAATTTGGATAATTTCCTGGAGGCATTTATACCCGCCCATACCCTGCATACCAAGATCCAGAATGACAAGATCAATCTCACTAGGTTTATGTGAGTAGGTTTCCAGCGCCTCCTCTCCGCTGGAGGCGGTCAAAACAGTGTAACCATACTTTATAAGAAGCGGGGTGACCATATCTCTGATTGGTTTTTCATCATCGGCTAAAAGGATTCTTTCCGTTCCGCCTCGAGGCGACTGGACCACCAAATCTATTGCTTCGACAGGTTGCGCTGGCTCGATGGCGGGCAGGTATATTTTAAAGGTGGTGCCCTGACCGACCATGCTGTCGCAGGTTATGTAACCGCCGTGGCCCTTGACGATACCGTAGACCGAAGCCAAACCAAGTCCGGTTCCCTTGCCGATTGCCTTGGTGGTGAAGAACGGCTCGAAGATTTTTTCCACGGTGTCTCTATCCATTCCGTGGCCTGTGTCCGCAACAGTGAGGAGGACGTAACGGCCTGGTTGTGCTCCCAGGTGGTACCAAGCATAATCCTTCTCCAGGATAATGTTTTCCGTTTTGATTACCAGGCTTCCTCCATCCGGCATGGCGGCGGCGGCGTTTATCCCTAACTTAAACAGGATTTGTTCCATCTGTGCCGGATCGGCATTGATGGCCCATAGGTGATCGCCGAAGTGGACTTTTATATCAATCATTTTGAGAAGAGTCCGCTCCAGTATTCCACGGGCGTGCTCAAGTTCTCGATTGAGTTCAACGGGCCGTCGATTGGTTTCCATCTTCCGGCTGAACAAAAGCAGTTGCCGGACCAGACCCGCCGCCCGAGCACCCACGGTCTGAATGGCCTTCAGGTTCCTATACTCCGGGTCATTTTCATTCTTGTCCATCAATAGTATCTCGGCATATCCGTTAATCGCCTGGAACAGATTGTTGAAATCGTGGGCAATGCCTCCAGCCAATGTCCCAATGGCTTCCATTTTATGGGCTTGATGGAGTTGAACTTGGAGTTTTATCTTTTCTTCTTCGGCCCGCTTGCGCTCGGTGAGGTCCAGGACTATTCCGGAGAGTCTAACCAGGTTGCCATCACCATCGAATATGGACATACTCTTTTCGTAAACATAACGCAGTTCGCCGTTTGGTCTGACCAGCCGATATTCCAAATCAAGAGGTTTAACTCCAGCCATGGCTTCTTTCTGAGCGGATATTAAACGTTCCTTATCATCTTCGTAAATGCAGTCCATAAATTTTTCGTAGGTAATTTCCTCTTCTTCCTTGAACCCAAGAATCCGCTTGGTTTCATCTGACCAAAATAGTTTATCCTTTGTTAAATCACGTTCCCAGCTACCCAAATGGGCGATATGCTGGGCTTCCTTCAGGTGAACCTCCCTTTCCTTTAACGCCGATTCAATCTTGCGCCTCTCCGCGTCCACCTTCGCCATATACAGCGCCATTTCTATCGTTATCTTTACCTCGCGAATCTGGAAGGGCTTCAGGATGTATCCAAATGGATAGGTCAGTTTGGCTCGATCGAGACGGTCCCTGTCCGCAAAGGCGGTAAGAAAGATAACCGGTATGCCCCATTTTGTCTTTATTTTCTCCGCGGCCTCTATTCCGTCCATCTCGCCCTGAAGCACGATGTCCATCAAAACCAAGTCGGGGGGGTCTCGCTCGATAAGGTCAAACGCCATCTCGGCCGAGGTCGCTTCGCCGCATAGGCAGTAGCCGGCTCCCTTGAGATTACTCGCCAGACCGTAGGCTATCAGGACTTCGTCCTCCACGATCAGGATTCTAGCTTTGGTATTCTCGTTGTCGGGGGTCACGGGGCAGCCTCCGGTTATTATGAAAAGGATGGGGATGGCGTGGGAATAAGAAAAACAGGCTATGGTGGTTCCCCAATACTTTTCAATGATAAAATGATCTTCTAGGGAATTCAAGGCGCTTTGTTCAAGCCGCGTCAACATGTCCCCTCAGGCGTCACCTGAAAACGCCCTCTGATTAGGGATTCAAATGGCCTGATCGGTCTTCGATCCAGGCCAAACTCCCAGGGGCCGGACGCCGAAGAGGTCTGGCCTGGACCGTTCGTCCTTGATTGGTTATTGAGGCTAAATCTTATCAAACCTCATCCGCCTGAACTTCCGTGGCGTCTGGAGCCACATCATAACGCTCACCCCATACGGAAGATGCTTTACTCATCGGTCAACTCATGTACTACCTAATTCGTTCATATCATGTGCCGCCGACACATGTATAAACTAGGTGTTGACGCTGGAGCTTATCGTGTGATATTATTGATTGCTATCTTGGAATTATTATTTAAATTCAGCGTGTTAGATAGTAGCTCAGGGGCGGAGCGGCATCTTGTTCGAGAAAAAGGTCACATTGCTGGTTTATCCGAAAGACGGACGTCGCCTGCGGACCTACACCATCCCCCGAACCCTACCCCTGGCCCTGTTAATAACCGTCCTGATGATAATCGCCGGCTTGATCGGATATGCCTGGAACATCCGGCGGGAATTCAGCCAGGTCCTGAACCAGGAACCGGACATGCAACGCCTGCGCCAGAAAGCGGTCCAGCAGAACCTCCAAATTCAGGCTTTCGCCGACAAGATTCAGGTTCTGGAACAGGAAATGATCAAGCTCAGGCAGCAGGATCGTAAACTCAGGGCCATGACCGGCAAAGCACCGGTGATCACCAAGGGCCTGACCGCGGCCATGGGAGGTTCGGATCGCGAATCCGTCAAGCCACGCCATCAATTGAAAGCGAGCACCGAAAACCTGGTCCGGCAGATGCACCGGGACGTGGACCGGCTGCTGGCCGAATGCAGCGTTCGGGAGATGAGCCTGAACGAGCTGAGCGGATTCTTTGAAGACACCAAGTCCCTGATGGCCTCGATACCTGATTCCTGGCCCCTTAAAGGCCCGATGACCTCCTTCTTCGGCTACCGTCTCTCACCGTCCGGGGGTTCATACGGCGAATTTCATAGGGGCGTGGACATTTGCGCGCCCATGGGCACACCCATTGTGGCGCCGGCCGACGGAATCGTGGTCTCTATTGACTGGACTTCGGGCTACGGTATGATTCTAGTAATAAACCACGGCTACGGCGTGGTGACCCGATTCGCCCACATCTCGCAATCATACGTGGTCGAGGGGCAGCGGGTTCGTCGAGGCGAAAAGATCGCCGCCGTGGGGGCGACGGGTCGGACTACCGGCACTCACTTGCACTATGAAGTCATTCTCAACGGCATCCCGGTCAATCCCCTCAACTTTTTGGAGGCGAAGAAGCAGGCGCGTTAATCACCGCCGGAGAGAGGCGTCGATAAGAAAAGCCCTGCTCCCCGATAAGACCTTTATCGGGGTTTTCATTTTATCAGGGGAAAAAGAAAAAAATGATAGGTCATATTCTTAAGAGTCTGGTCGGCACCAGCAACGACAGGGAACTCAAGCGCCTGTCGGTTCAGGTGGACCAGGCGCGTTCATTCGAAGCGGCCATGCGCCGCCTGTCCGATGACCGGCTGGGCGCCTTGACCGGAACGTTCAAGGAAAAATTGGACCAGGGGGCCTCGCTCGAAGATATTCTGCCCGAGGCCTTCGC
Source organism: Thermodesulfobacteriota bacterium (assembly GCA_040755515.1). Lineage (GTDB taxonomy): Bacteria > Desulfobacterota > Desulfarculia > Adiutricales > JAGVGV01 > JBFMAW01. The sequence goes on along the minus strand of JBFMAW010000025.1, from coordinate 66,872 downwards.
GGCGGTGCGCGAGGCCGCGGTCAGGACCTTGGGCCAGCGCCATTTCGATGTCCAGGTCATCGGCGGCATCGTTTTACACCAGGGCAAGATCGCGGAAATGAAGACCGGCGAAGGCAAGACCCTGGCCGCGACCATGCCGGTGTATTTAAACGCCCTGACCGGCCGGGGCGTTCACGTGGTCACGGTCAACGATTATCTGGCCCGGCGGGACGCGGCCTGGATGGGCCAGATTTACCATTTTCTGGGACTGTCGGTGGGCGTGATCGTGCACGGCCTGACCGATGCCGAGCGGCGGGCGGCGTACAACGCCGACATCACTTACGGCACCAACAACGAGTTCGGTTTCGACTACCTGCGGGACAACATGAAGTTCAGCCTGAACGATTACGTCCAGCGCGATTTTCACTACGCCATCGTGGACGAGGTGGACTCGATATTGATTGACGAAGCCAGGACGCCGTTGATCATATCCGGCCCGGCGGAGAAGTCCACCGAACTCTATTACCGGTTGAACCAGGTCATCCCCAAACTCAAGAAGGAAGCGGACTACACGGTGGACGAAAAGGCCCGCGCGTCGGCCCTGACCGAAGAAGGCGTGGCCAGGGCGGAAAAGATTCTACAGATAGAGAACCTGTACGACCCGAAATACATGGAGGTCCTCCACCACCTCAATCAGGCCCTGCGGGCCCACGCCTTGTTCACCCGGGACGTGGACTACATCGTCAAGCAGGGCCAAGTCATTATCGTGGACGAGTTCACCGGCCGGCTCATGCCCGGCCGCCGGTACTCGGACGGACTGCATCAAGCCCTCGAGGCCAAGGAGAAGGTCCGGATCGAAAACGAGAACCAGACCCTGGCCACCATCACCTTTCAGAATTTCTTCCGCATGTACGAGAAGCTGGCCGGCATGACCGGCACGGCCGACACCGAAGCCGAGGAATTCGCCAAGATATACAACCTGGACGTGGTGGTCATTCCCACCCATATGAAGATGATCCGCGCCGACCATCCCGACATGGTTTATCGCACCGCCAGGGAAAAATACGATGCCGTGGTGGAAGAGATCGAACGGCTTTATGAAAAGGGTCAACCGGTGCTGGTGGGCACCATCTCCATTTCCAACTCGGAACTGCTGAGCCAGAGGCTCAAGGTCCGCGGGGTGCCTCACCAGGTTCTCAACGCCAAGCATCACGAGCAGGAAGCCCAGATAGTGGCCCAGGCCGGCCAAAGCCATATGGTGACCATTTCCACCAATATGGCCGGCCGCGGCACGGACATAGTCCTCGGCCCCGTCGTGCCGGGCCTGGGCGGCCTTCATATCCTGGGGACGGAGCGGCACGAGGCCCGGCGCATCGACAATCAGCTTCGCGGCCGGTCCGGACGGCAGGGCGATCCGGGCTCATCCCGTTTCTACCTGTCCCTGGAAGACGATCTGCTGAGGATATTCGGCGGCGAGCGCATCCAGGGCCTCATGGGCCGGCTGGGCATGGAGGAGGGCGTGCCCATCGAGCACAACCTGATCTCGCGGGCCATCGAGAACGCCCAGCGCAAGGTCGAAGGCCACAACTTTGAAATCCGCAAGCACTTACTCGAATACGACAACGTGATGAACCAGCAGCGCGAGGTGATCTATAGTCAGCGGCGCCAGATACTGGCCGGCGAAGACCTGCGCGAAGAAGTCTTCGGCATGATCGAAGACCTGGCCGAAAACCTGATCGAGACCTACACCGACGAAAAGACCTTTCCCGAACAGTGGGACTTGAACGCCCTTTCCGAACAGGCCTTCAAGCTGTTCGCCCTGCGCCTGGACTTGACCAATGTTCAAGAGATTACCCGAGAGGGATTAAAAGAGTCGCTCATCCAGGAAGCCAAGTCCAACTACGAACGTAAGGAGAACGAATACAGCCCGGAAGTCATGCGCGATCTGACCCGGTACGTCATGCTCCAGGCCGTGGACAACCAATGGAAGGACCACCTCCTGTCCATGGACCACCTCAAGGAAGGCATTGGCTTGCGAGGTTATGGCCAGCGCGACCCCCTCCGCGAGTACCAGCGGGAAGGATACGACATGTTCATGGACCTGATCGAACGGATCAAGACCGAGTCGGTCACTTTCCTGTCCCATATCCGGCTCCAGAGGCAGGAAGACGTACAGGAAGTCGCGCCCAAGGAACAGGAAATGCACTTCTCCCACGGCGAACAGGCCAAGGCCGAACCGGTCAAACGCAAGGAGAAAAAAGTGGGGCGCAACGATCCCTGCCCCTGCGGGAGCGGAAAGAAATACAAAAAATGCTGCGGCGCCAACGTCTGACGGCCAAGGCGACGCCCGCGAAGATTATTCACTTTTGACGCCAGGAGGGTCTTTCATGAAAGTCAACGGTTTCCAGGCGGCCGCGATAGCCGCCGGCCTGAGGTACCAGAACCGGCTGGATTTGGGACTTATCGCCGCCGATGAACCCGTGGCCGCCGCCGGCGTTTTCACCGCCAATCTGGTAAAAGCCGCGCCGGTCCTGTGGTCCCGGGAAAAGATCGCCCTCGGACGGGCCAGGGCCATCCTGGTCAACAGCGGCCAGGCCAATGCCTGCACCGGCGAAAAAGGGCTCTTGACCGCGGCCGCTTCGGCCCGGGCCGTGGCCCGGGCCCTGGGTTGTCTGGAAGACGAGGTCCTCCTGGCCTCGACCGGGGTGATCGGCCAGGAAGTGAATCTGACCGCCCTGGAAAAAGCCGTCCCCGCTTTGGCGACCGGCCTCGAAATAGACGGCCTGGATCAAGTGGCCCGGGCCATGATGACCACGGATACCCGGCCCAAGACGGCTGAAGCCACGGGCTACATTGACGGCCGTCCGTTCAAGGTGGCCGGCCTGGCCAAAGGCGCGGGCATGATCGCCCCCAACATGGCCACCATGCTCGGCTTTATCCTGACCGACGCGGCGGCCGACCCCGGCTTCCTGGGACGGGCTCTCAAGCGCGCGGCCGACGCCAGCTTCAACCGGATCACCATTGACGGTGATACCTCGACCAATGATTGCTTGCTGCTGCTGGCCAGCGGCCGGGCCGGCCACGCCCCAATAGTACAAGAAAACACCCCCGCCGCGGCCGAGTTCGAAAAGGTCCTCGCCCGGGTGGCCGGAGACCTGGCCCGGATGCTCGTGGCCGACGGCGAAGGCGCCACCAAGTTGGTGGCGGTCAAGGTCAGGGGCGCGGCCACGGAAGCCCAGGCCCGAACCGCGGCCATGACCGTGGCCAACTCGCCCCTGGTCAAGACGGCCATCTTCGGCCAGGACGCCAATTGGGGAAGGATAATGATGGCTTTAGGCCGCAGCGGCGCGGAATTCGATCCCGACCGCGTGGACGTGTCCGTGAATGACGCCCCGCTGGTCAGGTCCGGCCAGGCCGCCGGCGATGAAGCCGACGCGGCCCGGGTCATGAGAATGGCCGAGTTCGATCTCCACATCGATTTAAACGCCGGCCCCTCGGCGTACGAAGTCCTGACCTGCGACTTCTCGATAGACTACGTCAAGATCAACGCGGATTATCGAAGCTGAAACCGAATCGGATCGCCCCCAGCCGGGTCGCCGGCCGAACAAACCAGCGCGAGGCGCAAACGATGTTGTCCAGTATTGAAGACAGTCCGTTGCATCTCATCGCCAACCCGAAAAGCATGGCTTTCTTCGGCGCTTCCAACAATATCGTCTCCATGGGCACCAATCAACTTCTTTCCCTCCTGAGCCTGGGGTATGAAGGCCGGGTTTACCCGGTTCATCCCAAGGAAGAAAAGGTGCAAGGGTTGAAGGCTTACCGGAGCGTCCTGGACCTGCCCGAGGTCCCGGACGTGGCCATGATGGTCCTGCCCACCCAAGTGGTCAACCCGACCTTGGAGGAGTGCGGCCGGAAAGGCATAAAGCGGGCCATCATCGTTTCCGGAGGCTTCAAGGAAGTGGGCGGCGACGGCGCGGCTTTGGAACAGGAGATGGTCCGCATCGCCGCCAGGTACGGCCTCCGTATCCTGGGCCCCAATGGCCTGGGCGTGGCCAATCCTTACCGGAAACTCAATACCACTTTCATCCCCCACGAGGGTCAGCCCGGCTTCATCGGTTTGGCCTCCCAAAGCGGCAGTTTCGTCACCCAGATGTTCAACTACCTGGCCAACCTGGGACTGGGATTCAGCACGGCCCTGAGCGTGGGCAACGAGGCCAATATTGACCTGGTGGACGCCCTCGAATACCTGGGCGCCTGTCCCCATACCAAGGTCATCGCCATGTACATCGAAGGGCTCAAGCGCGGTCGGGCCTTCCTCGAGGTGGCCAGGAAGGTCACGCGCCGCAAGCCCGTCGTGGTTCTCTATATCGGCGGCAGCGAAGCGGGCCGGCGGGCCGGCCTGTCCCACACCGGCTCCCTGGCCGGACCGGACGACCTCTATGGCGGTGTTTTCCGCCAAAGCGGTGTAATCAGGGCCGAATCCGTGACCGAGCTGTTCGATTTCTGTTGGGCCCTGGGCGCCCTGCCGGCGCCGCGAGGCAACCGGGTGATCATCCAGACCCATTCCGGAGGACCGGGCGCGGCGGCGGCCGACGCCTGCGGCCGGGCCGGACTTCAACTGCCGGCCCTGGCGGACGAGACTCGATCCAGGCTGGCGCCCTATCTCCCCCATACCGGCAGTTGCCAGAATCCGGTGGACCTGACCTTCACCAAGAACCCCGGCGATTTTTACAGCCGTATTCCCAAGGTGCTCCTGGCCGATCCGGGCGCCGACATGCTGTTGGTTTATTTCTTCACGCCCGAGCCGGTGCTCAGGCGGGGCTTGAGCCAGATGGGCGTCCCGCCGGAAAAACTGGATGAGGAAGCGACCAAAGTCCTGGACTTAAGTTGCCGGGCCGTCCTGAAGACCATCAAGGAGCAGGACAAGCCCGTGATCGGCTACACCTGGCGCAGCCTGGAGGAAAGCTTCAGCCGGAAGCTGACGGAAGGCGGAGTGCCTCTCTATCCGGAAGCCGAGCGCGCGGCCAGGGCCATGTCCGCTCTGGTGCGTTATCACGCCTATCGGGTCAAGATGGCGGAGAGCAAAATCCAGGTTTAGAATAGCCCTGAATTATCGCTGAACCCAAGTCTGGTCTATTCCCCCAAATACACAAAGGCCCCCCAGAACAAGGGGTGGTCGTGGCCGTAGCGCTGTTTGACCGTCTGCCTCTCGTGCAGCATGGCCTGGCGCAAAGCCTGGGCCCGGCCGGTTTTCCGGTCCGCCAGTCTCTTATAAAACTCGACCATCAGCTCCTTGGTTTCCTGATCCGGCACCGACCACATGCTCAATACCAGGGCCCTGGCCCCGGCTTGGGTAAAAGCCCGCCGCAGGCCGTACACCCCTTCCCCGCTCTTGACTTCTCCCAAACCGGTCTGACAGGCCGACAACACCACCATTCCGGTTCCCCTCAGATTCAGGCCCAGGACTTTTTCCGCGGTCAGTATGCCGTCCGCGCCGCCCGCGGCCAGGGCCTGGTTGGCGCCGGCCAGGGCCAGCCCGGAACGCAGGAGCGGGTTTTCGATCCGCAGTCCCCGGCCGGAGGCTTCCCCGGCCGACGATTCATCCGCGCTCAAGACCGATCGGTCGCCGGCGGGCTTGATTTCGAGATTGCCCAGGAAGAAACCGTGGGTGGCCAGGTGCAGGACCGCCGGCCCTTGATGTCCTTTCAGCACTTCCTCCATGACTTCGGCGCCCAGGTAAACCCTGGCTTTTTCCGGACCGAGTATAGCCGCTATGGCCTGGACTTCCTCCCGGGTGCCTTCCAAGGGCGTGAAGACCATGCCTCGGATGTCCCGGGACAGCGGCGCGGCAATAAAGCCGGTTTCCGGTTTCTGCTCGGAGATGGACAATTTCAGACCGGCCAGGGCTGAAGCCCTCTCTTCCGGTTTGAGGTCGAAGTCCGGATCGCCCATGAGCACCACCATTGGCGATCGGGGGACGTCCCGACCCTGGTCAAAGGTCAATATATCGCGGCCCGCGGACAGGTAATTGAAAGAATAGTCCTCGATCAAGCGCCGGCCGTCCGGGCTCAGGAGGACCTCGAAGGGGATGAGGTTCAGGTTGCCGTCCGGAGAGATGAATATCTCCCGGGCCGGGCCGATCGCTTCCTTGAGCGGGGCAAAGACCAGATCGTGCAGCCGGGCCGCGGCCTGATCGGCGGACCGGTCGCTCAAGTCATCCAGGTCCATGACCTTCTTCTTGAACTCGGCCACGGCCAAGTCAATTATCTCGGCCGGACCCAGGTCTATCAGGCTGACCCGGGCTTCCCGGCCGGCCGGAAGCACAAAGACCAGGTAATGGGCCGGCAGCCAGCGTTTGGTCTTGTCCTTGGCCTGGAAATCATGGACATCCACGCGGGCGAATTCGAGCATCGCCGATGACGCCGGCAAGGCCGCGGCCACCTTGGCGCCGTCGGCCCGGTCCGCCTTTTTCTTGAGGGCGAACTCGCGGCTGAGCCGGGCCAGCCTGGCCTCGAGTTCCCTGGCTCGGGCTTCCAGTTCGGCCATCTTTTTCTTGTAGGCTTCCAAACCTTCCCGGCCGGGTCCGGAAAATACCAGGCGGGACAAGGCGGCCCGGACGCCGGCCAAGTCCTGAAAGGTCTGTCTGACTTCCGGCGCGTCGAAATAGAGCCAGGCTTCCTGGAAGCGGCGCTGGGCTTCGAGCACGAGGCCCTTGCGTTTGAGCCAGAGGTCCAGGGCTTCCCGGCGGGCGGCCGGGTCGTCGGCCAGATGCCGGAGCACCAGGCTGAAAAAGGCGTACAGGCCGTATTTCTTGAGGGCGAGGAACTTCAGCTTCTGGTCTTCGGAAGTGAAGCCCATGACTTGGTCTATGAGTTGGGAGTCCATTTCCTGGGTCCGTTTCAACAGTTCAAAGGCGGCCTGGTACTGGCCTCGAGCCGCCTTGATGGCGGCCAGGTTGCTAAAGGCTTTCACCGTATCCGGGTGACTCGGACCCAGGGTCTTTTCCACTATCGCGGCGGCCCGGCCATACAAGGTTTCGGCCTGGTCCAGGTCTCCGGAAGCGAAATAAAAACCGGCCAGATTGTTGAGGCTGGCGGCCGTGTCCGGGTGGTCCGGCCCCAGCCTTTTTTCCCTGATGGTCAGGGCCTGCTCGTCCATTGACCGGGCTTGGGTGTACCGGCCTTGGTTGAAATAAACGTTGGACAGGTTGGTCAAGGCCGTGGCCACGTTGGGGTTGTCGGGTCCCAAGGCTTTTTGCCAGATGCGCAGGGACCGGAGATAGCGTTCTTCGGCGGCCTGGTATTGACGCCGGGCGTCGGCCAGGCCGGCCAGGTTGTTTAGGGCCAGGGCCACGTCCGGATGGTCCGGCCCCAAGGTCTTTTCCCGAATGGCCAGAGATCGTTGATAGAGCGGCTCGGCCTGCTGATAGTCGCCCAGGGATTTATAGAACTCGGCCAGGTTGTTGAGACCCGCGGCGGTTTCGGGATGATCGGGTCCCAGGGCCTTTTCCCAGACAGCCAGGGCTTTCTTGAGCAAAGCCTCGGCCTGGGCCGGGTCTCCCTGGGTTTCATGAACCAGGGCCAGGTTGTTCAGGCTCTGGGCCACGTCCGGATGAAACGGCCCGAAAGCCTTTTCCCGGATGGCCAGGGCCCGCTGGTGCAAAGGCAAGGCCCGGCCATAGTCGCCCAGAGATTTGCAGAATTCGGCCAGGTTGTTGAGACTGACGGCCGTGTCCGGATGATCCGGCCCCAGGGTTTTCTCCCTCGACGACAAGGCCTTTTTATACAAAGACTCGGCCTGTTTGAATTCGCCCAGCGTGTCGTAAAGGAGGGCCAGATTGTTGAGGCTCTCGGCCACGTCCGGATGATCCGGTCCCAGCGCTTTTTCCCGGATGGCCAAGGCCCTGCGGTAAAGGGGTTCGGCCTTTTTGTATTCGCCTTTGGCTTCGTGGAGGGCGGCCAGATTGTTCAATCCCACGGCCACCCGCGGATCATCCGGGCCAAAGGCCTTTTCCCGTATGGCCAGGGATCGGATATAAAGCGGTTCGGCCTTCCGGTATTCGGCCCGGGCTTCATACAGGGCCGCCAGGTTGTTCAGGCTGACGGCCACGTCCGGATGATCCGGTCCCAGCGCTTTTTCCCGGATGGCCAAGGCCCGTTGATAGAGCGGCTCGGCCCGGGCGTAATCGCCCTGGCGATAATAAAGGGCGGCCAGGTTGTTCAAGGCCCGGGCCGTTTCCGCGGCCTCCGGACCAAAGGCTTTCTTGGTAATGGCCAGGGCTCGTTCATAAAGCGGCCGGGCTTCGGCCGGCTTACCCGCCGCGTCCAACAGTCTGGCCAACAGGGCCAAGCCCGCGGCCACCATCGGGTCCTCGGGTCCGAACTTGGCCTCCCAGGTCTTGAGCGCGGATCGAGCCAGGGGGATCGCTTCGGCGTATCGCCCGGCCTGGAACAGCTCGACGGCCCGGCTCCCGGCGGCCTGGGCCTGTTCCAGGTCCTGGTTCTGGGCTCGAGCGGACAGCGGGAGCAGGAGCAAGAAGAGAATCAGTGGAATAGTAACTTTAGCTATCTTCCGACGTGGCATGGCCGGCAACTCCTCCAGGCAGTGATAAAAAGCCCTCTCCCCAGCTAAAACGCACCAGGGCGCTTCCTGGTTTTTAAAAATAATATGGAGTATGATAAACTACAATACGATATAGAGCTTGAAAAAATAACAAAAACCTGGAATCGGATTTAGTGGAATGCACGGCCTCCATCGAAAACAGGAGGGATCATCAGGCAAAGGCTGGCGTGGGTGTGCGGAACGAAAACCGAAGCTCCGCGTTGTCTCCGGATCAAGCCAAGTATCGTTCAAGGCGAAGTCTAGTCAGTAAGAAAAGAAGACCATGACGAAATACAGGAAGTTGTTCGCCAAGGTCCTCAGGGGTCGGTCCGATTCGGACATTGATTTCGAAGATCTAAGACGCCTGCTGGCGCATTTAGGTTTTTTCGAACGCGTTCGGGGCAGCCATCATATATTCGTGCGGCCCGGAGTTGAAGAATTGATCAACCTCCAACGTGAGGGACGGCTGGCCAAGTCATACCAAGTGCGTCAGGTCAGGGCGGTGATTACAGCCCACGGCCTTGCGGTCGAGGAGGACGATTGATGCATAGGTACGAGATCATTATCTATTGGAGCAATGAAGACCAGGCATTCATCGCCGAAGTTCCGGAGCTTCCGGGGTGCGCGGCCCACGGCAAGAGCCCCGAGGAGGCACTCGCGAACTGCAAGGACGCTATGGAGCTATGGGTCGAGACCGCAAAAGAATTTAGCCGGCCAATCCCAGAACCGAAGGGCCGCCGCCTCCAGTACGCCTAACCCGGCTCAGCGCGAAACAAACGGCTGCCCAACGGACTGGCTCGGGCGCTGACCCGCTTCCTTCAGCCGGTTAGCCCCGTCGTTGAGTGACGCAACAACCACCAGGGAGTTGATGGTTGTTTGAAGATCGAAAGAAGCTGTAAGAGAAGCTCGATGCCGATAGCCGGGTAAGCGTCATTGCCTACATTTCGAGCGATCGTCGTGGTCTCGAATGTCTTGCCACACAATTCAATGAGAATCCTTGACCTCGATTTTGTGTAAGACTAGCCGGCCAACTCCTGGGAACGCAGCGTCGAGTGAGGTTTCTCGCTATAGGCAAACACGGCCGATTATAAAGTCCCCCGGACTGAAGATTTCCACCTGAATTGTCACTCGATCTCGAGGCTTGACGCTGCCTTCCGGAATCGGTAGATTAACTTTGTTCTCTCACCCCGTTTCCAAGGCATGTTTTAGGCATTGCGTCCAAGGGGGGCTTGTGACCGCCGACCGCCTGATCGACAAATGCCGTTCAATCCTGAACGACCAGCGCTATGGCCAACCAGGCCTGCTTGTTGGATTGATGGCCGCGGCCGGCCTGGGAACCCTGGCCGCCACGGCCGCGGATGTGTCCCTGCCGGCCGCGGCTGTTGTCGGCATCGCCACCACGGCCTCGAACCTCTTAGCCAGCCTGGGCGCTGCCGCATTCCAGAAATTGGCCGGCGAAGGGCCGCTGCCCACGCCTGATGAGGTCAGACCGATCCTTGAAGACCCTGAGAACAAGAAAAAAATTTACGAGGCTATGCTGGCCAAGGACCTGGACCATGGTATTGCCGAGGCCTTCGGTTGCCTGCCGCCTGATTTGGCCGACATGGCCTGGAAAAAGTACCTCGAGTATATTGACGCGCACCGGGACTTCTTGGCCCGGCAGTCCACAGCCTATACGCGAATTTTCCGAATCATCACCCAAAGACGCTTTTCCGTTTATCAGACCACCAGCGAACTCCACGACCTATACGACCATTGGCTGCCGATCAACCTGATACGACGGCCGGAGTTGGACCCGATAATCGAACACTTGGAAAGCAACCGGGTCCGCAAGCTGGTGCTTCTCGGGCGGCCGCTGACCGGCAAGACCGTCCTCGCGGCCCAGGTCGCCCTGGCCTGGCTGTCGAAGCCGGGCCGGACCGTGGCTTTCCTGGGGTCAAGGCCCCAGAGCGACGACAAGGAATCCCTGGCAGCTTTGGACGAAAATCTCGATCTGCTCATCTGCGACGTCGGTTACACCCAAGCCGAACCCCTGACCCCGGAAGAGATCGACCGCTTCAAGGAACTCCCTGGCCGGGTCATAGTCTGCCAGAGGATCGGCCAACCGATCTTTGAACTAAAAGAACGACAGCTTCTCGATCATCTTCACGCCGGATCGGGAGGCGGGTACCAAGACTGGAGGCCTGGTCCGGACACTCCACCCCCCGCCAATAGGCGGGCCGTGGTCTCCTTGGGCGAGATTGACCGTGAAATGGCCCGGGAACTCTTTTCCAAGACCATCCGGACCCTATTTCCAACCGGCCGGCTTACACTCACTGACGAAGCCCGGGATGTTTTCCACGAGGGCATGAAGACCTTTCCCCACGAGGAGTCGGTGAGTCTGCTTGGTTTGGCCCGGGCTTTTCTCACTTATGCCCATCAAAAGTTCGGCGAGGGCGGTTTCATAGATGAGAACGCCGCACGGAAGATACTGGTCGAAGTTGGCCTGGCTCAACCCTCGGCCCCGGATCGGAACTTGGACGAGATTCTCCGTAAATTGTTTATAGATATTCTCGATAACGAACAGATAAAAGTGCTCAGGCTCATGGCCCGTTGGCGGCACTATAGTGGGACGCCCTTTCTGCCAAAGGCCGCTCTGTACGCCGGGTATCTCGCCTTACACGATCCTCCTCGAGATCTACGGGAGGACCCCACACCCTTGGAGCGGCTACAGTCCAGCCGCGTTCTGACTTTTAATCCCCCCTCGGACACATACACTATATGGCATGGAAAGCAGTTGGAACTGATTCCGGATGAATATTCCCCGCGGGAAAAAAAAGAATGGATGCTCCGATCTCTAGCTAGTCTCGAAAAGCTCGTCACTTTGATCAAGATAGACGGGCTTGCTCGGTCAATGTGTCTGGCCGATTTCTGCGCCGGGATACTTCAGACAGGTTATAAGGTAAGGTCCCTAATTCCCATCCTGCGGCTGGTTTATACAGAGCACCAAAACCTTGTTAGGCATGCTTCGCGGGAAGAACGTGAAATATACCTTTCAGTACTAGCTGCTACGGCTAATAACCTGGGGAACCTTCTCCGCGAACTGGACGAGTGCCCCGAGGCGCGGAAGCTGTATGAGGATGCCCTAGAGATTTATCGAGGGCTGGCCAAAGAGAACCTCCAGGCCTACCTGCCGTTTGTCGCTGCTACAGCCAATAACCAGGGCATTCTTCTTCGCGACCTGGGCGAGCACACAACGGCGCGGACGCTATATGAGGAGGCCCTGCAGGTTTATCGAGGTCTGTTCAAAGAGAACCCCGAGGCCTACCTGCCGTTTGTCGCTATGACGGCTAATAACCTAGGGGACCTTCTCCGCGAATTGGGCGCGCGCACCGAGGCTCGAAAGCTTCTTGGAGAGGCCCTGGAGATCAGAAAACGGCTGTTCAAAGAGAACCCCCAGGCCTACCTGAAGGATTATGCGGCCGTTTGTAATAATATTGGTATTTTATTGCTCCAGACCGCGGAATGGGCAGAGGCCGCTGAGGCCGTCCAGGCAGCAGTATTTTACCATGTCGTTTTGTATCCCTCTGCGCCGCCTATCTTTGGACCCCGGCTCAATTCCAGCCTGAAGCTAGCCAGTCGCCTGTGCCAAAACCCCGCTTTCCAGGACCAGCGCGAGACCTGGCTGGCCGACCTGAAGGCCAATCTCACCAAGGTCGTAGGTGAGGCCGGCGCGAACGAGTTGTTAGGCCTGATTTCCTAAGGCCGGCGGCAATCTTCGGATTCCAGGCAGAAGGGTTCGGGAATGTAGCTTGAATTTCAGAGGTAGGTATTCACACCTGCCTGTAATTAGAGAATGCGTGCCTTACCGCCAGAAACCCTGGACCGCCGGCCCCTATTTTTACGAGGGCATACTTTCGCATTGCCTTTCGCTCCGGGTAGTAAGTGAATAATACACCCGAGCGTCGCCATCCTCGTTCAGGGCTGACCCAGGAAGACAAAGGCCCCCCAGAAAAAAGGATGGCCGTGGCCGTACCGTTCCTTGACCGTCTTCATCTCCTTCAGGGCCGCCCGGCGCAGGGCCTCGCCCCGGTCCATCCGGCCGCCGGTCAGGTTCTGGTAAAACTCGACTATCAGCTCCGTGGTTTCCCGGTCCGGCACGGGCCACATGCTCATGACCATGCTTTTCACGCCGACCTGGGCAAAGGCCCGGCGCAAGCCGAAAACGCCTTCTCCCCCGGACGTCTCGCCCAGCCCGGTCTCGCAGGCGGACAAGACCACCAGTTCCGTGCCCCGCAACTTCAGCCCAAGAACCTTTTCAGCGGTTAGGATGCCGTCGTGGCCCTTTCCGGCGAGGGACTGGTTCGCTCCGGCCAGGGCCAGGCCTGACCTGAGCAGGGGATTGAGGGATTTGGCGCTGATTTTCTTCCCTTCTTCATCAGGTTCCCCTAATTCCAGGTCTTCCAGGAAAAAACCGTGCGTGGCCAGATGAAGAATCCGGGGGGCCCTGGCCTGGCGCAAGACTTCCTCGATAGCCTCGGTCCCAAGATAAGCCTCGGCCCGGCCGGAACCCAACAAGGCGCTGATGGCCTTGACCTCGGTCCTGGTGCCCGGCAAGGGTTGAAAGGTAAGCCCCGACCCTTCCTCTAATTCAGCCGGCGAGCGCACCTCCGCCGGGATGTCTTCCTCCCCGACGGCCAAGCCAAGTTTGGTCAGGGCTTTTACCTTTTGGTCCCGGCTCAGCCAGAAGTCCGGGTCGCCCAGGAGGAGGGCCCGGCCCGAGCCCACGTCGGTCCGGGCCTGATCGAACGACAACAGGTCCCGGCCGGAAGTGAGATAGTATAGCGTATGGTCCTCGATCAGATACCTTCCTTCCGGATTCAGGAAAGCTTCGAAAGGAATCAGGTTGAGACGGCCGTCCGGCGAGATGAAGACCTTCTTGGCCGAACCGATCTCGTTTTTCAGGGGGGCCCAAACAAGGTCGTATAACCGCCGGGCCGCGGAGGCGGCGCGGGCCGCTCCGGCGCCCTCACTGACGGTCATGGCCTTTTTAAAACCGGTCACCTGGCGATTGATAACACTGGCCTCACCCAGATCCTTAACCACCAGTCCATCAACCCGGCCGGCCGGCAGAATGAAAACCAGGTAATGCGCTTTGCCCCAACGGACTTTTTCCGACCTTGGGCCGAAGCTGAAGGCTCGGCTGCTGGCGAACTCGAGAAGCACGCTGTCCGGCGGCAAACTGGCGGCCGTTTGAGCCGTGTCCACCCCGGCCAGGCGCCTGTTCGAGGCGTAAGCCCGGCTCTGGCGGCTGAGTCTGGACTCCAGGTCCTGTATCTCGACCTCGAGCCGGGCGATATCCGGCCGGCCGGACGGCGATCCTTTCTCGTCCTGGCTTCCGGCTTCCTCGTCTTCAGGGGTGGATTCCTTCTGAACCCCGCCCAAGACCAATCGGGACATCTCGGCGCGGCGGCGATCCAGTTCGGTCATGATCTTTTGGGCCTCGAGGTCATCCGAGTCAATCAAGGCTTCCTGGAAACGCTTCTGGGCTTCGAGCACGATCCCCTTCCGCTTCAGCCAGGCGCTCAAGGCCGCCTCGACCGCGCCCTGGTCTTGCTTCAGTTCATGGGCGGCCAGGTTGAGCAGAACGTGCAGGCCTTTTTTCCTCGTCTCCAGGAAACTCATTTTCTCTTCTTCCGAAGTAAAGCCCATTACCTGCTCGATGACCCGATCACTTATCGCCTGAACCCGCTTGAGGGTCTCCAGGGCCCGGCCGTACTCGCCCCGACAGCCCTGGAGAATGGCCAGCCAGACCAGGGTATTGGTCGAATCCGGATGCAGGGGACCCAGAGCGGCATCGCTTATGGCCAGGGCCCTGTGGAGAAGGGGTTCGGCCTGACCATAGTCGCCCTTATCCACATACAGGGCGCCGAGGAAGGTCAGGGTGAAGATCAGGTCCGGGTGCCGGGGACCCTTGGCCGACTCGATGATATTCAAGGCTTGCCGGAAATAGGACTCGGCCTGATCGTATTTCTTCTGTTCCAAACTTACCCGGCCCAATAGCTTGAGCACCTCGGCGGCCTGCCGGCTCTGGGGACCTTTCTTGGCCTGAAAGATGGTCAGGGCCCGCTGAAGGTGGTCTTCCGCCCGGCGATATTCCCGGCGATTTAGGGCCAGGACGCCCAAATCCATCAGGCCGTAACCCACGCCCGGACTCTCCGGTCCATAGAGCTTCTCCCTGGCCGCCAAGGCCAGTTCGAGGTGCCGCTCGGCCTTGGCGTAGTCGCCCAGCTTCAGGTACAGACGGCCCAGCCTCGAATGGACCTGGACCTGGGGCTCAGTAACCAGGTTGGAACCCTTTTTCTCGAGGATGGCCAGGGCCCGCCGGCCCCTGTCTTCGGCCCGGGCGTACTCGCCCTGTTTAGTGTAGGCCTGGCAGAGCGAGAGAAGAGGCTGAACCAGGCTGTCGTCTTCCGATCCTTTGGCCTTGGTCACCTGGGCCAGGCCCCGCTCGAGGACGGACGCCGCCTCGACGAAGCGCCTCTGGTTCATTAATTTCGAAGCCCGCTCTCTCCAACCCGGACTCGAGACCGACGGCTTGACGCCAGAATCCTTACGCGACGGCGGCCGGTCTTTGATCCGGGGTTGGGCCGGCTCGCAACCCAGGAACACCAGAAAGGCCAGGCCGACGGCCGCCAGCAAGGCGCCGCGTTGGGTCATGGTTCTTCCTCTCCGCTCCTGGGTCAGGGCTGGCCCAGGAAGACAAAGGCGCCCCAGTAATAGGGATGGGCTGAGCCGCGGCGTTCCTGGACCGTCCGCATTTCTTTCAACATCGCCTGCCGCAGGGCTTCGCCCCGGTCCAGGCGGCCTTCGAGCAAGTTCTTGTAGAACTCGATCATGAGTTCCGCGGTTTCGAGGTCCGGAACCGACCACATGCTCATGACCAGGCTCTTGGCGCCTACCTGGGTAAAGGCCCGGCGCAGGCCGAAGACGCCTTCCCCGCCGGCCACTTCGCCCAGACCGGTTTCGCAGGCCGACAGGACCACCAGTTCAGTGTCGCGCAATCTGAGCCCCAGGACTTTCTCGGCGGTGAATATCCCTTCGTGGCCCTTGCCGGCCATGGCCTGGTTGGCCCCGGCCAGGGCCAGACCCGACCTGACCAGGGGATTCAGCGACTTGTTGCGACTTGTTTTCCCCTGCTCGTCGGGGTCGCTTGATTTCATGTCTTCCAAGAAAAAACCGTGGGTGGCCAGATGCAGGTAGCGCGGCGGTTTGGACTGCCGCAAGACCTCCTCCACCGCCTCGGCGCCAAGGTGCGGCCTGGCCTGCCTGGTTCCGACCAATTCCGAAATCGCCCTGACCTCGGCTCTCGTGCCGGGTAGAGGATTGAAAGTCAATCCCCGCCCGGTCTCGAGCTCGACCGGCGCGCGGGTGATGACCTGGTCTTCCTCATCTTCCGGGGTCAGGTCCAGCTTAGCCAGTATCTTTTCTCTCTGTTCCCGATTCAACCAGAAATCCGGGTCGCCGAAGAGCAGGACCTGCCCGGACCCTTCGCCCGCCCTGGCCTGGTCGAAGCCCAGCACGTCCCGGCCGGAAGTCAGGTAGTAGAAGGCATGGTCCTCGATCAAGTATCGTCCCTCCGGGTTCAGGAAGACTTCAAAAGGTATCAAGTTGAGGACGCCGTCCGGTGAAATGAAGACTTTCCCGGCCGATCCTATCTCGGCTTTGAGCGGAGCCCAGACCAGGTCGTACAAGCGCCGGGCCGCGGTGGTAACGTTGGCCAGATTCTGGTCGTCCCGCTTGGCCAAGGCCTTCTTGAACCCGACAATGACCTTGTTGATGGCGCCGGCCTCCCCCAAGTCTTTCACCACCAATCGGTCAACCTGCCCGGCCGGAAGGATAAAAGCCAGGTACCGGCCCGGTCCCCAGCGCCCCTTCTCCGGGCTTGGCCCAAAGCTGAAGGCCCGGCTGCTGACAAACTCGACCAACACGCTGTCCGGCGGCAGGCTTTTAGCCGTCTTAACGGCGTCAGCCTGGCCCATACGCAGGTTTTGAGCAAACGCCTGGCTTTGACGGCTGAGCCTGGCTTCCAATCTTTGAATTTCGGCCTCGATCCGTACGATCTCGGTTCGGTTGGACTTCGGGTCTTTTGTGTCCTGGTTTTCGGCTGCTTCGCTTTCGGCGCCAATTTCCGACCGGCCGCCGCCAAAGACCAGCCGGGACATCTCGCGGCGAGCCTGATCCAGTTCAGCCAAGGTTTTCTGGGCTTCGGTGTTGTCCGCGTCTATCAGGGCCTCCTGGAATTGCCGTTGGGCTTCCAGCACGATCCCCTTCCGCTTCAGCCAGGCGCTCATGGCCTCTTTAACCGCGGTCTTGTCCTGTGGCAGGTGATTCGCCACCAGATGGAGCAGGATGTGGAGGCTCTGCTTCCTGGTCTCCAGGAAGCTCATCTTCTCTCCTTCCGAGGTAAAACCCATAACCTGGTGGATGATCTTATCGTTGGTCTCCTGGACCCGGCGCAGCGATTCCAGCGCCCGGCCATATTCACCTCGGCTGGCCTGAAGAATGGACAACCAGGTGAGAGGGTTACTCGAATCCGGATGCAAGGGACCCAGGACGGTGTCGCTGATGGTCAGGGCCCTTTGGAGAAGAGGCTCGGCCTGGGCGTAGTCGCCTTTGTCAACATATAGGGCGCCGAAGAAGGTCAGGATGAAGAGCAGGTCCGGGTGCTGGGGGCCCTTGGCCGATTCCATGATGCTCAAGGCTTGCCGGAAATAGGACTCGGCTTGATCGTATTTTTTCTGGTCCAGGTTGATCCGGGCCAGCAGTTTGAGCACATCGGCCACGCTGCGGTGCCTGTAACCCTTCTTCTTCTGTAAGATGGTCAGGGCCCTCTGGAGGCAGTCTTCCGCCTTTCTATAATCCTTGCGGGAACGGTAACAATTGCCCAGTTGTATAAGGATGTAACCCGCTCCAGGACTCTCTTCCCCCCCTATCCTCTCCCGTAGGGCCAGCGCCTTGTTCAGATGCCGTTCGGCTTTGGCCCCATCGCCCAACTTGTCGAATAGACGGCCTAGATTATAGTAGACTTGGGCTTCTTGTTCGGCGTCAATACCGGACTTTTTCTTCTCGATGATGGCCAGGGCGCGTTTGCCCGCCTGCTCGGCCCGGGCGTATTCACCTAGCTTTTCATAGGCGTGACAGAGAGAAATAAGATATTTCAACAGACCGGGGTCTTCAGGTCCCTTGGCCTGACTCATCTGGGCTAGTCCCCGCTCCAGCATGGCCGCCGCCTCGGCGTAACGGCCCAGGTCCATCAATTTCGCCACCTGTTCCTGAGCGGTTTGGCCGAGAGTGGCCTGTCTCAGGGCGGCGCTCTTTTTACGGTCCTGGCGCGCCTTGGCCTGGGCCAGTCTTTGTTCCCTGAACTGGGCTTGCTTTTGTTCCTTGGTCTGGGTCTGAGTCTGTTGGCAGCCCAGAACGAACAGACAGATCGAGCCGATGACCCACAGAATGGTCAGACAACGAGGCATGATTTTTCCTCCTCGTTTATTGAATCACGGTTGACCCAAGTACACAAAGGCCCCCCAGTAAAAGGGGAGAGGCCGGCCGTATCTTTCCTTGACCCGGTTCATCTGTTTCAAGGCGGCCTGGCGCAGGGCCTGGCTGCGGTCCTGGGTTCCGGCCAGGACGCCCTGGTAAAACTCGACCATCAATTCCTTGGTCTCCGCGTCCGGCACGGCCCACAGGCTCATGACCAAGCCTTGGGCCCCAGCCTGGGTAAAGGCCCGGCGCAGTCCGTAAACCCCTTCTCCGCTCTTGATTTCGCCCACGCCGGTTTCGCAGGCCGATAAAACCACCAGTTCCGTGCCCCGCAGCCTCAGTCCCAGAACCTTTTCCGCCGTGAATATTCCGTCGCCGGTCCCGCCGCCCGCGCTCACGGCCTGGTTGGCGCCGGCCAGGGCCAGGCCGGACCTGAGCAACGGGCTGATGAACTGCGTTTTCCTGGCCTCGGACTTAACGCCGGTCAAGTCGCTGAACTGGGCGTCGGTCAGGAAGAAGCCGTGCGTGGCCAGGTGCAGCACCCGCGGGGTCTTCATCCGCCGCAACGCTTCTTCCAGGGCCTCGGCGCCGGCAAAAAGCCTGGCCCGGCCCGGACCGAAAAGGGCCTGGATGGCCTCCACTTCCTCCCTGGTACCCGGCAGGCGGCTGAAGTTGAAGCCCCTTATGGCCCTGGAGCGCAAGGCCGGCTGGTCATCGGCCCCGCTCACACCCAACCGGGCCAGGATTTTGTTTTTCTCGGCCCTGGACAGGTCAAAGTCCGGATCCCCGACCAGAATGGCCTGGCCGGTTTCTCCTCCGGCCGGGGTCTGTCCGAAGCCCAGCACGTCCCGGCCGGTGGAAAGGTAATTGAACGTGTAAGTCTCGATCAGGAACCGGCCGTCAGGTCCGGTCAACACCTCGAAGGGAATCAGGTTCAAACCGCCGTCCGGCGAGAGGAGGACTTTATTGACCGCGGCCAGATCGGAACGCAGGGGCGCAAAGACCAGATCGTAGGTTCGCCGGGCGGCCTCGATGGCCCGGGCGCCTTGTTTGTCGGACAAGTCGTTGATGGCCGACCTGAAGTCGGCCACGGCCCGGTCAATGGCTTCGGCCGACCCCAAATCGTGAAATTTGAGTCTGTCCGGGTCGCCGGCCGGCAGGACAAAGGCCAGGTAATGGGCCGGCCGCCAGTGGTCTTCCCGACCCCGCGCCTTGAAGTTGAAGTAATTGACCCGGGCGAACTCCACGAACGCGCTGCCGGCCGGCAGGGCTCTGGCCACCGACGCGGCGTCGGCCTTTTCGATCTTCTTCTTGACCGCGTAAGCCTGACTGAGACGGCTCAGCTCGGCGTCCAAGGCGTCCTTGCGTTTCTCCAGTTCGCCCATTTTTAATCGAAAAGCTTCCAGACCTTCCTGCCCCGGTCCGGCAAAGGTCAGCTTCGATATCTGGGACCGGACCGCGGACAATTCCTGGAAAGTTTTCAGGGCCTGGGGATTATCCGATTGGACCAGGGCCTCCTGGAACCGGCGCTGGGCCTCCAAGATAATGCCCTTGCGGCTCAGCCAGTAATTGAGGGCATCCCGGCGGGCCGCCTTATCCTGGGACAGATGCTGGGCCACCAGGCTCAAGGCCCCTTCCAGGGAACTCTGTTTGATAGCGAGAAAGCTCGCCTTTTTGTCCTCGGAAGTGAAGCCCATCACCTGTTCGATCGACTTCCGATCGATTTCCTGGGCCCGTTTGAACAAACCGTGGGCCCGGACGTAATCCCCCCGCGCCGCGTACAGGCCGGCTAGGTTGTCCAGGCTGGCGGCCACGTCCGGATGTTCAGGGCCAAGGCTTCTTTCCACGATCGTCAAGGCCCGCTGGCTAAAGGCTTCGGCCCGGGCCGGATCGCCTCGCAGGGAATACAGCATGGCCAGATTGTTAAGAATGGCGGCCAAGTCCGGATGGTTCGGCCCAAAGACTTTTTCCTGAAGGGATAAGGTCCGCTGGTACAGGGGTTCGGCCTTGTCCAGATCGCCCTTTTCCTGGTACAGCAGGGCCAGATTGTTCAGACTGGCGGCCAGGTCCGGGTGCTCTCGGCCCAGGGATTTCTCCTGAATATCCAGGGCCCGCAGGTACAGCGGTTCGGCTCGGCCGTAGTCGCCCAGGGCCAGGTGAAGCCCGGCCAGATTGCCGAGGCCAGCGGCGATTTCGGCGTTATTGGGTTCGGGCGATTTTTCCAGAATCTCCAGGGCCCGCTGGTACAGCGGCAGGGCCTGGCTATAATCGCCCAGGTTGTAATAGAGGCCGGCCAGGTTGTTGAGACTGACGGCGATGTCCGGGTGGTCCGGCTCCAGTTCTTTTTCCCTGATCTCGAGCGCCCTTCGGTAAAGAGGCTCGGCCTGGGCGAAATCGCCCTTCGCGTCATACACCAGGGCCAGATTGTTGAGGCTGACCGCGACCTGGAGGTCTTTGGGGCCAAGGGCTTTTTCCCTGATCCTGACCGCCCGTAGCAGCAACGGTTCGGCCTGATCGTAGTCGCCCATCTCGTAATAGAGCAACGCCAGCAAGTTCAAGGCGGCCGCCACCTCGAGGTGGTCCGGCCCCTTGTCCTTCTCGGCGACGGCCAGCGCCTCCCGGGCCTGGGGAATGGCCTGGGAGTACTGCCCTTTCTGATAAAGACCGGTGATCTCCGCCCTTCGCTGAGCGGCCTCACAACCCCACCATAACAGGGGCAGCAGCAGCATGACCAAGGCTTTCCCGCGGCTTGACATGATTCTTCCTCCCGGCCTTCGGGGTGACCTGGGGCGGCCCCGTCGCCGTTCCTGAAAGTTATTCTGTTATTTTACCTGATAATTCTTTTTCAGGACAGGTGGGAAACAAGGGAAAGCAAGCCGCGTCGCCTCATAGCCTGCCATCCGGCGCTGGCTTTGGAACCACGCCCTCGGGGCAATATCGAAGCGACGACCGCGCCCGGGCCTGGAAATCAATCGCCGGATCAATAAAAGCGGACGGACAAAGCCGGGCGTCTCAACCCGCTTCCAGAGTGCATTTAGTGAAGTCTATCTCCTGCTGGCAGTTCTTGCAGACGTGGCTCTTGTTGAACTCATCCGAGAATATTTCCTTCTCGGCGCCGCAGTTGGGGCATTTACAGACAAAAGACCTGAGGCTCTTGTTCTGCTCGAAGCCCGGGCAGTGCTGAGGGGTGGTGCCCATAGACCCGACCTCCTTTACAATTCTCTCACCAAGCTTAGGTTAGATTTAAGACCATCCGCTCGTTTTATTCAAGCCTCTCCTCCGCCTTTGACCTATTCTTCTATTTCTATGGCGGCCTCCATCTTGGCCAGGTCTTCGAAACGAATGTCCAGGCCGATGACGCCCACGATCTCGTCCTCCTCGTTTCTGATCGGCCCCGAGACGGTGATGCACAGGGCGCCGGTGAACCTCGAGGTGTAGAAGTCGGTCACGTGGATTTTGCCATCTTTCATGGGTTCGACGAACCAGACCCGATCGGAGAGGTTGTCGCCCAGAAACTGGGTCTCGAACTTGGCCCTTTCGGTGATATGGGTGACGTTCTTGGTGATCTTGTATCCATTGGCATCCGTCACGTACATGAACTGGAGAAAGGGATGGGCGTCCAGGAAGGCCTGCATGGCCGTTTCCTGCTGGGACGGAATCATGGACCTTATGGCCGGCGTCTCGATGAACTCCTCGAGGATGCTGTAGGCCAATTCCCGGGCCTTGACCTTGAGGCGGTCGAATTCGGACCGGAAACACTGGGGCAGATACTTCCGGGCCAGCTTCTCCATTTCCTGGTTGGACATGGAAGTGACGCGCCCGGCTTCGTATTCCTTCTGAATGGCCTTGGTCATCTTGACTATACCGGGATGCTTCTTGTCCACGGCGAGGTCGCCGGTGAGTTTAAGTCTGGTGTTGACCCAGTGGGCCACGGCCGCCGCGCCCGACTTGTCGGTGACGGTAATGGTTATGGGCCGGTTGAGTATGGCCTTGGTGTCGAAGATATTGTAAATCTCCTCGTTCTTGATGAGTCCGTCCACGTGGATGCCGGCCGAAGTGGCGTTGAAGTCCCGGCCGACAAAGGGATAGTTGGGCGGGATGCGGTACCCCAGCTCCCTTTCGAAGTAGTCGGCGATCTCGGTGATGGTCTGGGTGTCCATGCCCAGGCAATCGCCCCGCAGGGCGATCAACTCGATGGCCAAGGCCTCGATCGGCGTGTTGCCCGTGCGTTCGCCGAAGCCCAGCAGGGTGCCGTTGGCGGCCGACAGGCCGTAGAGCCAGGCCGAAGCGGCGTTGATCAGGGACTTGTGGAAATCGTTGTGGCCGTGCCATTCCAGGTCTTCACCGGAAAGGCCCGCGTCGTCAATCATGGCCCGCACCAGCTTGGGCACGCTGCGCGGCAGGGCCGCGCCGGGATAAGTGACGCCCAAGCCTAAGGTGTCACACAGCCGCACCTTGACCCTGAGGCCGTATCTTTCGGACAGCACTTTCAGGTCTTGCGCGAAAGGCACCACGAAACCATAGATGTCGGCCCGGGTCACGTCCTCGAAGTGGCAGCGGGGCACAATACCCTGCTCCATGGCTTCCTGCGCGATGGCCAGATACCTTTGCCGGGCGCGGCCGCGGTCGAGGCCCAGTTTCAAGTAGATATGGTAATCCGAAACCGAGGCCAGGATGCCGGTCTCGGCCAGGCCCATGGCCTTGACCAGTTGCAGGTCCTCGATATCCGCCCTGATCCAGCCGGTGATCTCCGGGTAATCCAGCCCCAGTTCCAGGCATTTTTCCACGGCCTCCTTGTCTTTCTGGCTGTAAAGAAAAAACTCGGACTGCCGGACTATGCCCCGCGGCCCGCTCAGCCGGCCCAGCAGTTGGAAGATGTCCACGATCTGCCGGACCGTGTACGGCGGCCGGGCCTGCTGGCCGTCGCGGAACGTAGTGTCCGTGATCAGAAAAGTCTTGGCCGGGTCCACCGTGGTGAACTGATGATTGAAGTCGACGCGGCAGATTTCATGATAAGGATAGATGTCGCGCCTCAGGTCCGGTTCTTCCGAATCTATGAGCTGAAACCGGCGGTGATAGGTGTGGTCATGGTCTAAGAGGCGTCTTTCTTTGTTCCAATGTGCCATTTATGCTGAACTCCTTTCCCCCGGGGTCGTCGGACCAGACCAGGGTCAACCAACGGCGCCGGACAAGGATGACCCGGCCGCCGAAGGTTTGATCTCGACCCGCAGACCCAACTCCAGTAGCTGGGTCCGGTCCACTCGGCTGGGCGCGCCGGTCATCAGGCAGGTCGCCTTCTGGGTTTTGGGGAAGGCGATCACCTCCCTGATGGAATCGGCGCCGGCCAGGATCATGACCAGGCGGTCGAAGCCGAAAGCTATGCCGCCATGGGGCGGGGCGCCGTAACCCAGGGCCTCGATCAGGAAGCCGAACCTTTCCGCGGCCTCTTCCGGACCTATCCCCAAGGCCTGGAAGACCCTGGCCTGGACGTCCGGCCGATGGATTCTAATGCTGCCCCCGCCGATTTCGTTGCCGTTGAGCACCAGGTCATAAGCCCTGGACCTGACCCGTTCCGGCGCGCTTTCCAAAAGGTCGAGGTCCTCCTCGACCGGCGAAGTGAAAGGATGGTGCATGGCCGCCAGCCTTTTTTCCTCGGCGCTGTATTCGAACATGGGGAAACGCGTCACCCAGACAAAGGCGGGCTCGCCCTCCTTGATCAGCCCCATCTCCCGGCCCAGTTTGAGCCGCACCTGGCCCAAGACCTGGTGCACCAGGGGGGCCGCGTCCGCGCTGAAAAAAATGACGTCACCCGTTTCGGCCCCCAGGGTCTGGACCAGCCCGGTCCTTTCCGTTTCGCTCAGAAATTTGACTATGGGTCCCTGCCAGCCGTCGGGGTTGATCCTTATCCAGGCCAAACCCTTGGCCCCCAGGCTTTTGGCCAATTCGACCAGGTCGTCCAGGGTCTTGCGCGACAGACCGGCGGCCGCCTTGGCGCAAACGGCCTTGACCACCCCGCCCGCGGCCGCGGTCTGGGCGAAAAGTTTGAAGTCGGATCGGGCCACTATCGAGGTCACGTCCTCTATTTCCAGGCCGAAACGCAAGTCCGGACGGTCCAGGCCATACCTGGACATGGCCTGGTCATAGGTCAGCCTGGGAAAAGGCAGGGGCAGTTCTTTACCCAGTACTTCCCCAAACAGCCTGGCCATGAAAGTCTCCATGACCCGCATGATGTCCTCTTCCTGGATGAAGGACATCTCGATATCGATCTGGGTGAACTCCGGCTGCCGGTCGGCCCTGAGGTCCTCGTCCCGGAAGCAGCGGACGATCTGGTAATAACGGTCGAAGCCGGCCACCATCAGTATCTGCTTGAATAGCTGAGGCGACTGGGGCAGGGCGTAAAAAAGGCCCTTGTTCACCCGGCTGGGGACGAGGTAGTCGCGGGCGCCTTCCGGCGTGGACTTGGTCAGAACCGGCGTCTCGATCTCTAGGAAGCCGTTTTCGTTCAAAAAGGACCTGGTCACCTGGGCCGCGTGGTGCCGCAGCAGGATGTTCCCCTGGACGGACGGCCGCCGCAGGTCCAGGTATCTGTACTTGAGGCGGACCGCTTCGGTCACGTCCAGATAGTCTTCGATCAGGAAGGGCGTCGTCTTGGCCGTGTTCAGCACCCGGAGATGATGGATGAAGACCTCGAGGGCCCCGGTCCGGAGCTTCGGGTTGATCATGTCCGCCGGCCGCGGTCTGACCCGGCCCTTGACGGCGATGACGTATTCCCCGCGGACGGCGTGGGATCGTTCATGGGTCACCGGGTCCTCCTGGGGATTGAAGACCACCTGGGCCAGGCCGGTGCGGTCGCGCAGGTCGAGGAAGACCAGGCCGCCGTGGTCGCGGCGGCGTTGGACCCAACCCATGAGCACGACTTCCCGGGCGATATCGGCTTCGGTCAGTTCGCCGCAGTAATGAGTCCGTTTCAGATCACCCAACGATTCGATCAACTTCCGTCTCCTTTGTCCAATAGCTCGGCCAAATTCTCGATCGCGCCGGCCCAGGGCAGAACAACCTGCTCCTTGGTGGCCATGTCCCTCAAGACGGCCTCACCCCTAGCTATTTCGTCCGGTCCGACAATAAGCACCCGCAAGGCGCCTAACTTGTCCGCCCTTTTCAGCCTGGATTTGAGGCTGCCGGCCATATAGTCGGTTTCGACGGTGAAGCCGCGGCGTCTCAATTCCTGCACCAGTCCGAAGCATTTCTCGACCGCCGCTTCATCCAAGGCGGCCACGTATAGCCTTGGTCCCTCGGGAGCCGGATGGCCTTGTCGGCCCAGCAGCATCACCAGGCGTTCCAGCCCCAGGGCGAAACCCGTGGCCGGGATATCCGGACCGCCCAGGCTCCGGGCCAGATCGTCGTAACGGCCTCCACCGGCCACGGCGTTCTGCGACCCCAGTTCGCCGTGCAGGACCTCGAAGATGGTCCGCGTGTAATAGTCCAACCCCCTGACCAGTCGTCGGTCCAGGGCCGGAGTGACGCCGGCCTGGCGGAGGGCCTGGAGCAGGCCGTCGAAATGACGGCGACAGTCCGGGCAGAGAAAATCAACGGTCCAGGGCGCGTCCTGGACCAGTTCGCCGCAACGCGGCACCTTGCAGTCTATGACCCGCACGGGGTTGGTTTCCAGGCGGCGCTGGCAGTCCGGACAGAGGTCCCCCCGGACGCCGCGCAGGAAGGATTCCAGGGCCCGACGAAAGGCCGGCCGGCATTCGGCGCAACCCAGGCTGTTCACGTGCACGGTCAGGCGGTCCAACCCGACCTCGTTCAAAAAATGGGCCAGCAGGACGATGATCTCGGCGTCCATCTGGGGCGACGGATCGTTGAAGGCTTCGACGTCAAGCTGGTGGAACTGGCGCTGGCGGCCCTTTTGGGGGCGTTCGTACCGGAACATGGGACCCAGGAAGAAAAGCTTGAGGGGACGGCCGCCCTCGACCAGGTTGTTCTCCAACACCGCTCGGACCATCCCGGCCGTGGCCTCGGGCCGGAGGGTCAAGAGTTCGCCGTGGCGGTCGGGAAAGGTGAACATCTCTTTTTCCACGATGTCCGTGCTCTCGCCGATGGAACGGGCGAACAACTCGGTCTTCTCCAACACCGGCAGGCGAATCTCCTGATAACCATGGGTCCGAAGCACCCTGGCCGCGATAGCTTCGACCCTGGCCCAGGTCCTGGCTTCCTCGGGCAGGACGTCCCGAAATCCTCTGATGGCCTTGATGGTCACGACCTCTCCTCGGCCGGCAATCCCAACCGGAATACTAAAACCTACTTTTTTAATGCTCCAACCAGCACTTGTCAATAAATTTGATGAACGACCCAACCTCGAAGCCGGCCATGCCTTGATCGCGGTAAAAGAACATCAAAAAAATTGACTTTCAGACACAAGTTTGATTTATTAAATAATTTGAGTGTCGGCCGGCAAAGGAAAACGGTTTTGGGACTCGGTCTGAATGAATTTACTTACGACCTGCCGGCGGAGTTGATAGCCCAAAAGCCGGCGCCGCGGCGGGACGGCTCCCGCTTGATGGTGCTCGATCGAGCCGGCCGCCGGATCAAGCACTCGAATTTCGCCGACCTGCTCCGCTGGCTGCCCGGCGGCGGCCCGTTGATAATAAACGACGTCCGGGTCGTGCCGGCCCGCCTTTGCGGCCGGTTGGCTTCGGGCGGCCGGGTCGAGATTCTGGTGCTGGAGCCGCCGCCGGCCGACGCCGCTCCGGGCGAATATGAAATAGAATGCCTGGCCAAACCCGGACGCCGCTTGAAGCCGGGCGTGGAAATCATTTTGGGACCGGACCTGATAGCGGAAGTCGAAAGGACCGACGGAAAAGGTCGATATTTTTTGAAGATGACCTTTACCCGGCCGCCCCTGGAAGTGATCGAAACCCTGGGCCGGATGCCGCTGCCTCCTTACATAAAGAGAGGGACCGACCGGGCCGAGGATGACCGGCTGGACCGGGAAAGATACCAGACCATATACGCGGCCCGCTCCGGAGCCGTGGCCGCGCCCACGGCCGGCCTGCACTTCACCCCGGAGCTTCTGGAAGAGGTCCGGGACGCGGGTCTGGATATCCGGGCCCTGACCCTGTGGGTGGGTTACGGAACTTTTGCTCCGGTGCGGGTCAAGGACATCAGCCGGCACCGGATGCAGGCGGAGCGGGTGAGAGTGCCGGAAGACGTGGCCGAGGCGGTCAACCGGGCCAAGGCGGCCGGCCGGCCGATTACGGCCGTGGGAACGACGGTGGTGCGTTCCCTCGAGTTCACCGCCGGGAATGACGGAAGAATAACAACCTATGACGGGCCGTGCGACCTTTTCATCAGTCCGGGATATGAATTCAAGGTGGTGGATCATCTGATCACCAACTTTCATCTGCCCGGCACGACGTTGCTCATGCTGGTGGCGGCCCTGGCCGGCCTCGATTTCATCCTCGAGGCCTACCGCCTGGCCGTGGCCGAGAGATATCGCTTTTTCAGTTACGGCGACGCCATGCTCATTCTTTGAATCGAAACGGCGGGCATGGCTTGCGGCTCTTTTACATTCAGAATCCTGGCCCAGGACCCGGCCGGCCGGGCCCGGGCCGGTGAAATGCTGACCCGGCACGGGATTGTGCCCACGCCGGCTTTCATGCCCGTGGGCACCCAGGGCTCGGTCAAGGCCGTGGGCCCGGACGACCTGACCGCGGTCGGTGCGCGGATCATCCTGGCCAACACCTATCACCTGATGCTGCGGCCGGGGCACGAACTGGTTCGCGAGTTGGGAGGATTGCACGCCTTCATGGGCTGGCCGGGGCCCATCCTGACTGACAGCGGCGGATACCAGGTCTTTTCCCTGGCCACGCTGCGCCGGCTGGACGAGGAAGGCGTGACCTTCCAATCCCACCTTGACGGCCAGAAGGCCTTTCTCGGCCCGGAAAAGGCCGTGGCCGTCCAGGAAGCCCTGGACGCGGACGTGATGATGTGCCTGGATGAATGCACGCCCTACCCGGCCGATCACGACCGGACCCGGTGGTCCCTGGAGCTGACCGGCCGCTGGGCCGTCAGGTGCCTCGAGGCCCGCCGCCCCGACCATCCGGCGGCCCTGTTCGGTATAGTCCAGGGGGGCGGGCACGCCGACCTGAGGCGACGGGCGGCCGAGGAGATCGCCGCCCTGGGCTTCGACGGTCATGCCCTGGGCGGCCTGGCGCTGGGCGAACCCATGAACCTGCGCCTGGAAATGATCGAGGCCGCGGCCGGAGTATTGCCGCGGGAGAAGCCGATGTACTTGATGGGCCTGGGCACGCCCGAAGACCTGGTGGAAGGCATAGCTCGAGGCGCGGACCTGTTCGATTGCGTGCTGCCCACGCGCAACGGCCGCAACGGCCAGCTCTTCACCCGGACCGGCCGCCTGGTCATCAAGAACGCCCGTTACCGGGAGGACTCGCGGCCGGTCGAGGATGGCTGCGGTTGTTATACCTGCCGCCATTTTTCGCGGGCTTATCTGCGGCACTTGTTTCTGTCCGGCGAGCTTTTGGCTTACCGGCTGAATACCATTCATAACCTTTTTTACTATCAAGGTCTGGTGGCCGCGGCCAGGTCCGCGGTCCTGGCCGGACGTTTCCAGGATTTTTACCGGGATTTTTATTCCCTGAGAGAAAGCCGGGACGAATCCCAACCGGACCAGCCTGGCGATTAGGACGGAGGAAAAACTGATGTTGACCGATTTGGCTTACGCGATGGGTTTGTCGGGAGGCGAAGGCGGACAGAGCGGGGGTTTGGCCGCGCTGGCTCCCCTGATCATCATGTTCGTCATTTTCTATTTTCTGCTCATCAGACCCCAGCAGAAAAAGGCCAAAACCCATCGGGAGTTTTTGACCAATCTCCACAAAGGCGACCGGATCATCACCACCGGCGGTCTGTACGGCGAGATCACCGGTCTGACCGACACCATCATCACCCTGGAAATCGCGCCCAAGATCAGGGTGAAAGTGTCCCGGTCCCATGTGGCCGGCCTGGCCCAGGCCGCTCCCCAATCGAGCGCCGCCGAAGAAAAGAGTGAAACTAGCTGACCTCAAGGGGTGGAACGTGGACAAGAACTTCAAATGGCGGGTCCTGATCGTGGCCGCCGCCCTGGCGGTCTCGCTGGTTTACATCTTCCCCTCCCTGGCCCCGAGCCTGCCCACCTGGTGGCAGAAGGCTCTGCCTTCGGACAAGATCAGCCTGGGCCTCGACCTCAAGGGGGGCATGCACCTGGTCCTCGAGGTCCAGGCGGCCAAGGCTGTGGAAAGCGCCCTGGAACGGACGGTTGAAGAACTCAAATTCAACCTGAGCAAGGAGAAAATCCCGGTCAACAGCCTGGCGGTCAAGCAGGAATCCGGTCAGGTCGAACTGCAACTGGCCAAGGAAGAAGACCTCGAGAAGCTCAACAAGCTCCTGGACCGGGAGTTCAGATTCCTGGTGACTAAGAGAACGACGCGGGATTCCGGCCGCCTGACCGTGATCTTGAACGTGGACGCCAAGGAAGCGACCAAGATCAAGGAGATGGCCGTGCGCCAGGCCCTCGAGACCATCCGCAACCGGATTGACCAGTTCGGGGTCACCGAACCGGAAATCCGTCCCCAGGGCGACGATAGGATCGTCATTCAACTCCCCGGCATCAAGGATACGGAACGGGCCATCGCCCTGATCGGCCGGACGGCCCTGCTCGAGTTCAAGCTGGTCGAGGAAAGCCGCAGCCCCGAGGCGGCCTTGTCCGAGGGATTGCCGCCCGGCACCGAGGTGGCCTATGAAACCAAGGTCAACCGCGAGACGGGCCGCGAGACCAAGACGCCCCATCTGCTCCGCAAACGGGCTTTGATGACCGGCGAAACCGTGACCGACGCCCGGGTCGAGCTCGACAGCCAGTTCAATGAACCATATGTCAGCCTGGGCTTCGACGCCCGGGGCGCCAGGCAGTTCGAACGGATAACCGAGGCCAACGTCAACAAACGGCTGGCCATCGTGCTGGACGGCA
Organism: Thermodesulfobacteriota bacterium; assembly: GCA_040755515.1. Taxonomy (GTDB): domain Bacteria; phylum Desulfobacterota; class Desulfarculia; order Adiutricales; family JAGVGV01; genus JBFMAW01. Next base: position 36,748 of record JBFMAW010000025.1, on the reverse strand, counting down.
GCGTCTATTCCGCGCCGGTCATCCAGGAAAAGATCAGCGGCGGCAAGGCCAGGATCACCGGCAGTTTCACCTTGAACGAAGCCCGGGACCTGGCCATTGTGCTCCGGGCCGGGGCCCTGCCCGCGCCGGTCAAGGTGCTCGAGGAAAGGACGGTCGGTCCCTCCCTGGGCCAGGACTCGATCAACCAGGGCCTCAACGCCGTGCTGGTGGGCTTCTGCCTGGTGGTGATCTTCATGGCCTTCTATTACCGCCTGTCCGGCCTGATCGCCGACACGGCCCTGCTGCTCAACGTGGTCATAGTCATGGCCTGCCTGGCCGCCTTCCGGGCCACGCTGACCCTGCCCGGCATCGCCGGCATCGTCCTGACCATCGGCATCGCCGTGGACGCCAACGTACTCATCTTCGAGCGCATCCGGGAGGAGGTCCGCCTGGGCAAGACCCCGCGGGCCGCGGTGGACGCCGGTTTCACCAAGGCCTGGGCCACCATCTTCGACTCCCACGTCTCGGGGCTGGTCACCTCCCTGGTCCTGTTTCAATTCGGCACCGGTCCGGTGAAAGGGTTCGCCGTGACCCTGACCGCCGGATTGATTTCCAGCCTCTTCACCGCTGTCTTCGTCTCCCGGGTCATCTTCGATTACCTTTTGGGCGGACTGAAGATGAAACAGGTCAGCGTCTGATCCCAGAGGAGCAAAAGTCATGGAACTGATCAAACCGGGAACCAAGATAAACTTTGTCGGCTTCAGGCGATACGCCTACGCCTTCTCCCTGATCCTGATCCTGATAGGCGTCATCTCGCTCATCGCCAAAGGCGGCCCCAGGTACGGCGTGGACTTCGCCGGCGGCACCCTGATCCAGGTCAAGTTCAAGGCCCCCACCACCCCGGAGGCCATCCGCGAAGGAATGAAGGCCCTCGACATGACCGAGGCGACCATCCAGACCTTCGGCGCGGCGGACCAGAACGAATTCCTGATCCGCATCCACCAGGAAATCGAAAAGCTCGAGGGCTTGAGCCAGCGGGTGCAGAAAAGCCTGGAAGAAAAGTTCGGACCGGGCAAGCTGGAGGTCAGAAGGGTCGAGACGGTCGGTCCCAAGGTCGGCCAGGACCTCCGGCAAAAGGCCCTCCTGGCCATTTTCTATTCTCTTCTTTTCCTGGCCGTCTATATTTCGGGGCGGTTCGAACAGAAATGGATCATGAGCGGGATAGTGGCCGGAGCCATCATGATCACGGCTTACGCCGCCACCCTGTTGGGCGCCGGCCTGGGTTGGCTGATCCTGGTGGCCGGCGTGATCACCCTGATCGTCTGGTTCGTCTTCAAGCTGAAATACGCCCTGGGGGCCATAGTGGCCCTGATCCACGACGTGACCATCACCTTGGGTGTATTCTCCCTGCTGAATAAAGAAATTGACCTGACCATCGTGGCGGCCCTGCTGACCATCATCGGCTATTCCATGAACGACACCATCATCGTCTTCGATCGCATCAGGGAGACGTTGCGCAAGACCAAGAAGACCTCCTTTGACCAGGTCATAAACGCCAGCATCAACGAAACCCTGAGCCGGACCGTGATCACCTCCGGCGTGACCATGCTGGCGGTGCTACCTCTTTATATTCTGGGCGGGCCAGTCATCTCGGATTTCTCCCTGGCCATGATGGTGGGCATTTTCGTAGGTACTTATTCCTCGATCTACGTGGCCAGCCCGATACTCCTCATCTGGCCCCCGGAAACCGGCAAGGAGACCGCGTCGATCATGGTCAAACAGTTGTTCAAGCCGGCGGTGAAAAACCAGGGCAAGGTTCCGGCCAAGGCCGTCGCCAGGGGAAAGAAGAAAACTTGAGCCTCGAGGGCGCGGGGTCCGGCGGCCCCGCACCCGCCCCCGAGCCGGATCAGAAACCCCTTGCCATCATAAATAAAATCCATTATTAAGAGTCGAGACTTCCAATAATTCTCTGGGACGGACGAGGCATGTTCCGCGGGAAGTTTCTGGTGATTCTCCTGGTTTTTCTCGGTCCGGCGCTGAATTTCGGCTGCGCCGGGGCCGACCTGCGGGACAACCAGGACTTCGTGGACCTGCATAAGCAGGTCGAGCGTACCGAACTGGATCATTCGGCCCAACTCGCCTCCCTGCGCCACGACGTGATGGAACTGCAGGTCAAGACCGGGGTATCCAAGACTTCGCCTAACGCCGCGGCCAAAGCCGGCGGGGGCCTGGCCGTCGTTTCCGCCCAGATGGAAATCCTCTACCGCCAAGGCCGGGACCTGTATCTAAAGAACGACTTCGAAGGCGCGGCTAAGGTCTTCCGGCAGATGCTCAGCCAGTCCCCGCGGGACAAACTGGCGCCCAACGCCCGCTACTGGCTGGGCGAATGCCACTACAGCCGCCGGCAGTTCCGCGAGGCCATCGCCGAATTCGAGCAGGTGGTCCGGGACTACCCCGCCTCGGAAAAGGCCCCGGACGCGACCCTCAAGATAGCCTACTCCCTGCATCTCCTGGGCGACGGCGCGGGGGCCATGGAGAATCTGAGAACCCTGTTGAACAAGTACCCGACTTCCCACGCGGCCACGATGGTCAAAAAGGGCCAGACCCTCTTTCGGAATCCGTAAGGTCCGGTCATTCAGAATCCTTTATCCTTTCGCGACGGTCGAATCGTCGCCAACCTCAAGGCCATATCCACCACTTAAATTTTCCTTGCTCCCAACCTCAACATATGCTATCAAAATTAGTTTAAAATACGCACGCCGCGGTCATGGCCCGCGGTGCTCCGGATCAGCGGAGTTTAAGGGCCTGGGCGACCGGGGCGGAGGAAAAACCGAGAGGAGGATTTAGATGTCTCAAGTGACCATGAAGCAGTTGCTGGAGTCCGGCGTCCATTTCGGACACCAGACCCGGCGCTGGAACCCCAAGATGAAGCCCTACATCTTCGGGGCCCGCAACGGCATTTACATCATTGACTTGCAGAAGACGGTCCAGCTCTTCAAGATCGCCTACAACTTCGTGGTGGACACCGTGGCGGCCGGGCAGTACGTGCTCTTTGTCGGCACCAAGAAGCAGGCGGCCGACGCCATCCAGGAAGAATCGTCCCGTTGCGGCATGTATTTCGTCAACAACCGCTGGCTGGGCGGGACGCTGACCAATTTCGAGACCATCAAGCGCAGCATCGACCGGCTCAAGAAACTCGAACAGATGAAGACCGACGGCACCATCAACCTTTACCACAAGAAAGAAGTGATGGCCCTCGAGCGCCAGATGCAAAAACTGCGCAAGAATTTGGGCGGCATCAAGGATATGGACCGCCTGCCCGGGGCCATCTTCATCATTGACCCGCGACGGGAGAGAATCGCGGTGCATGAGGCCAGGAAGCTGCGCATTCCGGTGGTGGCCGTGGTGGACACCAACTGCGATCCGGACGAGATAGATTACATCATTCCCGGCAACGACGACGCCATCCGGGCCATCCGGCTGATGACTTCGCGCATGGCCGACGCCTGCCTCGAGGGCCAGGATCGCTATTCCCAGGCGGCGAGCGGAGAACAGGGCGAGGCGGCCATGCAGTATGACCACACCCCCTTCAAGCCCTATGTGGCCGACGCCCCTCCCGAAGCCTTGGAAGCCCTGGCCGAGCAGCCCGAGGTCATCGTGGTCCGCAAGAGCGAGGAAGCGGAACCCTTGGAACAAGCGGCCGAATAAGACCTTGAACTCCCAACCAGGGGCCCCGGCGGCCCCTGATTTATTGTCCGCGCGCAAAGGAGACGTAAGTTGGAAATAACCGCGCAACTGGTTAAGACGCTCAGGGAAAAGACCAACGCCGGCATGATGGACTGCAAACAGGCCTTGGCCGAGACCGGCGGGGACATGGAGAAGGCCATCGAACACTTGCGCCGCAAGGGCTTGTTGACCGCGCGGAAACGCGCGGGGCGGGCCACCAGGGAAGGACTGGTGCATTCCTATATTCACGCCGGAGGCAAGATAGGCGTCCTGGTGGAAGTCAACTGCGAAACCGACTTCGTGGCCAAGACCGATCAATTCAAGGATTTCGTTCATAACGTGGCCATGCACATCGCGGCCATGAACCCGATCTGTCTGGACCCGGAATCCGTGCCGGCCGGCCTGCTGGAAAAAGAGAAGTCCATCTACCGCGATCAGGCCCTGGCCACCGGCAAGCCCGAGAAGGTCGTGGACAAGATCGTGGAAGGCCGGGTCAAGAAGTTTTACGCCGACGTCTGTCTGCTCGAGCAGCCGTACGTGAAGGACTCGGCCCTGACCGTCAAGGACCTCTTTAACGAGACCGTGGCCAAGATCGGCGAGAACATGAACATCCGGCGTTTCGTCCGCTACCAACTGGGTGAAGAGTTGGAAGGCGAAACAACCGCGTGAACCAGGCGGCCGGACCGTGGACTTGAGACCCATATATCGGGCGGTTCTGCTCAAACTCAGCGGGGAGGCCCTCCAGGGCCGGGCCGGCTTCGGTCTGGACCCGGACGTCCTGGAGGACCTGTCCGATCAGATAGCCGAGGTGGCCAAGGCCGACCAGGAGCTTAGGCTGGCCCTGGTCATCGGCGGCGGCAACATCTTCCGGGGCCAGGTCTTGTCCGAAAGAGGGTTGAACCGGGCCACCGGCGACTACATGGGCATGTTGGCCACGGTCATCAACGCCTTGGCCTTGCAGGAAGCGCTGGAAAAGCACGGCCTGGAGACCAGGGTCTTGTCCGCCTTGAGGATATTCGAAGTGGCCGAGCCGTACATCCGGCGGCGGGCCATCCGCCACTGGGAAAAAGGCCGGATAATCATCTTCGCCGGGGGCACGGGCAACCCTTACTTCACCACGGACACGGCCGCGGTGCTCCGGGCGGCCGAGATCGGCGCCCAGGTGCTGCTCAAGGCCACCAAGGTGGACGGCGTCTATGACCGCGACCCCATGAAGGACCGCAACGCGGTCTACTGCCCGGAACTGACCTACATGGAGGCCATTGAAAGGCGGCTGAAGGTCATGGATACAACGGCCCTGTCCCTGGCCATGGAAAACAAACTGCCGATCATCGTTTTCAACCTTTTGCTTCGGGGCAACATCAAGAAGGTCCTGCGCGGCGAAAAAGTGGGCACCCTGGTGCAAGGCTGAGGGAGGATCGAAATGCTGGACGAGATATTTGAAGACCTGACGGACCGGATGGAAAAGACCATCGTCGCCCTGGAGCGGGACCTGAAGAAGGTGCGCACCGGCCGGGCTTCGGCCTCTCTTCTGGACGGCCTCAAGGTTGATTACTACGGGACGCCCACGCCGCTCAACCAGATGGCTTCCGTCTCCGTGCCCGAGGCCAGGATGCTCCTGATCCAACCCTGGGACCCCCAGTCGCTGGGGGAGATGGAAAAAGCCATCCTGAGGTCCGAATTAGGCCTGACCCCCATGAACGACGGCAAGATCATCCGCATCGCCATCCCGCCCTTGTCGGAGCAGCGGCGCAAGGAACTGGTCAAGATCGTCCGCAAGATGGCCGAAGAGAACAAGGTGGCCGTGCGCAACGTCCGCCGCGACGCCAACGATATGATCAAGGACCTGAAGAAGGAGAAGGAGATTTCCGAAGACGACCAGCGCCGGGCCCAGGAGGAAGTCCAGAAGAAGACCGACGAGTTCATCAAGAAGGTGGACGAAACGGTCGAGGTCAAGATCAAGGAGATCATGGAGTTCTGAGGCGCCGGGCTCGCGCCTCTTCTTTCCCAACCGTCGGGGCGGTCGTTCGGCCGCCTGTTTTGTTTTCTTCCGGGTTTGATTGGCCAAGCCCGGTCGGGTTCTGATATACTGTAAGGTACTCCGCTGGAAGAAGGCTGGTGAGCTTGGAATTGGATTCCGAAAACCTGCCGCGGCACGTGGCCATAATCATGGACGGCAACGGGCGTTGGGCCCAGGCCCGCGGCCTGCCCCGACTGGCCGGCCACCGGGCCGGCGCGGAAGCTGTGCGGGCCGCTATCAAAACCTGCCGCCGGCTGGGCATCCCCTACTTGACCCTGTACGCCTTTTCCCAGGAGAACTGGGGGCGTCCCAAGGCGGAAGTGGACGGCCTGATGAGGCTGCTGCGCCGGTACGTCCGGAGCGAGATCGAGGAACTGCATCGCCACGGCGTACGCATAAATATCATCGGCGCCTTGGAACACCTGCCGGCCGATACCGTCAGGTTGCTGCAAGAGGCCATGGCTCGGACCGCCGCCAACGAGGACCTGACCCTGTCCATAGCCCTTTCCTACGGCGGGCGGCCGGAAATAATCAGGGCCTGCCGTCTGCTGGCCCGCGACTGCCTGGACGGCCGAATCGAACCCGAAGCCATTGACGAAGCCGCTTTCGGCGGATTCCTCTACACCGCCGGTCTGCCCGACCCGGACCTGCTGATCAGGACCGGCGGCGAACACCGGGTCAGCAACTTCCTGCTCTGGCAGATCGCCTACGCCGAAATCTATATAAGCGACGTCTTCTGGCCCGATTTCGGCGAGGATCATCTCCAGGAAGCCGTCCGGAACTACCAGCGCCGCCAGAGACGCTTCGGTCTGACCGGAGAGCAGATAGTTCAAGGCCGGGCCGGCGAGACAAAAAGCCGATGATCATCTCCGCCCATGCCAGCCGTTGGCTGATCGCGGCCGTGGCCGCGCCGATAATTCTCTGGGTCCTTTTCCTGGGTCCTCCCTTGGCTTTCTTGATTTTAGTGGCCCTGGCGGGCGGACTGGCCTGGTGGGAATACCATTCCGCCTGTTTCGAAGTCAGCCGGCCCGGTCTGTTGGCCACGGCCCTTCTCGGCTGGCTGCTGGTGGCCGGCGGGGCCCATTTCTTCGGTCCGGTCGGCCAGTCGGCCGGCTTGGCGGCCGCCGTGACCCTAGGCTGTTTGTTCTTCCTGTTTCGGTTCGCCCGGGAGCAATCCCTGCTCGACCAACTGGGCCGCCTGGTCCTGGGACACGGCTATCTGAGCCTCTTCTTGTCCTTCCTCATCCTGCTTTATAGCCTCGAAAACGGCTCGCGTTGGATACTCTTCTGCTTGCTCACCACCTTCCTGGGCGACGCGTCCGCCTTTTACGCCGGCCGCAACTTCGGCCGGCGGCCCCTGTACCCATCGGTCAGTCCCAACAAGACCTGGGAAGGCCTGGCCGGCGGCGTGATCGGCAGCGGAGTGACCGCGGCCCTGACCGCGGCTTTTCTCCTGCCGACCCCCTGGCACCAAGCCGGACTGCTGGGACTTCTGCTGGGTCCCTGGGCCGCGGCCGGCGACCTGGTCGAGTCCATGCTTAAAAGAGCGGTCGGGGTCAAGGACAGCGGCCGGTTACTGATGGGCCACGGCGGTATGTGGGACCGCATTGACGCCACCCTGTTCAACGCGCCGGCCGTCTATCTCTTCGCCTGGCTGAGCGGCGGCCATTGAAGGTGAAATCGCGCCGCCATATAGCCGTCCTGGGTTCCACCGGTTCCATCGGCCGCAACTGCCTGGACGTGGCGGCCCGGTTCCCGGACCGATTCCAGGTGGTCGGTCTGACCGCCGGCCGAAACGTCAGGCTCCTGGCCGACCAGGCTGCCGCCTTTCGACCGCGCCTCCTGGCCGTCCAGGGGCCGGAGGAAGCCCGGGAACTCGAACGGCTGCTGGGATCGAACCGCCAGGCTGAAATAGCCTGGGGCGAAGAAGGCCTGATTCGGGTGGCCGCGATGGCCGAAGCCGAGACCGTTGTTTCGGCCGTAGTGGGGGCCACGGGGCTCAAACCCACCTGGACCGCCGTCCTGGCCGGCAAGCGGGTGGCCCTGGCCAACAAGGAAACCCTGGTCATGGCCGGGGAACTGGTGATGAACGAAGCCCGGGCCAGCGGCGCGGAAATACTGCCAGTGGACAGCGAACATTCCGCCATCTTCCAGGTCCTGGCCGGTCAGGACCCTGCCCACGTCAAGCGCTTGATCCTGACCGCCTCGGGCGGGCCATTTCTGGACCTGCCCGCGGCCAGCCTGGCGGCCATCACCCCGGACCAGGCCCTGGCCCACCCCAAGTGGCGGATGGGCTCCAAGATAAGCGTGGATTCGGCCACCTTGATGAACAAAGGCCTGGAAGCCATAGAAGCCAGATGGCTCTTCGGGTTGTCCTGGGACAAGATCCACATCCACGTGCACCCGCAGAGCATCGTCCATTCGATGGTCGAATTCGTGGACGGCTCGGTCCTGGCCCAACTCGGCCGGCCCGACATGCGCGTGCCCATCGCTTACGCTCTCTCCTACCCCGAGAGGCTGCCGCTGGGCCTGCCGGGACTGGACCTGCCCCGCGCCGAACCATTGACTTTCGCCGAACCGGATGAAGAACGCTTCCCCTGCCTGGCCCTGGCCTTGACCGCCGGCCGGCGCGGCGGCACCGGGCCGGCGGCCCTGAGCGCGGCCAACGAGGTGGCCGTGGCTTCTTTTCTGGCCGGAGAACTGGCTTTTCCGGATATCGCGGCGGTGGTGGCCGAGGTTCTGGCCGCCAACGGCGCCGAACCCCTGGCCGGCCTCGAACAGGCCGTGGCCGCCGATTCGGCGGCCAGACTCAAGGCCGGGGAAATAATCGAGCGTATCAAAGGAGACCGTGGTCAATGCTGACCCTGACCTCCACCCTAGTCCTTCTAGGCCTGCTGATCTTCGTTCACGAACTGGGTCATTTCCTGGCCGCCAAGGCCCTGGGCGTGCGAGTGGAAAGATTTTCCCTGGGCTTCCCGCCCAAGATGATCGGCCGGAGGATCGGTGAAACCGAATACATGCTCTCCTGGATTCCTCTGGGCGGCTACGTCAAGATGTTCGGCGAACATCCGGGCGAAGAAGACTCTGTACCGGTCGAGGAACGGCCTTTTTCCTTCTCCCACCAGCCGACCTGGGCCAGGTTCCTGATCGTGACGGCCGGCCCGGCCTTCAATTTCATCTTCGCCTTCCTGGTCTTTTGGGTCATTTACGCCTCTTCCGGCCTGCCCCATCTGCCCGCGGTCGTGGGCCGCGTCGCCGAAGGACGGCCCGCCGCCTTGGCCGGGATCGCGGCCGGAGACCGGATCACGACCGTCAACGGCCGGCCGGTGCAATACTTCGATCAAGTGACCGAAGCGATCGAACTAAGCGAAGGCCGGCCCCTGGAAATAACCTTCGAACGCCAGGGCCGGACCATGACCGTGAAAGTCATACCCGAACTCGTGCCCGGCTCGAATATCTTCGGCGAAGAGATAAAAGAATATGACCTGGGCCTCGATCCTTTCCTGAGCGCCCATATCGGCCAGGTGCAGCCCGGCCTGCCGGCCGACCTGGCCGGCCTTATGGCCGGAGACAAGATCATTCGCCTGGACAGCCGTCCGGTCAGGGACTGGTATGACGTGCTGGAAGGAGTCCAGACCAGCCGCGGCAGGAAGATGGAAATAGTGGTCGAGCGCGGAGGACGGGCGGTCCAGACCCTGGTGACCCCCCGGCTGGTCAACCCGGCCGAAACCATCGGCCAGACCAAGCCCGTGTACCGCATCGGCATCGAGCGCCGGGACGACACCGTGGTCGAGAAGATCGGCCCGCTGACGGCCTTGTATTACGGCGCGGTGGAAACCTGGGGCCTGACCAAGTTGACCGTCATCTCCGTGGTCAAACTCGTCCAGGCCAAACTGTCGGTCAAGACCCTGGGCGGTCCGATCTTCATCGCCGAACTGGCCGGCAAACAGGCCAAGGCCGGCCTCCTGCCGCTCCTCAGGCTGGCCGCCCTGCTCAGCCTCAACCTGGGCATCCTCAATCTTCTGCCCATACCGGTCCTGGACGGCGGCCATATCTTCTTCTTTTTCCTGGAAGCCGTCTTCCGGCGGCCCATAAGCCTCAGGATCAGGGAGCGGGCCCAACAGGCCGGACTGGTCTTTCTCCTGCTTTTCATGGCCTTCATCTTTTACAATGATCTGTCCCGGCTGGCCGCCCGCTTCAGCCAGCCGACCGCGCCCGCCTCGGTGCAGCATGAAAGTCCTGTCCCTGGAAACGTCAACCCCGGCCGGTAGCGCGGCCCTGCTCGAGGACGATCGGGTTCTTGTCGAAATCGCCCTGGCCGGCGGCCTGACCCATTCACGCACCTTGATCCCGGTGATAATAAGACTCTTAGCCGAGATGGGCTGGGTCGCGCCTGAACTGGACCTGGTGGCCGTGGACCTGGGTCCCGGCAGTTTCACCGGACTCAGGATCGGCCTGGCCGCGGCCAAGGGTCTGGCCTGGGCCGGCGGCAAGCCCCTGATCGGGGTCTCCAGCCTGGATGTCCTGGCCATGGCCCTGCCCCCGACCGCGCGGCCGGCCTGTCCCTTGATTGACGCCCGCCACGGCCAGGTCTACGCGGCCCTGTACCGTCCGGGCCCCAACGGCGGGTATGAAAGACAAAGCGACTACGGCGCTTTCTCGCCCCCGGCCCTGGCCGACCTGATCCGCGAGGAAACCGTTTTCTGCGGCGACGGGGTAAGAATCCATCAGACCCTCTGGCCGGAACTCTTAGGGCCATTGATGATCCGCGCCTCGGAAGAACTGGACTTTCCCCGGGCCGGAATCGTCGGCCGGCTGGCCCTCGAAAGACTGGCTCAAGGCCACCCGAGCGGTCCGGCCCTGGTCAATCCCCTGTATATCCGCCCCCCGGACCTGCGCCTGTCTCCTACTGAGCTATCTACCCTCAAAGAATTAATATAAGATATATTTGTAGGTACTTTTTCCGCGTGGTTCAGGTAGTGGGAGAGACAAGAGTATCGCGGCGGGGAGGGCCTGATTAGAGATGAAACAGGAAGACAGCCTTTTTCGACGTCATCCGGTTGGGTTTTGGTTCATCTTCTGGGCCGAACTGGCCGAACGGGCCAGCTTTTACGGGATGCGGGTCCTTTTGGCCATGTACCTGGTGGATGTTTTCGGTTTCGCCGAATCCAGGTCCGCCGCGATTGTCCAGGGATTCATGGCCGCCTGCTATCTTCTGCCCCTGGCCGGCGGATGGCTGGCCGACCGCTATTTAGGCCGCTTTCGGACCATAATCTACTTTTCCGTGCCCTACATTCTGGGGCATGTGATCCTGGGCAGCCTCACCACAGCCTTTTTCCTGTACACCGCCCTGCTGCTTTTGGCCATGGGCTCGGGAGCCATTAAACCCAACACCAGCACCCTGATGGGCCTGATGTATGAACAGTCCGGCCAGGACAAGCACCTCAACGAAGCCTTCAGCTATTTTTACGTGGCCATAAACGTGGGCGCGGCCCTGTCCAGCCTCAGCCTGCCCCTGGTCCGCAACCACTATGGCTACCAAACCGCGCTCATGGTCCCGACGATCCTTATGACCGTGGCCTTGGGCATCTTTTTTTTCGGCCGCCGGTATTATCCCCGAGAAACCATTGGCCGCCAGGCCCGGATAAAAACGCCGGAACAGAAGGCCGAGGAACGTGTCGTCTTGGGCCGGTTGGCCGGAATTTTCGGCCTGTTGGCCGTCTTCTGGTTCGTGTATGACCAAAACGCTTCCACCTGGGTCTTTTTCGCCAGAAGCGACATGGAACTGACCCTGTACCCGTTCTCCTTCCAAGTCACCCCGGATCAGTTGCAGGGACTCAATCCAGTCCTGATTATAGGCCTGACCCCTATCTTCAACTGGATGTGGTCAAGATTGGAAACCCGACGCGGCCGGCCCCTGGAATCCACGGACAAGATGATGACCGGTTTTGTTCTGGTAACGATCTGCATGTTTTTGATGAGCGTCGCCGGTTACATGTCGGAAACCGGCAAGGTCTCGGTCTGGTTGATCGTGGCCGCCACCGTGGTCATGGCCATGGCCGAACTCTGTGTCAGTGTAGTCGGGCTGCACTTCGCCTTCACCACGGCCACGCCGAGAATGAAATCCACGGTCATGGCCGCCTTTCTCCTCTCCCAGTTTCTTGGCGACGGCTTGGGCGCGGGCTTCGATCGTTTTTATGACACGCTTTCGCACGGCGCCTATTTCGGCTGGCAGGCCCTGATCATCTCGGCCAACACCGTGGCCTTCTATTTCGTGGCCAAAAGCTTCCACAAAAAAAGGCTGAACTCCGGGGTTGATATGGCAAAGAACCAACCACAAGGTTTATAAGTCGAATCAACCAAAAACAAGATAAGTTCGATAAACCGGTCTATTCATCTCCCTTCCTCGGCCAGCCCGCTGCCTGCCCCGGCCACCGCACAAGAATGGTAAGCCCTGGTGTTCTTTATTATTGTGGCTCTTGGTAAAAAATCATGGAGGGATAATCATTCTGGAAAGCATTGTGGTCCGGTCTTTCCTCCCCGCCTCCGTCTTGGACAAACTGAAGGCGATCGGACTCGGACATTCATTTCCCTTCCCAATTGAGGTGGGCCGCACCAAAACGCCAGGGCCGGATCTATTGAGGGCGGCCCTTAAAAAAACTTGACAGACCGGAAACATGTTTACTATAATTCATGTTGTTTAAGGAGATTCAACTTTGATCGAACAGCAAATCGCCCAAAAAATAAGGAAGATACGCGAATCCAAGGGTCTTACCCAGGAAGCCCTGGGCAAGAAGATCGGTGTATCCAAGGCCCTTTTGTCCAAGATCGAGAATAATCAATCCTCGCCGCCCATCGCCACCCTGGCCAAAATCGCCCAGGGGCTGGGTGTATCCATTTCCCTATTTTTCATTGACGACGGATTAAAACCCAAGGACTACACCGTGATCCGCAAGGAAGAACGGAAACAGATAGTCAGGCCGGGCAGCAAGATCGGTTTCACTTATTTTTCCCTGAGTGGTCTGAGAAATTCCCATCTGTTGGACGCGTTTATCATCCGGTATCCGAAAGTCGAGAAAGAGCCGAAAGTTTTGTTTGACCACGAAGGGGAGGAACTGGTGTTTGCCCTCAGGGGAGAAGTCGAATTCGTTTATGGCGATGAACGAATCCGTCTGAAGCCTGGGGACGCCGTTCATTTTGATTCGAGCCAGCCCCACCGGGCCCAGAATGCCCTGGACGAAGAAAGCGAATGTCTGGTGGTGGTGGTGAGTAAGAAGTAAAGCAAGGAGGGCTATGGAAATTACTTTGTAGCCGAACCTGAAAGATTGAAGGTGAAAGGCCGCCCCGAACCTGCAAGTTCAAAGGCGGCCGGCGACGGACCTGGTGGGGCCCATCGGTGTGCAGATCAAATCCTACCAGACAAACCTTCACTTGTCAATCGAGCAGGTTCCTTTGTTTCCGGACCCGCCAGGGGTTGGAACATGGCAGACCCCGGGTTATTTCCGCGGAACATTCGGAAATATCCCCCCAACCGGAGTCGAAGTTGAATTGGTTCGTCCGGCCTCCGGGTTTTGTCCTGGGCTGCCAGCGCCTTTCCGCCTTTAAGGGTAAACAAGCAGAATAAATCAGAAAACCATTAACCGCCTTGGAAATCGACAGGAGTTCGAAACGGGTATCGCTGCCTTTTCCTCAACAAGGACGAGGCGAGGCCTGAAGGCAGGGCGCTTGCCGGCCGGACCCGGGAACGAGTGGCATCGGGAAGGTTATTGAAAATCAATAAGTTCCGGTGTCTGGCAGTTGATGCCGGGGCGAGGCAATCGCCTCGGCCCATAGGAAACCTTTATAAGTACCAGGAAGAGAGAAATGAGAAGCAACGAGATTAAGAAGGGTTCAAAACGACTTGGACATCGGGCTTTATTAAGGTCACTGGGGCTGGACGAGACCGACCTATCCCGCCCGTTTATCGGCGTGGCCAATGGTTTTAACGAGATTATCCCCGGCCATGTCCAGCTCGACGATCTGGCCACCCAGGCAAAAGCCGGCATTCTTCAGGCCGGCGGGGTTCCGTTCGAGTTTCCCATGATCGGTGTCTGCGACGGTTTGACCATGGGTCATGCCGGTATGTGCTATTCGCTGCCCAGCCGCGAACTGATCGCCGATTCGATCGAGTTAATGGTCCAGGCCCATTGTTTTGATGGTCTGGTCATGGTGACCAACTGCGACAAGATCAATCCGGCCTGTCTGATGGCCGCGGCCCGCCTGGATATACCGGCGGTGATCGTCAGTGGCGGTCCCATGGAGCCGGGGTTGAACCAGGGTGAACTGGTGGACCTGTCCAGTGTATTCGAAGCAGCCGGTCGCCTGGCCGCCGGGAATATCGCCGCGGAAGAGGCCCTGGCCGTCGAGCTAACCGCCTGCCCCACTTGCGGGTGTTGCGCCGGACTGTTCACGGCCAATTCCATGAATTGCATGATCGAGGCCTTGGGCATGGGGCTTCCGGGAAACGGAACGGTCCCGGCCACCTATTCGGCTCGCCGGGCCATGGCCAGGCAGGCCGGCCGGGCGGTGATGAATCTTTGGGAAAAGGGGATCACATCTTTGAACATTATGACCCGCCAGGCCTTTCTGAACGCCATTGCCGTGGACATGGCTATAGGCGGTTCGACCAACACCCTTTTACACTTGATGGCCGTGGCCCAGGAAGCCGGGGTGGACCTGTGTCTGGATGATTTCGACCGCATCAGCCGTCAGACGCCCAACCTGGTGCGAATCCGACCCTCGGGTCCCCACCGGATGGTCGACCTCGATCGGGCGGGAAGCTTGAGGGCGGTCATGAAAATCCTGGCCGAAAACGGGATGCTCGACCCGTCCTGCCTCTCGGTCACCGGGACAAGTATTGGCGCGGGCTTCAATCAGGCCAGGATAATCGATTCCCAGGTGATCAGAACCATGGACACGGCGTACGACACCCAGGGCGGCCTTTACATTCTTCATGGCAACCTGGCCCCCAGAGGCGCCGTGATCAAGGTTTCGGCCCTGTCCGGAAATTGGCGAAAATACCGGGGACCGGCGCGGGTGTTCGAGGGAGAGGAACCGGCTTCCGAGTTTGTCTTTGGCGGCCAGGCCAAGCCCGGACAAGTGTTGGTTATCCGGGACGAAGGCCCCAAAGGCGGACCGGGTATGCGGGAAATGCTGGCCCTGACCGGGGCCTTGGAAGGAATGGGTCTGGGCGAAAAGGTCCTGGTGGTGACCGACGGCCGCTTTTCAGGGGCCTCGGGTGGAGCCTCGGTGGGACATGTCGCGCCCGAAGCCCGGGCTGACGGGCCGATCGCCGCGGTCAGGGACGACGATATCATCGAATTGGATCTGGACCAAAGGGAAGTAACCCTCGAGGCCCCCGAATCCGAGATTCGGAAAAGGATCGAGGCGTACCGACCGCCGCGAAAAAGTCTGGGCGGCTATTTAAAACGATACGCCGAAGGCGTTACCGGGGCCGATCTGGGCGCGATCTGGAAAACCGGAACATGACCACCGGGATGATCCATCCGGACTACTTTGTGATCCGGCAGGTCTTTCCTCGTCATCCCGAACCCAGGGTTGAGGCATGGCTCGATGAGGAACTCGATAGGTCCGGATTGTTGGCCCCGATCGCCGCCGGTCAGAAAGTCCTGATCACAGCGGGCAGCCGGGGCACCGATTCCCTGCCCGCGATCCTGGCCGGCCTGGTCAGGCGGGTCAGAGCCCAGGGCGGCCGTCCCATCATTTTTCCAGCCATGGGTTCCCACGGCGGGGCCACCGGCCCGGGCCAGGTCCGGGTGCTCAACGGCCTCGGCATTACGGAAAACACCGTGGGCGCTCCAATCCACGAGGGCTGGCAAAGCGTCAAAATCGCTACGGCGACCGAGGAAACACCGGTCTACGTGGACCGGGCCGCAACCGAAGCCGATCACATCATTTTGGTCAACCGCATCAAGGAACACACCGATTTCATCGGGCTGATCGAATCGGGACTGGTAAAAATATCGGTCATCGGTCTGGGACGGCGCCCGGGGGCGGAGTCCATGCACCGGCTGGCGGTGAGCCTCGGTTATTACCGTTCCCTTCAGACCCTGAGCCGCGTGATTTTCGAGCGGGTCAACATCCTGGGCGGGATTGCCCAGCTCGAGGACCACTTCAATAGGCTCCGGCGGATCGAGGCCGTGCCAGCCGAAAGGATTTTCGACCGGGAACCGGCTTTGCTCGCCGAATCCAGAAACTTCAAACCCAAACTGCCCTTTGCCGAGATCGACCTCCTGATGATCGATCAGATCGGCAAGGAAATATCCGGCACCGGCGCGGACACCAAGGTCATCGGCCGGATCATGAATCGTTTCGAGGAAGAAACAGTCCAGCCGTTTATCAAACGGATTGTGGTGCGGGATTTGTCACCCGGCAGTTACGGTAACGCCATCGGCATCGGCCTGGCTGATTACACCACCTTCCGCCTGCCGCTCAAGACCGACCATGAGAAGACCGCGGTCAACTGCCTGGCCGGGGGTCGGCCGGAATTGGGCCGTATGCCCCTGGCCCTGGCCAGTGACCGGCAGGCCCTGGAATCGGCTTTAAGCAACATCGGCCCGTGGCGGGCTGAGACCGTGCGCCTGGTCTGGATTCAGAACACCAAAAAACTGGAGCGACTGGTTGTCTCGAGGTCTTTAAAGGAAGAAGCCGAACGGCGTGACGATCTGCGGGTGGAATCAGGGCCGTTCTCCCTTTCCTTTGACTCGACCGGCAATCTCGAAACGCGGCCCGGCCTCTGGCCCGGAGGGGCAGGCTATGTCCGTTCGGAAGAGAGGCCCCAAAATCCCTAATTTTTTCATCTTAAAGGAGGGTGAGAATGAAGAGCAACAAGGTCTTTCAATTGGTGGTTCTCGGTCTTGTGTTGGGTCTGTTTTTGGCGCCGCCATTGGCCCAGGCCAAGAAAGTGGTCTTGAAAACCCAGTCCATTTACTCCCTGGCCACGCCGTTATTGGGAGACTCCCTAACCCTGTTTGCCCGACAGGTCGAAAAGGCCAGCAATGGCGAAGTGATCTTCAAGGCCTTTGATCAGGACAAACTGGTGCCGGGCATGGAGATTCTGGACGCGGTCTCCAGCGGAACCATTCAGGCCGGATATGCCTCGGCCGGTTTCTGGGCCGGGAAACTCGCGGCCGCGCCGCTTTTCGGCACGGTGCCTTTCGGACCAGAAGCCCCGGAATACTTGTCCTGGATGTTTCAAGGCAATGGCCTGAAGCTCTACCAAGAGATGTACGACCGGGCCGGTTTCAAGGTCAAGGCCTTTCCGGTGGTCATTTTGTCGCCAGAAACTTCGGGCTGGTTCGCCAAGGAGATCAAGTCGCCGGACGATCTGCACGGCCTGAAGATGCGTTTTTTCGGTCTGGGCGGCAACGTAATGCAGAAACTTGGGGTCAGCGTAACCCTGCTCCCGCCGGCGGAAATTTTCCCGGCCCTGGAAAAACGGGTCATCGACGCCACCGAGTATTCGATGCCGGTCATCGATAAAAGTTTGGGCTTCTACAAGATCGTCAAATTTAATTATTACCCAGGCTGGCATCAGCAGGCCACCTACCTGGAATTGTTAATCAACAAGGATGTCTGGGAAAAGGAAATGACCGAGGCCCAAAGGGCGTTGGTGGAAATGGCCGTCCAGGCCAGCCTGACCCAGTCCCTGGCCAGGAGTGAAGGCATCCAGGGAGCGGTCATCAAGGAAAACGTTACCAAGAGAGGTGTTCAAAACATGTTTTGGTCCGACGACATGTTGGCCGCCTTTAAAAAGGCCTGGGGAAAAGTTCTGGAAGAGCAGTGCGCCAAGGATGAATTTTTCAAGAAAGTATGGGACGACCTGGCCGCTTTCCGGTCGGATTACGCGTACTGGAGCAACCTGGGTTTTCTGCCCAGGAATACGGGGCCGCGTCATTAAATCCGAGACCTGATCAAGACCCGCTGGGTTGGGGGGCGTCCGGGTGGAGGCCTTCCGGCCCGGAGCCTCAACCGGGCCACCCCTGGAGGGAATCATGAACGACCATTTTCAAGACCAGCCTCGCTTCTGCCGATTTATCGACTCATTCGTCGAGCGGCTGGGGCGCCTGATCGCCTGGCTCAATGTTTTGCTGATATTGAACATTATGGTTCAGGTCGTCCTCAGATATGTCTTCGGCCGGGGCCTGATCTGGCTGGAGGAGTTGCAGTGGCATTTTTATGCCGTTTTAATCATGTTCGGTATTTCCTACACCCTGATCGACGACGGCCACATCCGCCTGGACCTTCTTCACCAGAGGTTGTCGCCGCGGACCAAGGAGTGGGTCGAGATGCTGGGGATTGTTATCCTGCTTCTGCCGTTGATCTGCGTGATTTTCTATTACAGCCTCGATTTCGTGGGCACGGCCTGGCGGCTGGGTGAAAGATCCGAATCCCCGCTGGGCCTGCCGGGACGCTGGCTCATCAAGTCGGTAATTCCGATCAGCCTGACAGTGCTGGTGCTCTCGGCCTTGTCCCGGCTGGGTCGAGCGGCCGGGGTCCTGTTCAAGCATAAGCAACCGCTTGAAGGATAATGCATATGGAAATGACTGACGTATTGGTCATCTTGATGTTCACGGCCTTTATCGCTCTTCTTTTTTCGGGTTATCCCATTGCCTTTGTCTTGGGCGGGGTAGCCTTTATTTTCACGGTGGTCGGACATTTTTCCGATTCATACCTGGGCACCGCCACCGGCCTGGATATCGGCATTTTGGGCATGGTGGTCAATCGAACCTTCAAATTGATGAGCAACTGGGTCCTGGTGGCCGTGCCCTTATTCGTCTTCATGGGCTTGATGCTGGACCGTTCAGGCCTGGCCGAACTCATGATGAATTCCATGCAGAACCTTTTCGGACGGGTCAGGGGTGGTCTGGCCATCACCGTGGCCGTGATCGGCATCGTCCTGGCCGCCTCGACCGGCATCATCGGGGCTTCGGTGGTCCTTCTGGGGGTTTTGTCCCTGCCAACCATGCTCAACCAGGGGTATGACCGGACCCTGGCCGTGGGCACGGTGGCAGCCTCCGGCACCTTGGGCATCCTCATTCCTCCCAGCATCATGCTGGTGATTATGGCCGACCAACTAAATCTTTCGGTGGGGGACCTGTTCATGGGCGCGGTCGTTCCCGGGCTTATCCTGGGATTTCTTTATATTGCCTATATCCTGATGGTCGGTTGGTTCAAACCGGGCCGGGCCCCGCTCGCCCCGGACAGACAGGCGATGAACTGGAAGGTTTTTTTCCAGGTCATCAAGAGCCTGGTGCCTTCGGCGGTCCTGATCCTGATCGTGCTGGGCTCCATCTTCGCCGGCCTGGCCACGCCGACCGAGGCCAGCGGCGTCGGCGCCCTGGGCGCGACCGTTCTGGGGGTCTGTAACCGTAAATTGAGCATAAAAGCCATCAGGGAGGTGACCGTCTCGACCTTCAGGACCTGCGGTTATATCTTCGGCATCTTTTTGGGGGCCCAGGCTTTTGCCCTGGTCCTGCGCATGCTGGGCGGAGATGAATTTATCGAATCCATCTTGACCGGCCTGCCGTTCGGTCCGACGGGGGTGGTGGTGGTCATCCTTTTGGCCGTCTTTTTTATGGGATTTTTCCTGGATTGGATCGAGATCTGCCTGATTGTCCTGCCGCTTTTGGCGCCGGTGGTCTCATCCCTGAACCTGAGCATCGATGGACGCGGGATCATCGACAACCCCGAACTGGTCTGGTTCGCCATCCTGGTGGCGGTCTGCCTGCAAACCTCCTTTCTGACCCCTCCGGTCGGGTTCGCCATATTCTTTCTACAGGGAGTGGCTCCCAAGGAAATAAAGCTTCTTGACATTTACAAGGGAGTCGTCCCTTACATCATTTTGCAATTGATCGGCCTGTCCATAGTCTTCCTGTGGCCCCAAATGATCATCTGGCTGCCGGTGACGGCCTACAGGTGAGGCCCGGGAGCGGCACTGAAAACATCCAGGTGATATCACCCGACCTGTGACCCTACAAGGTATTGATTCAAGGAGCGAATGATTATGGCCCTGGGCCACGAGATCGAGATCGAGCGCTGCAAAGGCTGCGGGCTGTGCCTGGCCGCGTGTCCGAAAAACGTTCTGGTTTTTTCCGACCGGGTGAATTCCAAGGGCTATTTCCCGGTCAGGCAGGCCAGGCCGGAAGAGTGTATTTTCTGCGGTCTTTGTTATACCACCTGCCCGGACGTGGCCATCACGTTGACGGAATTAACCGGGGAATCGAGGCGGCCCCAAGGCAGGGAGGACCCAGATGGACAAAGTCTTGTTGAAAGGTAACGAGGCCATGGCCGAAGCCGCGGTCCGGGCCGGAGGACTTGCTTACTTTTCCTATCCGATCACCCCTCAATCAGAGATCGCCGAATACCTCTCCCACCGGATGCCCGAAGTCGGAGGGGTTTTCCTGCAGGCTGAAAGTGAAATCGCCGTGGCCTACATGGTCTTCGGGGCCGGCCTGCAGGCCGGATGCGAAGTGGCCTGGGTGCCTTCCTACAGTCCGGAAATGCGCGGCGGCACCGCCTATTGCACCGTGGTCCTCAGCAGCCGGCCCATCGGTTCACCCATCATCGAGCAGCCCAAGCATCTGGTGGCCACGAACCGTCCGGCCCTCGAGCAATTCGCCGCCGAAGTCAAGCCTGCCGGAGTGGTGATTATCAACAGTTCCCTGATCGACACGGCCACCAATCGGAACGACCTCGACGAACTTAAAGTGCCCACCCTGGAAATCGCCCGGGCCTCGGGCAACGTCAAGGCGGCCAACATAGTGGCCCTGGCCGCCCTGGTCGCCAAAAGTAAAATCATCGCCCTGCCTTTTATCCGCTAGGCCGTGGCCTTGGAATTCGCGGATAAGGAAAACCTCATTCCGCTGAATATGGCCGCCCTGGAAAAAGGTTGGGCCTGGGCCGGTTGAAGAGGCTGGCGGTGATGATTGACTCTGTTTATCCGGCCAACGTGCGGCTCGCGAGCGGCCGACTCAGGCCGGTCCGCTCCAGGCGCGGTTTAACGTGTTACTGTGGACTATAGCTTCAACTCCAAGAAAACAGCTCCAGAGACGGGGTTATGCCGGTACGCCGGGATAGGCTCAAACCCGAGAGAGGTATACAGAGCTTGGGCTTCCTTCATGAACGGCAGCGTATCGAGAACCATCTCCTTGTATCCGATCCGTCTGGCCCGGGCGATGATGTTTTCCGCCAAAACCCGGCCCAAGCCGCGCCCCCGGCCGGCCGGAACAACATATAGCCGCTTCATTTCAGCAACGTTTTCCGCGAACTTGCGCAAGGCCACGCATCCCATCCAAATGGCCTCCTGTTCAGCCAGGAACAGGGCGCCGCCGGGAGGACCGTATTCACATGGGAGGCTGTTTATTTCGTCCTCAAAGTTCTGGAAGCCGAGGTCAAGGTGCAGGGAAGCGGCATACTCCTCGATCAGGTGCCGCGCCGCCGACCAATGCTCGAAGGAATCAGGCTGGATGAGACGAATGTTCACCGGCTTCCTCATGTCGTTCATCATATGACCCGAGCGTCAGGCGCCGGCTTGCAAGTGGTCGTCTCGTAAGGCAAGGGTCAGGCGTCTCCCGTCGGCACGATCGCGGCGGTTTCCACCATGAGAATGACCGCGCGCTCGGGAGCCCGGGTTCGATGGACGACGCCTTTCGGCACCACATAGCCCTGCCGCGTTTGAAGGTCAATGGATTCGCCTTCCAGATCAATGATGAAGTGCCCTTCGAGAACGAAGAAGAACTCATCGTCGCGGTCATGCTTATGCCAGTGGTACTCACCCTGGAGGACACCGAGGCGGACCACCGAATCGTTCACCCGGCAGAGCGTCTGGTTGTACCACCGATCCTGGCAGGCGCTGACTAGCGCCGGCACATCTATCAGTGTCAGCGCCGGGAACTTGATATCGAGATAGGTGGCGTAGGGCTGCTTCGGCGATTCGTTCATGGGACCCTCCTGGTTGACCGGGCCTGATATTGGTCGTCAATGGCGCGGCTGCCCTGATTGTTCAAGACCTGTTGTGCCAATCTGACGCCAGCGTTTAACCGCGCCGGGCATACTTTCTGCCCCGAAACTCTTTTTCCGTGTCCAGGCTATGCAGATAGGGGCAATATAAGGTCAGACCACAATCGAACCGTCAACGCAGGTCACCGCCTTGCCGCCCAGCCAAATCGTACCGTCAGCGTCAAACTCTACTTCCACATGACCATCGCGACCCAGGCAGCGGCCCTGCGAAGCGACATAGCCTGAGCCGGCCAGTAGGCCGTGCCGGCGAATCATCGCCGCCACGCAGCCGTTGCCGCTGCCGCAGACCGGGTCCTCCGGCACGCCGTCGGCCGGCGCGAACGCTCGCACTTCGACGGCGGTTGGGCTGCCCGCTTCGTGAAGACCGAATACGCAAACGCCTGTGTGACGGACGTTCCCGAGCGCGGCCAGCAAGGCCATGTTCGGCTCGAGAGCAATCACCTTTTCCGCCGAACACAACTGGAGCGTGAACCAGACTACGCCCACATCGACCATGGAGCCCATAATGATCTCGTCGGCGGCCACCCCCAGGGCAACCGCCACGGCGGCGAGCTGGGCGACATCGGGCGCCGTGAACGCGGGTTCCGGCAGCGCCAAGAAGAGGCTTGGCCCCACCATCCGCAAAGCAATCAGGCCCTGGCCGCACTCTTGAACCAGCCGCCCAGGGATCTTGGGCTTCAGTCCGTGTTGCAGCACGGCCCACGCGCTGCCAAGGGTGGGGTGACCCGCGAAGGGTAACTCGCTCCTGGGCGTGAAGATGCGCAGGCGATAGTCAGCTTCGGCCAGCGTGGGCGAGCACACGAAGGTGGTTTCCGAGAGATTGGTCCAGTTGGCGACGGACTGTATCCGCGCCGTGGTCAGGTTGTTCCCATCGAGAACCACCGCCACCGGATTGCCCTGGAACGGCACGGCGGTGAAGACATCCACCTGCTTGAACGGAACTGACTTGGAGTGAGAGCCGTTTATGCGCCTACCTCCTTGCTGTTTGGCCCGAGGGCGATGACGCCGCCGATTACCGTCCGACTCGAAACCTCAAACCAGCGCCGCCAAGAACCGTCCGGCCTGACAATGGTTATACGTAAAGCAGGCATTCCGCGCCAGCCTCGATCTCGGTCCCCGCCAGGCCTGGTTTGATAGCCGCTCCAATTACCCCTTTTAATCAGCCAGCCGGAAGATTTCGGCTGATTTATCAGGATAATACTCGATCGGACTTCGGGCCGTCAAACAGTAAGGGAAGAGCCAAGGCGTCAGGTGTTGATCCTGGCGAATCGGCCGCTGATTCCACTTTCACGACGCGGCCCGGTCGAAAAAGTTCTTGACAACCCCCGATTTGTATGAAAGACTTCATTCATACTGGTTGACAAATGAAATTTTTCATTTGGATCACGGCCGGCCCGGAGAGACGGTCCGGCCGGAACAGGCGGCCCCGATAAGCCTGGCCCAGTCCGCCGCGAGGTAAATCGTTCCGGGGCTTGGGCCCCGTTAATAATCCCTGGAGGAGGGTGCAATGAACCAAAACAAGTCATGGCGGCAGAAGGTTTTTCCGTGGGCCGCGTTGCTGATCGGGCTGATCTTCCTGGTCCCGGCCGCGTCACCGGCCTGGGCCCAGGCGAAACCGGAAAAGATCACCGTGGTGTACGGCGGCGCGACCTGGCTGGGCCACTACCCGGTCTGGGTCGGCATGGAAAAGGGCATTTTCCAGAAAAAGGGCCTGGGCGTGCTGTGGCAGGGTTTCACCGCCTCGTCCGGCCGGATGGGGGCCCTGATCTCCGGCGACCTTGACTTCGCCACCACCGGCTCGATCTCGGCCATCGCCTTGATGGCCAGCGGCGCCAAGGGCTTCTTCGCCCTGGCCGCGCCGGACTCCTACGCCACCGTGGAAGGCATCATCGCCAAGAGCGACATCAAGACCATCAATGACCTCAAGGGTAAAAAAATCGCCGTGACCTTCGCTTCCAGCGCCCACGTTCTCGTTCTGGACCTGCTGGAAAAAGCGGGCTTGAGCCCGGACAAAGACGTGAGCCTCATCAACCTCCAGGTCACGGAAATGCCCGCCGCTTTCAAGGGCGGCGAGGTTCAGGCCTGCGCGCTCTGGACACCGAATTTCAATGTGATCAAGGCCATGGAGGGGGCCCACGTCCTGGCCGACGACACCCAATTCAGCCTGTACAAGCAGTTCGGCCTGGGTCCGGGGCCGGACGTCCTGACCGTGCGCAAGGAGTTCGCCGAGAAGTACCCCATCACCTGCCAGGCCTTCCTGGAGGGTTACTTCGAAGCCTTGGCCCTGCTCGGCAAGGACCCCAACGCCTGCGCCCAGGTCCTGATGAAGCTGACCAACCTGAAACCCGAGGAGCAGATGAGCGTGCTCAAGGACATCACCTGGCACCCCAAGGAGAAACAAAAGGAGATGATGGTCAACCCGGGCACCTTTGTCCAGGGCTTGCAGAAGCTGGCGGACATGCTGGTCAAGCACAAACAGATAGACAAGGCCCCCCAGATCAAGGATTGGGTGAACACCAGCCTGCTTCCTTAAAATCCCTTGACCGGGCCCGGCGGGTCCCGAGCCCGCCGGGCCGTTAATGATAAGGATAGCCGACGATGGCTGAAGAAAAGAAATTCGACTATCGTTACCTGCTGGTGAGTCTGGTCGCCCTGATCCTTTTCCTGACCGCCTGGGAAACGTTCTGCCGGGCCGGCCTGATCGAGCCCATCTTCCTGCCCCCTCCCTTCAAGGTGGTGGAACGGGCCGTACGCATGCTTGGCCAGGGCACGCTGATCGAGCACCTCCTGGCCTCGACCCGCCGGGTCATGGTGGGCTTTCTTTTCTCCAGCCTGATCGCCATTCCCGTGGGCATCTTTCTGGGCACCTCCCGTTTCTTCCGGGCCGTTTTCGACCCGATCATTTCCCTGTTGAAACCGCTGCCCTCCATGAGCTGGATACCGCTCTCCCTGCTCTGGCTGGGCATCACCGAGACGCAGAAGTATTCCATCGTGTTCATGGGCTCCTTCGCGCCCTCGCTTCTGTACATCATCGAAGCCACCAAGAACATTGACCCGATCCTCATCCGGGCGGCCCAGAACCTGGGGGCCGGACGGGCGGCCATCATGCGGGAAGTCATCCTGCCGGGCGCCCTGCCCCAGATAATCGCCGGCCTGAAAGTGATGCTGGGCATATCCTGGACCTGCATCATTTCGGCCGAACTGGTCGCGGCCAAGCAAGGCCTGGGCTTCATGATCATGAACGGCAAGGAGTATTTCCAGACCGACACCGTGCTGCTGGGCATGGTCCTCATTTCGCTGACGGTGATGTTGATTGACCTGGTGTTCAACCGGCTGGAAAGGAGGCTGCTGCCTTGGCTGCGTTGATCGAGATCGCGGGCGTCACCAAGACCTATGCCTCCAAGAGGGGCGAGGTCTGCGCGGTGAAAGACCTTTCGCTGGCGGTCGAGGAAGGTGAATTCGTGGTCATTGTCGGCGCCTCGGGCTGCGGCAAGACCACGCTGCTGAACATGATCGCCGGCTTCATCAAACCTAGCTCCGGCCGGATCGTCCTCCAAGGTCAGGAGGTCCTCGGGGTCACCCCCCGCTGCGGCATGATCTTTCAGCAGTACGCCCTGTTTCCCTGGAAGACGGTCCAGGACAACGTCGAGTTCGGGCTGAAGATGAAGGGCCTGGCCAAGAAGAAACGCCGGGAGATAGCCCGCCGGTACCTGGAAATGGTCCATCTGCAGAGCTTCGAGAACGTTTATCCGGACCATCTGTCCGGAGGGATGAAGCAACGCGTCTCCATCGCCCGGGCCCTGGCCAACGATCCGGAGGTGATGCTGCTCGACGAGCCCTTCGCCGCCTTGGACGCCATGACCCGGCAGGTCCTGCAGGAGCAACTGGTCCAGATTTACGAAAAAAGCCGCAAGACCATCATCTTCATCACCCATTCCATTGACGAGGCCCTGCTCCTGTCCTCCCGGATCGTCATCATGACCGCCCGGCCGGGCCGGATCGCCCAGGACCTGCCCAACGATCTGCCCCATCCCCGCAACGCCCAGGTCCAATTATCGGCCCATTACACCGACCTCAAGCGGTTGATCTGGGATACGGTCCAGGCCGAAGTACTCAAGAGCATGGAGATAGGTTCGTGAAAAAGCGCACCGATTCCGTGGAAACCGAAATCCCCCCCATCCAGCGCCAGCTTTTCCAACGCATAAGCGATTCCGCGGCCCACCTGACCGCCAAGAACAAAAGGCTGGCCGACTACGTCCTGCGCCATTACCGCCGGGTGGTCTTCATGACGGCCAGGGAACTGGCCCAGGCCGGCGAGGTCAGCGAGGCCACGGTCATCCGTTTCGTCACTTCCCTGGGATTTTCCGGGTACGGCGAGTTCCAAAGCCACTTCCGCAACGTCATCAACGCCCGCCTGACCTTGAGCGATAGGATCAACATCGAGGAGCTGAACCGGGTCGAAGAAAAGAGCCTCTTCCGGCGGGTGATCCTCAACGAACTGAGCGACCTGAAAAACCTGTTCGAGAATATCGAAGAAGAGCGATTTTACCGGGTGGTCGAGATGTTCGCTCGGGCCGGACGGATTGACGTGGTCGGCGCCCGGGTCTCCCAATGCCTGGCCCTGTACCTGTCCTGGTCGCTCCAGCGCATCAGGCCGGGCGTGCATCTCCTGGACGGCAGCAACCAAAACGCCCTGGACGCCTTGGCCGTGGCCCCTCAACCCGGGTTAGTGGCGGCCATCACCGTGGCCCGTTACCCCCGCAGCTTGCTCAACCTGGTCCGGTACGCCAAATCCCTGGGTTTCCAGGTCGTGGCCATCACCGACAACCTGGTCTCGCCGGTAATCGGCCTGGCCGACGCCTACCTGGTCGCCCCCACGGGACGATTCGCCCTGATCGCCGACCTGGCCGCCTTGTCCTGCCTGCTCAACTGCCTGGTGACCGAACTGGCGCACCGGGACATGACCGCGACCAAGGCCCACCACGATCGGCTGGAAAAGTTTTATCGTGACCAGGAAGTCTTCTTCGATTTCGACGCGCGCGGCCTGAACGGCCCCGGCCAGGCCGGGAAAGAGCCGGGCGGTCAACGACGGCGATAAGGGAAGGATACGATAGATGGGTTTCAGCAAGGGACGTTTCTGGCCGGTTCGGCCGCTCAAAGACGGTTACGAAGCGGTGATCATAGGCGGCGGCCTGCACGGTCTGGCCGCGGCTTATTTTCTGGCCCGCGAACACGGCCTGACCGACGTGGCCGTCCTCGAGCGGCGGTACCTGGGCTACGGCGGCTCGGGCCGCAACACGGCCATTGTCCGGGCCAACCAGCGCACCAAGGAAAACATTCCGTTCTACGCCGAAGGCCTCGAACTCTGGCCCCGCCTGATCAAGGAACTCGACTTCAACCTGATGTTCTTCAACTGCGGCAACCTCAACCTGGCCCACGGCGAAGCCGGCCTGGCGGCCCTGCGCCTCCAGGTGGCCTCGGCCCGGTTCATGGGGGTCAACAGCGAGATCGTGGACCGCCGGCAGTGCGCCGAGATGGTGCCGGGACTGAACCTGTCCGAGGATATCGCCTATCCCATCGTAGGCGGCATGTATCATCCGCCGGGCGGGACGCTGCGTCATGACGCCGTGGTCTGGGGCCTGGCCAGGGCCGCGGCCGCCTTAGGGGTTCACCTCCACGAACAGACCGAAGTCCAGGCCATCAAGGTCGAAGGCGGCCGGGTTCGGGGCGTGGAAACCGACCGGGGCTTCATCCGGACGCCGCGGGTCCTCAACGCCGCCGGCGGGTATTGTCCCTTGATCGCGGCCATGGTCGGATTGAAACTGCCGGTGCATGTCCTGACCATTCAGGCCATGGTCAGCGAACCGCTCAAGCCGTTCCTCGACGTTTTGTTCTCTTCCGGCGTTTACCACTGTTACGCCAACCAGAGTCTCAAGGGCGAGATCGTTACCGGAGCCCACATGGACCCCTGGCCCAACTACACCAACCAGACCACGGCCTACTACATGAAGCACCAGGCCGAAGCCCTGACCGAACTCCTGCCCGCCCTGCGCGGGGTCAGGTTCATGCGCCACTGGGCCGGCCTGGCCGACATGGCCCCGGACATGGCCCCCATCCTGGACGGCAATGATCCGATCGAGGGCTTCTATATGGACTGCGCCTGGGGTTACTTCGGCTTCAAGTCCGGCCCGATCGCCGGCAAATACATGGCCGAATTCATGGCCAAGGGCGAGCGCCCGGCCATACTCGAACCCTTCGGCCTGAGACGCTTCGAGCAACACCGGCTTTTAGGCGAGATCGCCACGCCGGTCTATTACGGACCATGGAACTAAGAGGGAAACGATGTCCTTTTTAATAAACTGCCCCATCTGCGGACCTCGGCAGGCCTACGAGTTCCGATTTGGCGGCGAAGTCAAGGAACCTAAGGCGACCCCGAGCGAACAAGACCCGCGGGTCTGGGCCGAGCGCGTCCACATGTCGGCCAATCCGGCCGGACCGCAGGAGGAATGGTGGTGTCACCGTCTGGGCTGCGGCGGGTGGTTCACCATCTGGCGGGACACGCGATCCAACCGTCAGGTGCCGGCGCCGGAGGCCCACCCATGAACAGACTGTCCGGGTTCCCCACCCTCAGGATCGACCCCTCTCGAGCCGTCCCCTTCACCTACCAGGACCGGCCCCTGACCGGCCTGGCCGGCGACACCCTGGCCACGGCCCTGTACGCCAACGGGATCAGGGTCTTCTCGCGCAGCCTCAAGTTCCACCGGCCGCGAGGCCTCTATTCCCTGGACTTCGAGAGCGCCAACTGCCTTCTCGAGGTGAACGGCTTGCCCAACTGCCGGGCCGAACAGGTTCGGCTCGAACCCGGCTTGGAAGCCCGGCCGCAAACCGACGGCTCGCCGCGCTGGGACAAGTTCTTTTTCCTGGACTGGCTGGACCGTCTCATGCCGGCCGGCTTCTACTACCGGTATTTCCACAAACCGGCCTTTATCTGGCCCCTGGCTCTGCCCCGTATTCGCCAAATGGCCGGGCACGGCCGGATCAATCTGGACTGGACGGGCGGGCGATTCGAGAACCGCTTCCTCAACGCCGACGTGGCCGTGGTGGGAGGTGGTCCGGCCGGACTCAAGGCGGCCCTGGCCGCGGCCAAGACCGGCTTGCGGGTCATCCTGCTGGAAGCCCGGCCCTGGCTGGGCGGTTACTACGACTGGCGGCTGGCTTCCGACGGCTTCGGCGGTTCCTTGCACCAGCGCGGCCTCGAGCTGGCCCGGGCCGCCGACGAGATGGCCAATCTCCGGGTTTTCACCCGGACCGTCCTGATCGGCTGTTACAACGACAACCTGTTGACCGCGGTTCAGCGTGGCGGTCCCGAGGACGATTTCGAAGAGCGGTACCTGGAAATAAGGGCCGCCTCGGTCGTGGCGGCCACGGGGTGCATCGAGCGCCCCCTGGTCTTCGAACACAACGACCGGCCCGGCGTGATGCAGGCCGGCTGCGCCTGGAGGCTGGCCCGCACCTGGGGGCTCCTGCCCGGTAAAAAAGCCGTGGTCTGCGGTGGACACGACTTCACCCTGGAAGCGGCCTTGGACCTGGCCGACCTGGGGGTGCGAATCCTGGCCGTGGCCGATTGCCGGCCCAGGGGCTGGGATGAAGAACTCGCCGCCGCGGTCAAGTCCAGGGGCATCGAATTCCTGCCCGGCCAGAGCCTGACCAAGGCTCTTGGTTCGCCGGTGGTCCGAGGGGTGGATATAAACGGTCGCCGCCTGCCCTGCGACCTGGTCCTGGCTTCGGCCGGCCTGGCCCCGGCCCCCGGACCGCTGCAACTGCTGCCTGTTCCGGCCCAGTGGGACGAGAAAGCCGGTTACTTTCTGCCCAGGGACCTGCCGCCCCGTCTTCATCCGGCGGGCCGGCTCTTGGGTCATCACCGTCCCTTGGTTGTGGAAACCTCGGGAACCCTGGCCGGACTCCAGGCCGCGGCCGACCGCGGCGCGATCCAGAAGAGCCAAATCATCCAGGCCCAGGAAGAACTGGCCGAACTGACCCGGACTCCCGGAACAAACTCGATCCGGCTGGCCCCGGCCGGCGCGGGTCGAAAAAGCTTTGTCTGCTTCGACGAGGACACGACCTTAAAAAACCTCGAAGAGGCTTGGGCCATGGGCTTCCAGTCCCCGGAGCCGGCCAAGCGCTTCACCGCGGCCGGAACCGGGCCCAGCCAATCCGGCGTCCCCGGCGTCAACCTGCCGCTCTGGCTGGCCGACCGCGGCGGTGTCGAAAACGGCCGAATCGCGCCGACCACGGTCCGCGATCCGCTGGTTCCGACTCTCCTGGCCACCCTGGCCGGACCTAGTCATCCACTGATCAAACTGACGCCCCTGGCCGATTCCCAGGCCGCCTTAGGCGCCGTTTTCCGCCGGGTGGCGCCCTGGGAGAGGGCCCGCTACTTTTCCGAGGATTTCTCGGCCAGGGAGGAAATAGCCAACGTCCGGCAAAACGTCGGCCTGATAGACGTTTCCACCCTGGGTAAGTTCAGAATCTTCGGGCCGGACGCCCTGTCGGCCCTGGAAAGGGTCTATGTGGGCGACCTGAGCCAGGTCAGGCCCGGCCGGCTGAAATATTCGGCCATGTGCAACGAGGACGCCAACCTCATTGACGACGGGGTCATCACCCGGCTAGGGGAGAACGACTACTATTTCACCACCTCGACGGGTCGGGCCGGGGACACGATCTCCTGGCTGCGGTACCACGCCCGCCACGAGAAATGGGAATTCCACCTGGTCAACCTGACCGACGCCCTGGGCGCCGTCAACCTGGCCGGACCGCGCAGCCGTGAGGTCTTGAGCCGCGTCACCGAAGAAGACGTTTCCAACGAGGCCTTCCCCTACCTGGGTTTCCGCGAGATCACCCTGACCGGCGGGGTCAAAGCCAAAGTCCTGCGGGTGGGTTTTGTCGGCGAACTGGCCTTCGAGCTGCATGTCCCGGCCTCGTTGACCCAGTACGTCTGGGACCTGCTCTGGGACGCCGGGGCCGACCTGGGCATCAGGCCTTTCGGTCTCGAGGCCCAGAACGTCCTGCGCCTCGAGAAAGGGCACGTCATCATCGGGGTCGAGACCGAAATCAGGACCACGCTGCACGACGTGGGCCTGGGCTTTCTCTGGTCCAGGTCCAAGAGGGGCGTGGTCGGCGGCCCGGCCCTGGCCATGACCGAAAAACAACCCGGCCGGCTCAAGCTGGTGGGTTTCAAGACCGTCAACCCGGCCGAGACGCCCCAGGACGGCTCGATCGTGGTGGACCGGGAGATACGCGGCCACGTCTGCACGGCCCGGTACAGCCAGACCCTGGCCGCCTCGATCGGCCTGGCCCTGGTGGAAGAGCCCCTGGTCAGGCCGGGCGGCCCGCTCGAGTTTTACGATGACCGCGGCCGCCGGATCGAGGCCAGGATAACGCCGGCGCCTTTTTACGATCCGGAAGGACGCCGGTTAAGGATGTAGAAACCCATGAACGCCCCCAAGATATATCGCCTTTCCCCGATCAAGTTGCCCGGACAGCCGGCCCAGGTGGAACAGCGCGGCGGCTGGCCGGTGATACTCGAGTACGCGGCCGGGTCCGATTATCCGGCCCTGGTGGACTTGAGTCACCATGGCCGCTGGGACCTGCAGAATAGTCGCCTGGACGAGCTTCGCCCGGCCGGTCTCGACGTTCCGGCCCGGCCGGGCGAAGTTACCCTGGCCCAGGGGCTGGCCCTAAGCCGCCTCAACCGTGTTCAGGCCGTCCTCTGGCATCTGTGGGGTCCGGAGCCCTCGTTCGACTTGCCTGGCCTG
Organism: Thermodesulfobacteriota bacterium; assembly: GCA_040755515.1. GTDB lineage: Bacteria > Desulfobacterota > Desulfarculia > Adiutricales > JAGVGV01 > JBFMAW01. The sequence continues at coordinate 5,128 of JBFMAW010000025.1, read as the reverse complement.
ACCGAAATCACCGACGGCCAGGCCCTGCTGGCTTTGATCGGCCCCGGCGTCGGGGAATTGCTGGAGAAGGTGACCGACCTGGACCTGGCCCGGCCGCCGGTCAAACGGCCGTGTCTCCTGCAGGGACCGATTCTGCGCCTGGCCTGCCAGGTCCTGGTCCTCGAGGGCGGGGCCGGAGAGACGGGCGCGCTCATCGCCGCGGAACGCGGATACGGTTCCGGTCTGGCCGCGACCTTCCTGCGCCAGGGCGCTTCTCCGGCGGGCGAGGAGGAATTCCAGCGCTGGATCAAAGCGGTCTCAGTTTGAGCCCAAGGAGGAAAACATGAAACTAATCGGGCTTCCGGGCGGTCAATACCGTCCTTTGACCAACGAGCAAATATTGAAGCTTCACCAGGCCGGCCTGGACATCCTCGAACATATCGGCTTCACCTACGAAGCCGGCCTGGAAGAGATCATGGCCGCCCTGGCCCGAGCCGGGGCCAAGGTGGATAAAGACCGGGCCAGGGTCTTCTTCCCCCCGGAAATGGTCATGGAGTTGGCGGCCAAGGCGCCCTCGGCTTTTACCCTTTACGGCCGGGAGGGCCGGCCGGACATCGAGCTGGCCGGCGAGCGCGTCTATCTAGGCACCGGCGGCGCGGCCGTCAAGATACTCGATCTCGAGACCGGCGAAGCCCGGTCTTCGACCCTGCGCGACATATATCAGCTCGGCCGCCTGGTGGATCAATTGGAGAACATCCACTTCTTCATGCGGCCGTGCGTCCCCACCGAGCTACCGGTCGAGGCCTACGACATCAACAATTACTTCGCCTGCCTCAAGGCCACGGGCAAGCACGTCATGACCGGCGTGGTGGACGTGGCCGGCTTCCATCAGGCCCTGGACCTGGCCGGGCAACTGGCCGGCGGACTCGAGGCCCTCAAGGCCCGGCCGATCATCTCGATAGTCAGTTGTTACGCCATCAGTCCGCTCAAGTTCTGCACCCAGTCCACGCTCAATCTGCTCGAGGCGGTCAAGTACGGCGTGCCGGCGGCCCTGTCCGCCGCGCCCATGGCCGGACTGACCTCGCCCCTGACCATGGCCGGCACCCTGGCCCAACTCCACGCCGAACAACTGGCCGGTATCGCCCTGTGTCAGATTTACGCGCCGGGCGCGCCCGTGCTCTACGGCGGCATACCCGGCACGGCCAACATGCGCTCCATGTCCTACCAGGGCGGCGTCATCGAGTTCGGGATGATGAACGCGGCCATAGCCCAACTGGCCCACTTCATTAAAGTGCCCAATTACAACTCTTCGGGCTTGAGCGACTCTAAAATTCCCGACGCCCAGGCCGGCTGGGAAAAAGGGGCCTCGACCCTGCTGGCGGCCATGGGCGGGTCCAACTTCATCCACCACGCCGCCGGCATGTTGGAATCCATGCTGGCCGTGGCCTACGAACAGTACGTCCTGGACGACGAGATCATCGGCGCGAGTTGCAAGGTCCTCAAGGGCATCGAGGTTGACGACGAGCATCTGGCCCTGGACGTTATCGCCGAGGTCGGTCCGGGCGGCAACTTCATCATGACCGAACACACGATCAAGCACATGAAGAGCGAATATTTTCAGGGCAACGGCGTGAGCGACCGCAAAATCCGGGACAAATGGGTCCGGGACGGGGCCCTGGATGCCTGGCGGAGGGCCCGGGTCCTGGTCAAACAGATACTGGCCCGGGAGGAAAAAAGTTACTTGCCGGCCGAAGTGGAACGGGATATTCGAGTAAAATACCGAATATATCTTTAAGGAGGAGACAGTATGTTCAGTTATGCCCGGATACAGGAAGCCGTGATCAAAGGCGAAAGCGGGTCTCTGCCGGAATTGGTGCAAGAGGCTTTCGAGGCCGGCCAGTCGGCCAAGGATATCCTCAACCGCGGTCTGATCCAGGCCATGGACCAGGTGGGCCAGCGGATGGAGGCCGACGAGATGTTCATCCCCGAGGTCCTGCTGGCGGCCCGGGCCATGACCGCCACCCTGGAGATACTCAAGCCGCATCTGGCCGGCGTTGACTTCCACGCGGCGGGAAAGGTGGTGATCGGCACGGTCAAGGGCGACCTCCACGACATCGGCAAGAACCTGGTGGCCATGATGCTGCGGAGCGCCGGGTTCGAGGTCCTGGACCTGGGCACGGACGTGCCTTCGACCAGGTTCGTCGAGGCGGTCAAGGAAAAAAAGGCCGGCCTGGTCTGTCTTTCGGCCTTGCTGACCACGACCATGCCCCAGATGCGGATAATCCTGGACGAACTGACCGAGGCGGGCCTGAGAAACCAGATCAAGGTCCTGGTCGGCGGAGCGCCGGTCAATCAAGGCTTTGCCGACAAGATCGGCGCCGACGGCTATGCCCCGGACGCGGGCTCGGCGGCCCGGCTGGCCAAGACCCTGTCCGGATAAGGCCTCGAGGCCGACGCGGCGATGACCACCCTGGAATTCATGAGCCGGAACTGGCCCGAACTGCTCGGGCTGGCCAAGGAACACGTCATCTTTGTCGGCATCGCCGTCGGCATTGCCATCGTCACCGGCGTCCCCCTGGGCGTGTATCTAACCTTCAACCGCCGCCTGGCGGCAAAGGTCTTGTACCTGGCCGGGATCATGATGACCGTCCCCTCGGTGGCCCTCTTCGGCCTGATGATTCCGATTCTCTCGGTTTTCGGCCACGGCATAGGCACGGTCCCGGCGGTCATCGCCCTGGTCTTGTACTCCCAACTGCCCATCCTGCGCTCGACCTACGCCGCCTTGACCAGCGTGGACCCGGCCATCCTCGATGCCGGCCTGGGCATGGGCATGACCAGGCTCCAGGTGCTTTTCAAGGTCCAGATTCCCATGGCCCTGGGCGTGATCTTCGCCGGCGTCAGGGTGGCCGTGGTCATGTCCATAGGCATCGGGGCCATCGCCGCCTATATCGGGGCCGGCGGTCTGGGGCATTACATCTTCAACGGCATCACCCAGACTTTCGACGCCATGATCAACGCGGGCGCCGTGGCCGTGTCGGTCCTGGCCATTTTGGCCGATTATCTCTTCGGCCGCCTGGAGAAGGCCATGGTCAGCCCGGGGTTGAGGCATGATTAAGCTCGAGCACGTGACCAAGATTTACGACGGCGCCTCCACGCCGGCCGTCGAGGGGGTCAGCCTGAAAGTGAAAGAAGGCGAAATCTGCGTCTTCATCGGCCCGTCAGGCTGCGGCAAAACCACCCTGATGCGCCTCATCAACCGGCTCATCCCCCTCACCTCCGGCGCCATCTACGTGGCCGGCCGGGACGTCATGACCTTGAACCCCATCGAACTGCGGCGCCACATCGGGTACGCCATCCAGCAGGTGGGCCTCTTCCCCCACATGACGGTCAGGGACAACATCGCCGTGGTGCCCAGGCTCTTGGGCTGGCCCAAGGCCCGGATCGAAGAGCGCGTGGACGAATTGCTGACCCTGGTCAACCTCGATCCCTCGACCTTCCGCCGGCGCTATCCCCGGCAGCTTTCCGGCGGTCAGGCCCAACGCATCGGCGTGGCCAGGGCCATGGCCGCCGATCCGCCGGTCATGCTCATGGACGAACCTTTCGGGGCCATAGACCCTATCACCCGGGAGACGCTTCAGGACGAATTCCTCAAGATACAGGAACGGCTGCGGAAGACCGTCATCTTCGTGACCCACGACATCAACGAGGCCATCAAGATGGGGCAGCGGATCACTTTGCTCAACGAAGGCCGCGTGGTCCAGGACGGCCCCCCGGAAGAGTTGCTGATGCGGCCGAGGAACGACTTCGTCAAGAACTTCGTCGGCGCGGATCGGGCCCTCAAACGCCTGAACCTGCTCCAGGTCAGCGACGCCATGATGCCCGATCCGGTTCATTGCCGCGCCGATGATGAAAGCGGCCGGGTCCTCGAGCAGATGATCAGGAACGATCTGGCTTTTCTGATTGTGACCGACGGAGAAAAAAGGCTGCTCGGCTACGTCAACCAGTCAGAGTTGCGAGGCCACCGGGGTCAAGTCGGCGACCTGGTCCGCCGGCTGACCCTGACCGTCCCGCCCGAGCGCAACCTCAAGGAAGCCTTGAGCCAGATGCTCAGCTACGACCTGGGCATACTGGTGGTGGTGGACGAGGAGAACAAAGTCCTGGGCATGCTCAACTCGGCCACCCTGGTTTCCCTGGTGGGCGACACCTACGACGAGCGCGGCGGCCACTGGGGCAAGATCATGGCCGGGGGCAAGATACTTTGAACGAAGCCAGGCCAAAAGTTTCCTTAACCTGGTTGGGTTTCATCCTGGCCTTCCTTCTGGGGGTGGGGGCCCAAAGGCGGGGGTATCTTGACTTTGCCCTGGAAAACCACCGCGAGGTGTACCTGCTCCTGATCCAACACCTGAAGCTGGTCTTCATCTCCGGCGCCATAGCCGTGGCCCTAGGGTTGTTTATCGGCATCGTCCTGACCCGGGGGTTCATGAAACGCTACCGGGAAATAAGCCTCAATCTCCTGGGGATATGCCAGACCGTGCCTTCGCTGGCCGTCATAGCCATCGCCATGAGCTACCTGGGCATAGGCCGCAAGACGGCCATCTTCGCCCTGGTCGTGTACGGCCTGCTGCCCATCATTCGTAGCACCGTGGCCGGCCTGTTCACCGTGGACCCGGCCCTGGTCGAGGCCGGCCAGGGCATGGGCATGACCCCGCTGCAGGTCCTTTTTCGGGTCGAAATCCCCAACGCTCTTTATGTCATCATGGCCGGCATCCGTATCTCCCTGGTCGTCAACGTCGGCACGGCGGCCATGAGTTTCCTGGTCGGCGGAGGCGGCCTGGGCGATCTCATCTTCACCGGCCTGCACATGGTGGACGCCGGCATCATGCTGGCCGGCGCGGTCCCGACGGCCTGCCTGGCCATCGTCATGAATTGGGCGCTCGAGCGGGTCGAGAGGTTCATCGTCTCACCCGGTCTGGCCCGGGGTTAAGTTGGATTCAAGGGGGCGGGCGATGACCCGCCCGGACATCAAACTTGATAACCTCGTAAAAAGTCGAAAACCGACTTTTTACTCGGCGGGAGAGGGCTGCCCCTCTCCCGCCACTTGAAGTAAATTCAAGTGGTTCCACCCTCACCCCAGGCCGGGGCTTAATCG
>JBFMAW010000024.1:0-105670 GCA_040755515.1 Thermodesulfobacteriota bacterium | reverse complement strand
GTGCCCTGGCCTGTCAATCCGCTCGGCGGTGAACCACCAACCGGAGAGCCGTATGCGGGAGAACCGCACGTACGGTTCGGAGGGAGGGGGGACCGGGTACTCAACCGGTCCTCCCTACCCCTATCAACCCACAACCCCATCTCCCGTAGGGGCGCACAGTAGTGCGCCCTCGAAACGCGGGACCTGCGCCCGTTCGTCACCCGGCGGTGCCGGCGTTCTTGTTTTTTCTCTCAAGTACCGATTTGATTGTTTCCGAGAGCTTGGCCATTTTCATCGGTTTGGGCAGGATTTGTTCAATCCCTATCAGGCGGGCTTGTTCTTCGGTCGCTTCACTTACGAAACCGGTGGCCAGGATAATCGGGATATCGGGCCGGATGAGTTTTATTTGCCGGGCCAGTTCCAGTCCGATCATCTTAGGCATGGTCTGATCGGTCAAGACCAGGTCAAAATCGTCTGGCTTGGACTGGAAGGCTTCGAGAGCCTCCAGACTGGAAGTGTAACTTTTGACGCTATAGCCGAGTCTGGACAAGGCGCTATCGTAAATGGCGCTTAAATCCTCCTCATCGTCTATCGCCATTACCCGCCCCTCGCCCCTGACCGCCGTGGTTTCCTCCATGGCTTCGGCCTTTTGTGTTTTATCCCAATGGAAAAGGGGGAAATAGACGTGAAAGACCGTCCCCTGGCCCTCTTCGCTGTAAACGGTGATAGTCCCGCCCAGATTCTTGACTATGCCGTGCACCACGGCCAGGCCCAGGCCGGTGCCTTCGCCGACTTCCTTCGTGGTGAAGTACGGCTCGAAGATGTGGTCCCTGATGGCCAGCGGGATGCCAGACCCGGTGTCGGCCACCGACAGGCGCAGGTAATCGCCGGGTTTCAATTCCGGCTTCAGGAGCAATTCGTCCTGGTTCAAGCTGACTTTCTCCAGGCCGATTTCCAGGACGCCGCCTTTTCCCTGCATGGCCTGTTTGGCGTTGGTGCATAAATTCATAATAATCTGGTGGATTTGGGTTGGATCGCCTAAAATCGGGCCAAGATGCGACTTGAGGTCCTGCCTGATTTCGATGGTGGAGGGCAAGGCGGCCCGGAGCAGCTTCAAGGCTTCCTTGACGATCGGGCCGACGTCCATCGGCCCCAACTCCTGTTCGCGGCGGCGGCTGATGAGTAGAATCTGTTTGACCAGTTCGGCGGCCCGGATGCCGGCCCTCAGCACAAGATTCAATTGATCCCTGATCGGCGAATCGGGAGGCAAGTTCAGAAGAGCTACCTCGGTATAGCCGATGACCGAGTTGAGGATATTGTTGAAATCGTGGGCGATGCCGCCGGCCAGGTTGCCTATGGCCTCCATCTTCTGGGTCTGGCGCAGTTGAGCCTCCAAGGCTTTTTCATTGGTCACGTCCCGGCTGATGGACACATATCCGCTCACCCCGCCGGATTTATCTGGTATGGCCGAGACGGTGGACTCCATTTCCGCGATTCCGCCGTCTTCAACCTTGTAGGTCAGATGTCCCCGCCACGTTTCGCCGGCCTTGAGCGGATCCCAAAGTCCACCCTGCTGCCCCTCCTGGTCGAGGCAGCCGTCCTTCAAGAAGCCCACACAACGGCCCACCGCTTCCTTCGAGGCCAATCCGGTCATTTTTTCAAAGGCGGAGTTGACGTACTCGATCACGCCTCGAGAGTCGGCCAGAATAACGGATTCGGCCGCGTTTTCGATAGCCGTCTTATAACGCAGCAAACTGGCTTCGGTCCTCCGGCGCACTTGCACCTCGGTCTCCAGGCGGCGATTCGACTCCTCGAGCTGGACCATCTTGGCCTCGAGTTTGCGGATCAAGGCCTGGTTGTATTCCTGAAGATAGACGGTCTCCTCGGGCGGTTTCTCGGCTGGGGTCCGTCCCACGGTTTTTGGGTTCAGAACTTCCTCGATAGCCGCCATGAGCTTATCCGGGTCCATGGGCTTGAGCAGAAACCGGTCGGCCCCCAGGCGCAGGCCAAAGTCGGCGTCCTTGGGAGACGTATAGGTGGCGGTAAAAAAGACAAAGGGAATCCGGGACAACTTTGAATCGCTCTTCCATTCCCGGCAGAGGGTGAATCCGTCCATGACGGGCATCAGGATATCGGTGATGATCAATTCCACGGGCTCGTTCCTGGCGAGGCGCAAGGCTTCTTGGCCGTTGATCGCGGATAGGACCTCGTAGCCATGGCCTGTCAGCAACGCTTCCAGGAAGTATCGGTTCTGTTCAGTGTCGTCGGCGATCAATATTTTGGTCATGGTCTACCTCTTTATTGAGCCGGACGGTTCAGGAACTTGGAAATCTCGGCCACGAACGTGTCCGGATTGATAGGTTTTTCTATGTAACCCGTGCAACCGGCCGCGAGGGCTTTTTCCTTGTCCCCGACCATGGCGTAGGAGGTTACGGCCACGATGGGCAATCGTATTAAGCCCGCGTCGGTTATAAGACTTCGGGCCACCGTGTACCCGTCCATACCAGGAAGTTGGATATCCAGGAGGATCAAGTCGGGCGCGGTTGCCCGGGCCTTTTCGATACCCGAAGCGCCGTCCCGGGCCTGAATGACCTCGAAACCGTGCTTCTCCAGGATAAATTTCATCAAATAAATATTTTGCTCGTTGTCCTCGATAACCAAGACCCGTCCTGGCATCTAATTGCCTCCTTCCACGGGCAAGGTGAAGGTAAAGGCGCTGCCCAGGCCCGGGCCGTCGCTTTCGGCCAGGATGTTTCCGCCCATCATCTCCACCAGCTTCTTGCAGATGGACAGTCCCAGCCCGGTTCCTTCGAAACGCCTGGCCAGGCCGCTGTCCAACTGGCGAAACTCCTTGAACAGGGTCTCCATCTCCTCGGACTTCATGCCGATCCCGGTATCCCTGACCGTGGTGACGACTCGCGCGTCAGCCAGTCTGGCGGCGACGCTGACGCGCCCCTGGTCGGTGAACTTGATGGCGTTGTTGATCAGGTTGATCAGAATCTGTTCCATCCGGCGGCGATCGGAGCGAATCTCGGCCAGGCCTTCTTCCAGATTCAGATCGAAGCGCAGTCCCTTTTTCTCCGCCAGCGGCCCGACGCTCCGCACGACCTTGTCCACTAATTTCCGATAGTCGAAACGCTCGTACGAGAGGGCCAACTGGCCGGCCTCGATCTTGGAAATGTCCAGGACGTCGTTGATCAGGTCAAGCAGGTGGCGGGCGCTGTTCTTGACCATTTCCATCTGTTTCTTCTGTTCGGGATTGAGCGGACCGGGCAGTTCCTGGAGCAGGATGCCGGTAAAACCGATGATCGAGTTGAGCGGCGTGCGCAGTTCGTGGGACATGGAAGCCAGAAAGGCCGATTTGATCCGGTCCGCTTCCCGGGCTTTTTCCATGGCTACTGCCAGTTCGGACGTCCGTTCGGCTACCCGGATTTCCAATTCGGCGGCCTGGTTCCTGATTTGTTCGTAATGGCGGGCATTCATCAGGGCCACCGACAACTGCCCGACCAGGGTTTCGAGGAACCGGGCTTCCTGGCCGAAATCTCTTCTCTCCCTGGTGCCCAGCCCCAGAACCCCGATCACGCCGTCACCGACGATAAGGGGGAGCGCGGCAAAGGAGCTTAACCCGGCCTTCCGGCACTCGTCGCGCCGGCAGCGGGGATCGTTTTCCATATCCGCAACGTAGATGGATTGACCGACCTGAACGCTGTGCCCGCACAAACACTGCCCGACCACGTGTTCCGCCAGGTCGGCCTGGGACAGGGAGAGGTGGGGAGCATGGAATTCCTGGGTGACCAGACGATCATCTTCCAGCAGGAAGATGACGATCATGTCCGGATTGATCGGTTCGACCAGGCTTTCCAAGGCCGCCCGGACCACATCCTTGAACGTCAGGTGACGGCCGGTCTTGTGGGCCAGGTTGTTGAGCGCGGTCATCTCCTGGATGGAATGTCTAAGGGCCTCTTCCACCCTGGTTCTTTCCTCGATTTCGTCTTCGATCCGGGACACGTATTCGGCGTTGGACAGAGCCAAGGCCAAGGTCCGGCCCACGGAAAGAAAGGTGGCCCGCTGGTCGGCCCTGATTGGGGTCGTGTCGTGGAAGATCAGGTTGACCACGCCCAAGGCCTCGTCATGGTAAAGCAGGGGGATGCTGACCACGGCCCTGAACCCGTCTTCCAAAAGATGCTTTCTTACTCGCGGTTCAACGCGGTGGTCGGCCGCGAGGTCCTCACTGACGATTATTTCCCGTTCCTTGACGGCCAGACCGCTCAGGCTGCCTTCCAAGGGTAGAGTCGCCCCCGCCTTCAGCGTCCCATCCAAAAATCCGTGTTGATCGACCAACCGCAGAAGGCCCGCGGCCGGGTCCAGGAGATAGATCGAAACGGAAGGAGCGCCGGTATAGTCGCCCAGGATTTTCACGGCCATTTTCAGGATTTCCTCCCGGTGAAGACTCTGGTGCAACTGGGCCGCTATGTTGTTGATGGTCTCGAGCTGCATCCGGCGATCCCTGAGATTGGCCATCATCTCGTTGAAGGAATCGGCCAATTCACCCAGGGCGTCCCGACTGGAGTAAACGACCCGCTGTTCGTAATCTCCGGCCCCGATCTTCCGGGCTTGGTCGGACATGAGACGCACCGGGCTGCTGAGAAAACGGGCCAGCCCCACGGCCAGGATCAGGCCCACCACGACGGACAGTCCGGTGGCGGTCACCACTTTGGCCCGAAACGACGCGACTTCCTGGATCACTCTTTCCGAAGTGTAGGCTACGATGAGGTCGCCGTATTTGTTTCCCTGAATGACCAGGGGCGACAGGTAGACTTCGACGGCGTCGGCCCGCTTGGACTGGGTTTCCAATCGGGCCGCGTTTTTAAACAGAGCCGGATCGTGCAAACGGCCGTCCCTTTCCCGGTGACTGTGAGACAGAATACGGCCGTCACTGGCATCGACCACGGCCACCAGGACGATATCCTTCTCCCCTTCCAGGCTGGTCACGAAATTGTCCAGTAGATCCTTGTTGTAAATGACGTTGGCGCTGGACATGGACAGGCTGGTAATATCCGTCATGTGCCGGACCGCCTGCTGGGCCTTGTCCATCATCGACTTCTCCACCGCGCCGACGATGTTCAGGACCAGCAGGGCGGCCGCCAGGAGGAGAGGCAGGACCGTCATCAGGGAGAACTTGAACCACAGGCTCCGGTCCTTGAACAGCAGACGATAAAGAAACATTGTTTTACCCTCCGGGCGCCAACCGCACCTTTTCCAGCCGCAGGAAACCAGTGGGTGAGGGCTTGAAACCAAGCACTTTGCCGCGGAAAGCATAAATCTCGTCGGCGGCAAAGCCGAAGACCATGGGGGCGTCTTGATGGATGATTTCCTGGATTCTATGATAGTACCCGGCCCGGATAGCCATGTCCGTCATTTCTTCGGCCTCAACAATGAGATGGTCGAGCGTCTTGTTGGCGTAGCCGGAGAAATTAGCCGTTCCGTCGCTCCTGAACTTGGGCGGGATGATGTCCACCGGGTCCATGGTCGAATTGCCCCACGAGCCGACGAACAAATCCCACGGCGCTTGGGGCCCCAGGGACGTGGGGCGGTAATCTTGCGTGGCCTGGACCGTGGCCTTTAGGCCGACCTTGGTAAAGAAAAGGGCCAGGGCGTTGGCCAAGTCCAGGTTCGAGACATGACTGTGGATCAACAAGGGGCGATCCGGGGGATAACCGGCCGCGGCCAGCAGTTTCCGGGCCTTCGCCGGGTCATGGGGATAAGGAGCCAAGTCTTGATTATAACCGAAACAGGACGGCTGCAAGACCGTGGGCAGCGCCTGTCCCCGACCCAGCAGGAGGGAGGCCAGCACGGCCTTCCTGTCCACGGCCAGGTTCAAGGCCTGCCTGACCCGGGGATCGTTCAGGGGCGGTTGGCGACAATTGATTTCGGCGAAGTGACTCCTGGTGGGGCTCATGCTGACGATGTTGATCTCCGGCGAGGCGGCCAGGATCGTCACCGCGCTCGGCGGGATGTTCAGGATCAGGTCGGCCCGGCCACGTTTGAGGTCGGCGATCTGGTCGATTCCCCGGGGTTCGACCATGAAGACCAAATGCCCAACACGGACGGATTTTTCCTGGGCCGACAGGCCGGCATAATCCCGGTGCTCCGCGAATCGCGACAGCTCGATACGGAGGCCCTCGCGATAAGCCTCGACCCGAAAAGGCCCGGTTCCGACGGGGCGACGGGCGAGACCCCCGGGGCCAACCGCCTTCATGTATTTTTGGGGGAGTATCTCCTGCAGAGAGAGCATCTTGGGCAAGACCGCCCAGGGTCGGCGGGTATGAAACCTGACCGTGTACCGGTCTACGACCTCGACACCCTCGATCGATTGGAACAATTCCCCGCGGGGGGAGGTCCGGCCCTCTTCCAGGCCACCCGGTTGGCACACCCGATCGAAGGTAAAACGGACATCTTCCGAAGTCAATTCGTCGCCATTATGAAACAAGACGCCTTCCTTCAACTTGAATTCCCAAGTGAAGAGGTCGAGCTGCTCCCAGCTTCTGGCCAGTTCCGGGATTGTCTCCAGATCGTCGCCCCGCGCGGTCAGGCTCTCGTAAATGTTCTTGAGGGTCAATTGGGTCAATCGGCTGCGATGATCGGTCGGGTCGAAGGAATCGATATAGGAGGGCAGGCAGACGATGAGGGAATTGGGTTTTTCGACGGCCGAAGGCGACGAAACTACAATGAGCCCGACGAGGAGGCCAACAAACGCCTGGAGACCGAATGGAGGTAATTTGACCCGCATCCGCCGCATCTATTGACGCCGCCGATAAAGGCGCCTTGGTTTGTTCCGATCTGGCGAGTTCCAGCGAGAAATCCAGTTAGGAATATGAGACCATGGCCTTATCCCTTAAAAGCCTGGAGTTTTCCTCGCGTTCGGATTTGGAGCAGCCATTCGGTGGAAAACGCCATCCTAGACATGGACCGCCATCACGTGGCCACCCAGGTTGAACCCTTTGTACCGAGTGATCGAATCGGCCCTGACACCAATCCTATAAGGGCATGACTTAATTATATCACAATACGAGCGCGTTAAACTGAAATTCGGCGGTTGGTTTTTACAATTATCTGTATTCAGGCACAAAAGAATCTAGGGTTTGATTCTTGGTCCAAAAGGCTTCCTTCGACTGACTCCAACGTCCCAGACAACTTGTAGGGAGGTTTATCCCCGCCCACAAAGCCAGGCGCCATTTTCATAATAACCAAGAGGCCTGGGATGCTTTTCCCGCCTCTGTTTATGACTCCAGTCCCCCTCCATTCACCCGGCGCCGGCGTTCTTGTTTTTTCTCTCAAGTACCGATTTGATTGTTTCCGAGAGCTTGGCCATTTTCATCGGTTTGGGCAGGACCTGTTCAATCCCTATCAGGCGGGCTTGTTCTTCGGTCGCTTCACTTACGAAACCGGTGGCCAGGATAATCGGGATATCGGGCCGGATGAGTTTTATTTGCCGGGCCAGTTCCAGCCCGATCATTTTAGGCATGGTCTGATCGGTCAAGACCAGGTCATAATGGTGCGGCGCCGCCTGGAAGGCCTCCAGTGCCTCCAAACTGGAAGTGTAGCTTTCCACACCGTAGCCAAGCCTGGTCAAGGCTTTTTCATACACGGCGATTAGATTCTCTTCATCGTCGATCGCCATTATCCGTCCTTCACCCCTGGTGGCCGTGGTTGCCACTATGGCTTCGGCCTCCGGTGTTTTATCCCAATGGTAAACGGGGAAATAGACGTGAAAGACCGTCCCTTGATTCACTTCACTGTAAACGGTGATGGTCCCGCCCAGGTTCTTGACTATACCGTTAACCACGGCCAGACCCAGGCCGGTTCCTTCCCCGGCCTCCTTGGTGGTGAAGTACGGCTCGAAGATGCGGTCCCTGATGGCCAGGGGGATGCCATGACCCGTGTCGCTGACCGACAGCCGCAGGTAATCGCCGGGTTTCAATTCCGGCTTTAGGAGCAGTTCGTCCTGGTAAAAGCGGATTTGCTCGAGGCCGATTTCCAAAACGCCGCCTTTTTCCTGCATGGCGTGTTTGGCGTTGGTGCACAAATTCATGATGATCTGGTGAAGTTGGGTGGGATCGCCCAGAATCGGGCCAAGATGCGGCTTGAGGTCCTGCCTGATTTCGATGGTGGCGGGCAAGGCGGCCTGGAGCAGCTTCAATGCTTCCTTGACGATCGGGTCGACTTCCATCGGCCCCAACTCCTGTTCGCGGCGGCGGCTGATGAGCAGAATCTGCTTGACCAGTTCGGCGGCCCGGGTTCCGGCGCTCAGCACCTGATTCAGGTCATCCCTGGTCGGGCAATCGGGCGGCAGGTCCAGGAGGGCCACCTCGGTATAGCCGATGATCGAGTTGAGGATATTGTTGAAGTCGTGGGCAATGCCGCCGGCCAGGGTGCCTATGGCTTGCATTTTTTGGGTTTGCCGCAGTTGGGCCTCGAGGGCTTTTTCGGTGGTCACGTCCCGCCCGACGAAGACGTAGTCAATAACACGCCCGTTTGCGTCTTTGACCGGCGAAGCGGTCACTTTCACTTGATAAAGAACGCCGTCCTTCCTTTGATTGGTCATCCCGCCGGACCAGACCCGCCCTTGGTCCAAAGTCGTCCAAATGGAATCGTAAAAAGCCGGCGTCTGGGCTTCCGTTATCAAGAATCCAGGTTCCCGGCCCGCGACTTCGTCCAGACAGTAACCGGTCATCCGTTCGAAGGCCGGATTGACGTAATAGATTCTCCGGTTCAGGTCCAGTATGGAGACGCTTTCGGCGATCTGCTCGAGGGCCGAAGCCAGGCGGGCGACCTTGGACTCGGCCTCGATGCGGTCGGTTATATCGAGCCAGGCGCCGCATAGCTCGAGGGGGCGGCCGCTCTCGTCTCTGACGATGGCCATTTCATCCCGCATCCAGCGCCATTGGCCGTCTTTATGGCGGAACCTGTACTCTTTGATATCATGGCCCTCTTCGAGAAGCCGGGGGCGATCGGTCAGGACACCCTCTCGATCCTCGGGATGGATGTTATTGACCCAAAAAGAAGGTTGGCCAATGAAGTCTTGCGGATCATGGCCAAGCTGTGTCTTGGTGTTGGCGCTGAAGAAATTGGCCGGAAATTCACCCGAGGGCTCGCAGGAATAGACCATGACCATGGTCGAGTTGATCAAATGCTCGAGGCGGGCCGCGGCCGCGGCCGCTCTTTGTTCCGCCTCGCGGCGTTCCTTGTTCTCCCTATCCAGTTCGATGTTGGCGTATAAAAGCTCGGCGGTCCTTTCCGCCACCCGTTTTTCCAGTTCTTCATTGGCTTTTTTCAACTCGATTTCGGCCCGGCGCAGGGACTTCTCGGCCCGCGTTCTGAGCCGGATTTCCTCCATCAGCTTCTGGTTGATCGCCTGCAGTTCTTCCGTCTGTTTCTTGATTTTAAGGGCCTGCCGATGCAGGTCAATAAAGGCCCGGACCTTGGCCAGGAGCACCTGTTGATCGAAAGGGGCGTAAATATAATCCACGGCGCCGAGGGAATAACCCCGCAGATGACCGTTCGCGCTTGGATCCGAGGCCGTGAGAAATATTATCGGTGTGTGCCTGGACTTGCCCCTCTTGCGAATCAGTTCCGCCAATTCGAAGCCGTTCATCTCCGGCATGTTGACGTCCAGGAGGATCACGGCGAAATCGTTCTTCATCAGGTGCCGCAAGGCTTCTTTGCCCGATTCGGCGGCGATCACGTTTTCGCCCAGGGACGCCAGCACTTCCGTTATGGAGAGAAGCTGGTCCGGACGGTCGTTGACCACCAGGATATTGACCTTTTCCTTGTCCTCATCCATGCATCACTCGCTTTTCCGCTCGGCGGTCAGCCGATTGAGAGCGGCTCCGATCTCCGGCAAAGGCAGCACATAATCCACGGCCGGGACGGCGGCCAGGGCCGCGGCCGGCATGAAACCTTCTTCGGCGGTTCGGGGGTCCTGGATGATGACCAGGCCGCCCCGCTCTTTTATCGAGGCCAGGCCGGCCGCGCCGTCCTGGCTCTTGCCGGTCAACAACACCCCGATGATCCGGTGGCCGAAAGCCTCGGCCGCCGACTCGAACAGAACGTCAATGGACGGCCGGGCGCTGGCCACCGGCGCGTCGGTGGACAGGGCCAAGGACTCATCCTCGACGAGCAAATGATAGTCAGCCGGGGCCAGGTACAGATGTCCCGGTTGAAGTTCGGTTTTGTCTTCGGCCTCCAGCACCGGAAAAGGGCTGTTTTGTTGCAAAACGGCGGACAAACCCGTCGTGCCCGCCTGGCGGTGGAGGACGACCGCCAGCGGTGTTTTGAAGCCGGTTGGCAACAGGCCGAGCAGGGTCCGCATGGCCTGGAGCCCTCCGGCCGAACCGCCGATGACGATCAATTTATAGGCCGCGGTATCCAAGTTTCCAGGACTACCCTCTATTGATCTTCCTATACAACTTCCGGTCCGGGTCCAGCCTTTCATAACTGTCGGCGCAGGGGGTCAGGGCCAGGGATTCCTTGTCGCCCAGCCCCAGAAATCCGAACGTGACCAGGCTGTCATACAACAGCCGGTGGACCCGGTTCTGCAGTTCCCGGTTGAAATAGATCATCACGTTGCGGCACAGGATGAGGTGAAACTCGTTGAAAGAAGCGTCGGTCACCAGGTTGTGCTGGCCGAAGCAGATCATTTTCTTCAGGTCGGCCCTAAGAATGGCGTTTTCATATTTGGCGGTGTAATAGCTGGAGAAAGAATCGCGGCCGCCGGCCTGGAGGTAGTTGGCGGTGTATTCCTTCATGGCCGGCAAGGGAAAGATGCCGCTCTGGGCCTTCTTCAGCACGGGCTCATTGAAGTCGGTGGCGTAGATCAGGCATTTTTCAGTCAGGTCTTCTTCCTGGAGCAGGATGGCCAGGGAGTAGGCCTCCTCGCCGGTGGAACAGCCGGCCACCCAGGCCCGGACAAAGGGATAAGTCTTCAGGAGAGGCACAACCTCCCTCCTGATAGCCAGATAAAACAGCGGGTCCCGGAACATGGCCGTGGTTTGCACGGACAGGGCCAGGAAAAACCGTTCCCGGCAACCCGGATCATGCAGAACCTTGTCCTGGAGACGCGAGACGGTCTCCAGTCCTTCCGCGGCCAGGAAGTGGCGGATGCGGCGTTTAAGGGAAGCCTTGGCGTAATCCAGGAAGTTATAACCGGTCTGGTTATAGATTCCTTCCAAGAGCAGGCGTACTTCCAAATCTTCCATAAAGGCGGAGTTGGTCCGGTTCAAGGTCAGCCTCGCTCGATAGGCGTATTACCACCAGGGCGATAGTATCACTCCGGTCCCGGTAAGGTGAAATAAAATGCGGCCCCCCGGCCCGGCGCACCCTCGGTCCAGACCCGGCCACCGTGCCGGCGGATCACCCGGCGGAGATCACCCGACAGAGATCGGCCAGGAGGGCGACCACGGCCTCCAGGTTATGCGGGTTGTCGTCCACGATCAGGACATCGACCTGATCCGGGGCCGCGTCGACTTGAGCGTCGGGCATGAAGCCGGTTCCCCTTTACTTGAACAACCAGACCCGCAGCATGGAAACGAGTTGCTCGACGTCCACGGGCTTGGAGATATAGTCCGAAGCCCCGGCCTCGATGCACTTCTCCCGGTCGCCTTTCATGGCTTTGGCCGTCAGGGCCAGGATGGGCAGGTCCTTGAAGTTGGACATGGCCCGAATCTGGCGCATGGCTTCGTACCCGTCCATCTCCGGCATCATGATGTCCATAAGGACGGCATCAATATTCGGAGTGTTCTTCAACAACATGAGGCCGTCCGGCCCGCTCTCGGCCGGGACGACTTTCAATCCGAACCGCTCCAAGGCGCTGGTCAGGGCAAAGATGTTACGGATGTCGTCATCTACGATCAGCACGGTTTTGCCGGCCAGAACCGTATCCGATTGGTGCAGCCGTTCCATCATCTCCCGTTTTTCCTTGGGCAGCCGGCTGTGAACCCGGTGCAGAAAAAGCGACGTCTCGTCCAGGAGCCGCTCGTGGGAGCGGACCCCTTTGATGATGATGGTTTTGGCCAGACGACGCAGACGGGACTCCTCCTTGCGGGTCAGGTCTTTGGCCGTATGAACGATGACCGGGACTTCCTTCATCGCCTCGTCCAGGCTCATGCGCTCGAGGACTTCGAAGCCGCTGATGTCCGGGAGGACCAGGTCCAGAACCACGCAATGGTATTTCTGGCGCCGGAGGGCCTCGAGGGCCTCCTGGCCGGTGGCCGCGGCCGTAATCTGGACGTCGCCGTTGCCGATCAGGTTCATGATGGCCTCTCGATCAATGGGATCGTCTTCCACCACCAGGAGGTTCTTCACCGGTTGTTCGGAAAACCGTTTGATCTCCTCGAAAGCCTCGAGCAGGGTTTCCTTGTTCACCGGTTTGGTCAGAAAGGTCTTGGCCCCTTTTTCCAGGCCGCGCAGGCGGTCTTCTTCCACGGTGATCACGTGCACGGGAATGTGTCTCGTGGCCGGGTCCTCCTTCAAGCGGTTCAGGATTTGCCAGCCGTCCAGGTCCGGCAGATTGATGTCCAGGGTGACGGCGTCGGGCTGGATTTCCCGGGCCAGGGCCAGGGCCCCGGCCCCCTCCACGGCGATCACGGCCTTGAACCCTTTTTCATGGGCCAGTTCATACAGGATATTGGCGAAGGTCAGGTCATCCTCGACGATCAATAACACCTTGTCGCCCGGCTTCAGGTCGGCGCGATCGTCGCTGACCGGCGCGGCCGCGGCCTGGACTTCTTTCGCGGCCGGCGCGGAGAACGGGCGCGCCGTTCCCGATTCGGCGACGGGGAAGGATATCTTCGGGTCCGGGCCTTCTTCAATCCCGCTGCCGCGACTCGGCCGGGACGGCCCGCCCACGGCCACATAAGACTGGGGCAAATACAAGGTAAAGGTGCTGCCTCGACCCACCTGGCTGACCAGACGAATCTCGCCGCCCAGGAGCCGCGCGATCTCGCGGCTTATGGACAGCCCCAACCCGGTGCCGCCGTACTTGCGGCTGGTGGTGCCGTCCGCCTGCTGGAAAGCCTCGAAGATGAGCATCTGTTTGTCCTCGGGAATGCCGATGCCCGTGTCGGCCACGGAAAAGGCGATGACCATCGGCGCCCGGTTCAAAGCGTCATTGTTCCGGCTCCAGCCCCGGGTCGCCCGCTCGATCTTCAAGCCCACCTGGCCCTGGCTGGTGAATTTGAAGGAGTTGGACAGGAGGTTCTTGAGCACCTGCAGGAGACGCTTGCCGTCGGTATGGATGGCCCGCGGCAGGTCAGGGGCCAGTTCGATGTTGAAATCGAGCTTCTTGGTTTCGGCCACGTGCCGGAAGGTTCTCTCCGCGAAGTCGCGCACCTCAAAGAAGGAGAGGTCGGTCAAATCCAGGCTCACCGTCCCGGACTCGATCTTGGACAGGTCCAGGATGTCGTTGATCAGGTTGAGCAGGTCTCCGCCCGAGGAATGGACGGTGGCGGACATCTGAATCTGTTTAGCCGTCAGGTTGCCTTCCTGATTGTCCGCCAGTTGTTTGGACAGGATCAGCAGGCTGTTGAGCGGCGTCCGCAGTTCATGGGACATGTTGGCCAGGAATTCGCTCTTGTACTTCGAGGTCACGGCTAATTGGGCCGCCTTTTCCTCGAGCGATTGCTTGGCCAGCTCGACCTCCCGGTTCTTCCGCTCCACCTCGGCGTTCTGTTCCTCGAGCAGCTTGGCTTTTTCCTCGAGTTCCTCGTTGGTTTGCTGGAGTTCTTCCTGCTGGCTCTTGAGCTCCTGGGCCATGGACTGGGATTGCTGCAGAAGCTGTTCCGTGCGCATGTTGGCTTCGATGGTGTTGAGAACGATGCCGATGCTTTCCGTGAGCTGGTCCAGGAAGGTCTGATGGATGGGGCTGAAATACTCGAACGAGGCCAGCTCGACCACCGCTTTGACCTGGCCTTCGAACAGGACCGGGATGACAACGATATTCAAAGGTTTGGCCTCGCCCAGGCCGGAAGTGATCTGGATGTAGTCGCCGGGCACGTTGGTCAGCAGGATGCGATCCTTCTCGAAGGCGCACTGTCCGACCAATCCTTCGCCGATCTTGTATTCGGTGGACAGGTTTTTCCGCTCCTTGAAGGCGTACGAGGCCAATAGCTTGAGCTTGGCTTCCGTTTTGGCGGTATCGGCGACGTAAAAGACCCCGTGCTGGGAGTTGACCACCGGCGCCAGTTCGGACAGGATCATCCTGGCTACGGTGATCAGGTCCTTCTGGCCCTGGAGCATCCGGGTGAACTTGGCCAGGTTGGTCTTGAGCCAGTCTTGTTCCTGGTTTTTCTGGGTGGTCTCGCGCAGGTTGGAGATCATCTCGTTGATGTTGTCCTTCAGGGTGGCCACTTCGCCCGAAGCCTCGACCCGGATGGCCCGGCTCAGGTCGCCCTTGGTCACGGCCGTGGCCACTTCCGAGATGGCCCGGACTTGGTTGGACAGGTTGGCCGCCAGTTGATTGACGTTGTCGGTCAGGTCCTTCCAGGTGCCGGCCGCGCCGGGCACGTTGGCCTGGCCGCCTAACTTGCCCTCGACGCCCACTTCCCGGGCCACGCCCGAAACCTGGTCGGCGAAAGTGGCCAGGGTATCGATCATGTTGTTGATGGTTTCGGCCAAGGCCGCGATCTCGCCCTTGGCCTGGAGGGTCAGCTTCAGCTTGAGGTTGCCCATGGCCACGGCGGTGACCACGCGGGCGATGCCGCGCACCTGGTCGGTCAGGTTGCTGGCCATCAGGTTGACGTTGTCGGTCAGGTCTTTCCAGGTGCCGCCCACGCCGCGGACCACGGCCTGGCCGCCGAGCTTGCCGTCCGTGCCCACTTCCCGGGCCACCCGGGTCACTTCCGCGGCAAAGGCGTTGAGCTGGTCCACCATGATGTTGATGGTATTCTTGAGTTCGAGGATTTCGCCCAAGGCGTCCACGGTGATTTTCTTGGACAGGTCGCCGTTGGCCACGGCCGTGGTCACGGTGGCGATGTTGCGCACCTGACCGGTGAGGTTGCTGGCCATCTGGTTGACGCTGTCGGTCAGGTCCTTCCAGGTGCCGGCCACCCCCTGGACAATGGCCTGTCCGCCCAGGCGGCCTTCAGTCCCCACTTCCCGGGCCACCCGGGTAACCTCCGAGGCGAAGGCCCGGAGTTGGTCCACCATGGTGTTGATGGTGTCCTTGAGTTGGAGAAACTCGCCGCGGACGTCCACGGTGATTTTCTTGGACAGGTCGCCGTTGGCCACGGCCGTGGTCACCTCGGCGATGTTGCGGACCTGGCCGGTGAGGTTGCTGGCCATCTGGTTGACGCTGTCGGTCAGGTCCTTCCAGGTGCCGCCCACGCCTCTGACCGTGGCCTGGCCGCCCAGTTTGCCTTCCGTGCCCACTTCCCGGGCCACGCGCGTGACCTCGGAGGCGAAGGAGCCGAGTTGGTCCACCATGATGTTGATGGTGTTCTTGAGTTCGAGGATTTCGCCTAAGGCGTCCACGGTGATCTTCTTGGTCAGATCGCCGTTGGCCACGGCCGTGGTCACGGTGGCGATGTTCCGCACCTGGTTGGTCAGGTTGCTGGCCATCTGGTTGACGCTGTCGGTCAGGTCCTTCCAGGTGCCGGCCACGCCCTGCACGTAGGCCTGGCCGCCGAGCTTGCCGTCCGTACCCACCTCCCGGGCCACCCGGGTCACTTCCGAGGCAAAGGCCCGGAGTTGGTCCACCATGGTGTTGATGGTCTCCTTGAGCAGCAGGAACTCGCCGCGGACGTCCACGGTGATCTTCTTGGACAGGTCGCCGCCGGCCACGGCCGTGGTCACCTCGGCGATGTTGCGGACCTGACCGGTGAGGTTGCTGGCCATCTGGTTGACGCTGTCGGTCAGGTCCTTCCAGGTGCCCGAGACGCCCGGCACCTCGCCCTGACCGCCCAACTTGCCTTCAGTGCCGACTTCCCGGGCCACCCGGGTCACTTCCGCGGCAAAGGAGCTGAGCTGATCCACCATGGTGTTGATGGTGTTCTTGAGTTCGAGGATTTCACCCTTGGCGTCCACGGTGATCTTGCGGGACAGGTCGCCCTTGGCCACGGCCATGGTCACCTGGGCGATGTTGCGCACCTGTCCGGTCAGATTGCCGGCCATGAAGTTGACGTTGTCGGTCAGGTCTTTCCATACTCCAGACACACCTTTTACGTCGGCCTGGCCGCCGAGCTTGCCGTCAGTGCCTACTTCCCGGGCCACCCGGGTGACTTCCGAGGCAAAGGCGTTGAGCTGATCCACCATGGTGTTGATGGTATCCTTGAGTTGATAAAACTCGCCGCGGACGTCCACGGTGATCTTCTTGGACAGGTCGCCGCCGGCCACGGCCGTGGTCACCTCGGCGATGTTACGCACCTGACCGGTCAGGTTGCTGGCCATCTGGTTGACGCTATCGGTCAGGTCCTTCCAGGTGCCCGAGACACCCGGCACCTCGCCTTGACCGCCCAACTTGCCTTCAGTGCCGACTTCCCGGGCCACCCGGGTCACTTCCGCGGCAAAGGAACTGAGCTGGTCCACCATGGTGTTGATGGTGTTCTTGAGTTCGAGGATTTCACCCAAGGCATCCACGGTGATTTTCTTGCTCAGGTCGCCCTTGGCCACGGCCATGGTCACTTGGGCGATGTTGCGGACCTGGCTGGTCAAATTGCTGGCCATCTGGTTGACGCTGTCGGTCAGGTCTTTCCAGGTGCCCGAGACGCCCGGCACCTCGGCCTGGCCGCCCAGCTTGCCGTCCGTGCCCACTTCCCGGGCCACCCGGGTGACTTCCGCGGCAAAGGAACTGAGTTGATCCACCATGGTGTTGATGGTGTTCTTGAGCCGCAGAAACTCGCCGCGGACGTCCACGGTGATTTTGCGGGACAGATCCCCGCCGGCCACGGCAATGGTCACGTCCGAGATGTTGCGGACCTGGTCGGTTAGATTGCTGGCCATGAGGTTGACGCTGTCGGTCAGGTCCTTCCAGGTGCCCGAGACGCCCGGCACCTCGGCCTGGCCGCCTAGCTTGCCGTCCGTGCCCACTTCCCGGGCCACCCGGGTGACTTCCGCGGCAAAGGAACTGAGCTGGTCCACCATGATGTTCATGGTGTTCTTGAGTTCGAGGATTTCGCCCTTGGCGTCCACGGTGATCTTGCGGGACAGGTCGCCTCTGGCCACGGCCGTGGTCACCTCGGCGATGTTGCGGACCTGGTCGGTCAGGTTGTTGGCCATGCGGTTGACGCTGTCGGTCAGGTCGTTCCAGGTGCCGGCCACGCCCTGTACCACGGCCTGGCCGCCTAACTTGCCGTCCGTGCCCACTTCCCGGGCCACGCGCGTCACCTCCGCGGCGAAGGAGCTTAGCTGGTCCACCATGGTGTTGACCGTGTTCTTGAGTTCGAGGATTTCGCCCTTGGCGTCCACGGTGATTTTGCGGGACAGATCGCCCTTGGCCACGGCCGTGGTCACCTCGGCGATATTGCGGACCTGGTCGGTCAGGTTGTTGGCCATGCGGTTGACGCTGTCGGTCAAGTCCCGCCACACGCCCGAGACGCCTTTGACTTCGGCCTGTCCGCCTAGCTTGCCGTCCGTGCCCACTTCCCGGGCCACCCGGGTCACTTCCGCGGCAAAGGAACTGAGCTGGCTGAGCATGGTGTTGACCGTCTGGGCCGAGGCCAGAAACGAACCTTTGAGCGGCCGGCCTTCCACATCCAAGGGCATGGCCTGGGACAGGTTGCCTTCAGCCACCGCCCCGATAACCCGGGACATCTCGGTCATGGGCTGGACCAGGTTGGTGACCAGGGAGTTGATCGAATCAACCTCGCCCGCCCAGCTTCCGGTCAGTCCTGAAACTGAAACCCGTTCTTTGATTTTACCTTCCCGGCCTACCGCCTCGCCTATCCGTTCCAATTCCGTGGCTATGGTCTGGTTGGTCTCGACAATGTCGTTGAACGTGTCGGCGATTTTGCCGGCCAGGCCCGTCCACTCGATGGGCAGGCGGATGTTGAAGTTGCCCCGTTTATACTCGGTCAAGGCCTTGAGAAGCAGTTTGATGTCCAGTTCTTCATTAGGTAGCTTCGTGGCCATAAACAGCCTCCTATTAAGTTTGTGGTTTTAAACCATTTATTAGGCCCGTATCATCGGCGGCGAGAAACGCTGGTCCGTGTGGATAGGGAGAAAAGACCGACTGACTGGCTGGTCGAAATCCAGGGGGGACTATCGAAAAGCGAAATGGGTGAAACAGATTAGCCATCTTTGCCCCACAAGATGGTTTCGGAGTTGAGCTGATAGTGGCTACCTAGTCTATGCCCAAATCATTGCCCTTCCGTAAGCCTCCCCTAGGTCGCTTCTTACAACATTGTTTTTTATTGGCCTTTTTAAGGCTCCCCCAAGCCCGCCAAGGCCGCTGAAAAATATGACCCTCATTGGGCCATCAATCCTCTATTTACTATTTAAAATTAAAGTATGGGTCAGGTTTTGTCAAGAGAGGCGGGCACAAAAACGCGCCCAGACGCCTGGCCCAAACTTAGTCCAGCCGCGTGAACGAGACCCGGCGGTTTTGGGCCCGCCCCAAAGCCGTGTCGTTGGAGGCCAAAGGCCTGGTCTGGCCATAACCCCGGGCGGTCAGCCTGGCCGCGTCAACCTTATGCTGCTTGATGATATAGTCCCTGACCGCCTCGGCCCGGGCCTGGGATAACGACTGGTTATATTTGGAATCGCCGGTGTTGTCCGTGTGACCGGCGGTTTCGAAGCGGTGGTTCTTCAACTCCGGAGAAGCGAGGGCCGAGCCGGCCTCGTCCAACTGCGCCTTCGATCGTTCATCGGCCAGTTCCGTGCCGTTGATCTTGAAAAGCAGGTAGATGGCTATTTCAGGTTTGGGCCTGCCCGGCTTGGGTTCTTCGGCCAGAACGTCAACGATCTCCTTCTTCGGTTTAATGGCCTTGAATACATCGGCGATGGCTTGATCCGATCCACCCAGCTTGGGCAGGTCCAGGGGAACGGCTTCACCTGACCCCGGTTCTTTGGGAGCAGTTTGGGTTAAACCTGGACTTTGCGCCCAGGCGGCCAGGGAGCAGAAAACAATGATCACCGCCAGGGCCGCGGTGATCGAAATCGGTCTGAACGTTGGTCCCGATCCTGGGCCGATCATGGTTTCCGCCCCCTTTTGCCGCCGGTGAAGGAAGGTTATTTGAAATACTTCTCCAGGGCCTTCTTGGCTTTCGCCTCGGGCGCTTCTTTTTCCGGAGCCGCGGGGGCCGAAGGCGCCGAGGGGGTCGAGGGTCCGGCCGCGGACGGCGGGGTCTTTTCCGTCTTGTCCTTGGCCATGTCCTTGAAAGGATCGGGCATGAAGAACTTCCAGGCCCCATCTTCCAGGACCATGATTATGTCTTCCGGTGGTTTGTCCTTTTGGGTCTTGACCGATAAAATGGCCCGGTCACCCTTGCGTTCCTTTTCCACCACTTCATCGGATTGAAAGCCTTCTTCCGGCGACCCGGCGTCCTTGCCCATTTCGTCCAATAATTTCATGAGGCTGATAAACTGAGCTTTGGTTATCTTGGTTTCGGCTTCCGGGTTTATCTCGCCGAACTCTTTTTGCAGTTTGGCCTGCAGGTCCGGCTTGTCCAGGGAGCCCAGGGACACGACGAACAAGAATAATTTACCCATGGTCTGTTGCGTGGATTTCTCGCAGCCGTCCCAGAATCCTCCCCAGTCCTTCTTCCCGGCCAATTCCCCCAGTTTCTTGAAGGCCGTCACCGGATCGTCCTTGGCCAGGACCGATCCCGAGGCCAGGGCAAGTATCAGAACGGTCATAACGCCTATCAGATTTATACGGGACGATTTTCTCATTTTTTCTCCTTTATTTTTATGTCGGCCTCATGACCGGTCTAACCAGCCGTCATTCGCCGAAGATGGCGCTCACGGCCCAATAATAAGGATGCCTGGGCACCTTGGTGTAATCCGGTCCCATGGGCGGTTTCTCCAGGTAGGCCAGTTGCGCTTGTCTGAGGGCCTCGGACGGAACCTTCTCGCCCAGGTTCTTGAAAAATTGGGCTATGATGAAACCGGTGGCCTTGTCGTCGGCGAACCAGAGCGTGCCCATGACGCTGTTGAAGTTGCGCTTCATGAAGGTGTCGGACAGGCAGATCTGGTCTACTCCCGGCGTCCAGCCGGCGGCGACCAGTTCCTTGTCCACCTCGACCGATTCGGTCTCCTTGCGGATTTTATCATCCACCTTGGGCGAATAGGTCACGGCCGTGTTGCAGGCGGACAGGATGGCCAGGTTGGCTTGCTTGAAGACCGATTCGGGCATCTCCATGATTTCCTTGAGGGTCAGCACTCCATCCTGTTTTTCCTGGCCGGTGTAAGACATGTACAGGAAGCCATTGAGGGGCGACTTGGACTTGAAGGTTTCGTCGCAGAACTTCTCGAACCCCTCCACGCGCTTAATCCGGTCCTCCAATTCCTTTTTCTTCTGGTCATCCGTCATCGTTTCCAGCCGCTTCTTCATCTTGGCCAGCCCGGGTCCAATTTTGGCTTTGCGGTCGTAAAGGATTTCGGCGAAGGGCACGCCGTGGGTGGCGAAATAGAAGATGCTGTACTGGGTTTTAGTCACTTTTTCCCTCCAGGCCGTCTCCGTGGCTTCCTGGCGGAACATGGCTTCGGTGCCCTGGAGTTTTTTCTCCTTGGCTGTTTCCATGGCCCCCTTGATCTCCTGTTCGGCGCCGGGCAGATCTGGCAGGCCGCCCTCCTTCAGATAAACGTGTGTGGGGTTGCCCACGGCGATGAGCTTGTTCTTGGTGAACTCGATCTTCTTCTTCTGACCGAAGACCTGGTTGAAGAACGATAATCTGATGTAGGTGACGTTCTTGTCCTGGACCAGATACCTGGGCTGGTCTCCTTCCAGTTTGGTCACCAGGGCCGAGAAGGGAACGTAGCCGATGTACTTGCTGGGCACGATGATGAGCATCGTTTTCTTGGCGATCTCGGCCTCGACCGGCGCCAGGAGAACGGTGTAGAGCCGGTTAAGGATTTTGTTACAGTATTTGAAGGAATCCTCTTCGGACCGGTCGGTCTTCTGGTGTCCGTAGAGTTCGATGTTTTCGTAGGTGAACTTATCCCTGATCAGGCTGGCCAGTTCTTCATAAGGGATTTCCACGTCCGCGGCCTTGATCTCTTTATTGGTCAGGCACAGGATGGACAGCTTGTCCCGCAGGGGAAAGTATTGGATCAGGGCCTGGTCGTCCTTCAAGGCTTTCTGTATGACGGCCACGTCCACCTTGGCCGAGCTGTCGAACATCCCGGCGTCGGCCGGATACTGTTTTTTCCATTGCTCCAGAAGCTGCTGGATGGTCATATCCAGTTTCTTGGCCTTGGTCTGGAGCATCTTGTTTTCGGTGTCCACGTCCTTTTTCTTCTGGTCCAGTTCGGCCTTGTCCTCGTCCTTGACCGGTTTCTGGGCCAGTATATTCTGCTGCTGGGCCGACAGGTCATCCACCTTGTCTTTTTCGGCCAGGGCCTTCTGAATCTGATCGAAGAGTCCTGATTTCTTTGTATCCTGGAACTGGAGCTTGGCCCCGGTCAGGGACACTTTCATCACTTCGTTCTTGTAAATCTCGTCGTACTGCATCATCAGTTTCTGGTATTCGGGCTTCTTGGTCTTGGCGTACAGGGCGCTCAAAAGCTCGATGGCCTCGGTGAACAGGTCTTCCTTGTCGTTGAGGTAATTGGCCATGAGTTCCGAATCCGACCGGCCGCCCTTGATGCCGACCACCGTATCGATGGCGTCCTTGTAGTAAGTGAAGGCCTCCTCGTCCTTGCCCTGGCTGCGCAGGGCATAGCCGATACCCTGCTGGGCGCTCCAGACAGCCTCTTTCTTGTTGACCTTCTTGGCCAGGTCCAAGGCCTCCTTGTAGGCGGCCAGAGATTTTTCCTTGGCTTCCTCGGGCGATACCTTGACCAGCTTGGGTTCTTCTTCCTCGAAGACCAGGTCCCGGCTGCTTCTTTTGGGATCGATGCTCTTTCTCAAGGCCCGGCCGATCTGGTTGAGGGCCTCGGCCTGATAGGTCAGGTTCCCCAGTTCGCGGTATAGGGTCAGAGCCTTCTGGTAACTATCCAGGGCCTGGCCGTAGTCATGTTCGTGGACCTCGTAAAGCTTGCCCAGACCGAGCCGGCAACTCGCCGTACCTTCCTTGAACTTCTCGTCTTCATAAATCTTGAGGGCGGCCTGGTAGTCCTTCAGGGCTTCGGCGTTCCGGCCCTGGATGCGATGGATCAAGGCCCGGTTGGACAGGGCGATGGCTTCGGAGCGCTTGTCCTTGACCTCGCGGGCGATCTTCAAGGATTCCTCGATGGCGGCCAGGGCCTTGGGATACAGACCCACGCTTTTATATATCAGGCCTTCGTTGTTGAAATCAGCGCTCAAATTCCTTTTCAGGCTCTCCTTGACCTCGACTTCCTTGGCCTGGGTGATCAGTTCGAGGGCTTTGGGATAATCGCCCTGGTCCCAGCGGATGATGCCCAGGTTGCTGTAGGATTCGGCCGTGTTCTGAGCGTTTTTCAGGTTCTTGGCCAGTCCCAGGGCCGATTCCAGGCTCTTTACGGCCGGATCGAACTCGCCCAGCTTGGATTGGGAAAGCCCCATGGCCGTCAAGGCCAGGGCCTGCCGGTCCTGCTTCTTGATCTTTTCCAGAAGCTTGACCGCTTCTTGATAATACTGCACCGCCTTGGAATGAACCTCGTTGCGGCGATAGGCGTCGGCCAATTGCAGCAGGAGATCGGCCTTGGTCTCGTCGTCAATGGTCTTGACCCGTTTGAGAAGCCCTTCCAGTATGCTGGCCCGCAGAGCATAATGTCCCAGGCTGTAATGGGCCGTGGCCAGATTGCGGTGCAAAGCCAGGTCGATTTTCGGATCAGGGGTCTTGTGCAGAGCCAACGCCGCCTCGAATTCCTTGATGGCTTCCGGATATTTCTCCAGGCGGACATAGTTGACGCCGATATTCATCTGGATGAGTTGGGCCTGGGCCGGGTTGTCCTTCTTGGCCAGGTCAAAAGCTTTCCTGAGTTCGGTAATGGCGCCGTTATAATCCTTGTTCTTGAACAGGTCGTTGGCTTTTTTCATATGGTCGTCCAGGCTCTGGGACCAGGCTAGGCCGGCCGCGGCCAGGAAGACCACTAGACCCACCAGGATGACTTTCGGATGCTTCACGGGCTACCTCCTATGAGCTGGAAACAGCGAGATCAAACCATACCCAGGCCTTTACGCCGGCGGACCCGGCGGTCGGTTAATCATCCCGCCTCGGGGCCGAGTCACGGCTCGGGGAACAATTCTGATCCCTGACGGGTCGAGGTGGAATCCGCCCTAGGGAGCACAATTGTTACGTCCGGGCGGACTTAGAATCCGCCCGGACCAAGGGTCTTATTCTTCGGCTGCTCCAACAAAACAGGGACCCATCTTCTTGGCCCCTGCGCCGGCCACCGCGCCGGCGGCTGAAGGCGAACCCGTGATCAAGGTTTGGGCGTCGGACATAAGGGCCTGGACGTTGGCCAACATGCCCTTGGCCACGGAAAGCAAGGTGGTTACGGGTTTGAGCAATTTGGAAGCGATGTCACTGGCGCCGCCGCCGCTGGCCGCCGTCTTGGCCATGCTGGTAATAGAGCTCAAGCCTCCACCCGTGGCGCCTTTCTGGATGTCGCCCAGGAGTTGGGTGACGCCGGTCACCAGGGTCTGGACCTGGCCGGTCAGGGTCTGTATCTGCGGCACCACGGTGGACTTCAGGTCAGCCTTGTCCGCGTCGCTGATTTCACCGCCGGCCGCGGCTTCAGAGGCGTATTCGCGGCGGGCCGTCTTCATTGCGTCCTGGGCCGCCTGCATCTTGCTCAGCTTGCCCTCGTCAATTTCGCTGACCAGCACCTCGGCGCTGCTCATCCGGGATTCACCGCTCTTGCGGGCCGTCTTGCCCCGGGTATAGCACTTGCAAGCGTCCCACATGGCCGCGTACTGATCGCACAGGCCCTTGAACTCCCTGGCCGAAGCCATCACGGCGTCCTTGGTGCCGGGCGCGACCTTGCCCGCCGACTTCATTTCGCTCTTGGCCCGGTCGCGCAAAGCCTTGTACTTGGCGTCGTTGGCGTCAAGCTGGCTCTTGATCTGTCTTTCCTTGGCCCAATCGCAGGGGGGAGGTTGGGGTGAATCCTTGGTTTTGGCCGGCTTCTTGACCGTGTTGAGCGTGGTCATCTCCATGTCGGCGGAACTGCTGCCCGCGTCCTGAGCCATCGAGTTGGCCTGGCCGGACAGTTCAGCCGCGGCCCAGACAATGGCGGCGGCCAGCAGAATAAATCCTAACACCAGCAGCAGCTTGCGGTTATTTCTATAGAAATCTTTCATGTTCCCTCCTGTTTTCCGGTCGTGTTTCAGATCGAATTTGAGTAATTATCTGGAGCGTAATATAAGTTGCGGCCTTTCTTAAAAAAGGCGTTTCTCCCGTCCATCCCGTAAAAGCGGGAGTCCAGGTTTTCTGGCGGGCTGGATTCCGGCTTTCACGGGGATGACGTTTCAACAGTCAACTTAACTTGTGCTCCTCGTGATAACAGGCCGGCGCCCGGAGGGCGCCGGCTGGAGGCGACTAGTTGTGCTTGAGCTCGAAGGCTACGACAAAAGGTTGCTTGATGTCCTTGCTGACCTGGGATTGGGTGGAAACGCCGGTGTCCTTGTTCTCTTCATCCTCGAAGACTAGGTCCCGGGTCTTGCGGCCCGAGTCCTGCTTCTCTTCTATTTTCTTGACCGTACCGCCCTTGATCGCGGCCACCTTGGCCGCCTCGTCCAGTTCGGGGATCTTTTCCGGGGCCATGACCAGGAGTATCTTCTCCACGCCCTTCTTTTCATCGAACTTGAAGGTGCCTTTCACCGGAACGAGGTTTTCCATGTTCTTCTTCACCCAGTTGTCCATGCCCACCTTTTCATTGGGGAAGAGCATGTAATGGTCGCCGGAAGAACCCTGGG
This sequence comes from Thermodesulfobacteriota bacterium, assembly GCA_040755515.1. Lineage (GTDB taxonomy): Bacteria > Desulfobacterota > Desulfarculia > Adiutricales > JAGVGV01 > JBFMAW01. Next base: position 80,655 of record JBFMAW010000024.1, on the reverse strand, counting down.
ACAGCCAGTAAACGTAGCAGTCAATATTGGTGGTGTAAACGATCTTGACCTTGTCGCCGGACTTGAATTCATGGCTGGGCAGGACCTGTTTCACCTCGCCGCCCCGGTCCAACAATACGGTGGCCTTTACTTTGACCACGGCCTGTTTGTCCTTTTCGGCCGGTTTCTGGGCGCCTTTGGTGTCTTCGTCCTCGAAAACCAAGTCCCGGGTCTGACGCTTCTGGGCTGACGCCGGGCCGATGAGGCTCACCGCGAAGGCCAGGGCCAGCAGCACTGCAAAAAGGGTTAATAACGACGAACGCCTCATGATTGCTTCCTCCTTTACTTTTCAGGTTTACGATGATCCTTGAAACAATAATCGAGAGTAAGCCGCGACTCACCCCCTTTCCGCCTCGTTATTTTTTCCAGAATGGTTTCTGTTCGTTCTGCCGGACCGCCCATTCTTCTATGATCAGCATTTCGTTCTCTTTATTATAACCCTTCAACTGGCTGTATACCGCCTCCTTGTCCGCCTCGGACAGAGCCCGCCACCTCCTGATGTAACTGTCCTGGAAAGACCGGTCTTCATCCCAAAATACGTGCAGGCGCTCATGGTCGAGGTTCAAGACCAGGCTTTTGTTCTGCATGGGCGCGGCTCCCAGAACATGGCTCACCTGTCTTAGCGAGACGTACCGGCCCTGGACCTTCAGTATGACCTTGTCTTCGACCAGCTTGTTCAGAAAAGCCTCTTCCTCCCGGGTGAAAAAGGCCTGTTTCTTTTCTTCGATCGCGTTGGCCCAGCCGACTATCTGGTCCAGGGAGTAGTGAAAGCCTCCCGCTCCTCTTTCAAAACGCTCCAGGGTCACGGAGGGGTCTAAATCCCTGGTGAAAAGGGCCAGGCCGTAAATGGTCCGGGCAATGTCCTTCTTGGTGGGGAACAGCAGTTCGTAGGTCATGGCTCTATAAGGCCAGGGCTCGCGGAAGAGGTCGTCCGGCCTTTTCTCCCACTCGCCCAGAATCCAGCCCGGGCAATCGGCGGCAGGTTGTTGGCGGGGAGGCTGGGCCTCAGTCGGGGGCCGGGAGGGAGTCGCCGATTGTTTTTCTTTTAAATTCCAGTATTTTTCAAATAATTCCTTGGCGGGTTTGGCTTCTTTTTCTTCCTCCGGCTTAATATCGGCCGAAGCACAGGCCGGCATCAATCCCAGGATCAACAGCCACAGACAAATCAGTAGGATGGACCTCGGTTTCATTGTCTCCACCAATCATCCCGGAGTGACCGGGAAGATAATTCGGGTTGATTCACCGTGGACCAGTCAAGGACAACCCGTTCCCGCTTCGGCCGTCGAGTCGGATTCAGCCGCGTTTATAGCCTGGCCTGGGGAAGATCGTATCCAACCGATCTTCCGGGCAGCCGAAGGGAGTAACCTATCAATTATTGGAGGTGGTAGATAGACAGTGGTCATGGCGAGTGTCCGGCCCTCCGCGACGCGACTGGTTTTAAGCGGAAGAAACAGCCTCAGCGAGGTTGTTTCTTAGAGCGAAGCGAAGTCACGCCAGGGGGTGACTTGGTCGTCCGGCTGGAAACGACAGGACAAGGCGTGACTCGTCATGACGTTTTCCATGTAGTGTTGCCACTCATAAACGATCAACGACTGATGGATATAAGCCTGTTTCCTTCCGTCTTGGGACCGGAAGGACCGCTCCGCCTCTCGATTCGACAGCTCCATAATACATATGAGGCTTTAAAGGTCAATGCTTTTGCGTTGCCTGTCCGGCCGGTCGGTGGATGGTCCAAGTTGGCGGCTGTAAGGATTCAAGTAGCTTCCGGACTTACGTTTTTTTTCAAGGTCAGCGGCGATAAAAACTATGTTAAAATAATCCCGGACGCCAGAGGCCTGGATCGTCGGACGGCCGGGTTGTCGTCCCTTGTTCCGGATGGTGGGCCTGAGGCGTGGTCCAGGAGAAACGATGGGCTTAACTTGATCGCTTCAACAAGAAAGGGAGTCGGACCGATGAAGGAAGTCTTCTTGGTCGGAACGTATTCCACCCAGTTTAAAAAATGGCCTGACCAGAGCTTCAAGGACCTGACCCGGGACGCTTATCTGGGCGTTCTGGCCGACGCCGGCCTCGAGAACGGACGAGACATCGAGTTGGCTTGGTTCGGCAACTGCGGCATGGCGGCCTGGGGTCAGGGCAACATCCGCGGACAGGTCTGCTTCATTCCCTTGGTCCGGGAAGGGCTTTTCCCCGAGCGCGCGCCGATAATCAACGTGGAAGGGGCCTGCGCCACCAGTTCGATGGCCTTCCACGGCGCCTGGAAAGACATCCTGAGCGGCCAGAGCGGACTCTCGCTGGCCATCGGCGTGGAGAAAATCTACAATCCGGATATCGAGTATCTGCAGATGTTCAAGGCCTTTCAACAGGGTATTGACAATTTCGACCCCCAAGAATGGCTGGCCGTTTATCAGGCCACGGCCGAGGAATGCGGCAAGGAATTCCTTTCGGAAATAGCCACCCACACCGTTTTCATGGAGACTTACGCCATTCAGGCCTGTCATCACATGAAGAAGTACGGCACCACCCAGCGCCAGATCGCCGTCGCCGCCTCGAAGAACCATTACCACGGTTCCCTTAATCCCAAGGCCCAATACCAGTTCGAAGTGTCGGTCGAGGCCGTGTTGGCGGACCGGCTGGTGAGCTATCCGCTGACCAGGTCCATGTGCGCGCCGATCAGCGACGGCGCGGCCGCGGCCTTGCTGTGTTCGGCCGATTACTTGAAAATACTCCCGGCCAAGGTGCGGGATCGGGCGGTCAAGGTCAGGGCCAGCGTCCTGACCGGCGGCAAGTACCGCCGGCTGGAAGAACCCAGCCTGAGCAAGGTCGCCGCGGACAGGGCCTACGCCCTGGCCGGCTTGGGGCCGAAACAGGTTGACCTGGCCGAAGTGCACGACGCCACCAGCTTCTGCGAAATATATCAGGCGGAGATGCTGGGATTCTGCCCGGTCGGCCAGGGCGGCCCGTTCATCGAGTCCGGAGCGACAAAACTCGGCGGTGAAATACCCATAAACACCTCGGGCGGACTGGTTTCCAAGGGCCACCCCGTGGCCGCCACCGGTCTGTCCATGATCTATGAGCTGGCGGCGCAGCTCAGGGGGGAAGCCGGCCCCCGGCAGGTCAGGAACGCCACCGTGGGTTTGCAGGAGAACGCCGGCGGCCTCATGGGTCTGGAGGAGGCCGCCTGTTCGGTCATCATTCTGCAAAAGGATTGACGAACCCCGCCGTCTCTCCTCGGACCGAGGCGGCTCGGAACCGTTGAAAGGCGGTCCATGCTGCGGCAACTGTACAAAACCAGATATGAACCCACGTCGCCGAAAAAGAGCCGCCTGGCCGGCTTCCTGGCCGGCGGCCTCAAACTCTTGATCGCCCTGGTCATGATGTGGGTGGGGCTGCACAGCTTCCTCATCGGCTGGGCCTACAGCCTGGAAAAAGGTTCGGGCGTGCCTCGATTGGTGGGTTTCGCTCTCCTATTCGGCGGCCTCCCCTTGCTGCTGGCCGCCATCAGGCAGATGCTGGAAAACTTGAAGCCGGCCGATTCAGATCAGGAAAACAGGCTTTGATTTTCGTCCGCGCTCGTGGATCAGGTCGGCGCGCTCATCGGTTCCAGGTCTACCTGACCAGGGAACATTTCAGTCAGGGTCGCGTTCAATTTTTCATGGGCGATCCGATCCTCCATTTCCACCACCAGCAGCCGGTCATCCAGCACTTTAATCCGGCCATGGGGTTTTATCGTCTCGATGACCAGGTCCGGGTCTACGGTTATCCAGCCTTTCATCCGTCGCAGCAGTTCGTCGCCACTGAAGCCGCGATCGATGGTCAGACCCACCACCCGCTTCTTGGCCTCCCAACCGATCCTGGCCGGCGCCATCTGAACGGGGCTCACCGGATCGCCCACGGCCGCGCAACGGAACCATAGGCGCGCTCTAATCATCCAACTCCTCCTCGACACGGGCATTGACCTCGGTTATGTTGGCTTAAATGGCGCGGGACGTCAAGCGCCAGGCCGGAACAATCCGGCTAAGGAGAAGCAAAATGGATGTCCGACAGGCGATGGAAAACCGGTCCAGCAAGCGGGCTTTCCTGGATCGGCCCGTGTCCGGGGAAACGATTCTGGATCTGCTGTCAGCGGCGGGTCGGGCCCCCTCGGCCATTAATCTTCAACCCTGGGAGTTCACCGTGGTCTCGGGTGAAGAAAGGCTCAGGCTGTCCCGGAACCTGGTCAAGGCTTATCGGGAAAGGAATATCGGCTGCTCCTCCGGCGCCTCCTCCCCTCTGCCGGAAAGGTTCAAAGCCAGACAGTACGACTCTTTCACCGGCCTCGAGCAGCTGATGTCCCTGGGCCGGCAGGGAATAATGGATTTCGTCAATGAAGGCAGCCTGAATTTTTACGGCGCGCCGGCGGCGATCATCATCACCAAGGACCAGGCCTTTCCCGAGCATTATCTTACCAGCACGGGCATCATGATCGGTTACCTGCTGCTGGCCGCGGAAGCCAAGGGCCTGGCGACCTGCCCCATCGGCCTGATCCGGAACTACGAAGAGATCGTGCTGGATTTCCTCAATCTCGAGGAACGGAATTTGGTTTTGGGCGTGGCCCTGGGTTATGCCGACCCGGACGCGCCGGTCAACCGCCTGCGCACCCCGCGAGAACCGGTCGAAGCCCTGGTGCGCTGGTACGGCTGAGGGCGAATATATCGTTTCAGGACAAAAATGATTCAAGCCGGTCCCGGCCCCGGCCGATAAGTAGGTTGACTCACCAAACATCCCAAATACTCCCGGTTGGAAACCCCGCCGCCCCAGGCGGGGTTTCCGTTATGGCGCGGCCCTCCGGGCCCATCCCGTCCCGGCGGGATGCGCCTCTACTTTTATCATTCATTCGGAGGATCGTTGTTCAAACCGCCAGTTCGCTGCGATAAGGCACGACCTTGCCCGAGGCGGTGCGGTCGCCCAGGGTTTCGTCCAGGTTGACCCTGATTTCCAGGTCCGGGCCGAAGAGTCCGCGCAGTATTTCCAAAATACGTTTTTCCGATAAAGGGCAGCCGGCCGCGGGGCGGAGGTTCAGTTCGCAAGAGCCGTCCGCGCGCTGGATGAACTCGTGCTGGACAAAGACGAACTCGCCTCTCAGCAGCCGGCCGATGTCCACCGGATTGACCACCGAACCGTCAACAGCCCGGAAAAAGACCGGGCTACGGCCGTCCAGGTCGAGCAGCCTGGGCGACTGATCCCCGCAAGGGCAGGGCGAAAAATCCAGTCGGCCCCAGTCGCCGGTCCGGTAACGCAGCAGAGGCAGATATGGGTTCCGGCCGCCGGTGACGGCTATTTCCCCGCGCTCGCCCTCGGGCACGGGAAACCCTTCTTCATCCAGAACCTCGACGTATATGTCCGGTGGGAGCAGGTGCAGGCCCAGGCCTCGAGGGCAGGCATAGGCCACCGGGCCGGTTTCGGTGCTCGAGTACCAGTCAATGGCCGGGCAGCCGTAGCGTTCTTCCAGCCTCGATTTGAGGCCCGGACTCAGGGTCACGGCCGTGGACACCAGGGCGGCAGGACGGACCGGGATATCCCATTTCATCATTTCCGCGAAACCGACCGGGTCGCCGGTAAGAAACCAGGGGGCCAGGTCCTGGAAGAAACGCCGGGCCTTTTCGACGTCGGCCCAGTCCTGGGGATGTAAGTTCACCTTGGCGAAGCCGGCCTGGTTCCAGACGGAAAACACGTTGGGGAAGATAACGGTTTTCGAGCGGGCGCTCACGCAGATGCAGGCCACCATCTCCGGCCCGAAGACCGGTTCGAGGCCGTATCGGCCGAGCACGTATTCCAGCAAGGGATGGGTCCGGGCCTGGGCCAGCGGATGCGAGGGCACGGCTATGGCGTGGCCCGTGGTCCCGGAAGTGTCGTACACGATCAGCCGGGACAGGTCCGCGTCCATCGGGACCAGGTCTCCGGTACGCACGGCCACGTCTTCCCGGCGCATGGTTTCGATGTAGGCCCAGTCCCGCTCCAGGTTATAGCCTTCGGGCAGGCGTTCCTGGAAAATCCTGACCCTGTCCCGCAGGCCTCTGACCCAGGCCGTGATTTGCGGCGGCGGCCCGCCGGCTCCGGGCGGGCGGCCGGCGAAAACCGCCTCCCGATAGACCTGGATCAAAGGCAAATCCTCGGCCTCGATACGGTCCCCCACCACGTAATTCCACCTGGGCGCGGCCGGGTGCTGCCGGATGCGGTCGAACATCAGGTAACCCGCTTCGGTTATGAGCGGATTCCTGACCCGGCGTTCGGGCGGTATGAACACTGACGCAGGGGCCATCATTATCCCGTCCTCGATAATCCAGGCGCCTCGAGAGCGCCGGCTCACTCGGGCGAAGCTTTGGCCGCGGCTTCCCGGGCCGCTTGCTCCCTCATTTTTTCCCTGATTTTCCGGGCCCGTTCTTCGGCGGCCCGGGTGGCTTCCAGCACCTTGATCCGCTCGACGCTGCCCAGGGTTTTGAGGCGGTCCGCGGCCTGGGCCGGCGTTTCGCCCTGGGGTCTCAATTCCAGGGCGTTCAGGACCAGCCTGACCAGCTCTTCGCGGCGGTCCGGATCGGTGACGAAAAGGTCGGCCGCCACCAGGTCGGCCAGTTGATTCAGGCCGGTCTTCAAGAAGGCCCGGGCCGGCTGGTTATAGCGTTGCGCCCGGCGGAACCATTCGTCGTGCAAGAGCCAGCCGGCGATCGATACCAGGCGCAGGAAGTTGCGCATTTTCTTGTTGGTGATATGGAAAACGGGGACCTCGGCCTCGGCCAGGGGTTCGCCGCCCAAGTCCAGCAGCAGGTCCGAAACCACGGCCTCGACGTACACCTGGCCTGTTTCGCCTATCCGCGGTTCGGCCAGAAAATCGGCCGGGCATTCGGCCAGGCGGTGGGTCAGTTTCTCGAGTAGGGGGCCTTCCTGTTTCATCCCATGGTTCCTCCGACGCCGCCCCTGACCTTTTCACCATCAGACCCTCGACCCGACCCTCTCCCGGAGGGAAAAAGGTTCGAGGCGGTCATCGCCCAGGTAAATATAGCAAAAATCGGTTTTAATCCTGGCGGTCATCCTGCCGCGGGCCGGCCCGGTGAAGCCGGGCGGGGCCGTTTCTGTTTTTCGTATTTGGCCTTGCTGAAGGCCCGGGCAAAGGCGATCATCATCTCCCAGTCGGCCACGAGATGGACATTGAAGCCGATGGACTCGAGCCGGTCTATTTCCTTGGCCACTCCTGAGCGGGAACTGAGATTCAGGACCATGGTTCCGCCGCCGCCGGCCGCGGCCAGTGCGTCCCGGGCGATATCCCACCCGCCCTTGACTTCCTTGAGCATGTAGAAAATGTCCGAGTCGGTCACGATGAGCACATGAACCGGCCTCGACGGCTTCCGGACGGACAGGAAGGCTTCCTTGAGGCGCAGAACGCCGAAGGAATAGCCCGTGCCCAGGTACCCGGTCAGAACCTTGAGTATCTCCCGTTCCTGGCGGATGAAACCGTCCGTCGAGGTATATTCGCCCGGCTCGCCGGAAAGGGTGGCCATTACCTTCGATCCGGCCCTCAGGGCGGACAGAACGATGATGGTCCCGGCCAGGATGGGATAAGACAGGCCGACCGCCGGATTCATCATCGAGCCGCTGCAGTCCACGCCCAGATACAGATCAACCGGCAGTTTTTCCGGTTGATGGCCGGGCGCGGCGCCATAGGTTCTCCGCACCGTGGTCACCCCTGGGATCACCTGGAGGCCGCGGACCAGGGTTTCGGTCCAGTCCACGTCGCTCAAAGGCGAGCCCGGGTCCCAGGTGTCCAGGCCTTCGGGATGCGGATCCGTGGCCTCGGGCGTTTCCGGCCTGGGGAACTTGATCAGATGGGGCACGGCCCGTTCGCGATAATAGCGGATGATCATCTCCCGCTCGGATATCTTCACTCCGAGGCTCTTCATGAGATCGGTGTATTCCTTGGGGTCCCGGTACTGGTTCTTTCGGCCGCCGACCGTCTCCCGGCCGCCGGTCCGGGGAGCGGTGGTGGAAGGTTCGTTTTCTTTCTCGATCCGGCCCAGACCGGACAGGTCCGGGTCTTCGGCCGGGTGCAGCGCGCCTTCCAGTTCGCCTTCTTCTATCTCGGCCAGGCCGTCCGGCACGCCGGTGCCGGCGCCCGCTTCCAGGGTGTCCAACCAGGGCTCCCAGCTTTTAGCGGCCTTTTCGGCCTGTTCGAGCAGATAAGGCAGGCAGAGGGCGGCGAAACGGCCGGCGCCTTCGAGCCAGTCCTTGGCGTAGGACCTGATCACCCGGGCGCCCAGCACCGCGTCGCTTTGAATCCGCCCGTCCAGGCCGGGGGCGATCAAGGTTCCCGGCGGCAGGCTCCAAAGAACCTCGTATATCCGCATGTACAAAGCCCACAGCCTGTCCACCTTGTCCTGGCTCTTCAGCTTTCGGTACACCTCGGCCATCTTCAGCTCGGCGGCCCGTTCGAGCCGGTCGTTGATCAGAAGGTCGGTGTACAGGTTGGCGATGTACCCGGACATGGCTTCCCTGGTGGGCAGGCCGGCCCTGGTCCGGGCGATCAGCCGGGCGTTGTCCCGCAAATCGGCCGGGGCATAAACGTGGTGGCCGATTTCGTGGGCCATGATTTCCACGGCGAAAGGATCGAGTCCCAGTTGCCTGACCTGGCGCAGGCTGATGGCTATGGCGTGGTCTTCCAGCCTGATCATGGCAAAGGAAGCGGACAGTTCTTCCCGGGCCTCGTCCGCCTGGGTCAGACACCACCTGGGCTCGGTCAGCTTGGTGAAGCGGCTCCAGGCCTCGAGGGCCTCGGGCCAGTGCTTTTTCCAGGACTCGAGCAAGTCCGACAGGTCGGGGTCAGGTTTATGCCGGCCGGAGAGGCTGAGTCGAAAGTCCAGTCGGCTCGCTTCTTCCATATTATTCCCGGACCAGGGCCACCAGATAGACGTAGTGGCTGCGCGGCAGCGTCACCGCCAGGGTGTTTTGGTCGGCGGCCCGGCTGGACGAGTTCTTGAGATGAGGGAAGACAAAAGACACGCCGTCCTTGCTGACGCGGCCGTTGGCCTCGACCTTGAAATCCGGCGGCCCGGAGTGCACGCCTGGAGGCAGGTCGGTCCCGAAACGAAGGACCGTGGCGCCGTAACAGTCGGCGTGAAGGGTGAAACAGGACTCCTGGTCAAAGGCGCACAGGAAACCGTCCGCCGTGGCCACTTCAGGTGGGTTCAGGAACACGCCGCCGAAACCGCGGAAACCGCCCAGCCTGGCCACCTGCCTCAGGAAGCGGCCGGACTGAGAGCGGCCGATATTTTCCAGCCGGGCCCAGGGATCGGCCAGGGTCTGAAGTATCTCTTCGCGGCCGGCTGGAGGCGAATCGAAGATCTCCTTCAATATGGCTTCCGGCAGGGCCCGGGCGGTCTCGAGGGCGCCGGCGCGCAGGTGAGCCAAACCGCAGCGCCAGGCCGCCGCCTGGCCGGCCTGGAGAAAGACGCGGCCGTCTTGGCATTTCGGCGCTAGGCGACCCATGATAGCCATCCATTTCCGGGCCGCGGAGTCGCTCTGTCGGGCCAGGTTGTACACGGCGTTGGAGACCGCCGCGGCCAGGGTGGGGTCCTGGCCGAGCAGCCTGGCCAGCTGGGGCAGCAGGTCTCGCCAGGCTTCGTTGATCACCGGCCGGGTGGTCGAGGGGCCGAGGCAGTCCCGGCCCAGGAGTTCGAGGGCCAGATCGAAAAGCCGGCCGGCCACCGTGTCCACGACCGCCGGGTATTCCGCGGCCACGGCCCGGACGATCGGATCGGCCAGCCGGCTCAGTATCCAACCCAGGTGTTCCGGCTCGAGGCCCCGGTTGACGCTCCGGGCGTAGGCGAAACGGGCGTTGAAGCTTTCCCGGCCGCGCTCGAGGGCCTCGGCCAGGGGGCCGCCGATCAGTTCTTCCATTGGAGCCACTTCAAGTAATTGGTGTAACGCTGGTGAATGTATTTAAGTTTCAGGATGTCGTCGAACATGTGCCCGTAAAGCTTGCGCGACTTGCTCCACTGGTTGAGCGTCCGTTCAATGGCCACCAGGCGCTCGCGGGCTTCCTTTTCCGGCAATCCTTCCAGGCCCCGGGCGAACTGGGCCTCGAACTGGGCCACGGGGTCGTCCCGGTCCAGGTTGAGCCGTTCGTACTCCCGGCAGGAATCGTCGAAAAGGCCCCTGATCCAACTCACGTGGTCGGTGCGCAGGGCCTTCCGGCCCGGCTGCTCGAAGGACGGCGAGTCCGGATACTGGACCAGCTTGTCATGCAGGACAAAGGGAATGACCTGGCGCACGTCTTCGAGTGTAGCTTCGCTTGCGCCGTGGAAATAGGCCACGGCCTTGACAAAGGTGAGGATGGTCAGAAAGGCCCGGACCGAAAGGCCGTTGATGGTCTGGCCGCCCAGGTCAGCCAGCTTGTCCTTGCCGGTCTCCTCGGCCGCGAGGATGTTGAATTCGACGCCGGCCAGCTTGGCCGTATCCTTGGTCATATATTCGATCTTCAGAGCCGCGGGTTCGAAGAACTCGAAGTGGCTGGCGAAGAACTCGAGGCGCCGCCTGACCTGGGGCGGAATCAGGACGGCCAGAACCTCTTTCTCCAGCCGGTCCAATTCCTCGGCCGTGAAGATGATCTGGGGTGGGACCACCTCTTCGGGCCGGATGCCCTCTTCGATGCGCAGCAGGAGTTCGTTCAGGAACCGGGTGTTGAAATGGAGGGCCTTGACCAGGACTTCGATCCGGTCCCGGAGGGCCTCGATCACCTGGTAGGTCCCGCCGCCCATGTCGTCGTTGGCGGTCAGGTACCAAGCCGCGGGCGGGCATTCATAAATCTGGTCGTACATTTCGGCGTAGTTATCGCCCATGACGGTTAAAAGAGCGGATTGGGTCCGGGTGGGGATGCGGTTGTATTCGTCGATTATCTTGACGCGCATGCCCAACCAACTCCGCCAGGCGATCTTGACGTCGTTCATCTCCTGGGCTGAAACCAGGCTCGAGGGCAGGGGGTTGCCCAGGAGATCGGCGATGGTCATCTGGGGCTGGCCGTGCTGGATGGCCCGCTTGATCTCCTTGAGGGAGTACCCGGACAGCACGCCCATGAGGATGGCTATGGCCGTCTTGCCGCGGCCGGGTCCGCCGACCAGAAGACAGCGCCGGCGCACGGCCAGGTTGAGAAGTGGCAGCAGCACGTAGGACGAATAACTCTGGTCCGTGGGCAGGGAGACTTGAATCTTCTGGTCGCCGAAGGTATAGGTCTGCGGCGGCTTGGAATTGTATTCTATGTCATAGAAGGGGCTGATTATGGCGTGGTTGGCGATCCAGAAATAGGCCTGCCGCAGCTTTTCATCCAGGGCGATTCCGGCCGCGGCCTGGGCCTCAGCCGTCGTGGCCGGGCCGCGATACAGATCGGCCACGTCGAATTTCTTCGGACCGACCGGTTGGGGATTGGTCGGCGATTCCGAAACTTTACCGACGGATTTAAACAAGGCCATAAGCCGCCCCTCTGCTCGGGCGCGATGGCTGAGGATGAGACCTTCACCATGGCCCGCGGGTGATCTTTTCTGACATTCTAACCAGCCGTCCCTTTCCTGTCCAGGCATCCCTTTGTATAATAGAGCCGGTCAAGAAACAGCCTGAACCTGACCGAAAGGAAGGTGAGACCGTCCCTGCCGGCCACGAAGGCTTGGTGTCGCTGTTGAGACCTGCTTTTATTCCTGTGGATTGGATGACCGGACCGGACTGTTCTTGTGGTTGTCACCCAAAGGCGGACCGGGTATGATCATTACCAGGGAGGCGCGAAATGAAAATACAAGTCTTGATCCACGAAGCCGAGGAAGGCGGGTATTGGGCCGAGGTCCCGGCCCTGCCGGGGACCTATACCGAGGGCGATACCTGGGAAGAGCTTATGGCCAACATCCAGGAGGCCCTGGAGTTGCGTCTTTCCGTTGAGGTCACTCCACCCCAGGACCCCAAGATCAAAGTCCTTGAACTGGCCTTATGAGGTCCATTTCAGGCAAGGAACTATGTCGCCACCTGGAACGGCAGGGGTGGGTGCTGAACCGTTCCAAAGGCAGCCACTTCATGTATGAGAAGGAAGGATTCCCTCTTCTAGTGGTCCCGGTTCATGGGTCCAAGCCGTTACGAATCGGGACACTCAAGGGTCTGCTCAGGGACGCCGGCCTGACCGAGGCCGACCTCGATGCCGCCTGACACCAATGATGGTTTGAAAGAAGAGCCTGAGAAAATGTTTAATATCGAAGAGCATCTACAGGATATAGAGAAAATCTGCCGGGAACTTCGCGTGAAGCGCCTTGATTTGGTTGGCTCGGCCTCGAGAGACGATTTCCAACCTGAAAAAAGCGATATTGACGTCCTTATTGAATTCGACGGTCTCGACAGGCTTTTTGACCGTTATTTTGAACTGAAAACGCGTCTGGAGAAGCAACTAGGCCGGAGAGTTGACGTGATTCAAGAAAGCGCGGTGAAAAATCCTTACGTGAGAATGGGCTTGAATCGCCGCCGGGTGCAGATATATGGATCATGACCCGAAGGCCTACCTCTTTGACATCAGCCAGGCCTGTAATGAAATCAAGGAATTCACTCGGCGTATGAGTTTTGAAGAATATTCCGGCAATTCGCTGGTGAAGGCCGCCGTGGAGCGTAAATTCTCGATAATCGGCGAGGCGATGACAAGACTGAAAAGAGAGCATCCGGAGATACTGTTCAGGATAACCGATTATGAAAAAATTATCGGTTTCCGGAATGTGCTCGTTCATGGTTATGACCTTATCAACGATGCCACGGTCTGGTCGGCCATAAAGGAAAGTCTGCCGATTCTTGTCCGTGAGGTCGAGGATTTATTAAGGGCCTGAGAATTAAAAGGGCCGGTAGAGGCGGCCGGCCCTGTTGTTTTCTGGTGCCGGAGGTCGGAATCGAACCGACATGGTCGCGAGGACCGGTGGATTTTGAGTCCACTGCGTCTACCAGTTTCACCACTCCGGCCTGGAAGCGAGATTATCAACGGCCACACGCGCTTGTCAATAGCTTAGCCTAGTCTTTTATCCGCTTCGGTCCGGCCGCCGGCAATCTCAATAGATATTCCCCGTTTTTCCGCCTTGGCCGACCTCCAAAATCTATTCCCCCAACTCCGCTAAACCATTGCCTTATTCCGACTGATGTAGTATCATGGCTCCAGCTTACCCGGGGCCAAGGCATGAACCTTCGACGCAGCACGAAAGCATCGCCCCCTTTGCTGGCCGCCTTCTGGCTGATCTTCATCGTTTTCCAGGTCGGCCCAGCTCAGGTCCTGGCTGCGGTTTACGAGTTCCGGGACAAGGACGGAACCATCATAATCACCGACCGGCCGCCCAACGACAAATACAAGATCATTCTCACCTCGATCAAACGTCCCAAAGGTTTCAAGGAGCCGGTGGACACGGGCCGCAAGTACGATGACGTGGTGGGTCAGACCGCCCAGGGCCAGGGCCTGCCCTATCCGCTGCTGTTGGCCATTATCAAGACCGAATCCAATTTCAACCCCAAGGCGGTTTCACCCAAGGGCGCCAGCGGTTTGATGCAACTCATGCCCGACACCTGGAAGATGTACGGCGTCACCGACCCCTTTGACCCGGCCCAGAACATCCGCGCCGGAACGGCCTACTTCAAGGAGCAACTGGCCCGCTTCAAGGACGTGAATCTGGCCCTGGCCGCGTATAACGCCGGTCCGGCCAACGTGGAGAAGTACAAGGGCATCCCGCCTTTTGACGAGACCCAACGCTACGTCAAGATGGTCAACTGGTATCATGAGCACTACAAGAACCAGAAGGACCTGATCAAGCTGCCCGGAGTGGAAAACAACTTTGACCAAGGTTCGAAGGCGCTCCAGACCGGCGACCTGAGGCAGGCGGCCGATCATTTCAAGAGGGTGGTCCAGACCTATCCGGCTTCGCCCGAAGCCAACTATAACCTGGCTCTGTCCTATGAGCGAGCAGGCAACACGCCCCGGGCCATATCCATTTACAAGAGGACCTTGGAGCTTAATCCCTATTTCAAGGAGGCCTACTATAATCTGGCCATCCTGTACGAAAAGCTGGGCCGGGACAGCCTGGCCATTACCACCTGGCAGACCTACCTGCGCTACGAAGTCAAGCCCGAAGAGATCAAACTGGTCAGCCTGTATATAAAAGAGTTGCGACAGATCAGCCGGCAGTAGCTGGGAAGGGAACGACGGTCCCCAATGGGCTTCAGCCGGCGGGCTTGGCCGGGACGGTGTTTGCGGCGGCCGGCGCGAAGTATTTGGCCGAGATCTTCCACGCTCCCGGGCCGGAGGTCGCGGGGGCTTTCTTGAAAAAGAGAACGACCGTGCCGTGATCCTGGTAGGCCGGCGAAACGAATTTCTGCTGGAAAACCGCCGCGGCCTGATCCGGCCGGCCCGGGTCCAAGGCCAGGGTGGGCTCGGACATGGTCAGATTGAAGGCGCCGCGTTGGAATATCTGCTTCATGACGGCCGCGAACTGAGCCTTGGAATAGGTCACCGCGGGCCGGCCTTCATTATGGCTGACCAAGACATCGCCATAGTGGCCCAAAAATTTGTCCAGGTCTTTGGCCCGCCAGGCCGCGCTCCAGGTTTCGAGCAAGGACCGTATCTCCCGGAGCTGTTCCGAGCCGGTCTGGTCCAACGTCCGGCCGGAGGACAAAGATAATACCGGCGCCGCGGCGGTAGTCAACGAGGCCATAAATTCCTGGGGCAGGTCGGCCGGCGGTTTAGGCTTGGCTTGGTTTGAAGCCGGATGAGTGAAAAGGTAGGGTTTTCCGGCGCCGTTTCTGGTCAGAACCAGCAACCCCTCGGCCGGCGGGGACGGCCATTTGAATTCGGCTTTCAGAAGCGGAGTATTTTCCTGACCCAGCCAGAGTTGGCCTTTTTCCGTGTTTCTATCCAACACCACTAAGTAATAGCCGGCCGGAAGGATCGCGGTTTCGGACGGCCAGACCGGGCCGGCCGGTTCAGGCGGGGCCGGAGTCGAAGCGGTTTCCCTTGGTCGAGTCAGTTCCACGGCCGGAGCAGCCCGCGGAGATAAACCAGACCGGGCGGTCAGACCTTTCCCGAGCCCGGTTTTGGGATCGGCCTTTTTTATCGCCGCCGGAGGCGCCGGAATTACCGGTTTTTCGATTCGGGGAACCAGCCAGATCGCCGCCAGAATAGCCAGGACCGCCCCGGCCGCCACCAGCGTCGTTCTCCACGTAAAGAAAAAGGCGATCGCGGGGGACTGGCGGCGTTTCAATTCAAAGGCGGATTCTCCGGACAGGCTTTTTATGGCTTGGGCCAGGTGGGATTTGGCCACCAAGCCTTTGCGGTCCAGAAAAGCGGCCATCATGGCCCGTTCGCAGAGGGCGTTGATCAGGCCGGGCCGGCCGCCGCTGGTCTTATGGATTTCGACGGCCACTTGGGGGGAAAACCTGGCCGCTTCGCCGCCGCCGGCGGCTTTGATCCTGTGCCGGATGTATAGAACCGACTCCGATTGGGTGAACGGTTGAATGTCTATCAGGCGGGCCGGTCCCAACGGTTTCAGACCGTGGCCGGTCATGGGTCCGGCCATATCCATGGACGAGGCCAGCACTACCCAGGCCAGCCGGCCGTTGGCATCTTCCATCTCGAGGAGGTTTCTTATCTCGGCCAAGGCGTCGGGCGGCAGGTCCTGGGCGTCGTCAACGGCGATCACGGGCTTGAGGCCTTGCCGTAATTGGGCCTGAAACACCGAGAGCAGGGATCGGCGCAGGCCTTCCAGAGAACGGTCCTCCGGCTCCGCCTGACCCATCTGGGACAGGATCAAAAGCAGCAACTCCTCAGGCGTGAGCCTCGGATTGAAAATCAGGGACAAAGCCGCGTCGTCGGCCAGCCGTTGGGCTAGCATCTTCAAAAGCAAGGTTTTGCCGGCGCCGGATTCGGCCGTGAGCAGAATCGGGGCCGAGCCTGCTTCCAGGGCGTTAGCCAGTTCGATCAGGGCGTCTTCCTGGCTGTTGCTCGGGAAATAAACAGCCGGGTCCGGCGCCTGCCGGAAGGGAGTGCTCTTCAGATCAAAGAAGCGCTCGTAATCCATCAGTCGGATATAACTTCGGCGAACACCTTCAAGGCCGGGTGAATATCATCCCGGTTGACGTCCAGATGGGTCACCACCCGGATGTATTCCGGACCGGTGGGCAGAACCAGGACCGAACGCGCCTTGAGGCGGTCGGCCAAGGCCGGCGCGCTCAGGCCCGGTTTGACCACGCGGAAGATGATGATGTTGGTCTCCACTTCCGTCGGATCGAATTCGAGGCCTTTCAGGCGCGCCAGGCCCTGGGCCAGTATCTTCGCGTTTTCGTGGTCCTCGGCCAGGCGCCGGACGTGGTGCTCCAGGGCGTACAGTCCGGCCGCGGCCAGGATGCCGGCCTGACGCATGCCGCCGCCCAGGAGTTTCCGCCAGCGTCTAGCCTCGGCGATCACTTCCCGGCCGCCGACCAGAATCGAGCCGACCGGCGCGCCCAGGCCTTTGGACAGGCAGAAACTGACCGTATCGAAATGGCGGGCGTAATCGGAAGGGGCCAGGCCCGAGGCCGCGCAGGCGTTGAATATCCGGGCGCCATCCAGATGCAGGGAGAGTTGGTGGCGCCGGGCCGTTGCGGTAACGGCCAGTATGGCCTCCAGGGGATAGACCGAACCGCCGCCGCGGTTGCTGGTGTTTTCCAGGCAGACCAGGCGCGAGGGCGGATGGTGCACGTTTTTCGGCCGGATCACCGATTCCACCTGCTCGGCGGATATCTGACCGCGGCGGGAGGGCAGGGTCCGGACCTGGACGGCGCTGATCACGGCCGGCGCGCCGGACTCGAACATGAAAGGATGGGCGTCGGCGGCCATGATCACTTCGTCGCCCGGCTTGGTCAGGACCTTGATGGCTATCTGGTTGGACATGGTCCCGGAAGGAGTGAACAGGGCGGCCTCGTGGCCCAGCATTTCCGCCGCCTTGGCCTCGAGCGCGTTCACGGTCGGGTCTTCGCCGAAAACGTCGTCGCCCACCTCGGCTTCGAACATGGCCTGGCGCATGGCCGGCGTGGGTTTGGTCACGGTGTCGCTTCTAAGGTCTATCGCGCGCATGGGGGCGCCTCCGAAGAAATAGTCTGGCCGCCACCATAAACCGGGACTAGCTCCGGGTCAAGGCTTGACCTACCGAGACGCGATCTAACGGCTAGCGGGACTAAGATAGTAAATGGTCAGGGCGAGCGTGGCGAAGTCACGCCGGGGCGTGACTTCGTCCTCCCGCAGCTTCTAGAAATTACGATTACTGTATATTACCGCCGCCCATAACTGAAAAGTCACCCTGAATCCTTTTTAAACTCATTCGATCCAGGCGCCTCGAGCGTGGAACATGTCCGAGACCGGAATGGGCACGGTGACCAGACCCTGAACGTTCTTTTTCTTGGCGATGGTGCTGTTCAGAATCCAGAGGGAAATCTGCGGGACTTCCTCCTCGACCATAATCTGCACCTTTTTATATATCTCCGCGGCCTTGGCCTCGTCGGCCTCCATCACCGCCGCGTCCAGCAGCTTGTCCATATCGCCGTTCTTGTAGTAGGCGATATTGATGCCGTTGGGCACCCAGAACTTGGAATGAAGTATCTTGTAGGTGGCGAACCAGGCGTGGGTGCGGGAGGACCAGGAGACGAATATGGCGTCGCCGTTGCTTTTTTCCAGGGGGACGAACAGGGAGCCCATGAAGGCCGCGAATTCCATGAAATTGATCTTGCAGTCAATCCCGACCTGGCGCAGGTTTTCCTGGATGGCCAGGAGGCATTCCTGGTCCATGGGGTAACGGCCCGGCTGGGGCGCGCGGATGGTCAAGGTGAGTTTTTTCCCGTCTTTCTCTCGAAGGCCGTCCTTATCCGTATCCACCCAGCCGGCTTCTTCCAGAAGCTTCTTGGCTTTTTGCGGATCGTGAACCACTTCGGCCGCGGGATAATAACCCCAGGAAAAGGGGGCGATGGTGGACTTGGCCGGTTGGGCGTTGTTCATGAGCACGGCCTTGATGATTCCCGGCCGGTCGATGGCCAGCTTGACGGCCTGGCGGACCTTGGGGTCATTGCCCGGGGCTATTTGACAGTTCAGCATCAGCCTCAATATTTCGGCCGTGGGCCAGGACAGAACCTCGATCCGGCCGGTCTTCCTGAGCCGCTCGTGATCCGGCGCCGGGACGTTGTAGATCACGTCCACTTCCCCGGTCTGCAGCATGTTCATCCGGGCCGCGCCGTCGGGAACGAAACGGAAGACGATCCCATCCAGGTTGGCCCGGCCGGCCCAGTATTTGTCATTGACCGCCAACTCCACCGATTCATTGGGCGTCCACTTGGCGAATTTGAAGGGGCCGGTCCCGACGGGGTTGCGCCCGACCTTGTCCCCGTAATCGGCCACGGATTTGGGGCTGATCATCCATAAAAAGGGTTCGCCCATCAGATGCAGGAAGACGCCGCCGGGCAGGCGACAAAAAATCTTGACCGTAGAATCGTCCACCTTCTCGACTTTTTCCACCATGGCCCGAAGGTCGCCGCCGTAACGCGTCTTTTTCTCGGGATGGATGGTTCTTTCGATATTGAACTTCACCGCCTCGGCGTTGAAAGGCGTGCCGTCGTGGAAAAAAACCCCTTTTCTCAAGTAAAAAGTCCAGACTTTGCCGTCCGCGGACGTTTCCCACTTTTCGGCCAGAGCCGGCTTGGGCGTGGTGCGGCCGGTTTGGAGATCGTACTGGAGGTCAATCAGCCTTTCGAAAATGTGACAGCCGATCATCATGTCCGAACTGGCGTAGCTGTTGGGCGGGTCCATCAGGTCCGGGTTCATGCCCAGCGCGATTTTGAGCACCCCGCCTTGTTTGGCCGCCTGGGCCCGCGTGAAAGCCAGAAAGGTCAGGCCGGCCGTGACGATGAAAATGGTCAGGAAAATTAAAAGCCTTTTTCTTTTCATACCAGTCCCTCCTTGGTCATTGGTGCTCCGATGAAACATCTTCAAGGTTACTCCTACCATGCCTCAAGCAAGCGGAAAAATGGGCCGGACCGACTGGCGCTAACCGGGGTTCGATGCGATCACAGCCGTCAATCCGCTCGGGACAGCGAGGGTGAAAGCGGCAGCCCGACAGGGTCGAGGCCGGGCCGGGCGGTTCATCCCTCACCGAAATCAACTTGTTCTTGGCCTTTCTCCCGATCTCCGGAATGGAAGAGAACAGCAGCCGGGTATAAGGGTGTCGGGGCGAGGCAAAGAGCGTCTCCCGGCCGGCGGCCTCGACGATCCGACCGGCGTACATGACCGCGACTTGGTCGCAGATATGGTTGATGACTCTTAAGTCGTGGGAAATAAACAGGCAGGTCAGATGGAAGTCGACTTGCAGTCTTCTCAAGAGGTTCAGAATCTGGGCCTGGACCGAAACATCCAGGGAAGAAGTCGGTTCATCCAGGACCACGAATTCCGGATCAACCGCCAAGGCCCTGGCGATACCCACCCGTTGTCTTTGTCCGCCGGACAGTTCATGGGGAAATCGGCCGTAATGCTCCGGTAAAAGCCCCATCATCTCGAGAAGCTCCAGGACCCGGGCCTTTTTGTTACGTCCGTACCGCTCGGGATGGATATCCAGGTTGCGTCTGATGATCGTGCCCACGCGCATCCTGGGGTTGAGCGAGGCGGACGGGTCCTGGAAGATGATCTGCATCCTGGCCCTGAGCCGCCGCAACTCGCCGGGTCCGGCTTTCAGCAGGTCCACTCCGTTGAAGAATACCTGACCGGCCGTAGGTTCCTGGAGGCGAAGAATGGTCCGGCCCAGGGTGGTCTTGCCGCAGCCGCTTTCGCCCACCAAGCCCAGGACCTTGTTGCGGGCGATGGTTAGATCGACCCCGTCCACGGCCCTGAACCAGCCGGCCGGCCTCCGGAAAAGGCCCTTTTTCAGGGGAAAGTACTTGGTCAGGCCAACCGTTCTGATCAACCAGTCCATGACTCACCCCGTGACCTTGAAACAGGCCACTTGGTGATCGGCGGCCGCGGACTTCAAAACCGGTTTTTCCCGACGACAGCGCTCTGCGACCTGGGAACAACGGGGATGGAAACGGCAGCCAAGAGGCGGATCGACCAGATCGGGAATCTGCCCTTTGATCACGGCCAACTCATCCCTTCTCGTGGCCAGCCGCGGGATGGCGCCCAGCAGGGCCTGGGAATAGGGATGAAGGGGCGCTTCGAAGAAGTCTTCCAAGCCGGCGTTTTCCACCACCGTTCCCGAATACATGATGGCCACTCGATGGCACAGGGAGGAAATAACCCCCAGGTCATGGGAGATAAGCAGAATGGCCGTGCCTAAATTACGGTTCAGTTGCGACAGGAGTTCGAGAATCTGGGCCTGCACGGTCACGTCCAAGGCCGTGGTCGGTTCGTCGGCGATCAATAAATCCGGTTGGCAGGAAAGGGCCATGGCGATGGCCGCCCGCTGCCGCAGGCCGCCTGAAAACTGGTGCGGATAGTGGTTCATCCTTTGGTCCGGTTCGGGAATGCCCACGGCGGACATGATGGTCGAGGCCTGGCGCCGGGCGGCCGAGCCGCGCAAATCCTGGTGAAGGGTGATGGTCTCGACGATCTGCCGGCCCACGGTATAGACCGGGTTGAGGGCCGTGAAGGGGTCCTGCAGGATCATGGCGATTTCCCGGCCGCGCACGGCCCTCATTTCTTTCTCCGGAAGGCGCAGCAGGTCCCGGCCCTTGAACCAGACGCGGCCGGCTTCCATGATTCCCGGCGGCCGGGGGATCAAGCCCAAGACGGCGTCGCCGGTAACCGATTTACCGCAGCCGGTCTCTCCTATCAGACCCAGAATCCCGCTCCGCCGTATTTCCAGACAGACGCCATCCAGGACACGGGCCAGGCCCGTATCCTTTTTAAATGAGAGACGCAGGTCCTCGATCTTCAGCAGGGTCTCCGGCGTTTCGTTCATCTCGGGCTCTTATATCTTCATCCTGGGGTCCAGGGCGTCCCTGAGCCCGTCGCCCAGGAGATTGAAAGCCAGCACCGCAATCATGATGGCCAGCCCGGGAAAGATGGCGATATGGGGGGCGGTCATCAGGTAATGGCGACCTTCGCTCAACATGGCCCCCCACTCGGGCGAGGGGGGCTGGGCTCCGAAACCCAGGAAACTCAGACCCGCGGCGATCAAGATGACCACGGCCAGGTGCAGGCTGAAGAAGACCACCACCGAGGCCAGGCAATTGGGCAGCAGATAGCGCAGCATGATGGAGAGGCCGTTTTCGCCAATGGCCCGGGCCGCGGTGATGTAATCCTTTTCCTTTTCCGCCAGAACCACCCCGCGGGTGAGACGGATGAACTGGGGAATCGAGGAGAAGCCGCAGGCGGCGATAACGCTGGGTATGCCCGGTCCCAGGGCGGCTATGACGGCCAGGGCCAGCAGGATGCCGGGGAAGGTCAGAAGCAGGTCGGTCAGATAGACCAAGACGCCGTCAATCATACCGCCATAGTAGCCGCCGGTGAGACCCAGAATCGTGCCGACCAAAAGTCCGATGGAAACGGACACCAGGCCGATGGTCATGGTGATCCTGCCGCCGTGGAGAAGGCGGGATAGGATATCCCGGCCGAGTTGGTCGCAGCCGAGCCAATGATCTTTGGATACGGCTTGGCGGAGACGCAGGTAGTTCTGTTGCAGGGGATCGTAAGGGGCGAGGAAGGGCGCCAAGAGACTGATCAGGCTCAGGACAACGACCAAGCCCAGGCCGGCCGCGGCCAGCCGGTTGCGAATCAGACTACTCGAAAAAGGCCCCAGCCGGCGGCTGGATTTTCCAATGTGGCGGCGCCTAGTCATAAGTGATTCTCGGGTCCAGCCAGCCATAGAGCAGGTCCACCAGGAGATTGGTCAGCAGGAAGGCGGCGGCGAAGAACATGATCCCGGCCTGGACCACGGGGTAGTCCCTGGTCAGGATGGCGTTGACCAGCAGTCGGCCCAGGCCCGGCCAGGTAAAGATGGTCTCCACCAGGACGGCTCCACCCATCAGGTACCCGAACTGCAGGCCCACCACGGTCACGGTGGGGATCAAAGCGTTCTTCAAGGCGTGGCCGACGATCACCCGGCTCTCTGTCCGACCCTTGGCCCGGGCCGCCTTGATGTAATCCTGCCTCAGCACTTCCAGCAGGCTGGAGCGGGTCATTCTGGCGGTGATGGCCGCGGAGGGCGCGGCCAGCGTCATTGCCGGCAGGACCAGGCTGGCCAGGCCTTGGGCGCCGCCGGACGGGAACCAGCCCAGATGGACGGAAAAAATCAGGATGATTAACAGCCCGGACCAGAAGGTCGGCGTGGAGACCCCCAGCAGGGCCAGGCCGGTGCAGACATAATCCAGAGGTCGGTTGTGTCTGCTGGCGGCCAAGGCGCCCAGAGTGACGCCTAACAGTAAGGAGATGGAAATGCTGGTCACGGCCAGTTTAAGGGTATTCAAAAAGCCGGGCCAGATTTCGGTCAAGACCTCGTTCCTGGTCCGGATGGACCGGCCGAACTGTCCGGTCAAGGCGTTCTCGAGGAAAATGCCGTACTGCACCAGGATGGGTCGCTCGAGGCCAAGTTCCCGTCTGATGGACTGGACGGTCTCTTCGTCCGCCTCGAGGCCGGCAATGGTTCTGGCCGGATCGCCGGGGACCAGTTGCAGGATCAGAAAGGACACCAGGGTGATGCCCACCAGAGAGGGGATGAGCAGCAGAACCCGCCTGATCAGGTAATTGATCATCGTCCAGCCTTTATATCCCTCCGCGAAGGAAGCCTTTAGGGTCCACGCGGGTTCTGAGGATGGCCAACTCCTCTTCGGTGGGTTCCGGGGTAGTCTCCATTGGATTCGCCAGGGGCATCTCAAAACCGGTATTGGCCCGCACTTGTTCCACGGTCACGCCGGGATGGAGGTATTTCAGTCGCAGGTTCTTGGAATATTCCTCGAAATCCAGGACGCCCAGGGGCGTGAGGCAGTACTTGGGGCCTCCGCCGGGCAGGCCCAGCTTGCGGCGGATGTCCGGGTCGCCGTTCCCCCAGCCCAGACAGGAGATGAAATCGCATTTTTCCACCAGGACCCTCTTCTCGTGCGAAGACAAGAGCAGGTAGTAACGCCCGGTGTAGCTGGTCAGCGTGGTCGTGCCGATGGCGCCTGGTCCCCGGAAGCGCGGGCGGCGGCGGTCCGGGCCGACGCCGATCAGATTGGAGTTGCCGAACCGATCCACCTGGAGACCGCTGATAAAAAAAACCGTGTCCTTAAGGTGCTTGAGCGAAATCATGGTCTGGTCTTCGGGCCGAAACGACTCGGCCCACTGGAGTTCCCGCCGCCAATCCGTCTCGCTGAAATCAACGGCCGGCCGGTGATGGAGATTAGTGGTTACGTGGCCGAAGACCAGACGGATATTGGGTCCGTGATGGAACTGCGCCAGGAGCGCTCCGGCCAGGGGGAGCGACAGGTTGCGGCCCACGCCCACGGTCTCGCCGTCTTGTATCTCCCGGGAGATGAAGACGGCCAAAAGCTCGAGCCGGCTGCAGGGAGGTTGTTGCTTCAGGGTCATGGCCACCTCGAGGGCGATATCCGGTTAAGTCCCGGCCTCAGGCGTCTTCCGGCCGGAAAGCCCGCCAACTTGATTCAGGCATAAAGGCTGAAAAGCTGTTTGGCCGGCATGGTGTTCAGGTAGTCAAGATGGGTTTCCGGTTCGTAAACGTATTTGGCCAGGTACTCGGTTATGGGCCGGCGATCGTCTTTTTCCAGCCAGGCCCGGGCCGCCGCCTGGTACTCCCGCAGATGAGTCTGGTCGGCCAGGTAAAACCCGGCGCAGTCAAAAGGATGGGAACCCAGCGGCGCGTGCACGACCCCGGCCGCGCCGATGATGGCGGTTCGGGACGGATTCCGGCGGATTTCTTCGTTGGAGACGATCCGCTCCGCCTGCACAATGGTCTTGTCGGCGGCGCGATAATGGGCCGAATCGGAAAAGCCGGAATCCAGGAACTGGGCCTGGCCGTAATCGTCGGCCCAGGAGACGCGTAAAAAGGCGATATCCGGTTTGAGGGCCGGCACGGCCAGCAGGGTCTCCCGACGGAGAGGGTCTTGAAACAGTTTGAGTTCGGGATTGAGGTCGGTAAAAGAAGTGCCCACTCCGCCCCGCCAGGGCAGGAAAGGCAACATCTGGGCCGCGGCCATCAGTCCGGCCATGAGCATGCCTTCGTCCAGTTCGAAGACCTCGATCTCGCCCTCCTGGGCCGCCCGGCGGAAAAAAAGGCCGATGGTCTCGATCCCGCCGCCGAAGTAATATCCGACCACCTTCTTCACGCAGCCGGCGGCGATCATCAAATCGAGGTCCCAGCCGCCGCCGTTGGCCATGACGGTCAGATTCTTCACTCCGCGGCGGATGATCTGCCGGGTGATGGCCAGGGGATAATTCGAGCCCAGGGAAATGGTCATGCCATCCCGCACCAGACCGGCGGCCTCGATCTCGCTCATGCGGGCCGTTCGCCGAAGGCTGCCCGAGTCCATTACTTTTCCTCTCAGGCGGCCGGATAGGCCTTTTCGATGAGCTTGCCTTTGTGTTCGGACCTCTCCAAGGTCTGGGGCGGGAGCCAGATCAACTCCGGGTTGACCCTGAGCATTTCGGTCATTTTCTTTTTGATCTCCTCGGTCAGGCCCGGAAGAGCGTCCCCGGTAACGCTTTCACCGTACTCGATCTTGATTTTCATCGGCGGGTCCACCCGCGGGCCGGGGCGGTCCAACACCACCCTGATATCACCCGTGACGCGGGGATAGAAACCGCTGATCAAATCCTTTATGGCCGAAGGATAAACCAGCACGCCTTTGACCTTGAGCATGTCGTCCACCCGGCCGATGACCTGGATGCGATGGGACGTATGACCGCAGGTGCATCGGCTGAAGAAGACCCGTTCGATGTCTCCCCGGCGATACCGGATCAGAGGCGCGGATTCCTTGTCCAGATGGGTGACGACCTTTTCGCCGACGATTCCGTCTTCTTCCGGCAGGCGCGCGCCGGTCTCCGGGTCTATCCATTCGCAATAGACATGGTCCGGCGCGAAAAAGTGCATGCCGGAGTGCTCCCGGCAGGAAGCATAAGCAAAAGGCGCGGCCTCGGTGGCGCCGTGGCAGTCGATGATATGGGCGCCGTAGGCCCCTTCCAGCTTGGCGATGACGTTGGGTTCGCCGGCCCCGGTCTCGCCGGTGCACATCAGGAATTTTAAGCCCAATTCCCGGGGCGAGCGGCCGATGGTCTCGGGAATCTTGTCCACCAGGTATTCGGCGTAGGAAGGCGTGCAGGCCAGGACGTCGGGCTTGGTGAGCCGGGCCATCTGGATCAGCTTTTCGGTTCCGGGCAGGCCGATGGGAATCACGCAGGAGCCGTAATGGATGTTCATCAAGACCGGCGGAACCCCGGCGCTGAACATGGACAGGTTGAAAGCGTGCAGGATGACGTGTCCCGGCCTGAGGCCCGACCACCACAGGCACCGGGCCGCGCATTCATCGCCGACCGCCAAGTCATCTCGGGTCAGCCCGGCGAAGGTCGGCACACCGGTGGTGCCCGAAGTGGCGCTGACCAGAAGAATCCGGCCGCGGTCGACGATGTTGTGCAGGCCGAAAGGATGATCGAGCTTATCGACCGAATCCCGTTGAGTATCCCTCAGCTCCTGAGTGGTGAAGAAAGGCACTTCCTGGAGGTCCTCCAGGGTCCTGATGTTTTCAATCTTCACCCCGGCCTGATCGAACTTGTCGCGATAATAAGGGCTCTGCTGGTAAACCCGGTCAAGTTGCCGACGCAGTTTTTCCTCCCGCAGAGATTTCATCTCCGCCTTGGGCATGGTCTCGATTTCTTCGTTCCAGTACAGTTTGGCCGTGGACATGGCTCTCTCCTCGCTTTCGGGAATTATGCGATTTTGGGTTGTTTCCCGACCGTGACCAACCCGCCGGTAAAGGGTTCTCTCATCACCTTTTTATAGATGTGGAAGACCACCAGGGCCTTGGCCGGGCGGCCGTCCATTCCTCGACCGCTATGGGGCACGTCGGTGTCGAAATAGACGCAATCGCCCTCGGCCAGCACGTACCTGACGCCCCCGTAGTCCAGTTCGACCCGACCTTCCAAAACCAAGTAGAACTCCTCGCCCTCGTGCCGATAGACTTGATAATTATCAGGTGGGATTTCAATAATATACGGGTCCAGATTCCGGCCCGTTTTTTCGCTGGCCAGAGGCCAGTGCCGAAAAAGCATGCCGTGTATATCGACCATTATCTCCTGGCGCTCCTCGCGGCGGACCAGAGTGATTTTTGTCTCCTCGGATCGGTCGGTCTGATCGGTGAACAGATAGGTCAGGTCCACCCCCAGGGCCGAGGCGAGGCGATGCAGGGTGGAGAAGGGCGGCAGATGGGCCGCGTTTTCTATTTTGGACAGATAACCTTTGGACAAGCCGGTGAGTTGGGCCAAATGATCCAGACTGTGCCCGCGTTCCCGCCGGAGCCTCTTCAACCGGTCAAGGATTTTGTTGTCATCCATTCGAATTTACTCTGCGGAGGTGATGTTTCCTGATAGTTATCCCAGAGGAAACATTTTGTCAACATAAAACCTGAGGGAGGCCGGAGTCACCCGAAGTGATTGACTTTCAGCCGGACCAGGTGGCATTATCCTGATCGAGGATATCCGTTTGCTTTTTAAAGAATCCCGATCGCCAAGGAGGATTGGTTCATGGAACTGACGCATGCCTGGCTCCTGGACCCCAGGTTGATCTGGTTTATAATCGGCCTGATCCTGCTGCTGATCGAATTCAAAGTGCCGGCCTTGATTCTCTTGTTCTTCGGTTTCGGGGCCTGGGTGGTGGTGATCGGTCTGTTTATAGGCAGACACAGCCTCAACGCTCAGCTACTGATATTCCTGGTTTCGTCCCTGATCTTTCTGGCGCTCTTGAGGAAGCGGTTCAAATCCCTCCTGGAAGCCAGATGGGCCAAGGTTCAGAACCTGGCCGACGGCCTGGATGACTTCCGGGGCCGCAAGGTCATGGTCACCAAGGAGATCAAGCCCAACCTGCCGGGCCGGATCGAACTGCACGGGACCAACTGGGAGGCGGAAGCCGAGGTCCCGGTGCCGGAAGGGGCCATGGTGGAGATAGTGGCCAAGAACAACCTGACCTTCAAAGTGAAACCAATATAAGGGAGGAAACGCATGACGGGCACCGTTATCCTGATTGGTCTGATCGTCTTCTTTTTCATTCTTTTTCTTAAAACCATTCGGATCGTACCCCAGAAGCAGGCCTATATCATCGAACGCCTGGGCAAGTATTCCGGCACCCTCGAGGCCGGCTTTCACGTGCTCATGCCCTTTATCGACAAGGTGTCGTATAAGCACAGCTTGAAGGAACAGGCCGTGGACGTGCCGGCCCAGACCTGCATCACCCGAGACAACGTGGGCGTGGAAGTGGACGGCATTCTCTATGTCCAGGTCATAGATCCGATGAAGGCCTCGTATGGGATCAACGACTACCTCTTCGCGGCCATGCAGTTGGCCCAGACCACCATGCGCAGCGTCATAGGCAAACTGGAACTGGACAAGACCTTCGAAGAACGGGAAACGATGAACTCGGCCATCGTCGAGGCCGTGGACAAGGCTTCCGAACCCTGGGGCGTCAAGGTGACCAGGTACGAGGTCAAGAACATCGTCCCGCCCCAGAGCATCAAGGACGCCATGGAAAAGCAGATGCGGGCCGAACGGGAGAAGCGGGCCGTTATCGCCGAATCCGAGGGCGAAAAGCAGGCCAGGATAAACCGGGCCGAAGGCGAGCGCCAGCAGATGATCGCCGTGTCCGAGGGCGAGAGGCAGAGGCGGATCAACGAGGCGACCGGCCGGGCGGCCGAGATCGAAATGGTGGCCAAGGCCACGGCCCTGGGAGTCCGCGAGGTGGCCCAGGCCATCAACCAGCAGGGCGGATTGCAGGCCGCGACCTTGCGCGTGGCCCAGGAATACCTCCTCGAGTTCGGCAAGCTGGCCAAGACCAATAACACCATGATCGTTCCGGCCAACCTGACCGATCTGACCGGCATCCTGGCCGTGGCGGCCAAAGTGGTCAGGGGCGGAGACGATTTCTACTTCGAGCCGCCCAAGACCAAGTAAACCTTCGGGACGAAGACAAGGCCAAACGGATAGGACAGGAGCAGACGGTGAAGAGCTATCGCCGGGAACTCTGGTTCAACCTGCCCGGACGCCGAGGTTTCGTCAACATAACCCCGCGGGTTGAAGACTGCCTTCAGGAGAGCGGAATCACCGAAGGCCTGGTCCTCTGCAACGCCATGCACATCACCGCCTCGGTCTTCATCAACGACGATGAATCGGGACTGCATCAGGATTACGAACAATGGCTGGAGAAGCTGGCGCCGCACGAGCCGGTCGGCGCTTATCTCCATAATCGGACCGGTGAAGACAACGCCGACGCCCACCTGAAAAGGCAGATCATGGGCCGGGAAGTGGTGGTGGCCGTCACCGAAGGCCGCCTGGACCCGGGACCCTGGGAGCAGGTTTTTTACGGCGAATTCGACGGCCGGCGCCGTAAAAGGGTCCTGATCAAGATCGTCGGGGACTAGGGCCGAAGCGGAGTTGAGTCCACCTCGATTCACTTAGGATCTAAGTGTAATTTTTTATAATAAGTTTAAATAGATAATAGATTAATAATTTTGGGGATCGCTGAAAAAATTTTATTGCATTTTTGGTCGGGGCGAGGTAATATTGAAAGTACCCGTTACGACGGGTTAGGATTAACCCCTTAATCCTATTTCTTCCCACTCAGCCGTCGTGAGCCCTCTGCTGTGCCCCCTTTAAGGCAGGGGATAACTCACGACGGCCCCTCCTTTTTAAGGGGCCGATTTTCATTATTACGAACCAGTATAATCGTTTTCCCTAGGATTACAATCGGGGAAATCCTTATATATTCGAAATACATGTTTTCCCTGCTGGAAAGAACGAGGGCGGCGATCTTATCCCAGTCCGGTCAGACCTTCGCCTAGGGCGTACTTGGTCAGTTCGGCCACGCAGGGCAATTTCGCCAAAGAATTCTGAATAATACCACCAGTCCCGCCCGGAGCTGAAGCGATCCGACCGGACGACCGCTCCGGCTTTAAAACCTCGGCCGCCCCCATAGTTTGAAGACCTTGAGCAGCACCAAGGCCACGCTCATCAGGCCGACAAAGACCAGAACGGTCAGACCCACGCTCCACTGCCACCAGACTGGAGCGTTCACCAGCACCATGCCGGCCAGGATGAAAGGCGCGACCAGCACGTTCATGATGCCTATCTCGACCGCCACGGGCGTCTTGAACTCTGGATCGACGATGCGGAGCAGGAGCAGTCCATTGGAGACCGTGCCCGTCACCACGCCGAATATGGCCACCATGCGTTCCAGATTGTAGTTGGCCAGTCTCCGGCCCAGATAGACCACCACCGCCGTGGACAAGACGCCGATGATCAAGCCGATGACGGTAATGGGAACGATGTAGGCCCAGACCACGACCAGTTTAATGGCCATGACCGTGGACACGATCAGGAAATCCACCGACCAGCCGGTGACCCGGCGCTGGACGCCCGCGTCAATCAGCCGCTCCGCGCCGAACCGCTTCATGACCCAGCGGACGATCATGGCCACCACCATGCCTAGGATGAAGAAGAAACCCCACAGGGTCGCGGCCACGTCCGGAGGCAGCAACGGCGTCAAGCCGATTTCCAGAAGGTAGGTCAGGACATAAACCAGCCCGATCAGGGCGGCTTGAAAGGCCAGGGTGTCCACGTTGGCGCCGTGTAGGGTGAGATGCCCGGCCGGCTCTTTTTGCTGGTGCTCCGGGATAAGGCCGGAGAGCAGGTCGGGCGGCAGGGTCTTCCGGCCGTGGGTGGCCAATCCTTTTCTGAGGCCCCAGTTGACCAGGGGCACGCCTACCAGGAGGGCGAAGGCGATGCCCATGGTGGCGAAGGTCAAGCCTATCGAGGCCGCATTCTCGAACCCCAGGCCTTCCCAGACTTTGCCCATGGACAAGGCCTGGCCCGGGCCCTCGTTGAAGCCCAGCGGCCCGAAAAAGCCGAAAGTGGGAAAGAGTTTCCGCCCCAACCAGCCGTAAATGATGACGAAAAGGCCGCCGATGATGGCTTGCAGGGGAAAGGTCACCCCTTGGATCAGGGCCATCCAGATCGAGCCCTTGAAATACTCCTTGCGCCGGCCGGCCTGGTCGGCCTGTTCTTCATCCCGGGTCAGGCCCACCGAGATGAAGGATATGTTGAAAAAGTGATAAGCAAAAGTCTCCAGTAGAGGCACCGAGGCCGGGATCAGTCCCAGGTGGATGAGAATCAGCCCCAGGACTCCGCCGGTGAGGCAACTCGGGATAAGATACCTTTGAAAGAACCCGATCTTGGCCCGGAGCGTGACTCCGACCAGCAGCATGATTGACAAATAACCGAAATTGAGCAAGGCTTCGAAAGGAAACGGCGCCGGCATCTCCATTCCTCCCCGAGGTGGTACGATACTTCTGATCTCAGGCTTCAAACGATAGTCGGGACGCCGTTCAAGTAAATCATAGCCCTGGCCAGGGCACAAGAGTCAATCTGACGATCGGAATTATCCTGGTCAATTTCAAGGCCTGACGGCCAGGGTAGAAAGGCTGGCGGAAGGTGCTTTTGAATCCCGGGAAATATTTTTGGAAAGCAATAGTCGCTATCCTGATCGTTCTGACGATGTCCCTTTGTTTCCGGCCGGGAGAGGTCAAGGCGCAACAGCAGCCGACCGGAACATCGGAAGCGGAGGTGACGCCGAAAAAAATCTGGTCGGAATTGCTGCAAAGATCGCCTTATCCCTACACTATTCCGCTTTTGCCTCCGAGGTCCAGCCCGCTGGACGGAACTTATATCAAGGTAGAAGTGAAGGATACGCCGCTGGTTCACTGCCGGCGCTGCCCGGATTATGCTCCAGAAGCCGGAACGTGGAAGTTGAATCTTTACCAGGGTGCTTTCAGAATATTCCACGAGGCGACCGGCTGGAAGAGCCTGGGGTCCTTTATTGTCACCAGGGATATGGACACTTCCATGGACGACCAGCCGGCCTCGGCCACCGGACAGCTCCTGCTGGCCAACGATCCGGCCTGCCAGGAAGTTATCGGCGTCTACAGGTGGTGGCTGGAAAAAGGGCGGTTGACCTTGAGGGAGATCGACGACGCCTGCGCCATCCGACTCAGGGCGATTAACCTGACCAAGCTACCCTGGTCCTCCTGCCAGCCGCCCAACCCCGAAGCGGCCATCACCGACCACTGGCCAAAACCGTCCGGCTGCGAATGACGAATTACCATCCAGTCCCTGGGCAACTCGAGGCCTGGTTCAAGGTTCAAAGCGCAGTTCGCGCATCGTCTTGTTCTCTAGGAACTTAAGCTGGTCGCCGGCGTGGGGCGAGCCTGGATAGGAAGCGTTCCCGTAGGTCAACACCACCCGGCCTCGGGGGCCGTCCGGGGTGAACTCGACGGCCATTATGAAATTCTCGCCGCCTTCGTTTTCGATGCGTTGGGCGGGCAAAACACCCCCGTAAATATTCGGTCTGAGAGGAATCGGCAGGGGTATGGCGCGGAAGTACCCCATGGGATCGCCCGGCCCGCCGTTGGCTGATATTTCATATTCGCCGACCCGCGGCTTGATCGCCTGCCCCCAGGGTATGTCCAGGGACCCAAAATCCTCGACGACCCGCCTGGCCGCCAGGTCCAGTGCCGCCGCGGCCCTGACCGGATTCTTGAGCCCGGTCGGGTGCCGGAGCGATTCCCGCCATTCCATCGCGGGAGCGGTCCGACTCACCGACCATTCCGTGGCGAAAAGACCGGTGGCCAGGTGATCATCGGTATTCATGGCCAACAACCAATACAGAAACAGGACCGCGCCCCGGCTGTCGGCTTCGGCCCGTCGATCCCAGGCGGCCAGCACCGCGGCCGCTTGTTGAGCCTCCGGCGCACCATACCGCCGGGCCGCGGCCAGTAAGTCTTCCATTACCCGGCCGGCCATCTCATTGCGGGTGGAATGTTTTTGGGTGATCATCTCCTCCAAGGAAAGCGTTTCTTTTTCCAGGAGCAGCCTGGCTGAAAGTTGAGCCCGTAAATGCATGAATACCGGCGTCAGGTAAGCCGGATAGGATTCCGGTTTCAAGTGGCCGGGCCAGGTGCAGGTCCAGGGTGGATCGTTGCAGTTCTGCAGCCAGCCGGTCGGCGGATCAATAACCTGGGGCAGTTCGTCGAAGTCCAGAATACCGGACGACAGGGTCGCGGAAGTATGGCCGGGAACCACCTTCCACCAGTAGGCGTAATCGCCGAAAGGACGCCGCGGCGTATGCGTATTGAAAAAATAAAAAATATGCCCGGTCCGGGTATCGCGATCGCGTCCGGCGTAAAGCAGGTTGAAATTAGGAAGCTGCATCCTTTTGATCGCGGCCCGAAACCGATCGAGGCTGTCGGCTCTCATCATGTCCAGGTATTGTTGCGGGCCGTGGCCGCGATCGAGGGCCGGCGCCTGCGCTACTAAGGCGGTCTGTTCTTTAACCAACAGCACCGGCGCCCCGTCATGGCGGGGAGAACGGCGAATAACCAACGGGACCTCATCCATTTGTCCATCGGCCCGCCTGATTTTCAGCTTTTGTTGTTCGATTTCGAAGGCCTGTTTTTGTCCGTCGAAGAGATAGTGCTCTTCACCCAGCATGGGCACGGCGAAAAGGGTCATGGCGGCGTGAGGATTCATGGTGAAGGTCCAACCCAAGTGCTGGTTGCAGCCCAGGGCGAGGAAGGGCAGGCCGAGCAGACAGGCCCCGTGAAACATGAAGTCCATGTCGCCTAGGGTCTTGGCGGTCAGGGGCTTGGCCACCTGGGCTTCCATGAGGGTGATGGAGTCAACGTCCCATTGGGAATGGGGGTTGGCCAGGAGCATGGGGTTGCCGCTGGCCGATTTGGGGGGACCGATGACCCAGCCGTTCGATCCGGCGCTTTTAAAATCTTGCCCGGGCGCGGTCAATTCCGTCTCGGAACCTTTCAGCCAGGCTTCCACCACCTTGCGTCGCGGCCCGAAGTGCAGGCCCAGGAAAATGTACGCCCAATAAAGCAAGACGTCCTCGCCGGAAACCGGCAGGACCCGTCGAGCCTCGGCGCTTAGGAGGGCTGGATTGTCTCGGGCAAAGTCATTGAGGCCCTGGGCAAAGGCGTCGGCGCAGCGGCGCGCCTCGTCTTCCTGGATCGCGTACCACCTTCGGCCCAACTGGGGCAGGCCCATGGTCCGCACAAAACAATCCGACATCAGGAAATTTATCCCCTCCGGGCTCTTGGTCAGGTGGTTGGGGCCAGGTCCTGACTTCTCCCCGAAGTACTCGGCCGACCGGCCTCGGGCTTGGGCATAAAGAACTAAAATCTTGTCCCGGTGGTTACGCATCTGGGCCTGGGCCAGACCGTAAGCGAGCCCCTCCATGTCGTCGGCGTAGATGTACGGCACCCCCCATTTCTCGTCCCAGACCAGGCGATGATTCCGGCCGCTCATAAGCCTCCCCCTTTATGGCGCGAGATTATTCCAAACGTGATAAAAAGCCATCAAGCGCGTCATTGCGCTTCGGCTTCCAGTTCCACTTTTTCCACCTTGTCCAAGTCGCTTTTATAGTAATAGGAGCCGAAAAACAGGACGGTCGCGGAAATGATGCCAACTCCCGAGGCGATGGCCATGGCCGTGGGCAGTCCGAGCCTGTCGGAAATCAAGCCCGTGACCAGCGGCCCGGGCGCGCTGCCCAGCATATGCTGGAAGGTGATGCCCAGGGCGTAAGACATGGCCCGCAACCCCGGATGGACCACGTCCTGGGTGACGCTGATGGGTCCGGCTCCGGCGGCGGCCAGGAGAAAGGTGCTCCCGAATAAAGCGATATACTGGTTGATCCCGGTCGAAAAGACGGTAAAGGCGCCGATGCCCAGCAGGGAGGAGCCGACATAGGCCAGAGCGGGAAACAACATTCTGGCCCGAATATTTGTTTTCATCCACCGATCGGTCAACCATCCGCCCAGAGGATTGGCGATGAGGACGACCAGAAGAATACCGCTGGTCAAGGTCGTGGCCTGGGGCAAAGGCAATCCTTTAATCCGGACGAAATAGGAGGGCAGGAAGGTGATGGTCGAGACATACTGGAAGGACATGGCGGCAAAGCCCAGGTAGCAAGCGATCAGAGAAGGTTTCTGGAAGAACTCTCTCAGTATCTCGCCCTTGGTCATTTTTCTTTTTTGCGTCCCTCCGGCCGGCGTCGAGGCCGAAGCCGCGACGGTCTGCTCCAGAGCCACGGTTTTATATTCCCTGACGAAAAAGAACATTATGGCGACGAGCAAACCCGGCAGGGCCACCACGCCGAAGGCATGCCGCCAACCCCAGCGGGTGGCGATGTACCCGCCAAGGGTCATGCCCACCGCCATGCCGATGGGGATGAAGGCGTTGAACAGGCCGATCATCACCGAACGCATTCTGGCCGGAAATAAAGCTGAAATCATGGCTATGCCGGCCGGGGCATAGGCGGCCTCGCCCACGCCGATGGCCGTCCGCGCCGCCAGAAGATGCCAGAACCCGGTCACGAAGGCGCACGCCCCCGAGGCCACGCTCCACAAGACGGCCATCAGGCCGGTGACCTTCCGCCGGCTCCAGCGGTCCACCAGGGCGGAGATCGGGATGGCGAAAATAAACATGGCCCAGTACACCGCGGAGACCAGGGAGCCGCATTGGGTGTCGGTCAGGCCCCATTCCTTCTTTAAGAATGGAAACAAGGAGGCGACGATCATCCGGTCGGCGAAGTCGAACAACATCAACAGGCAGATAAGGCCGAAGACATAAAACGTGTAGGGCTTGGAAAACAAATACCCGTTGGGCGGATTGCTATTGGCCATGACGTTGCCTCCTGGATATGGCTTCTATGGTAGGGCGGACGAAAAGACCGTCCGGCCTCCGACCACGGTCATTTCTATCTTTATGTCTTTGATCTCCGCCGGATTCACCTTGAGCGGATTCTTGTCCAAGACAACGAAATCGGCCAGTTTGCCCGGAGAAAGGGAGCCTTTGCTCGCTTCTTCAAAACTGCAATAGGCGGCGTTGACCGTGTAGGCCTTGATCGCTTCCAGGGGCGAGATCCGTTCCTCGGGACCCAGCCTCGTGCCGTTGCGGGTCAGCCGGTTGACGGCGTTATGGATCGAGGCCAGAGGCGAAACCGGCGTGACCGGCGTATCCGCGTGCAAGGTGAACGGGAGGTCTGCCCGGACCGAGCCGGCCAGAGGGTTGAGGCGCGCGGCCCGCCGGGGTCCCAGGAACAAGTCCAAATGCCGATCGCCCCAGTAATAGACGTGATTGGCGAAATAGCTGGGGATCAGGCCCAGTATTTTCATGCGGCGAAGATGATTGTCCGAGGCCATCTGGCAGTGGATGATCATATGGCGGAGAGGCGGCTGGGGGTGGCGGTCCTGGGCCCGTTCCAGGGCCGTGATCGCCGATTCGATGGCCGCGTCGCCGTTGGCGTGAATCGCGATCTGCAACCCTTGGCCGTGGTACTTCAGCGCCAGGTCGTCCAGGTCCTGCTGGGACCGGATCGTCCAGCCGCGGAATCCCGGCCGGTTATGGTAATCCTCGGTCAAAGCCGCGGTCAGGCCCTGAATGGAGCCGTCCTGCAACAATTTGACCGCGCCGATCTTGAGATAGTCCGAGCCGAATCCGCGCCCCAGCCCCAGTTCCAGGAACCGGTCGTGGAAATCATGGAGCATGGTCAGGTAAACCCGCAGATTCAGGCGTCCCTCGATCTCCAGGGACCGATAGGCCTGGACCACTTCCCGGCCATGCAAGGCCCCCACGCCTCCGTCATGGACGCTGGTCACGCCCTCCCGATTGAAGCGGGCCACGGCCTCGGGCAGAAGGGACCGATAGACGGCGGCATCGGCCTTGGGCAGATGACCGGCCGCCAGGAACATGGCGCCCGGCTCCAGCAACAGGCCCGTCGGTTCGCCCCGCTCATCCCGGTGAATCTCTCCGCCCGCGGGCTGAGGGGTGTCCCGGGAGATGCCGCTGATCTTCAAGGCCAGGGAATTGCCATAGGCCAGATGCCAACTGATATGAAAGATGAACACGGGATGATCCGGGGCCGCCTCGTCCAAATCCCGGCGATGCAGATGCCGGGCCTCGGCGACCAGGGTATCGTCGTAACCCCAGCCGACGATCCATTGACCGGCGCCGGTCTTCCCGGCCGCTGCCTTGATCCGGGCCTTGAGGTCGGCCAAGCCGGCGTTGGCGTAGGGCGAACAATCCAGCAGGCCCAGACTCAAGGCGTAGATGGAAAGATGATTGTGCGTTTCGATGAAGCCGGGCAGGACCGTCTTCCCGCCCAGGTCCACCACTTCCGCGCCGGAGGCGGTCAGCCGGCGAAGTTCGGCCTCCGACCCCACGGCCCGGAATCTGTCGCCGTGGACCAGGCAGGCGTCCGCTTCGGGCCGGTGAAGGTCCAGGGTGACCAAATCGGCGTTGAGGAAAAGCTTTTCCGCGGCCATGCAGGCACCTCCGAGGTATTCCGGGGGCGGAGAATCCTTGGGCCTGGACCCGCCTGGCCACGCGGCCGACGAACCATAGCCTGGAGCAATATTATGTATAGTGCTACTATGCATAATATGGCTTGTCAAGATATTCTTCTTGACGGACGGCCCGGACCGGAGATATCTAACCGCCAGGACGGCCGACCGAAATCATGTTCACCGAGGGTCCAGGCCATGCGCATCAAGGAACTGATCCGCGAGACCGGGGTCTCCCGCGAGACCATCCATTACTACATCCGGGAAGGCCTCCTCCCCCAGCCCAACAAGACCAGCCGCAACCAGGCCGATTACCGCCCCGAGCATATCCAGCGCCTGCAACTGATCAAGGACCTGCAGGAACGTTATTTCCTGCCCCTGGGGGCGATAAAGGAAATCATCCAGGACCTGGCCGACTCGCCGGGCCAGGAAGCCCTGCTCCAGGTCAAGACGGGCTTCTTCCAGCCGCTGAAATATTTTCGGTCCGAAAAGATCGAAGGCGAAAAGGCTTTCTTGACGGAAACGGGTATGAGCCGCCAACGCCTGGCCGACTTCGAGGCCTGGAAAGTGATCAATCCGGTGGTAAAAAAAGGCCGCAAGGTTTACTCCCAGGACGATCTCATCATCGGCCGGATCATCGGCGAGATGAGGCGCCTGGGGGTTTCCGCCGAAAAGGGCTTCGCTCGGGAAGGGTTGAAGCAGATCAGGGATCAACTGAAGCGGATCGCCGTCCAGGGCGCTCGTGATTTCCAGGAAGTCGCCTCCAGGACGATGACCGAAGACGAAAGAAACGCGCTGGTCTGGCCGGCCATCGAGATCGTCTCCATTTTCTGCTATCATCTCCTGCGCCAGCTTTTCCGGCAAGAAGTCTCCCGCCATTTGAACCAGCCCGGCCTCTGAAGCCGCCAGGCGACCCAACCCCGAGTATTAAATCCTTAATTATATTGACTTTTGGCCCAAGGGGGCTAAATTATAATCGCCTCGATCATATCCATAAGGAGTCGGATCATGATAATCACCAATCCCCATCAGGAAGCCTATGGACATCTGGACCCGCGCTCGCGGGAGATCATGCGGCACACCATCGAGTTCTTCGAGAACAAGGGCAAGGTCAGGCTGCTGGAAGACGACAAGAACCGGGTCTGGTACACGGACTTTCTCGAGTTCATAAAAAAGGAAAAAGCCTTTTACACCCTGCTTACGCCCCCGGAATTCGGCCAGGAACGGACGGCCTGGAACACCTACCGCAACTGTTCGTTCAACGAGATTCTGGGGTTCTACGGTCTTTCCTACTGGTATGCCTGGCAGGTGACCATTCTGGGCCTGGGACCCATCTGGATGAGCGCCAACGAAACGGTCAAGAAAAGGACCGCGGGTCTGCTCCACGACGGAGGCATCTTCGCCTTCGGGCTGTCGGAAAAGGCCCACGGCGCGGACCTGTACTCGACGGAGATGACGGTGACCGATCTGGGCCAGGGCCGTTACGCGGCCGACGGCGGGAAATATTACATCGGCAACGGCAACCAGGCCGCGCTGGTATCCATCTTCGCCAAGGACTCGGAAACGGGCCACTATGTCTTCTTCGTGGTTGACCCCCGACACCCCCATTACCAATGCGTCAAGAACGTGGTCAGCTCGCAGAAATACGTGGCCGAACTGGCCCTGGAGGCCTATCCCCTCACCGAGACGGACATCCTATCCCGCGGTCCGGAGGCCTGGGACACGGCCCTCAACACCGTCAACGTGGGCAAATACAACCTGGGCTGGGCCTCGATCGGCCTGTGCACCCACGCTTTTTACGAGGCCATCAATCATGCCGCCCGCCGCAACTTATACGGCCGGTTCGTCACCGACTTTCCGCACATCCGCCGGCTGTTCACCGACGCTTACGCCCGCTTGACGGCCATGAAGCTCTTCGCCCTGCGCGCTTCGGACTATATCCGGGCCGCTTCGCCCGAGGATCGGCGCTACCACCTTTATAATCCGCTGGTCAAGATGAAGGTCACCCTCGAGGGCGAGGAAGTGATCAATCTTCTTTGGGACGTGATCGCGGCCAAGGGTTTTGAAAAAGACACCTACTTCGAATCAGCGGCGCGCGAAATCCGGTCCCTGCCCAAACTCGAGGGCACCGTTCACGTGAACATGGCCCTGGTCAATAAATTCATCGCCGGCTATTTCTTCAATCCCGGCCGTTTTCCGGAAATCCCCACCCTGGACCGGCCCGGACACGACGCTTTTCTCTTCCAACAGGGCCCGACCAAGGGCCTGGGCCGCATCCAGTTCCATGATTACCGGCTGGCCTATGACAGTCTGGACCTGCCCAACGTCGCGGTCTTCAGGTCCCAGATCGAAACCTTCCAGGACCTCTTGAAGAAAGCCCCGCCCGATCAGGCCCAGGGCCAGGACATTGACTTCATGCTCACCGTGGGCGAACTTTTCACTTTAGTGGCCTATGGCCAGTTGATTATCGAAAACTCGAAACTATTGCACCTGGACCTGGACCTGGTGGATTATATCTTCGATCTGCTGGTCCGGGATTTCTCCAAGTTCGCGGCGCAGTTATACACCAAACCGAGCGGCAGCGCCCGGCAGATGGATTTCTGCCTGAAAATGATCCGCCAGCCGGTTTTTGATCAGGGGCGATACAATCGGGTGTGGGCCAACCACGTCTACGCCCTTAAGGACGTTTACGAAATGAACCCCTGAGCGGGGCCGGATGGAAAGGCCGTCGCCAGAACAGGGCGAGGGGTTGACTTCTTCTGGCGGCGAGGGGTTATTTAATTCGGAAACGTTTTCCGGCCGGCCCGGACAACTCCTGGTCCGGGTCGCCAAGTCGAAGCCGGGTTAGGGGCGG
This sequence comes from Thermodesulfobacteriota bacterium, assembly GCA_040755515.1. Classification (GTDB taxonomy): domain Bacteria; phylum Desulfobacterota; class Desulfarculia; order Adiutricales; family JAGVGV01; genus JBFMAW01. Next base: position 41,132 of record JBFMAW010000024.1, on the reverse strand, counting down.
GGCCCGGCCCGATAACCGGAATCATTTGGTCTTGATCATCACCAGGCTGACCTCGACGATCATCTTCCCCTGAGGGCCCTCGAAGGGTATCACCAGCACGGGTCCGGTGACGATATGTTTGATGGTATGATTTTTTCCGGCCACGACCGTGGGAATGCCGGCCTGCAGGGAGAGGCCTTCCTGGGCCAAGTGTCTGCGGGCCGCTCCCGATATCTGGTTGGTCAATTCGCCCACGGCGTCCTTGACTTCGTCGTCCAGGCCGCTTACGTCATCCCCCAACATGTTTTTCATCACGACCTGGATCAGGTCAAAAGTGAAGGTCACGGAAATGGAGCCCATGGCGCCGCTGCCGGTCACGCCTATAATGCCGGATATATCCCCGGTGCTGGCCTCATGCTGCTTGAGATAGGGTTTCTGGGGCTTGAGGGCAACCGAGGCCATTGTGCCCAGCACTTCCACGGCGCCGGTTAGAAAAGGATTGATATAACGGACGTCCATAAAAATCCCTACCTCGGTATTTTCTCAACTTGAAGATATCGCTTTATTCCGGTAGAACCGAGCCACCGTCCTATACCGGCCCCGGTTGGAAAGAATACCATCAAGATAATGAATCAATAGGTGAATTTAGTCAAGCTGATAGAGAGAGGGTCTCTGGCCGGCGAAGTGGCAGGCCACGAAATGTTCCGGCTCCAGTTCCTTCATTTCCGGAACGTCCCGGCGGCAGATAAGCTCGGTGTAGGGACAACGAGTATGAAAGCGGCAGCCGGGCGGCGGATTGATAGGGCTGGGCACGTCGCCGGTCAGGATGGTCCGCTTCACTTTTCGCTCCGGGTCCGGTTCGGGCGACGCGGCCAGCAGGGCCTGGGAATAAGGATGCAAGGGCTTCTTATACAATCTTTCCGAACCGGCCAGTTCGGTCAGCCGGCCCAGGTACATGACCGCCACCCAGTTGCTGATATGCTCGACCACGGACAGGTTGTGGCTTATGAACAAGTAAGTCAGACCGAAGCGTTCTTGCAGGTCCCGCAGCAGGTTTATCACCTGGGCCTGGATGGAAACGTCCAAGGCGGAAACCGCTTCGTCGCAGACGATGAGTTCCGGGTTGAGGGCCAGGGCCCTGGCCACTCCCAAACGCTGTCTTTGCCCGCCGGAAAACTGATGAGGATAGCGCCGCAGATGCTCGCGCCTCAATCCCACCACTTCCAAGAGTTCGACCACCCTTTCCTGGCGGCGGCGGCGGTCTTTGAGCCCGTGAACGAAAAGAGGCTCGCCCACGATATGGGTCACGTTCTTGCGGGGGTTGAGCGAGGAAAACGGGTCCTGGAAGATAATCTGCATGTGCTTCCTCAGTTCCCGCAGTTGTTGGGGGCTGTAGCCCAGGATGTTCTCCCCCTTGAACATCACTTCGCCGCCGGTGGGTTCCTCCAGGCGCAGGATGAGGCGGCCCAGCGTGGATTTGCCGCAACCCGATTCGCCCACTAGGCCCAAGGTTTCGCCCCGGCGGATGGAAAACGAGACTCCGTCCACGGCCTGGACCGCTCCCACCTGTCTCAGGAAGGCGCCGCCGCGGATGGGATAATGTTTGACCAGGTCCCTCACTTCCACCAGGGCGGTGGTGTCTTCCAGGGGGACGGCGGCCAAGGCGGTTCTGAATTCAGTCATACTTGAAGCACCGGACCGAGTGTTGGGCGGTCAGATTCCGCAAGGTCGGACGTTCCTTGAGGCAGGGGGCGAAAACTTCTGGGCAGCGGTCGGAAAACAGACAACCGTCCGGCAGGTTGAAGAGGCTGGGCACCACGCCCTTTATGGTGGACAGCCGGTTCTTCTTTTCCCCCGCCGAGGTTTTGGGGATCGAGCTGAGCAGGCCGACGGTGTAGGGATGCCTGGGCTTGGAGAAAAGGACGCGCGCCTCGGCCCGCTCCATGACCTGCCCGGCGTACATGACGGCCACGTGCTGGGCCATCTCGGCGATGACGCCCAGATCATGGGTGATGAATAGTATAGAAGCCCCCAACCTGGCCTTGAGTTGGTTCATGAGGTCGAGAATCTGGGCCTGGATGGTCACGTCCAGGGCCGTGGTGGGTTCGTCGGCGATCATGAGTCTGGGCCGGCAGGCCAGGGCCATGGCGATCATCACCCGTTGCCGCATACCGCCGCTCATCTGATGGGGGTAGTCTTTGATGCGCCGCTCCGGCGCCGGGATGCCCACCAGGCGGAACATCTCCACCACCCGCTCCTTGGCCTCGGCCCGCGACGATCCCTGATGCAGGCGAAAGACCTCGGCCACCTGTTCGCCCACGGTGAAGACCGGGTTCAGCGAAGTCATGGGCTCCTGGAAGATCATCGAGACGCGGTTGCCGCGGATCTTTTTCATCCGGGCTTCGGACAGGTCCAGGATATTCTCGCCTTCGAAGACGATCCGGCCCGCGGCTATCTTCCCCGGCGGGGTAGGTATCAGACGCATGATCGAAGAGGCGGTCACGCTCTTGCCACAGCCCGATTCACCTACCAAGCCTAGAGTCTCGCCCGCGTCCAGGGTCAGGCTCACGTCGTCCACGGCCTTGAGCACGCTTCCCCGTACCGAAAACTCGACCGTCAGACGATCCAACTCCAGCAGGCGACCTTCAGGCATCAGTCCCTCAGTCTGGGATCGAGCGCGTCGCGCAGGCCGTCCCCGAAGAGGTTGAATCCCAGCACGCCCAGAAAAATGGCTATACCGGGAAAGGTCATGACCCACCAGGCCCGCAGGATCAAGCCGCGGCCTTCGGCGATCATGGCGCCCCATTCGGCCGTGGGCGGCTGGGCCCCCAGGCCCAGGAAGCTCAGTCCGGCCGCGTCCAGAATGGCCGAGCCGAAGCCCAGCGAGGCCTGGACGATGATCGGCGCCAGGCAATTGGGGAAGATGGCGTTGAAGATTATCCGCCGGTTGGTGGCGCCCAGGGCCTTGGCGGCCATCACGTAGTCCTTCTCGTACTCCTCCAGAACCGAAGCCCGGACGATCCGGGCGAAGCGGGGGACGGTGATGATCCCGATGGCCAGCATGGCGTTGGTCAGGCCCGGTCCCAGGTAGGCTACGATGACGATGGCCAGCAGGATGTGGGGGAAGGCCAGGATGATGTCCATGAACCTCATGATGACCTGGTCGGCCCAGCCTTTGTAATAGCCGGCCAGGGCGCCGAAAAAGGACCCGAAGAAAAAGGCCACGCCCACGCTGACCAGACCCACGGTCAAGGAGACCCGGGCTCCATAAATGATCCGCGACAGGATGTCCCGGCCCAGGTCGTCCGTGCCCAAAATGTTTTTCCGGCCGCCGCCTTGATCCCAGACCGGCGGTTTGAGCTGGTCGTATAAGGCGTTCTCGATCGGGTCGTGCGGGCTTAGCCACGGCGCCAGAACCGCCGCCACCAGGAAAAGGCTGATGATGATCAGCCCGGCCACGGCGGTCCTGTTCTTGAGCAGCTTCTCGATCTGATCGAAGGCGGGGTGCCGGTCTTCGGGATTGGCGCCGAGGAATCTAAACATCGCCCCGGCCCTATTTCACGCTGATCCGGGGATTGATGACCGCGTACAGCAGGTCCACGATCAGGTTGACGATGACGAAGGACGTGGCCACGATCAGGGTCCCGCCCTGGATGACCATATAGTCCCTTTTGACCACGCCGTCGTACAGCCACTTGCCCACGCCCGGCCAGGCGAAGACGGTTTCGGTCAGTATGGCCCCGCCTAAAAGGATGCCCACTTGCAGCCCGATGACGGTGACCACCGGGATAAGGCCGTTGCGCAACGCGTGTTTCAAAACCACGCTGGCGCTGCCCAAACCCTTGGCTTTGGCCGTCTTGATGTAGTCCTGGCGGAGCACTTCCAGCATGCTGGACCGGGTCATGCGGGCCACTATGGCCAGGGGGATGGTGGACAGGGCCAGGGCCGGCAGGGCCAAGTGGGAAAGCACGTCCTTCAGAGCCGGCCAGTCGCGGGCCAGAATGGCGTCCAGCATATAAAGATTGGTTATGACTTCCAGGTCCACGCCCACGCTCAGCCGACCGGACATGGGAAACCAGCCCAGCCAGAGGGAAAAGAGCAGCATGAACATCAGGCCGAGCCAGAAAACCGGCATGCTCACCCCGGCCAGCGAGCCCAGCATGCTCAAGTAGTCGAAGGCGGAATACTGTCTCACCGCCGAGATTATGCCCAGGATGACCCCGAAGAAAGAACTGAGGATCATGGCGGCGATGGTCAGTTCGATGGTGGCCGGAAAACGCTCCTTGACTTCATGCCAGACGCTCTGCCGGCTCCAGATGGTCTCGCCCAGGTCCCCTTTGGACAGGCGTTTCAAGAACAGGCCGTATTGGACGTACAGCGGTTCGTTCAAGCCCAGGTATTCCCGCATGGCTTTCAGGGCTTCGGTGGTGGCCCGTTCCCCCAGCAGCAGTTCGGCCGGGTCGCCGGGAGTGAGACGCAGCATGAGAAAAATGAGGATGGAGACTCCCAGCAGGGTGGGAATGACGGCCAGGGTGCGGCGAATGACGTAGCCGAACATTCACTCTCCGGCGGCCGGGGACCAGGGGGACCCCGGCCGCATTTCCACGGACGGCTATTCCAGCCAGACGTTCTTGAGGTAGATCGAAGCCGTGGGATGGAGCTTGTAGTTCATGACCTTCTTGGAAAGAGGCCAGGTGACTTGGGAATGGGCCACGGAGATCACGGCCACATCGTCGAAGAGCAGCTTCTGGGCCTTGGCGTAGAATTCGGCGCGCTTGGCCTGCTCGATGGTCTCGCGGCCGGCGATCATCAGCTTATGATACTCTTCGTTCTTCCACTGGGTCCGAACCGAGGGATCGGCCAGGCCGTCGAAAAGCACGGCCAGGAAATTGTCCGGGTCGCCGTTGTCGCCGGTCCAGCCGAGTTGGAACAGGTCCATGTCTTCGGGCTGTTCCCTCTGTCTCTTGAGATAAGTGCCCCAGTCGTAGCTGACGATCTTGGCTTTTATGCCCACCTTGGCCAGGTCGCCGATCATGGCGATGCCCACCTTCAAGCCTTCCGGGTTGTAGGGCCTGGGCACGGGCATGGACCAGAGATTTATTTCGGGCAGACCCTTGCCTTCGGGATAGCCGGCCGCCTCGAGCTCTTTCTTGGCCTTGTCCACGTTGTAGTTATAGCCGGGCACGTCCTTGTTCCAACTCCACATGGTGGGCGGGATCGGGTTCTGCGCCAGCTGGCCCTGGCCCTGATACACGTTGTCCACGATGGCCTTGCGGTGGATGGCATGGGCTATGGCCCGGCGCAGGTGCACGTTCTGCCAGAGCTTCTTGGTGTGGTTGTAACCCAGGTAACCTATGTTCATGCCGGGCTGGGTGACCATCTTGAGGTTGGGGTCCTTTTCGGCCAGCTTGATATCCGGCGGATTGGGGAACTGGCAGATGTGGATGTTGCCGGCCTTGAGTTCGAGAAAGCGGACCGAGTTTTCGGGAATGGCCCTGAATATTGCTTTCTCCAGGTACGGACCTCCGGACTTGTTCCAATAGTTCTCGTTCTTGACTAAGGCGATGTTGTCGTCCTTGACCCATTTGACGAACTTGAAGGGGCCGGTGCCCACCGGGTTGCGGACGAATTCCTTGGGGTTCTTGAGGAAGGCCGCGGGGCTGATGATGTCGGAAAAATCCATACCCAGGTTGGCCAGGAAAGGCGCGTTGATCTTCTTCAGTTTGAAGACCACGGTGTGATCGTCCACGGCCTCGACCGAATCCACGATGCTGTCCATCTCCATGGATTTCCAATACTCGGGCGGCCGCTCCTGGGCCGGAATCTCATAGCCCTTTCCGACCCATTTGACCTTGCGCTCCTTCATCTGCCGGCCGAGGGAAAAGACCACGGCGTTGGCGTTGAAGTCGGTGCCGTCGTGGAACTTCACCCCTTTGCGCAGTTTGAAGGTGTAGGTCTTGCCATCCGGGCTGATCTGCCAGGATTCGGCCAGGCCGGGTTCGAGTTCGGTTGATTCATCCTTGTAGCCTATCAGGGCTTCCAAAACGTTGTCGCAGATCATGAACGAGTTGCCGTCGGTCTCGTAGGCGGGGTCCAGACCGACCGAGTCGCCGCCGCGGCCGAAAATCAGGGTTCCGCCTTTTTTGGGTTGGGCGGCCAGGGCCGTCGCCGCCATTGCCAAAACCAAGGCTAACACCAGGAACGTAATAAACCGCTTCATCAGGTCTACCTCCTTTTCTTGGGTTTGACTTTTCGGGGCCGTTTGGAAAACAAGCTATATATACCATTCTTTATGGATCGGGTATAGAGAAAAGGAAACCACCCGGGTCGGGCCTTTTATTGCAAACTTTTGTGGGCATTAACCCTGCCGTTGGTGACGACTTTCCCGTTAAGGGAAGGAAGCGCGTCCACGTGGGAAGTTATGGCCGATATGATCTGGGCGCCGTTAAAGCCGGGATTCTTGGCCTTGATCAGGGCGGCCAGGCCGGAGACGTGGGGCGTGGCCATGGAAGTGCCGTTCATGAATTGATACTCGGAGCCGTCAAAGACCGGGGTATAAGCGGTGATCCTGACATCGTCGATATAGTAACCCGTGTCGGTGATGGAGAAGTCGCTGACGAAACGAAACCGCAGATAAACGCTGCTCAGACCGTCCAGAAGGCTTATACCCACGCTGATCGTGACCCACTGGTCATAGGTCCCGGTGATCGGCGTGGACTGGTACCAGGTCACCCCGTCCGGTGAGCCTTCGAGGTAAAGAAAGTCGAAACCGTCCTCGGCCGAGCCCTTCAGCTTGAACTCGACGGTGCACTTGCCGTGGGCCGCCAGGTTCAACACCGGCCACTGGGCCCAGGAGTCGGTGTCGTTGACGTATGGCCCGCGGGGGCTTACCGCCAGCGAGTAGGGCGAGGAATAGGCTTCGTTATTGGTGAAGCCCCAGGCGCTGGTCCCGCCCAGGGTCCAACCGGAGTTTTCAAAATCGCCGCCGGTCGAGGCCGCGGCCGCGATGAAACAACCGCCGCCTCCTCCACCGCCGCCGCCTCCGCCGCCTCCGCCTCCGCCGCCATTGCTCGAAGCGGCGTCGAAGTTTTCACTCCATATGTTTTGGCGGCCCGAGGCCGGCGCCGCGCTGTAAATGTTGACTCCCGGCGCCCCCACGTCCACCGACACGGCCCCGTAGTTGGAAAACGAGGCCAGGTTGTCGCTCTGGTCGGTGGCGGCCACGGAAACAACGTTGGCGCTGTTATAATCCGAGGGATAATGATGGACCCCGCCGTCGTTGTCCTGGCCGTCGTTGCCGGCCGCGCAGACGACCACGGCCGGCGAAGCGTCAATGGCGTCCTTGGCCGCCTGGCTGTAATTGACGCCGCCCCAACTGTTGTTGACGATCTGGGCGCCTTTGGTCGAGGCGTACAAAATGGCGGCGATGGTGTCGCTGGAAAGACATTGGCCGATGGAATTGCACGCCCTCAGGACCATGATCTTGGCCGTCCAAGCCACGCCGGTCACCCCCAAGCCGTTGTTGCCCACGGCGGCGATGGTGCCGGCCACGTGGCTCCCGTGGTCATTGAAATCCAGCGGCTGATTGTCGTCGTTGACAAAATCCCAGCCTTGAACGTCGTCCACGTACCCATTGCCGTCGTCGTCCAGGCCGTTGCCCGGTATCTCGCCCGGATTGGACCAGATATTGGCCGCCAGGTCCGGATGGTTATAATCCACGCCGGAATCCACCACCGCCACCACCACGGCGCCGCCGCCGGTGGACAGGTCCCAGGCTTCCACGGCGTCCAGGTCGGCGTCGGCGGCGCCGGTGGTTCCGTTGACCGTCTGCCCCGTATTATGCAGCCCCCAGAGCCGGGTGAAATAAGTGTCGTCGGGTATGGCCCCGAGCCGATAGACATAGTTCGGCTCCGCGTATTCCACGCGCGGGTCGCTTTGGTACAGGGCCAGGGCCTGCTCCACCGTCAGGCCGGGGGGCAGCTTGAGGTGATGCACGCCGATGGGTTTAAAAGAGCGGAGGGTGGCCACGCCCAGGGCCGCTTCGTATTCCCGGGCCGCGGCCAGGCGATATTCCGCCTTGAACTTCACCAGAAGCTCGCTCGGGACATAGGCGCCGTTGGTCTTGAGGGTCTTCTCCGCCGGGGTCTCGAGGGTCAAGCGCTCATCTTGGGCCGGCAGTACGGCCGTTTTTAAGAGAACGGCCAGCAGTAAAAGAAGAGTGAAGAGTCGGTGCACCAGTCAGCCTCAATTCAACCCATAGACAAAATTGGGTTCCGCGTACATTACTTCCTCGCGGTTGTTGAGCCTGTCGATCATGTCTTCGACCGAGGAGTTGTCCGTGATTTTCATCAGATACTGGTCCTGGCGTTCGAGGGAGCGGACGACCTTGAGCCGCAGAGCGGCTTCGATCGCGGCCAGTTCATCCCGCCCCAGGCCGGATTTGAATTGCACTATGATGGTGCCTGATATGTAAGCTGGTTTTGAGGACGATTTAGAGGCGGAGAGGCCTGAGTCCCCTGTTCCACCTGTCCTGGCGTCGGTCTCCTTGGCCACCTGCTGGCCAGGGCCCCCGCAGCCCACCATCAAGAGCAGGCCTATCAGGACCAAGGCCAGGTGGCGGCCGCTCCAACAATACCTGGGCCGGGCGGCGGAAAGACGTGGGAGCGGATACTGCTTAAAGGTCATACTTACCTCCGTTTATTAACCGATAATATAATCAAAACCAACGATATGGTTAACAGTCGGCATTATCTCATCTTTTCAACCGCGGGTCGAGCGTGTCCCGCAGACCTTCACCCAGAAGGTTGTAACCCAGAACCGTGACCAGGATGGCCAGGCCGGGATAGACGCTGAGCCACCAGGCCAGGGAAATGGTGTCTTTCCCTTCGGTCAGGATGTTGCCCCAGGTGGGCGTGGGCGGCTGCACGCCGATGCCTAGAAAGGAAAGGGCGCTTTCGGTCAGAATGGCGCCGGCCACGCCCAGGGTGGCCGAGACCAGAACCGGGGCCAGCGCGTTGGGCAGGATGTGCCGGAATATTATTCTCGGGTCGCCGGCGCCCAAGGCCTTGGCCGCCAGGACAAAATCGCGGCTCTTCAAGGTGAGGAACTCGGCCCGGACCAGCCTGGCCACGCCCATCCAGCCGGTTACGCCGATGACGATCATGACGTTCCAGATGGAAGGTTCGAGGATGGCGATAACGGCCAGGATGAGAAAGAAGGCCGGGAAGCAGAGCATCAGGTCCACGAAGCGCATGATGAGCGAATCCAGCCAGCCCCCGTAATACCCGGCCAGTGAGCCCAGGACGATCCCGATGAGAGTGGCGATGCCCACGGCCACGAAGCCGACCTTGAGCGATATGCGCGCCCCCCAGATCATGCGGGACAGGATATCCCGGCCCAGGGAATCGGTGCCGCAGGGGTGGGCTTGGGACGGACCTTGATACCTGGCCAGGACGTTGATCTGATTGGGGTCGTGCGGGGACAACCAGGGAGCCAGAAAGGATATAAAAAAAAGCAAAATCACCACGAGTCCGCCGGCCACGGCCAACCGGTTCTTCAGCAGGCGCCGTGTAAAATCCCTGCTCGGGCCGACGTTCATCCTTGACCTTCCCGGACCCTGGGGTCGGCCAGGGCGTAACCGACGTCAGCCAACAGATTGCCGACCAGGGTCAGAACCGCGCCGATGACCAGACCGCCCATGACCAAGGGATAGTCGCGGCTCATGACCGCCTGGTAGAAAAGCTGGCCCATGCCGGGTATGGCGAAGATGGATTCGAAAATCACGCTCCCACCGATGAGCCCGGGCACGGACAGACCCAGGATGGTTATGACCGGCATGAGGGCGTTGCGCAGGGCGTGCTTGTAGATGACCGTCCGTTCCTTGAGCCCTTTGGCTCTGGCCGTGGTGATGTAGTCCTGGCGGGCCACCTCGAGCATGTTGGCCCGCATGTAGCGGCTTAGCCCGGCCAGCCCGCCGAAAGACGACAACAGCACCGGCAGGATCAGATGGGCGATCCGGTCCCAGACCTTGCTCCAGAGGCTTAGCTGTTCATAATCGAGACTCTTGAGCCCGGAAATGGGCAGCCAGTCGAGTTGAACGCCGAAGAGAATCATCAGCAGCAGCGCCAACCAAAAAGTGGGCGTGGCAAAGCCCAGGAAGACAAAAATGGTCGTGCCTCTGTCAAAAAGGCTGTCCTGGTGGGTGGCCGAATAGACGCCGATGGGTATGGCCACCAGGAAAATGATGGCCATCGACAGGACGTTTAAAAGGATGGTGACCGGCAGCCGGCGGCCGATCTTGTCCAGCACCTGTTCCCGGTCCGGGGCGAAGGACCGGCCGAAATCCAGCACCGCGAACCGTTTCAGCCAATGCCAATACTGAACGTGCAGTGGCTTGTCCAGCCCGTACAACTCTTCCAGGCGTTTCTTGGCTTCCAGGCTGGCCTTGGGATTCAGGTCCAGGGCCATGTCCGTCGGCTTGCCCGGCGCCAGATGGATCACCACAAAGGAGACTAAAGTGATCCCGATCAGGAGCGGGATCATGAGCAGGACGCGTTTGATCAGGTACGTTATCATATGAAACCGAAACGATTATTAACTTTGCCCCACTCCAAATCGTGCTTGGCCAGCGGGGTGAAGGCATTTTTTGTTATTATTTAAGGCCATGGTCAAATGCTCTCGCCTTCAGGCTCCTTGACCATGAGGTCGGGGCCTCTTCTTCTCGGGATGACCGGTCAGCTCCTATATCAGAGTTTAGCCGATGAGGCCGGGTGAGTCTATACGGAAGTTCCTTGTCCAGTATCGTCTGGATTAGACTCTATTATAGCCAAGTGAGGTCCTCAGCCCCTCGAACCGGCAGCCCAGGCGCTTGACATTTGAATTTTCCAACGTTTACTATGCCAAACGGGGAGGAATTTCTAAAGAATTCATCGTCTGCCCCAGCGAATCATCCCTCCTGGAGAGATGAATCGCTGATAGACTCTAAGTAATCTTGTCAACCAGCCCTAGTTAACTCGTGAAAACCCGATAGAGGGAATGGCGCGGCCGCGGGCAATACAACCAATCGAAGTTCCGCCGGAACCCGCTCTTGGTTGGAACGTTAAAGTCTGAAGTCGCATTAACGTCTTTCCGCCTTAAAGGAGAAACCAGCATGGAGTTCTTAACCCGGCATAAGTTTTCTTTCGTCTCCAAGGCGTTGCCCGCTGATACCTTTGGGGTCATCAACTTCAGCGGAACCGAAGCCTTGTCCAGTTGTTACCGGTTCGAAATCAATCTGGTATCAGACTCGGCGGACTTCGACCTGCGTCAGATAATAGCCAAACCGGCCGTATTCACCATCCACCGGGAATACGACGATATACCCTTTTACGGTATCCTGACCGAATTCGAACAGCGGCATCAGTTTCAACGCTTCGTATTCTACCGGGCCGTCCTCGAACCCAGGCTGTCGCGGCTCAGGCTGACCTTCCACAACCAAGTCATGTTGAAAATGACCGTTAAAGACCTTTTGGCCGCTGTTTTCCAGGACGGCGGCCTGACCAGCCTCGATTTCGACTTGAGGCTCAAGGCTGAATATCCTCCTTGGGAATATGTCTGCCAATATCGGGAAAGCCATTTCGATTTCGCCAGCCGCTGGATGGAGCGGGAAGGCATCTATTATTATTTTGAACAGACCCCCGAGGGCGAAAAGGTCGTCCTGACCGATAGCAAGGTGGCCCACGTGGCCATGCCCCAGGAAAGGACTTTGAACTACACCCTGCCTTCCGGTCTGGACGCCCTGCATCGGGAGGAGATAGTCAACGGCTTTATCTGCCGCCAGCACATGGTGCCCCGGAAAGTCAAAGTAAAGGACTACAACTATATGCGGCCTTCACTGGACGTCAGCGGGGAAGCCCCGGTGCTGCCGGAACTCGGCTGGGGCGAAGTTTTCGTTTACGGCGACCATTTCCTGAGCGAAGCCGAGGGTAACCACTTGGCCCGGGTCCGGGCCGAAGGCCTGCTGTGCCGGGAACGGACCTTTCATGGTGAAAGCGATGTGCCTTTCCTTCGTCCAGGGTACATTTTTAAGTTGCAAGACCACTATCGTTCCGACTTCAATCAGGAATATCTGACCATCGCAGTGGAGCACGCGGGCAATCAGACCGGCTACCTTATTTCCGGGCTCAAGGAGGCTTTGTCCGCGGCCGAGCAGAAGCCTTTTTACCACAACAACTTCACCGCCATCCCGGCCGGCGTCCAATTCCGGCCGGAGCACGTCACCCCCAAGCCGCGTTTCTACGGGACCATGAACGCCAAGGTGGACGCCGAGGCTGGAAGCGAATACGCCCAAGTGGATGAACATGGCCGCTATAAGGTTATCCTGCCCTTCGACCTGTCCGGCCGCCGGGAAGGCAAGGCCTCGACCTGGCTGCGCATGGCCCAACCGTACGCCGGTTCGGACCACGGCATGCACTTCCCCTTGCATAAAGGAACCGAAGTCCTGCTGACCTTCATAGACGGCGACCCGGACCGACCCCTCATAGCCGGGGCCGTGCCTAATCCCGAAACCCCCAGCGTCATCAACCAGGATAATGTCACCAGCGCGGGCATAAGAACCGCGGGTGGAAACCAGCTCAGCTTCCAGGACGAGAAGGGCTCCGAACGCATAGTCCTGGCCTCCGGCGACGGGTCGACCAAGATCATCTGCGGCGCGGGCAGCCCCGGCGCCATTATCAACGACTCCGTGTATGAAAACCATACCAGCCGGTTTTACACCTCGGCCGCGGGCTATACCACCTCGGCCCTCAGCTCCCTGAGCTACAACGCCATGTCCGGAGCCTTTTTGACCCAGTTCATCATCAAACTGCTCAACAGTTGGGGCAGCGACGTCCTCCGGTACGACGAACTGGGCAAGCTTTTCGGGGAAAAAGAGTCCAAGGGCTTCTTGAAGGATCATTCCGGTCAATTGATGGTCGCCGGTTCCATGCTCATTAATACCATCATCAAAGCCGCGATTCTTCGGGCCGTGGGAAAGAAGATCGCTTCCTTCGAACTGGACGCCCTGGCGGAGAGGCAATTCGGACCCCTCTGGAAGACTTTCAAGGATAAATGGGCCAAAAACGATGGCCGCACCCGGGCCCGAAAAATATGTCAGGACCTGGTCTGGGGCGCGGTTAAAACCTTTGTTCTTGGATCGGCCGGGACATATGGCGCCGCTCTCATGGCCCACTCTCCCTACGGCGGTTCCGGGACAGGCAAGGGCGCCATGGTTATGGACAAATTTCTTACCCCGAACAGCGCCTCCATGCTCAACCTGAGCAGCGGCGAACCCAACGTGCTGGTGGCTTCCACGGCCGGGGTGGTGGACGTGGTGGGTCAAAAAGGTCTTTATCTGCTTTCCGACGAACACGTCAACATCGAGGCTAATGAAGCGGCCCTGCACACGCAAAAGAGGCTTTTCCTGATGGGCGGACGCGCCGGCCTCCATCTCTCGGGAGAGGATGATCCAAAAGTCAACCTGGAAGCCTCGGGCTCGATCGTGGATCTGACTAAAAACGATGTCACCCTCAAGGCGGAACAAGCAGCGGACAAGCCGGAGACGAGATCGCGAATAACCCTGGCCCACGACGAACGTACCAAGAAGAAAGGGGCCATCAATCTGGAGACATCTTCCTGTTATATTAAAATGAACGACCGGGGCCAAGGCAAGCTCACGATGGTCGCCGTGGCCGCGAATGAAGACTGTTTCACCAATGCCCTGCCTAAAATGACCAGTCAGTTGCATCTGGACGGGCCCAAGGGACAACTGAGCATGATTTGCAATAATTATCTGGCCCTGACCAGCTTCAAAACCGCGGACTTTGATGGCGAGGAAGTGAATATAGCCACCGGGTTGGGTGAAAGGCTTAACCTGGGTAGTGCTGAAACCGAAATGAAGATAAAAGGCAAGAACGTAACCATAACTCCCCAAGGCAAAATAAAACTGGGTTGAGACCACGGGCCATGAGAGTCGTTAAATCAGACACCCAATCCGTTCTGTTCAGGACTTTTCAGAAAAAGGCCAAGAACTGTCTGGCCGTGACTATCCTGAGCGCTTTCAGCCTGAAACAAGAAGCGGACGCCGCCGACGGCCGGACCGATCGCCTTCTTGACGAGACCGACATCTGGGACGCGGCGGGAGCCTGGCTGCCCCAGGGGGATATCCTGGACGCCATGATGCCCAAGCCTTCCGGGGAGGTCCTTCTGGCCGGCCGATGTTACAGCCCCCACCACCGCCCGGCCCACGTGGTCAAAGTTCATATGACCGTGGGACCGATAGCCAAGACCTTGATCGTCTTCGGCCAGCGCTCCTGGCGCCAAGTCATGGGCGAACTTTATACCGTGGAGGAACCCAAGGCTTTCAATCAGATGGACCTCGTCTATGAAAACGCCTTCGGAGGCCCCGGGCATGAAAAAAATCCCCGGGGAAAAGGTTTCATCTCCAAGACCGTTTATTCCAGCGGTTCGGCCATACCGGCCCCCAACGTGGAAGACGTCCGGCATATCATTTCCTCGATCTCCGACCGGCCCGAACCGGCCGGCTTGGCCCCGCTGGGTTTGGATTGGCCCCAGCGAACCAGGTATCTCGGGAAATACGACCGGAAATGGCTTCAAACCAGATGGCCCTGGTTCCCTGATGACTTCGATTGGCGCTATTTCAACGCCGCTCCCGAGGATCAGAGAATCCAGGACTATTTTTTAGGAGACGAACCCATCGGCCTGGAAAACTTGCATCCCGAGCTATCCAAAATAGAGACGGCCTTGCCCGGCTTGAGAGCGCGCTGTTTTCTCCAGCGACAGATCAAGAACGAGGAAGAATTCCTCGAACTGAAAGCCAACCTGGACACGATCTGGCTGTTTCCCGGCGCCTTGATCGGCGTTCTGGTCTGGCATGCCGCAGCCCTGGTAGCCGACGACGAAGCCTCGGACGTCCAGGCCCTGGTTACGGGGATGGAACCCCTGAAGGAAAACCCCAGGCCGGTTGATTATTATCGAACCCGACTCCGGCCGCCGGAGATGGAAGTCCAACCTGAGGTCGGGGCGCCAGTTCCCCTGGAAGAGCCGGTCAGCCCCCTGGCAGAGGAGGCCCCTCCGACCCCGGTTCGACAACCGGCGCTGGACAAGGAGGACCTGGCTCTTTATCAGGAACTCACCGGACATGTGGCCGCGGCGGAGACGGAGATAGCCGATCTGCTGAAGAAGGCCGGACTGGACCTTGAAAAACTGGCCGCGGCCTTGCCTTTGGCTGACTTGGCTCCCGGCGCCACTCAGGTTCCGGAAGATTTATCCCTGGCGGCGATGCAAGCCCACTTGGCCGAAGAAGAGGCCAAAATAGCTGATTGGACGGCGGCCATGAAATTCGATCCTTCCAAGATAAGCCTCGAACCTCCCACCGGGCCGGACTTCAAGTCGCTCAAGGCAATCGCGGAAGAATTGAAAAAGACCGGCGCCGTTGACGAGCAGACCGCGCGACAGTTGATTCAATTGGAGGAGG
Organism: Thermodesulfobacteriota bacterium; assembly: GCA_040755515.1. Taxonomy (GTDB): domain Bacteria; phylum Desulfobacterota; class Desulfarculia; order Adiutricales; family JAGVGV01; genus JBFMAW01. Next base: position 25,642 of record JBFMAW010000024.1, on the reverse strand, counting down.
AGGTCCAAATCCAGGAAAAAGAGATCGAAGAATTATTGAAAAAAGCCGAACCTGGACCGGCCGAATCTCCGGCTGAAGAAATCCCTCAGGCCGGTCCGACAGAAGACTTGGGCCGCAAACTCACCCGGGCCGAGGTCATCGAAGCCCATAGCCAGGGCAAAAGCCTGGCCGGCGCCGACCTATCCGAACTGAATCTGTCCGATCTAGACCTTTCCGGCCTTGATTTGGCGCGGGCCTTATTGGCCAGAACCGATCTGACTCGTTCCCGGCTGCCAGGAGCGATCCTGGCCAGGGCCAACCTTTCCGAAGCGGTGCTCGAGGCAACCGATCTTAGCGGCGCCGATCTGAGTGAAAGCCTGATGACCCGGGTAAAGGCGGCCAAAGCCGGATTGTCCGGGACCAACTGTAACGGAGCGGACCTCACCGGCGCGGACCTGACCGGCGCGGACCTGAGCGGCGCGCTTCTGGAGAATGCCTTGTTCGAACAAGCTGTCCTCAGGCAGGCCAGACTGGATATGGCCTCGGTCGCCGCCGCCGATTTCACCGCGGCTGATCTGACCCAAGCCAGCCTTAGAAAGATCAAGGGCCATAAACCTGATTTCACTCAGACCACTTTGATCAAAGCCGACTTCAGTCAGGCCGCGATAACGGCCGCCACCTTCGATGGCGCCAGAGGGGAAAGCGTATCGTTCGCCGGCGCCGACCTCCGGGAGGCGCGGGCGGATGATAATACAATCCTTCCGGACTCGGTATTTGACCGGGCCGATCTCTCCCGGGGGAACTGGGAAGGAGCGAATCTTTCCAGGTCGAGGTTCAGACACGCCCTGGTCGGGCAGGTCAATTTTACACGGGCCGCGCTTCAAGAGTCAGACTTTCATCGAGCCAAAGCCCAACGCGCCAGGTTCGACCAGGCGAATCTTGCCGAAGCGAACTTGGTCTCCCTCAACCTCTTCAAGGGAGACCTGACCAAGGCCGTGTTGACCGAGGCCAATTTGAAAGGAGCCAATCTTTTCGAAGTGGAATTCTTAAAGGCTGAAATAACCGGCGCCGACTTTACCGACGCTTATCTCAAACGCACCAAGCTCGAACGGTGGCTGGCCAAATGACCAAGGAAGAGTTATTGGCCCTCGTGGCCAAAGGCGAGGCCATCCGGCAGACGGACCTGTCCGGTATGGACTTATCGGGCCTTGACCTTAAAGGCGCAAAATTTGAAACCGTGAGTTTTGAAAAATCCAACCTCAGCCGCGCCGACTTATCCCGGGTCTCCTTCAAAAAGGTCTTCCTCGGCGAGGCAAATTTGTCCGGGGCCAGGTTGGTAAGTTCGGAAATGAATTATGTTGATCTGTCGGGCGCCAATTTGACCGGCGCTGACTTGACTCGGGCCGAATTATTTGAATTGGCGGCGGTCGCCGCTGATTTTTCCGGGGCCGTCCTCGAGATGACCGACCTCGAGGGGGCTTCTTTAACCGATTCAAGATTTCAAGGCGCCACCCTCAAGCACGCCGATCTCAGCCGGTGCAAGTTGAGTGGGTTGGATTTTTCCAACTGCCTCCTGACCGACGCCATTTTGAGCCAGGTCGAGGCTCTCCGCACTATCTTTTCCGGAGCGGACTTGACCAGAACCGACTTCACCGAAGCCAACCTGGAGGGAGCGAAACTTGACGGCGCCGGCGCCCGGGCCGCGGATTTCAAACGCGCCATATTTCGCTTCGCTTCCGCCCGGCGGGCCGACTTCTCCTGGTCCTGCTTCGAAAAGGCCGACCTGCGGGGTTCGGACTTTTCTCATAGCGACTTCAGCCGCTGCCTCATGAGCGGCGTATTAAGCCAGAGCACGAAATTCCATTCCGTCAAACTGGATATGAGCGACCTTTCCCACGCTGATCTGCGCGACGCGGATATGACCGACTCTTCTCTGACCCAGGCCAGGCTGCACCGGGCCATCGAGCAAGGAACGATATGGAAAGGCACCAACCGCGACCAGGCTCTCGGGCTGGACCCCGAGCTGGCCGCCGCCGAGGACTGGCAACCTAAATATTGAAGGTGAGATCGCCCCGAGCAACTTACCCGGACTCGAACCAGCGGAGGTTCAAAATGTTCGCCTGCACCAAACAAGGAGGTCAGTGCCTGGCCGTTCCCGACGTCTGCCAAACGCCCACCCCGGCCGGCCCCATCCCGATACCCTATCCCAATTTGGCCACGTTTGACCAGGCCAAAGGGGATACCGTGGCGGATAAGGTGCTCATTATCGGCAAGCCGACCGTCACCAAGGCTTCCCTCCTGGCCCAAAGCAGCGGAGACGAGGCCGGCACTGGAAATGGCGTCGTTTCAGGAACCGTGAGGGATCAGGTCAGTTTCAAGACGGCCAGCGCCAAGGTCATGGCCCAGGGCCACCCCATAGTTTATCAAGGCTGCCTCTGCGCCCATAACGGCAACAACGCCAACATGCCCGCCGGCCAGATAATCTCACCCAGCCAAACTAAAGTGATCATCGGCGGATAAAAAGGAGTGATAAATGAAAAGCGCCCCCTGGGTATCAGGACAAAACAAAGAGAGTATCATTACCGCGAGGATTAAAGCCAAGGACGAGTCATTCTACTGGCTGGAATCGCCCCTCGGCCTGCTCAAGGCCCGGAAAGCTTTTGCCTGCCTGATAGAACCCCGGGTGACGGATCAGGTCCTGGCGGTTTTGGCTCCCTCGGGCCAGGCCTATGTCCTCACCATTCTGGAAAGGGAAGGCGAGGACCGTTCCTCGAGTTTGGTCTTTGAAGATAATGTGGCTTTGTCCCTCCAGAAGGGTGAACTGAAGATCACCACGCCGCGGCTGAACCTTCTAAGCGGATTCTCCAGCCTGTTTTCCAACGCGCTGGAAGTTAAAGCCGACCGCGGCCGGGCGGTGATACTGGACCTTGATTTCTGGAGCCGGAGTCTGAAGGCCAGATTCGAGTCCGTGAGTTTACTGACCAGGAATTTATTTTCCACCGCTGAAAGAGTGTTCCAAAAGATGAAGAATTGTTACCGTGAAGTGGAAGACCTGGATCAGACCAGGGCCGGCCGGTTAGCCTGTCTGATTCGGGATACTCTCTTGCTCAAGGGTCGCCGATCCACCCTTCTGGCCGAGAAAAAGGTCAAAATTGACGCGGAGAAGATACATTTGGGTTGAATAAGCTTATCAACACCCCAGTATACTTATCGAAGCCAAGAAAAGAGAAAGCCCGGTCTGGCCACTGGAGGAAATAAAGCCGGGCCGTATTTTTCCCAAAACTCCTAGGGCACGATTTTGTATTTCTGCATACTTTTAGGCACGAACCACTTGATGAAGTTATAGCCTATGCCGGCCGGGGCCGGTTCGATGCCGTGGAAGCGGGCCGCGACAATGGGCAGGGCGTCGGGCACGTACAGGAATACGTAAGGTACATCGTCCTTGAGTATCTCCTGGATGCGGTCGTAGGCTTTCTTGCGCTTGTCCTGATCAAATGTGTAACGGGCCTCGTCAATCAGCCGGTCCACCTCGAGGTTCTTATAGGAGATGTGGTTCAATTCGCCGGGCTTGTTCTTGGTCGAGTTCCAGACGTCGTACAGGTCCGGGTCCTGAGGTATGGTCCAGCCCAGGATCAAGGCCTCGAAGTTCTTCTTGTCCACGAACTCCTTGAGGAAGGCCGCCCATTCGATGGCGCGCAGCTTGACCCTCAGCCCCACCTCCTTGAGCCGCTGCTGAATGATCAACCCGGTCATTTCGCGCTGCTTGTTGCCCTGATTGGTGATGATGGTGAATTCAAAAGGCTGCCCATTCTTATCCAGCACACCGTCATTGTCGGTGTCCTTCCAGCCGGCTTCGGCCAAGAGCGCCCTGGCCCTGGCCTGATCAAAGGGATAGGGCTTCACTTTTTCGTTATAAGCCCAATGGCCGGGTTTGAACGGACCATTGGCCGGCTGGCCCAGCCCCAAAAGCACGCCCTTGATGATTTCCTCCTTGTCTATGGCGTAGGCTATGGCCTGCCGGACTCTCCGATCCTGAAACTTGGAGTCCAGCAGATTGAAGCCGAGATAGGTGTAGGCAAAGGCCAGGTACCGGTATTTGCGAAAGTGCTTCTGGAACTCCGGAGTCTCGGTCTGGTACATATACTGGTCCGGTGTAAGCCCCATCTGGTCAACCCCGCCGCTCTTGAGCTCGAGGAACATGGTGGCCAGGTCGGGAATGATCCGGGTGATCACCCGGGCTATATAAGGCCGGCCCTCGAAATAGTCGGGGTTGGCGTCCAGTACGATCTTCTGGCCGGTCTCCCACTCCTTGAAAACATAGGGACCGGTGCCCACGGGCTTTCGGGCCAGGGGGCTGGTGGTCACGTCCCGGCCCTCGAGGAGGTGGGCCGGCATGACGTTGAAGGCCCAGGATAGAAGGGCGGGGGCGAAGGGCCGGGGATAAGTCACCCTGAAGGTGTATTCGTCGACGACTTCCGCCTTCTGGACCTGTTTGAAGTCTTCACCGTACGCCGTGGGTGTTTTGGGATCTGACATGAGCTGGTAGGTGAAGAGACAATCCCGGGCGGTAAAGGGCCGGCCGTCATGCCACTTGACCCCCCGGCGCAGGTGGAAGGTGATGGTCAGGCCGTCTTTGGAAACCTCCCATCTTTCAGCCAGGTCGCCTATCGGTTTAAGGTCCTTGTCCATCTTGATCAGACCGTTGTAAACCAGGTTATTGACCCCGGCCGAAGCCGCATCCGTGGACAGGGCCGGGATGAGGTTGGAGGCGTCGCCGATGGACCCTTCCACGATGGCGTCGCCGTAGGCCGGCGTGATGTCCGTGGTTTGAGGCTTGGCCGAGGCCGCCGGTGGGGTCGAGTCGGTGGAAGACCGATCGCCGCAGGCGGTCGCCGAGAAGAAGGTCATAAGAATAAGCATAAAAAACAGATTATTGCATTTCATAGCCGGTGTCTCTCTGATAACTGGTGCTTTGATTCTATCCGACCTCCGGGAGGTATACAACGTCTAAATGATGTGTCCGAGAAACCAACCCGGGTCGGCCAGAAGTCCGGCCGTCCGTTCAAGGCCGAATGTGGCCGGATAGAATACCGGTGCGTAGTTCAGCCCGGTCGGAAAAACGTCGGCCTCTGGTACAAGACGTGCTTGCCCGCATTGGTAATTAGTGCTATTGCTCAAACATAGATGGATTTGACCGGATCGATGAGGTTTGAGAAACCGCTTCCGGGAGAAGCCGTGTCCAGCGAAGACCTTTTTCAACGCCAGGTCCTTTCGGTCCGTGAATTGACCGAAAGGTTGGAGCTTTTGATTCAAACCGAATTCGACCTGGTCTGGCTGATCGGAGAGATTTCCAACCTGCGGCAGCCCGCTTCGGGGCATTACTATTTCATTCTCAAGGACGAATCGGCCCAGATTAGGGCGGTCATGTTCCGGAACCAGCAACGATACCTTGGTTTCCAACCGTCCGACGGGCAAGAGGTCCTGGTCCGGGGCCGTCTCTCGATATACGCTCCCCGCGGCGAATATCAAATCGTGGCCGATTACATGGAGCCCCGCGGGGAAGGGGCCCTCCGCCTGGCCTTCGAGAAGCTGAAGGCCCGCCTGGCCGCCGAAGGCCTGTTCGACGAAGCGCGCAAACGCAGACTGCCTTTTCTGCCGAAAAAGGTGGCCCTGGTGACTTCGCCCACCGGCGCGGCGATCAGGGACTTTATCCGCGTGGCCCAACGGAGGTTTGAACGGGCGGCTCTTTTCATTTACCCGGTCCGGGTCCAGGGCCAGGGGGCGGCCGAGGATATCGTTCAGGCCCTGGCCGACCTCAACCGGGCAGGAGGCGGGTTCGACCTCATAGTGCTGACCCGGGGCGGGGGCTCCCTGGAAGACCTGTGGGCCTTCAACGAGGAGATGGTGGCCCGAGCCGTCTTTGCTTCGTCCATACCGGTGGTGTCCGCGGTGGGGCACGAAATAGACTTCACCATCGCCGATTTGGTGGCCGACCTGCGCGCGCCTACGCCTTCGGCCGCCGCCGAACTCATCTTCCGGGAAGAGAGGGAGCTGAGAAGTCACTTGAAAGCAACCTGGGATCGCCTGGGCTCGATCCTCCGCGGCCGGTTGCACCTGGCCCGGGAAAGGCTGGCTCACCTGAGGACCAGACTGGGCGATCCCCGGCGGGTCATGGCCGGCCCCAGGTTGCGTCTGGACGAGATGGCCGAGGATTTGATAAAAGAAGCCCGCGCGACCCTGGCCTGGCGCCGCCAGGTCGTGGCCGCGGGAGCGGGTCGGCTGGCGCCGTTGAATCCGAAAATACGCCTGGCGATCAACCGGACCAGTCTGGCGGCGCTGAACAAGGACTTGGTCCGGACCATCAGGTTATCCCAGTCTTGTCGCCGCGACAGCCTGGCCCGGCTGGCCGGCCGTCTGGGCGACCTCAGCCCCCTGGCCGTGTTGCAACGCGGCTACGCCCTGGCCAGGCGCCGGCCCGATCTTAAAACGGTTCGCTCCCCGGAAGATGTGTCCGTGGGGCAGCGAGTGAATCTTCTCCTGGCCGGAGGGGAACTGGACGTTATCGTGGATGAGGTGCTGGGATGAGCGCGGAGGAAGAAAAAGACCTGACTTTCGAACAGGGACTGGCCCGCTTGGAGGAGTTGATCAAGACACTGGAGAACGGAGAATTGGATTTGGACAAATCCTTGAACCTGTTCGAGGAAGGCATCAAACTGACCCGGCAGCTCAACCAGAAGCTGGATGAGTCGGAAAAGCGTCTGGAACTTCTATTGAAAGACGAAGAAGGCCGTTTGCTCGGCCGGGAATTTTCTTTAGCTCCGGACGAGGTAAAGAATGACTGACCTGGACCTGGCAAGTTATATGATGGACAAAACCAGGATGATAGATCAGGCCCTGGAAAAAGCCCTGCCTCAGACCCAGGACCTGTCGGCCAATCTGGTCAAGGCCATGCGGTACAGCCTCTTCGCCGGAGGGAAGAGACTACGGCCGATCCTCTGTCTGGCCGGAGCCGAGGCCGTGGGCGCGCCGGCCCGGGCGGCCCTGCCCGCGGCCTTGGCCTTGGAGATGATCCATACCGCCTCGTTGATTCACGACGACCTGCCGGCCATGGATGACGATGACTTCAGGCGGGGCCGGCCGGCCAACCACAAGGTCTTCGGCGAAGGAATGGCTATTCTGGCCGGCGTGGGGCTCCTCATGCGGGCTTTCGGCCTCCTGGCCGAATCCGGCCGGGAAGGTCAGGCGCCATCGTCCCTGGTATTTCAAGCCATCAGCGTTATCGCCCGGGCGGCCGGCCCGGACGGAATGGTGGGCGGTCAGGCCGTTGATCTGGAATACGAAGGCCGGGAGATAGACGAAGAGTTGGTCGCCTTTCTGCACTCCCACAAGACCGCGGCCCTGATATCCGCCGCGGTGACTTCGGGCGCCATCCTGGGAGGCGGAGGCCAGGCCCAGGTCGCGGCTCTGGCTGAATATGGAGGCAAGGTTGGGCTGGCTTTTCAGATCGTAGACGATATACTGGACTTAGAAGGCGATGAAGCCCTGTTGGGCAAACCGGTCGGTTCCGACGAGGCCTTGCGTAAAGCCACCTATCCCCGGGCGATCGGATTGGAGAAGGCCAAGGAAAAAGCGGAGCGGTTCAAGGAAGAGGCCGTGGCGGCCCTGGTCGGATTCGGTCCGTCGGCCGACCCGTTGCGCGGCCTGGCCGCCTATCTGCTGGCCAGAAAGAGGTAGCTTGACGAGACTACTGGATAAGATTCACGGCCCGGCCGACCTCAGGAAGCTGCCGGTCGAGGACCTGCCGCGTCTGGCCCAGGAAATCCGCGAGGAGATCATCCGGACCGTTTCCAAGAACGGCGGCCATCTGGCCCCCTCCTTGGGCGTGGTCGAGCTGACCATCGCCTTGCATTACATCTATGATACGCCCTGGGACAAGATCATCTGGGACGTCGGGCATCAAGCCTATGCCCATAAACTGATCACCGGCCGGCGGGAACGGTTCCACACCCTGAGGACCAAGGGCGGCCTGTCCGGCTTCCCCAAAAGGTCGGAAAGCGTTTACGACCCCTTCGACACCGGCCATTCCTCGACCTCCATTTCCGCCGGACTGGGCCTGAGCGTGGCCAAGGAGTTGAAGAAGGAAAACGCCCTGATCATAGCCGTGATCGGCGACGGCTCCCTGACCGGCGGCATGGCCTTCGAGGGTCTCAACCAGGCCGGCGAGACGGCCAAGAACCTGATAGTGATCCTCAACGACAACGAGATGTCCATCTCGCCCAACGTAGGCTCCTTGTCCTCGTTCCTGAGCCGCAAGATGACCACCAAGAGTTACGCCGCCTTCAAGCAGGAGGTTAAGGAGTTCCTGAAGACCGTGCCCGGCGTGGGCGAAAGCGTGATCCGTCTGGTTCAGAAGAGTGAAGGCTCCTTCCGGGGCTTCATTTCCCCCAGCTTTCTGTTCGAGGCCTTGAAGTTCGAATATATAGGCCCGATAAGGGGCCACCGATTCGACGGCCTGTTGGAAGCCTTGAACAACGCCAAGCACCTGACCGGTCCGACCCTCATCCACGTCATGACCACCAAGGGCAAAGGCTACGGTCCGGCGGAAAAGAACCCGGTTCACTTTCACGGCGTGGGCGCCTTCAACATCGAGACGGGCGCGTCCAAGACCGGCGGAACGGCGCCGACTTACACCGATGTTTTCGGCCGCTTCATGATCGAGGCCGCCGAGAGGGACGAGAGGATCGTGGCCATCACCGCGGCCATGCCGGAAGGCACCGGTCTGGCCGCCTTCGGCCAAAGATTCCCCAAACGTTTTTTTGACGTGGGCATAGCCGAACAGCACGCCGTGACCTTTGCCGCCGGTCTGGCCACGGAAGGCTTCCGGCCCGTGGTGGCCATTTATTCCACCTTTCTCCAGCGGGCCTTTGACCAGATCTACCACGACGTCTGCCTGCAGAACCTGCCGGTGCTCTTCGCCCTGGACCGCGGCGGCCTGGTGGGCGAAGACGGCCCGACCCATCACGGTATTCAGGACCTGTCTTATATGCGGGCCATGCCCAATATGACCTTGATGGCACCCAAGGACGAAAACGAACTGCGGCGGATGCTGTCCCTGGGTTTGACCCTCGATGGCCCGGCCGCCCTGCGCTATCCCCGCGGTCTCGGGGTGGGCGCGCCCCTCGAGGCTGAAGTCAAGCCCCTACCGCTGGGACGGGCCGAGGAACTCAAACCCGGCCGCGATCTGTTGATACTGGCCATCGGCGGCATGGTGCACCCGGCCTTGGCCGCCGCCGAGGAACTGGCCGCTCAAGGCCTCGAGGCCGCCGTGGTTAACGCCCGCTTTGTCAAACCCCTGGACGAGGAACTGATTCTCGATCTGGCCGAGGACGCCGGACGGATTCTCTGCGTCGAAGAGAACAACATCGTGGGCGGCTTCGGTTCGGCGGTCTGCGAACTCATAGCCGAAAGGAGCCTCGGCGTCCAGGTCAGGCGTCTGGGTATACCGGATATGGCCGTCGAACATGGCTCCCAAGCCGAACTCCGACGGATGCTGGGGCTGGATCAGGCCGGGATCGTCCGGGCCGCGCTTGAATTCACGGGCGCCAAACGCGCGGCCGCGTGACGGACTCCTTCTCCTTTTCCAAAGCCGATGCCCAAGGTCAGGGCCGATCAACTGCTGGTGGATAAAGGTCTGGCCTCCTCCAGAGCCCAGGCCCGGGTCTTGATCATGGCCGGACTGATATTGGCCGACGGCCGGCTGGTGGAAAAAGCCGGTCAGACCCTGGACCCTCAGGCCGATCTGGCGCTTAAGGTCCAAGCCTCGGTTTTCGTCAGCCGGGGCGGACTCAAATTGGAAGGGGCCCTCGAAGATTTTAACCTGGATGTCTCCGGGATGAAGGCCCTGGACATAGGCGCTTCCACGGGCGGCTTCACCGACTGCCTGCTGAAGCGCGGCGCGGCCGAAGTGGTGGCCGTGGACGTGGGTCGCGGTCTCTTGGATTGGAGGTTGAGGCAGGACTCGCGGGTCAAGGTGCTGGAACGGACCAATGCCCGTTATCTTACGTCCGGGCAGGTGGGTAAGGACTTCGACCTGGTGGTGATTGATGTCTCTTTTATCTCTCTGGCCCTGATCCTGCCGGCGGTCGAAAACCTGGTGCGGCCGGAAAGCCTGGTGCTGGCCCTGGTGAAACCCCAATTCGAGGTCGGCCCGGAAAAAGTCGGCCGGGGCGGCGTGGTGCGCGATCCCCGGCTCCAGGCCGAAGCCGTGGCCGCCGTCTCGGTCAAAGCCGGGGAACTGGGATTCGAGGTTCTGAACCAGGCTCCGTCACGCCGGAAGGGGCCGAAAGGAAATCAGGAGCATTTCCTGCTGCTTAGAAAGACAGGCCTGAAGCCGAACTAGAGTTCCTGCCTGAATTTTTCCAAAGCCCGCCTGATGGCCTTTTCCTCTTTCTTTAGACGACGAGTCTCATAAATGACCGATCCAATCAAGGCGGCCACACAGAACCCGGAAGCGGCCAGATAGTACATAAATTCTTCCCTCCTCGAACTATTTATGATATGGAGAGCAAACTTGATGCCAAGGGGCTCTGTCAGAGAACCTATGGTAATTAAAATAAATTGTTGAGTGGATCAACCGGCGGCCGCCGTCGTTTTTCAGACGCGCGGCAGAATTTTCCCTAGAGTGAGGTCCAAGATGAACCTGGCCAAGAGAATCAGTGAAGTAGCCCCCTCGCCCACGCTGAGCCTGGACGCCAAGACCAAAGCCTTGAAGGCGTCCGGCCAGGACATAGTGAACTTCGGCGTAGGCGAACCGGACTTTGATACGCCCGAACATATCAAGGCGGCGGCGATCAAGGCCATCGAGGATAACTTCACCCGCTACACCGACTCGGGCGGGATTCCGGAACTGAAAGCGGCCGTGGCGGCCAAATTCAAGCGGGACAACAATCTGGACTACGCCCCGGAACAGATCGTCATAAGTTGTGGCGGCAAGCATGCTCTGTATAACCTGGCCCAAGCCCTTTTCGCCGAAGGCGATGAAGTTATCATTCCGGCGCCGTACTGGGTCTCCTATCCGTCCATAGTGATTCTGGCCGGCGCCAGACCGGTCATCGTACCCACCTCGGAGAAGAACGGTTTCAAGATGACCCGCGAAGACCTGAAAAGGGCCGTGAATTCCAAGACCAAAGCCGTGATCCTCAATTCACCCTCCAATCCGACCGGGTCGGTCTATACCCGGGCGGAACTGGAGGCCTTGGCCGAAGTGGTGCTCGAACACGACCTGCTGGTGATATCGGACGATATCTACGAAAAGATCATCTACGACGGCCTCGAATTCGTCAACCTGGCCAACTTGGGACCGGAACTGAAAGCCAGGACCATCATCGCCCACGGCGTGGCCAAGACCTACGCCATGACCGGCTGGCGGATCGGATACCTGGCCGGACCCAAGGAAGTGGCCGCGGCCGTGAACAAACTCCAGAGTCAATCAACGTCCAACCCGTGTTCCATTGCCCAGAAGGCGGCCCTGGCGGCCCTGACCGGTCCCGAGGATTCGGTGACCACGATGCGCGCGGCCTTTGACGAGCGCCGAAAATACCTGGTGGAGACATTGAACGGTATGGAGGGGGTGAGCTGTCTCAGACCGGGAGGAGCCTTCTACGTGTTCCCAAAAGTGTCGGCCTGTTACGGCCGAAAGGCCGGAAACCGGACCATTACCGGGTCCAATGACCTGGCCGACCACCTGCTGGAAGAAGCCGGGATCGCCGTGGTGCCCGGAGCGGCTTTCGGCGACGACCAGTGCCTGCGGCTGAGTTACGCCATTTCCCTGGCCGACAATAAAAAAGGCCTGAGCCGGTTGGCCGCGGGTCTGGCCAGTCTGAAGTGACGTTCTCTCCGTCGCGGATAACCAGAGATGATTAACTCGTAAAAAGCCGAAAACAGGCTTTTTACTTGGGGGGAGAAGGCTGCCGCCGGCGCGGGCCGACGGCAGCCCGGTTAAAAGGGAAAGCAGGACACCCCGGCCGGAATTATTTCCTTTTCTGCTTCTGTTGGCCGATCCTGACCTTGCTGTCGACCTGTTTGGTATCCACCTTGGCATGAGTGGCCATGTTGCAGATACCGGTCCGCCACTTGACCACCGGAGAGGGGAAATTCTGGCAATAGATTCCGTCCGGGAAAGGCTTGGCCCGGTCGCAGCCTTCGCACTTTTCCACTATGGGCTGGCATCTGCCGCCGTTGAACTCGCATCCCTTTTTACCCATGAAGGAGCATTGCACGCCTTCTTTAACGGTGGCGCATTTCATTCGCCTGACCTCCCTCGCGCCGGCCCTAGACAGACCGGCCAAATTGCAAACTTATATTATACCTCATAGGGTAGTTGTCAATAATAATGAATTTACCCAGGAGCGGCGAAGTCATCCGGTCCCTGAAAGGAAAGGCCATCGGGGAGAAAGGTCGGGACCAGACCTTTCGAACCCGGCGGCCGCGCCTCGGCCTCGAATTGGAAGTGGACCTGGATGACACTCGGGTCCCGATCCTCGAGCAAGGCCAAGACTTGATGGAAAAAGGCGACCCGGTCACCTATTCCCTTGAAAACGCCATAGAGATCGAGCATGTTATCCGGCGGGTAGGAGAAAGTTGAGATTGGACGCTGGTCCCAAGAGGAACGGCTTGATACGGAGACGGCCGGGCCCAAAGGGTATTAGCCGGGAGGAGCATCAAGGTCCATGACTGCGCGAATCACTATCCTGGGGGCCGGCCCAGGCGGGTATGTGGCGGCCATCCGGGCGGCCCAGTTGGGGGCCGAAGTGACGCTCATCGAGCGGGACAATATCGGCGGCGTGTGCCTCAATTGGGGCTGCATCCCCACCAAAACCATCAAGACCACGACGGACCTGATGGCCGGCCTGAACAAGGCCTCTGAATTGGGGCTGGAAATCGAGGGCCGGGCCACGGTCAACCTCGATCGTCTCATGCGTCGTAAGAAGGAGGTCATCGAGGCGCAGACCACGGGTATTCTCAAGCTGCTCAAGAGCTATAAGGTCAGATACCTCCGCGGCCACGGCCATGTCCTGGACGCCCAACGGGTTCGAGTCGAGCCGGCGACGGGCGGCCCCTTGGAAATCGTTTCGGATAAACTCATCCTGGCCACCGGGTCCAGGCCGTTGGCCTTAAAAGCGTTTCCCTTTGACGGCCGGCGCATACTTTCCAGCTCCGACGCCCTGAACCTCCAAAAAATTCCCGCCTCGATCTGCATCGTCGGCGGGGGTGTCATAGGGTGTGAGTTCGCCTTTATCTTTGCCGGCCTGGGCTCTCGAGTGGTCGTCGTGGAGGCCCTGGCCCGCTTGCTGCCCTTGCCGGGCATAGACCAGGAATGCTCGAAGGTCCTCGAGCGGGAGATGAAGAAACGCAGGATTCAATTTCTGGTGAACCGCGTCGTCGAAAAGGCGGAGATTATGGAAGATAGAGCGCGGGTGACCATCGCCGCGTCGCCTTTCGCCGATGAGCCCAAGGTCAAAAACGCGCCGCCGCTGCTGGAAGAGGTTGAAACGGTCCTGGTCAGCATAGGCCGGGACTCCAATGCCCGGGGCCTGGGTCTGGAGGCGCTGGGCCTCGAGATGGACGACCGGGGCTGGATCGCGGCCGACGCCAGGATGGAGACTAACATACCGGGCGTATACGCCATTGGTGACGCGCTGGGGCCGGCCAAGGTCATGCTGGCCCACGTCGCCTCCGCCGAAGGTCTGACGGCGGCGGAGAACGCCCTGGGGGCGGGCCGGGAGATGAACTACGACGTGATTCCCTCGGCGGTTTTTACCACCCCGGAAGTCGGCTGCGTGGGTTTGACCGAAGAGCTGGCCCGGGCCCGGGGTAGGGACGTCAGATCGGAAATCCTTCATTTTCGCGGGTTAGGCAAGGCCCAGGTCCTGGGCGAGATCGCCGGCCACGTGAAGATAGTGGCCGACCGAAAATCGGGTCGGTTGGTCGGGGTCCACATTATCGGGCCGCACGCCACGGACCTGATCGCCGAAGGGACCCTGGCCGTCAGGATGGGGGCGACTTTGGAAGACCTGGCTTCCACCATCCACGCCCATCCCACCCTGCCGGAGGCCTTGATGGAAGTCGCCCATAAAGCCCTGGGCGCGCCGATTCATTCCGCCAGGGAGACGGCGGGTGAGGCCGGCCGCGGCCATTGAACCCCCAAGGTTGTTGTTTGGTAGGCGTTTCTTCCGCAGGGGCGTCCCGCGTCCCGCGGGACCGTGCGCCCTCTTGGCTATCCCGTTAAACCGGTTTCAGCGCCCGCTGGACGAGCTGCACCACGTCCAGTACTTCCAGGTCTATTTCGTTGCGGCGGACATAAGTGGTCATGGTGCGCAGGCACTGCTGGCAGCTAGTGACGACGGCCCGAGCGCCGGTGCTCAGAGCCTCCTTTATTTTTTCCGCGGTGATCGCGGCCGAAAGTTCGGGGGCGATCATTTCCAGGTTGCCGCCGCCGCCGCAACAGCGGCAGTCTTGCCGGTTCCGCGGCAATTCCACCAGTTCCACTCCCGGAATCAACCGGATCAATGTCCGGGGCGCGTCATAGACGCCGGCGCCGCGGCCCAGATCGCAAGGGTCGTGATAGGTGACTTTCAGAGGCCTGGCCTGAAACAGGTCAGGCCGTTGACGGAACCGCTCGGTCAGGAATTCGGTGGCGTGGCTGATCTTGAATTCCGGCGGGTAGTGTTCGCGCCACATCTGGTAGCAGGACGGGCAGGCAAACAGGACCTGCCTGGCCTTCTTGTTTCGAACCGCCTGGATATTGTGTTCGATGAATTCCCCCAGCCTGTCCCTCAGTCCGGCGCCCAGGAGCGGAAAACCGCAGCACCATTCTTCCTGGCCCAACAGGGTGAAGTCCACCTCGAGCCGGTCCAGGACTTCGGCCAGGGCCACGGGTATATTCTGGGCCAAGGGATAGAAGGCGGCCACGCAACCCGGAAAATAGACCACCTCGGCTTCATCCTTGAGGTAGCCGTGCTCAGGCGGTTCGCGCAGGTTTTCCACCCATTCGGCCCGCTCCTCGTTATCCTCGCCGAAGACGTTCCGGCTTTCCGACAGGTTGTCCCGGATCGTCTCGATCTTGGCCGGCCCGGCCCCGGACAGCACCAGGTCCCGCCGCAAGCTGCACCAGAGGTCTTTTAGCCTCAGACCCACGGGACAGACTTCCTGGCAGTTGGCGCAGAGCGTGCACCGGAAGACGGTCCCGGAGAAGTTCTGCATTTCTTCCGGCGGAATGGGCCGCCGGCCTAGTATCCTGGCCGCCAGACCGTGGCGGCGCCGGACCAACCCGGCCGCGGCGTCCAGACGATAGGCGGCCGATAGCCGGCCGTCCTGGGCCGCGGAGACGGCCGGACAGACGCCGACGCAGAGCCGGCACCCGGTGCAGGCCTGGATTTGCAGAAGTTCCTTAACGCTCAAGGTCTTATCCGTCAGGTCACTCATCTTAAGTCTTCTTCATTCGAGCCGGCCGCGGTCGTCAACCTTTTCCCGGCCGGCGCGGCGGAGCGCTGGCCAGCAGTAGCGCCGCCGGGGCCAGGATCAGGTGCAGGAGCCGGCTGAAGGGGAGATAGGCAACGAAAATCCCATATAAGATCGCGTGGCCGTACCAAAACCAGGCGTAGGCGCCGGTAAGCCAGGCGGCGTCCGAAAACAAGGCCCCGATGAGAGAACCGGTAAAGGAAAAGGCCGCGCCGTCAACCGCTCCGGTCATGGCCAGACGCAGGCCTTCGACCAGGAATCCGGACAGCAGGACCATTTCCAGCAGACCTAGGTCCAATAATTCCCGGGAGGAAAGACCGGGCGGCTGGATCGAGCGCTCCCTGATTTTACGGGCCATCATCAAGACCGCGCCCAGGAGCATGAGCAGTCCCGAGAGGTCGAACAGAAAGGCGGTGGCGGGATGGTTCTTATCCACCAACACCCAGGCGCCCGGCCATTCCGGGAACCAGTTCGAGGCGACCAATCCGGCCGTTCCCCAAACAAATCGAAAAACCAGGGGAAAGAATATCAATCCGTGCACCAGCCAGCGGCCGACCGATCTCTTAAAGAGCCGGGCTTGTAAAAGAACGTCCAGGAAGAGCGTGGCGGCCAAGCGTTTCCAAGCCGCGTGCCCGCGGCTTGTTCCCCCCTGGCCAGGATGGTTGTTCCTGGTCGAGTCCGAGGCGGCGCCTGACCCTAGAATCAAAACGGCATTGGCCAGCCCGGCCAGAAACAGAACCAGGGCGATTATGGTAATCGGGTCAGCAAGGGAAAGGGTGGCCGTATGGCAGGCCAGGCACAGAATGCCCTTGGCCGGCGGGATGGCGGCCGAGGCCCCGAGGTTATTACCTGGGTTATGGCAGCGCCGGCAGGCGGATTCGTCCTTCAAATCCGCCAGGTCATGGACCCGGCTGGGCTCTCCGGCCGTTCGAACCGCCTGGGCCGTGATGAATCCATCTCTACGCGCCGGCTTCACCCCGACCATGTGGCAGGCCTGGCATTGGACGGTCAGGTGGGCGTCGCGGGCTTTCTTCTCGTCATGACGGCGATGGCAGTTCAAACAGCGGGCCGCGGTTCCGGTTTTATGGACGAACCGGGCCGACCCGGGGTGGCAGTTCAGGCAGTCTGACCGGCCGTGGGGCGTTTGGCGAAAGGCCTCGAGATTGAACCAGGGAGCCGGGGGCAGGCCGGGTGCGGCGTGGCAGTGGAAGCACAGTTTGAAAACAGCGTCTTCGGTCGCCTTGGTCTTTCCCGGCTCGACGGCGTGGCAGGAATAACATTCCCGTTCGGCGACGGCGGGAACAGGCAGAGACGTTCTAAGCTCATGACAGGCGGCGCAGCGTCGGGCCGGGGGCAGTTTGGGGTCATACCGGACGGCTTTGCCGCCGACCGGCTGTTGGTCATGGGGATGGTGGCATTTAAGGCAGTTTTCAATATCCTGCCTGGTCTTGACCTGGACCTGGCCGTGGACGCCCTGGGCCAGGTACGTTTCCAGGCTGTCATGGCAGCCGGCGCATTGGTCGGGATTGAAAAAGTCCGCCGGACGCCGGTTGACCAGGGCCGGGTCCGGGTGCCTGGCCTTATCCAGGCCTTGATGGCAGTCGGAGCAGGCCAGTTGCCCGTGGACCGAGGCATGGAAGCTTTCGGCGTTCAGAAACCATTCGGCCGGGGCCGGCCCCGCTCCACCCAGTAGGCCCGCCAGGAAGACCGACAGGAAGAGAAGCTTCTTTAACCTTGTCATCAAATACGGGCGCGGACCTCCCTTAGCCAGCTACATAAACGGTGACGGCGGCGTTGGTCACCAGTATCCGGTCGTGCCTGGGTCCGATCCGGGGGAGGCCGAGACCTTGAACTTGCAGACCGCCCTTGACCGCCCGGGCCGTTGTCCGGCCTACCGGCGCCGCGCTCTTGACCGGTTCCAAGTCTACTGCTTCCGGCTGGGGACAGGCAACGATTATCTCGAACTCGATCCGTTGCGGGTCCGTGATCTCGAGAATTTCCAGGAGTCCGCAAAGGCGGCTTCTGGAGACGGCGTCATTGATCGCGCGGCGGGCGGCATCGGGTCATTTAGGAGGCAGGTACAAGGCCCAGGCCGCCGCGTCCCTGGCCGCGTCCATCATGCATTCGGAAAAAGTGGGATGCATCCTGATGGTGTGGGCCAGGGTGTCGGCCGTGCATTCGAGTTGCAGGGCCAGGACCGCCTCGCCGATGATTTCAGTGGCCCCGGCGCCCACGATGTGCACCCCTAGAATCTCCCCGTATTTGGCCTCGGATATGATTTTGACCGCGCCGTCCACCTGGCCGCGCAGCATGGCCAGCCCGTTGACGGGGTAGGGAAAGTCGCCGACGATGACCTCGTGCCCCTGCTTTTCCGCCTCTTCCTCGGTCAGCCCCACCGCGGCCGCTTCGGGATTGGTCCAAAGACCGCGAGGGATGAGACGGGCGGGGAAATCGGCCTGCCGTCCCATGGCGTTTTCGGCGGCGGTCACGCCCATGGCGCTGGCCGCGTGGCTGAGCATCCAGCCGCCGGTTGCGTCGCCCAGGGCCAAGACGCCCGGGACCGCGGTTTCCAGCCTGGCGTTGACCGGGATCGCGCCTTCGTCGTTTAGCTTGAGGCCGAGGTCGGGCAAGCCCAGGCCGTCGGTGTTGGGTTTGCGGGCGGCCAGGGCGACGCGGGCCACGGTCATCGTCTTTTCTCCGAGCCTGGCGATGAAGCCCGGGCCGGCTTTCTCCACCTGGGCCAGGGTTGCGCCGGTGATTATCTCGACGCCCTGTTCCCTCAAGGCCTGGCCCAAACGCTGGCTGACGTCATGGTCTTCCCGGGGCAGGATGCGGCTCTGGGGCGCGGCCAGGGTGACCTTGGTCCCGAAGGCGGCCAGCAGCGAAGCCATTTCCACCTCGATCGGGCCACTACCATAAACCAGGACGGACGCGGGCAGATCGCCGGCGTTGAAGAGCTCGTCGGAAGTCAGAGCCGCTTCCTTCAAACCCGGCACCTCGGGTACGACCGGCGAACTGCCGGTGGCGATGATTATTTTCTTGGCCTCGTAGGTTTTGCCCTCGACCACGACTTCGCGGGCGCTCTTCAATACGCCCCGGCCGCGGATCAGCGTGACGCCGTTTTTTTGGAGCAGGGCGGTCATGCCCTCGCGGATGCCCTGGGCCACGGCGTTCTTGCGTTCGACCAGGGCGGTCGGGTTAAAGCCGCCCAGCGCGGCCTTGAGCCCGAATTCGCCGGCCCGTTCGATCCAGTGCTTGAGATAAGCGGCGCGCAGCCAGACCTTGCTGGGGATGCAGCCCCGATTGACGCAGGTGCCGCCCAGTTCAGCCGCCTCGACCAGGGCCGCCTGCGCCCCTAGTTGCCTGACCCGGATGGCCGCGGCGTACCCCCCGGGGCCGCCGCCGATGACAATTACGTCGTACATTGATTAACCTCTTTCTGGCCTTCAGATAATGAGCAGCTCCGTATGGGTGAGTAGTTCAGTCAATCGGGCCACGAATTTGCCCGCCGGGGCGCCGTTGATGACCCGGTGATCGAAGGTCAGGCTGAGATTCATGATCGGCCGGATGACGATCTGTCCGTCCACCACCACCGGCCGGTCCACGATGGCGCCGGTGCCCAGAATGGCTGATTCCGGCTGGTTGATCACCGGCGTGGCGAAGAAATAACCGGAACCGAAGGTCCCTATGTTGGACAGGGTGAAGGTGCCCCGGGTGATGTCATCCAGAGTCAACCGGCCGGCCCTGGCCCGGCTGGTCAGGTCTTTGACCTTGCGGCTTATCTCGGCCAGTGACAGCCGGTCGGCGTGATGAACCACCGCCACCACCAGCCCGGCGTCGTACTCTCCCTCGGGCAAGGCCACGGCCACGCCTATGTTGATGTCCTCCCAGAGCTTGATCTCGTCGCCGACCACGCTCGAATTCATGATCGGCTGTTCCTTGAGGATTTTGGCCAGGGCGTAAACCAGGATATCGGTGTAGGAAATCCTGACGCCGATCTTTTGTTCATGCTTCAAACAGGCCTGGCGGAACTGTATCAGGGCGCCGGCGTCCATTTCGCCCATGGTGGTCAGTTGGGCCGAGGTTTGCAAGCTGTGGAGCATGTGCCGGGCTATGGCCCCGCGGATGCCGGTCAGGGGCAGGGCGGCCTTGACCCTCTTGCCGTCAATGGTCTCGCCGGCCGGTTCTTCGGCCGGGGCCGCGGCCGCGGGGACGGGGGGCGCGGCTTCCCTGGCCGCCAGGGCCTTTTCCACGTCTTCCTTGACGATGCGGCCTTCCGGGCCGGTGCCGGTCAGTTGGGTGTAGTCAAGGCCGTGCACTTCGGCCATCTTTTTGGCCGCCGGGGATATCTTCACCTTGCCCCGGTCGGCGGCGGGGGAGGCGGGCGCTGCTTTTTCGGCCGGGGGCCCGGCTTGAGCCGCGGCGGCCGCGGCCGGCGTTTTGGACTGGAGTCCGGCCAGTTCTTCCCGGCTTTCGGCCAGCCAGGCCACCACCTCGTTGACCGGGATGTTTTTATTCAGTTCGGCGGTTATATGCAAAAAGCCGGAAGCCGGAGCCTCGATCTCGTAGGTGACCTTTTCGGTCTCGATGACCATGACTATATGGCCCTTTTCCACCCAGGCCCCTTCCGCGGCCTTCCATTCCACCACTTTGCCCTGTTTCATGGCCATGGCCAGTTTAGGCATCACTATCGGTTGAGCCATTTTCCTTTTCCCTCGAAGGTCTGGTTTGATTGAGGGGGCGGAACGTCTCCGCCCCCAGGCTCGAAACGACCAATCAGCGATTATCGTCAGTTACGGTCCGATCAGCCTCGCCGGCTGACCGACCCGGAACGGGCCTTATCCCATCACCGCCTGGATGGCCGCGGCTATCTTGGCCGCGTTGGGCAGGTAATGCTGCTCCATGTATCCGCCGGGAATGGGCGAGTTAGGCGAGCAGACCCGTTTGATGGGCGCGTCCAGGGAGTCGAAGGCGTTTTCGACCACCAGGGTGGCCAGTTCCGCGGCGAATCCGCACCGGGACCGGTCTTCGTCCACGATGACCAGCCGGCCGGTCTTGCGGACCGATTTGAGGATGGTGTCCAGGTCCAGGGGCTCGAAGGTCCGGGGGTCAATGACCTCGACGCTGACCTTGCTCGCCAGTTCATTGGCCACGGCCAGGGCGTAGTGGACCATCAGGCCGCTGGCCACCACGGTCACGTCCGAGCCTTCCTTCTTCACGTCGGCCTGGCCTAGGGGAATGGTGTATTCCTCGTCCGGGACCTGGCCGGTGGACATCATCAGCGCCTTATGCCAGAAGAAGAAGACGGGGTTGTTGTCCCGGATGGCCGACTTGAGCAGGCCCTTGGCGTCATAGGGCGTGGAGGGCAGGACCAGCTTTATGCCGGTGGCGTGGAGAATGGGAGCGCAAGGCACCTGGGAATGCTCGTTGGTCAGCATCAATCCGCCGCCGACCGTGCCGATGAAAGTCACGGGCAAGGTGACTTTGCCGGCGTGGAGGAAATGCCACTGGGAAGCCTTGAGAAAAATCTCGTCTCCGGCCACGTACATGAAGTCGGCGAACATGAAATCCACTATCGGCCGGTAACCGGCCAGGGCCGCGCCGATGCCGGTTCCGGCCACGCCGGTTTCGGAGATGGGCGTGTCCAGAACCCTATCCATACCGAAGCGGTGGCACAGCCCGGTGGTCAAACCGAAACCGGCGCCGCGAACGCTCTCGCCCACCACGAAGACCTTCTCATCCCTGGCCAATTCCTCGGCGATGGCCTCGTTCAAGGCCTGGATATACATTTTTTCACTCATGGCTGACCTCCTCAACGGGCATAAATCAGGTTGTTCATGATGGCGGGATCGGTGACCGGGCTTTCATCCGCGAACTTCTCCGCCGCCGCCACTTCGGCCGCCGCCGCGGCCTTGATGCGGTCAATGTCCTCTTGGGTCAGAGCGCCCTGCGCCAGCAGCTTTTTCTCACAGAGCATGATGGGGTCGTACTTTTCCCGGAGTTCCTTGATTTCCGCCTCGGTGCGCAGTTCCGCGCCTTTGTAGTCGGGAATGCCTATGGCGTGGGGACAGAAGCGATGGCATTTGGCCTCGATCATGGACGGCCCCTTGCCTTCCCGGGCCCGCTGGACGGCCAGCATGACCGCTTCGGCCACGGCCATGACGTCCTGGCCGTCCACCACCGCCGAGGGCATGCCGTAGCCCTGGGCCAGGCTGGCGATGTCCTCGACCGGATGCGAGTCCTTGACCGGGACGAACATGCCCACGCCGTTGTTTTCGCAGACCCAGACCACGGGGAGTTTCCAGTTGGCCGCCATGAGAAAGGCTTCATGCAGGGTGCCGCGGTTGCTGGTGCCGTCGCCGAAGCAGCAGACCACGACCTGCTGCCGGCCGTTTTTCTTGGCCGCCAGGCCCAGACCCACCGAAACGGGAAAGCCCGAGCCGATGGTTCCGGCCACGCCCATCAAGCCCAGTTCCGGGGCCACGCCGTGAAAGGTGGACAAGCCGAGGCACAGGCCCGTACTCTTGCCCGTATGTTCGGCCAGGTAGAGCTTCGGATCGGCGCCCTTGCTGATCATGTGCGGCAGGCCATGCCCGCGGATGTGGGGATAGAGAAAGTCGTCCTTTCGCAGGAACGAGCAAGCGCCTACGCCGGGAGCTTCGCCGCCGTCGGCCGGATGGAAGAACCCGAGCAGCTTGCCTTCGGTCAAGCGACGGACAAAAGTCTGGTCAAAAGCCCGGGTCCGCACCAGATTGGTGTAAAGGGTCAGTAACTGTTCCTTGGTCAGCGCCATGTAACACCTCCTTTGATTTTTACATAGCTAACGAACTAATGATGCATCGTCATTGCGAGGAGTCCCGATAAAAGCGGGACGACGAAGCAATCCCTATTAAAAGGAATGCATCCTTGTCTTATAGCGATTGCTTCGTCACGCCATTGGCGTGACTCGCAATGACAGTTGCGGTTGTGGTTGCTAACCTGCAGCATTGATTGTGTCGTGATGCATAGTTCCAACCTGTCCATGCCCTCGAGGCCTGGAGTCAATCGCCGTCATGGAAAAGGCGGCACTCGCAGGCGGCCTCCAAAGCCTGCTCGATGTCCACTACCCAAGGTCCTTCCCGGCTGATCCGGACGGACCATTTTTCCCCGGACCGGATGGAGACCTCCCGTTCTCCGTCCAAAGCAATAACGGCCGGGGCGTGATCGATGATAATCTCGTCTCCGGGTTTGAACACGCGATAGGCGGCGATGGGCAGCCAACGGATCAATCCCGGCGCGATGGGCGAGCGTACCCGGCCTTGACCCGAGCCCAGAGTCACATGCAGTCCTTGACCTGAATCGGGCGGGAGAGGGTGGATGTATCCGCCGATCGAGGAAAATCCGATGGCGGCCGGCCTGGCCCGGCTGAGGAAGATTTCCTTGACCGAGTCCGGCTCCCAAATCGCCCTCAGACCCACGTAATCATAATCCGTGACCACCACGTCTATCAGGGCCACATCGCTACAGGCGCCGTTATGCCACAGTTCCAGCCGGGGCGCCCGGCGACAGACCCGGGCCGGCTCGACCAGGCCGGCCGCCACCACGCCGGCGGCCAGCCCGGCCAGGGTGCCTTCGACCATGTAAGGGAACACGTTGTTGGTCCCGGTGGAAATGGGGACCAGGGGCACGTCGCCGCAGGTCTTGGCCACGACCCGGTTGGTGCCGTCGCCGCCCAGGGTGATGATGCAACCCACGTCCATTTCGGCCAGCATGGCCGCGGCGATAGTGGAATCGTCCTGGGTTCCTTCGGCTTTCAGGGGCAGCAGGGAGACCTTCAAGGAGACTTCCAGGTCATCTATGGCCCGCGGCCCCAGGCCGGCGAAATCCGGCATCACGTAAACCCGGTCAATACCGACGGAGTCCAGGGCTTTGAGCACCCGGCGGATGATGTTGATCTTCTCCTGGTTGTCAAAGACGGAGCCGTGCGCCACCAGTCTCCGGATGTCCTTGCCCGAGGCCGGGTTGGCGATGAGTCCCACTGGTTTGGGCAAACTGTTCACCTCAACTGAAATGCATTCCGCCGCAGACGTTCAAGGCCTGACCGGTGATTTCCTTGGCCTCGTCCGAAGCCAGGAAGACCACGGCGTGGCCGATATCCTCCGGCGTCTGAAGGGTTTTAAAAGGGATCATGGTCTGGACCAGCATATCCAAGGCCTGCTTGGGGTCTATCCCGGACCCGGCAAACAGGGGATGGGCGCTGGCCAGCAGTTTGGCCCCGTGTTGCCACATCGGAGTATAGATGACACCGGGACAGACCGCGTTGACGTTGACGTGATGGGGGGCCATCTGCAGGGCCATGCTCTGGGTGAAGGAGATGACCGCCGCCTTGCTGGCCGCGTACGCCGGCAGAAAGTCCACGCCCTTGCGTCCGGCGACCGAGGAGATGTTTACGATTCGACCGCTGTTCTTCTGCCGGAAAATCGGGGCCGCGGCCCGGTTGCACAAGAATATACCCCGCATGTTCACGGCAAAGGTTTCGTCCCAGACTTTTACGTCCAGGTTTTCGATTAACAATGTCTTGACCGATTCCGGGTCATAACGTCCGTAACCGGAAATACCGGCGCAGCAGACCAGGATGTCCAAACCTCCCAGTTTCTTGACCGTGACCTCTATCAGTTTTTGCACGTCGGCTTCCTGGGTGACGTCGGTCTGGACGGCCAGGGCCTGGACGCCTTTTTCCCGCGCCTTGGCCGCCACGCTTTCGGCCAGTTCTTCATTAAGGTCACTGACGACTACTTGGGCCCCCTCCTGGGCCAGGCACAGGCAGATGCCTTCTCCCAGTCCCCCCCCGCCGCCGGTGACGACGGCTGCCTTGTCTTTCAGTCGCATCTTTCACCTCCTTAACATCGAGCCGCGCCGCGTCACGGACGGATCAATATCTTGACCAAGTCTCGGGCGGCCGCCAGGCGCTGAAAACCCTTTTCCTGGATGTCATCCAAAGCGATGACCGTGGAAATCAAGGCCGCGGTGTTGATTTTCTTCCGGGCGATGAAATCAATAACCATCTTGAATTCGTTAATGGTGTAGGCGAAGCAGCCCTTCATTTCGGCTTCTTTGATGGTGAAAACCACGCAACTGAGAGGAGTGTCTTTTTCGGTGATGCCCACCACCATGACCTGTCCGCCCGGTTTTATGAAGTTGATGGAGTTCTGGAAGGCGAAGGGAACTCCGGAACATTCAAATACTATATCGGCTCCCAATCCACCAGTCAATTCCGCCAGTTTCATGGCCAGAAAGTCGCCCTCCGTTTGGGGATTCAGGACTAGATCGGCGCCCAGTTCCAAAGCCGCCTTGGTTCTTTCCGGAGAAATCTCCAGGGTGATGATTTTTCCGGCGCCTCCAAGCTTGAGGAATTGAATGGTCCCCAAACCGATGGGGCCGGCGCCGATGACCACCACCACGTCTCCGGGCTTGAACCGGGACTTCCGCACGCCATGCAGGGAAGTGGCCAGCGGTTCCACTATGGCCCCTTCCTCGAAGGTTACGCCCTCGGGCAGTTTATGGAGCATCTGATCGGGACGCGTGATTAAAAGATATTCGGCGAAGGCGCCGTCGCCTAGGGTGGTCAACCCGATGCCGTGGACCACGGCATTCAGGCAGATATTGGTTTTTCCGTCCAGACACGGGGGACAGGCGCCGCAAAAGGCGGAAGGATATATGACCACCCGGTCGCCTGTTTTCACGTTGCTTACTCCGTCACCCACTTCCGCCACCACGCCGGAACATTCATGGCCCATGACCGTGCCAAAGGCGTAGAACACCTCCATTACCGGGCCGGCCAGGTAGCCGTGCAAGTCCGAACCGCAGATGCCGCATCGTTCGACTTTGACCAGGGCCTGCCCTGGTCCGGGGACTGGTTTGGGTTTGTTCGTGACGATCACCTTCTGGACTTCGGTAAAAACCGCGGCTTTCATGGATTCACCTCCTGGCAAGAGTGATGGATAAATTGCCTCGGCCGAACCTTGATAACCTCGTAAGAAGTCGAAAACCGACTTTTTACTCGGCGGGAGAGGGCTGTCCCTCTCCCGCCACTTGAAGTAAATTCAAGTGGTTCCACCCTCACCCCAGGCCGGGGCTTATTCGCCCTCGGCCTGATGACGGACTT
>JBFMAW010000023.1:0-110542 GCA_040755515.1 Thermodesulfobacteriota bacterium | reverse complement strand
AAAAAGTCGAAAACCGACTTTTTACTCGGCGGGAGAGGGCTGTCCCTCTCCCGCCACTTGAAGTAAATTCAAGTGGTTCCACCCTCACCCCAGGCCGGGGCTTAATCGCCCTCGGCCTGATGACGGATTTTTAACAAGTCCGTCAATCCTGGAAAGGCCTCAAGTCCAGATTGTTAACGGCGCTAACCAAGGCGTCGCTGAGGCACTGTTCGCCGTCCTTCTTGCCTAAGACGTAGAATTTTTCCGTGGCCCCGGTGATGCGGCCCCTGCGGATTTCCTTGGAGCCGTTATAGAGCGTGGCCACGTAAACCACTTCGGCCTTGAAGGTGCGCATGCCTTCCAGGTCAAGTTGCACTTTTTCTATCTCGATGGTCAGGCTCAGTTTGTCCGAAGCGAACTCGGGCATAACGCCCAGACCCAGGGCTTCCAAACGCAAACGCATGGCCTCGTAAAAGGCGTCGCGGACGGTCACGTCCGTGACCGTGGCGCTCCGGCCGTCCAGGGTCTTGCCGGTCAGGCTGACCCGATCGCCCACGTCGGTGAAAAGACCTTTATCCGTCACGGTTTTGCTGACGATCTGCTTGTCCTTGCGGACGTCGGTGACTTTGAGGTAGACCGGTTTGGCCTTGAACGGCGTTTCCGAGGGCGTAAGATAGTTGAGAGTCAATCCCCGGGCGAAGCATCCGGTCAGCAAGAGCGCACCCGCCAGGACCAACGCTATTCTCTTCATTATTATCCTCCTCCAGCCCGCTGAGTTTTCCTCGCGGCGAAATATAGCACTATGTCTCCCCATTTGCACCTTTAAACCTTCGTTGGTCAAGACCCAGTAGAAAAAAAGCGGACAGGACCAAGGCGTGATCTATCACGCCCCGGGCGATCAAGGCCGGCACCTGTTCCAGAGGTACTTTAACCAGTTCCAGGTCCTCTGATTCATCCAGGTGCTTCGCCTCTGTTTCCTCGACGTCACGAGCCAGAAAAGCGTAACACCAGTTGTTCAGGATGGCCGGATTGGGCCTGATCCGACCCAGCAAGGACAGCCGTCCCGCGTGGCCGGTTTCCTCGAGCAACTCCCGGGCCGCGGCTTGTTCCGGCGTCTGGCCGGGTTCGATCAGGCCGCCGGGTATCTCCAGGGTTACCTCGCGGGTGCCATGACGGAACTGCCTGACCAACAGCACTTGGTCGTCCTTGGTCAGAGGTAGAACGTTGACCCAGTCTCCGGCCTCGAGGATGTAAAAATCGTGCTCGCGGCCGGTCAGCGGTGATACCGCGGTTTTAGTGCACAGGGTGAAAATCCGGTTTTGAACCTCGATTCGGGACTGCTTCAAGGGCCAGGGTCTGATCATCCGCCTTGTCAAACCTCGAGTGTATATTTAAAATGGTTCATAATATCATTATGCGGGTCGAATCCGTCATGGAAGTGACCGGTACTCAGAACTGGATTCAATCGGCGCGGTTGGCTTGGCGCAACCTGAGAACCCAGGGTCCAGCGGCGCCCCAAGACTTGAAACCCCTGGTCGTTCCCCCACCTCCATCCATCACCGCGTCCGGGCTGCGAGGCCTGTCTCAAACCCAGGATTTGGACGTTATCCAATCCAAAGGACTGATCGTCAACCGTTACGTTTGAGCCAGCGCCCCCGTTCCCGGGCCCGCTTACTTTTTCAGCTCATCCTTGACGTAATACAGGAATCTGAACTTGGATTTTAACTCCTCGGCCAGGGCTTTAGCTTTGTCGTCGGAAACACCCTGCACGCGGATAAAGACGTGGCGCCATCCTTCCGAAGCCGTTTCATAGGAGGTCAGGATGCTGGTCATCCGGCCGCCCGCGGCCCGGATCACGTCGGCCACTTCCTTGATCGTACCGCCCCGGTCTTCCAGCTCGAAGGCGAAAAGCATACCGCCTCGATAGATGCCGGTTATGGTGGTCAAAACCCGGAAGACGTCGCCCTGGGACAGAATGCCCACCAGCTTCTCTTTCTCATCCAGCACCGGCAGACCGGATATTTTTTTCTCGAGCATCAGGACGGCCGCCCTCATGACCGTATCCTCGGGTGAAATGGTCACCGGCTTTTTGCTCATGATGTCCTTGATCTTTATCTTGGACAAGAGATAGTAGAGTTCGTGGACGTCCAGGGTGGTGGCCTTGGAAGGTGAAGCCGCCTTTATGTCTCGATCCGTGACTATGCCGACCAGTTGCCCCTTCTTGGAGAGGATCGGCATTCGGCGGATTTTCTTTTCCCGCATGAGCTGGGACACTTCCATGAGCGAAGTGTCTTCCTCGGCGGTGATCGGGTTCTTGGTCATCCATTCCTTGACCAGCATCTGGCACCTCCGGTTTGATATTCGCCGGCTTGAAGCCAAGCCGAAAATTGAACGGGGCGGGAGCTTTTCAATCCGCCATTTCCTTGTACTGCGGCGGGCCCAACTCCTTGAAGGAAAACATATAAAAGACGTTATGGCCGTTGTAGTCCAGCACCCGCATATCGTCGCTGGACAGGAGGTCTTTTCTTATGGCTTCGAAATGTTGGCCATATCGCTTCTGGCACAAGCCCAGGTCCACTTCGCAGGCGATGAACTTTTTTATTCCTTTCTGAACCAGCTTGACCGCCAAATCCTGATTCAGGAACGAGTCATAGGACATCAAAATCAGAATAGGTCCGCTGCCGGTAAAGATGATCCCCGCTTTCACCTGATTCTCCTCGATACGCGCCTGTAACCGGGGGTAGGTCCGTCTTCAGGCCGATGGTATCCCATCCGCTAATATAGCATTTTACTTCGGCTTCGACAAATTCAAGAGATGAATCCGCTTCAGTCTTTTATTATCAGGCGGTGATACCGTTTCTTGCCGGCCCGCAATAAGAAGGCTCCATCCTTGAGGTCGGCCCGGTTGTAGGACCGCTCCTCCTGGTCCACCAAGCGTCCATTGACGTTGGCCCCGCCGCCTCGTATCAGCTTTCTGGCCTCGCCCTTGCTCTTGACCAGTCCGGACAACACCAACAGGTCCAGAACGTTCGCCGGACGAGCCAGCACCTCGGCCGATATTTCAGTGCTGGGGATGGCCTCTGACGAAACCGGAAATTCGTCTTCCCCTCCAACCTCTCCGGCCGCGGCAAACAGTCCCTTGGCCGCCTGCCTGGCCTTTTCCGCCTCTTCCCGGCCGTGGGTCAACTTGGTGGCCTCGTAGGCCAGCATCTCCTTGGCCTGGTTTATTCCGGCTCCCTCCAGAGCGTTCAGTTCCCTGACCTGGTCCAGGGGCAGGAAGGTAAACAGCTTCAGGCATCTCTCCACCAACTGGTCGTCGGTATTGCGCCAGAATTGATAGAAATCGTAAGGGGTTGTTTTTTCCGGGTCCAACCAGACGGCCCCGGCGTGAGTCTTGCCGAATTTGGACCCGGTCCGGGGGTCTTCCAGTAGCGGGAAGGTCAAACCGTAGGCCTGACCGCCGGTCACGCGGCGGATGAGATCAATGCCGGCCACGATATTGCCCCATTGATCCTGGCCGCCCATCTGAAGCTTGTTGCCGTAATTCTGGTACAGGACCAGAAAGTCATAGGACTGCAACAGCATATAGTTAAACTCGATGAAAGTCAGTCCGGTCTCCAGGCGCTGTTTGTAGGATTCGGCGGCCAGCATGCGGTTGACCGAGAAATACCGTCCTATTTCGCGCAGAAAGTCTATGTAATTAAGGCCGAGGAGCCAGTCGCCGTTGTCCACCATGAGCGCCTGGTCGGGACCGAATTCAAGGTAACGGCTCAATTGTTTCTTGAGTCCCTCCATGTTCCGCCGGATGTCGTCCCGGGAGAGAAGTTGACGGGCTTCGGTCTTGCCGCTGGGGTCACCCACCATGGTGGTGCCGCCGCCGACTATGGCAATGGGCCTGTGCCCGGTTTTTTGCAGCCAGGCCAGGGCCATTATCGGAATCAGGCTGCCTACGTGCAAGCTGTCGGCCGTGGCGTCAAAACCTATGTAAGCCGTTACTTTTTCTTTGTCGAAAATACGACTAAGGCCTTCTTCGTCGGTGCACTGGTAGACAAAACCGCGCTCCAGCAGAATTTGATAAGGATTGTTAATGGACACAATCGCACCTCGGTCATTGAAGAGTAAAGTCTAATTATCATTGACGGCCCGGCTTGTCAAAGCCTCGGCCCAAGGCCGGATGGAATGAAGCTAAGGATTTCTAGACACCGCTTCGCTCCCCATGAACCATTAGCCCCAGATGGCGGTTCATAACCTGGCCGGGGTGACCCTTTCGGGCGCGGTAAGTATTGCGAAGCGGACCGTATGACCTTCAATCCGGGTCATTTTTGAACAAACCGTCCTTGACCGAAGGCGGAAGGAATGTTAGAATGACACGTCTTTAATTGGGCTGGGGCGGTGATAAAAGTTGCGCTTGATCAAGAACTTTAACATCAAGATGGAAACCCGAACTGGAGCACGCTGGATAAGATGAGGAGGCGCCGTGTATTTTAAAGTCTGGGGCTGCCGGGGAAGCCTGCCCTCACCGGCCACCATGAGTTTTGACACCCGGCGGTACGGTGGCAACACCACCTGCTTCGAAATCCGCACCAGGCATAAGGAACTCGAGGAGCTGTTCATTATTGACATGGGCACCGGCATATTCGGCCTGGGTAAGAAACTGCTCGAGGAATGGTCCTCCGGACGGACTAAACATATTCGCGGCCGCCTCTTTATCACTCACATCCACCTGGACCACACTTTCGGCATGGGTTTTTTCGCGCCCATCTTCATGCCCGATCATCACCTCGAGTTCTATACCCTGCAGATGCCGGCCACCCTGTCCAATCTGAACCGCCAATTGTCCGGTCTTTATGACGGCATCCAGTTTCCCAGACACCTGGACCAGATGCCGGCCATCGGCGGCGGCGAAAACAACCAGAGCGCCTTTCACGACGTGCGGTTCTGGGAAGTACTCGATTTCGAGACCGTGCGGGTCAGCGTGGTGGAACTCAACCACCCCCAAGGCTGCGCTGGTTGGCGGTTTCAGGAACGGACGCCGGACGGGAGCTATTCCGGGGCCGCGCTGGCCGTGGGCACGGACACGGAGCATTATGAAGGCGCCAACGCCAACGTCCAGGCCCTGGGCCGCGACGCGGACCTGCTCATTCTGGACGGCCAGTATGAGGACGATGAATACCTGGGCCGACTGCCCAATCGGGCCGACAGTAAACAGGGCTGGGGACACAGCACTCCCCGGGCCTGCCTCCGGGAGGCGTCTGAATGCGGCGCCAAGCGGCTGGGTATAACCCATCACGACCCCAACCACGACGACCGGACCCTGGCCAGGATGGAAAGCAAGGCCCGACGCTACAACCGGCGCCTGAAGAATCCCGTCCCGGAAGTTTTCTTTCTCCGGGAAGGGACGGAACTTATTTTCTAATCCCCGGGTTAACACGGGATAAACGAGCCCGGCCTGATTAAATGCGGCGCGGTCCCAATCGGGCCGGCTTCAGAATCGCCCGCCTTCGCGGCTCTGAAACCGGCCCGTTCGAGTCTGAGGCAGGTGGCTGGGTCGTCAAGACCCGCGCCGGGAGGAAAGACGAGGCCGAAGCTTGACTGAAAGGACGAGATGAAAATGACCAAGAGACGTTTTGTGGTCATCGGCGGCGACGCGGCCGGAATGAGCGCCGCCAGCCTGGCCCGGCGGCGGGACCCCGACCTGGAGATCGAAGCCTACGAAATGGGCTCGTACACTTCTTACGGCGCTTGCGGCATGCCTTATTACGTGTCCGGCGAGGTGCCGGAGTTGGATGACCTGGTGGTGGTCACGCCCGGGGAATTCGAGCAGGAACGAGGCATAAAGGTCTTTCTGCGCCATAGGGTGGAAAGGATTATTCCCCAAGAGAACCTGATCGAAGCCCTGAACCTGGAAACGGGGCAGGTTCGGCGGGCGCCTTATGATGAACTGCTGATCGCCACCGGCGCCGAACCGATCGTCCCGCCAGATTTGGATACCAGCCTGCCGGGCGTCTTCACCCTGCGCGGCCTGGCCGACGCCGGCAGCCTCAAAGCCTGGATCAAGAAACACGAACGCCGGGAGGCCGTCGTGGTGGGTACTGGCTATATAGGCCTGGAAATGGCCGAAGCCCTGACCTTGGCCGGACTCAAAGTCACCCTTATCGGCCGGCGGCCCCGGGTCATGCCCACTTTCGAGGAGGAGATATCGGCCGCGGCGGCCGAAGAGCTGACCCGGCACGAAGTCCAGGTCAGGACCGGAGCCGAAGCCGGCCGGGCCGAAATCCGATCAGACGGACGCTTGGCCCTGAGCCTGACCGACGGAGAAACCTTGACCGCCGACCTGATCCTGGTCGGCGCCGGCGTCAACCCTCGCAGCCGGCTGGCCCAGGAAGCCGGGCTGGACCTGGGTGAAAAAAAAGCCATCAAGGTGGACCAGAGCCAGAAGACTTCTCACCCCCACATCTGGGCCGCGGGCGACTGCGCCGAAGCCTACCACCTTCTCCGTCAAAATAACGCCTATGTCCCCCTGGCCTTGACCGCCAATCGCCAAGGCCGCGTGGTCGGATTCAACGTGACCGGCGGTTCGGCCCGGTTTCCGGGCATTCTGGGCTCGGCCGTCTGCAAGGTCTTCGACCTGGCCGTGGCCAGGACCGGACTGGGCCTGAAAGAGGCCCAAAGCCAGGGCTTGGATGCGGTCAAGGTCATGGTGACCAGCCGATCGCGACCCCATTACTACCCTGGTTCCGCGCCGGTCAGGACCGTACTGATAGTGGAAAGAAAAACCAATAAGCTTTGGGGCGCCCAGATGGCCGGCACGGACGGCGTGGCCCCCCGGATCAACACCTGGGCCGCGGCCCTGGCCGCCGGCTTTTCCCTCGAGCAGGTTTACAACCTGGACCTGGCCTATGCGCCGCCTTTTTCCCCGGTCTGGGACCCGGTGCTCATCTCCGCCGAAGTGGCCATGAAACAGATCAAGGGCTGAAGAGCCAAGGGCTTAACGGCCGTTCCTGATCATTCCACCGCCGGGCGTCTTCCGGTAATCCTTAGCCCGGGAGATAGCTCTCTTCCCGTCCCGGATACCGGTCCCAGGCAGGTCGGCGGGTCCTGATTTCCGTTGACCCGGCCGAGGGGCTGAATCAAAATAAGCCCGTTCCAATCCCGGAAAACATCTTCGAAGAAACGGGACGGGCGATCCCGCGTCTTCAGTCAGGAGCGGCCTATGGCATCCCGGTACCTGGAGTTGGCCCGAAGAATCGGGCTGGGCCAATCGGAAAGAGCGCCGAAACTGTTCAAGATGCTGGCCGATCCGGCCGAAGCCGATATTCTATTGACGCTGCCGGGCCAGGCCCCGGCCGTGGCCGCGAAGTTGGGACGCCCGGAGGAAGAGGTTGCCCGGTCCTTGCGGGAGCTTTTTCTCAAGGGTCTGGTCTTCCCTTCTTCCAAGACCAGTCCGCCTTCATACCGGCTCTGCCGGGATTTCGTCCAGTTCCATGACGCCACCATACTCTGGCCGGAGGCCCCCCGGGAGTTTCTCGACCTCTGGCAGGAACTGATGGAAGTGGAATGGCCGGAGATGGCCAGGACGTACAATCAACTCCTGCCCCGGCCGTTCACCCGGATCATACCGGTGGGCGTGACCGTGCCGGCCAGGAGCCAGATACTGGCTTACGAAGACATCAAGGAGATCGTGTCCCGGGCCTGGAAACTGGCCGTGACCAATTGCACCTGCCGCCTCACCGCCCACAAATGCGACAAACCGCTCCAAGTCTGCCTCCAGATCAACAACGCCGCGGCCTATTCCCTTAACCGCGGCACGGGCCGGGAGTTGACTAAAGAGGAGACCCTGGACCTGATGAAGAAGTGCGAGGAAGCCGGCCTCATTCACGTGGTGATCAACAAGCGGGACGTGGACCACTTTATTTGCAACTGCTGCGCCTGCTGCTGCCAGACCATGCCCATCCTGATCGAGCACGGCATCAAGGTCATCGAGCCGAGCCGGTTCGCGGCCGAAGTGGACCCGGACAGGTGCACCGCCTGCGAGACCTGCCTGACCCGCTGTTTCTTCAAGGCCATTGCCATCGAGGATGAGTCGGCCAGGGTGGCCGCGGAGAAATGCCTGGGCTGCGGCCTCTGCCAAGTCACCTGTCCGTCCGAGGCCATTACCATGAAAGAGGTCAGAAGCTCGGACTTCGTCCCGGAGAAGATATTTTAGCCACGAAGAACACGAAGGAATTTTTTTTCCTTATAAGCAAGAATGAAGCTGAGGGTCGAAAGCGTACTTACCGATGAATTGGAGGACCTTGTCCATAAAGTTATAGGTGCGGCCATCTATAATGTTTCAGTCCAATCTGGACAAGATGAAAGGGAAAAAGGTGCTAGTTGGACGCTCTGATGAATGATAAAATAAAAAGGAGGAGGAAGATGCCTGAGCCTATTGACCTATCCAGTTTTTCTCCGGCAGCCAGGGTGAGGTGTACTCCATTTATAGCCTGTCATTGCCTCACGCGGTCATGATTCTCCCAAGTATGCTTTGCGCACCATCTCGTTTTCGCTCAGATTATCTGTGCTGTCATGCAGCACGATGCGTCCGCTCTGCAGCACATAACCCCGACTCGCCACCTGGAGTGCCATGAGGGCGTTCTGTTCGACCAAAAGGATCGTAATGCCCTGCGTGTGAATGTCTTGGATGATCTGGAAAATCGCTTCGACTAGAACCGGCGAAAGTCCCATACTTGGCTCGTCCAGAAGCAGGATACTCGGACGCGACATCAGGGCGCGTCCGATCGCCAGCATTTGCTGCTCTCCGCCGGAGAGTGTCCCGCCCAACTGACTCCGTCTTTCTTTCAACCTTGGAAAGAGCTCAAACACGCGCTCCAGGTCTTGCTGGATGCCGATCTTGTCGTCACGGTGGAAGGCACCCATTTCCAGATTTTCGAGGGTCGTCAGCCGGGGGAAGATGCGGCGGCCTTCCGGCGCCTGGCAGATGCCGATTGCGACGATGTCGTGGGCCGGGACGCGGTCTATCCGCCGTCCATCGAGCGTTATCGTTCCCTCTTTGGGCCGCAGCACGCCGGAGATCGTCTTGAGTGTGGTCGTTTTTCCGGCCCCGTTCGAGCCGATGAGCGTAACGACCTCGCCCTTGTCGACGGTAACCGAGATGCCTTTAAGGGCGTGGATATTGCCGTAATATGTGTGGACGTTATGGAGTTCAAGCAGCGCCATCTTCCTCGCTCTCTGTTTGGGCCACGACCTTTCGTTTTGCTCGCCTGATCCCGGTGGCGACCCCTTTGCCGAGGTAGGCTTCGATGACTTTCGGGTTGGTACGCACCTGATCCGGCGTTCCTTCCGCGATCTTGGCGCCATAATCCAGAACGGTGATAAATTCCGAGATGCTCATCACCACTTTCATATCGTGCTCGATCAGTAGGATCGTGATGCCCAAATCGTCGCGCACGCGCTTGATCAGCGCCATCGCGTCGACGGTTTCCTGCGGGTTCATGCCGGCGGTAGGCTCGTCCAGGAGCATGAGCTTCGGCTGGGACGCCAGAGCCCGGGCGATCTCCAACCGCCGCTGAAGTCCGTAAGGAAGGTTCTTGGCGGTGGTCTCGGCCTTGCCACCCAAGCCTACATACGCCAAGAGCTCCTGCGCGCGCCCGCGCGCATTGGCCTCCTCCTGCACCACGGACCGCGTTCGCAGCAGTGCACCGTACCAAGTCGATTCCAGGCGGCAGTTCATTCCGACCAATACATTCTCGAGGGCGGTCATGTTGCTGAAGAGACGGATATTTTGGAAGGTCCGTCCCAGCCCCAGCGCAGTAACGCGATTGGGGCGCAGGCCGCCGATCTCCTTGCCATCGAGCAACATCTGACCGGACGTTGGCTTGTAGATGCCGGAGACCATGTTGAAAAAGGTCGTCTTGCCCGCGCCGTTCGGGCCGATCAGACTTGCGATCGTGCCGTTCTCGATATCGAGGTCGAGTTCAGACACCGCGGTCAAGCCGCCAAATCGCTTGCTGATCCTTCGAGCTTCCAACAAGGCCATGGCCGTCTCCTCCGCTATCCTCTTTCGGCCGGCTGGGGCATTTCTTCTTCCGCCGCGTGGAATTCAGCGCGCCGCACGGCGCTGGGAAAGAGCCCTTCAGGTTTGAGCACCATAACAACCACCATCGCCAAACCAAAGAAGAACCACCGCCACAAAGAGAGGTCAACCGTTGCCAGCGGAGCAATGTGAAGCGACTGGCCGACGTAGCGTACAAAGAAAGTGGTCTGAGTCAGGATGACGCGGTCAAAGAGTTGGAGCATCAAGCCACCGATCACGACCCCTTTGATGTTGCCCATGCCGCCGAGAATGACCATACACAGGATCATGATCGACAAATTGAACTTGAACAACTCCGGGAAGATCGCTTGCAGTTTGGCCGCGTAAAACGCTCCCGCAAACCCAGAGAAAGAGGCACCGATGGCAAAAGCCAGGAGTTTGGTTCGAATGGGGTCAACCCCCATGCAGTCCGCGGCGGTTTCGTCCTCGCGCAGCGCCATCCAGGCCCTGCCCAGGCGTGAATACTGCAAGCGCACGTTCGCGAAAATGACGAGGGCGGCGATAATCAAGATCAGGTAATACCAGGGTGTGGGGTCGAAGCTGAAGGTAAATCCAAAAACCGACGGCCGCCCGACCGGGTTCAGCCCCTGCACCCCGTTGGTCAAGTTGAAGTCGCTGACCAGCCGCCAGGGCCCGATGCCGATCGACACACTGCCCAAATTGCGCATGACGACGGGCACGATTTCGCCGAAAGCCAGCGTAACGATGGCGAGATAGTCGCCGCGCAGGCGCAATGTTGGGGTACCGATGATGATGCCGCAAAACGCGGCGACAATCACGGCGGCCCAGATAACGATCCAAAAATTCCATTGCAAGGGATGCCCAGGCCAGGTGAGGACCCCCGTGGTATAGGCGCCGATCGCAAAGAACGCGGCGTAACCCAGGTCGAGAAGACCGGCATAGCCGACGACGATGTTCAGGCCGAGAGCCAGGATCACCAGGACCAGCACGTCTGTGACATCATTGACGATTCCCCATCTGAACGCCTTGTCCAACAGGGGAAATGTCAGGAGCAGAAGAATCGAGCAGGACCAGGTGAGGATCTGGCGCTGCCGAACTGGCAGTGCCCGCCAGGGACCAGTCAACGAATGCCAGAGTTCAGCCATAGCCCCCCGCTCAGTCTCTCTCCTGTGTGCGAATGCCCAGGAGCCCGGATGGTTTGAAGACCAGCACCAGGATGAGTATCGTAAAGACCAGGGCACGCGTCCATTCCGAGGATAAATATTGATCGCTGAAGGCGTTGAGAAAACCGATGACGTAGCCGCCCAACACCGCACCACCGATATTGCCAATGCCTCCCAAGACCGCCGAGGTGAACGCCAGAAGGCCGGCGTCAAAACCCATCAGGTAACGGCCTGTGTTCAGGTAAATGCCGACCACCATACCGGCCGCACCGGCGAGGGCGCCGCCGATAAAGAACGTGTTGCGAATCACCGTCTCGACGTTGATGCCCATGAACGCCGCCGCCTCGCGATCCTGGGCCGTGGCCCGCATGGCCTTGCCCATCTTGGTTTTCCGAATGAACAGGCTCAAGAGTACCATCAACGGCACGGTGAAGCCCATGAGAAACACGTCCTTGGTCGTAAAGAGCACGGCGGTCTTCATTCCCAGCATATCGTTCAGAATGTCGATCGTGGGGAAGATGTTCGGATAATTGATCTGGCTGGGTCCCCTCCAGATCATGGCCAAGTTCTCCAACATGAAGGACATGCCGACCGCCGTGATGAGCGCGGCCAAGCGCGGGGCGCGGCGCAGCGGTTTATAGCCGATGCGATCGATCAGCATGTTGATCGTTCCCGTGCAGATCATGGTCACGAACATCACCCCGAAGATAATGACCCACAGGTACCAGCCTCCCAGGGTCGAGTTGACATCGAGAAACCCCAGGAAGGTCAGCGAGATCAGGAAACCCAACATGTAGATGTCGCCGTGGGCGAAATTGATCAGCTCGATGATGCCGTACACCATGGTGTAGCCCAAGGCGATCAAGGCCAGGTAAGAGCCGATCGTGACCCCGTTGATAAGGAGCTGCATGAAAAGCTCAGTCTCGGTCATCTAACCCCATCCCCCTCATCGGGTAATCTGAGGATCTTTTCAACACCGCGCACATGCGCCAACGGCTGATGATATAGGCGAAAATGCGTTTAACCGCCGCGGTCCAAAAACTTACCCTGGCGACGAAAAAATCCGATCGCCAGGGTAAGACGAGATTCCGCGAATGCTACTTGCAGGTCATGTCGCCGCTGATATTCCGCTGCCAGACGTACTTGCCGTCTTTGAACAAAAAGCCGGACATCAGGTAGGTCGTCGGATCGCCGTTTTGGTCGAAGGTGATCTTGCCGGAGACGCCATCCAGGTCCTTGGTGGCGCGCATTGCCTCGAGGACCGCGGCGCGCTTGGCCTTGACGTCAGCGGCCTTATCGAGCATTGGCGCAGCCCTCTTGATCGAATCCAGGATCACCAACATGGCGTTGTAAGAGTAAATGGACCACCCGATGGGTTCCCCGCCGAACTTGGCCTTGTAGTTCTTGTAAAAGTTCTTGCCCACGTCGGTCGGCAGTTGGTCCAAAGCCGGGCTGGCGAAGGTCACGTACAGGTTGCCGTTGAGAACGTTGGGGCTGACCGCCTTGGGAACGGCGTCTGAATACATGGCGTCATCGGAGAGCAGTTTGGCGCCTGCCTTGAACAATCCCAGGGCGTCCAATTGCTGCGCGATCTGGGGACCGCCGGAATCCACCAACCCGCCGAAGTAGACGAGGTCCGCACCGGAGGCCTTGACCTTGGTGAGCAGCGCGCGAAAGTCTATGTTCACGGACTCGATGCCGTCGTGGGCGGCGACTTGCAGCCCGAGTTGCTTGGCGCTCTTCTCGAAAACATCGGCTATGCCCTTGCCGTAAAGCTGGCGGTCATCAAGGATGTAAACCTTCTTGAAGCCGAGGCATTTCGCCCAGGCCGCACCGGAGGCGCCCTGGAAATCATCCGCGCCGAACGTGCGGAAGTAGTTGACCTTGCCCGTCGGACGGTAGATACCCGGTTCACCGGGGGCATAGCCGGGTTTGGTCAAGCCGGGATAACTGTTCGCCGGGGTGATCTGCGCCATGCCGGCCTCGTTGGTCAGGGGCATGGAGACCTTGGCGGCGCCGGAGTTGTAGGTGCCGAAGTAGACGAGGCATTGTGGGTCGGCGATGGCTTTTTGCGCGTTGTTCGCTTCGATCGTGCCGTCCCACGAGCCGGTGGTCGGAGAGGCATCATCCAGGAAAACCAACTCAATCTTGTAGCCGGCAACCTGCCCTTTTACCTCGTCCAACGCCATCTGGGCGGCATTCAGCATGGCCTTGCCTTCGGGGATCATGGCCCCCTGTAACGGCCAACTCTGATAGACCTTGATGACCTTTGTTTGAGCCGCAGCCGGATGGGCTGCTAGAACAATGAACAGACCGCCTAAAACAATAAGGGAAATGATACGAAGCTTTTTCATTGCAAGACCCTCCTTCGAAGTTTTTATGGAGATTTAAACATACCGAAACTCGATTTGGGAGCCGATCCCTTGCCTCGGTCAATAACAGTGGTATGGTCGCAGCTTCGCATACCCCGGCGGAGGATTTTCGATGGCTCATTCCTCCCTTTCTAATGACAGGACATACCTCCTTTACGGCGTCCGAGTCATATGCCTCACGTAGTCCATTGGCCAATCACTCGTCCAGCGCGTTCAAGCGCGTAATCTCCTCTTTTGGCTCCCTCCGATCATGTCGCCGGGGAACAAGATGGGGATGTCGGTCGCTACAACCTGGAGATCTCCTCCCCGCAAGCCCACCCACACTGTAAATTGCTTTCCCTGTTGCGGAGCGGCGGGTATGAAGTGCTTGGCGCCGTTCCCTCTAGGCTCCTTATTTCCCGATTTAGATGAAATAATAAGAACTCACTTTAGAATCTATAAAATATATAACAAATGAAAATTTCATGTCAAGAAGAAAAAAAGGGGTTATCCCACTTTACTCGCTAAAATTCTTCTCTACCTCCTCATAAATCTCATAATTTGCCTTTGTCCCAAATTACTGTAGTGCGACCCTTAAGTCAAGACATTTTAGGGGATAATGTCGCTAGCACATGATCTGACCGAATTAGGTAGCACATGAGTTGACCGATGAGTAAAGCATCTTCCGAATGCGGTGAGCTTTATGAGGCGGTCGGATTGGGCGGTCGGATCGCGCCCCATTCCGTTTTAAGCTTGGTGCGCCCCTGCCTTCATTGTATGGAGTGCAGGGTGGCGTCAGGGGCTTTGGCCGATGGCGGGATCATCGAACCATCGCGACGTCACGGTTTTGGTCTGGGTGAAAAATCGGAAATCCACAGAGACGCTGGGGTTTTGCAATTACCTCATAAACCTTCGTGTTCTTCGTGCCCTTCGTGGCTGATATTCTTACCCCCCAGGTACACCCGTTTCACCTCGGGATCGTTCAACAGGTCCGAGGAACGCCCGGCAAGAGTGACGTTGCCGGTGTCCATGACGTAGCAGCGAGGCGAGAAGTTGGGAAGCCGGTTTTCCTCGATACGCCGGCGCCGGGAAGGATTTCCGCGTCCTGCCGCGGGGCGCCGGCTATCGTCCGAAACTCAAGTCCAGGTTCATCTCCGCGGCCAAGGCCGTCAGTTCCTCCTTGATCTTCATGATGGACTGGCCGGCCGGCACGCCGGCGGACAGCCGCAGGTTGAAGAGCGGCGCGCCGGACCAGGGGGCGCTGGTCACGTGGGTGTCCAGGCTCTCAATGTTAACGTTGCGGCGGCGCAGGAGGCGGACCACCTTTTGGACTATGCCCGGATGATCCATGGCTCTGATTTCAAGTGACAT
Organism: Thermodesulfobacteriota bacterium; assembly: GCA_040755515.1. Classification (GTDB taxonomy): domain Bacteria; phylum Desulfobacterota; class Desulfarculia; order Adiutricales; family JAGVGV01; genus JBFMAW01. The sequence goes on along the minus strand of JBFMAW010000023.1, from coordinate 95,624 downwards.
GGGTATTTCCACCTGCCTGGGGACCGAAACCGGATCGGCGGCTTCGTGAAGATAGGCGTCGAAGCCCAGGCCTGACAGTACCTCCAGGCCCCTTCTGACTTCCACGGCCTTCTCCTCGGGACAGGAGATCAGCACCATGATGGAAAAGCACCCGCCCAAAGTGGCCATGCGGCTGTCTTCGATGTTGGCCCCGCGTTCGAAGAGCATGGTGGAGACGTCGTCCACGATGCCGGGCCTGTCTTTACCCACCACGAAAAGAATCATGTACTTTTTCATCGCCTGACTCCGCTTCTCGACCGCCGGCCGGTTCAACCCGCCAGACAGGGCCGCCGGGCCGCCGCGGTTTCGTCCAGTCTGGTCACCTTGGTTCTTTTCGGCGCGCGGCGCAGGCTTTCGGGGTCGGCCTCCGCCTCGGCCGCCACGGCCTGGAACGCCTCGATGAACAGGTCCAGTTCCTCTTTGGTCTCGGTTTCGGTAGGTTCGATCATGATGGCGCCCGGGACCACCAGCGGAAAGTAGATCGTGGGCGGATGAAAGCCGTAATCCATCAGGCCTTTGACCAAATCCAAGGTAGTGGTCTTGTGGCCCTTCTGATACTTGTCCGAAAAGACGCACTCGTGCAGGCAGGGACGGTCGTAGGGCAGATGAAGCGTTCCCTTGAGCTTTTCTTTGAGGTAGTTGGCGTTGAGCACCGCCAGTTGACTCACCTTTTTCAGATCAGGCCCCAGGCTGAGGATATAACAATAGGCCTTGACTATCACCCCGAAGTTGCCGTGAAAGGCGTGCAGCCGGCCCACGGAGTCGGGAAAGTCCTCGGACACAAGGTAACGGCCTTCTTTTTCCACGACCCGAGGCACGGGCAGAAACCTGGCCAGGTTTTGGTTGACGCAGACCGGGCCGGCGCCCGGGCCTCCGCCGCCGTGCGGCGTACTGAAAGTCTTATGCAGGTTCAGGTGCATTACGTCCACGCCGGCTCGTCCCTGATGGACGATACCCATGACCGCGTTCAGGTTGGCGCCGTCTAAATAGACCAGTCCTCCCCGGCCGTGGACTATATCGGCGATCTCCTTGATGTGTTCCTCAAACAGGCCCAGGGTGTTGGGATTGGTGATCATGACTCCGGCCGTGTCTTCGTCCATGACTTCGGTCACGGCTTGGGGCGTCAGCACCCCCCGTTCGCCGGATTTGACGTTCACCGGCGTCAGACCGCACATGGCCGCGCTGGCCGGGTTGGTTCCGTGGGCCGTGTCCGGCACGATGATTTTGGACCTGGGGCGTCCCAGATGGTGGTGATAGGCGTTCAGAATGAGCATGCCCGTCAATTCTCCGTGGGCCCCGGCCGTGGGTTGAAGGCTGACCGCGTCCAGGCCGGTAATGGCGGCCAGGAAGCGTTCCATATCGTATATCAGCTTGAGCGGTCCCTGGTTCAACTCGACCGGCAGCAGGGGATGGGCTTCGGCCAGTCCGGCCAACCCGGCCAGTTTTTCGTTGATCTTCGGGTTGTACTTCATGGTGCAGGAACCCAGGGGATAGAAGACGGAATCCACCCCCACGTTCCACTGCGAGAGGCGGGTGTAGTGCCGCACTATCTCCAGTTCGGACAGGTCGGGCAGGTCCGGCGTTTCGGCGGTCAGGCTTTCGTCCAACGCGGCGGCCGGAACGTCGGTCTGGGGAAGACTGAGACCGCAGCGACCCTTTTTCCCCTTTTCCCAGAGGAGCGGTTCGTTGAAAACCAGACCGCCCGCGCCCGGAAAGATGGTCATTTTATCATCTCCTCGACCAGGTGGTCCAAATCGCTCCTGGTCTTGACTTCGGTGACGCAGATAAGAAAATGGCCTTCCAACTCGGGGTACCAGGTCCCTAACGGCAGGCCGGCCGCCATGCCTTTATCGAGCAAACGCCGGTAGAATCCGGCGTCACCCGGTCCCTGGAACACGAACTCATTGAAAGTCGGAGCGGAGAAACTCGGGGCCAGGCCGGCCCGGTCCAGTCTGTTCTTCAAGTACTCGCTTTTGTCGTAATTGAGCCTGGCCATGTTTTTCAGGCCCTGGGACCCGGCCGAAGCCAGGAACATGGCCGCGGTCAGCGCGCAGAGGCTGTTGTTGGTGCATATGTTCGAGACCGCCTTTTCCCGCCGGATATGCTGTTCCCGGGTGGCCAGGGTCAGGACAAAACCCCGGCGGCCTTCCAGGTCCTGGGTCTGGCCGACCAGACGCCCCGGCATGTTGCGGACGAACTGATTCCGACAGGCGAACAGGCCCAGGCCGGGCCCGCCGAAACCGCGCGGCAGCCCCAGGCTCTGACCTTCGCCGCAGGCGATGTCCGCGCCTGAGCCGCCCGGATTCTTGAGCCAGCCATAAGCCAGGGCCTCGGTGAACGTGGCCACCATCAAGGCCTCCCTGCGGTGAGCCAGGTCAGAGGCGGCCGGCAGGTCTTCAATGCATCCAAAGAAGTTGGGTGACTGCACGGCCACGGCCGCCAGGCCTCCCCCTCCCTCCAGGGCCGTCAGATCGGTCCGGCCGTCAGACCCGTAGGGCAACTCGATCACCTCGTAACCGGTCGGCCGGAAATATGTCTTGACCACCTGCCGATAGGCCGGGTGGATGGCCCGGGACAGCGCCACCCGGGTGCGCCTGGTTATCCGGACGGCCATGAAAAGGGCCTCGGCCAGGGCCGTGGCCCCGTCGTAAAGAGAGGCGTTGGCCACATCCAGTCCCAACAGCCTGGCGATCAGGGTCTGATACTCGTAGATGGCCTGGAGGGTGCCCTGGCTGAGTTCGGGTTGATAAGGCGTGTAGGCGGTGCTGAACTCGGAGCGGCCCAGCAGATAGCGAACGGTCTCAGGCACGAAGTGCTCGTACCGACCCGCCCCCAGGAAGACCTTATATCCCTGGGCCGATCGGTCGGCCAGATCGGACAAGTGGCGGATCAACTCCAGTTCGGACAGGGCCGGCGGCAGATTCAGATCGTCCGGCCAGCGGCAGTCCGGCGGCACCATGGAGAAAAGATCGTCCAGGTCGGAAAGGCCGATCGCCGACAGCATGGCCGCCACGTCCTCCGGCGTATGGGGCAGATAGCGCATCTACACCATCCTTTCCAGCATGTCCAGGTACTCTTCCCGATTCATCATTTCCTCGACGGCTTCGGGGTCCTCCGGCTCCAATTCCACCAACCAGCCTTCTCCGTACGGGTCCCTGTTGACCAGGCCCGGTTCGTCCAGAAGGGCCTTGTTCACGGCCGTAACCTCGCCGGCCAGAGGCATGAACAGTTCGCCCACCGCTTTGGTGGACTCCAGGGTCCCGAATTCTTCGCCGGCCTCGAAAACGTCACCCGTCTCGGGCAGTTCGACAAAAGTGATGTCGCCCAATTGATCCTGGGCATAATCCGAAACACCTATCTTGACCCGGCCGTTCAGGGGCCGGACCCATTCGTGGTCCTTGGCGTAGCGGACATATTCGGGCAGAACGAGTTCGCTGATTTCTTTCATGTCAACCTCCTTGGCTTTAGAATCCTTGGCGAACCATTCGAGGCGGAAGGACGCGGCCGACCCTTGACTCCGCCGGCGCCGGCCGCGTTCACAAAATATAAGAAACCTTAAGATTGAAGGATTTGTAAACCACAAAGGTTTCCACCGAACCCACGTCCTTCACCCTGGACATTTCCTCGGTGTAAAACTGCAATAATCCGAATTCCTGGTTCAATAAAACCAACAGGATGATATCGAAACGGCCGGTGACCACGCTGACGGACACCACACCCCGCAGCCGGCTTAATTCTTCTCCTTTCTTGACCAATTCCATGGTCAGGAGCTTCACTCCCACCAGAATCAGGGCGTGGCCGGGCATGGCGGAAGGATCAACCAAACCGGCGATTTCCAGGATTCCTTCTTCCTGGAGTCTGTTCACCCTGGAGCGGACCGTGTTTTCGGAGATGGACAACTCCTGGGCGATTTCGCGAAAGGATTTCCGGCCGTCTTTCAGACGCTTGATGATTTCCAGACTGGTCTCATCAATCCTCATCCCGCCCCCTCACGCCTGCTCCAGAGTCAATTTTTTATATCCACTATTGAGTTATTAGTCAATATTTATTTATTGTACTTAACATTTCATAAAAATATTATTTAATAATCATGAAATCACTCACGCAGTCACCGACGATTTCTGGCGGGACGGTCGATTTCGCGGGGTGATAATACCCCATTAGAGGAGGCCCAGCCGACATGTCCAAGAGAATTTGCGTCATCGGCGCCGGCCCGAGCGGCCACGTGGCCGCCCTTCACGCCCTTAGCCTAGGCGCCGGCGCTCAGGCCGGGTACATACTCCGACGCCAGCCGGAGACCTGATTCTTCCCTCGAAATCCGACCTCCGGGAACCTCAAAAAGCCAGGTTCCGCAGTAGTTTTTCCAGCGGTCTTTCGGGCGGGCCCAGCAGGGGTATTTGCAGGTGCTCATTATTGCTGCGGATGAAGTAAAGGCCCCGCTTGTCCACCTGGCGCGGCCACTCCGGGGAAGGTCTAAAGCCGCGTCGGACCAAGCCGTCGGCCAGGAGCCGGCTGTTTTCCTCGCAGGACCCGGCTCCGAAAATGTTCAACAAGAAGGTCCGCCGGTTATTCTTGAGCCACCACTTTTCGAACCGGTCCACGTCATCGTACAAGGCGTCCAGCAGCATTACGCCTTTTAACCTGGCGTCAAGGCCGCCCCGGTCCAGAACAAGCGCCGTGGCCTTGTATCCCCCACTAAAGGCGGCCAGAATCACCGGGGCCTGGTTCAGCTTCTTGAGATGCCGTCGGCCCAGGCGGGCGGCCAGGACCTGGCTGACTTCGTCCATGAAGCGCCGGAAGGCTTTCCTTTGAAAAAACTTGCCCGGGCTGGTGTCGGTAGCGTGCTTGGCCAGTTGAGGCACGATCAGGATGGCGTTCCGGCCCGAGTTCTCCACCTGATCCACGAGATAGAAGTCCCGGACAAATTCGTTTACTTCCGTTAGGATACCGTGGAAGAAGACTACGTAAATCAACGGTCTGGCCGCGCTGAAGCCGTTGGGTAGATGAAATAAAACGCTGCTGTCGCCATAGCAGGCCGTCTCGGAGAAACGTTCGCCGTTGCGGCCGGTGTGGAACCTTTCACCCGTGGCCGGGTCCACGTAATCGAAAAAATCATGGTCCGTATCCCCGACCTTGCCCGTATAGGGAAAGGGCGCGTGGTCCAGCCGGGCGATGAAGGTCAGGGGTTGATTCCTTGATTGGCGGGTCGGGTTCTTGGCGGCCGATTGAACCGGTTCCTGGACCGACGTCCCCGCCGGTCTGGTCGCCTTGGCCTGGGCCGACGGCGGGACCAGGTTCCCGGCGATCAGGAAGAGAGCGATTAATACGAGTTCAAAAACAGAAGGTGGCCCTCCACCTTGGCTCACGACGCCGGGTCTCCCACGTCAGGGGTCATAAGCCGGAAGAAGGCCGGCAAGGCCAATAGATAGACGGCGGCCGAAATGATCATCACCGCGGAGAGGCCGAGGAGGACCGAAAGGATCGGCACCAGGACCGAGCCCACCACGGAAAAGGACCCATTGATACCCCAGGCCCAGACAAAGAAGGGCTCCTTCTTCAGGGAAGACAACTTGGACATGCCCAGGGCGAAGGGGAAGCCCATCAGGAAGGCCAGGGGAAACAGCAAGGCCAGGCAGACCAGAATCCTCAGGGAGTACGGCCACAAGCCCACGGCCCGGAATACAACGTCCAGACCCAGCATATAGACCAAAAGCAGGCCGGCGATGGCCCCGCAGATTAAGATCATGGCCCGGCCGGCCTTATCCGCCAGCCGTCCCGAAAAATAGCTTCCCAGGCCGGAAAAGATCAACATGCCCGGGATGAGCACGGCCACGGACACGGTGGGATTGCCCAGGCAAAGGATATACTTGGCGATCAGGCCGATTTCGACCAACATATATCCGACGCCCAGACAGGAAAAATAGACCACTATGCCCGTCTTGCCGCGGTGGCTGGAGAAAAACGCCTTCCAGCCGAAGATCATCGGGAAGAGCAGCAGCAGACAACCGAAAATCATGGACAGCAGCAAGGTGGCCCCTAGGAGCAGATAGCCCCATTCGTCGGAGATGACCTCCAGCTTGTCCAGGAACCTGGGGATGTCTTCCGGTTTGACAAACCCGGCGAAGTAGGGCCGGTCGTTGGTCAAGGGTTTGACGTTGAAGACGTAGCCGTCCTCGACCGACTTGAAATCGCCGCTCAGCAGTCGGCTGACCGCCAGGCGGTAAAGATGTCCGGCGGTCATATTTACGTCCTGCTCCTGCCCCTCGTTCTCCTGGGGCAGGAAGTAGGCGTTGCGATAGGCTTTGAACACCCGGTCCAGATCATCCGGAACCGGCGCCTGTCCGGGCTGGTGGATGATTTCGAAGCTCATCTTCCGGCAGTAGTCCGACAAGCGCCGGACCTCTTCATCACTGAACCCGCCGTCCTTGAACAGGATGGTTAGGGTGGATAGATAGGTGTGGGCCAGGAAGAGATGGCGGCTCACATCCCGGCCGGCCGCTGCCCGGGCGGCCAGAATCAGGCTGCCAATCAGTTTCAAGGTGGACTTGGGCGGGTCTTCCTTGTTCCACACGGTTATGGAAAGCAATCCGCCTCTTTTCAAGGCCCGCAGGCAGGAAGACAAGGTTTCCCGCGTGTAGGTGTATTTTTCATAAATGGAGGAACCGCCGGGCATGGACAACCCGGTCGAATCGGCCAGGCTTAGATCAACCACGTCAAAGCCGCCCGGCGCTTCGTTTACGTAGATGCGGCCGTCGTAAGGCACGAGATTGACCTTGGGGTCATCGAGTATGCGGCCGGTGAACTCGGAGATGACTTCACTGTCGCGGACGGCCTGGATGACCATGGGATTGCCCTCGGCCACGGTCACCTTCCGGGCGCCCATCTTCAAGGCCACGTTAGTGGAAATGCCGCCGCCGAACTGCATTATCAGGACTTCCGGGTCTGGCTTGAGCAGGTAGGGCATGGAGAGCGGCAGGAACTTGAAGTATTCCACCTGGCGGTCGGGCAGTTTTTTCATTATGCCAATAGGGCCGTCGCCGTCCATATACATGCCCAGGTAGGCTTTTTCCGGCATCTCCTTCAGATACAGCGAGGCCACGTCGCTTAAACCAGGGGCGAAGTGGAAATAGGAACTGGAATACACCTCCACGTAGCCAAAAGGGCTGGCGCTCTGATAGACCTTCTGGGCATCCGGAAAATTCCGGGCGTAACTGACGCCCTTGAAGGTCGAGACGTTGATCTGGGGCGCCAGACCACCGGCGATCACCGTCAGGGCCGTCGCGGCCAAGAGCAGGACGGCCAGCCCGGACCGGCCTTGCCCCAGGTACCACAAGAGGGCTCCGACGGCCCAGATGGCCACCGGGATGACGAACAGCTTCTCCGGGAGCAGGTAATACAGGGCGGCGAAAAGAACCAAACCGCCCAGGCCGGACCCGGCCATATTGGCGAAGTAAACCAGGCCGAAATTACTCTGACCCGCCAGAAACACGAGGCCAATGAAACCGGCGCCGAACAGGAAGGGTACGAAATAGATCAGGAAGAGCAGGGCCAGATGATATTTCTGGTCCGGATCGGAAACGAGAAAGATGGGATTGAAGGACAGCGTCTGGGCCGCCGAGTTGGCCGCGACCATGGCCGGCCCCAGGAGCAGCAGGCTGAGGTTGGTGAAGAAGACCAGCCTGGCCTTGAACACCTGCTTCCAAAGGCACAAGACGGTGCTGAAGACACCGAAGCCGAACATGGCTATGCTTATCACCGTCGAGCCGAAGTGGGCCCAGCCACCGTTGGCGAAGACCCGCATCACGAACAACTCGTAGGCGATAATGGCGCCGGAAACCAGGGCGATGGCCAGATATGCGGCGGGCGAAGAGGTCAACTCTTCGCCCGCTTTCCGGGGGAAATTCATTTATTGATAACCTCGTAAAAAACGGGCCGGGAGGCCCGCCGCACCACTCTGCTTGATCGCCCTCGGCTCGATGACGGACTAAAGAAGCCCGTCATTTGGTATGAGCCCCGCCGCCCTTCTTGGTGAAAGGAACAAACGGCACCTTCTTTTTGCCTTGGTAGATGTCTTCCCTGGCGATGACGAAATTGCCGTCCTTGTCCTTGGTTTTGGTGACCTTCAGGACTATCTGCGCTCCCGGCGGACCCACCGGGATGACCATGGCCCCGCCTTCCTTCAACTGGTTCAGCAAGGCCGGCGGAATATGGTCAATGCCGCAGGTGACAATGATCTTGTCGAAAGGCGCATACTGCTCCCAGCCATAATAGCCGTCGTCGGCCTTGCGGACAATGCTCCCGTATTCCTTGTACTTGGTCTTGCCCAGATCAGCGTAGATCTGATCCGTCTCCTTGGCCAGGGGCTCGATGATTTCGACGGTGTAGACCTTATCGGTCAGGTAAGCCAGCATGGCCGACTGGTACCCGGAGCCGGTGCCTATCTCCAGCACTTTCTCGCCGGGTAGTATGTCCAGGGCCGAAGTCATGCGACCCACCAGGTGAGGCCCGGAGATGGTCACGCCGTATTTTATGTCCATGAAGTTGCTTTCATAGGCCCGCGACAGGTTCCACTTGCGGCAGAACTCTTCGCGCGGCGTCATCAGGAAGGCGCGAATCTCCTTGTCCCGCCAAAGGTCCTTGTTATGGATCAGGGCCTGGGTGCGGCTGAACCGCTGGCGGAGGTACTTGTCATCCTCCTGGCGTTGCTCCTTCATGTATTTCACGAAATTGTCCACGCTGTCCTTGGGCGGATTTACCTGCGCGACCGGCAGCCCCGGCGGCAGCAACGCCGGGGCCGAGCCGGTCTGGCCGGCCGTGGCCACGGCGGCGGAGGGGGTCTTGAGCCCTTCAGCGCCGGCCTTCTTGTCCGCCGGCTGGGCCGACACCGGAACGACCAGCATCAGCCCCAGCACCAGAAGCACTATCCACAAAACGCCTACCGGCTGGAAATGGTTACGCCGGTTTAATGAAATCGCCGACATGTTGTAAAACGTTCCTCCTACCTTTACGTTGATTTCAATATTTATTATGACTTCCCGCCGGTCAGTGGAAACTTCCCGCCGTCCGTCCCATATCATTCCGCCCCGTTCCGGGGAAAAACAAGCTCGAATTATTACCATGGCCGACAGGTCTTGTATAGAAATTTCACTCGCATCCTTGGAGCAGGTCTTTCAATTCCGCGGCCAGGCCGGCCGTCACTTCCGAAACCGGCATGGTCAGCGGCGAACGAACGCCTCCCGGCTGATACCCCGCTTGCATCATGGCCGCCTTGAGGCCGGGCACTCCATGTATCCTGGTCACGAGGGCGGCCAGACGGCCGACCTTTAGCTGGAGGTCCCGAGCTCGGGTGTAGTCGCCGGACAAAAACCGATCATATATGGCCAGGCATATTTCCGGAACCACGTTGGCCACGGCCAGAATGCCGCCCACGGCTCCCAGGCACAAGGCCGGATAAAAAACCTCGGCGTTCCCGGAGAACACCGAAAAGCCGGCCGGAACCTGGCGCAGAATCTCGCCTAGCTGGGACACGTTGCCCGAGCTGTCCTTCAGGCCGACTATATTAGGATGTTCGGCCAGGCGGGCCACGGAATCCGGCCCGAGGTTCAAGCCGGTCGCTTGGGGGAAATTATATATCAGCACGGGTCGAGGCGAGGCATCGGCCACCCGGCGGTAATGGCTTTCCAAACGCTCGGCCGTCATTTGACCTTTGAAGTAGGCCGGCGTGAGGATCAGGCAGCCGTCGGCGCCCAGATCGGCGGCGCGCCGGCATAGATGAATGGTGGCCCGGGTGGATTCGCAACCGGCGCCGGCTAGGAAGATTTTCTCCGGCGGCACTGCTTCCCTGGCCGCGGCCAGGACCTGTTCTTTTTCCCCATCCGACAGATAAGCGTTTTCGCCGTTAGACCCTAAGACCAGATAACCTGTCAGTCCGGTCTCGTTCCAGCGCTCGAAGTTGGCTTTAAAAGCCTCGAGGTCCAGTTCCTCGTCTTGAAAAGGAGTGATCACGGGCGGCATCACGCCGCTAAGTGGCCGGGACATGTCGTCATTCCTTTTTCAGGGCATATTCGGTCAGGCCGAGCCTGGCCAGGGTTTCCGCCTTGGGAGCTCCAGTGGCCAGATCCCAGCCCCACTCGTCATAGTAGTCCTCAATCATGCGCTCGACCTGGCCGCGGTTCAGCGGTTGCTCCGCGACGTATTCCTTGAACCCCGGCGTCTGGAACCATCTGTCCGGCGGAGTTTCAAGGTTACGGGGATCAAAACCCAAGCGCAGGTTTAAAAGCCTCAACAGGTTCCAGGCCCGCTCGGCCTTGAGTCTAAGCTCGTCCACGCCGCCGGGGAAGCCGGTCACGGCCTGGTAGATATCGGCGCAGAGACGGGCGCTGTAAAAACGGTTTATCTGGGCCCGGGCGCATAATCCCAGGCAGCCCAAAGCAGCGAACCAGGTATGCGAGTATTTAAGCAGCCGGCCCACGTCGAGTCTGGAATTGTCCAGTATCCGCGCCGCCGCCTCGTCCGGAACGCCCATTCTTTGCAGGTGGCCGGGAAATACTTCCAGGGGTCTTTTGGCGAAATAGGTGGGCGAACCTCCCGAGCCCACGTGAGGGCCCCGGGGGTCCAGGACCTGGCCCAGTTCCATGGTGCCGAACAGGTCCCAAGGCAGGGCTGAACCGGGACCGGTATAAGGGTGCATGTTTTTAACCAAGGCCGGCAGGGCCGGGCGGGCCTGAGCGCCGAAAGAGTCCAGCAGGCCTTTGAAACCGTCGGCCAGGATTTGCCCCAAACCTTCCCGGCGGGCAGTCTTTCCGGCCCAGGCCGACATGGAGTCGAAGGAATCCAGAACGAGGGGAGGTTCGATTTCCCGGGCCGGTATGGTTCCCTGTTCCACCAGGTTGGAAACGGCTTTCATGACGCCGAAAAACTCGAACATGTCCAGCCCGTATTCGTCCAGTTCGGCCACCAGTCTGACCGCCTCCCGATAATCCTTGAAACCGTAGATGACCGGCGTGAACAGATTGATCGCCGAACTGGAGCAGGTGGTGAACCCGGCGAAGCGGCCGTCCCTTATTCGGACCACGTCCTTGCAGCCGATCGGGCAGCTCACGCAGGCCACCCGACGCAATTTGATCTCCCGGTAGACGTCAACGGGTATGAAAGGGAAGGAATTGATCATGCCCAGGTCATGCCAGGCGGCCAGTTGCGGCCAGTTTCGCATTCGGGCCAGCAAGCCATCCACCAGGCCGCGAATCCGCTTCTGATCATGGACTTCAACTCCGCCGTGGCCCCGTACCAGAACCGCTTTCAGGTTCTTGGCGCCCAGAACGGCTCCCAGTCCGCCGCGGCCCAGGGTGGCCAGTCGATTGACGTAGGCCATGGCCAGGGACGATCGGTTTTCACCGGCCGGACCGATGGTCAGAACGCCGGCCGGCCAGGGATCGCTTTCCCAGACGGCCCGGGCCGTTTCAGCCGTGCCCAGTCCCCAGAGGCGTCCGGCCTCGACGAGTTCGGCTCGTCCGTCTTCGATCCTGAGCATGGCCGGCCGGGCCGACCGGCCGGTGATGACTATGTGGTCGAATCCGGCCTGTTTGAGTTGAGCGGCCAGGGTCACCCCGCCCGCGCCGCACCAGCCCAAGGTCCCACTGGCCGGCAGGACGGTCACAGAGTACAGTCTGGATGAGGACGGGACTTCCGTCCCGACCAACGGCCCCACTCCCAAAACGACGGCGTTCTCCGGCGCCAACGGCTCGACGCCGGGCCGGACCTCATTCGCCGCCAGCCTGATGGTCAGGCCCAGACCCCCGGCGAATTTTTCAGCCAATGTCATATCCAACGGTTCGGATTGACATCGGCCGGCGGTCAGGTCCACCCGTAATACACGGCCGGCGAAACCACGACCGGTCATGACCGAGTCTCGGGCCCGACCTGGCTCAAGGCGCCGTAAAAGCAGAAACCGACGCAATGACCGCAGTTCGGGCATTCTTCGGTAAACCAAACCTTCATCTGAACGCCGTCAGCCTCGACGCGAATCCGACCCAGCTCCGCGTTGTACTCCCCGGTGTACAGACTCGAACAGGCCAGCGCGCAGCGAAGGCAACCAGCGCACAATCCCTCATCCACTTTAATATCATCCGCCGCCATGTTTCGCCCTATTTCGCCCTGACCCAAATAGAATCCACCGCCATACCCAGGCTATTCTAACTTGCCCCATTCGCCAGGGTCAATCCGTTTCCTGGTCTGCCCGGTACTAAAGACCTTTAACCAATTGCTTATTGATAAGCCGATGAACGTCTTCCCTTGCCCGTTTTTTTGTGACAAAATAATACCGAAGTTCTCCACGGCCGACCGCGGTGGAAGACGCCGGGTCCACCGGTTTTCTCAGGTTGGAATATCTTTGGTCTTGAACCGAGACGGGCCTTTACCCCGGTCGTCCAGGGGAAACCCGGCCTGGACCATACCGGGAAACAGCGTTAAGCTGAAAGGAACGAACCAATGAAATCAGCCAGAATCATGATTGTGGAAGACGACCTGATCGTGGCTGCCGACCTTAATAATCGCCTCGAGGAAATGGGATACCTGGTCTGCGCCCAGGCCACTACCGGCGAGGAGGCCGTTTTTCAGGTGAAACATACAGATCCGGACATCATTTTAATGGACATAACCTTGCAAGGGCGCATGGACGGCATCGAGGCGGCCGAAGAGATCAACCGACGCCACGTGCTGCCCATCATCTTTCTAACCGCCCATGGAGACGAAGGAATGGTCAGTCGGGCCAAGGCCACCGAGCCTTTTGGTCTAGTGCTCAAACCCTTCAATGACCAGCAACTGCAGGCCAGCATCGAGATAGCCCTATACAAATCAGAGATGGAGAAGAAACTGAAGGCCAGCGAGGAAAGATTCAGGGCTTTCGCCGATTACACCTACGACTGGGAAACGTGGCTGGACCCGAAAGGCCGTTATATCTACGTGACGCCTTCCTGCCGGAGAATTACCGGACACGGCCACGAGGAGTTCCTGCGCGACTCAGGCCTGATGCAAAGGATAACCCACCCCGAAGACCAAGAGGCCCTGATCAAGCACGAAAATCTCTATCAAGTGGAATCCGGCCCGATGCAACTCGATTTCCGAATCATTGACGCCGAAGGCCAGGAGAAATGGATAAGCCACCAATGCCAGTCCATTTTATCATCCACGGGCGAATGGTTGGGCCGGCGGGGCAGCAACCGGGACGTAACCGAACTCAAGTCAGCCCTGACCAGCCTCAGGGCGGCCCTGGATGAAGTCAAGACCCTGCGGGGCTTTTTGCCCATCTGCACTTGTTGTAAGAAAATAAGGGACGATGCGGGCTACTGGCAACAGTTGGAAAAGTATATACAGGACCGGACGGAAGCCCTTTTCAGTCATAGTATCTGCCCGGAATGCGCCCGGAAGCTTTATCCCGAGTTCTACGGAAAGGAATAGACCTGGAACGGAGAGGGATAGCCGGATCATGACCGCCGCCAGCGAAAGAGATGATCCGGCCGGGGCAAACTCCAAGAAGAAAGCCATCGACCGGCGGAGGACTCCAGACTAAATGAAAACTGAATCGGATATTAAAGCCGCGGATAACCCAGCCCTTCTTGAATTCAAAGACGTTCTTTCGGCCCGGCGGGTCATTTCCCGATATCTACCCCGGACCCCTCTGCACGCCTTCCCGGCGGTCAGCCAATTGATCGGCGCCGACGTTTTCATCAAACATGAAAACTACCAGCCGGTTGGAGCCTTCAAGGTGCGGGGCGGAATCAACTTGATGGCGCGGCTCACATCGGAAGAGCGTTCCAGGGGAGTCATCGGAGCTTCCACGGGCAACCACGGACAATCCATAGCCTATGCCGCCCGCCTGTTCAACGTCCAGGCCCGCATCGTGGTCCCGGAAGGGGCTAATCCCGGGAAGGTGGCGGCCATGCGGGGTCTGGGCGCGGAAGTCATCCTTCACGGACGGGACTTTGAAGAAGCCAAACGCCATTGCGAGGTCCTGACCGAGACTATTGGGTGCCGTTACATCAATTCGGGCAACGAACCGCTGTTGATCGCCGGAGTGGCCACGGAGACCCTGGAGATGCTGGAAGACCAGCCCGACCTCGAGACTTTGATCGTGCCCGTGGGCGGAGGCAGCGGCGCGGCCGGCGCCTGTCTGGCGGCCAAGGCCGTCAATCCCCGGATAAGGATCATCGGCGTTCAAAGCGCTCAAGCTCCGGCGGCCTATGAATGCTGGCGCCAAAGAAAGATGGTCACGGCCCCTTGCCGCACCTTCGCCGAAGGTCTGGCCACGGGAGCCGGTTTTGAACTGCCTCAGAGCATTCTATGGCGGGATTTGGACGACTTCATCCTGGTCGACGATGACGAGATCAGGCAGGCCATGGTCTGGATGATCGAATGCGCCCACACTTTGGCCGAAGCCGCTGGAGCCAGCCCTCTGGCCGCGGCCTATCGCCTCAAATCAGTCTTGGCCGGGACCAAAGTCGGTCTGATCTGTTCCGGCGGCAACACTTCCCTGGCTCATCTCAAAACGGCTTTGGCTTCCGTGATCTGAAGTCAGCCTCAAGGTTGAATCGAGACCCCTGCAAAACTTCGTCCTTTGGCCAAGCTCTTTGTCAGGCTCAATTTTAAGTCCTCGAAATATATCTAATATTCCCGCGGCTTAAAATATCGCCTTTCGCGATCTCGGTTCAAATTACTCGTTTTACGGAGGTCTCGAATCAGAAGCATCCGCCAGAATATTACCGCCGGCCCCAGGGGAGGGATAAATCCAGGGCCTAAAGTCTAGAGGGGCAGAATATGACAACGTTTATTGAACCGGACGGCCATGCCGCCTGATTCCACCCGGACCACCTCGCCGACCAGCTTGATCATGGCTTGATCTGACTCGATCTTTTTCAACTGATCGGTCATCAGAACCAGGTCCACCTTGACCCTGGTCCCTTCAGGCAGGGGCGAATCAGTGTAAAAGAACGCGCCGCCGGCGCTCACGTCCCGGCTTAGTAAGTTCAGAAATTCGGTTTCAACCTCAGTTCCGGAAGGTTTTTCGATCTCCACTACCGCCGGTGCAACCACCTGAAATCGTTTCTTGGACCTGCTGTCTTCAGCCATAACCAACTAGCCTCTTTCTTGTCCACGCCCGTCGCCAGGGATCAATAAGGCATCAGACGAAAAGATTGACGGCTTCGAATCCTTTTGTCTTCTCTAGATACATTCCAGACTTTAATAAGTCACAAACATCCCGGAAGGGTCTCGGTCAGGTTGGTTTTTCCACTTGCCGCCAGGACTGGGCGGCCGGTGGGAGACGTCCTCAGTGTTCTAATTTCTTCATTTCGGCAATGAGTTCGTGGATGGGTTTTTCCTCGGTCAACACATAGAATGATGAGCCTTCCTGGGGCTGGGTTTCGGGCAGAGCCCCGGCGCTGGCCAGGGATTGTTCGGCCGGCGATAGAGGAAACGGTGTCCTGGCGATCAATTGCGAGGGGAGGGTCGAGACGGGGGACGGCTTCTCGGGGACGGGCCTGGCGGCCCTCGCTTCCGCCTGCGCCGCTACGGCGGACCGGACCATGGCCTCCCTGTCCTTCATCAAGCGGGAGGTATAAATAATCTCCGTGGTGATTTCAGTGGAGGGCCGGAAGTTTTCCTCCGGCAGGGTGAAAAACTGGCGCTGGTCCACGAATTCCTGCTGGTATTGTTCCATGGTCATCATGCCGTCCTTGCGGCTGGTCTGCATGGTGCTCTCTATCTGGGCCAGCCTGTTCTCCCTGATCATGCCCTTTACCGCCGAGCTTCCGGTCATGATCGACAGCACCGGGACCCTGAATCCGACCCTGGGCAGGAAGGAGAGCGTCTGAACGATGAGAACGGCGAGGGTGGAGGCCAGTTGATGCCGGACAATGTCCTGGGCCTCCTGGGCAAAAGAGTTGCCGATGCGGTACACGGCGTCCTCTGAATTGGTGGCGTGTAAAGAAGCGATGACCATGTGTCCGGATTCGACCGCGTTGAGCGTGAGGCGGATCGTCTCCGGATCGCGGAGCTCACCGACCAGTATGACGTCCGGGTCTTCCCTCAGCACGTCGTACAGACCGCGGTCGAAGGTGGGGAAATGCGTGCCCAGTTCCCGTTGCTCGATGAAAGACTTCTTGGACTTGAAACGGTACTCGACCGGGTCTTCCAGGGTGACTATGTGCGCTGAACGGGTCCGATTGATTTCCTCGATCATGGCGGCCATGGTCGTTGATTTCCCGCAGCCGGTGGCTCCACAGATAAGGAAAAGACCGTTCTTTCTATGGGCGAAATCCCTTAGCGACGGGTGTAGGTTCAAGCTGCCTATCTCGGGGACCATTCCCGGCAACAACCGGACGGCCAGGCTGAGGCCCCGGGTCGTGTTGAACACGTTGACGCGGACCCGGACCATGTTGATGCTTCGGCCGATGTCCACGGCCTGATAAACCTGGAGAAGCTGTCTTTCCCGGGGGGTCAGTAATTCTTCCACCAGGTCGTCAATCTCTTCATGGGACCATTTGACCTCTTTCTGAAAGTCAATGACCCCGTTTCTCCTGAAGACCAGGGGATGTCCGCCGGTCATATGGACATCGGAATAGTATTCGCGCACGCCCTGGGCGATCAATTTTTCGAAACGCTCCATTTCGACCTCCTTTCCAGGAATAGGGACGTCATCAGGTCATATCCGCCCGCGGCGATGGCTTGAAGGCGGAAACCCGTAAAAAGTCCTTGAGGCCTTCCTCGCGTCTTTTCTTCCGCGGCCTGGAACGCCAGTGATGTCTTTTGAGCAGGCTGAGCTTATGGAAGACTGGATAAGGCAACCTGGCGGCAGACCTTATATTTCCCTCTACCTACATAAGGATTAGTATATTTGTAAAAACATACCAGTCAAGAAATCATTTTTAATAAAAACGACGATGAATTTTATCGCCGGGAGAGGGCTATCCCCCTCCAGGGTTGGAATTAAGTTGAGGAAGTTTCACTATGCCGGAGGCGGGCAAGTCTCCCTTCAATCCATCCCTTCAGAAGATGAGACCCAGGGCTCGCCCGCTTATGGTCCCGCCCAGCCTACGGGTGAACGGTGAACGTCGAGGTCTATTCGAATCGAGCGCGGCCGTTCCAGACGATATCCCACGTCTTGGGTTGCCAAAACCGACCCGGCGGACCATAATGTTACGGAATCAAGAACGAGGCGGCGCATGGAGATAAAGCTAAAATATGGACAAGGATACAAAACCCTGAGCCTTCCGGATCGGGCCGAGATCGTCTTTCTGGCCCCTTCTCCCCACCCAACCCTGACGGACCTCGAACATGCCGTAAAGCAGGCCCTCGATTCACCTCTCGAGGCCGCCAGGTTGGAAGATCGACCGCCGCCCCGACGCGTGGCTATCGCCCTACCCGATGAAAGCCGACCGGTTCCCTTTAAAGCAATCCTACCGGTCGTTCTGCGGCGCCTCTTCAACGCTTATTCGAACTTAGAGCCGGAGGACATCAGCATTATCATAGGCGGCGGGCTCCATCCGCGGATGGGTTCAGATCGAGCCCGGCTCTGGGTTCCTCCGGAAGTGTCTCTGGAATGCCGGATGGTGATCCACGATCCCCACCTTTCGCCCTTGACCGACCTCGGGCGCACCAGCCGGGGAACACCGGTGGCGATCAACACCGAATATTCCCAGGCCGACTTGAAGATGGTTATCGGCCAGATTGACCCCCATCAGTTCGTGGGCTTCACCGGCGGAGCCAAAGGCGTGGCCATCGGTTGCGCTTCGCCGGCGACCATCGAACACAACCATAGTCTGATGTTCCAGGACGGCGCCGAAGCCGGCCGGCTGGACGGCAACCCCGTCCGGGAAGACCTGAACGACATCGGCCGTCTGGCCGGCGTGGACCTGGCAGTAAACGTGGTCCTGGATCCGGACAAAAGGGCGGTGGGACTCTGGGCCGGCGAACCAATGGCCGTGCTCCGGCGGGGGGCTCAAACCTGCGCCAGGGTTTACGGCGTGGCCATCTCGGAACAGTATGACCTGGCTGTGGCTTCCTGCGGGGGATATCCCAAGGACATCTGTTTATATCAGGCTCAAAAAGGGCTCAACCTGGCCTCCCGGGCCGTCAAGCCGGGCGGCGGAATATTGCTGCTGGCCTCCTGCGACCAGGGCGTCGGGGACCAGGTTTATTTCGATTACGTCAGCCGCTTCGATTCCTGCCGGGAAGCCATGGAAGACTTTAGAAGGGGCGGCTTCAGGATGGGGGCTCACAAAGCCTATCTTTTTGGCCGGACCTTGAGCCGGTACGAGGTGGCGATCGAGTCGGAGATGTCCGCCGAAGACCTGCGGCGCTGTTATCTGGCGCCGCGGCCGGCCCAGGAGACCCTGGACCGCTGGCTGGCTGAGCGGCCGGGCCGGCCCCGGGTGGCCGTGGTGCCCAACGCCAACACCACCTATTTCTATCGGGCCGAAGGAAATGGCGACTGAAAGCCCCGCGGCCCTGAAAAAGGCCGCGGGGTTGGGACCGCCGGCGATCAGGCGCTGCGGTAGAGTTTGGTCAGTACGAACTCGAAGTGCCCCAAGACCTCGTTGGCGGTCAGACGGCCGTTGCCGGTCCTGACCAGCATGTCCAGCAGGCCATCGCCGGCTTGATCCAGGGTCATCTCTCCTCGCAGGATGGCCGAGCAGTCAAAATCAATGTGCTCCCGCATGGTCCTGACGGTCAAGGGGTTGGCCGAGAGCTTTATTACCGGTTCGATGGGATTACCGATGATGTTGCCCTGGCCGGTGGGGAAGAAATGGGCCACGAAGCCGGCCGCGGCCCAGAGCGTGACCGCTTCGGCCGCCGCCGAGGAAGTGTCCATGAACCAGAGGCCCGGCCCGGCCGGCGCCTCGGCCGGCTCCAACACGCCGACGTAGCGGGCCTTCTTCCCTATTTTCTGCAGATTGCCGAAAGCCTTTTCCTCGATGGTGGTCAGCCCGCCCCGGATGTTGCCCTTGGTCGGCTGCGAGCCGGACAGGTCATCGGTCTTGTTGGCGTTGATAAAGTCGTTGTAGTCGGACCAGACTTTATAGAACCGGTCGCCGATCTCCTTGTTGGCCGCCCTTTCCCGGCAGACCATTTCCGCGCCGGTTATCTCGGAAGTCTCGCCGAAGGAACAGGTCGCGCCTAGTTCCACCAGCTTGTCAATGGCGTTGCCCACGGTGGGGTTGGAGGCCAGCCCCGAGGTGGTGTCCGATTCGCCGCATTTGACCGATACCCAGATATCCCTGAGCTCGCATTCTGCCCGCCTGAGTTCGGAAGCCCATTGAACGTATTCCTTGGCCTTTTGGGAAGCGGCGGCGATGGTGGCCAGGTCGCCCGCGCGTTCGATGGCAAAACCGGTGACCGGCTTGCCCGTCCGGGCTATGCCTTCCACCACGAGGTTGGTCCACTCCGGCTCGATCCCGATCACCACGCAGGCGGCCACGTTGGGATTGGCGCCGGTGCCGATGATGGTGCGAAAGAACAGCTTCAAGTCTTCGCCGAACTGCAGCCGGCCGTAGGCATGGGGTATGGCCCTGGTTCCCTTTATGTTGTTGGCCACGGCCTCGCAGGCCGCGTTGGACAGGTCGTCCAAAGGCAGGATGACCACATGGTTGCGGATACCCACCCGCCCGTTCTCGCGACGATATCCCTGGACTTGGTAATTCTTCATGGCTACCACCTTTTGGTTTTCAAATTGTGAATGTGGACGTGTTCCGCCTTTTTAATAGGCTGAACGACCCGACCGATGTCATGTCCGTATTTGATAACCGCCTCGCCCGCGGCGTGATCCTTGAGAGCGATCTTGTGCCCCAGGGGGATGTCGTCGAGGGCCTTGATTTCAATGGGCGTCTGGTTGTCCATGAAAAGGCCCCGAACGGTTTCGCCGGCCTTGATGTCCACCGTCGCCACGCCCACCGAGTCGGCCTGTTCGTGAACCAGGAATTGAATCATTCTCAAACCTCCCTATGATCTGTAACGTTTCCCTGGCCCGATGGCGGACCGCCGTTCCAGGGAAACCCCATAATACCAAAAAGGCATCCAATATAAAACCACTACCAGGACATGAACAGGCCGACTTGAACAAGGACTCAAATGGGGCCGTGGTCTATAGTCAAAGCCTCTCTTGTCCAGCAGCCGAACCCTCGGCTTGACAGGAAGCCGGGGTTGGCTTAAGGATAAATCATTAACGCTCGGAGTTTTTATAAAACCAAATGTCATCACGACGCCCGATCAGAAACCCGGTCGGGTGAAGGCGACAAGGAGGACTTAGATTATGAAGCGGATCATGATCCTGGCCCTGATCTTTACCCTGGCTTTATGCCTCAAACCATTCCCTCCTCTGGCCTGGAGCGCGGAAAAAGATTATCCGTCCAAACAGCTCACCTACCTGATCACCTTCGATCCGGGCGGCCAGTCCGACCGGGAAGCCCGGCGCCAGCAACCCCATCTGATCAAGCTCCTGGGCCAGCAGGTGATAATAGATTATAAAGTCGGCGGCGGGGGAGCCCTTGGCTGGAAGGAACTGGCCAACGGCAAACCCGACGGGTATTTTTTCGCCGGTTTTAATATTCCCCACGTCATCCTCCAGCCCATGCAGCAAAACGTAGGTTACAAGACGGAACAGATCGTGCCCGTGGCCCTGTTTCAACGGACCTGGATGGCCTTGACCGTTCTCAACACCAGCCCGTACAAAACTCTGAAGGACTTGGTCGAAGCGGCCAAGAAGGACCCGGAAAAACTGACCGTGGGCGGATCGGCCGTATTTTCCGGACCTCACTTCACCACCCTGCATTTCGAGAAGGCCACGGGCTGCAAGGTGACCTACGTGCCTTTCACCGGCTCGGCCCCCCAGATGACCGCCTTCCTGGGAGGGCACACCGACGCCTGCCTGGGCAACTCCGACGACCTGGTGCGTTATAAAGACAAGGTCCGCGTCCTGGCCTTTGCCTCGACCCAACGTTTCAGCGCTTTCCCGGAAGCGCCCACCTTCAAGGAACTGGGCTATGAAGTGATCCACTCCGTTGATCGAGGCGTGGCCGTTCCTCCGGGCACGCCCAAAGAAATAATCGCCAAACTCGAATCGGTCTTCCTGAAGATCGCCCAGGACCCGGCCATAATGAAGGAAATGACCGAGCAGGGCTTCGTGCCCCTGGCCATGGGCCATGCCGAGAGCGTGGACTACATCAAGAACAAGGTGGCCGTGTACAAGGACCTGGTCAAGGAAGTAAGGGCCATCAAGAAATAGAATCACGGCCGGGCTGAAGCGGGGCAGGCCATGAAAACCCAACGTGTAGCGGACCTGGTGGTCGGCCTGGTGCTGGCGGCGGTGGGTCTGGGGATAATCATCGCCGCCTTTCAAATCGAGGCCGCCTTTGCCGAAAAGCTACCCCCCCGGACCTTGCCTGTGGTCATGGGCGTCCTGCTGATCGTCACCGGCTTGCTGCTCAGCTTCCGGGCCTGGCAATACCAGGGGCCGGCGGTGTTGATCGAGTGGCCCGACCGCGGCGGGTGGGGCCGCCTGGCCATCAGCTACGCCGCGTTCTGTCTTTACCTCGTCTTGATCAGTCCTTTGGGCTTCCCGCTGGCCACGCTGCTCTATCTGTCTTTCCACATTTGGTTTCTGGAAAAGAAAATAGGGCGGGCGGCCATAGTAGGACTTGCCACCAGCGTCTTGATCCTGTTCGTTTTCATACGCTTTCTGGGCCTGGCTTTTCCGGTTGGGCCTCTCTCCTGGTGACGGCTGGGTTATAACGGGTGATCCATGTTTACCTTCGATCTGTTATGGCAGGGTTTCATCACTTCGATTTCTCCGATGAACCTGCTCTGGGCCCTGGTGGGTTGTCTGATCGGCACCTTGATCGGAGTGCTGCCCGGCATCGGTCCCTCGTCCGGCATAGCCATTCTTCTGCCACTGACCACTTTCCTGCCGCCCACGTCGGCCATAATCATGATGGCCGCCATTTATTACGGGGCCATGTACGGCGGCTCGACCACCGCCATCGTGGTCAATATCCCCGGCGAAGCCTCTTCCGTGCCCACGGCCATGGATGGTTACGCCCTGTCGAAACAGGGTCGGGCCGGACCGGCTCTGGCCATCGCCGCCATTTCCTCCTTCGTGGCCGGAACCGTCAGTCTCATAGGCTTGACCTTCTTCACTCCGGTGCTGGCCGATTTCGCTTTGTCCTTCGGTCCGCCGGAATATTTCGCCCTGATGTTCATGGGCTTGAGCCTGGTCATCAGCCTGTCCGGCAAGGCCTTGCTCAAGGGGTTCATCGGCATGGCCATCGGCCTGATCGTCTCCCTCATCGGCCAGAACCCTCTCACCGGCGCCACCCGCCTCACTTTCGGCAGCGACCACCTGATGGCCGGCGTCAACTTCATCAGCATCATCATCGGCCTGTTCGCCATCGCGGAAGTCCTGACCAACGTCGAACAAAAGATCGCCCTGATTTACGACAGCGGGAAGAAGATTGACTGGATGCCCACCTGGGCCGACCTCAAACGCAGCTGGGCCGCCATGCTGAGGTCCACCGGCATAGGCTTTTTCCTGGGTTTGCTTCCCGGCTGCGCGCCCGCGGTGACCACTTTCGTGGCTTACGACATTGAAAAGAGACTCTCGAAGCATCCCGAGGAATTCGGGAAAGGGGCCATAGAAGGGGTCGCCGCGCCGGAAGGGGCCAACAACGCCACGTGCAGCGGCGGCTTCGTGCCCCTGTTCGCCTTCGGCCTGCCCACCGGCCCGGCCCTGGCCGTGCTTCTGGGCGGATTGATGATGTACGGCCTGCAACCCGGGCCACTGCTTTTCAAGAACAACCCTAGCTTCGTCTGGGCGGTCATCGCCAGCATGTACATCGGCAACGTCATCTGCCTGGTTTTGAATCTCCCCCTGGTGGGGTTGTGGGCCCGCATCGCCACCATCCCCTTCCCTATCCTGGGGCCGTTGATCGTGGTCTTTTCCGTCATCGGCGCCTACAGTCTCCGCTTCCTTTTGTTCGACGTGTGGGTGGCCCTGATTTTCGGAGTCATCGGTTACTTCATGCGCAAGTTCAAATTCCCCGTGGCCCCGCTGGTTCTGGCCAGCGTGCTGGCCCAGATGCTCGAGACTTCTCTTTCCCAGTCCCTGTTGATCTCGCGGGGGTCCCTGGGCATCTTTTTCACCCGGCCCATCGCCGCGGCCTTTATGATCCTGGCCTTTCTTTCCATTGGCCGCGGCTTATGGTTGCAGATTAAATCCGGCCAGATGGAAGCCCTGGAAGATACCGACGAATAGAAGCTTCATCGGCCGAAGACACGACCCGACCGCTTGATCCGTTTACCCTGCCACGCGGGAGGTCCGCATGAAAGCCAAGTCACGGGAAGAGGTCGAGCAGTTTCTCAAGGATCAGAAATCTCAATTAGGCTTGAGCGAAACCGAAATCGAACATATCCTGCGGGAGGCCCCAGAGGAGGAAGAACCCGCCCTGGCTTTTTCATTATCTACCGAACCTGACCTCGAGGAACCAGTCGCCGCCGCTCCGAGCCCGGCCAGGAAGGCCGCCAAACGGAGGATGCCAGCCATGACCGATCCTTATCTACCCGAATCACAGACCATCAAGGCCCGTCCCGCCAAGGTAAGCCAGATACGCTCGCTGCTATATGAGCACGCCCTGCCCAACGAGTATATCGTCGAGATCGGCAGAAAAGAGGTCAAGCCTGTCCTGGGCGGCAAGTTCTTCAAGTGGGGCAAGCATTTCTTGAAGTTCCCGGCCACGGTCCAGACGGTTTATTTTACCTCGGACAACGCCAACAAGAACTACCAGGGCCTGAAGATAGACGGTTACGCCTGCTGGCGGGTGAATCCCGAGGCCCCGGAACTGGCGGCCCGGACCCTGGACTTCAGCGACCAGGAAAACCCCATGGGCAACACCAACCGGATCATCAGGACCATTTGCACCGAGGCCATCCGGCATATCATCGCCAATATCACCATCGAAGAATCCCTGACCAAGAAGGACGAGATCGGCCGGGACCTGAAAGGCCAGTTGCAGAGGATCGAGCGGACCTGGGGTCTGATCTTCGATCAGGTGGGCATAGAAAGGGTGACCATCCTCTCGGCCCGGGTTTTTGAAGACCTGCAGCAGAAGACCCGGGACCAACTCAGATTGAGTTCGGCCGAGAGCCGCATGCAGACCGACCAGGAGATCGAGAAGAAGCAGGCCCAGTACAGCGAGGAGATGGAGCGGATAAAGGCCAAGACCGAAGCGGAGGCGCGCGTCTTGCGGGCCACCACCGAAACCGGCATCCATAAGGTCGAACTGGACGAAAAGGCCAAAAGGGAGCAGGAACTGCGCAAGGCCGACGAGGATCGCCGGAGGTCCGAAGCCGAAGCGACGGAGCGGATGAACGAGCATCTGGCCCAGCAGGCCAGGCGTCAGGCCACCCGGGAAATGGAGATCGCGGCCCACCAGGAAAATGAGAAAGTGAAGCTGGCGCTGTTGAAAGCCGAGACCGAGGCTTCGGTCCGGATCAACGCCGCCGCCGCGGAAACCAAAATCACCGAAGCCTTGGCCACCAACGAACTGGCCCAAGCCGAGGCCCGGCATAAGAAGACTTTAAGGGAACAGGCGCTGGAAGCGGAAAGAAGCTCCCAGGCCTTGGCCGTGGAACAGCAGGCCAAAGCGTCGCGCCAGAAGACCGAACTGGAATTGGCCGCCGAAAGGCTGGCCCATTCCCTGAAAGAGAGGCGGGAAACTATCCTCGTGGAACACGAAGCCGAGGCCAAACGTCTCGAGCACCTGCGGCTGGAAGAAGAAATGAGAAACACGGTCTCCCCGAACCGGGTCCTGACCGAACTGACCGCCAGGCTGCCGGAGATCGCGGCCGCCCAGAAAATTGATCGCTATACGGTCCTGGACCGGTCGGGCTCTTCGCCGCTTTCGAACCTTCTAGCGGAGATCTTTTCCCTGCTGGAAGCCCACGGACTGGTCAAAGCTTTTACGCCCAAGGAACAGGGCGGCGCCGCAGACCAATAATCAGCGGGACGACCGGACAGCCGGAATTATTTTGAACGGATCAACGGCGCCGGCTCCAGTACTCGCTCATCATCAACAATATTTGCGCCGTCTCCACCAGGCGATTATAAATTCTATATCCTTCCTTGTTCAGGTCGCTGACCGCCTGGCTTTGCCAGGGGTGGTAATAACTGCCTATCAGGACCGGCAGATCGAACTCTTTCTCCAGGGCGGCCAGGCTCCTCACCTGGTTCTTTTCGATCTCCAGGAACAACTTCCATTCGTCCGGCGTGTTCCGATCATGTAGTCCCGGCCGGCCGAGGCCGTGCGCCACCAGGGCGTCCACTTCGCCGGAAGCCAGGATTTCCCGGGCCAGGAGACCCGGCGTGTCCTGGGACAGGAACAGACCCGATGCTCCGAAATCCACGGGATTCCTTACCGAAGCCCGCTCCGGCAATCCCTTCTCCCGCAAGGTTTCTTGCAACCCGGGGCTGAATTCGGGGACCAGCAGCCCGGTTTCCTCCAGGGCGTCGGTCAGGGATACGCCCCACGATCCGCCCACGGTGATGATGCCCACTCGCCGTCCGCGCATGGCTGGACGTTCGATCAGGGCATGAGCCGCGGGCAACAGCAGTTCCATGGTTGGACACATGACCAGGCCGGTCTGCCTGAACAGTCCCTGGTATATGTCTTTGTTACCGGCCAGGGCGCCTGTATGACTGCGGGCGGCTCGGGCCGAACCGGCCGTGCGGCCGGCTTTATATACCAGCACCGGCTTTTTCGCCGCCGCGGCCCTGGCCGCGTCCAGAAAGTGCTGTCCGTCCCGAACGGTCTCGATGTACATGACCACTGCCTTGACCTCGTCCTTTCGGCCGAAGTGCTCCAGAAAATCCGTGATGGTCAGGTCAGCTTCGTTCCCGGTGTGGATGAACCAACCCACGCCGTAGCCTTGCTCTCCGCCCACCGAAAGCATGTCGTAGAAGGCGTACCCGCCCTGACATACGGCCGCGACCGGCGTGGCCAGAAGATCATGGCCTGGCGTCGAGGAGGCATTGAAGCCGGCGTGAAGATTGAACGTGCCGCTCACGTTTGGACCAAGAACGCGCAGGTCATTTAAGGCGGCCAATCGGGCCAGATGTCGTTGCCGCTCCCTTCCTTCTTCAGATTCCTCTCCGTACCCTGCCGTGATAATCGTTATTCCTTTAACGCCTTTTTGACCGCAGGCTTCTATAGCCGTCTCTACATATTCTTCTGGAATGGCTAGCACGGCCAGATCCACGGGTCCGCTTATTTCCCGTATGTCTTTGTACGCTGGTAGGCCATAAATTTCGCTGGCGCTCGTATTCACTGGGAATATATCTCCGTTATAATCCAGGGACTTCAGGCCTAACATGATGAACGATCCCCAGGAGCCAGGTCTTTCGGTGGCGCCTATGACCGCCACCGATCGTGGAGATATGAACGCTTCCAGGTTCCGGTCGTGTCCGGTCAAAATACCATTCCTCTTGTTTATAAAAATATTCTCTCGCGCGATTTATTCAATATTTTTTTCATGTTTATACTGTATAATGCTTTTTACATAGCTATGAAACCGTTATCTTTACCGATTACATGTAACATCCTCATTTATTCATATTCGTTACCTTTAAACTTCTCTATAAATGTTTCATTTTCTAATCCAATATTTATGTTGAACTTGATCTTAATATACGAAAATATTGGCCTCGTAATCGAATTGATTTTTTTGGAGAACTTTATTTCCATAAATATTTTATCTAAGATCTATATTCTTTCTTTTTAACATTGTTTCATAAATCATATTTGTCTTTTTTATCGCCGCTATAAAATAGCATTTCCACAAAGGTCTATCGTGTATCTTTTTTAAAGCTTTCAACAATTTTTTATCACCGTTGTTTCGTTCTATATATGAAATATTTTGCATTACAAAAGCTTTTCCACCTTCCGTTAAAAAGTTTAAGGCCATTTTCATTTTTCGATAATTTATTTTATTACTAAAAGTGGAACAATGATCTAAGGCTCCAGCCAAATATAAGTTTGTCATGGCGTTTACGCATTTGTTACACTCTCCGCAATTATAGGCTCCACCGGTTTTTTTCCAGCATACTCGGATTGAATTTAAGGCCGTAGGATATTGCGCGATTAACGCCGCCTTTTCAATTCTATCTGCCTGGCAGCCATAATGAACGAATTCAGTTGATTCGGTGCTCCATAGCGGATCAAGGATAGGATGAGCCCCAGCCGGGTGTAGATTTGCGTAAGTGTGATTCGCGGAAATGTATATCTTTTTATAGTGTCGAGATATTAAATGTCCCACCGTCGCCAGGGTAACTCCGTGCATAATTTTGGCCCACGAGAAGTGATCTCCAAGTCGTTCTCGGAAATTGGTTTCTATATGTATCACGTTTTTCTTGAATTCTTTACCTATATTTTCTATAATATCAGAAGTCTTATTTCTCAATTCAATTTCGTCTAATCGTAAGTCAAATCCATGGATAAAAATTAAATCATTGATCTCATCAAGATTCTTCAATAAAGTAAACAAGGAATCTATTCCGGTAGAAAAGAATAAACCGACTCTACCAGATCCTATATTCTCTTTTATGCAGGTTTCTTTTGTATTTATCCGGATACGATTTAAGCTGCGATCCCAGGTGTTATAAATATCCATCACTCGTTCCATTGAATCCAGGAAACGCTTGCTTACACATCTATCAACCGACAAGTCTATTCCGAATTTTAAGTGCCAAAGTAGGGAGAGTGCGACTTCAGCCTCTGGGCAATCAAATAGAGTTATATTCTCACTTCTAAAATAAATGTGATGTATCTCTTTTTCAATGTTAAGGTCAAGCGCAACCTCATTGGCGCCTTCTTGCGTGGTGAACGTCCTAACATTCTGAACATTGAAACTCAAGGCATTCACCTCCTTAACTTTCTATATATCATCTCTCGTATTTTCATATAAGCTTCCGCTAAATCTTTTTTATCGCTTGCTTGTAAACAGAATCCGAATAAAACACCAGTATAAACTAAACTACCGATGGCTACCCATTCAATAATGTGCGTAAATGTTAATACTTCAAATTGTGTCTTTATTACATAATATAACAACCCCACCGCTGACGCCGGTATAATACCTGGAATGACTGTTTCTCTTATGAATCTCATCAGAGAAAGATTTACCAATTTCAATCCGATCGGCCAAAGAAACAATGGTTCAAAAATTAGTGCCGTTATGAAAGTGCCGAATGCCGAACCCACGCAGCCTGATTTCAAGGCGATGACAAGGTACAACGTAAGTATGATATTTGCTATCTGCATAATCAAGTATATCGTCGCCAACTCTTTCATTCTTCCTCTAGCTCTCGCAATGATACTTAACATTATATCGCTTAATTCAGCGGGAAGAGCTAAAAATAAATATAATAGTACTTGAGCTGAAACTACAAATTTTTCCGATAAATATAATATAATAACTTCCTCTCTAAAGGCAACTAGGGGAGCGCCGATAAAAAGCACTATCCACAAAGCATACCTGCCGCCACGTAGATAAGCGTTTTTGAGACTCTGTTCCATTTTAAGAGAGTGCATGGCCGTCAGGGCAGGAAAAGTTGAAAGTCGTATCATTTCCCAACTCATAAGTGCATATCTATGGAACAATCTGCCAATATGAAACGCGCTGACATCATAAGCCGTGGCAAACTTGTTTAGTATTATTACATCAGAATTATTTCTTATTGTCCTGCCTGCCATATACATGAAATTCCAACCGCCAAAATTCAACATTTTCTTTAAGAGGTCGACCCTAATATCCTTTTTGTTAAATCTTAACCCGGGCATCGCTTTTTGAGAATAGTATACTTTTGCTAATATAACACTTATATTGCTAATTATGGTAGCTACTACTACCCATAATATCCTAGTGCTTATAGAAAATAAAAGAACAAATAGAATTAATAAACGAAAAAATTCTCCTAGTGATTTAATTATATTCATAAGGTAATACTTCTGTTGTATATTCAATCCAACTCTATAAGGGGACAATATAATGTCGGCGCTTATATTCAAAATCAACAAGGCCATCATGATTCTCGCATCCCAAGCAAGATGTGAAGCTATGTTGAAAATGCTATCAATATACCATGAAAATATAATCCCACCCGACAATATCGCTATTCCGGAAAAGGATGTTAGCGATAACATGGTTGAAAACACCTGATTTAACCGCTTTTCATCACCAACGGCGAATGCTTCTATCGCATATCTAACTAAACTCGGGACTAATATTGTTTCTAATAAAGATATAAAGACCATCATTGAAACAACTATAGGATAAATGCTATATTCATCCACCGAAATTCTTTTTAGTAAATACTGCTGTAGCCAAACGACGACGGTAATGTTCAACAAAAATGCTAACATAAAACTACCGGAATTTATCATTATCAGCGATTTACTTATCTTAATTTTATCGCTTATCTTTCTGTTTGATGCACCATTGTTATCCTGTGCTTCAATATCTTTCATTCTTGCCTATCCATATATATAGATTTTTTTGTATAATTTTATTTCTTTTCCTATCTTTTTTTGTATTTTTCATACAACATGCCTGCCTTTTTGATAGCAGCTATAAAGTAACACCCCCAAATAGTTCTGTTATATATCTTTCTTAAGGCTTTTAACATTTTCTTATCACTATTGGTTTTTTCCAGATGATCTATGTTTTGCCTTACGTATGCTCGCCAACCCTCTGGCATGAAGTTCAGTTCCATTTTCATTTTCCAATAACTTATCTTCTTATCAAATGTGGAACAACGATCTAATGCGCCTGCCAAATATAAGTTAATCATTGTAATAAGACACTTGTTGCATTCGCCGCAGTTATAGGCCCCACCTGTTTTTTTCCAGCAAACTCTCAGGGAATTTAAAGCAATTTCGAATTGAGCAATATAAGCAGCTTTCTCTATTCTATCTGCCTCGCAGCCGAAATGCTCAAACTCGAGAGATTCCGTACTCCACAGGGGATCAAGTATAGGATGAGCTCCATTTGGTTGAAGATTAGCATAAGTATGATTAGCCGAAATAAATATTTTCCTGAAATGCCGTGACATCATATGTCCAATAGTAGTCAACGCGGCTCCGTGTAAAAGCTTGGCCCAGGGGATATATTGTCCCAACACATCCTTTA
Organism: Thermodesulfobacteriota bacterium; assembly: GCA_040755515.1. Taxonomy (GTDB): domain Bacteria; phylum Desulfobacterota; class Desulfarculia; order Adiutricales; family JAGVGV01; genus JBFMAW01. The sequence goes on along the minus strand of JBFMAW010000023.1, from coordinate 65,360 downwards.
AATTTGTCTCTACATGAATTACATTTTTATTAAATTCTCTTCCAATCTGTTCTATTATGTCGGATGTTTTTTTTCTCAAGTCAATCTCGCTAATTCGCAAATCATAACCATGAATGAAGATCATGTCGGTAATTTCATGTAAATTCTTTAGCAGCGTATATATCGAATCTAACCCGGTGGAAAAAAAGACTCCAACTCTCCGTTCAACCTGATCTTCCGTTCTACCCGGGACGGCATCAATAATTTCGACGTAGTTATATTTTGGATTCCATTTACAGAATATATCTATTATCTTCTTGGTAGAATTACATAACCGTCGGCTAATCGGTCTATTCAATCTCAAATTACTACCAGCATAAAGATTTGGCAGAATTGAAAAATTCAGAAGAGCTTCCGCGCTATCCTGCAATCGGATCTGCTTACTCTTAAAATAGACAGTATGCTCATTAGCATCAATAGTAAATTTTATTGTCACCACGCTTTCATTTTCTTCCGTAACAAACGATTTGGTTTCCAAAATATTATACCCCAAAACACCACCTCCATTTACCTCAAGAGCGAAATTATGCTGATTTAGCCTCTATAAAGGTCATGAGGCCTCGTGGCTTCCGGTCAAAATAAAAATCGGAGTCAAGGGGCGTAAGTTGATTAAGGATTCGGCCTTGACCCCGATGAAACTGCTTCCATTTCTTAAGAACTAAGTCTATTCCATGCCTACACAATATAGAAGCACAAAGATTAATAATTTATTCAGCCTGATCCACTCCGTATTCCAATAACTCTTCCTCTGTACCGAACCGCTCTCACGGCCGTCGGCTTTATACTACACCTCTCGGCAACGGTTCAGGCCTCAAGGAGTGCCAGGCACTCCTGGGGCAGGCATTGGTCCCGACCCTGGCGCAGTGGCGGAAATACCTCCCCGCGGAATCGTGGTATGCTGAAAAGCGCCGATATCCGGCGTGCCCAGGATAGGCCCGCCGGCAAAATCACTAGTGATTACCTGGACCGTCTGTCCGGTACCAATGGCTGGCGAGTCGCTTTTTAACATGAAGTCCAAAGCGTCAGTGAACTTGCCCGTGATGTTCTTAAATTTCGGGTCCAAAGCGAAGGACTTCGGGTCAAACAGGCAAGACGGGCGGGTCAAGGCGCGCCAACCATCCCAAGTATAGTCCTTTCCCCTATACCTGAACATGGCACCCGTTGACGGATAATAAATGTTACGGTCGGCGTATATAACGAAATTACTTGCGCCCGTGTCCCAGTTGATGTGATATTGCTTGGTGTTCAAAAACACGTTATTGACAAAATAGACATTGGCCCCTAGACCATTGTAGTTACGCTTTGACTCCAGGCCTATTTCGCAATTATAAGCCACGTTGTTAGCCACGAGTTGAACCTGTTCCCAATGAAACCTGAAGGCTATCTTCGCGTTGATGACTATATTTTGGACCACTATATTGCCGCTCTTGTCGGAAGTATTCAGGTTGGTGGTCAGCAAAGCTATTCCGTATCCATTGGCGCCGCCGAGCGTATGCGGGTCCTTGACCAGGTTCCTTCTGATAATGTTGTTGGTGGCGATCTGGCTGGCGCCAGTGTAAATCAATGGCCCGGTACCGCAGTTTACGCAAACGTTATCCTCTATGATTCCGTTCCGCCCTCCTTGAGCCCCGACGCAATGGCCATCGTTGTTCTGGGTGGCTTCCCGGACGCCCATGTCATGGATATAATTACCTTTGAAGTGGTAATTGCTGGCCGCTTTGTCCAGAGTACTACTGATGTTGTAAATGCCGTTTCCGGCCCAAGCCAGTTCGCAGTCAATGACTTTCATATTATCCATGCCATCATAGAGCCATATGATACTGTGTTCACCATGAGTCAGGGTGCAGCCCTGCCAAGTAATATTGCTGGGAGGGGAAACGGGTTTTATCCCGGATATACGAAAGAAATTAAACATTTTCAGCTTATAAAAAGTTATAAATTTATTATCCGCCAGGTTGAATCTATACCCGTATCTGTTAGCGTAAATTCGTCCTTGAGGTGGCAGGCTGTCAGTAGTTTTAACGTATAGCTTGGAACCCGCGGTATAGGTTTCACTGTAAAACGACCCGGGATTGGCTCGGACGCCGTCAATGCTTTTTTGCCTGTTCAGAACAATATAGGAATCCGGTTTTGGTTTACCGATATCCTGGAAGAACCATTCAGGAAATGAATTGGCCGCAAGAAGGGTACTCCACACTCCTCCGCCCTCGTCCACCCAGGGAGAACTGCTCATTCTGTACGCACCCCAGACAATGCCCGGATCGTTAGAATAGTCGCCCCGGATCATGATTCTCTGGGTATCGCTCGCGCCGTTGATCGTTGGAATGACCGCCTGTTTGTCAATGTAGGACTTGGTCTTCATATCCCAAACATGCAGGCCGCAGACCCACAAGGTGTCGCCCGGCTGCACGCCGCCCTCGAGCCATTTGATCGCGTGCAGGCCGTTCCAGGCGTTGTCATAGCTGGTGCCGTCTTGTGTTCCGTACTGGCCGCCGGCCGGCCGGACATACCAGTCCCTGGCCCATGAGGCGGCGGGGTAAATAATAAGAAGCGCCAATACAATAAAAAACACTTTCTTGTTCATAGCAATTCCCCTTGATCTTTCTGGCCCAGCGCCAGGCCAGGTTGCCTAGGCGCCCTTTCCCCTGCGGTCAGGGTTATAGGCCCAGGGATGGATATTCAAGTCCTGGTGTCGCCGTAATAGCTACTATACCAGGCCACGAACCTTTTCACCCCTTCTTGAATGTCAGTATTTGGTTTAAAACCTACCGCCCGGGCCAGGTCGGCCACGTCCGCGAAACTGGCCGGGATGTCCCCTGGTTGCATGGGTAAAAGTTCCTTGGTGGACGACTTGCCTAGAGCCTTCTCGATCGCTTCGATAAAGTCCAGAAGTTTGACCGGGTTATGATTGCCTATATTATATAGCCGATAAGGGGCCGGGCTGGAACCCGGATCCGGCCTCTCGCCGGACCAGTCCTGATTGCCTTCAGGAATAGCATCCATGACCCTGACCACGCCTTCAATTATATCATCCACGAAAGTAAAATCCCGGACCATTCGTCCCTGATTGAAGACCTTGATCGGCCGATCGTTCAAAATCGCCTCGGTGAAGAGAAAAAGCGCCATGTCCGGCCGGCCCCACGGACCATAGACCGTGAAAAACCTCAGGCCGGTCACCGGCAGGGCGTATAGATGACTGTAAGCATGGGCCATGAGCTCGTTGGCCTTCTTGGTCGCCGCGTACAGGCTGACCGGATGGTCCACGTTGTCATGCACGGAAAACGGCATGCTGGTGTTCAGGCCGTAAACCGAACTGCTGGAAGCGAATATCAAATGCGGCGTCTTCGAGTGGCGGCAACCCTCGAGGACGTTCATGAAGCCGGTTATGTTGCTTTCCAGGTAATCATGGGGGTGCGTCAGGCTGTGTCTCACTCCGGCCTGGGCCGCCAGATTGACGACTCGGTCGAAACGATATCTGGAGAAAAGATCGGCCATACCCGTCTGCTGGGCGATATCCAGAGGCAAGAAAGAAAAAGCGTCAAAACTCGTGAGTAGGTTCAAGCGATCCTTCTTCAACTGAACGCTGTAGTACTCATTCAGGTTGTCCACGCCGATGACGCGGTGTCCATCTTCCAACAACCTCTTGGAAAGATGAAAGCCAATGAATCCCGCGGCTCCGGTCACCAATATGTCCATGTTCCTATCCGTTTCGTCTCCCTACTGATTCCAAGCGGTTGTCTTTTCGTCTCACTTATCCAGGCCGGTCTTCGGCTCACGTCCTCTCAATCAGTTCCACCCCGTTTCATACTCCCAGCATCAACCGTTTCTGAACCCTTATCCACAGGATGTCCAGCGGGGTATAGAAGACATGAACCGCGATCAGACAGACGACAATAAAAACCGAGGCGGTGCAGGCGATTATTATCTTCCTGCGCCGCTTGGCCCTCAACTCCTCGAAAGATTCTATAAACCTGATCGTGGTAAGCAGATTCAAACCGGTCTGCGCCACCAGTTCGGTCTGGTTTTTGATCGAATGGTCGAACATTTCCCGGAGAAAGGCGAAGCCCGCGCCCGTTCCCAGGGCCAGAACACACCCGACCAGGAGTATGGCCAGACGGTTGGGTTTGTACGGCTTTTGCGGGACAGTGGCCGGCTCGACAATGACAAACCTTTCCCCTTTCTGAGCATCTTCCAGGTCCTGGGCGCTGCGGGCTTCCATCAGCTTGTTGGTCAGCTCCCGGTATCTCAACTTGGCCATGTCATAACTTCTGACCAGGTTGTTGTAATCCTTCTCCACCACCGGCGCGACTTGTATCCGCTTTTCATATAATTCTATTTTTTCGACGATCCTGGCCTTTTCCGTGTTCAGGTTGGCCAGTTCCAGCTTGGACGAGTCCAGTTGAGTCTTCAGGCTGATATAGGCCGGATTTTCCTGCATCCGATATCCGGAGGCCGCGCCCGCGGAGCCTCCCCCGGCCGCTAGCTGATCTTCCAGTTGTTTTATTTCATTCATTATTCTGATCACATCCGGATGCTTATCCGAATGAGTGACCCGCAAGGAAGTGAGTTGCATCCTCAGGGTTTTCAAGCGTTCGGCCGGACCAGTCGCGGCCCGGCCGCCTGAAACCGGCACTTGAGCGGCCGGAGTCACCCCGGACAACTGTCCTTGAAGATATACAATTCTTTCCTGGAGCATGTTGAACTGGCTGTTTACATGGTCCAGGTCCCGGCGGAGATTATTTAGAGTCTGGTTATTTATCAGGGCGAACTCCGGAAGTTCGCCGGCGTGGGCCGCCTTGAAATCGCTGATGCGCTGTTCCAGGGCGTCAATTTCGGTCTTGATGTTCCGGCGCTCTTTTTCCAGAAATTCGGTGGCGCCGGCGGCCCGGGCTTCCCTGGTGCGGGTGTTCTCTTGCAGATACAGCGCCGCCAACGCGTTGGTCACCCTTTGCACGGTGGTGGGGTTGCTTCCGGCATAAGCCACCATGAAGGCCACGGTGGCGCTGTCGCCTTTGTCGGCTTTCTTGCCGGTAACGTCGGCACTGATAGTAGTGAAGGTAATGTCCTCCCGCATTTTATCGATTATTTCATCGGTGGTGTACTGTCCCGTCAAGTCGGTATACAGCTTGAACTGGTTGATTATTTCCATCAGTTTGGTCCGGCTCATCACTTGCTGAGTGATTATTTTCAACCTTTCATCGATGTAGCTGGTGACGGTAGTCCTGATGTACTCTGGCGGTATCTGCTGAGCTTCGATAAGGATAACGGTCTTAGCCCGATAAATAGGCGGCAGGGCCAAGGCTATTATGATCGCGGCCAGACCCACCAGGCTGGCGCAGATAAGAAAGCCGAGCCAACGCCGCCGTAAGGCGTCTTTCAGATCCTGGAGGCTTAATTCCTGATCCGACATACCTTCATCCATCGGACCCCGAACCGGTCGCCGGACGAACGATCTGATCCTTGATCCGTTTTATATGGCCTCGACCCAGTCCCTTGACTTCGCAGCCCAGTTCCAGGTATCTCTTAATCCGCCCGTCGTCCAGGATGCCGAAACAGTCCACCACGGCCAGGGGATTTCCGGCCATTCGTACGACTTCATCCGGGGACAGATTCAGGTACTGGCCGTGACGGACCGCCAGGACCACGGCATCCGCTCCTTGCAGAGTCTCGGCCAGGTCAGGGGTCATGTGAAAGTCGCGCAGGAATTCCTGATTGCGGAAAAAACGGGCCAAGCTGAGCCCCGTGGCCGGATAGGAGTCCTGCTTTTCCAGCTCCCACCAGTGCTTGACGTAGGGATCATGAGCCTTCACCTCGGCCCCCATCTCGGTCAGCTTGCGCACCAATACTTCCGAACCGCTGTAACGGGTGTCGCCCACGTCCTCCCGATAGGAGACGCCCAGCACGGCGATCTGGGAGGCGGCCACGATCCGCCCCATGTTCCTGAGGGCGTCCCGGACCAATTGGGCCGCGTGGAGGGCCCGGGTGTCGTTCACGTTTATGGCCTCGGGCGTGATGCGGAAGATATCCTGGTCAAAGCCCATCAGGTGCCGGTAGGCCCACAGGCCCAAGCCGCCGTCCTTGGGCAGACAATAGCCGCCGATGCCCGGACCCGGGAAGATGATGTTGTCGTGGGTGGGCCGGACCTTGATGGCCTGGATCACCTTGATCAAGTCCACGCCGTTGGTTTCGGCGAAAAGGCTCCATTCGTGCAGAAAGGCCAGGATGGTGGCCCGGTAGCTGTTTTCCACGATCTTGCAGGTCTCGCTCTCGATGGGCCGGTCCAGAACGGTCAAGGGATATTCCTTGACGTTGATGACTTCGGACAGGAACTTCACCACCCTCTGCCGGCTGGTTTCGTTGAGACCGCTGCAGACCCGCCAGAAATCCCGAATCGAACGCACGTACTCCCGGCCGGGCATGACCCTTTCGAAACTGTGCGCCAGAAGAGGCTCGTCGGCCAGGCCTCTCTTTTGAAAGGCTTTCTTCAAGAGAGGATAAGCCACGTATTCCGTGGCGCCCGGCGGAACCGTGGTCTCGATCAGGACCAAGCAGTCCGGATTGATCTTCTCGCCGATCACCTTGAAGCTGTCCTCAAGGGCGCTGATGTCCGCGTGGCCGCTCCGCAGATTGCCCAGGTCCTGCTTGAGGAAGTCGCATTGGACGTCCACTATGACCACGTCCGCCAGTTTCAGGGCGTCGCTGGTGTAAGTGGCGGCCAGGGTCTTCTTCTCCCCGACGCATCGGGCGATCAGGACCGCCACCTCCGGGTCTTCGGCCTCGACCGGCGAGACGCCCTGGTTTAAAAGCGGTATCTTCCAGTAGCTGCGCGGGCTGGGCCTCTGCATTCCAATCACGAACTTGCCGGGCCGGCCGGTTTTTTCATCCACCGAGTCGGCCACCACTCCGGCCATGACCGCCCCGACAAAGCCCAACCCCAGGACCACGACTATTTCCCGGCCCTCGCGGCGGTGAGCCCGGGCTAATCTCTCCAGTCTGTCGAATTCCAGGCGGTAATCCTCTTCTTCGGGCAGCTTGAATCTTTTGCCGAGGGGGCTGACCGAATACTTTAGTTCAGCCTCGGTTCGGCCCACATTGAGATCAATGTTCAATAATTTCGGCTTTCTATCGGCTTTACGCATCTCCGATCCTCATCCGCTCCCACGGCGGCGGCCCTGGTTTTTCAAGCCTCCGCCCCCGACTTTCAGCGCGGCGGTCATATTATAGCTAATTTAATACAAAAATTTCGGCCGGAGAGCAATAGGTAAGGAGTACTATTTTTAATCGGGACGATTAACACTTTTTTAGTAGACCGCATTTCTCGACCCTTAAGACTCGCTCAAGACTCGGGCCGGACCAGGAAGATCAGGACTCGATTCAATTGGGTTTTTAAGCGGACTGGCCAGAAATTCCGCGGTTCTTTCCAAGTCTCGAAAAAAAAGCTTGCCAAGCCCGAATTAAATTGATATAAGATAAATATGGTCATAATTATCTTATTTAGGGTCAAATAAATTGAGACTCACTCGAGCCGGCGAATACGCCATCCGTTGCGCCCTGCATCTAGCCGGGCTTAAACCAGGCCGCCTGGCTTCACGCCGGGAAATCGCCCAGGCCATGGAAATTCCTTATCAATTCCTAGGCAAGATCGGGCCGAAATTGGCCGAGGCCGGTCTGATCCGAATCGTACAAGGCGCTCAAGGCGGCTATGGCCTGGCCCGGGCCTCGGATCAGATAACCCTGCTGGACGTGGTGGAAGCCGTGGAGGGTCGGATATTTCTTAATGAGTGCCTGATGTATGAGGATTCCTGTTCCCGGAGCCGTACCTGTCCAGTGCACCGGGCCTGGAATCGGGCCGGTCAAGCCCTGCGCGCGGAACTGGCCCGGGCCAGTCTGGCGGATCTGGTCCAAGAGAGCCTTTCAACCAAAGGCCGGCCCTAGGGCCCAGACTAAAGCGTAAACAAGGAAAGGAGGTAGTATGGATGTCTTAATGTTGTCCAGGCTTCAGTTCGCTTTCGCCACCTTTATTCATTTCTTATTCGTGCCCCTGACCCTGGGCCTGTCGGTTCTGGTGGCGGTGATGGAAACCCAATACGTCCGGACCAACGAAAAAGTCTATCTCGAGATGGCCAGGTTCTGGGGCAAGATTTTCCTCATCAATTTCGCCATGGGCGTGGTTTCGGGTATAACCCTGGAGTTTCAGTTCGGCACCAACTGGTCGCGTTATTCGGCCTTCGTGGGCGATATTTTCGGGTCCCTGCTGGCCATCGAGGCCTTGGGCTTCTTTTTCCTGGAATCGACCTTGCTGGGCGTATGGATTTTCGGCTGGCGACGCATCTCGGCCAAGGCACACGCCGTGGTCATGTGGCTGGTGGCCTTCGCTTCGACCGGCAGCGCGATCTGGATATTGACCGCCAACTCCTGGATGCAGCACCCCGTGGGCTATGCCATCAGGAACGGCCGGGCCGAACTCGTTGATTTCGTCGCCGTCCTGACCAATAAGTTCGCCCTGCTGATGATCCTGCACACCATAAGCGCGGCCTATATCCTATCGGCCTTCTTCGTCATGGGCGTCAGCGCCTATCATCTCCTCAAAGGCCGCCGGGTTGACTTTTTCAGCCGTTCCTTCCGGATCGGACTGGTCTTGGGGCTGATTTTTTCCTTTTTTATAGTGGTGGAAGGCCATCTACACGGCAGCGACCTGGCCCAGACCCAGCCGACCAAGCTGGCGGCCATGGAAACCCACTGGGAGACGTCCAAAGGCGCGCCTATTTATCTGTTCGCCTGGCCGGACGAGGCCAAGGCCGCCAACAGCGTGGCCATCGGCCGTCTGCCCGGCTTTCTGAGCCTGCTGGCCTTTCACGATCCCGGGGCCGAAGTCAAGGGATTGAGGGACTTCCCGGCCGAGGAGCGCCCGCCGGTCCTGATCAGCTTTCTCTCCTTCCGGACCATGGTCGCCCTGGGTGGTTGGTTCGTGCTGATGACCGCTCTCGGTTTTCTGTTCAGAAACAGGCTGACCGAAAAGCCGACCTATCTCAAGCTCATGGTCTGGTCGCTCCCTCTGCCCTATCTGGCCTGCGAACTGGGTTGGATTTTGGCCGAAGTCGGACGCCAACCCTGGATCGTCTACCGGGTCATGAAGACGGCCGACGCCTTCTCGCCCATAACCGCCGTCCAGGGCGGTGCGTCCCTGATCGCCTTTTTCCTGGTCTATTCCTTTTTATCCGTGACGACTTTCGCGCTCATGGCCAGGATCGCCGCCAAGGCGCCGGAATCGGCCTGAACCGACGGGTCGGTTGAAACAAGGAGGTTGAGAAATGGATTTGGCCACGGTCTGGTTCTTGTTGTGGGGCCTTTTGTGGGCCGTTTATTTCATCACCGACGGCTATGACCTGGGCATCGGCGTCCTGTCACCCTTCCTGGGCCGGGACGAAGGAAAAAAAAGGATCATGTATAACGTGATAGGCCCTCTCTGGGACGGCAACGAAGTCTGGCTGCTGACCGCCGGCGGGGTGACCTTCGCCGCCTTCCCTAAAATGTACGCGGTCATGTTCAGCGCCTTCTACACTCCTTTGATGATACTGCTCTTTGCCTTGATCTTCCGGGGCGTCTCCTTCGAGTTCCGCCACCAGATCGAAGATGAAAAATGGAAGAAAATATGGGACTGGGGAGTCTTCCTGGGCAGCCTGATTCCGGCCGTGCTCCTCGGCGTGGCCTTCGCCAACATCTTCCGCGGGCTGCCCCTTGACGGCCAGGGCGTGTTCCAGGGCAACCTGCTGACCTTGCTCAATCCCTACGGTCTTTTGGGCGGCGTGCTGTTCCTGCTTCTCTTTCTGGTCCACGGCGCCATTATGTTGGCCGTCAAGACGGAGGGAGACCTTCACGACTCAGCGGTCAAGCTGGCCCATCAACTCTGGCCGGTGCTGCTGGCCGCGGCCGTCCTCTGCCTGGCCGCCAGCGCCTGGTCCACCCGACTGTACGATATTTATCTGGCCCATCCGGCCTTGTTCTTGATAATCGTGATCGCGGTGGCCGGTCTGGCCGGCATCAAACATCTACTGATCCGGCGGAACTACTGGCTGGCCTGGGCCAGCTCGGCCCTGGCCATTATCGGCGTGACCTTTTTCGGAGTGGTCGGCCTTTATCCCTATATGCTGCCCTCGACCCTGGACCCTAAGTTCAGCGTGACCGTGGCCGGCGCCGCCTCCAGTTCGCTGACCTTGACCATAATGCTGGTCCTGGCCTTGATCTTCGTGCCCGTGGTCATCGCTTACCAGGTCTGGGTCAACATTTTATTCAGCGGAAAGGTGAAGGAGAAGGACCTTAGCTCGGAGGAGGCGTACTGAGTTCCAGCCGGAATCGAGGGATGACGGCCTAAACGAATCGCCACCCTCATTCGGCCCGGCTTATATCACAAGTTATGATGGAAAGGTCGAGTCGGATTGGGTCAGAAGCGGCAGTGACGGCGAATGAACTCCCGAAGCTGCCTGACGTCCAGATATCCCAATTGCTTGAAGCGTATGCTGCGGCGCCGCCACGGGCTTTCCTGACCCGTCAGTTCGCTCAGACCAACGTCGGATACGGCTTCGAAGGGCACGTAATCCAGGTAGAGTCCCCTTCCGGCCATGAGGCTGAGCTGACCGTGGTATTCCTGTTCCGCGGGGTTGCCCTGGTATAGAAAGGAAAGACCACCCTGACCTATATCCAGAATCTTTAACTTTGGACCACGGGCGGGCGATGAACCCAAGATAACGAAGGCGCCGTCCCTGGCTTGAAAACGTTTGAAGCGCCTGGGTTTAATCAGCCGGCTGATCAGTCCTCTGCCGGTCCTCATTGAACATCTCCCGGCGTACTAAGGAGCCTGGGAAAGAATACAATTATATTATATCAATATTCGATCTGAACGGCCACTCTTCGGGTTCAAGACAATGACGCCTAATCCGGCCCGCAAACCGTACAGTTTTTAATAAAATCCATCAGGTGTTTCTTATCCACGTTTTTAAGCCTTTTAAAACGTACTCCCCGGCGCCTCATGGTGACCATGGTCTCGGACAGATCCTTGATCTCCAGATCGGTGATGGTTTCGACCAGGACATTTTTGATATATACCTTGTCGCCGGCCATGAGGCTTATTTCGCCCGTCTTCTGGATCAATGGGTCCGAAAAGGCATAGGCCATGGCCAATCCGCCTTCGCCTATGTCCAGCAGGCGCATCCTTTCGCCTTCGGCCGGGTCCGAGCCGATGACGCAGTAGGCTTGATCCAGAACCTTGTACCGCTTATGCTGGCGGCGGTTGTTCCGGAAGAGCCTTTTAAACCATTTGACCAAGTCGATCATCTTGCCCTCGATGGAGAAAGAGAAAAACTGTAATCAAAGCCCTTAATTCCGGTCCTGAATATCCAGCGCGCGATCGCCGCCGAGAACCTATCGCTCCTTCGAACGGCTCGATCAGGTCGTCATTTTGGTTGCACCCGGGCCAATGCTTGAACCGCCATCAAAACCTCTCTGGCCCGCCGATATTTATCCAATCTGGCGAGGTCCCTAGATGTAATCTCCGGCAGGCGTGAAACGTCCAGGTTGTCTTCCAGGTCGGCCAGTTTCACCCGTCGGGCCAGGGAATCGTTTTTAAGCCGTTCGATAAAGTCTTCATACTCCTCTTTAGGCCTTCTGGTCAAACGATCCAGGGCCACGATGACCTCGGGCGGATAGCCTTGGCCGGTCAGTTTTTCCAAGGTCCAACCCGTATCCTCGATCAGATCGTGCAAGACGCCCACCATCTTCTCGGTCAGGGAATCGAGCCGGAGCATCACCCGGAGCGGGTGCAGGATGTAAGGCTGCCCCACTTTGTCCATCTGGCCGCGGTGGGCCTGGGCCGCCAAAGCGATGGCGTCTTCAAGTGTCGGTCCGCTCACGGGTCCTCCCATATCATAATCTAAATCTCTCTCGGCCTGATCGAATCTGCCATAAAAAACCGTCGAAAACAACAAGCTCCTGGGGCGGTCCGCCCCTCTTGACAGACTTGAAGGTCAAGTATACAAACAAAGTCACAGCCTAAAGGGCAAGAAGAACCATATCGGCGTAATACAGTCCGGCCCTCGAAGTCGTCCAGCGAGATGTTTCCACCGGAATCGCCAGCGAAACCGCTGGCCGGGGAAAACGGAGGTTTGATCAATGTGGCAAGTGACGGTTGACCATGACAAGTGTAACGGTTGCGGCGAATGCGTGGAAGTCTGTCCCACGGACGTATTTGAACTGCAGAACAAAAAATCAGTACCGGTCAACGCCGATGAGTGCGTGGGTTGCGAATCTTGCGTCGAAGCCTGTGAACAAGGAGCCATTACGGTCACGGAAAAATAACTCGATGTGTTGCCGCCGGCCTAGGCCCCACTTTCATCAACCGGCGGTGGGAACCGACTTGTGCCCCCAGGGATTACACCATCCATCAAGGGACGTATCGAGTCTCTCGACTTATTCAGGTGCTGGAGTTCCGGCTGATGCGTCCAGCGGCTTGGTTCGCTGTTTTGCTGGTGTGCCTGGCGGCCATATCCTGCCGGGCGAGTGAACCGGGCCAGCCAGTCCGACTTCAAATCAGAGACGCGACGGCCCTAGAAACCAAGACGGAACGTATCACTCCGGCCGCTCCGGAGAAAAAGCAAGCGTCCATCAGGAAAGCGGACTGGTCCGATTATAACCGGGCCGTGGAACTGTACACGGACGGCCATTATGAAGAGACCCTGGGCCTCCTGAGCGAGATACTCTCCGGTGATCTCACCGTCCGGCAGAAACAACTGGCCGGCTTTTTGGCCGCCCTGACGGCCCTCAAGCTCGGTCTGGCCGACGCGGCCGACGGATGGCTGTCCGGTCGGGAAGCCATGCCGGCCAGCCTGGCCGGCTACGGACTCTATTTCCGCGGACAAGCCTGCTACCTGGCCGGCCGTTACCCCGAAGCCAGACTCCTTATTTCAGATTATCTCAAGGCTGATCCCGCCGGAATTTGGTCTGACCAAGCCAGACTGCTCAAAGCCGAAACTTGGTTCCACGAAGGCCGCTCAGAGGAGGCCATCAGGGAATTCAAAGCCCTGCTGCCTTTGGACCGCCGAGGTGAAGCCAGGCTGGCCTTGGCCCGAATCTTCGAAGCCCGGAACGAAGAAGCCCGGGCCCGGGAATACTACCGCCAGGCCATGGAAGCCAGTAACCAGAGACCGATCCGGGCCGAAGCGGCCCGGAAATATCACCAATTGCTGGCTCCGGCCCAGGAAGTTCCCGGAAGCGAAGACCGCAAATTGGAACTGGTCAGGTTTCTGCGACGGGAATGGCGCCTGGAAGAAGCTCTGGCCTTGATCGAACGCCTGTCCAGACAAGGCGGGACTCCAGGCTTTCGAGGCGGTCTGGCCGCGGAAAAGGCCTGGCTCTTGTATTTTAGCGGCCAAGTCAAGGAAGCGCTCGTCTATTTCCAGTCGTATGGAGCGCCAGCCACGGTCAGAGCCAACCCCGGCGCGGCCATGACCTACGCCCGCTGTTGGGAAAGACTGGGCCAATGGCAGAAGGCCGCGGAGGCCTACCGGATCGTGGCCGAAGCGATCCAACCTTCGGCCCTGGCCGACGAGGCCTGGTTCCAGACCGGGCTGGTCCGGCTTAGACTGGATCAGCCGGACCAGACCGAAGAAGCCTGGAAACGAATCAGCGCTGGGGGCCTCCAGGGACAATACAAGGACGCCCTGCCCTGGCAGCGGGGCCTCTTTTATTTCCGAAAGAGGAGCTATCAGGCGGCGGCCGAACAATTCAAGGCCCTGCTCAAGGAACAACCCGGCAGCCGGTACGCCGCCGGCGCTTCTTACTGGCTGGGCCGCTCCCTGGAACAGGCCGGGCTGAAGGCCCAAGCGGCCGGTTATTACCAGCCTCTGGCGGCCGATCAGACCGAATTCTACTACCGGCAGCGGGCGAATGAACGCCTCGGGCTGATCAGGAACAAGGACCATTGGCCGGACCTGCCTATTTTCCGGAGATTGCTCATTTCGGATCAGCCGGGTCTGGACAATTCCTTCCTGCCCCTCCGCTACCACCAGACCCGATCAGCCGGACAGGCGGTCTGGGCTTTGAGCGATCCTGGACTGGGCCTGGGCGAATTGAGCGTCGAACGCCGCCGGATCGAAAGCCTCCCGGATCAACCGGCCGCCGGGCCGGTGTTGAATCAGGCCCTGACTCGGCTGAGAAACTTGGCCGCGGCCGGAGCCGTGGACCTGCTGCATCTCGAGGCCGAAGCCGTCCGGTCCTTGATCAAGAGACAGGGCCTGTCCCCTTCTTCGGCGGCCGGTGATCTGGAGTTGAGGCTGCTGGCTTTCAGCAGCGCCTACCTGGCTCACGTCGGCGATTATGACGGTTTTGTCCGCCTCCAATACAGTTACTTCCGGCTTCTGGTCCAGAACCGCTCCCCCGAGGACCAGATCAAGGCGCGGCGGCGCTTCTATCCCCTGGCCTATCCCGGTCCGGTCTTGAAAGCGGCCGATGAATTCCATCTGCACCCGGCCTTGCTGCTGGCAATGATGCGCACGGAATCGTTTTACCAGCCGGAAATCCTGTCCTGGGCCAACGCCCGTGGGCTGATGCAAATCCTGCCTTCCACGGGACGTAAGATCGCGGCCCACCTCGGCCGGGCCGAACCGCACCCGGCCGACCTTTTTTCGCCGGAAAACAACATCCGCTTCGGCGCGTGGTACCTGGCCGCCTTGATCAAGGAATTCGACGGCCAATACCCCCTGGCCCTGGCCGCCTACAACGCCGGTCCTTTCAACGTCAAACGCTGGGTGGAGCAGGCCGGCGAAACGACCATCGAGGAATTCATCGAGCAGATACCCTTCGATCAGACCCGCCTTTACGTTAAAAAGATCTTAGGCGAAATGTATTATTACCGCCTTCTTTTCACCGGCCGGAACCTGGGCCCCGACCTGACCGTCGTTCTGAGGCCGGTCTTCCGCCAGGACGTTGATTTCTGAGCCTGACCGGAGAACCAGGCCTCTGCTTCCGGATTGATTTTTTCCGGTATTCACCTATAATGACGCCGTACCGGAGGATTACATGATTTAAACCGCTCATTCCGAAGCGGCGGCCTTATTGACTCCGGCCAGCCCGGCCCTCCTCGGCCGGGGCTGCTCTCCGTCCCAAACGCCTCAATCCTGACCCGCGGGGGAGGTTTAGCATGAGGTTCATCACCGAAGAAAAATTCGCCTTTGTCTCCCAGGCCCTGCCGACCGACGCCTTTGACGTGGTCAGCTTCAAAGGCAGCGAAGGCTTGAATCAGTGCTACCACTTCGAGATTGACCTGGTCTCGGACCGCCGGGACCTGGACCTGGGCCGGATAATACAAAAGCCGGCCACCTTCATCATCCGGCGCGAAGAAGGCGACGTGCCCTTTCACGGCATTCTCAGCCGGTTTGAACAACGGCAGGCCTTCGGCGAATACGTCTTTTACCGGGCCGTGCTGGCGCCCAGGCTCTGGTGGCTCTCCCTGACCTTCCATAACCAGATATTCCTCAAGATGAACCTGCCGGACATAATAGTCGAAGTCCTCAAGGACGGCGGCTTGACTTCCCGGGATTTCGAGATAAAGACCACCAAGACCTATCAATCACTCGAATATGTCAGCCAGTACCGGGAAAGCCATCTGAACTTCGTCTCCCGCTGGCTCGAACATCAAGGGCTCTATTACTACTTCGAACAGGACTCCGGCGCCGAAAAGGTCATCATCACCGATACGGGCATCGCCCACACCGACATGCCTCAAGGTCGAACTCTTTACTATTCCCCCCCTTCCGGCTTGGAAGCCGGACATATGCGGGAAGTCATCCAATCTTATGTCTGCCGCCAGCATATGCTGCCCCAAGAGGTTCTGCTCAAGGATTACAATTACCTGACGCCATCTCTCGAACTGACCGGCCGGGCCGGAATCCTGCCTGAAGGCCGAGGGCAGATCTACGTTTACGGCGACCATTTCCTCACCCCGGAAGAGGGCGACACGCTGGCCCAGGTTCGAGCCGAAGCCTATCTCTGCCGGGAACGCGAATTTTACGGCGAGAGCGCGGTGCCCTATCTCCGACCAGGATACACCTTCGAGCTACAGGATCATTATCAGGAAAACTTCAATCAGAAGTACCTGACCATCAAGATGGAGCATGAAGGCACTCAGACGGCGTACATGATAGACGGCCTCAAGCGCGCTCTGAGCGAGCGAGAACAGCAGCTCTATTACCGCAACTCGTTTGTGGCCATTCCGGCCCAGGCCCAGTTCCGGGCCGAATTGGCCAGCGAAAAACCAAGGTTCTACGGAGTGATCAACGCCGTGGTGGACGCGGCCGCGAGCGGCGAATACGCCGAACTGGACGAATACGGCCGGTATAAGGTGGTCCTGCCTTTTGATCTTTCGGGCCGGAAGGACGGCAAGGCCTCGACTTATCTGCGCATGATGCAACCTTACGGAGGTTCGGACCACGGCCTGCACTTCCCCCTGCACAAAGGAACGGAAGTGCTTTTGACCTTCATCGAGGGAGACCCGGATCGGCCGATCATCACCGGAGCGGTGCCGAACCCCGAGTATCCCAGCCCGGTCACGGCCGACAACAGCACCATGAACATCATCACCACGGCCGGACAGAACAAGATACACATCGAAGACGCGGCTGGCAGCCAAAGGATCGTGCTGTTGTCGCCCACGGCCAACTCCTGGATTCGCATCGGCGCGCCCAACGACCCACCCACCGGAGACGGAGAACCCGGCCCGCCCGGACCTCCAGGCCCCCCCGGGCCGCAGGGGCCTCCGGGACCTCAGGGGCCAGCGGGACCGCAAGGACCGTTGGGCGAAAAGGGCGACCGCGGTGACAAGGGCGAAGCCGGACCGATCGGACCTCCGGGCATTCCCGGACCGGCCGGAGCCGTAGGACCAACCGGCCCCGCCGGCGCGACCGGGCCTACCGGACCCGCGGGTGAAAAGGGCGAGGCCGGAGCAAAAGGTGAAGCCGGACCGATCGGACCCCCGGGTATTCCCGGACCGGCCGGAGCCGTAGGACCAACCGGCCCCGCCGGCGCGACCGGGCCTACCGGACCCACGGGTGAAAAGGGCGAGGCCGGAGCAAAAGGCGAACCAGGGCCGCCAGGCCCTCCGGGTATTCCAGGACCGGCTGGACCAACCGGTCCCGCCGGCGCCACCGGTGCGACCGGTGCGACCGGCGCCAGTGGAGCAACCGGAGCAAAGGGCGACCAGGGCGACCGCGGTCAACAAGGACTGCCTGGAGTGCCGGGGGCGCCGGGCGCCAAAGGCGATCAGGGCGACCGCGGGGCCAACTTTGAATACAAATGGGACGGCACCCGCCTGGGAGTGAAGACGTCTGATGAGGCTGACTACACCTATGTTGATCTGAAGGGTGAAAAGGGCGCCACCGGCCCGGTCGGACCTCTGGGACCTAAAGGCGCCACCGGCGCGATCGGACCCACGGGCGCCCGGGGTCCCACTGGCGCCACCGGCGCTACGGGCGAAAAAGGGGAAAAAGGCGAAAAGGGCGAAAAGGGTGAGAAGGGCGAAGGCGGCGAAGGGAAACACGGAATTCAGATGCATACCGTGGGCGCCTTTCGGGGCCTGGTCGGCTCTTTCGCCGACTGGGAGATCGAAGCCGGGGAAAGCAGGAAGGTCTATGGCGAAGAAATGCAGTACGTCGGCGGCTGGGAGAGCTACTTCACGGTCGGCCTGGCTTCGGAGATACATATCGGCGTCGAGTTCGAAGGAAGCCTGGCCTGGCACAACGAGTGGCAGAACGGCCACTTCAACGCTTCGGACAAAAAGATCGAGGCGATTGACAATAGAATTAACGCCTGGCAGACCCACTTGCAAGCCACCAACCACATGGTTTTGGCACATGAACAGTCCATAACGGCCGGCCAACAAGATGTTCGAGTCTTCACCAATCAAATCAGGGCCATTCGGAGACACATTAGAATTACCAATGAACGTGTGGATACCGCTGAAAGAGACATCGAACTCGGCCAGCGGGTCGTGAGGATGCACCAACAACGCCTGGAAGACTTCAACACACGCGTCGGGAGAATCACCACCGCGATCCGGCGAACCAATCAAAGGATTGATCAAAACGAACTCGATATCAGACAAAACAAGACAGCCATCGATAAGACCGATATGGCTTTGTTTGATTTCAGAATAGCCTGCCTGAAGGGAAATGTGATTCTTGGTTGAAGTCAAGGCCTTCTTCACCATCACCAACGAGGCCCGGCGCATCGGCCTTGGAGGGCGATAAACGTGGAAGTGGTAAAAGAACAGGACCAGTCGCTGCTGCTCAATCATTTCGGACTGGCGGATAAATACTACCTGACCGTCTCGATCCTGCTCTTCTTCGATCTGAATGAGCCGGCCGACCTGCTCCCGGAGCAGGAGCTATGGCCATGCGTTCAGGACCAACTGGGAGCGGAAACCATCTTCGATCAAGGCCTGCCCAAGCCGCAAGGCGAAGTTTTGATGCTGGGCCGGTGCTTTGCTCCGGGCGGCCTGACCACTACCGGCCTGAGAGTTTCCTTGCGCCTCGGCCCCATCAACAAGAGTCTTTACATCTTCGGCCGTCGCCATTGGCGCCGCCGTCCCAATGGTTTACTGACCCTGAGCGATCCCCAACCGTTTCAGGCCATCGAGGTCGGTTATCGCAACGCTTTCGGCGGTCCGGACTTTCCGCGCAACCCCCTGGGCAAGGGCCTCAACCCCGTCCGCCTGCCTTCGGGCGAAATTATGGTCCTGGCGCCCAACGTGGAAGATCCCGGCCATTTGATCTCTTCGCCCGAGGACCGGCCGAATCCGGCCGGCTTCGGCCCGTACGAGATCACCTGGCCGCAAAGATCGAGTAAGCTGGGAACATATGACGCCAAATGGCTCAGGGAACGCTGGCCTTACTTCCCCGAGGACATGGACTATACTTTTTTCAACGCGGCGCCGCCGGACCAACGATTGACCGGGTTCTGGCGCGGCGACGAAGCCCTGCTCATCGAAAACATGAACAACGCCCGGCCCCTTATCAAGGCGCACCTGCCCGGCGTCGCGGTGAAATGTTTCGCCACCCAACTTAAGAACGATAGGCGAAGTCCTTCCGACGCCGTCTTCAAGGAGGTCAAGACCAACCTGGATACGGTCTGGCTCTTACCCAACGCCTGGCGGGGCGTATTGATCTTCCGGGGCGTGACCGAAGTGGCCGATGACGAGGCCTCGGACGTCCGACGGCTGTTCCTGCTTACGGAAAAACTGCATGACCCGCCCCGGACCCTGGAAGAATACCTCGAGTTGGAAAAGGAAAGAATGAAATGGCCGGTGCCGGCCGTGGATATGACCCCCTTGGAGCAGGCCGAAAAAGAGCTGGCGGCAGCCAGGGCCGAACTGGAGAAAATACCTCAACTTCTCGACGAGGCCTTGGCCGAGGCCGCGGGACGGGCGCCGGCCTCCACCCAGCCTTTATCGGAACTGACCGCCGGCGGCGCCGGGCAGATGACCGAGGCGGCAACTAGATTGGCCGAGGCCAGGAAGAGACTCGTTGAATTGAAGGCCGAATTCGGCCACCTGATCAAAATAGACCTCTCGATGCTCGAGGAGGCCCAGGGTGAACTGGCCGCGGCCGCCGCGGCCATTCAGGAAGTTCCGGGCCAGGTGGCCCAGGCCCAGGCCGAGATAACTCAACATCAACAGGAAATTAAAAAGGCCTTCCAAGAGCAGAAGAAACGACTGGAAGCCAGAGGCATCCCGACCGAGGGTTTTGAACCGGACATGCTTTTCGAACCTAAACCGGATCAGCTCTGGCGGGAACAAGGCTTCCGCTTCGTGGAAGATTGCCGACAGAGATTGCAGGAAAACCAGGAACTGATGAAAATACTTCGCTCCCATGGCCTGTCCCACCAGACCATCAGACGGGCCTGGCTGGGTTATAATCCGGTGGAATTATCCGAACCGCGATCCGCCTGGGGTTTGAAAGAAGCCTGGGACGACCAGGGCCGGCCGAGGAATCAGCGCCTGCCGGCGGGCTTGGTGATACCTCATTTTGACGGCGCCATCCTGGACCGGATCACTATCCGGACCGGTGACGCGGTCGAGGCCGGGACTGATTTCCCGGTCGAAGGATCGAAAGACTTGGCTTTGACCTTTATCAGCCCGCGACGGCCTGACGTCTTCCTGCGGGTGGCGGACGAGTTGGAGGCCTGGCTGGCCCGGCAAGAGGCTTCAGACCTTTGCTCCATAATCGCGGCCCCGGATCCAAGCCGGAAGCCGGCCGAGGAAACCGCCAAGTTGATCGAGCCAGCCCGCGCTTTCCTGATCGCCGGGCCGGCCTGGTCCGAAGTACAAGTGGACGAGACACTGTCGGCCTGGCTCGATGTTCATCCCCAAGCCAAAATCCTGCCCCTGCCCGTGGGCCGGAACCTGCTCGAGGCGCGCCGGACCGGTTTTGACTTGAGACCGTGGCTTTTGGCCGCGCTCCCGCCGGAATTATCCACCCAAATCGAGGAAGAACTGGCCCTGATCGAAAAAGAGCGCCAAGAAAGAAAAGCCACCCAAGATTTTCCCTTGCCTGACGTTCAAGCCCTGGATCAAAAAATAAGAGGCAGCGTGGACGCCGCCCTCAAACCAGAGCTGGAAAACATCGCGGCCATGAAAAAAGAGATGCAGGCCCACTTCCAGCAGGAACTGAAAAAATTCGACGAACCTCTCAGGAAATCCGGCCTGAATCCGGACACGATCCTGGACAGGAAAGAGGTCGCCCTGGGCGACAATCCTTTCGACCCAGCGCCGATGCTCGCTTCCCTAGGTCAGGCTCGTGAAAAGTTGAAACAAGTGGATCGGGTAGACCCCGAGGTCTGGGCCAAACTCGACGAGGCCGAAGGCAAGATAAAGCGGGTCACCGGCGCGGCCGCGGAAAGATACCAGGCCGGGATGGCCAGGATCGCCGAGGCCGAATCACGGCCCCCCGTCCCGGACTGGGCCTTGGGACAGCTTAAAAAAGCGGGTATTGATGTGGATGACCTGGAGCCTCTAACCCGGGAAGATGTGATCGAACGCCATAAGCAAGGCCTAAGCCTGGCCGGCAAGAACTTGTCCGGTCTCGATTTATCCGGCCTGGACTTGTCCGGCCTGGATTTAAAAGAAGCCTTTCTGGAAAAGACCGTCCTTGCCGGCTCAAAGCTCGATGGAGCCAACCTGACCGAGGCGGTGGCCAACGAGGCCGATTTCACCGGGGCCTCGTTAAAGGGCGTCCGTTTGGACAGCGGGCTCTTTCAACAAGCCAAGTTTACCAAAGCGGTGTTAAGCGGCTCTTCCATGACGAAAGCCTTGCTGAAAAACGCGGACCTGACCGCGGCCGATCTGCAAGGGGCCGAAATGGAAAGTGCTCTTCTGGAAGGAGCGAAACTGTCAGACGCCCGGCTGAATGATACCAAAATCAATGGCGGTTCCTTTCTCTCGTCTGATCTTACCGGGGCCAACCTGGCCGGAGCGGATATAAGCCATGGGCTTTTTTCGGAAGCAGCACTGGATAAGACAGACTTTTCCCGCGCGAAGGCCCGATCCGCCTTCTTCTGGCAGGTGAAAGGCCGGGAAGTCAATTTCACCGACACGGATATGCACAACAGCCGGATCGGCGGCGGCTCCGAGATGCCGGGCGCCGATTTCTCCGGCGCCGATTTGTCCCAAGCCTGCTGGCGCCAGGCCGAGTTGCACCGGGCCGATTTCCGAGGCGCCCGCCTCGAAGGCAGCCTGATCGAGGAGTGCGACCTGCATCAAGCCAACCTGAACCGGACCCAGGCCAAACAGACCAGCTTTAACAAATCAGACCTCAGTGGGGGGGACCTGCGGGGGATTAACCTTTTAAATGGTTCCCTGCGCAAGACCAGACTGGTGGACACGGATTTTTCCGGCGCCAATCTTTACGGCGTTGAATTTCATCGGTCCGTGCTGGGCCGGACCAAACTCGATGGCGCCAACCTTAAAATGACCAAGCTGCATAAACGGACCGACCTGCTGCCATGACCAGGGATGAAGTCCTAGCCGCCATTCGTCGCGACGACACCATCGAGAACGTGGACTTGAGCGGACTCGATCTGTCCGGCGCGGACCTGTCCGGCGGCCGCTTCGAGAACACGGTCTTGAGAAAAGTGAATTTCACCGTGGCCAAAATCCAAAGAACCGGCTTTACCGGCTGCGATCTCTTCGGGGCGATCATGGCCGGAGTGGACCTGACCGGAGTCATCTGGCATAAGATGAACCTCAAAGGGGTCATTCTTCGAGAGGCGGTTTTACGCGAAGCGGTCCTGACCGGCGCGGACCTGGCCGGCGCCGATCTTACCCTGGCCGACTTAAGCAGCGCCGTATTGGATCACGCCCGGCTGGATAAAGCCGTCATGGCCGGAGCGGTATTGAACTGGACGGTACTCTACCAGGCTTCCTTGGTTGACGCGGATCTGAGCGGCGCGGACCTGACCAGGGCGACCTTCATGGAAGCTGACTTGAGCGGGGCCAGACTCAAAGGCTGCAAATTGCACAAGACCTTTCTGCGGGATTGTCGCCTGCCCGGACAGGATTTCCGAGGCGCCGAATTCATCATGGTCCAGGCCGGTGGAGCGGACTTCACCGGCTGCGACTTCACCGGCGCGGATATCACTCAATCCGACTTTTCCGGCGCCGATCTGACCGGGGCGAAGCTCGACGCGGTGAAAGGCAAACGCAGCGTCTTCCTCGAGACCACACTGACCGCGGCCAGCCTTAAGGACGCCCGACTTTATCAATCCTGCTTTGATAAAAGCAAGCTTAAGCGGGCTGATTTCTCCAGGGCCGATATCGAGCAGGCCATCTTCACGCGAGCCTTCTGCCAGGGAGCGTTGTTCATCGGCGCGAACTGCGCCTATACGGATTTCTCGCACGCCGATCTGACCGCGGCCGATTTCGGATCAGCCCGGTTATATCGAACCAAGTTGCACCGGAGCCTGATGGATCACGTCAATTGGGAGGGCGCCAACCGCGAGGCTGCTCTGGGCACTGACCCGGACCTGGCCGAAGCCGAAAACTGGTAACCTTGGCCAATTAAAGGAGACGATATGGAGAACCTGGCTTATAAGATGACCGACTCCCATCCTGTCTTGGAATACGGACAGGTATTGTCCGAGGTGGAGCGGCTATTCATGGTGGAGAATGGTTTCGGCCGGATCAAAGCCGTTCAGGCCGCCAGTTGCCTCTTGAAACCGGAAAAAGGGGATCGGGTCCTTTTGGCTTTGGCGCCGACCGGTGAAAGCCACATCCTGGCCGTGCTGGAACGGGCAAGCGGTCCGGACTCGGAACGACGAATAATCTTTGACGGGCCGGTGCATATCGAGGGTCGGGACGACCTGCGGCTCACCGCCGCTCAGGATTTGACCCTGTCTTCCGCCAACAAACTCACCGCCGCCTCCGAGTCTCTGGAGGTCAATACCGCCTTCGGTCTGGCCCGGTTTAAAAAATTCACCTATATCGGCCGGATGCTGCACGGTCAAGTGGAACGGGTCAAGATGATCGGACAGTCGCTGGACCTGGTCTTCCGAAGAGTCGTTCAACGGCTGACTGCTTCGTATCGCTATGTGGCCGAGCATGAAGAGGTTCAAGCCGCCTCGACGCGGTGGCTGGTGGACGGAACCATGATCATGCACTCCAGGAATTCCATTATCAAGTCTGAAAAACATGTTAAGGTGGAGGCCGAGCAGATACATCTGGGCTGAGAGAATCCATTTCATCCGGATATGTGAAAGGAGGGTCAGCTAATGTTCATGTCGTGCATGGCCGGCGGGATGAACCTGGGCTTCCCGGACGTGTGCAACACACCGGCCGCGGCGGGCGCGCCCGTGCCCGTCCCCTATCCGAATATATCCACGAACGCCACGGCCAACCCCTCGACCGCGGCCCGCACGGTCCTGGTCAGTGGCATGCCGGCCCTGAATCTGATGTCCCAGATACCCCTGAGCAACGGCGATGAGGCCGGCGTGCAGATGGGCGTGGTCTCGGGCATGATCATGGGGCCGACCAGGTTCCTGATCGGCAGCGCCACCGTACTGGTGGGAGGAGCGCCGGCCGTCAGAATGACCGGCACGACCGGCCAGAACGGCCAGAGCATGAACTGTCCCGGCGTGGCCCTGGCGCCCAGTCAGGTCCAGGTTCTGGTGCTGAGCTGACGACATGATCATTGCGGGTCTCTCCACCAGGCGTCTCCAGGCCGCCTTCTTTTTGGCCTTGCCTCTTTTCTGCCTCCTGCTGGCTTCGACCTCCTGGGCCGCCACCTGGACCGTGACCAAAGCCACGGACAACGTGGCCGATCCGGGCTGCCTGCGTTGGACCGTGGCCAACGCCGCGGCCGGAGACACCATCGTTTTTGACTCCTCCCTTTCCGGTCAAACCATTACCTTGATCGCCGGCGTCCTGGTCATCGATAAGAACCTGACCATCAACGGCCTGGGCGCGGACCAATTGACCGTCAGCGGCGGCGGAACCCAGGGAGTCTTCCAGATCGCCGGCAACGCCGCGGTCAACTGCACTGATCTGTCCGTCACCAACGGCAACGCCAATCTGGGCGGCGGGTTCTACCTAGTGAGCGGAAGCCTCGCCTTGAGCCGCTTCCGCCTGGTCGCCAACGCGGCCAATTTCGGCGGCGGCATCTATAATCCCGGCGGCTCGGTGACCTTGAGGGAAGGCCTGGTCGCGGACAACACTACCACTAATACCGGTGGCGGCGTATACAACAGCCTTAACGCCACCCTGTCCGTCACCGACTGCACCTTCAGCCGGAACTCGGCCGATTACGGCGGCGGCGTACATAACGACTGGGGGGCCTCGGCCACCGTCGAGAACAGCACCTTCAACAGCAATACGGCCGCGACCCAAGGTGGAGGATTATACAACGGCGCCGGCTCGCCCGTTTTAACCTTGAGCAACTCCACGATCAGCGGCAACTCGTCCAATTTCGGAGGAGGCCTCTACAACGCCGCCGGCGGCAACGTGAACCTGGCCCATTGCACCGTATCCGGCAATACGACCACGACCAGGGGTGGCGGCCTGCGGGCCGCGGGCGCCATCACGGCCCGGGGTTCTCTCCTGGCCGGGAACGCCGGCCCTGACGGACCGGACTGCGCCGGCACGCTTACCAGCGCCGGGTACAACCTGATTGGCGACTTAACTTCCTGCGTTGTGACCTTGACGGCCGGCGACCTGGTGGATCCTGATCCCAGACTCGGCCCGCTGGCCGACAACGGCGGCCCGACCCAGACCCACGCCCTCCTGACGGGCAGCCCGGCCGTGGACGCTGCCGATCCGGTCCAGCCCGGCCTGGCCGACCAAAGAGGGACCACCAGGCCCCGGGACGGAGACGGCGACGGCGTGGCTATCAGCGACATCGGCTCCTTCGAGCGGATCGCCGTAGGGCTGGTGGTTTATAAAATAGGTCCGGGCGGCGGCCGCGTTCTAAGCAACCCGGCCGGTATTGACTGCGGCCCGACCTGTCATCAGGGTTTTGACCAGAACACCGTCGTCGTTTTGACCGCCACACCCGACGCCGGTTCCACTTTCCTGGGATGGCGGGACGCTTGCTCCGGCACCGGCGCTTGCACCGTGGTGCTAAGCGAATCCAAGTCCGTCACGGCTATTTTCGGTCAATCCGGCGGCAACGGCGGAGGCGGATCGGGCGGTGGAGGCGGCGGCTGTTTCATTCTCGTGCTGGACGGTGATTGATCAAGCGATGATATAATCAATCACCCTTTTCCCGCCAGCAGCTCGAGCGTTATCTCTCTCATCTTGAACTTCTGTATCTTGCCGGTGGCGGTCATGGGGAAGGTCTCGGTGAAATGAATGATATCCGGGACCGAGGCGGCGGGCAGCCTTTTCAGGCAGAAATCCCTGACCGCTTCTTCCGTCAAGTCCGTCCCGGCCCGCACTTTCAGCCAGGCCGCAATCCGATTGCGGCCTTCCTGATCGTTCAACCCGAAGACCGCGGCCACCATGACCTGCGGATGGGCGTACAGGACCTCCTCCACCTCGACCGGACTTATTTCGGCCTCTCCGGAGGAGATCATATCCTTGATCCGACCGGTAAAGCGGTAGTTACCGTCCTGGTCCAGCCAGACCAGGTCTCCCGTATGAAGCCAATCTTGGGCATCGATGGCGCCGGCCGTGGCCGCGGGCATTTTGTAGTACCCCGCCATTAGAAAACCCCGGGCGCAGAGTTCACCCGCTTCGCCCGGCCGGACCGTTTCGCCGGTCCGCGGATCGACGATCTTGATTTCAACCTGATCCAAGGGTCGGCCGATGGTCGAAACCCGGACCTCCAGTGGATCATCGGGCCGGGTCAAGGTTATCCAGGACGAGGCTTCGGTCTGGCCGTAGCCGACCAAGACCCGCTTGACGCCCATGACTTCGACCACCTTTTTCATCACCTCCAGAGGGCAAGGCGCGCCGCCCATGATCCCGCCCCGCAGACTGGAGGTATCCACCCGGCCGAACAAGGGCTGTTCCATCAAGGCGATGAATTGACTGGGCGCGCCATAGATGACGGTGCAGCGGCCTTCGGCCAGGCCGCGCAAAGCCGCTTCGGTTTCAAAATACTGGCCCAACAAGACCACGGCGCCGCCCTCGAGGAGCTGCGGCAGAACGGCGCAGGTGTTGCCGAACATATGGTATAAAGGCACGCACAGCCCGGCCCGATCATCCGGGCCTATCTCCTGGATCAAGGCTGACTGAAGTGAAGTGTTTATAAGCCCGTAGTGAGTGCACATGACTCCTTTGGGTGCACCCGTGGTGCCGCTGGTATAGGAGATCAAGGTTACATCCGAAGGTTTTACCGCCTCCTTGCGCCGCGCCAATGCTTCCCTGGAAACCTGATCTCCCAGGTCTTTCAACGTGGCCCAGGGCCTGAATCCGGGGGGCGCGTCCCTATCCGCCAGAATCAAGTTTTTCAAATAAGGGAACCGTCTTGGTTTTGGAGATTTGCCACCTTCGGAGGCCAACTCGGGGCATAATTGAAGGACGATGTCCGAGAACCGGCGGTTCTGGTAACCGCCTATGGCTACCAGGGTTTCGGCGTCCGATTGTTCGAGAAGGTAAGCCATCTGCCCGGCGTCGGCGTTCGGGTCGGCGCTGACTATAACCGCGCCGATTTTGGCCGCCGCGTACTGGGTCAGAAGCCAGGTGATAGTCGAGCCGCCCCACAAGGCCAGATGACTGCCCGGCTTCAATCCCAGGGCGATCAATCCGCGGGCCAGTTGATCGGTCTCGCGGGAGAAGTCGGCGTAGGAGAGGCTCTGGCCCGTCACCAGATCAACCAAGGCTTCGTTGTCCGGATTCTGGGCGGCCATAAGGTCCGGTAAAGCCCCCAGGGTCGCGTTCAGCAAACGGCTCATGGCATCTCCCCGAGATAGTTACCGATAAGATGGAGACCAGAGGTTGTTATTCTATTTTGTCCTGACCGGCGATTCAAGTCGCGATAGGCGTGGCCGGTGGACCTCCGTCCCATGGTCCCGGCTTTCAGTGGACCACTCTGACCGCTTCCATATCGTATTCCTTGACCAGACGGTTGCGGCAATTCCGACACAGGGTCAACATAATGGTCTGGGCCACGTCATCGGCCGCCTGTTTGGGATTCTGATGGGCCAGGGTTTCTAGCAGCTTGTCGATCTCCTGGTCCACATCCCCTGGCGACTCTTCAATATATCCATCAAAGGTCGAAACCAGTTCAATCTTGACCTGGTAGCTCAATTCGCCGGGCTGGAGAAGCCGGCCGCACTTCTGGCAGGAAGGCCGCAAGGTGATCCTCCTTCATCGGTTATCCTTATTAATCCGCCTTGGAAAGATTCTATTAAAGAATCGAGGCCTCTTAGCCGATAACTTGAACAAGGAGAAGGAACAAAGGAGAAAAGGTGCATGCCGCGGTAGAATTCCTAAAACTTTTCAGCCCTAATTTCAAAAAGGCTTAAACTTATTTCCAGGACGGGCCGATATAGGAGATAGAGCATCGCGGGTCTTCCTCTCGGACCGTTAATCCGGACGCCGCTCAGTCAGGAGTAGCTGTATGAAGAGCAACGACGTTTTACAGAAGGTCTTTTTAAACATTGATCAGGTGTCCAAACTGACCGGGGTCAAGAAAACAACCTTGCGCTATTGGGAGAAAGAATTCAACGATTATTTACAGCCCCAACGGACCACGACCAATCGGCGGCAATACACTCTGGATGACGTCAAGAAGGTCGAACAGCTCAAGCACCTGATTGAAGAAGAAAAATACAAGTCCATCGGCGTCAAGATGAAACTGGGTTTGGACGACAGCCCACTCCAAAACCCCTAAGCGATCATAACACGCCTCAGACCCTGGTTCTCGAGACAGCCCGACTGACGGCCTGGAAGATCATTCCGGCCGGACGCCGGGCTTTTTTATCGCCTGCCCGGGTCCTGGTACAACGAAGTAAGCAGGAGCGGGAATGAACCCCGCCCCTGTTTTTTGTTCTCCACGCGCTAGACTATTCTGGGGGCCGGGGTTAATCTCCCCATTCAACCAGGAACCGTTTTCGTACTGCCCGGCCAGGCATCTGATCGGCTTGCCCGCGTCTTTGACACCTTAAGGTGGGTCTGGTAATAGTTATCAGCGGAGTGGGCAAGCAAGAGCCATGGCCAGAAAAAGCATCTTCCGGAAATTCACTCTACTGGTAATACCATTGACGGTGGTTACCGCCTTGGCCATTGGCTTGGGCCTGGCCATAGTCAGTCACCAGGCCTTTCTATCCACGATTCAGGCCGACTATCGGGTCGCCTCGGCCCAGGCGGCCCGGCATATCGAACTCTATCTGACCACGGCCTTCGATGAAGTGAAGGCCATGGCCTCATACGTTGCCGCCATCCGCCTCGACAATTGGCGGACCCACATGGCCTTCCTCGAGATGAAGCACGAACTGACCCATTTTCAATACATCTCGCTGGTGGACCTCAAAGGCCAGGAGTTGGCCAACGCCTGGTTCAACCAGGACCTTTACAACCGGCAGGCCTGGCATACCTTTCAGGAAGCCCTACAGGGCCGGCTGGCCTATTCCAGGACGGTCATCCTAGATCGGGTGCCGGTGATGTTCCTGGCCCATCCTGTCTATTACGACGGCCGCCTAACGGCCGTGGTCTGGGCCAGGCTAAACCTCAAACCGGTCTGGGACGTCATTATTCAACTCAAGCGCGACCTGAACTTCGGCCCAGAGGCCCACGTTTACCTGGTGGATCAGAACCGGACCTTGATCTCCAGCGACGAGGTATCCCGGCGTTTCGGCCAGAAGATGGAGATCGAAGCGCCGGCCGATCTCCCGCAGCCGCCGCCCCTGGATATTCACGGTTGGGAAGAAAAAAAGAAGCTGGATACCCACGATCCGGCGACCTTGAAGTCGTTGCTGCTGGATCGCCGTCACCGGCCCGATTTCTGGATCGCGCCTTACCAGGACAAAAGAACCATCTTTCTGAGAGTGGAAGTCCGTGATCTGGGCTGGACCCTGTATATGACCCAACCGTATTGGGAGGCCTTCTTTTTCCTCAATCAGGCCCTTTGGCTCTCCCTCGGAGTCGTGGTCGCGGCCGTGCTGGTCGGAACCTTACTGGCTTGGCTGACCACCCGCCGGATTCTGACGCCTCTGGGCCGACTGCATCAGGGCGTGGCCCGCGCGGCCCAGGGTAATCTCACCGAACCCATCGACACCGACAGCATTGACGAGGTGGGCGATCTGGCCGCTCATTTCAATGAAATGCAGACCGCCCTGAAGGATTACCTGAATCGCCTGGTCACGGCCATGACCGACCTCAACCACGCCAAGTGCCTGGCCGTGCTGGGCACCACCGCCTCCAAAGTCAATCACCAGGTCGGCAACTTTCTCAACAACCTCATCCTGGCTTTGGCCATTCTAAAGGCCGACCAATTGTCCGCGGAATCCAGGGCCTCCCTGGCCATAATCGAAGAAAACACCCGCCAGATTCTGAATTTCACTGAAAGTCTGCTCAGTTTCTCCCGGAAAGCCGAACTGAATTTGACCGTCTGGCACCCGGTCGAAGAGCTGGCGCGACTTCTAGCCGAGAACCGGACCCAGGCCGAGTCCAAGGGCCTGGACCTTAGGCTGCAAGATCAGCCCACGCCGCCGGTCTTGGCCGACCAGGCCTTGTTGCACCAAGCCCTGGCCAACCTCCTGCAAAACGCCATCGAAGCCAGCGATCCCGGCGGTCGGATAACCGTGCGGGTCGAGTCGGAGGGAGAACGGATCAGGATCGAGGTCGAGGACGACGGCCGCGGCATACCGGCCCAGGACCTGCCCAACGTCTTCACCCCGTTTTTCACCACTAAAAAAGGCAAAGGGACCGGCCTGGGACTGGCTCTGGTGCAGACCGTCCTCCAGGCCCACGGCGGGGAGACCAGCCTGACCAGTGAAGAGGGCCGCGGCACCAAAGCCATCTGCTGGCTGCCGATCGCGCCGGCCCAGAATCTCGATCCGGGCTTCATCCCGCCGGGCCTCCAGCCGGTCCGGGAAATGATCAGGAGGTGAGTCTCAGGTTTTCATCTTCACGGTCAGGCCGGTGCAGCCGCAATGTATGGGGAAGTCGCCCCAGACTCCTTCGGGGTCCAGCAGGGCCGTCAACATGAATCGCCAGCCGGGACAACCCCGACAGGGCAGGCAACCCGTTTCCAGGCACACGGGCGCGGCGCCTGGCCGCACCACTTCCAGCCTGACCTCATAACGGGTTGAACCTGGCTCGGATACCGTGCTCATCCATGTCGCCGGAAAAATATATATTCCACCTGAGTGTGCTCATTGTCCTTGTGGCCGATCTGCTTCTTTTCCTTACTCGTCCTTCATCACGCCGGTGCCGCGCAGGATCTTTTCCGGAGTTATAGGCAAGTCCAGGCAGCGGTACCCCGTGGCATGATACACGGCCTCGGCTAGGGCCGGCGCCGTGGGTATGGCCAGTCCTTCACCCGCCTCCTTGGCCCCAAACGGCCCTTCCGGCTCGTACGTGTCCACGCACACACTCTCGCTGGGCGGCATGTCCTCGGCCGCCGGCATCTTGTAATCCAGGAAGGTGGTATTGAGGGTCTGGCCGTCGCGCATTACGAACTGTTCGCTCAAGGCGTAGCCCAAGCCCATGTGTATCGAGCCTTCGAGCTGTCCTTCCACGGACATGGGGTTGATCACCGTACCGCAGTCGTGGGCCGTGGTCATTTTCTCGACTTTGACCAGGCCGGTCTCTTGATCCACTTCCACCTCGGCCACCTGCACGCCAAACGAAAAGGCCGGCGTGGTGAGGCCCTTGTCCCGCGGTGTGTAATAGCCCCGGGCCACGATCTCAGCCCCGCGCTGGGCCTTCATGGTCATGTGCACGGCCTCGCCGAAACCGAGGCCCCGCTCCGGCCTGGCCTTGGAAAAGACCCGGTCTCCGCCAAAGGCGATCTCGTGGATGACGTTGAAGTTGAACCGGGCCGAGATCGTACCGGCCAGTTGCTCCTTGATCTTCCTGGCCGCGTCCCGGACCGCGTTGCCGGCCATGAGCGTCACCCGGCTGCCCCAACTGCCCAGGTCGGCCTTGGGTGTCATGGTGGTGTCGGCCGAAGTGATCCTGATCCTTTCCAGGCTCACGCCCAGTTCCTCGGCCAGTATCTGCCGCAACACCGTGTCCGACCCCTGGCCGATGTCCGAGGCCATGGTCAGTAGGTGGACCGTGCCGTCGGGATAGGCCCTGACTTCGGCCGCGGAAAAGTTGTACTGGGTGTTGAACCAGTTGAAGACGCCGCCGGAGATGAAGCTGTAACAACCCACGCCGATGCCTTTACCCCGCGGCGGCTTCTTTCTCTTCTCCCGCCAGCCGGTCATCTCGGCCACTTTCTCCAGGCACTCGATAAAACCACAGGAGCTGATCGTGGCCACGCCTTCAATGACGTCGCCCGGCACCATGGCGTTCTTGATCCTGAGGTCGAGCGGGTCCAGACCCAGGTCCTCGGCGGCCATGTTCATCTGGGTCTCGCAGGCGAACAGGGCCTGGGGCGCGCCGAAGCCGCGCATGGCGCTGGCCGGCGGCTTGTTGGTGTACACGTGATAGCCCCTGTACCTGTAGTTCGGGAACCGGTACAACATGGCCCCGAAGTTGCCGCACAGGAACGTGGCCGTCGGTCCCATGGCGTTGTAGGCCCCGCCATCCAAGAAGGCTTCGAAATCACGGACCAGGATGGTCCCGTCCTTTTTGAAACCGGTCTTGGTCCTGAGCTTCATGCCGTGACGGCGCCGGCCCGTGGCCAGTTCTTCGGTTCTGGTCAAGACGAACTTGATCGGCCGGCCGGTCCGGCGGGCCAGAAAGGCGGCGCAGAACTCCCAGGACCGCAACTCCATCTTGCCGCCGAAACCGCCGCCGACAAAGGGTTTGATTACCCGCACGTGGTTTTCCGGCAGGCCCAGGGTCGAAGCCAGCAGGCACTGGACAATGTAGGGCGTCTGGGTCGAGGTCCAGAGGGTCAGGCGGCCGTCCAGGTCCACTTCGGCCACGGTGGCGCAAGGCTCGAGATAGGCGTGCGAGACCGCGTGCACGGTGAAGAAATCCTCGCGCACGTAGTCCGCGGCGGCCAAGGCCGCCTCGACGTCGCCCACGTCGATCTTGCGGTCCAGGCTGACGTTGGTCTTGAGTTCCGGAATCTCGTCGTGGATAAGCGGCGCGCCCGGGGCCAGGGCCGCATCCACGTCGAACACGGCTGGCAACTCCTCGTACTCGACCTTGATCAAGGACAGGGCTTCCTCGGCGATATCCGGGTCAATAGCGGCCACGGCCGCCAGTTCGTCGCCAATGAACCGGACCTTGTCCACTTTCAAGGGCAGTTCGTCCTGGGTCTGCGGAAAGAGGCGCCAGTTGCCGTACTTGATCTTGGGCGTGTCTTCGCCGATGATCACGTCCTTGACCCCGGGCAGGCTTTTGGCTCGGGAGACGTCAATATGTTTTATCCGGGCGTGGGGCACCGGGCTCCTCAATATTCCGCCGTGGAGCATTTGCGGCAGCTTGATATCGGCCGTGTAACGGGCCTGACCCGTCACCTTGAGCGGCGCGTCCACCCGCGGCAGGTTTCGGCCGATGTACTTATATTCAGAAGGCCGACACTCGGTCATGATTCGCACCCCGTCATCTTGCTCACGGCCAGGTCCAAGCTGGCCTGGAGAGCCCTTATGGTCAGGACCCTGACCATGCGCCGGCGGTACGCGGCCGTGGCGCGAACGTCGTTGATGGGCCTGGCTTCATCCGCGGCCAGGTCACCGGCCTGTTCGATCAATTCCGGGGAAGGTTTTCGGCCGGCAAGTATCCTTGCGGCCCGGTGGGCCAGCAAAGGAACGGGCGCCACGGCGCCCAGACCGATCCTGACCTTGGAAACCACTCCCTCTTCATCGAGTTGCATCAGGGCGGCAACACCTACCGCGGCAATGTCCACACGGCTGCGGGCGGATATCTTCCGATAATTCGAGCCGGTGCGCGGGCCGGGCGGCGGCATAATGATCTCCTTGACGATCTCGCCTTTTTCCAGGGCGGTCAGACCAGGGCCGCGGAAGAATTCATCCATAGGCACAACCCGTTCGCCGCCGGGATGGACTATCGTCACCTCCGCTTCGTAAACCAGGAGGGGGGTGGCGTTATCGGCCGAAGGCGCGGCGTTGCAGATATTGCCGGCCAGGGTGCCCATGTTGCGTATCTGGACCGTGGCCGTAGCCGAGGCCGATTCGGCCAGGGCCGGATAATGCTTCCGTATCTCCGGATGGCCGGCCACGTCGGCCAATTTGGCCAGGGCCCCAATGTTCAGTCCGGCCGACCGGTCAAAAAATACATGGTCCAGACCCGGCACTCCCCGCAGGCTGATCACATACTCCGGGGTCATGGCCCGGTGGCGGAGACGTATCAACAGGTCGGTCCCGCCGGCCATAAGCCTGGCCTTGTCGCCATGTTCGGCCAGCAAAGCCGAGGCCTCCTTGATTGTCTTCGGGGCTAGATAATTGAACCTGGGCAGGCCCATGTCAGGCCTCCTTCCCGGCGGCTTTCCTCTTTTCCGCCGACGCGGCGATGGCCTCCACTATCTTGTTGTACCCGGTGCACCGGCAGAGATTGCCGGAAAGGCCGCGCCTGATCTCGGCCTCAGTGGGATTCGGATTTTGGTCCAACAGGTACTTGGCCGACAGGATCATGCCCGGCGTGCAGTACCCGCACTGGACCGCCCCATGTTCGACAAAGGCGGTCTGCAGGGGGTGCAATTCCTCTCCTGAGGCCGCCAGCCCCTCGATGGTGGTGATCTCCCGGCCGTCGGCCTCCACGGCCAGGGTCAGACAGGAAGTGACGCTCCGGCCGTCTAGCAGCACGGTGCAGGCTCCGCAGTCGCCGGTCTGGCAGCCGATCTTGGTGCCGGTCAGGTTAAGGTCCTCCCGGAGCACTTCGACCAGGGTCCGCCACGGCGGGACGGCCACTTCGTACGCATCGCCGTTGATTTTCAAGGTGATGTTTACCTTGGACATGGTTACCTCACGGAAGTTTGGCTACAAAGTAGCTACATCATAGCAGAGACCTAGACCGAGTGCAAGCGGAAGACGCAATGAATTCATATGTTCAACCAGGTGAACGAATAGCGGCCCGACACTGAAAAGGCGGCCATCCGGCCGCCTTTCGGTTTCGTTCCAGAGGAAGATACTCTACTTGCCTTGCCCTTTACCTTTGCCCTTACCCTTGCCCTGGTCTGGAATCAAGTCCCCGGCGCCACCCATCTTCTTGGCCTGGCCGGGAGGATACTTCTTCAAATGTTCCTGGTTGAAGGTATAAGGCTTGTCCGTGTCCAGCTCCAGGCTGACCGCGTCGCCCAGCTTCAACTTGAAACTGGTCGGCAGCGACACGCCGAACTTCCAGGCTCCGGCCTCCAGGTAAAACCACAGGCCGCGGATTGGTTCGAAATAGACGTTGGCGCTGGGATAGAAGTTGTACATCCTTTTAGCCCGAACTCCGTGAGCCGGCGCCTGCGGCGGCGGACTTCCGCCCGGCGCCGGCGTCGTCCCGATCTGGACATTCACGTCCGCGGCTCGGAGTTGAGGCAAATAAACGCCCACGACCAGTATGAACGCCATTACGACCGTTAAAGTTCTTTTCACTCAATTGCTCCTTTCTTTCTGGGCCTCGAAAAGTCCCAATTGCGGAGGGACTGATAAACAATTATCGAGGGTAGCGCTTGCCCCGTCAAGAAGGCGGGATAGATGTCCCACGGGGAACTGGCGGGGATTGAAGACGCCAGGCAGGCCGTGACCACGGAAAAGCCCGAAGAGTTTAGCCGCCTTGTGAGGGAGTCACAAGCCCGACTGGGCTCAATAGAGTCCTGGATGCGCTGGTGAATTCATCTTGACTTCAACTTCCGCAGCTCTTCCTCGGCGATCTTACTGATCAAGGGATCATCGGATTTGATCGCTTGGCGCAGAACCGGCTCGGCGGGCTTGAGTTTTATCAAAAGAGTTCCGGGCAGGGAGGTGTGCAGGGAAGTGTCCACCAGGGGGTAGTTGACCGTGCTCCGGGGCAGGGGTGTACCCTTGGGGTCCACCACCCAGACGGAATTGATATAGCCTTTGGCGGTGGCGGTCAGACTAAAACTCGAGCCAAAAAGACCGCCCCGGTTAGTCTGTTTTTTTATCTTGAATCGGCCGTCCTGGCCCGTCTTGGCGGACAGGCTCAGGGTGAAGTGTCCCGGTCCGTCCGGCAGAGGATTGTTATGACACCACCAATTGGCGGTCACGTTGGCGCCGGGTATGGATTGGCCCGTGGTTGCATCCAGAACGATCCCCTCGAAAGGCCCGGGAAAAGGAAGCGAAGAATAAAAACCCAAAACCAGCACAAACAAGACCAAACCCAAGACCGCGGCGACGATAATCCATTTTATCCAGGAACGATTCATCCTACCCCGGCCGGTTCAAAGTTGGGTAATACTACCCCGGTCGGTCACCGGAATCAATGCCGGGGAATGTACCGGGTCAGGATCAGGGCTATCAGGCTCAGAACCACGCCGCCCCAAAAAACCAGTCTGAAGTTCCACAGCCAGAGCATGCCGCCCGCGGCGGGTATGAAGACGGCGGCGGTGTGGTTGATGGTAAAGCCCAGGGCCAGGCTGGGCGCGATGTCCTGGGGGTCGGCCGTTTTTTGAAAATAGGTGGTGATGGCCATCACGAAATTATAGACCAGTTGTTCCACGATGTAGGCCGCCGCGGCCATGCCCAGGAGAAAGCTGAGCATGGCCGACTTGCCCGGTGGTTCGGGCCGGCCCCTCGCGGAGCGGTCAGGCTGGCTATCGTTCATGACCCTCTTGCGATTTAAAATATAAAAAACTTCGTGTCCTTCGTGGCTAAAGAGTTAGCCTTGACTCTCTTCCGATCCAAAATAAGAAAAGATCGAATTTTATGAAAAAAACACAAGAAAAGACAACTGTTTTCCAACTTGACAAAATATTCCGGTAATTACATCCTGAAGCCGCCATGACCCGTTTTCTCGCCATCGCGCTCGGCGCCTTCCTGGCGGCCCAGGTCCTGGGTCTGATCATCTGGCGGCGCAGGCTGGCCGGCCGGCCCTGGCTGCGCTGGGCGCCGTACTTCTTGTTCCTGGCCGGCAACCTGCCCTGGTTCGTTTTTGACTGGGCCATGAGCCAACCTCTGCCGCCGCCGTCTTGGTTGATAGCTCTGGTTATCCGGCCTTTCGTGACCTGGCAGGTGGGGACGGTCCTCTGGTTGGCCGCGGGCAGCGCCCTGACCATCCTGGTCGCCCTTTTCTACACCCTGCCCCGCCGAACCGCCGAGTTGATCCGAAAGCTGGGTCAAGGACCGGTCCTACCGGAACCGGCCAACCCGGAACGCCGCCGTTTCCTGATAAAATCGGCCCAGGTAGCCATCTGGTCAGGTGCTCTGGCCACGGCCGGGTGGGGCCTGGTTCGGGCCACGCAGCCGCCTCGAGTCGTCCGCTACGATCTGGCTTATCCCGACCTGCCCCAGACTCTCGACGGGCTCAAAATAGCCCACCTGTCCGACCTGCACGTGGGACTCTGGACCACCATGGATGAAGTGGCCCAGGCCCTGGCCCTGGCCCGGGATTTAAATCCAGATTTGGTGGTGGTGACCGGAGACCTGATTGACCACAATCCTTCCTTCAGCGATGAACTGGTGCGCTGCCTGCCTATTCTGGCCCGCGTCCCTCTGGGCGTCTTCGCCATAATCGGCAACCACGACGTCTACACCGGCGCGGAGTCGGTTACCGCGGCCTTGCACGGCCGGGGCCTGACCATGCTCCGCAACAGGCATCATTCTTTCCTGGCTGAAGGCCTGCCCCTGGCCCTCATCGGCGTGGACGACAACGGCCGCCATTGGACCAGTTCCGGCGGTCCGCTGCCCATCGCCCAAGCCGGCGCCGGCCTGGAGGAAGACCAGATGCGCGTATTACTGGCCCATCGGCCCACCAGCTTTGAACAGGCCCGCCTGGCCCGGATACCCCTCACCCTCTGCGGCCATACCCACGGGGGACAGTTCGCCCTACCCGACGGCCGCAACCTGGCCCAATTCGCTTATGAATACACCCACGGCGTTTACACCAAAAAGGAAGGCCTGCTGCATGTCTCGGCCGGGCTGGGCGCGGTGGGTCTGCCTTTCAGGCTGGGCGTGGCGCCGGAAATAGCTTTGCTGCGCCTGGTCCGGGCTTGAAAAACCAAGGCGGGGGAATCCCCCGCCCGGGTTCAGATTCATATCCGCCGGCCGATCAGACCGACCTGATCTCCTGCCGCATGAAGGCCAGGTACGAGACCCCGAAGCAGATGAAGGTCAACGCCAGCATGGAGGTCAGGTAAGGCACCACCACCAGGATGGACTGATCCAGTGGCAGCGGGTTCTGAAACCGGCTCATGGATAGTTTTTCCATGGGTCCGACCAGCACCAGGGCCTTGGTGGTTTTGCGGAAGGGGTCCAGCACGGTGGAAGTGGCTTCGGAATAAAGGTACACGGGGGAAGCCAGGGTCACGGCCCGGGTCACCTTCTGACTGGCCATTACCTGCTGCAGGTTGTCCTGATTGTCCACCGGCGCCACTATATTGGCCAGGAGGCCGGCCCCGAAGGCCACGAAGAAGGACAGGAATATCCAGAGGGCCACCGCGGCCAGGGCCGACGTGGCAATGGAGCGGAAGAGAATCGAAAAGAGAATGGACAGGCCCAGCCAGAAAGCCACGTAAAAAATACTGACCAGCAGATAGATGAACAGCCGGGCCACTTCCTCCCAACCCGGAATCACGCCCAGGGTGATGAGCCCCAGTCCCGAGATCAGCAGGGCCAGGCTGGTGAGCATGACGGCGATGGTGGCCACGCCGGCCAGGAACTTGCCGTTGATGATCGCGTCCCGGAAGATCGGCTGGGAGACCAGCTTGGACAGGGTGCCGGCGTTGCGCTCGCGGTTGATGGCGTCAAAGCCCATGATCAGGCCGATCAGAGGGCCGAAGAAGGCGATGAACTGGGCCAGCGAAAAGAACTGGCCGGTGGCGGTGAACAGAAGCAGAAAAACGTATTTGGGCTTGGCCACGCCGGCCAGTTCCTGCTTCAAGCTGGCGCCGACCATGTAGGTCGTGACCAGGGCCACCATTACGATCAGGCAGAAAAGGATTAAAAAGCGCGTCGAGCTGAAATGGTCGGACAGCTCTTTGCGAAAAATGGTCAGCATGGCTCAGCTCTCCCGGAAATAGCGCATATATATGTCTTCGAGATTCTTACCCTCGCCGCCGCCCGGCATCTGGGCGGCCAGTTCGTCTATCGAGCCCAGGGCCGCCATCCGGCCCCGGTTCATTATACCCACGCGATCACAGATGCGCTGGACGTGATCCAGCAGATGCGAGGACAGGACCACGGTAATGCCTTGATCCTTGTTCAAGGACACGATCAGGTCCAGCATCTTGTTCATGCCGTCCGGGTCCAGGCCCAGGGCCGGTTCGTCCAGAAAGACCAGCTTGGGGTCCTTGACCAACAGTTCGGCCAGGCCCAGCCTCTGCCTCATGCCGCGGGAATAGGCCGACACCAACTTTTCGGCCTCGGCGGACAACTCGACCTTCTTCAGGGCCGTCTCCACCCTGTCCCGGCCCCTGGCGCCGCTCAGACCGTTCAATTCGGCCACGAAGGTCAGGTTCTCCCGGGCGGTCAGGTCGTGGTAGAAGCCCATGTTCTCCGGCAGGTAACCGACCTGACGCTTGATTTCGAGAGGCTCCCGGACCGGATCGAATCCCAGGACCTTGGCCTGGCCCAGGGATGGCTCGGTCAAGCCCAGGAGCATCAGCAGGGTGGTGGTCTTGCCCGCGCCGTTGGGGCCGAGGAAGCCGAAGATTTCGCCAAGCTCGACCTTGAGGTTCAAGTCCTCGACGGCTTTCTGGCGGCCATAGGCCTTGGTCAGACCTTGAGTCTCGATGACCGAGGACATCTTACCTCCTGCCAAGTTTCTTGAAGGTAAAGGCCAACCCGATTATGACTATCAGGATGATGGCCACGCCCACCCAGCCCCAGGCTGAGGAGGCTTTGACCGTGACCCTGAGTTCCAGGTCGGAATTGGCGCGTTCACCCTGGGCGCTCAGGCCCACCGAATAATCCCCCACCAGGGCCTGGTCGGCCGGGGTGATGGTCACTTCCATCTGTTTGAATTCACCGGGCTTGAGGCCCTCCATCTTTTCAGGCTTGAACTCGACCTTCCAGTTTTCCGGCTTGAAGGAGACGAAGCTGATTTCCTTCTGGGGCGCCGATCCTTCGTTGCGGACATAGATGGACATGTTGGCTTTCTGGCCGGTCTGGGTGGCGAGAGAAAGAAGGCCGTCGGGTGTGCCGGCCTTGATCTTGTAAGTCCCGGTCAATATGACCTTGAGTTCGGCCTCGGTTTCGGCCTTGACCTTGCTGGACGAGACCTTGACCTTGATCGGATACTGGCCGGCCTCGGCCTTGCGGGCCGGGGTCACTTCCATGCCCACGGTCTGGCTCAGGTTGGCCTTGATCTGGAGCGAGCTTATCTGTTTCTGCTCGTAGGCCGGCTTGAACGCCACCTCCCAACCTTCCGGCGCCACCGCGGAAAGGTTGAACAGGCCGTCTTCGTCACTCTGGTTGTTCACTTCCAGGGAGAACTCGAACTTGGCGTCCGATGGACCGCGTAAAACAGGATAGGACGTGGCCAGCTTGAGCGCGCTGGCGGCCTTCTCCTTCTCCATAACGGTTATTTCCACCGGCGTGGTTTTGGTGATCGTTCCGTCGGCCGTCGAGCCCTTGACTACGAAACGATACTTCCCCGGCGGCAGCTTGGTCTCCTTGCCTTCCGGTTCGGCGCTGAAGGTCAGGGACTTGTCGCCGTCCTCGGGGACAAAGACGCCGCTGACGATATTGCTGTAGGTCTTGACATCGGCTTTCCAACCCGCCGGCTTTTCCGCCACTTCGAGGAACACGGTCTCGTCCGTCCGGCCGATGTTCTTGACGATCAGGTCCACGCGGATTTTGTCTTCCGGACCCACGGTCACACCCGGATGGGCCATGGCCACCACGATGCCCCTTTCGGGTTTGTCCTTTTTCTCCGCGGCTGAAACCTGGCCGGCCACGGCCAGGATAGTAAACACGAACACCAAGGCCACCGTAGCAAAGCGCTTACTCGCCATTACCTAACCTCGCCTCCTGAACACAAAGATAAAGCTGATCCACCTATTATAATCAATCCAACCCCGTAAGTGGTCTAGCAGCTTCCGGGCTTCTAAATAAGCACGCCTTGACCAAATGTCAAGTGGTTGGAAGAAAAGAAGCGACGTCAAATTAGGTTCTTCCAAATTAAGTAATTGATTTGTTATATTTGGCGTATGATCGAAATTGCGGTCCTGACTCGAGAAAATATCGATTCGGCTATCAAACTCTGGACCCGGACCGAAGGGCTTACCCTCCGGGAAGCCGATTCACCCCAAGCCTTGGCCCGGTACCTGGAGAGAAACCCGGAGCTGAGCCAGGCGGCCTGGAAGGATGGACGCCTGATCGGCGCCATCCTGGCCGGCCATGACGGCCGCCGCGGGTACATCTTTCATCTGGCCGTGGCCCGGGAAGAACGCGGCCAGGGCGTCGGCACGGCCCTGGTCGAACGCTGCCTGGAAGCTCTGCGGGCCGCGGGCATCGACAAGTGCCACCTCTTCGTGCGCGAAGAGAACCAGGCCGGTCGGAACTTCTGGACCAAGAG
The DNA here is from genome assembly GCA_040755515.1 of Thermodesulfobacteriota bacterium. Lineage (GTDB taxonomy): Bacteria > Desulfobacterota > Desulfarculia > Adiutricales > JAGVGV01 > JBFMAW01. Next base: position 24,022 of record JBFMAW010000023.1, on the reverse strand, counting down.
AGGCTGGGTGGAAAGACGCGACACCTTCACCATGTCCAGGGTTCTGTCCGATTCGGAAAATGCTTGAAAGGGGAAGGAGGAAGACATGGGTCGGAAGATCATTGACCTGTCCGTTACGCTCGAGTCCGGGCTGCCCAGCGATCCGGAGATGATGATCCCGCACATTGACTATGTCGACCATGCCGCCGGCGCCGAACAGATGCGGCAGTTCTTCCCCGGCGTCAAAAAGGAACAGCTTCCCGGCGGCCTGGGCTGGGCCTTCGAGTTCCTTCGTCTGACCACTCACTCCGGCACCCACTTGGACGCGCCTCTCCACTACCACCCGACCATGGACCGAGGCCGGCCGGCCCTGACCATTGACCAGGTGCCCCTGGAATGGTGCTTCGGCGACGGCGTGCTGCTGGACTTCAGCCGCAAGGCCGACGGCGAGGCCATCACCGCCGCCGACGTGCGGCAAGAGCTTGAACGGATCGGCCATGAGCTGAAGCCCCTGGACATAGTGCTGGTCCGCACCGGCGCGGACGCCTGGTGGGGCCGGGCCGAATACCTGGTCAAAGGCGCGGGCATGACCAGGGAGAGCACCCTTTACCTGCTCGAGCGCGGGGTTAAGATAGTGGGCATTGACGCCTGGTCCTGGGATCGTCCCCTGCCCTTCCTGGCCCGGGAATTCACGGCCAAAGGCGACCCCTCCATAATTTGGGAAGCCCACTTCGCCGGCATCGAAAAAGGCTATTGTCATATGGAGAAACTGGCCAACCTGGACCGTTTGCCCCGGCCCTTCGGCTTTATGGTGGCCTGTTTTCCGATTAAGATAAAATCGGCCTCGGCCGGCTGGGTCAGGCCGGTGGCTCTAGTGGAAGATTGAACCAACCCGCATCCAAGGAAGGAGCGTTAATGGAAAAATTCATTCTCAACTGCGCGGTCACCGGAGCGATTCATACTCCGACCATGGCCCCCTTTCTGCCCCTCAAGCCCCAGGATATCGCCCGTCAGGCCGTTGAAGCCGTTCAGGCCGGCGCCAGCACGGTCCATGTTCACGCCCGGGACCCGGAAACGGGCATACCCACCGGCAACATCGAGGTCATGGGCGAGATCGTCTCGACCATCCACGCCAAATGCGACGGCATAATCTGCATCACCACCGGCGGCGGAACCAACATGACCGTGGACGAACGCATCGCCTCGGTGCCCAGGTTCAAACCGGAACTGGCCTCGCTCAACCTGGGTTCCATGAACTTTGGTCTGTTTCCGGTCCTGGCCAAGTTCAAGGAATGGAAATATCCCTGGGAGCCGATGTACCTGGAAGGGTCCAAGGAGTTCATCTTCCGCAACACTTTCGCGGACATTGACCGGATATTGCACGTTTTTCAGGAAAACGGCACCAAGCCGGAGTTCGAGGCCTACGACGTGGGGCACCTGTCTAACGCTCACCTGTTTTATTCCCTGGGCCGGATCGAGGAGCCGTTTTATGTCCAGTTCGTCATGGGTATTTTAGGCGGCATCAGCGCCACCTTTCCGCATCTGCTGCACTTGAAGCAGACGGCCGACGAGCTTTATAAGGGCGGTTATTTCTTTTCCACCATCGCCGCGGGCCGCAACGAATTCGCCCTGGGCACGGCCTCGCTGCTGCTGGGCGGCGGCGCCAGGGTGGGTCTCGAGGACAACCTCTGGCTGGAACGGGGCCGCATGGCCAAGTGCAACGCCGAGTTGGTGGAAAAGATGGTGCGGATCGCCCGGGAGCTGGGCTACGAACCGGCCACGCCGGACGAAACCAGACGGATGCTCAAACTGAAAGGCCGGGACAAGGTCAACATGTAGCCGGCCGGAAGAACCGTGAACCAGGGGCGGACGATCCCGCCCCCGGGCTTGTTGCTATAACGGCGCTCGCCTTTTGGGGTGGGCATAAACCCGCCCCTACTTCTCTTCCATTTCCGCCAGCATGGCTTCGCTCAGGGCGTGCATGCCCGCTTCAATGGACAGGCCGCGCCGACTGAGCATGCTCGCGCGGATGTACCAATAGACCAGTCCCAGACCCCAGGCCGCGGCGAAGACGATCCCGGTCTTCAGGTCGGCCAGCAGGCCGAAGGCAAACACCAGGCTAAAGCAGATCAGGCAGCCGATCCAGGTGAAGCCCCGCCAGAAAGGGGTGAATTTTATCAAGGCCTTTTCCTGGATTTCGGGCATTCTCCTCGGCAACAGCCAGGTGGCCGTCGCCGCCAATCCCTGGATGACCATCAGGGAAAAGACCACGATGAGGGCATATTTGTCCAGTTCGGCCGCAAACAGGACACCGACTAAGGTCAGGATGGAGATGGAGACCAAGGCGACGTGGGGGGTCTTGAATCTGGGGTGAATCCGCCCAAAAACGGGCGGCACCACGTTGTCCCGGCTCCAGGCCGTGATTTCGCGGGTGGACATGAGCAGGATGCTGTTGAGGGTGGTGGTCATGGCCAGAATGGCGGCCACGGCCACCAGGGTCACGGCCCATTCGGGCAGGAACTTACCGGCCGCCGCCAGCACGGCCGTGGCTCCGATCCGGGCCGCTTCGCTCCAGGCCAGGTTGCCGGTGAAGGCATAGGTCTGCAACACGTATATGGCGGTGATGATGATCAGGGCTATTATCAGGGCCAGAGGGATATTGCGTTTGGGGTTTCTGATGTCCCCGCCGATTTCCGATATGGCCGGGAAGCCGGCGAAGGAAAAAGCGGCCACGCCCACCACCATCAGGAAACCGCCGGTTCCCTTGGGAAACAGAGGCGTCTGCAACGCGGCCTGGGCGCTCCACGAACCGCCGGCGCCGAAGACCAGCATCACCGCCAGCAAGAGGAACACCATTAAAATCTGAATCCATTCGTAAATCTCGAGGCCCAGGTAGTTTATGACCGTGAAGAGCAGCAACGCGGCCACGGCCAGGCCGATCTTGGACAGGCCGGGGAAATAGACGCCGACATACTGGGCCAGGCCCCAGCAAACCAGGGCGTTGGTGCTGATCAAGGCCAGGAGCAGGCAGATCGAGGTGGCGAAACCGGCCATGGGCGACAGGGCCCGGGTGATGACCACGTAATTGGCGCCGGTCACGGGCAGGGCGCCACTGAGTTGAATAAGGTAGAGACAGGTGAATAAAGCCGGCACCGCGGCCGCCAGATAGGCCAGATAGAGGCTGGGTCCGGTCATGCCGGCCAGAGTGGGTATGATTACGAAGATGGAAGGACCGATCACCAGGCCGACGGTGAAGCAGACTCCGCCGGTCAACGAGATCTTCTTTGAATCTTCGACCATGAGTTTCTTGCCCTCATTTTAAAAATTTTACTTCGGTGAGATTACCATTACCGAGACTCCCGAAAAAGTCCATCAGGTTTATTTCCCCAAGCTACAATATAATCAGTTAAAGCCGGCCGGAATTCCACCCGAACCCAGGTTTTGATCGGCCTTTCACCCCGCCAACAACGCGGGAGAGCTTTCCGCGATCATGGGTTTCAGCATGGACAGCACGTCGGTGAAGACGGCCACGGTCTGGTCTATCTCCTTTTCGGTCATGGGCGTGGACAAGGCGTACATGCCGCGGGAAACGTAATGAATGCCCCGGTTGAGCATCTCCAGGTGCAAATAGGTCGGTAGTTCTCCGGAATCCAGAAAACCCATCACAACGTCTTTGGCGTTCTTGATCTCTCGCTGGGTGAAGATGGTTCCGACCAGGGAGCCGTAACCCGCGGCCCGACCCTTTATCCCCACCTTGTTCATGGCCGCCTGGAAGCCGGACCTCAGTTGGTCGCCCAGGGCGTTGAGCCTTTCGGCCGCTTTCTGGTCATAGGCTTCCAGCGCGGCCAGACCGGCCACCAGGGTGACGTTGTTGGCGTTGAAGGTGCCTCCGTGACTCATGTGTTCCGGGTTACGGGGATCGAACCGGACCATTATATCTTTCCGGCCGCCGAAAGCGCCCACCGGGAAACCGCCGCCGATTATCTTGCCCAGGGCCGTCAGGTCCGGCCTGACTCCGGCAATGGCCTGATATCCGCCGGTACTGAAGCGAAAAGTGATCACTTCATCGAAGATGAGCAGCGCGCCGAACCGGTCGCATAATTGACGAAGTCCCTCCAGGTAGCCCGGCCGGGGCGGGATGAGTCCGGCCGCCCCCATGATCGGCTCGACCATGACCGCCGCCACGCGATCCCGATTGGCCCCCAATATTCTTTCCATGGCTTCCAAGTCGTTGAAGGGAGCGATGACCAGGTCCGAAGCCACGCACTTGGGCACGCCTCTTTCCAGGTTGGTCCGGGGCAGGTCCTCGGCCATGAAATCGGCGATCAGGTTGACTTCGACAAAATCGTGGGCCCCATGATACCCGCCGTCCATCTTGATAAAGATGTCCTTGCCGGTATGAGCCCTGGCCGCCCGCATGGCGAAGAGGGTGGCCTCGGTGCCGGAATTGCAATACCTGACCTGTTCCAGGGACGGGACCCGGCCAAGCAGGTGCCGGGCGTGTTTGATCTGAGCTTCGATCGGCGCGCCCAGGGCCGTCCCGCGGCCGATCTGGTCCCTGGCCGCCGCCACCACCGCCGGAAAGGCGTGACCGTGGATAAGGGAAGTGAAGTTGTTGACGAAGTCAATATACTCGTGGCCGTCATGGTCCTTTATCCGGCAACCCCGGCCTTCGGCCATGAAAATGGGATAAGGCTGGTAAAAGACCGTCGAACGCGTGTCGCCGCCGGGCAGGTATTGGGCCGCCTCGGAGGACAGGACCTTGGATTTTTTCGTCCGGTCCAGATACCTGTTCATTATTTCCTGCTTAATTTGTTCAGCTTGACCGGGCATAACGCACTCCTTTCCCGATTGGTGATCATTGTTTGTCCGAATGGTTACATCCTCGCCGTAATGGGACATTATGTCACCACTCCATTGGGGTGGTGGGCGACAAATATTCGATCCGGGATCAGATCAGGCCCAGGTCTCTAGCCTTGGACACGGCCTCCCGCCGATTCTCGACGGCCAGTTTACCGAAGATGTTCTTGACGTACCACTTGATCGTGTTCAACGAGAGGTGCAGGTCTTCGGCTATCTCTTTATTGGAAAAGAGAACCGACATGCGCCGCAGAATGGCCACTTCCCGTTCGGTGAGAGGCTCCACCAACGCGCCAGCGCGGACAGGGCCTTTTTTTTCTTCCTCTCGATCCTTCGGAAAAACCTCGATCAACCTGGCCGCGTAGGTGGAAGCCTCGTTCCCATCGGCCAAGACCCGCAGGAGTTCCTTCATGGCCGGCCCCTGATCCACGAAGGTCCGGATATAGCCCTCCGGTTCGGCCAGGGACAAGGCCTGGCTCAAGGCCTCGACGGCCGCCGCAGTCCTGTCTTGGGCCTGAAAGACCAAGGCCCGCGCGGCCAGGTACTGGATCAGGTCGCCGTTACGGCCCGACTTCTTCGCCGCCAGGATGAGCCTCTCGAGCAAGGCCGCGGCTTCATCGGTCCGGCGCTGGGCCAGGAGCAGCCTGGCCAGGACCAGGTATTCCTTTTCGGACCGGTGATCGAATTCGTCTTCGGGATCAAGGCCGCGGCTCGAGGCCCAATGGGCCGCTTCGGCCAGGTAAGTATCTGGCTGGCCCGGTTTCGATTCCAGCAGCAGCAACAGCGACGCCCAGGAGTAATCCACCAGGTCCCGGATGAGTCCGGGGGTGGCCTGGCTTTCGCCCCGGAGACGTCTCAGCCTTGGCAGCAGGTCCAGGGCTCCGGCCAGGTCCCCCGTGGCCCGACGGAGATAGGCCAGGGCCAGGTAGGCGGCGAATCTTTCGTGGGCCACGCCGCCCAGCTTGAATATCTCCAGGGCCTGGCTCAGATACTGCGCCGCGTCCACTAACTCGTTATTCTCGTACAGGAAGAAACAGAGTCGGACGTAGATCATGCTGCTGCGCAGCATTCGGCCCCGATGCTCGCCTCGGTCCGTCCAGGTCCGCATCAAGTCCAGGGCCTGATCGTACGAGCAGCGCAGCCGGCGGCGCCATCCCCGGGCCAGCATCAGATAGCCCCAATGGCCGATGGCGGCCAGAACCGCGGCGAAACTGCCGGCCTGGAGGTTCAGCTCGACTGCCTGGGCGTATATCGGCTCCGCCTGGTCGAGTTCGCCCCGGTGAAACAGGATGCCGGCCAGGCCCCACAAAGCGGCCCCGCGGGCGAGCAGGGCATCCATGTCCCGTGAGGCTTCGAGCCGCCGCGCGGCCCCGCGCACCAGGGCTTCGCCGGTCCGAAAATCCCGTCTTAAATAGGCGGTCAGTCCCCGCAAGACGGTGAAATGCTCGGCCATGCCCGGGGCCCGGTTCAAGTATCCGCCCTTTTTCATTGAATCCAGGAGCTGATCCAGGAGATCGAACCTGACCGCCAGAAAAAGCGTCCAGGCATAGTAAGCGCAGAGCACCGGCCGGGAGTGAAGGGCCTCCTTGGGCAACCTGGACACCCAGTTAACCAGGGTGAAATAATCCTCGTGGATAACCAACTCGCGGCCGATACGCTCCATCAGCCCCGCGGCCCGGTCGTAATCCCGGGCCAGCAGGGCGTGCTGGACGGCCTCGTCGTTCCGGCCTTCGACTTCGAACCAGAGGCTGGACCGCCGGTGCAGCTCGGGTATAAGTTCGGCTTCGGTGTCCCGCAGTCTCTGGGAAAGAACGCCGGCGAAAAGGTGGTGGTATCTGAACCAGCGGTCCTTTTCGTCCAAGGCGGTCAAAAATAGATCGTCCCGTTTGAGACGCCGGATGATCTCCGGGGACCCCGTCCGGCCCAGCACCGCGTCGCAGAGAGGACCGCAGAAGGCCTCCAGGACGGACGTCCGGCGCAGGAAAACCTGGATTTCCTCCGGCTGCTGGCTCAGAACCTCGTCCATGAGATAATCCAGGACATACTTTTGGCTGCCGGTGACCGCCGCCACGAAGTCGTGCTTTTCAACCTGGTCGCGCAAGGAAACGGCGGCCAGGTGCAATCCGGCGATCCAGCCTTCGGTATGGGCTTCGAGCGCGGCTACGTCTTCGGCCGACAAATCCAGACCCATCAGGTCATTGAGGAAGACGGCGGCTTCTTCTTCGGTGAACCGCAACTCCGCGGCCCTGGTGACCGTGACTTCGCCCCGGACCAGCCAGCGGGGTATCGGTAGCGGCGGGTCGTGACGCGTGGCCATGACCAGGTGCATGGCCGGCGGCTGGCGGTCCAGAAGAAAGGCCACGGCCCGGTGGACCCCGGCCCGCCGGATAAGATGGTAATCGTCCAGCACCAGCACGAAATCCCGGGCCGCCAGAGTGAGGTCGTTTATCAAGGAGGTCATCAGGGCTTCCAGAGGCGGGGTCTGGGCGAGTTGAAGGGCGTCCTGAACCGACCGGCCGGCGCCTGGAACAACCCTCTGCAGGGTCGCGGCCAAGTGGTTTAGGAAACGGGCCGGGTCGTTGTCGCCCTCATCCAAGGACAGCCAGGCCGCCGGCCTGGTCAGCCGGCGCAGCCAGAAGCTGATCAGGGTGGTCTTGCCGAATCCGGCCGGGGCGGTCACCAGGTTGAGCCGGCCGGCCAGGCCGGCGTCAAGCCGATCCAACAGTCGCGGCCGCGTCACTAGGTCCCGCCTGACCTGGGGAAGATATAGTTTAGTCGTCAGCAACGGCGAAGCCATATGATTACTCCGGCCGAAAAGCCGGTATTTAAGCTTGTTTCCAGGCAGGTCATAGTAGCAAAACCCGCCCGCCCTGGCAACGCTCCTTCTTCGAACCGCGAGCCCCCTGCCCCGCCGTCACGGAAGCCCTGGTCTGGTATAATACCGGTTTAAGGTTATATAATTGAGGTAAACCTTTGACCTGGGAGCCCAGCGAGATGTCCATCCGTCTCATTGCCCGGGAGTTATACCGCCTGGAGCGGGAAGTAGAAGAATTAGAAAGGAAAATCAAGGAAGCCCCGGTCGAGGCCCAGGCTGAATTGGCCCAGGAGCTCAGACGCGCCGCGGCTGAAAGAGACAAGTTCCGGGGCATACTGGCCTCCAAGAAGGACCTGCCCCTATATCGCCGGCCGCCTTGATGATTGAATCATTTCCTGGAAAGGCCGAGGCGCCGGATCGAGATGAACGTGCGGATCGAAGATACGATCCTGTCAGCCGCCGGGCCGGACGGCGGTGAAGAATACGAAGACTCCGACTGAGCCGCCCGGTTCAGCCGGAATCTCATTCACCCAGGATTCAGGCCGGGACGGGGAGCCCATTCGGCCGCCTCGTCCTTTTATCCAGACCTGACGGGAAGGCAACACGAGAATTGACGGCCAGGGGGAATACTCTGGGGATTGATATCGGTTCGGTGAGCCTGGCCGCGGCCGAAGTTACGCCCCGGTTCGAGGTGGTCCGGACCTTTTATCGTATCCATGACGGTGATCCGAAAGGCTGTTTGAAAGAGATGTTGGCCGGATTGAATTGGCCGGGCCTTACTTATATCGCCGCCACTTCCGCCACGCCCGAAATCATCGCGGCCGATCGGCGCTATGACGGCCGGGCCGCGGTTATGGCCGCGGTCCGTCGGCTTTTTCCCCAAGCCGCCTCCATCCTGACCGTGGGCGGAGAAAAGTTCGGCCTGATCCTCCTGGATGGGCAGGGCCGGTATCTGAACTACCGGACCAACACTTCCTGCGCCGCCGGTACGGGCAGCTTCCTCGATCAGCAGGCCCGGCGGCTCGGGCTGAGCGGATCGGCCGAACTGGCCCGCCTGGCCGGCTCCCACGAAGGCCCGATTCCCCAGATCGCCACTCGTTGCGCCGTGTTCGCCAAGACGGACCTGGCCCATGCCCAACAGGAAGGCTACTCCCTTTCCGGCATTTGCCTCGGCCTGTGCCAGGGTCTGGCCAGGAACATCGTGGATACGCTTTTCAGCGGCCAGCAGCCGGAGGCTCCACTGCTGATCACCGGAGGCGTGGCCAGAAACCCGGTCGTCGTCAAGTATATACAGGAATTGTCCGGCCTGCCGGCGATTGTGGATGAATCCGGCTGCTTGGCCGCCGTGGGGACGGCCGGCCTGGGTCTGAAGGAGTCGGAGCAGCCTGAAGCCGGACGGTTCAAAGCCATTGACGATCTGTTCCTCGATCGACCCAAGAAGAAGAAGTACTTCCACCCGCCCCTGGTTTTGGAAAAATCCGAGTATCCGGATTTCAGTCTGGGGCATCATTACAAATTCACCCGGGCGGACTTCGGCGCCGCCCAATTCCTGGAAGTGGACCTGTATGAGCCGCTGGCGGCCGGCCGTTCTTACCGGGTTTATCTGGGCCTGGACATCGGCTCGACCAGCACCAAGGCGGTGGTGCTGGATGGGTCCCGAACCGTCCTGGCCGGCTTCTATACCCGGACCGCGGGCCGGCCGTTGAGGGCGGTTCAACTCATTCTGGCCGGACTCGACGACCTATTCCGGAAAAGCGAGGCCGTGCTGGAAGTTCTGGGCGCCGGCACCACCGGCGCGGGCCGGAAGCTCATCGGCCGGATCATCGGCTCGGACCTGGTCCTGGACGAGATAACGGCCCACGCCCGGGCCGCCCTGGACCTCAATCCCGAGGTTGACACCATCATCGAGATCGGAGGTCAGGATTCGAAGTTCACCACGCTGGAAAACGGCCGGGTCGTCTTTTCGGTCATGAACCAGGTCTGCGCGGCCGGCACGGGCAGTTTCATCGAGGAACTGGCCGAAAAGCTGGGCTGCCCCTTGTCCGAATACAACGTCAGGACCGAAGGCCGGCGGGCGCCCCTGGCCTCGGATCGCTGTACGGTTTTCATGGAAAGGGACATCAACCACTTGCTCCAGGAGGGGTACTCGGTCAGTGAGGTATTGGCCACGGTGCTCCACAGCGTTCGGGAGAACTATCTGACCAAGGTGGCGGTGGAGAAGAACCTGGGCCGAACCATACTTTTTCAAGGCGCCACGGCCAAGAACAAGGCCCTGGTGGCCGCTTTCGAGCAGAGGCTGGGCCGGCCCATCCACGTTTCCAAGTACTGCCATCTGACCGGCGCGCTGGGCCTGGCCTTGATATTGGCCGAAGAGAGCCCTAATCGGTCCAGGTTCCGGGGTGTCGGGCTCCATGCCAAGGAAATCCCGGTGCGCTCGGAAACGTGCCAGCTCTGCGCCAACCATTGCAAGCTGACCGTGGCCGAAGTGGAGGGGATGATCGAAGCCTACGGCTTCCTCTGCGGTCGGGATTATGAAACCAAGAAACGCCTCGAGGCCGACCGATCCGGTTTCGATCCGCTCAAAGCCAGGGTAAAAACCCTGGCCCGGCCCGGTCCGTCCCGGTCAGACGGTCCGGTCATCGGTCTGCCCACGGCCCTTTATATGGCCGAAGACCTGCCCTTCTGGAATTTCTTTTTCGATCGGCTGGGGGTCAGGACTCTTACGGCCGATGATACAACCCAAGCGCTTAAGCAAGGCAAGCGCCTGGCCGGCGCCGAGTTCTGCGCGCCCATGCTAGCCCTTCACGGCCAGGTCGAACAACTCCTCGAGAAGGCCGATGGCGTGTTTCTGCCCGTTTATCTGGAAAAAAGGACCGGCCGACCAGAAGTCAGGAGGGAATACTGCTACTATTCCCAATACGCGGCGGCCTTGGGGTCGGGACTGGCCCAGGCGGAGAACGAGGCTCGATTGATGCGACCGCTGATCCGGTATTTGTATCCGGACTGGCACACCTATCACCAAATTCACCGGGCCTTCCCGGCCGCGATCAGGAAGCGGCTGAACCTGGGGCAGGTGGCCCGGGCCTGGCGTGAAGCCCAGGCCTTTCAACAAGCCGGACTGAAGCGGCTGAAAGAGATTTACCGCCGGGAAACCGAGGGTCTCCAAGACCCGTTCATCGTCCTGCTGGGCCGGCCCTATATCCTTTTTTCGCCTGCCAACAACAAGGGGCTGCCGGCCATGTTCGGCCGGTTGGGGCTGAAGACGTTCTTTCAGGATATGGTGGGCTCGGCCTCGGCCGGTCAAGAAGACCTGCGGCCCCTGCTCGAGGATATGCACTGGCATTATGGCGCCCAAGTGCTGGAAACGGCCGGCGCCGTGGCCCTCACCCGCGGCGCTTACCCCGTCTACGTGACTTCTTTCAAATGCACGCCGGATTCGATCACCCTCGAGTATTTCAAAAAGCTGATGGCCGCTCACGCCAAGCCCTACCTGGTGATCCAACTCGACGACCACGATTCCAGCCTGGGCTACGAGACCAGGATTGAAGCGGCCGTAAGGTCTTTCCGCAACCACTATTCCTTGACGGCGGACAGGAAGCCGATGCTTCCTCCGGGGCCTTTTCCGCCCGCCGGCGAGAACCACCTGGCCGGCAAGACCATTTTCCTGCCCAACTGGGACAATCTCACCCTGAATCTGATAGCGGCCAATCTGAGGCGCGGAGGTCTGGACGTCAAGGTGCTCCAGCCGGACGAAACCAGCCTCGAGCAAAGCCTGCGCCACAACACCGGCCAATGCCTGCCCTTGAATATCATCGTCGAGGAATTCATTCATCAGGTCCAGACCCAGGACCTCGATCCCGGCCGAACGGTCCTGTGGGTGGCCGCCTCCACGATGGCCTGCAACCTGGCCCAGTTCCCTCGCTACTGCCGCCACCTTCTCGAGGCCCGCGGCCGCGGGTTTGAAAGAGCCATGGTTTACCCCGGCCAGCTCTCCTTTATGGACCTGTCCCTCAAATTCCCCTTGAACACCTATTGGGCCATCATGTTCGGCAGCCTGATCAGAAAAATGGTCCACCGCCTCCGACCGTACGAAAAAATCCGGGGCGCCGTTGACCGGGTCGCCAGTGAAAGTCTCGAGATCATGCTCGAGACCTTTCTGGGCCACGGGTCCAAGGAAAAGGCCGTGGACAAGGTCGTATCGCTTTTCGAGACCGTCGAAACCACGGGCCGGCCCAGGCCCAAGGTGGCCGTGTTCGGCGACCTGTACGTCTTGGACAATGAATATCTCAACCAGGATTTGGTCCGCTTTATCGAGGCCAACGGCGGCGAGGCGGTCTGCCTGCCCTATAACTATTACCTGAAGATGATCGCCCGGCCGTATATTAGAAAGTGGCTCTGGGAAAGACATTACGGCGAGGCCGTGTCTTCGCGGGTGCTGCTGGCCGTCCTGGAGCGGCTGGAAAAGAAGTATTACCGGTATTTCCAGAGGGTCTTGAAATCGCCGGCGCCGGTCTTCGACGAACCGCCCGGGCAGGTGCTGGCCCGCTTCGGGGTACGTATCGAGAACACCGGCGAGTCCATGGAGAATATGCTTAAAGTTTACTACTTGAAAAGAGAGCACCCGGACCTGGCCCTATTCGTCCAGGCCAGCCCGGCCTTCTGCTGCCCCTCCCTGGTGACCGAGGCCATGGCCCGGCGGATAATGACCCTGACCGACATCCCCGTGGTCTCGCTATGCTACGACGGGACCGCCGGCAACAAGAATGAAGCCCTCTTGCCCTACCTCATGTTTCCCCGGACGGCTTAATACTCACGGCCACTGGCGGTAGCGCCATTTGGTGAGCTTCTGGGTCTGGTTGTCGAAGGTAACGATAAATTCATAGCCGTAGCTCTTGTCCGGCTGGCCCGTCTCGGCCTGCTTGGCCAAGCTCTCGGGCCTGAGCAGCCGACCCCTCTCCCAGACCCATTGGACCACGAATATGTTCTCCAACTTGGTCATCGAGCTGGGCGGCCCCCAACTGGAGACGGCCTGTTCGTAGGTCGCCGGACGGCATTGGTCGGAGGTCAGAAGACCGTATTCATCTAAATATTGGCACTTTGACTGGCCCGCGGCCCCGAGGCAGCCCGCCATCAAGACCAATGACATCAGCAACGGAGCAAAAAGAAAACGGCGCATGGGCATCTCCTTTATCACCTCCGCCCGAAGCCTGGCCACGCCTACCGGCCTGGAGCGCGGATGGGCTTGGCCGGACCACCATCTTGATTAAATCATAAAATTCAAGTAGAATAAATTTGTTAATTTCGATTAAAAAGGGGACTTTTCATGTCAGACCCCGCCGCGGAAAAGAAATGTCCGCTTCTGAAGCAGGACTGCCTCAAGGCGCAGTGTGCTTTATGGGTAAAGGAAAAGTGCGCCCTGGTCGAGATCGCGATGGTCCTGCCGCAGATGACCGCCTGGTTGGCCGCCATTGCCAAGAGGCCGGCCCGGTAAAGGACGGAAACCTATTACTGTTACGATTAGGTGCCTGACCGTGGGGGCGAACAAGTACGGGTCATCGACGGATCGGCCGCGATCGTGGACAAACCCGGTCCAACGCGGACGATAAACATCGGTCGTTCCCGGTTAAGGGACCGCGGCCGGCCAGATGGCCTGGAGTTCCGGCGGGCATCCGAGGTTTAACCATGCCTGATGAGGAACGGAACGAGATACTGAACGACGTCCAGGCCCTGTCCGAATTGATGGAGCGACTGGTCCAGAATGAGGCTTCTCTTGAACTGGATCTGACGGCCTTGACCAAGGACGGCCGCAAACACCTTGACAGTTTGAAACAGATCCTTAGTGAATGGAGCAAGTATAAAAACCTTTTTGAAAACGTCGCCGAAGGTCTTTTCCAATGCGCGCTGGACGGACAACTGGCCTTGGCCAACCGGGCCATGACCGGATTGTTCGGCTATGATTCCCTGAAGGAAATGATCAGGGCGGCGCCTGATTTCGGCGGCCAATGCTTTCGGGAGCCGCATTGCTTCAAGGATATGTGCGGGCTGGTCGAGCGATTCGGGCGAGTGGATAAGTATGAAGCGGAAGCGGTTCGAAAGGACGGCTCCACCTTCTGGATATCCATCAACGCTCATTTGGCCGGCGATCCCTCCGGTCGGGCCGGTTTCATCCAGGGTTCGATTCAGGACGTTACCGAGCGCAAGAGAATAGAAACCAGGCTGCTGCAGGAAGGCCATCAAGACCCTCTGACCGGTCTGGTCAACCGTTCCATGTTCATGGACCTTCTGGACAAAAACATAGCCCGGGCCAGGCGGCGGGAGAACTTTTCCTTTGCCTTGATGTCCCTGACCGTGGACCGTTTCAGGATTATCCGAGATAGCCTGGGGCTCAGCGTGGCCGATCTGCTGCTCAACGAACTGGCCAAGATATTGTCGAGCTGTCTTAGGACCGAGGATACCTGCGCTCGCCTGGGCGGGCATGAATTCGGCCTCATCCTCAGCGATGTCTTCAAGGTGGCCGACGCCATCCGCGTGATCGAACGGCTGAACGGCGCGCTGAAGAAGCCTATCGCCGTCCTGGGCAATGACGTCTACGTGGCCATCCACTGCGGCGTGGTCATGAGCAGCCGGGACTACGCCAAGCCGGAAGAGATGCTCAGCGACGCCGATTCAGCCATGTACCGGGCCCAGACCGACCCCAGCCTGACCTTCGCCGTTTTCAACGAGACCATGCAGAAAGAAGCGCTGGAACGACTGCGGGTCGAAACCGATCTGCGCAAGGCCATCGAGCGCGGTGAGTTCCGGCTTTATTATCAACCCATCGTTTCCGTCCATTCAGGCGATATCATCGCCTTCGAGGCCCTGATCCGCTGGGAGCGGCCCGGCTTCGGGCTCATTTCGCCGCTTCTCTTCGTACCTCTGCTGGAAGAAACCGGTCTGATCATACCGGCCGGCGAATGGGTGGTCAAGGAGGCCTGCCGCCAGTTGGCCGTCTGGCAAAACGATTTTCGGGCCTACCAAGACCTGACCGTCAGCGTGAACGTTTCCGCCCGACAATTGGACCGACCCGGCCTGGTAACCCTGGTGGACCAGGCCTTGAAGGAGACCAGCCTAAGGCCCGGATGTCTCAAACTGGAGCTCACCGAGAGCGTGGTCATGAGCCGGCCGGAACGGGCGGAAACCGTGCTGCGGGAACTCAAGAGCCTGGGAGTGAATATCAGCATCGACGACTTCGGCACCGGGTATTCTTCCCTGGCCTACCTGGACCGTTTGCCGGCCGATTTCCTGAAGATAGACAAGTCCTTTGTCACCGGCCTCAAGGAAGACAAGAAAGGTTCGGCCATTGTCCGGGCCATTCTGGCCCTGGCCCATACCCTGGACAAGCAGGTGGTGGCCGAGGGAGTGGAGACTTCCAGGCAACTCTCCCAGTTGATCAAGCTCGAGTGCGATTATGTCCAGGGTTATTACTTTTCCAAGCCCGTGCCCGGAAAGGAAGCCGGGCTAATTCTGGCGCACGGTCTGAGCCAGGGACGGTGAAAGTATCTCCGCGGCCGCCGTCGCTTGAACCCAACGCCAATGAATCTGTCCCCCAAGGAACGCGCCCGCCGGGCCTTTGACCATCGAGCCGCCGACCGAATAGTCAAAGCCGAGTTATGGATAGGGGCTCCGGTCCTGCGACGAGCCGCCCTGGCCGACGATTTGGCCGGTCATCTGGCCTTGAGGCGTCAACTGGGCATGGACATCCTTTTCCTGCCTCTGTCCGACCAACCCGCGGTTAAAGCCGAACCAGGCTATCGCCGGTTCAGCCCGGCGGACGTAGCCGCGGCCGTGGACCAGGGTGAGTTTTTCGTCGGCGTGGTCCTGGACGGACCGCTGCAACGACTGGTCGAGGAAAGAGGGCTGCCCGCGGTCTTTACGGACTGGGCCGCCGGACCGGACCGGATGGTCGAAAGGCTGATCGGCGCTTCCGGGCCCGTCCTCGAACTGACCGACACGGCCTTGAAGTTGAAAGTGCAGGCCGTGGTCATGGCCGAGGACCTGGCCTGGCAGAAGGGTCCTTATTTCAAGCCCGCTGAAATCCGGCCGTACTTGAGACGGTTTTACTCCGACTTCGCGCGATTGGTCCAAGAAGGCGGGGCCAAAGCCCTGATGCATTCCTGCGGCAATATCATGGCCTTTTTGGACGACCTCTCGGCCGCCGGCCTGGATGGACTGGCCGGGGCCCAGATCGAGTGCCTGGACGCCATCGGGATCAAGAAGGAATATGGACGGAAACTGACGTTGCTCACCGGGTTACCCGCCTTTCTCCTGGATCACGATGATCCGGACGAGGCGGCCTGGTCGGGTTTCCGGAATACCGTCAGGCGGCTCTCGGAGGGAAACGGTTTTATCCTGGGTTCCTCCACCGGACTTTATGCCGGCGCCCACTTGGAGCGTCTCGAGCGTCTGTACCTGATCGCCGAAGAGGCCATCTCGAGGCGGGACGAATGACGGCCGGTCGCGCCGGGCCGCGGCGCGCCCTAAAGCTTCCAATACTTCTTCTGAACTTCGAAGACCTTTTGCAGCACCGCCGGCAACGAGGATTGGGACTGGATGTGCTGATTGATTTTTTCCCGGGTCAGAGTGGAGGTCCGACAGAGTTCCTGCATCACCTTGAGGCCGCATTCCTTGATCCCTCTGAGACTGTAACCCCCTTCCATGATCAGGGCGAGCCGGCCCTTGGACACCGACTCCGCTATCTCGATCAGCAGGGCGGTGATTATGGCATAGCCTTCAGGCGTCACTTTCATCTCGCCCAGACGGTCGTGAAGATAAAGGTCGAAACCGCAGGACACCAGAATGATCTCGGGGCGATACTCTTCCGCCACCGGTCCGACCAGGTAATAAATGATCTGGGCCGATTCCCGATCGCCCTGATGGCGGGGCAAGGGAACGTTGATGTTGAAACCTTCGCCGGGGCCCCGCCCTACTTCGCCCAGCTTGCCCGTGCCAGGATAGCCGGGGAAACGGTGCATCGAGATGAAGAGGACCTGCTCCGTGTCGTAGAAAGCGGCTTGGGTGCCGTTGCCGTGGTGGGCGTCAATGTCCACGATCATGACCCGGCCCAGGCCGTAGCGGCGCCGGACGTAGTGAGCGGCCAGGGCCACGTTGTTGAACAGACAGAAGCCCATGGCCCGCTCGGGTTCGGCGTGATGGCCCGGCGGCCGGACGCAGGCGAACCCACGCTTTCTTCGACCCAGACAGATTTCATCCATCAAGTTGAAAACCCCGCCGGCGGCCAGACGCGCCACTTCATACGACCTTTCCGTGGTCTGGGTGTCCGCGTCCAGCGTGGATAAAGGCTTCCCGGCCGTCCGCGCGATCCGTTCGATATGTTCCGGCGTATGGACCCAGGACAGTTCGGCCACGGAAGCCAGCCGCGGCGCTTTTTCAATCCACTTGCCCTCCAGGGTACTATCGGCCAGGGCCGCCCTGAACACCTCCACCCGCTTGGGGCTCTCGAGGTGGAAGACGCCTTCCAAATGCCGGGAGAACCGATCATCCAGGATGACGGCGGCCAGGTCCTGGCTGGAAGGGGTTTTACGGCCCAGGTGGATAAGGCCATGTTCGGCGGCCAACCCCATCAAGTCGACGGTTTCGGGGATATCCCTTCGGTATCGCCTCAGAGTATCCAGGACCGAGGAGGTAAATTCCTGGCGCGCGCCGGAACGCAGACACTCCTTGATCAGGGTCGTAATCCGGTCGCGCCCACGGTCGTCTTTCGCCGATCGGCCGCCTCTGAGCCGCAACAGCTTGACTTGTTTGATGAGCAGGCCGCTGATTTCCTGGACCACCGGCTTGGACAGAACCGGACAGTTGTTGGCCATGACCAGGATGGTTTCAAGCAGTCGGGTGTCCGGTTTTCTCAAAACGAACTCGAACCGACCGCGGGGGGAGAAACCCAAGGCAGTGTAAAAGGCGTTGGCGCCCAATTCGGATTCCAGAAAAAGCTCGTTGACCGCCCGCAGATTGTTGCGCCAGTGCATCCACAAGCCCGCCACCAGAACACGGCCCGCGCCCCTGGGCGAGGCCTGGAACAAGGCGCCCTCCTCCACCCAGTCCCGGCCGCGCAAGGTGGCGATGTATTTGATCTCCAGGCCGTGATAGAAGGGTTTCCTTCTGGGTTTGACGTAGAGCAGGCCTAATATCCGGCCGTTGGACACGCAGGCGAAAAGCCTCTGGGCCTCGCCCCGGAGCAGGCATTTCAGGAGAAATCTGACGTTGAAAAATTCGAGATTGAGGTCCGCCACCTGGATCAGGCTGTCCAGGCAGAAAGGGAAGAGAGTGAAGTAGGCCGGCGTATCCAGGTCCACCAGGCCCTGGTAAAGGGTGTAGGGATGGTTTTCATCCCGGGGCAGCCCGGGGAGCGACTCATCGTTTTTGATCTTCTCCAGGAATAAAGCCGCGCGGCGCCGTCCGTCTTCATCCTGTTTCGGCTTGGAAGAGGACCGGTCTTCGTCCTCCAGGGCGGAATCCGACCTTAATGAGGATATAGCCCGGTTCAGTTCATGATTTACCAGGAGACGTAAACCGGCTTCCCTTATTTCCCTGAGGTTCTTTTCTTCCGCCAGAGAAGCGCCCCTGGCCCGCATCAGCCTCCTTTGCGCCATTTCCCCGAACTTGATGAGCAGCCGGTCCTCGAGGGGAGAGGTTCCCTCGTTGAAATACAGAAATTTTTGGACCTGGACCTTCCGCTGATCAAAGATGAAAAAAAGATTGTGGGTCTGGGAGGAGGCCTCGGCGGCGGTAGGGCCGTCCAGAAGTCCGGTGCTCAGCATTTCGTTCAGGGCATATCCGATTTCTGGATCGCGTTCGGAAATGGCGGTGATGGCCTGTTTGAGGGTTTCCCTTTTGATCATGGGCGGACGCGCGGCGCCGGGTTGTTGGGATCGTTGGCCGGAGGAGTGAAACGGATCGGGATTTCCACGGTCACGGTCGTGCCCCGGACAGGTGCGCCGGCCAGTTTTATCGACCCGCCCAACCTCTTCAGAATGCCGTCCGCGACCGTGAGACCCAATCCCAGTCCGCCGCGTTTGGTGGTGAACAGGGGATCGAAGACCTGGCCTAAAATTTCGGGGGGGATGCCCACGCCATCGTCAATGATTTCGATCCTCACCCGTTCTTCCTCGGCTCTGGTCCTTATGGTCACTTTGCCCGCCGGGGTCACGGCCTGGACCGCGTTCAGCAACAGGTTTTGGAAGACCAGCCTGAGCAAAGAAAAATCGCTGCGGATGATCGGCAGGGCCGGCTGGTAATCCCGCTCCAGGGCTAGGTCGCTCGAGGGCGAAGCCAGGCCGAGCAGGTAGATCAGGTCATCGAGCAGAGCGTTCAAGGCGACATCGGCGATGATCGGGGTCTCACCCTGGGGCTGGGTCGTCTTCTGAAACCGATCCAGTAGTTCCCGGCAACGGGCGGCTTCGGCCAGTATCTTCTCCCGGACCGGCCCGTCCCTGGTTTCGACGCCGGCCGTACCGGAGTCCGCCGGCTGACTGACCGCTGTTTCCAGACCACCCAGCGAATCCTTCAAGTCTTCCACCAGCCTCTGGGCCAAGTGCACGGCGGAAGCCGCGCTGCTGGCCTGGCGCAACTGCTGATCCAGGAACAGGATGCTGCGCCGGCTGGTCTCCAGTCTGGTCACCAGATAGTTCGTCGTCAGCAGGACCGTGATCACGATCAGGATGCCGCCGAGCAAAAACACAAAAATGGCGACGGTCCTGACTTGATGAAGCTGAGCGAACAGCACCTGGCGATCAATCCGCACCACGCAGAGCCAACGGGTCTGGTCGAGCCAGACCTTGGACAGTATCCCGTCCCGTCCCGCCTCGATTTCCACTCCGGGGAAATAGGTCAGGTCTCTAAAGTCAGACTGGGTCATCAGTTTGCCGCCGATCCGGGATCGGGTCTGATACAATCCCTCCTGGTTCAGCAGAAAGGCATCGGCGCCGGACCTCCCCCCGACCTTGGCCACCATCTCGTTGAAGGGGTCGGCGTTGACGGTGGCTCGAATTACGCGCCAATCGCCTGGAATCGGGAACTTGACCGCCACGATGAAATGAGGAATCTTCCTGAAGCCCTCGAACACGTCGCTTATGTATATCGGCCGGCTCGAAACGGACTGAAACCAGGGCTGTTGGCTGTAATTCATGGCCGCCAGATCGTGGGGCCCGACATAAGCCAGGTGGTCGCCCTGGCTGCTTATCACGCCCAGATCATGAAAGCCGGCCAAGTCCTGGAGGTAGGAACCCAGGACATATCTCATCTGGGCCGCGTCCGAGGAAGACCGGAGAACGGGATTTTGGGAGATAAGCTTCAAATAATTGACGTGCTCGGTGAGAAACTGGTCTATGACCCTTTTATGGTTGATCACCTCGCTCTGGAGGCCGTCCAGGGTCTTCTTTTCCAGGACCAGGGCGGAGTAGTAATACATGCCCCCGCCGATCAGGAGCAGCGGGACAAAGGATACCGCCAGCAGGGCGAGGACCACCGTGTTCCATAAACGCCGAAAATAAGGGTAATCGTGAGCCCGCCCTCGAGGTGCCGCCTCGAAACCCTCTCTCATGGTCCGAATCGCCTCCGCCGGGTTTATTCTATCTCGTGATCGATATACGAGAGGATGTCCCGGAATCTGACCACCCCGACCACCCGGTCGTTTTCCACCACCGGCACGACCCTGACTTTGGCCCGGATCATCCGGGCGGCCAGGCTGGTCAGCGATTCCTCGGGCAGGGTGGTGATTATATCGCGGCCGGCCAAATCGGAAAGCTTTTTCGCGGGCAGCCACTCGGGATGACTCCTGAGGTCATCCCAGGAAACATCCGCTCCCGCCCGGGCTGACCGGGCTTCAGCCACCAAATCCGCCTTGGACACGACCCCGCCCAACCGCCGGCGGCTGTCCAATATCAATAGCGTCTCGGGTTCGGATTCCCCATTCCTGGCCTGGAAATGTTCCCAGGCTTTGGTCAGGGGATCGTGGTCGGACAGATGGGTGAACGAAGAATCGAGCACTTCGCTGACTTTGTTCCGCGGCCACAGCACCGGCTGTCTTTTCATGTTCTCGACCTGCCGGGCCTCCTTGATTTTATCCACCAGGTCTTCGAGGGCGCAAGGCTTGATCAGATAGTCATAAGCGCCCAGACGAATGGCCTGAAGGCCGTCCTCGAGGGCGGCATGTCCGGTGAGCATGATCACTTCGGTGGCCGGCGCCATTTCCTTTATCCTGGCCAAAGCCGTGATCCCGTCCAGACCGGGCATCCTGACGTCCATGACCACCACGTCAAAAACGTCGCCGCCGGAGATGGACTCGACCGCCTCGAGGCCGTCAAAAACGGTCTGAACGTCAAATCCCTTGGCCCGCAACAGCCGGCCCAGGCTCGTGACCATTTGCTTCTCGTCGTCCACCAGGAGGACGCGGACGGTTTCCATGGACCGAACCTGAATCAACGCCGGACCAAAGCCCCTCTCGGCCCGGGTTATGGTCAGGGAATAAGAACAGGTTTCAGGACACGTATATCCAAATGGCGCAGCAAACGACTCCCACCAGCCACAAAGTATGCCCGAATCTTCCCTTTTTAAAACGATGAAACCGGGCTTCCCTCAGTCTATGGCCCTGAAGGCAGAGGTAGGTGTACTCGAGGGTTCCTGATTTCGTTTCAGTAATCCTCGTGCGCTTGACCGGAGAGTCGCAGAACCCTTCTTTTTCTTTCAAAGGTTTGGCGCAGGTCAGACGAAAACCAAAGAGCGTGCAAAAGCCGTTCAGGACGTAATCCCAGGAAAAAGCCATTATGGTCAAGATTATCAGCCCGATCAGTATGCCGGTCGGCGTCACCCCCCAACCGGCTAGGGTCCGGCCCACGTTTTGAGGGTGCAGGGGACCTTCGTACGTGCCGAAGAAACCGAGGTAGTACAGATTAACGCTGACGATCATCACCACGACGGTCAGGATGAAATTGTATAGACGCTTCCGGCCGTAGCTCATCTGTCCCGGCCGATAGGGATTGGCGTCTTCCCTCGGGCTTTTTGCCTCCATGTTTCTATCCTCGGTTAATAATTGATCATTGCTCGCTTGACTTCTCGAAACAGGTGTACCGCCAGGCCGGATCGAAAGCAATGAAAAACTGTCGGCGGGAGCGGGCGGATGAGGCGGTCTCTCCGTGACTGAACGGAGAGACTGTCCCGGCCCACCCGGTCTGGGTGGGCCGGAGATCGTATTTCATCAACCCAGTTTCAAAGCCTTTATCAGTTCCGGGGCCATCAAGTAGAAGGAGAGGGCCGTAACGATCAAACAGTAGCTTGGAACCACATAGGCCCAGATTTTCTCCGGAAAAACCCTGATGGCGTACGGCGCGGCCACGGCGGAAAAGACCGTGGCCATCATCAGCGAGGGCAGCAGTATATAATCTATGACCACGCCCGATTGAAGCATCAGCAACCAGATCAGAACCGAGAAGGTGCTGACCGTGCCTTCGGAAATGGCCGTCACCGCCAGCATGGCCTTGGCCGGCACGCCGGAGATTATGCCTCCCACCGTGGTCACCGGCCCATACCCTCCGCCGCCCAGGCCCTTGTTGAAGGCGGCCAGTCCGGCGAAAAAGGCCATGAGCCAGGGGCGATACTTGCGTTCTCTTCTTTTAAGCTGGAACAGTGAGACCAGGCCCATGAACAGCAGGAGCGCGTTGACATAAACCTGGATGAATATTTTCGGCAACTGCAACACCTTGTAGACCGCGGTCACGGATAAGGCCACCATGACCAGGCCGACGCCGCCTATGATCAACCAGAGCCTGACCGTCTCGGACATGGGTTTGAATTTCCACTCGACGTTCTGGAACTCATTGTGGAGGAAAGCGCCCACGATGCCGGCCGCGCCCTGTTGGACCATGACCACGGGCACGATCTGCTTGGGATCGAAGCCGATCAGCAGCAGGAGGGGAGTCAGCGCCGTGCCGAAGCCCATGCCCGCCGAGGCGTCCAGAAACTCGAAAAGCATGGACAACGCGACCACGGACCAGATGATCTCCCAGTTGTTGGTCCCGACCCAGCCCCTGGCCTTGACGTAAGGAGAAGCGATTCTCTTGGTGGCCTCGAAGGGGTTACCCGCCAGCCACCATCCGACCAGGAAAAGAACGGAGAAGACGACCACACCCCAGAAGGCCGCCATCAGCATATCCCGCTCGGGCATGAGCCGCTCGATCCAGGTTTTTTCCCGATCCAGTTGCTGTCCTATTTCCCAACCCATCTTTTTAGTCATTTCACCGTCTCCCATCTCGAATTACCTCCTTCGATTCGGTTTATGAACTCGGCTCTTTTCGGGCTAACCGTGAAAAGCGTCTGTTATTCGTATTGACTTATTTTCCCCGGCAAATTCGACGACGATCAGGCGCGGGTTATTCCGGGAAAAAGATAGTCTTTAATTTGAGCAAGAAGAATGCCAAGGAAGTGATAGGAGCTAATCGCTTATATAATCGATTTTAATTGTATTTTTCAAACAGAAAGATAATAGGGCCGAGGGGTGGCGCATTTCCGGGTGTCAGCAATTATTGCTGTCTGTAAAAAGACCGGACGCGGGCGCAATCGAAGCGGCGCCGGGTCGTTATGACGGTGAAAAGAACAAGACGAATCCATCTCACGACCGGAATGAAGAAGAGTTATATATCAAGACGCAATTTATATTGAATATTAATAAACTTGACCACGATTGTCATCGCGGGTTTAGCCGATGGAGCGATCAAATTCCCTTTTTTTAGTAAAACTACAAAATGAAATATATTGCTTTTCATAGTTACATTCGGGCGCGATCAGTCCTGAAAATGCGTCCTCGATTCGTTGGCCGGGTCTAGTATTTTTTTCCAGGGGGATGGCCGGTGAAAATCCGGCCAGAAGGCATGGAAATGAAGGGTCCTGTTGAAGCACCTGGCGGAGAATGGTGGCAGCGGACGCAGGCCGAGCATTTCATTAGTCCGGATCGGGCCGGATAATCACGGCCGATCCGGACGTATCGCTCTTGGGCTGGCTAATCCTTACCGGCGAGGCCCGGGCTGTCCACCAATCCGGCGGATTCTCTATGAACCCCCACCAACCTTGCCGGCGCGGCCGGGAGTTTCCTTCTGAGGATGAATTTGATGGCTTCCATGGACAGGGCCACGACCACGCCGAAGGCCAGGATGAGTTCCAGGTCCTCGAGCTTGGGCATGATGATGCCGAAGGATTCCCGGATGGTGTCGAACTGGATGACTATCCCGATGGCCGCCACCGAAAGGACCACCGACAAGGTCAGCCACAAGTGCGGCGGGGCCTTGAGGATGCTGTAGCGCATGGACCGGAAGTTCAGGGCGA
>JBFMAW010000022.1:0-125416 GCA_040755515.1 Thermodesulfobacteriota bacterium | reverse complement strand
CCGAGGGCGATTAAGCCCCGGCCTGGGGTGAGGGTGGAACCACTTGAATTTACTTCAAGTGGCGGGAGAGGGACAGCCCTCTCCCGCCGAGTAAAAAGTCGGTTTTCGACTTTTTACGAGGTTATCAGGATTGATCGCCGGACCGGCGAATGCTGAATAAAGGCGGACTCGAGTCCCCCTGGCCGCAAGGTTCTTATCCAGGCCGAATGGTCAATCGCCCGGTTTTTCCGGGCGGTTGTCTTTTTGGCGCCTGATTTTTGCCGCCCCCGGGCCAGAGGCCGTACGGCCGGGCCAACATCCGGCTTGACCTTCCGGAACCATACTCTGATTAACTGATTGAATATTAACTAAGTTATCACTCCGGCCTCCCTCCGGCCACCCCAGGGGCCGCCGGTACTTCGTTATGGCATCTCTGTTGCTTACAGGTCAGACATCAATTACCCAAGGAGACGGACCGGCATGCCCTTCTTCAAGACCCTGAACAATAACATCAAGTACGATATATGGGGCAACTATTTGATGAGCCGCCAACTGGGCGCTCTGCCGGCGTACGGCTTTCTGGCCAGAAAAACGCTGGCCCTGGCCCGCGCCATCCTGACCAACAAGACCGTCAAGGTCAACGATCACGAATTCTTCGACACCTGGGGTTGAGTCGCCCTTTCAGATGGGGCCATGATCCTATTGACCGGCCAGGCTGGCCCCCTGAAAGACGCCTCCCTGGCCAGATGTCCATAATTCATTTGATTTCCCGCGCATATTTGCCCTTGACTATGCCGAACCGGGGCATTAGCTTATAGGCGTTAAAGATAATACGCCCCAGTAAGGGTAGAAGGAGTATTGCATGATCGAAGTCACGGTAAAAGCGCAGGAGAAACTGAGTGAGTACCTGAAGAAGAACTCGCTGGAATCGGCGATCAGGGTTTATCTGGCCCAGGGCGGTTGAAGCGGTCCTTCACTGGCCTTGGCTCTGGATGAGCCAAAAGACGATGACTTGAGTTTTAAGAACGACGGGATCACTTTTTTGATTGATAAGGAGCTTTCCGGTCGCGTGGGTGGCGTCAAGGTGGATTTTCTGGAACAGGGCTGGAGGTCCGGATTTACCATCTCCTCGGACAAACCGGTGAATCAGGGCGCGGCGGCCTGCGGCAGCAGTTGTTCCTGTTGAGCTGATCAGGTTCGAGTTTTAAAGACCCGGCCCGAACGCCGGGTCTTTTATTGGTGCGCTTAACCTGGCGAATGGCCCGAGGGAGCAAATCATGCGCGACGAGATCTTCGGCACCGGCGCCTGCGGCATCAACTGCCTGACCTGCGGACTGGCCGTCTCCGGCCGCTGTTCGCCTTGCGGTCCGGGCAACGGTCCCCAGGCGGTTAAAAAGCTGGGAATCCAGCTCGAAATCCTGGGGGGCTTCTGCCCCATCCTGAAGTGCGCTTCGGACCGGGGCGTGGCTTTCTGCCCGAGGGACTGCGACCGTTTTCCTTGCGGTCAATTCCAGGACGGGCCCTACCCCTACAGCCAGGGCTATCTGAGCATGCAGGCCCGCCGACGCCGGGGTCCCGACCCGCCGCCCCGGGGTTGAATTCGGCGGCCGGGCCTCAAGAAGAGAAGGTCATCTTGGTGCCGGACATGTTCAGCAGGAACTTTTCCGGCATCTCCTTTTCCATGACCAGGGCCGGCTGGCGACCCGTGCAGTGGGTCGGCACGATATAGTCGGGATTGATGTCTTTCAAGGCCTCGGTGGTAGGTCCGACCACGGCCGCCAGCTCCGGTCCGGTCAAGTGAAAACCACCCATCACGCAGTGGACCTGGTTGATGCCGGTCACTGACCGGGCGTGTTTGACCGTATTGACGATGCCCGAATGGGCGCAGCCGGACAGAACCACCAGCCCCTTGCCTTTCAGGTTCATCACGATACCGGTGTCGTCTTCGATGGGGTCCCATTTTTCCCGGCCGGCTTCCTGATAAAAGATATAAGGCGTTCCTTTCTCGAAAGGAGTCACCCGGGCCACTTCGCCCAGAAACAGGACTCCTCCATCCAACAACGGGTAGGGTTTATCCGTTTCAACCAGTTTAAGCCCGGCGGCCTGAACCATCTCCCGGGTGAAGGAGGGGAAATAGACCTTGAACTCCTCGGTGATCTTCATGTACCGGGGCCGGCGGAAGGCGGCCGGGTGTAAGACCAGCTCCAGGCCCGGCTGGCCGATCAAGGCGGCCAATCTGGCCAGGCCGCCGGTGTGGTCCAGGTGGCCGTGAGAAAGGGCCAGGGCTTCCACCCGGCCCAGGTCCGCGTTCAGGGCTTCGGCGTTGAAGGCGGCGCCGTTTTCCGAAAAGCCGAAGTCAAAGAGCAGGCTCCGGGCCTGGCCGTTTCTAGTGACCGTGACCAGAGCAGAAAACCCGTGTTCGGCCAGGATGCTGTTCTTGACCTCCAAGCCTTTCAAGGGCATGGCCCGCTGAATCACGGCGGTGTTGTCCCGCGAGACCAGGTCCACGTAGTTGTCCTGCAAGGTCAGGATTTCCACCCGGTCAACTTCGACTATTTGTCCAGCCATCTCCCGTCTCCTTTGCGCTCAGTGAATAGAGTCAGGCCAAGGCCTGGAAAAAACCATATATGATAAACGTAAATAAGTCTAACACGGAAATCGGGTGGACGCATCATCTAACCTTTCACTTTCAGGCCTCCCTTAATGACCGTCCTGACGTTCTTCACCGCCGTGATGTCGTCCAGGGGATTGCCCTCCACCACGGTGAAGTCCGCGTATTTGCCCGGCTCGACGGTGCCCACCCGGTCTTTCAACCCGATGATCCCGGCGTTGATCCGGGTCGCCGCGGTCAAGGCTTCGACGTTGGAAAAACCGGCCTGGGTCAACAGCCACAGTTCTCTCCAGTACTGCCCGGCAAAGCTCAACCCGGTGCCGCAACTATCGGTGCCCACGCCTATCCGGCCTCCGGCCTTCTTGACTCTGGCCACGTTTTTTAACGTTATCGGATAGCCGCGACTGAGCATGTCCACGTCGGGATAGAATTTCTTGCGGTAATCCGGAGGCGGATAGGGCCGGGACCGCATCAACTCGAGGCCGGCGACGGTCTGACGGTACGGCTCGGGCATGAAGTCGGCGCGGCCTTCCCGCGTCAGCCAGTCCAAAACGGCTTCCATATCCGCGTGATCGCCGATGGCTTTCAAAGTCGGCACCAGGCTGATGCCCTTTTTCACCATCAGGTCCACGTCCGCCTGATCCAGTTCCTGCAGGGAACAATGCTCCAGGGTGCGCACCCCGAGATCGAGTCCTTTCTTGAATCCGGCCTTTTCCGTGTGGTGCATGGCCACCGGCACCCCTCGTCCGGTCGATACCTCCATCAAGGCGCGCAGGCAGTCGTCGGACAGATTGTTCAAGCGGCCGTGGAAGAGAAATGATTCTTCCGAGTATTGGGTCTTGAGCCAGTCCGCTCCCCGAGCGATCAAGCCTTCGGCGATCCGGCGGACCTTATCCGGTTCCCGGGGGCGCTCGACGAATTGGCCTCCGGCAATGAGGGCTTCCACCGGGTTCAGCGTGGGCGCCATTTCCGGCACGCCGCCCGGGCTGGTGAGGAAGGACAAGGCCGTGACTATCCGAGGCCCGGGGGCCGACCCGCTTTCGATCTTTTGGCGCCAGCTTTGCATTTTGCTGGAAAACGAGGCCAGGTCGCGGATGGTGGTTATGCCATATTTGAGGAAGCTGGCGAAATTCATGGTCACTTGCCGTCCCATTTGGAGGATCACCTTGAGGTTGAGCTTCAAGGCCAGAGGCACCGTGGGGTGGACGTGGGCGTCGATCAGGCCGGGCAGCAGGGTATATCCGTTCAAGTCCACCAAATGATGATCCAGGTACCGGTCTCGAGCCGCCTCGTCCTGCACGGCTTTGATCCGGTCATCCTCGACGACTATTATTTTACCTTCCTGGAGATAAGGGTGGACGCCGTCAAACAAACGGAGGTTATGGTAGCACGTTTTGATCATGGCCCTCTCCTTTCTTGGTGGGACGATCAGAAGTTAAACATGACGGCCCTAGGACCTCCTCATGCGCGTAGGGTCAGGCGGTCAACAACCTTATTACCACCGCGTGAATGGCCTCGATCAAAGCCGGATCGGCCGATAACTCCGGTTCCGCGACCATTTGCAGGCCCAGGCCGTCGAAGAGCCCGATCAGGATGGCGGCCAGGGTTTCCACCGGAATCTCGGGAGATATCCGCTTTTCGGCGGCGGCCTTTTCCAACTCCCGGCCTACGGCCTCCCGGAACAGCCGGTAATTGGATTTCACTTCGGCGGCCACCACCCGGCTGCGGCGGGAAACGGCCCAACTTTCCAGCAATAAATTGATGAAATCAGGATCGCCGGCGGCGATGCTGTTCAGGCCCTGGCTGAAGTTCCCGGCCAGGTCGGCGTCGGTCCGGCCGGCTTGAAAGACGCGGGCGATCACCTCCAGGCTGACCTGGGCGCCGGCCTTGACGGCCTGGGCCATCATGTCTTCCTTGTTCTTGAAGTAATAATGCAGCAGACCGCGGCTGACGCCGGCTTCGGCGGCGATTTGAGCGATGGTAGCTTCTTCGTAGCCCCTCCGGGCCAGGATGCCGGACACGGCGGCCAGGATGCGCCGGGCTTTGTCCGGTTCGTTTTTCCGGACGGTCACGGTCAGATTGCCCTCGCGGATGATTCTCGTCAGTATATTTGGTTGGACGACCAGCCAAATATACGGCCGCCTATTCACCAGGTCAAGAGAAAAATGATGGCCCAGGCCGGAAAAGCTTGCCTCAATCAAAAACGGCCGGTCATGGCAACCTCCCAGTTTTAGGGGAAGCCCGACTTCAAATAGTCGTTGCGAGCGAAGCGAAGCAATCTCTATAAATAGAACATGTCCTTGTTTTATAGCGATTACTTCGGCCCGACCGGACCTCACAATGACTACTCTCCTTCGGGGTTGCCACTGAAGAATGAAAGGTTACAAACCACCGGCCTTGGGCATAGGCAATAGCGCCGGTGTTTGCTATACTGAACCCGTCATTCCTGACCAGCACGGAAGGGTGCGTTCGAGGCCATGACCTGGTTCAAGAAACGACCTAAAACCGTGGGCGACCATGAAGCCTTCATCAACCTGGTCCAGGTCGCCGGCGAGGATGAAGAAATCCGAAAGAGGTTGACAGCCATCCTGGAGCAGGAGCCCTTTCACCGCAAATCCCTTCTGAATACCTGGATCAACGACATGAAGATGAGACAGGCCCCGGCCGATTTCGTCGCCGCCATAGCCATGCTGCTGGACGACCAAGTGGCGGAAAAACTAATGGAAGTGCTCAGAAAATGACAGCGACGATGGGTGAGAATGACGGACTTGCAAAAAGTCCGTCATCAGGCCGAGGGCAAATAAGCCCCGGCCTGGGGTGGGGGTGGAACCACTTGAATTTACTTCAAGTGGCGGGAGAGGGACAGCCCTCTCCCGCCGAGTAAAAAGTCGGTTTTCGACTTTTTACGAGGTTATCAAGCATGACTAGGCCCGCTGATCGAAAACCGAGGCTTGGGCTGTTCTTGGCCCTGCTCATCCTGGCCGCGGCCGGATGCGGTCTGACGGTCCAGATATTGCCTTCCGGCCGCGTGCCCTCGCCCACGGACCGGGACAAGTTCATCAAGGTCGGCCAGGTGAATTTCCACTACACCGAATACTCCGGCCCGGGTCAGAAGGTTGTTCTGATCCACGGTTTCGCTTCCTCGACCTACACCTGGGAGGAAGTCGCCCCCCTGCTGAACCAGAAGGGCTGTCACGTCCTGGCCCTGGACATGAAGGGCTTCGGCTGGTCGGACAAGCCCCTGGGCGCCAGGTACGATCCGATCACCCTCATGGAGGAAGTCAATCAGTGGCTGGAAGCCCTGAACCTGCGCGAAGTGGTCTTGGCCGGCAATTCCCTGGGCGGGGCCGTGGCCTGGCTGATGGCCCTCGAACATCCGGACAAAGTCAGCCGCCTGGTCCTGGTTGACGCGGCCGGTTATCCCAAGGAAAAGCCGTTCATCGTCAAGCTGGCCGGAATGCCGCTGGCCGGTTCGCTGGCCAAGCTCTTTTTCGGCCCCTGGATGGTGCGGAGAAACCTGTCCCAGGTCATGCATGATCAAAGCCGGGTCACGCCGCCGCGGGTTCAGGCCTACTTCGACCGCCTCCGCACCGAGGGCGGCCTCGAGGCCCAGATCGCCGTGTCCCGGGCCCTGGACGCCAAGGCCTTCGAATCCTATATCAAGCGCATCCCGGAGATAAAGGTCCCGACCTTGCTCCTCTGGGGCCGGGAGGACAAATGGATTCCCCTCGAGACCATCGGTCTGCGCTTCCAGCGCGAGTTGACCAATTCCACCCTGGCCGTCCTGCCCGGCTGCGGCCACATTCCCCAGGAAGAGCAGCCGGAAAAGACCTCGGCCCTAATCCTGGATTTCATCGAAGGCCGGCCCATACCGGATTATCGGCCGCCGGCCAAACCCTAGCGGTGGATTGTCACCCGCGCGGAAGCGGAGGGTCCAGGGTGAAAAGGTCAAGTTTACCTTCTTGACGTAGAGAAAGAAAGGATGACCCCTTTTCTTCTCACTGGCAGGCGGCCGGGGTCTGGCCGTCATGGATACACCGTTATGAAGATAAGAAGTGGCGATCTCGATCTCCGGTAAAAACAAGGGGGCAAACAGGGGCAAGAAATGAGGACTTGGCTCTTATTGCGCCCTGAATCTTGACTTGGAAGACCTTGGGGGACTATTCTTAAATACAGTATATCACCGAAAAAAGGTGACAAAATGAGATATTCAGCCATCACGGTCAAGCCCGACCAAATGGGCGGCGTGCCTTGTATCAGGGGCTTACGTATTCCCGTGGCCACCGTGATCGGGATGGTAGCCGAAGGGATGACCGAAAAGGAAATACTGGACGCCTATCCCGACCTGGAAAAAGAAGATATTCGGCAAGCGTTGCTCTTCGCCGCTGAAGCCGTCCGAGAACGGGAACTGCCGCTGATCACTGGATGAGATTCCTGATTGACAACGCCTTGTCGCCTGTAGTGGCCAAGATCTTGGGTGAGGCGGGCCACGATGCCGTTCACGTTCGGGATTACGGGATGCAGGCAGCCAGCGATGACTTGGTTTTCGAGCGCGCTGAAATAGAGGACCGGGTATTGGTTTCCGCCGATACTGACTTTGGGACCATTCTGGCGTCGAGGCCGGTGAACCGACCATCCGTCATCCTGTTTCGAAGAGGGACGGAGCGCCGACCGGAGCGGCAAGCATCTATATTATTGGCCAACCTTGAAGTGATCAAATCAGACCTGGATCTTGGCTGTATCGTTGAAAGGAACGGGGACGTACATAAAATTATAAAATTCTTTTTGGTCAGGCGCGGTCGCCGAAATTTATAATTTTATGTACGTCCCTCTTTTACTTAATGAACCGTAATATGGACCTGATCCCGGGCTATGGCCCGGCCGTCTTTTTCACCCACCAGGCTGATGGTCAGTTCGCCTTTTCTCAAGGGCCAATAGACAGCGGGTAGAGGCTTCCGGCCGGCCTGGACCCGGCCGACTTCCTCGCCGTTGATCCGCCAGACCAGCCAATCCAGATCGTCCGGGCCGCTGGCTTTCAGTTGCAGGTTCTGAAAACCGTCCTCGAGGCCGGGGTCCTGGAGGTACCTCTCGCCCGACCGGGGGTTGACGATCGCCAGGCGGTCTGGCTGCTTAATGTCCTTACTAATCCCGGCGGCTCGAGGCCGATGAGCCGGGCAAGCCTGTTCGGGCCGATGATCGGCGCTGAATATCTCGAGACGCCGGTTGGGGCAGTATTCGGTGGCCAATTCGCCGGTTTCCGCACAGACTTCCAGTTCGATCAAGCCTTCCGGCCGGGGAAAGGGTTCCGGCGGGCTATACGCGGCGCAGAGCCTCATGACCTGATGCCACAAGGGGCCGGCGCCGGTGATGCCCGAGACGTGACCCATGGGCCGGCCGTCGAAGTTGCCGGCCCAGACGGCCGCCACCAGGCTCGAGGTATAACCCACGCACCAGTTGTCCCGGAAGTTCTTGCTGGTGCCGGTCTTGGCCGCGACCGGAAAAGGCAGGCAGAGCAGGCTGTCCCGGCCGAAGCCGTTGGCCCGGGCCGCGTCGTCGCCGAGGATGTGGGTGACCAGGTACGCGACCTGGGGCGAGAAGACCGGCCGGCCCTCTTCAGTGGCCGGAGCGGGCCGGAAAAACACGGGCGGCCGGTAAACCCCGCCGTCGGCCAGGGTGGCGTAGGCGTTGGCCAGTTCCAACAGGGAGACTTCGCCGCCGCCCAAGGTCAGTCCCAACCCGTAATAGTCGGGATCGCGGTCGAGGGAGGTCAGTCCGGTTTCCCGCAAAAGGCCGAGCACCCGGGCCAGACCCACCCGGCGCAGGACCTTGACCGCGGGCACGTTGAGCGAACTGGCCAGGGCCGTGCGCAGGGTCACTTCGCCGTGATACCGGCCGTTGTAGTTGGCCGGGCTGTACACGCCCCGGTCCAGCCCGAATTCCACCGGGCGGTCGGCCACGATGGTAGCCGGCGTCAGCCCCGCGTCAAAGGCGGCGGCGTAGATGAAGGGCTTGAGCGCGCTGCCGGGCTGCCGCTTGGCCAGAACGCCGTCGTTCTGCCCTTCCCGGTCTTCGAAAAAATCCTTCGAGCCCACCCAGGCCAGGACTTCCCGAGTGCGGTGATCCAGTATTATCACCGCGGCCTGGTTCAGACCCTGGCCCCCGGCCTGGGTCACGGCCTGGGCGGTGAGTCTTTCCACGGCCAGTTGCAGATCGAGGTCCAGGGTGGTCCTCGCCCGGTGGGCCGCGGCCCGGGGCAACAGGGAGCGGACATAGGTCGTAAAATGGGGCGCAAAAAAGACCTGGCCGCGGCGGCTCAGATGCAGCGGCTCGATCCTGGCCCGCTGGGCCTCGTCCGGGCTCAACCGGCCCGACTCGGCCATCCGGTCCAATATCTGGTTGCGGCGGACCAGGGCCGCTTTATGGCCGCGGTAGGGGTTGAGCGCGCCGGGGGCCTGGGGCAGGGCCATGAGAAAGGCCGCTTCGGCCGGCGAAAGAACAGCCGGCGACTTGCCCAGGTACAAGCGGGCCGCGGCCGGCAGGCCGTTAGCCAAATTGCCGCAAGGCGCCCGGTTGAGGTACTGTTCCAGAATCTCCCGCTTGGTGTAGGTCTTTTCCAGCCGGAGGGCCAAAGCGATCTCGAGCAGTTTTTGCCGCCAGGTCCGGGGACCAGGGGTCAGGATTCTGGCCAGCTGCATGGTTATGGTGGAGGCGCCGCTGAGAACCCGGCCGGACCAGAGGTTCTGCCAGGCGGCCCGGGCCAGGGCCAGCGGGTCCACGCCGGGATGATAAAAGAAGCGGCGGTCTTCGGCGGCCAGGGCCGCCGACACGAGATGGGGGGACAGATCGTTTAAGCCCGTCCATTGGGTCCGGGCCTCGAGGCTGGACAGGAATTCCCGCAGCGGCCGGCCGGCCCGGTCCTCGACGACCAGGGAAGGCTCCGGGTCGGGACCGGCTTCGAGGAGGGGATCGGGTATCAACTCGAGGGCCGACCACAAGGCCAGTCCGACGGCCGCCAGGCTGAGGCAGGCGGCCAGGACCAGCCGCGCGGCCCCCTTATTCGGCCATAACTTCAAAGGTCGTTCCGCGCGGCCGCTTTATTTCGCCCCGATTTCAAACTTCGTCCCGTTGCCTAAGCCCGACACTTCCGGGCTGTACATCTCCTCGGCCGTGGGGCCGGGCGCGATAAAGGTTCCGGACGTGACGGCCCGGGCCAGGTAGCTGAAGGTATAGACGCCTTCGATCAGGGTCCGGGCGTAGACCGCCACCCGGTCCGATTTGATTTCGCGGTGTTCGTACCAATAGCGCCGGTAGTAATCGTCGGGCCGGGACGGCCCGCGCAGCAGGCCCTCGAGGTGCTTGGGCGCCACCGGCAGATCGAAGTTCAGGGCCTCGAGGCCGGCCGGCAGCCGGTCTTCCAGAACCACCCAATGCCGCTGGTGCGGCACCAGCAGGGTCACGTCCACGCGCACGATGTCCCCGCGTTGGAAGGTCGAGGCTGACTTCGTTCCCTCGCCGCCTTCCTCGGCCAGGGTATAGGCCCGGCTCAAGGCCAGACCGGCTTGATAATCGGTCAGGTCCGGCTCTTCCGGCGAGTAGGCCAGCCGCAGGGTGTAGTAGGCCGTGCCCTGGCCCTGGTACGCGAACTCGAGGGGCGTCTTGCGTCCCGGTTCGAGGGCCGTGACCGGCACTTGCTTGACCAGCGGCGGATCGTTGAAGCTCTTGAAAAACGCCTCGGCCACGACCTGGCCGTCCAGAATGGTCTTGAGGTTCAGATCGGGCGGGTTCTGCTCCATGATCTCGATGTACTCGGTCAGGGCCAGCAGGGCCGCGGCGCTGGACTGGGTCCCGCCCCAGTACCCGTCCCGGCCCGAGCGTATCAGCCACCGGGCCAGGGCCACCAGGTGGGGGTGGTCGGGATCGGTTTTGAGCAAGGCCCGCAGGGCATAGGAGTTGGTGCGGACCAGGGAGCCCATCAGGCCGCGCGAGGTCACCTTTTCTTCGAAATGCACTTCGCCCGAAGTCAGAACCGCGCGGTTGAAGAGCTTCCGGCTGATGTCCTCGATTTGGCGGGCCACGTTGGGGTCGCGGCCGGTCTGGGCCAGGATTCTCAGCAGCAGGGCCCATTCGAAGGAGTCCATGTTATCTCGCAGGCCGTAAAGGTTTTCCACCAGGGCGTCCACGGGCAGGCCCAGTTCGACCAGCACCGAGACCAAATAGGTCCGGGCCGCCAGGCGGTCCCGCTGGCTGTACCAGAAAGGCCACCGATCGCGCTTGACCGTGTTTTCTATATACTGCCGGCCCAGGTTGAGAACCCGCTGATCGACCTCCAGCCCCGAGTTCCTGGCCAGGTTCAGCACCTGGACCACGTAGGCCGACAGGTACGGGTCGGGCCAGCGGGTGGTGGGCCAGAAAAAGAAACCGCCTTCGGCGTTCTGGTAATTAGGCAGGCCGATGAAGAACTTTTCCAGCCTTTTCCTGGCTTCGGCTTCGGCCTTTTCCGGCCGGCCCAGGCGGACCCGCCATTTGAGGAAGAGCAGGTCGCTCAAGGCCCGGGAAGCCTTCTGTTCCAGGCACTGGTGGGGATACTCGACCAGGTAGTCGAAGGCGCCGCCCAGGGACCCGGTCAGGGAGGGCGCGACCACGATGGTCAGCGCCCCGCGGTTTCTGTCCGCGTCGTCCGGGAGCTTGAGGCTCTGCCTGACGGTTTCGGTCAGGCGGCCGTACGTGGCCGCGGTGATCAGGCTGTTGGGATAGCGCAGCGGCAGCCGGAATTCGGCCGAATCCTTCTCCTGGTCCAGGGCCGCGGTGAAGCGGAAGACGGCTTCGGTCCCGGGCTTGATCCTGACCGGGAAGGTTATTTCCTGGCTGGATTTCCGGGCCACGTCCACCGTGCGCGAACCTTCGCCTATCAGCTCGAAGTTGTCGCCGGCCAGGGTGACCACGGCCTTTCCCGAAGCTTCGCCGCGGTTGTGCAGGGAGACCGCGGCCTGGAAGGTGTCGCCCACCCCGGCGAAATTGGGCAGGCTCGAAGTCAGCAGCAGGGGTTTGGTCACGGTCAAAGAGCCCTGGCCGGTGCCGAACTTGTCGGCTTCGTCGGCGGCCACGGCGAAGAGCTTGAACGTGGTCAGGTTGTCGGGCAGTTTGAATTTGACCCTGGCCTGGCCCGAGGCGTCGGTGACTAAGTGAGGTTCGAACAGGGCCAGGGAGACGAAGCGCCGGCGAACCCTCTCGCCGCCCTCCGTCTCCGGGCCGCCGCCGCCGCCCGGCTTGGCGCCCTTGAGGCCGTAATGCCGGCGGCCGATGAGGTTGAGGCGCAGGTCCACGGTCCAGACGCCCAGGGCCGCGGGCGCGTGGAAGACCCGTTCCGGATAATAGGCGTTGTCCGAAGCCAGTTGGAGCAGGGCCGCGTCGGCCGCGATCAGGGCCACTTCCGCCGCCAGGGGCCGGCCTTGGGCGTCGGCCACCTTGACCGCCAGTTCGATCTCCTCGCCGGGCCGGGCTTCGGGCCGGTCCGGTTTGACTTCGACTAGGAGTCGGCGGCTGTCGTCCTTGACCTTGAGTTCGACGTAGCCCGCCTTGAAGGCCGGCTTGCCCACGTCGCGGCCCTGGGGATCGAGCTTGTCCGCGATGCGGCCCCGGATCAGCAGCACGGATACGTAAACGTTGGGGCCGTCCTCTTTCTCGAGCTTGACCTGGACGTGGGGCGAGGCGCTTTCGATCTTGAAGAACTGATGCCGTCTGACCCCGTGGCGCTCGACGGTCACCAGTCCCGTGCCCTGGGTAAAGGGGCTCTTGACCAAAATGACGGCCGATTCGCCCGGGCGATACTCCTTCTTGTCCGGGATGATATCGATGCGGTCGTGGTCGAAATGCTCCCACCCGGCCGCGCCCGGACCGTAGGCGTAGAAATCCACGGCCGAGGCCATGGGCCGGCCCGCCTCGTCTTGTCCCTTGGCGGCGATGAGGTAATACCCGCCCTGGTCCACGCTGAAGGAGTGTTCGAGGGGCTCGGGTCCGGACTTGACCGAGGCCCGGTCGATCACGGTGTCGGTGGCCTTGGACACGTACTGGTAATACCCGCCCACGCCCTTGCGCCGCACGGTCTGCCAGACGCGGCGGTACAGGGTCAGCTCGAGGGGCACGTCCGGCTGGACGGCCCCGTCCGGCCGGGCCGCCAGGAACTTGAAGTCGATCTTTTCGCCCGGGCCGACCAGGTACACGTCCGTTTTCAAGCCCAGGTACATCGAAGCCGGATGCACCAGCACCTCGGCGCGCTGGCTGACCGTGCGCTGGTCCACGTCCGTGACCGTGGCCTCGATCTCGAAGCTTCGAGGCCTGGGCCGGCGATCCGCCTCGGCCGTGAAGTTGAAACCGGCCCGGCCGCTGTCGTCGAGTTCGAGTTTGCCCTGGGACACGGTGGCGGTCTGGTCTTCCGCCTCCTCGATTATCTCGGTCAGGTCTTCGACCGCGTAGTCTTCGAAGCGGGGCAGGCTGTAACCGGTCGGCCGGGCCTGGACTATATACTCGGCCGGCTGGCCTTTCACCGGCGCGCCGAAATGATAGGCGGCCGACAGGTTCACCTCGATCCGGTCGCCGGGTAGGCCGGTTTCGACCGACGGTTCGACTTTCACGGCAAAGGTGGGCTTGCGGTACGCCTCGACGCGGAAAAAACCGCTGTGGCGCAGCTTTTTAACGTCCGGGCCGACGACCACCGAGTAATGCCCCAGGGAAGCTTCGGTGGAAAGATTGAACCTGGCCGAGGCCGTGCCGAAGCGGTTCAACTCGAGTTCTAGTTTTTCGATGGTCCGGCCCCGGCTGTCCCGCACGTGGGCCAGGATTTTCTTGTCCTTGGGCCCGGCCAGACCCT
Organism: Thermodesulfobacteriota bacterium; assembly: GCA_040755515.1. GTDB lineage: Bacteria > Desulfobacterota > Desulfarculia > Adiutricales > JAGVGV01 > JBFMAW01. The sequence goes on along the minus strand of JBFMAW010000022.1, from coordinate 111,959 downwards.
GGGCCGTGGCCAGCCGCTGGATGACCTTGAGTTGAACCTCGTCGCCCGGTTTATAGAGCGGCAGGGCGGTCAGCACGTGGGTCAGCACCTGCGGCCCTTCGTCCAGGTTCCGGCTCATCAGGTTGAATTCCCAGGGGGCGATGCCCTGGTTCCATTCCGTGCTGACCAGGCTGAACATCTCCTGGTGAAAGGCGAAAACGAACAAGGACGGTTCGCCGAATTCTTCGCCGCCGCGCATTATCTTGAGCGTATCCGCTCCCGGCGCCAGGGCCAGGCCGCTCGAGTCGCTCTGACCCCGCCAGAGAGTCTGGTTTTCGGCGTTGCGTATCTCCAGCCTGACCCCGCCCAGGGATTCGCCGGTCTTGAGGCTGGTGGTCCAGATCAGGGTGTTGTTGAGGCCGAACTTGACCGACAGGCCCAGGTCGGTCATCTGCACCAGGGCCCGGCGATAGACGGTTTCCCCGGTGGCCGGGTCGTTGGTCTCCTTGGCCGCCAGGTCGAAGTACATCAGGCCCTGGCCCACGGCTCCGCCGAACATGTCCCTGAGTTTGAAGGGCTGGAAGGTGGCGACGTTGGCCGGAGCGGTTATCTTGATCCGGCTGGTCTTGATTTCGTGCAGGGGCACGTCCTTCAGAAAGTCTTCCGCGGACTCGCTCAAGTACCGGTACAGCTCGTGTTTCATGATAAAGGGGATGGTCTGGTCCGGGTACAGGAAGCGGCCCCGGGCCTGGACCAGGTTGACGTTCCGGGCCTGGAAAGGATAGGTGGGCGCGGTCGAAACCTCGATCACGCCCTGGCGTCCGGGCAGGTCGAGGATGGGCCGGGCCGGGCCCATGCCCACCTGCCAGGTCAGGCGGCCCGCGAGCTTCTGCCCGAAGCGGTCCTTCAACTCGGGCGAAAAGGCCAGGGTGTAGAGCGTGGCCGCCTTGAAGGGCCCGGGCAGCCAGAGGACAAAGGTTTCATTGTCCAGGCTTTCCTCTTCTTCCAGGGTTTTCAGGTCATAGGCCGGCGTGATCTTCAGGTGCTTGACTATGTCCTTGATCAAGACCGCGGTGCTGAACTTGATCTCGAGGCCGCCTTCCGGGTCCAGGCCCACCCCGTGTTCGGGTTTGAAACCGGTGATGTCCAGCACCCGGAAGGGGCCATAGGTGCGATAAGGCAGGCGGAAGGTTTTTTCCGAAACCAGGGGGCCGGCTTGCGAGGCCAGGCCCGGCGGCAGCACCAGCTCGAAGGTCGAGTCCTTGGGCAGTTCAGTTACGGGGGAAACCAGGCAGGCCCAATCTCCGCCCAGCCGGCGGCCGGTATTAACCCGGAAGTCTTCCAGGACTTCGGTCTTGATCCGGACGGCCTTGGCCGTTTCGAAATAGGCCAGTTCCTTGAGACGGTTCAGGTCAAGGGGTTGGTTGAAGGTCAGGCGGATTTCGGGCTTGAGCGGAAGGCCGCCGGCTTTTCGTTCGGGCGAGGTCTTAAGGATGTTTATGGCCGGCAGGGCATACTTGATCCGGACGTCCTGGTCCAGGACCTGGCCGGACATGGACCTGGCCCCGGCCTTGACTAGAATCTCGCCGGCCAGGGCCCCCTCGAGCGGCGTCTTGGGCTCGAAGGCGAGCGTATAGACGTTCAGCCAGCGATAGGCGCCGGCCATGGCCGGGCTGACCGTGAAGAGGGCCTGGTCCGGCGCCACGGCCATGTCACCCAGGGCCGTCATGGGCTGGTTGAAGGTCACGGTGAACTCCTTCACCCGGGGCGTGTCGCCGTTAGGGAAGACGGCCAGGACCTTCAGCGGTTCGTTTTCCGCGGCCCGTGCCGGGCCGGCCAGGGTCAGAACGGCGGAAATGAATACCACGGCCAGAAACATCAGCCGGCGTCGGTCGCTCATGGGTCTATCCTTTCGCTGGTCAGGTCAAAACGCACCTGAAAATGGCGCCTGGTTGGGTAATCTACCCGTTATGAAAGATGAATACGGTCCCGTGGGGGCACGCCGCGCCGTGCCCCTACGACGCTGTTACTTCCGCTCAAAACCAGCCGCGAAGCGGAGGGTCAGACGCTCGCCCTGACCCCTATAATCCTAGAGGCGGTCCCCGCCCCGAGCGGGACGGGATTATGTCCGCCCGTCTTGATTCACATCAACCCTTTATAATAGCCCCCGTCAATGGGAATGGAGGCGCCGGTGATGTACCCGGCCAGGTCCGAAGCCAGGAAGGCCGCCAGGTGGCCGAAGTCTTCGGGACGGCCCAGGCGGTTCATGGGTATCTGGGCTTCGTATTCCTCGATGATCTTTTCCGGGCTGACGCCTCTTTGCCGGCCCAGGGTCAGGGACAGGTTCCGGACCCGCTCGGTCAGGGTGTAGCCGGGCAGGACGTTGTTGACCGTGACGCCGAAGGCCGCCAGTTCGTTGGACAGGCTCTTGGCCCAGCCGTGGACCGCGGCCCGCACCGCGTTGGACAGGATGAGGCCGTCAATGGGCTGCTTGACGGCGATCGAGGTGAAGTTGATGACGCGGCCCCAGCGCCGTTCCTTCATGCCCGGAACCAGTTCCCGGGTCAAAACCACGGCGCTCAGGAAGTTGAGCCTGATGGCCGCTTCCCAATCCTGGTCGCTGAAATCGAGGAACAGGCCGGCGGGCGGACCGCCGGCGTTGTTGATCAGGACGTCCACCCGGCCCCAGGCGGACAGGGCGCTCCGGGCCAGGAGGCGGGCCTGTTCCGGGTCGGACAGGTCGGCCGAAACCGGCGTGACTTCCGCGCCCGTAAGGTTGGTAATATCGGCCGCGGCCTGGTTCAAGGCCTCCTGACCTCGGGCCGCGATGATCACCTTGGCGCCTTCCTTTGCCAGGGCCGTGGCCGCGGCCCGGCCCAGTCCTTTGCTCCCGCCGCATACCAGGGCAATTCTGCCCGTCAGTCCCAGGTCCATAGGTGCTCCTCAACCGGATAAGAGATTCAGCCGCAAATTCCGAATTTCCGGAATTACCGCCAGGGACATGATGCCTTCTTCTTCCCGGCGCGTCAATCCCGCGGGACGCGGGACGCGGGACGCCCCTACACCGTTACAACCGGGTCCGTATGATCAACCTTTACCCAACCTTCCTTTTCGGTAGGGGCACGGCACGCCGTGCCCCTACGCCACCAGGTGTCCGATAATCAACCTTTACCCAACCTTCCTTTTCGGTAGGGGCACGGCACGCCGTGCCCCTACGCCACCAGGTGTCCGATAATTAACCTTTACCCAACCTTCCCCATCAGTAGGGGCACGGCGTGCCGTGCCCCTGCTCCGCTGATCACCCTTTCCCCAGCCGGCCGCCCTGCTGGAGCATCAGCAGCCGGTAGTACGGACCCTGCCGGGCCAGGAGTTCGGCGTGGCCGCCCTGCTCGACGGCCCGGCCCTGGTGCAGGACCAGTATCCGGTCGGCCCGCTGGATGGTGGACAGGCGGTGGGCGATCATGATCGAGGTCCGGCCCGAGGTCAGGCGGGCCAGGGCCGCCTCGATCAGCTTTTCCGTTTCCGAATCCACGTGGGCCGTGGCCTCGTCCAGCACCAGTATCTGCGGGTCCTGGACCAGGGTGCGGGCAAAGGACAGCAGTTGCCGCTGGCCGAGCGAGAGCGAGCGGCCGCCTTCGCCCAGGCGTTGTTCGTACCCTTCCGGCAGGGCCTGGATGAAGTCGTCCGCGCCCACGGCCGCGGCCGCGGCTTCGATCTTTTCCCTGGGGATGCCGTCCCGGGCCAGGGCGATGTTTTCCCGGACCGTGCCGTCGAAAAGGAACACGTCCTGCATGACCAAGCCGATCCGGCGGCGGTGGTCCTCGAGGGGCAGGTCCCGGACGTCCGCGCCGTCCACTGAAATTCGGCCCGAGGTCACGTCGTAGAACCTCAGGAGCAGGTTGATGATCGAAGTCTTGCCCGCGCCCGTGGCCCCGACAATGGCCAGGGTCTGGCCCGGGGCGATGGTGAAGGAAAGGCCCTTGAGCACCGGCGCGCCCGGCTCGTAGGCGAAGCTCACCTTATCGAAGACGATGGCGCCCTTAGCCGGCGGCAGGGCCTGGATCGTTTTCGCCGCGGGCAGGGCCGCCTTGACGTCCAGCAGCGAAAATATCCGCTCGAGCGAGGCCATGGCCGACTGGAGGATGTTGAACTTTTCGGCCAGGTCCCGGATGGGCTGGAAGAACATGCGGGTATAGCCGATGAAGGCGGCCACCGCGCCCAAGGTCATGGTTTCCGACAGCACGCCCAGGCCGCCGTACCAGATGATGAGGGCCAGGGCCGTCGAGGCCATCAGGTCCACCACGGGCATGAACAGGGCGAAGACCTTCACCTGGCGCACCCCGGCCAGATAGTACTCGTGATTGAGCCGGTCGAACTGTCCGGCGTTGGTCTCTTCCCGGCGAAAGGCCTGGATGACCCGGACCCCGGCTATGGTTTCGCTGAAAAAAGAATTAATTTCGGCCACCTTGGCCCGGAGCACCCGGAAGACGTCCCGGGCCAGGCGGCGGAAGACCATCGAGATCATGAATATGGGCGGCAGCAGGGCGAAGGTGACCAGGGCCAGGCGGAAGTTGAGGGTCAGCAGAATGGCGATGATGCCGGCCAGGATAAAGGCGTCCTTGAAAAAGGTCACGGCCACGCTCTTGATCATTTCGCCCAGGTTTTGAATGTCGTTGGTCACCCGGGCCACCAGCCGGCCGGTGGTGTTGTGGTCATGGAAGGCCAGGGACTGGTTCAGGACGTGGGCCATGACCCTTTGGCGCAGGTCGTGGGTGACGCGCTGGCCGGTGTATTCGAGCAGGATGTTATGGACAAAGTCGAACAGGTACCCGACCGCCAGCACCAGGCAGCAGAAGAGCGCGATCCAGGCCAGGCCGGCCGCGTCGCCGCCGCGCAGCTTCATCAAATCGGTCCGTTCGAGGCGGCCCAGGTCCGGGATCGGGATGGCGGCCAGTCGGGGATAAACCTGGAACAGGTCCGGCCGCTTCTCGACGATCTCCCAGGCCGGCCCCGGACTGGCCGGGACCAGGTAAAACGTCCCGGGCCTGATCAGTCCGGCCGCCTTGAGGCGATTCAGGTCGGCCGGATCGAGCCGGCGGGCCTTTTCGCCCGGGAGAAAGAAAACGTCGGCCCGGCCGGACGGTTCGAATAACGGCCTGGACTTTTCGAACAGGTCCGCCAGGGCCTGGTCGGCCTGGGGATCGAAAACGACCATCTGGGCCGAGACCACGATATGCCGGTCCAGGGCCGCCTTGGTCAGGTACGGCAGCACCAGGTCCGCGGCCGTCGAGGCCAGGATGAGGAAGCTGGTCAGGGTCAGGAGGCCCAGGTACGGCCGGGTGTACCCGGCCAGGCGGCCGAGCAGCTTGAAGTCGTAGGCCTGGCGGCGGTCGTCCTCGATGTATCCGTAGTCGCCCCACATGGCTTCAGACCTGTCCCGCGGCCAGGGGCTGGTGGTTGTCGAGTCCCTCGAGCCAGGCCGACTGCAGGTGATACAGATGGGCGAAGTACCCGCCCCGGGCCAGGAGTTCCTCGATGCCGCCGGATTCGGTCACCCGTCCGTTTTCCAGGACGTGGATGAGGGCCGCGGATTTGAGGCTAGTGAGCCGGTGGGAGACGATGATGGTAGTCCGGCCCGTCCTGGCCTGGGCCAGGGTTTCGAGTATCTTTTCTTCGGCCTCCGCATCTAAGGCGGCGAAGGTGTCGTCGAGGATCAGGAGCGGCGGGTCGATCAGGATGGCCCTGGCCAGGGCCAGCCGCAGTCTTTGGCCTCCGGACAGGGTGAGGCCCCGTTCGCCGACTATGGTTCGATAGCCGTCGGGAAAGGCCATGATTTCGTCATCGAGTTGGGCCGCCTTGGCCGCGGCCCGAATCTCTGCTTCGCCGGCCTGGGGCCGGCCGAAGGCGATGTTTTCGGCCATGGTGCCGCTGAAGATGTACCCGTCCTGGGGCACGTACCCGATGCCGCCGCGCAGGTCGCTCAGCCTGAGCCGGCCGACCTCGCGGCCGTCCAGGAAAAGGGTGCCGGCCGGTGGGTCGAAGAGGCGGGGGATCAGGTTGAGCAGGGTGGATTTGCCCGCGCCGATGGGTCCGACAATGGCCGTGACTTGGCCGGCCGGGCAGACCAGTTCGAGGTCGCGCAGCACCGGTTCGGGCCGGCCGGGATAGGCGAAGGTCAGGCCCCGGGCCGTCACGGCGCCGAAGGGTTCGATCAGGTCCTGGGGTTGGTCCGGGTCCCTGATTTCCGGCTTCTGCTCGAGTATCCGGTTGAGGCGGTCCAGGGAGGCGGCGCCGCGCTGGATCAGGTCCATCATCCAGCCCAGGGCCATCATGGGCCAGGTCAGCAGGCCCAGGTAGCTGATGAAGGCCACGAAGTCGCCGGGGCTGATGGTAGAGAAGATGGTCATGCGTCCGCCGAAGAACAGGACTAAGGCCAGGGACACGTTGGTGAACATGATCATGAGCGGGAAGAAGGCCCCGGAGACCCGGGTGAGCCTCACGTTTTCGGAGACGTACCGCCGGCCGACCCGGTCGAGATCGGCCAGGGCCAGGTCTTCGCGGCCGTGGGCCTGGATGACCCTGATGCCGGCCAGGTATTCGCGCACGACGCCGGTCATGCCGCCGAAGGTCTCCTGCACCTGGCGGAAGCGGCGGTGCATGAGTCCGCCCAGGCGCCAGGTCAGGATGGTGACCAGGGGCATGGGGATCAGGGCCAGCAGGGTCAGGCGGCCGTTGATCCAGGCCATGAAGCCGATCGAGGCCGCGCCCATGAGGAAGGAATCGGTCAGGGCGACTAAGCCCAGGCCGGCGGCCATGCGGATGGCCTCCATGTCGTTGGTGGCGTGGGCCATGATGTCGCCGGTGGTGCGGGCCATGAACCAGGCCGGCGGCAGGGTCAGCAGTTTGGCGTACAGCCGGCGGCGCAGGTCTTCTTCGACCAGCCGGGAAAAGCCCAGGATGAGCCGGCGCCAGACGTAGCGGAAAACGCCTATGGTGGCGGCCAGGGCCAGTATGGTCAGGCCGGCCCAGGCCAGGGACACGGCCGTGGCGGTCTGGCTGTAGAGCTGATCCACGGCGTGTTTGGTCACCCGGGGGATCATGAGTTGGAGGAAGTCCACCCACAGCAGCGCGGCCAAGCCCGCGGCCAGCCGGTAACGATGACGCCTCAGATACGGCCATAGTGTGCGGTAGCTGTTCATCCCTTATTTATATCCGCCGTCTCCCGGCCGGTCAATGGGCGGGTTGGCGGTGGTCGGTGAGCAAGCCTTCGGCTATTAGGGGCGGAAGCATGGTAAATTGTCGAGGTCAGCCTGGCCTGTGGCCTGAAAAAACCACACCCCGAACTGGCTTTTGAAAAAGTCAACCTTACGCCGCAACCATCCCGCTATTAAAGACAAAAGAAAGTAAATAGTCATTGCGAGACACGCCGTAGGCGTGGCGAAGCAATCGCTATAAAGTGACGATTTCCTTCATTATATCGTCACATTGGGACATGACTTTGTCGTCCCGCGTACAGCGTCGAGACTAGTGCACACCTCGCCATGACGATTCTGGATATCTTGCCCCTCGGAACCGAAAGATTATCCTAGTCAGCCTTTATTATTTGACAGCCACAGGGGCGATGGAGTATCATATCTTTCAATCGGTTACAACCTTCGGCTTGACCGTTTGACAGGGGCGATAGCTCAAAGAAGCTATCGGATCGTTCTGAGGGGGCCGAGGCCAGGGCCTATTCAAGGCAGGAAAGAGCCTCGGGAGCGAAAAAAGCGGGTTCACGCGGCTATGGCCGAGACAGAAATCAACGCTTTTCTGACGCACTTGGCGGTTAAAGAAAAGATAAGCGCCTCGACGCAGAACCAAGCTCGATCAGCGATCCTTTTCCTGTATCGCTACGTTATCGGTCGTGGAGTCGGCGAACTGGGAGATGCCATACGAGTATCACCCATCTGCTTGAGGCTGGCTGCGACCTCCGCGCTATCCAGGAACTCCTTGGGCACAAAGACGCCGCACGATTATGATTCATACCCAGGTTTTGAATAAAGGAGACCACAGAGGGCGAAGTCCGGTCGATGGACTTTGACCCAGCTTATACAGTCTGTATAAACCGGAACGTAATTAAAAAGAGAGTAGGCGTAATTATTTGAAATGAAAAGCGGTATCCGAATGAACCAGAAGACGCGGCAACTTCTTATACAGAAAGAGACAGTCTGTGTTTACCGTTTTATGCTGACTGGATAATCATTGTTAGCCCTTAATTACAGATAGGAGTATCTTATGGACGCAGAACTTTATAGAGAATCAATTCAATATGAACGATTAACTCAGTCTATTTATCAAGCGATATTAAAAAGAGAAGGAGTTAATAATATAACTGTAGAAAGAGATGTTAATATAAAAGGTCGTTCAGGTGTTGATCACCAAATTGATGTATTTTGGAAATTCAAACAAGCAACTATTGAACATACGGTTTTAATTGAATGTAAAAATTATTCGTCAGCAATAACACTTGAAAAAGTAAGGAATCTGTTTGCAGTAATTCACGATATTGGAAATTGTATCGGATTGATGGTTACAAAAACAGGTTACCAAAGTGGTGCATCCGAATTTGCCAAATATTATGGAATTAGCCTTAAATTATTACGTAAACCCACTGATGACGATTGGAAAGGAATAATAAAAGAAATTCGTCTTAGAATAACTGCTAAAGCCCCTGTAAGCACATTTGAAAAACCCATTAGTACATACCTTGTCATTGAATCTTCATCTGACGATCAAAAAATCAGATTAGATAATCTTAAAAAAGAAGAGAAATTACATATGCCTTCTGGACCTGATATAAAATTTTTCAATTCGGACGGAGAAGAATGTACAGAAGAAATGAGATGGTGGCTACCTAAAAATTTAAATGTATTAGATAAAGATGATGGTGGTCCCTATGAACAAACGATTATCTTGGATGAAAAGTATATTTATATTAACAGAGGAGAACCAAGTGAAGAACTTGTCAAAGCAGCTTGTTTGAAAGTTCAATTTTATGTGGAAACTTTAGATTCTGTTGAATCTGTCATTCACGGTGAAGAAATTGTTCAAGCGATATTGAAAGATTATGCTACAGGAAATGTAGAATACGTTAAACGTAAATAGAAGGGCTAACCAGTCATTGCAGTGGACGGGCTAACGCCCGCCACTGAATATGTTGTTAGGCGTCAGTAGGCAGGAAGCGCACGCTTTCGAACTGAATGGAAGCAGAGGGTGGATACGGGGGCGCACGCAGGCGCGGAAAACAAGCTGTTGCATGACTCAGTATCGAAGAAATCACTATGTCCCAGTCTGGTATCAGGAGCGATTCTTTCCGCCAGGGGTTGGGGAGAGAAAGTTCTTTTACCTTGATCTAAGACCGGAGACGATCGTCTCAAACGGGCAGCGTTTTAAGCGCAACTCGCTTCTGCGGTGGTGCCCGAAGAACTGCTTCTGCCAAGACGATCTGTACACAACCAAGTACGGCCCTTGGTTTTCAACTGAGATTGAGGAGAAGTTCTTTGGACCAATAGACGCGTCTGCTCGCCCCGCGCTTGATTACTTCACCAACTTCACCCATCCAAGTGCAGACGGCGAGCACTTTCAGCGACTAGTGCGCTACATGAGTGTTCAAAAGCTGCGTACTCCGAAGGGTTTAGCTTATTTGTCGGTCTTCACGCGCCAAGTCGACAGGAACCGCGTCCTTATCGAGCTTCAACAACTTCAGCAGCTCTTCTGCGCTATCTGGACCGAGTGCGTTTGGAGCATTGCGGACGCGTTGCAAGCCGAAACGAAGTTTCTGCTATCCGATCATCCCGTTACAGTCTATAACCGAGGGTGCTTTCCCGCGTCTGAATGGTGCCGCGACTATCGGGAGCCAGACATTTGGCTTACTGGGACACACACTCTATTCCCGCTGACGCTCGAGAAGATCCTGATCCTCACAAACCTCTCCTGGGTGCGGTACCCGTATGGGAACCCGGTAAGACCCCGGCCGAATCCAAATCCGTTCCGGCCTGCGATGATCAACTTCATGCAGATCCAGATAGGTCGAAAGTTGTCGGATCAAGAAGTGGTTGAGATCAATTACATCATCAAGGTACGCGCATACCGATATGTGGTAGCGGCGAATAGGTCCTGGCTCTATCCAGAAGAGAGGATTGGCTTACGCAGATGGGATACCTTTGGTGAAAACTATCTCCTCATGCCCGTCCCACGCTCGGTAGCGTTCTCCGGGGAGATCATCATCGGTTACAAAAACAACAAGGCGGACTTCTTCGATGCCTATGGGAGGAAACCTTGGCAGTCCGACTATGACAACAAGGCCCAACACGATCGCGAGTGGGAGACCTTCCACGCGTTTCAGGGGGAGTTCGCACGACGATTTGGACCGAAACGTCGAGGCCTCTCGTTCGAGTTCGGCAAGCTTAGTAACGAACAGGACACTGATGATTTCCACAAGTACCATCTGAGTCTTGAGCAGAAACACAAGAAGCATCGGTACAAACCGCGGCGCTCCAAGAGCTAGATCATGGCCATGACGCCCAACCACGCGCTTGAGCCGATGCCAGCGCACTTCGCTTGCTGGCGGTTCCCTCGTCGCTTTGCTCCTCGGCGGCGGCTCAGCGCGATCGTTGGGTGGCCTCAATATTCTGAATTTCATTCTGAGCCCATCGAAACCTGATAAGGAGCTTTCAATGAAAATTATTCTTTTTTCAACCCCATCAATGGATTATAAGGGCAACAAGTTAGTTCCTATCGGTTATGACGCGACAAGAGAATGCCCACCATATGGCCTGTATCTTTTAGGAACCATCCTATCACAGAACAAGCACGAAGTAGTTGTGGCCGATCTGGTAGCTCATGGAACAAATGATATTTCTAAATTCAAAAAAGAAATTACAGATAGTTCCCTTTTGGGTATTTCTGCGACAACCCTTTCATGGCCTACTGCTATTGACGTTATAGATCAGGTTCGTCAGACATCTCCGACGGTTCCAATTGTGTTGGGTGGTGTGCACCCATCCACATTTCCGAGGTACATCTTAAATAGGTTTAAAGTCGACTATATTATAAGCGGTGAAGCAGAATTATCATTATTGAAATTATGTGATGCTCTATCAGGGGCCTGTGATTTAAGTGATGTTCCTGGACTTATTTGGAAAAAGGCGGATGGATCGATAATTATGAATTTGAAGGCAGATCGACTTTCAGAAAAAATGCTTTCATCTTCGCCTGCTCCAGATTTTTCACTTGTTCCGGCTAACGTTTATAAGGGCCTGTCAATTGAGTCCTCAAGAGGCTGTGCTTTTAATTGTTCTTTTTGTAGTGCATCGTATAGAAAGAAATGGGTTCCATTAGACCCTGAGCGTTTTGTTGATAATCTTGAAGAGATAATGGTGAATCTAAATCTAACTAAATACAATATTATTTACATTATAGATGATGAGTTTTCGCTTAATACTAAACGATGTGTTGAAATAGCGGATACGATTCGTAAAAAGGGTATTAATCCCAGAATGACATACGATTCAAGAGTCGGAGATATAAATCCTATGTTTTTAGAGAGTATGAAAGATTTTACGCATCAAATTTTAATTGGTGCAGAGTGTGGCTACAACAGCGGGCTTAATAAGATTGGAAAAGGGACCTCGATTACTGATATTGAGAACGCCGCCCAAAATTTGTCTAAATACGGCTTGGCAGGGAGTACTGATTTTTCTTTTATTGTTGGGTTTCCTTGGGAAACAAGACAGGATATTGACAAGACGCTCGAATATGCCGGTTACCTTCTCGCTGAATATGGAGTAAGGATATTAATCCAGTGGTATCTTCAAATGCCAGCATCAAGAATTTGGATTGAATTCCGAGAGAGTGAAATTGTTCACGAATCAATGTATGATGAATATGGATTTTTTAGGAATTTATATCTCTTTCGATCTGGAAATATATTAAAACCTTCAGAAATTTGGGAGTTATCTAGAGTAATTGAAAATATTAAAGTATTAAGTCAATTAAGATTTCCAAATATAAAAAAGATTGATCATGCTTTACCTCTACCGATATATCAATATTTCCCTGAAAATTACTATGACCTATCCTAAATTGGAAAGATTAACCCAATTAGAACTTAAAATTAGGAGGTGATTTCATGAGTAAAATTGATAGTATTAATTCTGTAAATAAATGGAAACCAATAGATAAGGAAGTTTTTAAAAAAATTATTAACGAAACAATAGTAAATAGCAAGTTTAGAGAATCTCTTGTATTAGATGTGTTCTCTACTCTTAAAAAATTCAATATAACTATTTCAAATAATTTTCTTGCTGATTACTTAAAAAACAATATTAAAGCGTCTGGCAGCGCTCTGATTGCAGATGAAATGAGCAAAGGAAGGGTAGTTGCGACTGTAGGAACCGTAGTAAGTGTAGTAGTAGCTTTTTCAACTCCCGCTATACCAAAGGGGAAGGAACAATATCCAGAGGACGACATTTAAAATAGAGTTGGGATAAGTATTACCTATTATGACTAAGATAAACCATATAAAAAAACCAGCGAAGGCATGGCCTCCCAACAATCGCGTGAAGTCTGACTGCAAAAAGCTGCGGCGCTTCGCTATGCAACTTTTGACAGCCGGTTACGCGAAGCGTTCGATGTAGCGAAGGAATAGCAGGCAATACCACAAGGAGGGCGCGATGGCAAAGGACAAACCGAAGTCGTTTCCAATGCTTCCTGTCGGACATTGGTGGACGTTACGGGACCGGTTTAAGCAGAGTATACCAGGCGTGGTGACGGACAAATACCTCGCCACTGCGTTGAACACAAAACCAGAGTCTGCCCGCGCCAATGTGCTTCCCTATCTGAAGGTCTTAGGCCTCGTTGATAGTGAAGGCAAGACCCAAGATCTGGCCAAAGCATGGCGTGATGATCATCAATACTCTGAAGTTTGTAGAGAAATGCGCAAGAGAATCTATCCTGAAGAGCTAACTGCGGCTGTGCCCGTTCCTTCGGAAAAACGCGACGAGGTGGAGCGATGGTTCGCCAACCATACTGGAGCCGGAAAAGGAGCAGCGCAACGTATGGCAGCAATATACACCGTCATTTCTGAGGCAAATGTATCGGCAAGACCTCAGAAAGAGGCAAAGAGGGAAGCTACGCCTGTAAGAAAGAAGGCCGTGGCGGTCCCGAAAGTCGAAAAGAAGGAGGCGGCTGCCATAGTCATACCACCACATGTGACCCAGCAGGAGACATTAAAAGCACCCCTGATCGGTCCGGGAATCAACATAAACCTTGAGATTCACATCTCCTCGGATGCTACGCCTGACCAGATAGACAAGATATTCGAGAGCATGGCCAAGCATATCTATAGGAAGTAATAATCCATGAAATCACTGGCTCGCCAAGCTCTTGATATTGCGAAGAGTATTCAGGCAGAAGCTCCTGTCACGTATGTCCCGCCGTCGGATGGGACACGCCCCCTCAGTCAAAGCGTTCTTACCCGTGCCATTACGAGCAAGACTCGAGGCTATATCGAGAGGGTGGTCGATCAAATCAATGGATGCTACGAGAAAGGCTGGTTTGACGGCTGCGCTGTGATGATGCGAAGACTTCTGGAGACGCTCATAATAGAATCTTTTGAGGCTTACAGCCTTGCTCACAAGATCAAGAATACCCAAACGGGAGATTTCTTCTACCTTTCAGACCTGATATCCATCGCTATTCAGGAACCTTCTTGGAATTTCGGGCGCAACACAAAAAGAGCGTTGCCCGCGTTGAAATCAATTGGCGATCAATCCGCGCATAGCCGTCGATACAATGCGCATAGAGAGGACATTGATAAGCTGATACTCGATTTCCGAACAGTTTGCCAGGAATTGATTTACTTGGCCAAATTGAAATGAAGCGTCGAACCAGTAGGTGCACCGGACGTGGCAAAACAGCGGGCCACGCCGGTGACCATCATGTTAGACAGCACTACGCGCCTGGAGAAATCGCATGATGCATGTAACACTAAGCAAAGGAGAGATGAAGATTCTGTTCCGCCAAGACCCGCGGACGGAGCGGAGAGGAGGCTACCAGAGTTTCCTTGTTCGGTTGCAGCGCAACACCGACCGGACGTCCGGCGCGTTGACGCTGGCAGATTCCGATTTGGAGAAGATTCCGCGCTACGCATTCGACTACGGCAATGGAGGCTGGGAGGACAGATTGCGCGGCATCTTCGGTCGTCATTTAGGACCACAACTTGGAAGAGAGTGAGATGGACACTGGGCCGTCTAACATTGTGCTGGAGCCAACAGCTGCTATGCTTTTCCGCGTGGTGCTAGGCGGCAATTCTGCCGCGCCTTTCATGCTCCACCTCGCCTCTAAGCGGCGGTCGCTGAGCTTGGATGTTAGGCGGCCCCGTAGTCCCAACTTATCTCCAACGCCGAACGGGAAGCCCCTTCTTCCATCGGGCAGACATCAACCAGGAGTACCGTACGATGCGAGTTCTACTGGCGCGTTCTAACGATCTTCGCAAAGACTTTTTTAATGCGGTTCATGAGATCTTCATCGAGTGTCAGGGGCCGCTCGACTTTGAGAAAGCAAGCAAGCCTATTGTTCTTGAGGGTGGTGCGGCTGAACCCGTTTCTTGGGAGGCTATCTTCGCTGCCTGCAAGGCTTTCCGTCAACGAGAATCTATGAGCGACTCGGACTTTCTCGTCTTGCTAATGAGCCGGAGAAACAGTCTCAATTGGTTTAGTTCGTGCGACCCGGAAGGGGCAAGGAGCATCTTCATACACGCGGCGGACTGGGAGACCTACATTGCCTGTCAAGCAGAATACCCAGTGGCGTTCCAAGTTGCGGAGAACATCCTACAGTGCCTAATGTTCGACACATTGGCTGATGGGACCCAGTTCTTCCACGACCCGCCGATCGGGTGCGTCAACGACATGTGCTCTTGGAAACCTGACATAACATTCAAATTCAGGACGGCGGACGTTTGCCCGGAGTGCCAGCGTGTGATAAGCGAGAAAGCTGTCCCACAACCAGTGATTGGACAATTGCTCGCCATCTTCGAGTCTCTGCGAGTTAGGATGCTCTTTCGTGCGCCAATCCCATGCTCGCGCGAGGACGGTGAGTTTCCCTTTCCAATTGCCATTACTTGCAGGAAGATTTCCGGGACAACTGAACCCTTTCGCAAGTTTCTCATGCTCCTCGATCACTTTGACTCACTCGTGCGTTGTACAGTAATCACCGGCAGTTGCATCGCTATGAGCGGATCTGTTAATGATTTTTTTCTGACACAGGGCCTCCACGAAAGGCCCTCTCTGGGCCACTGGGTTGAGGCTTTGCGTATTCTTTCCCAAAGGGACCGGACAAACGTTCCCGAACTCCCGTCACACTTGCTTGACAGGGTTGCGAGCGTCGTGCGTAAGGCAGAAGATGCTGGAATAGTCAGCCTCAGGAACGAGCGGCGTGGGCATGGATATTGTGACTGTAACGACACGACCTACCGCGATTTGTTCTACAAACATGTTTCGACTATAAATGACATTGAAAACCTGCTTCGTCCGATGTACGCACGCACAAAGTGGTGCTATACGACTTCGATCACGCAGCCGTCCCGAGGGACGTTCATGGTCGGCATCAAGGATCTTTCTGGAGATCATCCAGATTTCATTGAGCGCACGCTTGAGCTAAGACCGACATCAGTTGCGGAGGTTCCTGAGACTGATAGCGTCTATGTCGTGGCCCCCGATAACGGGTGGTACACTCTCACACCATACGTGCTTTATCGTATCTGCCCCGCATGCGGCCATCATCGCGTCCTGGTTTGCGATGGAGAAAAATACATTGATCCATACGTCGGCCATAGGGTTCAAATCTAACATGAAAGTAACTCCACCGCCACCAAAGAACGTGGGGAAAAAACGAAAGATTGTTGGAATCGATGGCCAAGCAATGACGCTTCGCATTGAAGATGAGATTGTTCGGCCCCAGCGTAATGCGAAATTCCCGAAACTGATCTACTTCCAGAAACTCAGATTTGAAGAGGATGATAGACTCGAATATCGCTTCACTTACTACATGCTCGGTCAAAAGCCGGGTGCTCGCGGACGATGGGTGTTTGGGCAGTACTCTCTGATGATTCCAGCGGCCGATCTCCGGGAGTTGTTGATTGAAGCGAGATTGCGCGGATGGGAGGGGGTTTAGAAAAAGGGACGTCTATTAAATTATGAGATTCCCATTGAGCAGTCCGCGCGAGCGAGAAATTTATAATTTTATGGACGTCCCCTTGGATCGAGGTAAAACATGCTCGGGGCCATAGCCGGCGACATAATCGGTTCGGTGTACGAGCCTCGTCCGATAAAGACCAAGGACTTTCCGCTGTTCAGTCCGCGCTGCACCTTCACCGACGACACGGTCCTTACCGTGGCCGTGGCCGAGGCCATCCTCACCGGCCGGTCCTATTTCGAGACCATTCGCCAAATCGGCCGAAGGTATCCCCGGGCCGGATACGGCGGTTCCTTCATCCAATGGTTGTTTGCCGAGGACCCGCGGCCGTACCACAGTTGGGGCAACGGCTCAGCCATGCGGGTCAGCCCGGTGGGCTTCGCCTTCCAGGATGAAGATATAGTTCTGGCCGAAGCGGCCAGGACGGCGGAGATAACCCACGATCATACCGAGGGCATAAAAGGCGCCCAGGCCACGGCCCTGGCCGTGTTCCTGGCCAGAAGGGGTCAGGCCAAGGAAAAGATCAGGAAGGAGATCATGGCCCAGTTCGATTACGACCTGGATCGAACCGTGGACGAGGTGCGGCCTCAATACTCCTTTGACATATCCTGCCAGGGAACAGTACCCGAAGCGATCATTGCCTTTTTAGACTCGACCTCGTACGAAGACGCCATCCGCAACGCCATTTCCCTGGGCGGGGACAGCGATACCCTGGCCTGCATCACGGGCGGTATCGCCGAAGCCTTCTATGGCGGCGTGCCGGAGGCGATTCGACAAAGAGTCCGCTCTATCCTCACGCCGGATTTATGGGAGATCACGGACAGGTTTTATCAGAAATGGGGACAGGCGCCGGTAAATAGCTTATAATTCCCTGGACGTCACCGGTTTTGGAGGCGAGGTCCCATGTTCGGAACGCATGACTTCATCGTTTTCCTGGCCGCCGGCATCACCCTCATCCTCATGCCCGGACCCGATACCATGTACATCCTCGGCCGGAGCATCGCCCAGGGCCGGCGGGCCGGCTTCATGTCCGTGCTGGGCATCAGCACCGGGGGCCTGGTGCATACCACGGCCGCGGCCCTGGGGCTGTCGGCGATCCTGGTGGCCTCGACTTTGGCCTTCACCCTGGTCAAATGGGCCGGCGCGATATACCTGGTGTATCTCGGCCTGCAAATGATCCTCCGCAAAGCTGACGAGACGCCGAACCTTGCCGGGGAAGCAGCGGGCGCCAATCTCTGGACCATCTATAGACAGGGATTCCTGACCGATCTCCTCAACCCCAAGGTGGCCATGTTCTTCATGGCCTTTCTGCCCCAGTTCGTAAACCCGGCCCAGGCCTCCAGCCCCTGGCCGTTCCTGTTTCTGGGCGGCGTCTTCATCTTTGCCGGGACCTTGTGGTGCCTGGGCCTGGCGGCCATGGCCGCCACCGCCTCCAAGGCGATCCGCACCAGAGCCGGGTCATTGTCCATCGCCCGCCGCGTCACCGGCCTGGTCTTCGTCGGCCTGGGCGTCAGGCTCGCTTTCCAGGACCCGGGGACGTCCATGAAATAACAAGATTCTGTTTGAACCGTCCGCGCCGGCGCGAAATCTATCATTTTACGGACGTCCGCTTTTAAACACCCTGGAATTAAAAAGGACCGGAGAGGAGAAAGAACACCCTCTCCGGTCACGCCCTTATTTCTTGGGCTTGTCTTCCTCCTGCTTAGGGGTATTGGTGTCTTGCTTCGAGGAAGGCTGGCAGCAACCACACCCGCAAGAGTTCTGTTTCTGGTCGGCCATCTGTATCACCTCCTTTCCGGTGCGCTTTGGACTTTATTCCTCCCGCGGGGCCTGTCCGGCTCGACGGGAGAACCGTTGGACCTCAAAGCCCCAAGGCCGCCTTGGCCACGTCCTGGCGGAGCCATTCCGAGGTCTTGAAATGAAGCATGAGGCCTCGGGCATCCCGGAAAAGCCTTTCGACGGTGTAGTCACGGCAGTACCCGTGCCCGCCCATGACCTGAATGGCCTTGTTGGTTACTTCCACGGCGCTCTCGGAAGCGAACAGCTTGGCCTTGAACCCGTTGATATTCGCGGAAGCCGGCGCGGCATCCGCCTTGCCGGCGCAGGAGGCGAGAAGCGTTTCCGCCGCCTCCGACTGGATGATCATGTCCGTTATCAGCGATTGAACGGCTTGATGGACCCCTATGGGCTGGCCGGCAATCGTTCGTTCCCGGGCATGTTTCACGACCAGATCAACGGCGGCCTGAGCCAGGCCGACCGATATCCCGGCCGCCCCGAAAAATCCCCAGCCGATGACGTTCTGACCGATGATTTGAAGACCTCCGCCTTCCGCTCCTACAAGGTTGGCGGCCGGAACCCGGCAATCATCGAAAAACATCTCCCGCGACGATGAGCTTCTGAGTCCCATCTTGTCTTCAGGGTGTCCGAAGGAAAGCCCCGGGGTCTCTTTTTCGATGAGAAGCGCGCTCATCCCTGGCGGGCCCTTTTCCGGGTCCGTCCTGGTTAGCACCAGGTAGACATCCGCTTCACCGGCGGAAGTGATGAAGAATTTCGAACCATTGACGATATACCCGTCATTGGTTTTCCTGGCCGAGGTGGTGATCGCTCCCACGTTGCTGCCGCTGTTGGGTTCGTGCACGGCAAAAGCCCCCAAGGCCCGGCCGGCCATCATCCGCGGAAGCCATTTGTCCCTGATAAGGTCGGCGGCCGCCGTTTCGACGGCTTTTTCCACGATGACGTGTGACACGGCCACCAGCGCCGTCGAGGCGCAGGCCCGGCCCAACTCAGAGGCGAGCCAGGCCAAAGCCGTCCTCGGTGCGCCGACGCCGCCCCGGTTTTCAGCCACGACCAGGCACAAGAGTCCGCTGTCCCCGAGGGCTTCGATGGCCTCACGCGGAAAGGCACCGTTTCGGTCCCGCTCTCCGGCGGTCGGAGCGATGCGCTCCTGGGCGATCCGCCGGGCGAGGTCTCTGGTCTTCTTCTCGATAAACTCCTCATTCTTGTCCATGCTTTTCTCCTTTCGCTAGGTCGCCCTGCCGGCTGACCAATTAATTAATGAAGCAATAACTTAAATAAGCGCCAAAGAGAGGCCCTCGTCCTCCGATGCGTTTTTCTTGAGCCTCGCCGGCACTTCTTCCAGTTCCTCTTTGAATTCCTTTTCATATTGATACAACCGGGCGAGCTTGTCTTCTTCTTTCTCCAATTCCACCTCGTGGAACCGGCCGGTGCCCCGGCGGCCACAGGTGCGGACTTGAGCCAGGATTTTGAAGAGTTCGGCTTGTTTGGTCTCGTCCATGTCTTCAACCGGTTCAGTCATTGCTTAAATACTACATGAGTTGGGCCGCCCTGTCAAGCCCCTTTTTTAAACCCGGGGATGTCCATGAAATAACAAGATTATGTTTGAACCGGCCGCGCCAGGCGGGGAAATAATAGTTTTATGGACGTCGCCTTCTATGTTTCGGAAAGGGCCACGGCCCTGGCGGCTACGGCGTGTCTCCTTTTCTGAAGAACATAGATGACCGTCACCAGGCCCAGGCCCACCAAATCGGTGGCCAACCCAGGCTTCAGGAGAAGCAGGGCGCCCAGGCCCAGAATGATGGCCTCAGGCCACCGGTTCCTGTCTCCGAAATACCCCATGACCGCCCCGGCCATGGCCACCACCCCCAGACCCGAAACGAAAGCGTTCCAGACGATCTCGACGACCGAGCCGGTCAGCAACAGGCTGGGGCGGTAGACGAATAGAAAAGGGGCCAGGAAGCCGGCCAGGCCCATCCTGACCGCGAGCCAGCCCGCCTGCCACCATTTGGCCCGGGCGATGACCACGGCGGCATAGGTGGCGGCGCAAACCGGAGGGGTGATCGCGGACATGATGGCGAAGTAGAAGACGAAAAGCTGCGCCGCCATCGGCATGACGCCCAGCTTGATGAGGGCGGGACCGGCCACCGAGGCCGCCAGGACGTAAGCTGCCGTGGTCGGCAGACCCATGCCCAGCACCAGGCAGACGATCATGGTGAAGAAAAGGGCCAGGAATTCGATCCCGGCGCTGAGCCCCAGGACCATCTCCGTCAACTTGATGCCCAGACCCGAAAGATTGACCATGCCGATCACGACCTGGGCGCAGGCGCAGAGGGCCGCCACCAGAACAATGGACTTGCCGCCGGCTTCCAGGGCCAACACCATGTTCCAGGCCCTCTGCTTCAGCCCGGCCAGGCTTCGGACGGTCAGAAAATAGAGCCCCACCGAGGCGGCCGTGGCCCACAGGACCGAGGTCGTGGGGTCGTAGCCCGTCAGCATGAGGTAAACCAGGATGGTGATGGGGACGAAAAGACTGGCGCTCTTCGGGAGGGTCTGGCCGAGAGGGGGGATCACGGCCTTGGGCAGACGCTCCAGGCTTAACTTCCTCGCGGTGAAGTGAATCGAGGAAGTGACCCCGACGTAATAAAGCACGGCGGGAATGACGGCGGCCACGGCGATCTTGATATAGGAGACCCCTAGGAACTCCGCCATGATGAAAGCGCCGGCCCCCATCACCGGCGGCATGATCTGCCCTCCGGTCGAAGCCGTCGCTTCCGCCGCGGCGGCGAATTCAGGCCGGTAGCCCAGCTTCTTCATCAGGGGTATGTTGAAGACCCCGTCCACGACCACGTTGGCCACGGCGCTGCCGGAGATGGTCCCGAAGAGCGCGCTGGATATGCAACTGACTTTGGCGGGCCCGCCGTACGACCGGCCGGCGATCGCCTTGGCCAGGTCAACGAAAATCTCGCCGCCGCCCGTGTAGAAAAGGATCGCCCCAAAGATTAGAAACCCGGACATGATCGTCGCCGAGACGCCCGTCACCGTTCCCCAAATGCCGGCCGTGGACATGTACAGGGTTTCGACGATGTAGGACAGGCTGAACCCCCGATGGGCCAGCGCATCCGGAAGATACGGGCCGAGAAAGGCGTAGAGAATCGTCAAAAGACCGATGGCCGGCAGAATCCAGCTCAGGATGCGCCTGGTCATCTCCAGGACCAGGAGGGTGGCCAGAATCCCCAGCAGCAAATCCCAGGCGCTGGATATGCCCGGGTTGGTCATGATCCGATCGTAATTGACGGCGGCGTGGGCGCAGACGATGACGCCCAGGATCATGGCCGCCAGGTCCGGGACGGAGAAGCGATGTCGGAGCGACCCGGCCCTGGCGGGGTACAGCAAAAAGGCCAGGACCATGGCGAAACCGACGTGGAGGCTGCGCTGAATCAGGTCCGGAAAGGCGCCGAAAACGCCGGTATAGACCTGGAAGACCGCGAGGAGGACCGCGATCGCCGAGGCAATCGACGAGGCCGGACCCTTGAGGCTTCGAGCCACCGCCTCGTCCGGGTCCTTGATATCCACCTTTTCCGGTTCGATGTTCTCCAGGGCCTTTATATCAATCCCCGTCCGCGCTTCACTCGTCATTTCCCCTCCCCGCCGCCGTTTGGCCACTCCGCCGATCCCGGGCCGAGACCATTGGCCTCGGCCTTCATCTTCATCACTTGGGGATCAGGTTCTCGGGGACCTTCAACCCGACTTCCCGGTAATACTTGACCGCGCCCGGATGCAAAGGCACCGTGCAGGTTTCCAGGGTGAGCCGCGAGAGGTTGTCGCCCTTGATCGAGGGGTAGGCCGCGACCTGATCGTCGAAGTGCTCGTAGGACGCCTTCACCATTTTATAGACCAGGTCTTCGGGCAGGTCCTTCTTCACCACGACCCCGATAAGCATGGCGAAGGTCTTATACTCAGGCGAATCCCTATAAATGCCCTTGGGAACGCTGACCGGGCTCAGGAAGGGATACTTGTTCCGGACTTTGGCGATATCCGCGTCCGAAAACCCGATGAGGCGGATGGGCGTGAAGGTGGCGATGTCCAGGGTCGAGGCGTCGAGGGCTTTCACCCCGGTTCCGGACTTGACGTACCCCACGATCCGCTTGTCCTTGATGGAGGCTACCGTATCTTCCGTTCCACCCCGGTACAAGGTGGGAGTCACACCCAGGGCATCCAGGATATTCTCCACGGTTTTCTCGGTGGCCGATCCCCTCATCCCCGGATTGAACTGTTTGCCCGCCAGATCGTAGACCGTCTTCACCCCGCTGTCTTCCCTGACGACGAAGTTCTGGGGCGCCGCTTGATAAACCCAAAGCACGTACTGGTCCTTGATGGGTTGGTCTTTCCAGGGCGCCATACCGTGGTAGGCCTGATACTGCAAATGGATCGTGGTCATCCCCAGATCGAGGTCGCCCTTCTTGATTCTGTTGATGTTATCCACGGAGGCGCCCGTCTCCACCACCGATACGTTTAGATCAGGCACATAGGCGTTCATGATCTTGGCCAGGGCCACGAAATAGGCGTAATGGCTGGATGAAGACTGCGTTGACCCCATGGCCAGTTGTTTCTTGGATGCGCCCAGGGCCGGCTGGGCCGGATAAAGCCAAGCCGCGACGATGGCCATAACCAAACAACCACGGGCGATTTCCCTCAATCCTCTCATCATGGACCTCCTTCATCTTGGGGTGGATGGACGTTTACTCAAGAAATTTCAAGCCCGATAAAAAACATTCACCGTCGGATCACCAAGGCCTGCTTCCGATAACACCTCCTTCCCGCTTTAAGGCCTCATCTCCATTCTTTAAGGAACTTTCCCCGGAACGCTCTGGCCTTGGTCGAAGCCAGACCGATCGCGGCGATCAAGGTTCTTGAAAGCCCAAACTCCTGGATATGGCCAGGCAGGCTTCCTTGACTTTGGGCGCGAATCTTGTGATGGCCTGCTTGGGATCATGCCTAATCGTGGGAAAGGCAATATTGATCGAGGCCACGGCTTCGCCCCGATGGTTCCGAATGGGGCCCGCGACCGCGCCAAGCCCCGGCTCGAGTTCCTCGACGTTCACGGCCAGACCCTGGGCCCGCACCTTTTTCAACTCGGTCAGGAAAGCCTCTCTCGAGGTGATGGTCCGGGGGGTTCTTCGGGTAAACCGGATTTGGGATAAGACTTCGTTCAACTTGTGTTCGGGCAGAAAGGCCAAAAGAGACTTACCCATGCAGGTGCAGTGCACGGGCAGCCGGTCGCCCACCTTGTGGTGGGTGCTGAGAATATGTTCGGACTCCAATCGTTCCACGAATACGATTTCAGTCCCTTCCAGAATGGCCAGGTTGACGGTTTCCCCCGTCTCCTTCCGCAATTCCCGCATGTACGGGAGGGCCGTCCGGCGCAGGCTGAGGCTGTTCAGCGCGGCGGCGCCGATGGATATATTCCGGCTGCCCAGATGATAGTTTTTGGTCTCGGCCTCCTGCTCGACGAACCCCAATCTCATCATGGTCCGCAACAACCTGAAGCAGGAGGTCTTCTTAAGCCCGGCCTGCTGCGTCAATTGATCCAGGCTCAGACTGGACGAGCTGTCGCCGAGCAGAATGAGCAGGCCCAGGGCTTTTTCCAGGGACTTGACCCTATCCTTTTCATCCTTGTTTTCGGTCATTTCTTCTCCAAAACAGTCCGGGCCAATTCAATGGCCTCGGCCGGACGCCGCGCCAGATATATGCCCGCGCGCCTCAGGGCCTCGATCTTGCCGGTCGTCGTACCCCTGGACCCGTCCACAATGGCGCCGGCGTGGCCCAGTTTGGTCCCCTCGGGGGCCGTGTGCCCGGCGACATAGGCGATAACCGGTTTGCGGATGGCCCCACTGGCCACTAGCTCCGCGGCTTCCTCCTCCATGGTTCCCCCGATTTCGCCCACCAGGAGAACCGCTTTGGTTTGGTCGTCCCGCTCGAAGAACTCGAGTGCTTCCCTGAACCGCAGTCCGACGATGCGGTCCCCGCCCACGCCGATGCAGGTGCTCTGCCCGATACCGGCCGCGGTCAGGCGGGAGACGAATTCGTAGGTCAGGGTGCCGCTTCTGGAAGCCAGTCCCACGGGCCCGGGCCTGAAGTACCGGCCCGGCATGAAGCCAAGCAGGCACTTTTCCGCCGGCGAGATCAGGCCTGGAGTGTTGGGGCCGATGATGACGGCGCCATGTCTCGCCTTTTCCTCCATGATGATCATGGCGTCCCGCAGCGGGACATGCTCGGTGACGATGACCAGGAGTTTGACGCCGTTACGAAGGGCCTCCAGGGCGGAATCCTTCACCCCTTTGGGCGGAACGAAGAGAATGGAAGCGTCAATATTATACCGGGCGCGGGCCTCGGCCACGGAATCGAAGACGGGAACCCCGTGCACTTCCTGGCCGGCCGAACCGGGACGGACTCCGGCCACTATTCTCGAGCCATAGGCCAGCATGTTCCCGGTGTGATGCCTGGCCATCGTACCCGTGATACCCTGAACGAGAATCCGTGTAGTCCCGAAGGCGATGATGCTCACGACTGTTCTCCATTCAGCTTGATGGCTTGGGCGACGGCGTCCTCGAGACCGGAAATCGCGCTGAGGCCGATGGATCGCAGTATAGCCTTGCCTTCCTCCTCGCGGTTGCCGATCATCCTGACCACGACCGCGAACCCTGTAGAATACTCGGTCAGGAAGTCCCTGATGCCTTCGGCCAGGTCGTCGCACCGGTTGAGCCCGGCGAATATGTTCACCAACACGGTCTTGATGCCGGGATCGCCGTGGAATATCTTGAAGGCGTCGTATATCCCCTTCCGGTCCATCTGCGCGGTGTCGAGGAAGTTGGCCGGCCGGCCGCCGGCCTCCCGCATGAGATCCAAGATGGCCATGGTTATGCCGGCGCCGCTCGAAAGAATCCCGATGTCCCCTTCCATCTTGAGATAGGTCCAGCCTCGCCGCCGGTGGTCGTTCTCTTGGAGGTAATCCTCTTCGGCCTGCCCGCGGCGGCGGACCAAGTCGGGCTGCCGAAACAGGGCGTCCTCGTCAATGGCCATGGCCGCGTCCAGGGCCAGGACCTGGCCGTCCGTCGTGACGGCCAGGGGGTTGATTTCGAGCATCTCGCCGTCCCGCTCGGTGAACAATCTAGCCAAGGCCAGGCTGATTTCCCGGAGCGGAATCTCCGTGCCGGCGTGGCCGGGGGGCAAGCCCGCGGCCAGGAATCGCCCCACCTTCTCGGCCTGGGTCGGGTTCAGGCCCGTGGCAGGCGAGACGGCGATTTTCATAACGAGATCAGGACGGCCCGCCGCCGCTGCCTCGATGTCAACGCCGCCGGAACGGCAGGCCAGAAGGGTGGGGTGGCCCTGGGCGTAATCGACGACGATGCCCAGATACAATTCGGCGGAGATATCCACTCTCTCCTCGACCAGTATCTGTTCCACCCTTTCCCCCCGATGCACTCTCCCCAAGAGCAGGCGCGCCGCCTGGATGGCTTGTTCCGGGGTGTCGGCGAAGCCGATGAGCCCGGATTTCCCCCGGGCCTTGAGCAGCGTCTGCGGCTTCAAGACCGCGGGCCGGCCCAGTTTCCGGGCCGCGCGGCCGACTTCATCCGGGCCGGCGGCCAGATGCGCTCGGGGGACGGGCACGCCGGCCTTTTCGAGCAGCTCCTTGGCTTCGTATTCGTATATCCTCACTCCGTCAGCTCCGTTGTTGGCTGGAGAAAAGACTTGGCGACCCAACCCGGCGGTCGTCAATTCCGCAATCCGGAATGTTATTCCGTTTTATTCTGCACGTCGGCCTGGCCCATGTCAACAAAAAAAGCCGCCGGCGAAATCCATAAAAGGAGAAAATTCCTTGGACGCGGTCCGCTCTTGAAGAAAAAAGCTTGACCTGGTCTCGGCGGTGTGTTACTTTTCATAACTGAACAGTGTTCAGTTAATGGAGAGGAGGCCGAACCGGAGGCCTCGATGGCCAGACCTAAAGAAAACGAACGCCAGGACGTCCGACCCCTGGTCCTGGCGGCGGCCCAAAGACTCTTCCTGGAACATGGCTACCACAACGTGACCATGCGCCGGATCGCCCGGGAGATCGGTTATACCCCCGGGACCATCTACCTCTACTTCAAGAACAAGGCCGAAATCCTCTACGAACTGCACAACGCGGGCTTCCGCCGGCTGCAGGAACGGCGGGTCAGGGCGTTGGCGGACGGGGCCGGCGGGGCCATCGAAAAGTTGGCCGTGGGAGGAAAAAACTACGTGGCCTTCGCCCTCGAGAACCCCGAACTCTACGAACTGATGTTTTTCCTGAGAGAACCCAGGGAGCATATCGAAGCGCGGCGCGCGGCCCCGGACGGCCCGGAGGCCGCGGAAATAGATTACAGCCTGAAATCGTACGAAAACCTCAAGACGACCCTCCGGGAATGCATGGCCGAAGGATACTATCCGGGGGCCGACCTGGACACCACGGCCTTCTTCCACTGGGCCCTGGTGCACGGCCTGGCCTCGCTGGCCATCCGCGACCGCGTGCCCTTTCCGCGAAAGCCCACGCGGGAATTGGCCGACGCGGTCGTGGAATTACTCATGGGCCTGATCGAGCGGACCCGGACCGGGCGTCGCGGCCGGTCGCGGAAAACGGAGAAAAGACCATGATCAGGATTCGCGTCAATGGCCGGCGGCACGAACTGGACGTCGACCCGGCCACCCCCTTGCTCTGGGTGCTGCGCGACCACCTCTGGCTGACCGGGACCAAGTACGGTTGCGGGATCGGCGAGTGCGGGGCCTGCACCGTCCACGTGGACGGCGAAGCGGTCAAGTCCTGCGCGGTCACCGTGCGCGAGGTCGCGGGCCGGGACGTCACCACCATCGAGGGACTTCAAGGTCAGGTCGGTGACGCCCTGCGCCGGGCCTGGATCGAAGAGGACGTCGCCCAGTGCGGCTACTGCCAGCCGGGCCAGATCATGACCGCGGCGGCCTTGCTCGCCCATGGCAAAAAGCCGACGGAGGCCGAACTCGAGGAGGCCATGTCGGCCGTGCTCTGTCGTTGCGGCACGTACCGGGAAATCCGGCGGGCCCTCGAGCGCGCCCGCGGGGAGTTGCGCCGTGACTGAACCAGGGATCGGTCCGACCAGGCGGCGGTTCCTGAAAACCATGATCCTGGCCGGCGGCGGCCTGGTGGTGGGCGTCTATTTAGGGACCGGCGGGGAGCACGTCAAATCGGCCCTCGAAGTCTGGGACGAAGCGCCCGGCGCTTGGGCGCCCAATGCCTGGGTGCGGGTGGGCCTGGACGGGTGGGTGACGGTGCGCGTAAACCACACCGAACTCGGCCAGGGCATCGCGACGGCCCTGCCCATGATCGTAGCCGAGGAACTCGAGGCCGACTGGGACCGGGTCCGGTTCGAAATCGCGCCGGCGGAGGCGGTCTACAAGAACCCGGATTTTGGGACCCAGATGACCGCCGGGAGCACCAGCGTCAGGACCTCGTGGGAACCGCTGCGCCAGGCCGGGGCCGTGGCCAGGGAGATGCTGCGCTCCGCGGCGGCTTCGACCTGGGGCGTCCCGCTGGCCGAATGCCGGGCCTCACAGGGCCGGGTGCGGCACGACCCCAGCGGCCGCGAACTCGAATACGGGAAACTGGCCTTGAAGGCGGCCGCCCTGCCGGTTCCGCCGGACGTCCGCCTGAAATCGCCCGCCGAGTTCCGGATAGTGGGCCGGGGGCTCCGGCGTCTCGATGGGAAAGCCAAGGTCGAGGGCAGGGCGATCTTCGGCCTGGACGTCCGGCTGCCGGGTATACTGACCGCCGCGGTCGTCCATGCGCCGGTCATCGGGGCCCGGCTGAAAGCCGTGGATTCGACCCGGGCCCAGGCCCTTCCCGGCGTCAGACGGATCGTGCGACTGGTAAACGGCGTGGCGGTGGCGGCGGACACCTTCTGGCGGGCCCATCAGGCCGCCCAGGAACTGAAGCTGACCTGGGACGAAGGGACCGGCGGCGGGATAGATACCGACCGCCTGGGCCTGCGGTGGGCCGCCTTGGCCGCGAAGCCGGGCCAGGTGATTTATTCCTTGGGCGAGGCCGAAGACGCCCTGGCCGGAGCGACCAAGACCATCGAGGCCGTGTACACGCTCCCCTTTCAGGCCCACGCCACCCCCGAACCCATGAACGCCACGGCCCAGGTCCGGGAAGATCGCTGCGACGTCTGGGCCCCAACCCAGAACCAGGACGCGGCCAAGGATGTCGCGGCCCGGATCAGCGGGCTGCCCTATGACCGCGTCTTCGTCCACACCACTTATGCCGGCGGCGGCTTCGGCCGGCGGGTGGAGGTGGACTACGTGGCCGAGGCCGTCACGATTTCCAAGGAAGTCCGCGCCCCGGTCAAGGTCGTCTGGACCCGGGAGGAAGATTTCCGCCATGACTTTTATCGGCCGGCGTCCCATAATCTCCTGCGGGCCGGCTTCGATAAGAACGGCCGTCTCTCGGCCTGGTTCCACCGTCTGGTCGGCCCGGACCACATGGCCCAGCGCCTGGCCTCCCTTGCCCCGGGGATGATTCCCTACCAGGTCCCGAGGGCTCTACGGAACGGACTCGCGGCCGGGGCGCGATACCTGGCGCCCCGTCTGGTTCCGGGAAAAAAGGCCGGGGAAGGCGCGGCGCCCTTGCCCTACGCCGTGCCTCACGTGCGGGTGGAACACGTTCAGGACGACCCCGGCGTCCCGGTGGGCTTCTGGAGGTCCGTGGCCCATTCCTCGAACGCCTTCGTGGTGGAATGTTTTCTGGATGAAGCGGCGGCCGCGGCCGGGCGCGATCCGGTCGAAATGCGCCTGGACCTGCTGAAGGACAATGCGCGGCTGCGGGAAGTCCTGGCCGTGGCCGCGGAAAAGGCGGCCTGGCGCGGGCCGCGCCGGGATGAAGTCGGCCGCGGCGTGGCCGCCCATGATTTCCACGACACGATGTTGGCCTGCGTGGCGGACGTGTCGGTCCGCCAGGACCAGGGCCTCCGGGTCCACCGGGTGGTCATGGCCGTGGATTGCGGGACGGTGATCAATCCGCGGATCGTCCAGGCCCAGATTCGCGGCGGGATCGCTTTCGGCTTGACCGCGGCCTTGAAAAGCGCGGTCACTATTCGCCGGGGCCGCGTCGTCCCAGGCAACTACGACGACTTTCCCATCCTGCGCTTCGACGAGATGCCGGAGGTCGAGGTTCACCTAATCCCCAGTTCGAACCCGCCTTCAGGTATCGGGGAAGCCGCCGTCCCCCTGATCGCTCCCGCCGTGGTCAACGCCGTCTTCGCCGCCACCGGCCGACGAATTCGGACCATTTCCGATTATCTAGGGACGTCCATAAAATTATAAGATTCTTTTTGATCTGTCGCGGCCGCTTTCGACGTGATATATCATCAGACCGACAAATGAAGCCGTAGTCAAGTGAGGCCTTTAGCGCCGAAACCGGCGTGGCCGTTCGACTTCCCCCTCTAAAGAGAGAGCGCATGATTGAAATTGTGCCGTTTACCGATCAACACCGCGCCGGCGTCATAGACGTTATTCTTCCGATCCAGCAATCTGAGTTCGGTATTCCCATCACGCTGGAAGCCCAGCCGGATTTACTCGATATTCCCGGCTTCTATCAGAAAGACCGCGGCAACTTCTGGGTGGCGCTGTCGGACGGGGAAGTTGTCGGCACGGTCGCGCTGCTTGACCTTGGCCGCGGGCAGGGCGCCTTGCGGAAAATGTTCGTGAAAGCGCCGTTTCGTGGCGCCAAGCACGGGCTAGCCCGTCAGCTCCTGGAAACGCTGCTCGACTGGTGCCATCTGAAAAGCGTGCGGGCAGTTTATCTCGGCACTACAGCCAGGTTTCTGGCGGCTCATCGGTTCTACGAGAAGAACGGTTTTACCGAAATCCAGAAGTCGGACTTACCCGAGGCTTTTCCGGTGATGCTGGTTGACACCAAGTTCTATAGGCGAAGGTTCGAAGGGGAGCACCTTTTATAAATCGCACGAAGGAAGGCGGACGGCCGTCGCCGGACGAATACAAGACCTTGCGGGATTATCTGTTTCGCTACATCTCCCGCGAAGCCGGCCGCCTGGACCTGGCCGTCCCTAAGGCCCCGGACCCGGGCCGGAGGAATGGAAAATGGCGCCCGACCGCCTCGAGCATGTCCCGGAACGCCTGAGAATCATCGAGACCCTGGGGGGACAGTTCGGCCTCTGGGGCGCCATGTTCCTCGTGGTGGCCGGCCTGTTCTTACTCTCTGGAAAAGGGCCTTCGAACGACGTCGAATGGTTGTTCACCGGCGCTTCGGGGGCGATCGGCCTGATCCTGGCCGGTTACGAAGTGTGGCGGCGCCAGAATCGGACGGTCCTGTTCAAGGATGGCGACCGGATCGCCGTGTACCGCCGGGGCCGCCTCGATATGACCCTCACCATTGACCAGATCACCCGGAAAAAGCCCGGCCTCGACTTGGCTCTAAAGGTGGGGGTCTGCCTGGCCGTGGCCGCGGCCATTTTTACCGCCATCGGGCTCACGGGGCTTCTGCGCGACGAGGAGGCGCTGGTGGATAACCTGATCATCCTGACCCTGGGCCTGACCTGCTGGACCTCGCTGGCCGCGGCGGCCTGGATCTGGCTTTTCTACGATCACTGGCGGGTGCCCATAAAAAGTTGGTGGTTGGCGGAAGAAACGGTGCTGGTCAAACATTGGGGACGTAAATAAAAAATGTTAACTTCTCGGGAAGGCTTAAGCGATCAAAAGAAACCAGCGCCGGGGCAGTGAAACCTTATAATTTTATGGACGCCCCCCCTCGCCTAATATATAATCACCCCCATTCAAAATTGACGTCGAATATTGAAACCGATTATTGGGGAGGTGGGGAATGGTGTACCTGCAGCGGCCTTGGTTGAAATCCTATGACCACGGCGTCCGGACGGACGTCGAGATAACGGACCAGTCCTTGCCGGCGCGTTGGGCCGAGATAAGGCGCGATTGCGGCGGCCAGCCGGCCCTGCACTTCCTGGGCGTGACGCTGACTTTCGATCAGCTCATGGCCCTGGCCGATCGTTTTGCCCAGGCCCTGATCCGCAACGGCCTGGTCAAAGGCGACCTGGTGGCCATCAACCTGCCCAACATACCCCAGTTTCCCATCGCCCTGATCGGCGCCATGAAGGCCGGCTGCGCCATTTCCGGCCTCTCGCCTCTGAACACGGCCGACGAGATGGTCTATCAACTCAACGACTCCAACGCCAAGGCCCTGGTGACCCTGGACGCCATTTTCGAGCACCGTTTCGCCAAGGTGGCCGACCGGGTTCCCGGCCTCAAACTCGTGGCCCCGGCCGGTCTGGTGGATTTCCTGCCCAAGGTGAAACAAATCCTGGCCAAGTGGCTGAAGAAAATCCCCAGCGGCCGGATCATGCCCCTGCCCGACAAGGAGGTCATCGCCTTCAAGGATATCCTGACCCGGTACCCGGCCCAGACGCCCGAGGTCAAGATCACCCAGGAGGACGTCTGCCTGATCCAGTATACCGGCGGCACGACGGGCCCGCCCAAGGGCGCGGTCCTGACCCATAAAAACGTCCTGGCCAACGTGACCCAATTCAACGAATGGACCAAACTGGAACGCGGCCGGGAAGTGATGCTTTCGGGCTTTCCCATGTTCCACCTGGCCGGCATGGGCGTGGCCATGATCTCCATGTCCATGGGGGTGGCCCAGGTGCTCATCCCGGACCCGAGGAACACCAAGCACATCATCAAGGAGTTCGCCAAGTACAAGCCGAACATGATGACCAACGTGCCGTCGTTGTACCTGATGCTCCTGGCCGAACCGGAATTCAAGAACCTCGAGTTTTCCCAGCTCAGGTTCTGCGTCTCCGGCGCGGCGCCGTTCCCGGTGGACGGGATAAACGCCCTCGAGGCGGTGGTGGGAAAAGGCAAGCTGATGGAAGTATACGGCATGACCGAGACCAGCCCGCTGCAGACCTGCAATCCTTACCAAAACCCGAAAAGGATCGGCTCGGTCGGACTGCCCTTTCCTTCGACCTATATCCGGATCATGAACCTGGACGCGCCGGACCAGGACGTGCCGTTGGGACAGGAAGGCGAGATAGTCGTGGCCGGACCCCAGGTCATGCAAGGCTATCACAACAAACCGGCCGAGACCGCCCACGCCCTGCGCCAACATGACGGCCAGGTCTGGATGCACACCGGCGACGTGGGCCGCATGGACGAAGACGGTTTCGTCTACGTGGTGGACCGGGCCAAGGACATGATCATCGTGGGCGGCTTCAAGGTTTTTTCCAGCGAGGTCGAGGACAAGCTGTACCAGCACCCGGCCATCGAGTTTTGCGCCCTCATCGGCGTGCCCAACCCCGAGCGGCCCGAGACCGAGATCGTCAAATTAGTGGTCCAGAAAAAGGCCGCGTACAAGGACAAGCCGAACGAGGAAGTCAAGGCCGAACTCCTGGCCTTTGCCCGGGAAAAGCTGTCGCCTTATAAAGTGCCGAAGATCGTCGAGTTCGTCGAGGCCATACCGCTGACGGCGGTGGGCAAGGTGGACAAGAAGGCCCTGCGCCCGAAACCGGCCGGGTGAAGCGCCAGGCTTCGCGGTCAATCGGGGCGGCCGGTGGGTCTTCAACCGCCGGTATTACAAGGGGCCGACCGCCTTTTCCACCCGGCGGACGATTTCGCCGCTCCGCACCAGGCCGGCCACGGACTCGATGTCCTTGTGGATTTCCCGGTCTTCCTCGAGGCGGGGCACGATCTCCCGCACGGCCTGGTAAACCTCGATAGTGCCTTCGCCGGGCCGGCCGTGGGTCAGGAGGTCCATGGCCTGGCAGCCGCACAGCAGTTCGATGGCCAGGACGTATTCGGTGTTGGCCAGGATTTCGCGGCAGTGTCTGGCGGCGATGGCGCCCATGCTGACGTGATCTTCCTTGTTGGCCGAGGTGGGGATGGAATCCACCGAGGCGGGATGGGCCAGGACCTTGTTTTCCGAGACCAGGGCCGCGGCCGTGTACTGGGCGATCATGAATCCTGAATTCAGCCCGGACTTGTTGACCAGGAAAGCCGGCAGGCCGCTCAGTTGCGGATTCACCAGCCGTTCGATCCGGCGTTCCGAAACGTTGGCCAGTTCGGCCGCGGCCATGCCCAGGTAATCGGCCGCCAGGGCCAGGGGCTGGCCGTGGAAATTGCCGCCCAGGAGGAAGTCGCCGGAGTCGGAAAATATGACCGGGTTGCTGGTCGAGGAGTTCATCTCGATCTCGACCGTCCGGCGGACGTGGCTGATGGCGTCCCGGGTGGCGCCGTGAATCTGGGGCGAACAGCGCAAGGTGTAGGCGTCCTGAATCCGGCTGCAGTCCCGGTGCGAAGAGATGATGGCGCTGCCTTGGGTGAGGCGGAACATGTTGTCCGCGGCCTGGGCCTGGCCCGGGTGGGGCCGCACCCGGTGGAGGCGGGGGTCGAATTCGACGTTGGTGCCCATCAGCACTTCCAGGCTGAGGGCGCAGGCCGCATCGGCGGTCCTGGCCAGACGCCCGGCGTCCAGGACGGCCAGGGCCATCAAGGCGGTCATGAGCTGGGTGCCGTTGATCAGGGCCAGGCCTTCCCCGGCTTCGAGGCTGATGGGCTCGAGACCGACGCGGCTCAGGGCTTCCCGGCCAGGCAGCCTTTCACCCAGGTGAAAAGCCTCGCCCCGTCCGATCAGGACCAGCGCCAGATGGGCCATCGGCGCCAAGTCGCCGCTGGCGCCCACCGAACCTTTTTCCGGCGTGACCGGGCAGAGCCCGGAGTTCAAAAGGTCTATCAAGGCCAGCAGCGTTTCCAGGCGAATCCCGGAATAGCCTTGGGCCAGGTCCTGAACGCGGACCGTCATCATGGCCCGGACCACCTCTTCCGGCAAAGGCGACCCCACGCCGGCGGCGTGACTCATCAACATGTTCTCCTGGAGACGCCGGGCGTCCACCCTCGAAATGGACACTTCGGACAAAGCCCCCAGGCCGGTGGTCACGCCGTAGACCGGCCGTCCTTCCGCCACCCAGCGGTCCACCAGTGCCCTGGCCCGGATCACCCGGTCCCGACCTTGCGGCGACAGCTCGACCCGGTCCTGGACGCGGGCTATTTTTTCCAGTTGCTCCCACCCGAGCCTGTCTTCCCCTAATATTATCATCCTGCCTGCCTGGGCCGCCCGAGGCGGCGCCCCGAAGAAATAAGGTTTGATGACCCAGATTAAAATCGCGCGCGGCCAAGAAATCAACAGGAATATTGGCGGGCGGGTGAAAAGTCCGGCCGCAGGCCCCTGGAGGCTTTTACCAGGATCCGAAATCAGACCCTTGCAAGGCGGCCGCTTAACGATAATACTTTAATTATCGAGAACGAAAAGCCGCTGGAAAGGGGGAAGGCGCCATGTTCAAACAGATACTGTTCCCGGTGGACCTGACGGAAAACTCCGCCCTGTTGTTGCCCTTTGTGGTGAAGCTGGCCGATTTCTGTAAAGCCACGGTCCACGTGCTTTACGTCGGCGAACGCCTGAAGCACGCGGACAGTCTGGCCATTCCGCATCCACCCCAACAATTTTACGATCAAGACCTGCGTTCCGCCTCCGAGAAAAAGATGAAGACCTTTTATGCCGAACAGCTTTACGGGCTGAAAAACGTTGAGCGGCACGTGGTTCTGGGCAACCCGGACGAAGAGATACTAAAGTTCGCCGCCGAAAAACAGATTGACCTTATCGTCATGGGCACCCACGGCCGCAAGGGGATGGACCGGGTTCTGTTCGGCAGCGTGGCCGAAAACGTGACCCGCAACAGCCGGATTCCGGTCATGACCGTCAATCCCAGGAGCTTCAGCCCGACTCCATAATAGTATTCAGTTGACGTTACCGGCTCACCAGGCTGCGCAGAACCAACCTCTGGAAAAGGTGGCGCCGTTTCATTGCCTAGGGTCAAGATAAGATCGTACTTTTCGCTGGGCCTGACCGAAACCTTGCGGTCTTGTATGGACAAGGACCAGGCTTTGATTATCGAAATCGAACCGGGCGCCAAGGTGGCGGATTTGATCGAGCGGTTATCCTTGCTCGGTCCCACGGTGACCGCGGACGACGTGGCCATGTTCGTCTTCGTCAACGGCGAACCCCGGACCCTGGACCATCCCCTCGAGCCCGGGGACGTCCTGGACATCCACGTACCGGCCATGGGCGGCTGAAGTATCCGCCGGTCTCGAGGGCAAGGGGCGTCCGGCCGAGGCCGGTCCGGAGCCGGACGCCCGAAACGGGTCATCTCCGCCGATCACGACCTCGAGGCCGATAACCTCTCTCTCATAAATAAGTCTTGAACCAATCCAGGGACCAGCCGGCAATACGGGACTGCCAGGGTTCGGCGTAGACCGAAAAATGGCCGGCCGGGATTATTTGCAGCTTTTTAGGCTCCCGGGCCCGCTGATAGGCCTCGATCTGCAAATCCACCGGGGTCAACGTGTCGTCGCGGCAGACGATCAGGAGGAGAGGCTTGGGTGAGATCAGGTGAATGCCGGCCCCGGGATTGTATTCCAAGGCCTTTTCGATTGATTCCAGCGTGACTTGGTTGACCCAGGAGGGCGCCACTTCCTTATAGGCCTTCATGGACCACTCGTAAACGTCAACGCCGATCATGGCGCAGTTCTGCCCGTCCGGCGAAACGAGCGGCAGGACGGCTCCGGCCTGGCCGGAAAAACGGGCGGCCCGATCCTGGGCGAACATGACCTGGAGCAG
Source organism: Thermodesulfobacteriota bacterium (assembly GCA_040755515.1). Classification (GTDB taxonomy): domain Bacteria; phylum Desulfobacterota; class Desulfarculia; order Adiutricales; family JAGVGV01; genus JBFMAW01. The sequence continues at coordinate 76,204 of JBFMAW010000022.1, read as the reverse complement.
GTTGAAGAACTCGGGAGTGTTGAAGCGGAGCAGGTTTTCGCGCACGTCCACGGCCGGAACCTGGGAAACCACCACCTTGATCCGGCCGTCGTACGCGCCCAGGTACAGGGAGTGGGCGCCGCCGAAGGAAGTGCCCCAGTACCCGATCCGGTTGGGGTCAACCTCTTTCAGAAGCGAGGCATAGGTAATGGCGTTCTTGCAGTCTTCGATCTGCTCGTACCAGACGATCCGGCCCCTGGGCTCGCCCTGGCTGCCGCCTTGAAAGCGATAATCGAAGAGTAAAACTACAAAGCCGGCCTTTTCGAACGTCCGGGCGATCGGGTCCAGGTACATTTCCTTGACCCCGCCCAGGCCGTGGGACATGACCACGGCCGGCGCCTTGGCCCCGGAAGCCAAGCTGTCCGGCAAATACAGCCAGGCGGCCAGGTCCAGTCCTTCGCTTTTGAAGACCACGTCCTTTCTCATGAGACCCTCCTTTTCTGGTTGGAAAAAGTTAGAAGAGAAATCCCCAGTCGGCATTGCACAACAAACCGCCGTTGATGTCCAGGGCCGCGCCGTTGATGTAGGCAGCCCGGTCGGAACTCAGAAACAAGACGGCGTGGGCGATATCCTCGGGCCGTCCGATGCGGCCGGCGGGAATACGGGTCAAAGCCTTGTCGTATATCAACTGGATGGTGGCCTGATCCAGCCCGGCCCGGCTGTAGATGGGCGTGTCCACCCAGCCGGGCAGAATAGTGTTGGCCCGTATGCCCGGCAGGTCCCTGACCAGGTGCTGGGTAAATTTGAGCAAGGCCGCCTTGGACGTGCTGTACAGGAAATGGTTTTGCGTGTGCTCCACCCTGGCCGCGCTGGAAGAGACGTTGATTATCGAGGCCCCGGGCGACTTCCGCAGCAAGGGTATGAAGTGCTTGACCATCAGCATCGGCCCCTTTACGTTGACCTCATAATGATAAGCGAAGTCTTCCTCCTTCATGGTTTCCAGTCCGACCAGATTGCCCCGGCCGGCGTTGTTGATCAGGACGTCCAGCCGGCCACAGGCATCGCCGGCAAAGGCCGCCCATTTGGCTACGTCCTCTTCCCGGGTCACGTCGCCGGCTTGGGCCAGGTATCTTTCGCCCAGTTCCCAGGCCGCCGATTTCAGGGCCTCCTGATCCAGGTCCACGCCTATCACCGTGTCGCCGGCCGCGATGAAGAGTCGGGCGCAGGCCAGGCCGATGCCCGAAGCGGCGCCGGTGATGAGAACCACTCGCTTTTCAGACATAGTTCACCTCCCGTCAGTTAGTTTTTTCTTCAGGCTGAAAACGTGATCGAATCATCCCCGGCCGGTTCGAGGCTGGCCGGGGTCAGGAGATTGACCGACCTCCTTTCTCGTTACTTAAACTGACTATTCAGTCTAAAATTGGACAACTTACAAGCCTCCAGCGGATTCGATCACAGGGCCGACCTCTTATGTAGCCGTTATATCCAGAGGCCGATCCGTCAGGTCAGAATCCGGTTAAAAACCAAATCCTCGATCAATTTGAATACGGCTCGATCAGCCGGCATTCGTTCGCGGTGAATGGACAGGAAGACGTATCCCGAGACCACGGCCACCAGGAACAAGGCCACCGCCGCTACGTCGGTTTCCGGCTTGATTTCACCGGAGGCGATGCCTTCCCTGAAAAATTCCTCCAGCAGCTTAAGGATGAGGTCGTGGTATCCGGTCAACTTTTGGCTGAAATTCTCCCTGGAGGAATCGGAGCCGTGGAGAGACCCGAAATGCACCAGCTTGTTGAGGTCAGGGTTTTGGCGGTAGTACTCGATGAAATCCCCCACCAGCCGCGACAGGCGGGCGCGGAAGCCGGCCGGCGATTTGACCGCCCGTTCCGTCAACTCCACGTGCTGGCCCATGCACAGGTCGAGCAATTGCTCGAAGAGGGCGGCCTTGCTGGAATAATACCAATAGATCAGAGACTTGCTGCAGCCGGCTTCGAGCATGATGTCGTCCATGGTGGCCTGGTCAAAGCCTTTGGCGGAAAAGACCTTGATGGCCGCCCGGGTGATGGCCTGGCGTCTTTGTTCTTCTTTCAGGTTGGTTCTGCGCCCGAGGGTCTTTCTCGGCATGGGTAATGTTCGGCCTTCTTTCTTAAACTGAATGGTCAGTCTATGACGGGTCGTCGCCCTGGTCAAGGAAAATTCGACCGGAAATCAGACGAAAAAAGCAAGGCCGGAAACGACGCCCCCCCGGCGGGTGAAAGCCACGGGACCGCCGGAACAAGGGTTTAGACCTGTCCGGAAAACTTATTGATAAATACATTCCCTGATGCCATCATCATATCCGGGCCGCGGGTCGGCGCCTTTTCCGCGGTCCTTTATGGAGAGAGCCGGCCCAGGAGGTGGCACATGACCCAGCCCGATAGAAACAATCCCTACGGCTTCGAAGCGTTCCTGGAGTGGCGGCGGAAGGTCGACTATTACCAGGACGACCTTTTCTGTCAAAAGGTGATCAGGCACTATACCGGCGATTCATGGCCGCTGGTGGACCAAGAGGCCCGCCGGATCGCGCCCAAGGTTTCCTATCGCTGGCGGGACCTGGCCGAGGCCGTGGCCAGGCTGGAGAATCGGCCGTACCTGCTGCATTACGACGGACACAAGAACCGCATCGACCGCATCGTCCGGCCCCATGAGATCCAGGTCATGGAAAAAGAGGTCATGGCCGAGGCCTTTTTCTCGAACCGGACCCATCCCTGGGTCAAGCTGGTCAAGATGTTTCTGGTCTATCAGAACGGCGAAACCTGCCTGGCCTGTCCCATCGTCTGCACCGAGGGCCTGGTGACCATCCTGGACCGGTACGCCGACACGCCCGAGACCAGGGGGATTCTGGAGCACTGCCGGGAAGGCCGGGACGGCGATTTCGGCATCGGGGCCCAGTTCATCTCCGAAATACACGGCGGCTCGGACGTGGCCGCCAACCTGGCCGAAGCCGTCTTCGACGGCCGGGTCTGGCGCTTGTACGGCCAGAAGTTTTTCTGCTCGGCGGCCCACTGCGATTACGCCGTGGTCACGGCCAAGCCCGCCGGTTCGGAAAAGGTGGGCCTCTTCGTCCTGCCCTCCTGGCTGCCGGGCGACCGGGAGCGGGAACGCCGGAACGGGTACACCCTTGACCGGCTCAAGTGGAAGATGGGCACGAGCGAACTGCCGACGGCCGAAATAACCTTGAACGGCGCGATTGCCTATCAGGTCGGGCCGCTGGACCGGGGCCTGGCCAACGTGGTGGGCGTGGTGCTGACCCTGTCCCGCCTGACCGTGGGCCTGTCCGGCGCCGCCGGCATGGTCAGGGCCTGGCGGGAGGCGTCCAAGTACTGCGAATTTCGGGAGGCCTTCGGCCTGCCCTTGAACCGGTTCCCCCTGGCGGCCGGTCAGCTCGGGAAGATAGAAAAATTCGCCCGGCGGACCACGGCCGGGGCCTTCAAGCTTTACCGCGAGTTTCTGGGCCTCGAAGGCGGGCTCAAGGGCGGAATGGTCACGGACGAACCCGAGTCGCTCCGCCGCCGGCGTTTCGACGTGCGGGAATTGATAATGCTGCAAAAGATCACCACGGCCTGGGACAGTCCGGACGTCCTCAGGCTGGCCATGTCCCTGTTCGGCGGCCACGGGGTCATGGAAGACTTTTCTTCCTTGCCGCGCCTGTATCGGGACGCCGCGGTCAACGAACTATGGGAAGGGCCGCGCAACGTTCTGCTGACCCAGATACACCGGGACCTGCGGCGGGTCAGGGACTGGTATCCGGCCGCCGAGTTCGCGGCTTCGATCTTGAAAGGCGCCGACTCCGGCCTCATCCAAGACCTGGCCGGAGAGATGGACGAACTGGTTTCGCGGGGCGATATCCTGGAAATGAGCGCCGGCGGCCTCGATCTGGCCGAGCGCTGGGACGGCTTCTGCCACCGGTTGTATCACGCCTACCAGGACTTGGCCCTGGCGGGAGTGGAAGGCCGGGCCTGATCCGGCTTCAATTCGGCCGCGACAGACCTCGTTCCCCCAGGTTGCCGTAACGATGGTAGTTATAGCAGAGGCTCTGTTCGCGGAAGTATTGGAGCAGTTCTATCCTGCCTTCCATCAGGACCCGGCTTCGAGAAATATAAAATCCGGTCCGGGCCGCTTCCCGATATACTTCCGGCGGCACCCGCTCCGGCGCGGCGCACCTGATGAGCTGCACCTGGGGTATCGTTTGGGCCACCTCGGCGTCGTTCTGGCGGATGAGGTCGAGGCCGGACAGGAAGCGCCGGCCCTCGCGGCCGGCCAGAAATCCGGCCGCGGCGTTGTTCAACTCGACGGGACGGCTGACGGTCAGTTGGTTGCCCGAAATCAAGACCGCGGCGATCATGGCCAGGTCCTCGAATAGGCCGTCGTCCGGGTGCAGCCGGACCAACACCCGGCCTCTGGGTTGATAGCGAAAGAGGTTGTCCTGGCCCCGCAGGTGAAACCAGTCCCTGCTTTGGGAGAATTCGGTTTCCATCCAGTACAGATAGCTCTTGACCGCCTTGATGGCTTTCCTGAGGTCTGGTTCCAGGTTCGGGAGTTCTCCCCAGTCGAGCTTGTTCTCCCATTCCTGGGTCAGGAACAACAAGGGGTGCTCCTTGGTTAGGGCGCCTGTCTCGGGATATCCTTCTTCCTCGAAGGTCAGGAACTGGGCCGCGTAATTCGGGCCGCCCACTTTGAAGCCGGCCCCGAGGGCCGACTTGCCCCGGCCGCCGAAAGGCTGCCGGAGCACCTTGGCGCCGGTCGTGCCCCGGTTGATATAGAGGTTGCCGGCCTGGATGCGTTCCCGCCAGTAATGGTGCTCGCGTTCGTCCAGACTCTCCAGGCCCGCGGTCAGGCCATAGCCGGTCTGATTGGCTATTTCGACGGCCTGGTCCAGGTGGTCGGCTTTCATCACCGCCAGCACGGGGCCGAAGAATTCGGTCATATGGGTGTAGCCGCCCGGCTGGACGTTCCATTTTATCCCCGGCGTCCATAAACAGGGGTGGTCGCGTATCCGCTCCGGCTTAAGGGCCCAGGTCTCGCCCGGCTCGAGGCTGGTCAGGGCTTGCAGCAAGTCTCCCTGGGGCGGGCCGATCAGGGCGCCCATCTTGTGTTCGAACTCCCAGGCCGGACCGGTGGAAAAGCTTTTGGCCGCGTCCACCAATTGCCTCTGGAAATGCTCGTCCTCGTAGACCTCCTTTTCCAGGATCAGCAGGGAGGTGGCCGAACATTTCTGGCCGCTGTTGCTGAAAGCCGAAAAGACCACGTTCTTGATGGCCTGGTCGCGGTCGGACATGGCCGTGACGATGGTGGCGTTCTTCCCGCCGGTCTCGGCGGCCAGGTACACGTCGGGCCGGTCCTCGAGTATGCGCAGGCCGGTCGAGGTCCCGCCGGTCAGGATGACGGCGTTCACGCCGGGATGGCGGATGAGGGTCCGGCCGGTTTCCGCGCCGGAGCAGGGCAGGAACTGGAGCGTGCGGCGGGACACGCCGGCGCGCCAGAAGCATTGACAGAGCATCCAGGCCGTGAGGATGGCGGCCGAGGCCGGCTTGAAGATCACCGTGTTGCCGGCGGCCAGGGCCGCGGCCAGGCCGCCGCAGGGAATGGCCAGGGGGAAATTCCAGGGCGAAATCACCACCACTACGCCCAGGCCTCGCGGCCGGACGCCTTCGAGCCTGTAAAAAGTCCTGGCCGCGCAAGGGTAGTACTCGAGAAAGTCGACCGCTTCCGAGACCTCGGGATCGGCCTCGGTGAATAACTTGCCCGTGTCGGCCGCGGCCGCGCCGATCAAGTCGCCGCGGGCTTTTCTGATTTCCACGGCCACGCGGGTGAGTATTTCGTGGCGCCGGTTAAGGCTCATGGTCCGCCAGCCGTCAGGGTCGGCCGCGGCCGCGGCCACGGCCGATTCCACGTCCTGGTCATTGGCCAGGGCGCAGCGGGCCGCCACGACTTTCTCGAGGGGAAAGGCCGAGTCCAGGCCTTCTTTGATGGGCCGGTCGCTGAAGACTTCCCGGCCGGCCACGACCACGGGAACGTTCAGAGGCGCATCGCCCGGTCTTTTCCGCCATTTTTCCCGGATGGCCTCGGCCCAACGCCTATTGGCGGGCAGGCTGAAGTCGGTGTCCGGCTCATTACTGAATTCGCCCCGGGCCAAGGTGCCTATCGTCGAGGAAAAGGTCTCGATGTTGCGGTCCTGGGTTCGATGGGGCTTCCGGCCGGTCAGGTGTTTATGCCCGAGCGAGGCCAGGAATTGTTCTTTCAGGAACCGCCATGGGGGCGAATCCACCTTCAGATTGGCGGCATAGCGCAGGAAGTTGTCTTCGGCCGTGTTTTCATCGAGGCGCCGGATCAGGTAGGCGATGGCGCTGATGAATTGATCCTTGGTGGCCACCGGTCCGTACAAAACCATTTCCTGGGCTGTTTCCTGGATGGCCCGGCGCACGTGGTCGGCCATGCCTTCGAGCATTTCGAAACTGAAAAAGGCGGTGACCTGGTTTTCCTGGGCCAGCCTGAAGGCGTAGGCCAATTCGAACAGGTTGTGCGAACCCACGCCCAGGTGGGCCGCTTTTGTGTTTTCCGGTTCCAGGCCGAATTCGATCATCCGCTTATAATTGGCGTCCACGTCCAACTTGTTGTCGTAGGGCGCCAGGGGCCAGTTATTATGGGCGGCTTCGACCTTTTCCATTTCCATGTTGGCCCCTTTGACGATTCTGATCTTGATCGGGCTCTTTCCCGCGGCCACCCTGGTCCTGGCCCAGGCCGTCAATTCCCGCTGCAAGGCGTAGGAATCCGGTAGATAAGCCTGCAGGGCCAAGCCGGCCGAAACCCGTCTGAACTCTTCCTGTTCCAGCGTCCGGATAAAGGCGGCCACGGTGATTTCCAGATCGCGGTATTCCTCCATGTCCAGGTTCACGAATTTGGGGGTCCTGGTCCCGTCTTCCCTCAGGAAATAGTTGTCCCTGGCCGCCCGCAGCAGGCGGGTCAGGCGGTCAACCAGGACCTCGACCGTTGATTCGAAGGCCAGGGACTGTATCTGGGAATAGATGGTGGAAATCTTCACCGAAATATATTCTATCTCCGGGTCTTCGAGGACGCGCAGGTAATTCTCGAGGCGCCGCCGGGCCTCGTCTTCGCCCAGGACCGCTTCGCCCAGATGGTTGATGTTCATGCGCACGCCTTCGTGCTTCCTGGCGGCCAGATGGGCCGACAGGATTTCCTTCTCGCCGGGTATGACCGAATGGCTGGTGTCTTCCCGCATTTTATCTATGACCCGGGGCACGGAAATATGAGGGAAATGGCGGCCGACTCCCAGGAAGAGCCGCATCAGGAGCTTGTCCGTGGCCGAAAAGAATTCAGGCACCCCCCACCGGCCCAGGATGTGATTTATCTGGTCAGCCACCCGCTGGGGGTTTTTGGCCCGGAAGCTCTGATCAATCATCTTGGTCATGACGATTTTATCCGAGGGATGGGTCATAAAGTGGGCGAGCTGCTTCTGGATCGCTTTTTCCTCATGATTCAACAACTCGTTGGCCCGGTTCTGCCAGTGCTCGGCCAGGGCGATGGCGTCCAGGGCCAGTCGGTCTTGCGGCTTCGGTTCGGCCATGCGTCGCTCCTCCTCCGGAAGTGGAAATGACCATTCAAAAAGACAGGCTCATGGGCGACCATAGGTAAAATAGGCGGACTCTTTCCGGTTTAACCATTCCTTCAAGGTCTGGGCGTTTCTGTCTTTCGGCGAAAGGATGGGCTCCTTGACCGGCCAGGGAAGGCCTATGTCCGGATCGTTCCATAGTAGTCCGGATTCGGTTTTGGGGTTATAGACGCCGGTGGTGAAGTACTGGATTTCGGCAAAGTCGCTCAAGACGCAGAAGCCGCGGGCGAAGCCGGCCGGAGCCCAGACCATCTTGTGGTCCTCGGCGGCCACCTCCAGGCCGAACCATCGGCCCAGGCCAGGCGACTCCCGGCGGATGTCCACGGCCGCCAGAAAGGCGCGGCCCGAGGCGACGCGCATGAGTTTGCCCTGGGGCGGGTCCCACTGGAAATGCAGTCCGCGGATGGTGTTCTTGATCGAGCCGGATTGGTTGACCTGGGCGAAGGTTTCCGGCAGGCCCAGTTCCTTGAACAGGTCTTGCCGATATATTTCCATGAAGTAGCCGCGCTCATCTCCAAATGACCGCGGAATGACTAGAATCACGTCCTCGAGTCCTGTCTTTTCCATTCTGAATGGCACTGGCGATCTCCTGGGTGGTTGATGCGCCCCTGACTGTACACCGGTCATGGGACGGTTTCAACTAAACTGTATTCATATTATCTTTGTCTCCTTCGGGTGTTTATGGTGAAATAGACCCGCCTCCAGATCATCCGGAAAGGAGGGACCCTGCCTTGAGGATAGCCTTGGCTCAGATCAACCTGACCGTGGGCGACCTGGCCGGCAATCGGTCCAGGATCGTGGCCCGGCTGGAAGAAGCCCGCCGCCTGGGCGCGGACGTGGTCGCCTTCCCCGAACTGGCCGTGACCGGATACCCGCCCGAGGACCTCTTGCTCAAACCCGATTTCGTGCGGGCGGCCATGAAGAGCCTCCAGGAAATAGCCCCGGCCACCCAGGGACTGACCGCCGTGGTGGGGACGATCCATGCGGTCGAGGACCTTTTCAACGCCGCGGCGGTCTTCCACGACGGTCGGCTGGTCGAGGTCTACCGCAAGCAGTATCTGCCCAATTACGGCGTCTTCGACGAGGACCGCTACTTTCGGGCCGGACGGCAGCGGATCGTCTTCGAGTCCCGGGGCGTCAGGTTCGGGGTGAGCATCTGCGAAGACATCTGGTATCCGGACGGTCCGCCGGAGAAGCAGGCCGCGGAAGGCGGGGCCGAACTGCTGATCAATATCTCCTCCTCCCCGTATAACCAACAAAAGGGATTTTTCCGCGAGCGGATGCTGGCCACCCGGGCCGCGGATAACACCGCCTTCGTGGCTTATTGCAACCTGACGGGCGGACAGGACGAACTGGTTTTCGACGGACAAAGCCTGATCCTGGGCCCTCAAGGGGAGACCCTGGCCCGAGGCCCCCAGTTTGAAGAAGCGCTGATAGTGGCCGACCTGGATATGAGGCAGGTTTTCCGGGCCCGTTTGCAAGACCCCAGACGCCGAAAAGACGACGCGGACCCGGCCAGGCCCTTTGAAGTGATCGGGCTGGGCGATCTGGAATCGAGGCCGGAGAAGCCGTTGCTGACACCGACTCTGGCTGAACCCCTCGAGGCCGTGGCCGAAGTCTATCAGGCCCTGGTTCTGGGATTGGGCGATTACGTCCGCAAGAACGGCTTCCGGGAGGTGTTCCTGGGCTTATCCGGCGGAGTGGACAGTTCCCTGGCGGCGACCCTGGCCGCCGACGCCCTCGGGTCGGACCATGTGGCCGGCGTGGCCATGCCCAGCCGTTATTCCTCGGATCACAGCCTCGAGGACGCGGAAATCCTGTGCCGCAACCTGGGTATCCGCCTGCTCCAGGTACCCATTGATTCCGCCTTTCAGTCCTTCCTGGACATGCTGGCGCCGGTCTTCCAGGATCGGCCGCCGGACATCACCGAGGAAAACATCCAGTCGCGCCTCCGCGGCGTGACGCTCATGGCGCTATCCAACAAGTTCGGGGCCCTGGTCCTGACCACGGGCAACAAGAGCGAGGTCGGGGTGGGCTATTCGACCCTGTACGGCGACACGGCCGGAGGGTTTGCCGTGATCAAGGACGTGCCCAAGATGCTGGTCTATGACCTCTGCCGCTACCGCAACCGGCGGGCCGGCCGGGATATCATCCCCCGGCGCGTCCTGGAAAAGGCCCCTTCCGCGGAACTCAGGCCGGACCAGAAGGACACGGATTCCCTGCCGGACTACGCCGTGCTGGACCCCATCCTTCTGTCCTATGTCCAGGAAAACTTGAGCGTCGAGGAGATCGTCCGGCGCGGCTTTGACCAAGCCACGGTGCGCCGGGTCCTGCTCCTGGTGGACGTGAATGAATACAAGCGCCGCCAGAGCCCGCCCGGGGTGAAAATCACCTCCCGGGCCTTCGGCAAGGATTGGCGCCTGCCGATCACCAACCGTTTCAAGACCTGAAGGTTTCGAGTATTTAGGAATCCGATGAAGTCGGGTACGCGAGGTTGAACCGGGGTTGTTTCTCCTAATGGAGGAACAAGGGCGGGAGAGAGCCCTCGGACTGATCGTAAAAGGGACGCTGAAAATAATACGATCTTTTCATCGAAAGGCGTACCTAAAGAGGTCCGGCTAAAATATCCGCTCCCCTGGAGACATTCAGCGATGGCTTGGTTTCCAGGGCCATGACCATTATCTGTCTTGCTCCCCCAATAACCGATAGAAAAATAGGAGACGACGCACATTTAACATGACACCCTGATCATTCCATGCTATGAAGCCCGATAACGGGCCGGTCCCCAGATGATGACGTCCTAATGGGTCCGACCGATAATCCCAACCTTGATCCCTCCCAGGGACGAGTGGCAAGCGGCATGCGGCTGTACATCGGTTTTACCTGAGTGTATAACGACCTTCTACCCGTGTCAGGTAGGAAGGCCGATTTGGGAACCGACGGCGGTCGCGGGCTCTCCGTGTAACCTCATCCTTTTTTCTCAGTTCCCGTCATATCTTGCCTGACCCGGGCCAGCCCGGAAAGACGCGTTTCAGCGTCGGACTTTCCGGTACGAGCCAGGATTTCCAGTCCGATTATATAACGGGGAGGTGAGTTCAATGACGCAAGAAGCTATCCGGATCGACCGCAACCATTCCGAAATCAAAAAAATCTTGGAACAGATCGTGCCCGACGGCAACCTGAATGCATGCCTGACTTGTGGGGCCTGCGCCAGCGGCTGTCCGGCCACCGGTCTGATGGACATGGACCCCAGGAAGTTCGTGCGCCTGGCCGTCCTGGGCCTGGACGACGAATTGGTCCGTCATCCCTGGGTCTGGGTCTGCACCATGTGTAAACGCTGCCAAACGGCCTGCCCCATGAACATCAACATTCCGCAATTGACCTATTATCTGCGTTCCCGTTGGCCGCGGGCTGAGCGTCCCAAAGGGATTCTGGGCTCCTGTGACCAACATGTCCGTTCCCGGGGCGGGGCCATGGGCGTCAGCCTCGAGGACTTCCGCTTCGTGGTCGAGGATATGGCCGCCGAACTCCGCGAACAGCCCGGGTTTGAAGAGGCCCGGGTCTTTTTCGACCAGCCGGGGGCCACTTACGCCCTGAACCAGAATTCCCGCGAACCCGTGACCGAACCGGACGAACTGCTGCCCCTGTGGAAGGTTCTCCATCTGGCGGGCGCCGATTGGACCTATTACTCGGACATGTGGGCCGGCGAGAATTACTGCATGTTCCTGGCCGACGACAAGAACTGGGAGGAGATCGTCCGCGTCCAGGCCGAGCAGGTGGATCGGTTGGGCATCAAATACCTGGTGAACACCGAATGCGGCCACTCCTTCTACGCCCTCTGGGCGGGCCTGCGGAAGTTCAAGATTCCGCACAAGTTCGAGCTGATCAGTATTGTCAACCTTTATGCCCAATGGATCAGGGCGGGATTGCTCAAGGTCAATGCCGATTGGAACAAGGAACTCAAAATCAAATTCACCGTGCAAGACCCCTGTAATCCGGTGCGCAAATCCTTGGGCGACCCCTTTGCCGATGACCTGCGTTTCGTGGTCAAGTCGGTGGTAGGCGAAGAGAACCTGGTCGAGATGTACCCCAACAAATCCAACAACTACTGCTGTGGCGGCGGCGGAGGTGCCCTGCAGGCGCCGTTCAAGCAAGAGCGTCGGGCCTACGGCCGGATCAAGGCCAACCAGATTATCTCCACCGGCGCCAAATATGTGGCCGTGCCCTGTCATAACTGCCACGCCCAGATTCATGAACTGGGCGAGGTCTACGAGGGGCACTGGAACGTGGTCCACCTCTGGACCATTATCTGTCTCTCCCTGGGGGTGCTGGGTCCCAACGAAAGGACCTACCTCGGTTCAGATCTGTCCGAATTCGGACTGGAATCGGCTTGACTTCCGCCGAGGAGGTAAGGGTCATGGGTGAAAAAATCACCGGGGCGGTGGTGGTGATCGGCGGCGGCATCGGCGCCATCCAAGCCTCCCTGGACTTGGCTGCTTCCGGTTATCGGGTTTATCTGGTGGAAAAAAAACCTTCCATCGGCGGCGTTATGGCTCAACTGGATAAGACCTTCCCCACCAACGATTGCTCGATGTGCATCATGTCCCCCAAGCTGGTGGAAGTGGGTCGTCATCCCAACATCGAACTCTGGACCATGACCGACGTCCTGGCCGTTCGCGGGGAAAAGGGCGCCTTCGAGGTGGACGCGCGCCGGCGGGCCCGGTACGTGGACGTGGAAAAGTGCATCGCCTGCGGCCTATGCGCCGAAAAATGCCCCAAGAAAGTGGACGATGTCTTCAACGGCCGGCTCATCAAGCGCAAGGCGGCCTATGTCCAGTATCCCCAGGCCGTGCCGCTGAAGTACGTGCTGGACCAGGACAACTGTCTCTATTTTCAAAAAGGCAAGTGCCGGGCCTGCGAGAAATTCTGTCCGGCCGGGGCGATCAATTTCGATGACCGGGATCGGAACGTGACCCTGAAGGCCGGAGCCGTCATCCTGGCGCCGGGTTTTACGCCCTATAGTCCTTCGCTCCAGGGGTTTTACGGCTACGGCGATACTCCCGAGGTTATGACCTCCCTCGAATTCGAACGCCTGCTCTCCGCCTCCGGCCCCACCCTGGGCCACCTGCTCCGTCTGTCCGACCAAAAGGAGCCCCGCCAAATGGCCTGGCTCCAGTGCGTGGGCTCCCGGGGCATCCACCAGGGCGACAATTCTTATTGTTCTTCGGTCTGTTGCATGTACGCCATCAAGCAGGCCATCATCGCCAAGGAACATTCCCCCCATGAATTGGACTGCTCTATCTTCTTCATGGACATGCGCACCCACGGCAAGGGTTTCGAGCAATGCTACCAGGAAGCCCGGGACAAGCACGGGGTGAAATTCATCCGCTGCCGGGTCCATTCGGTCATCCCCAGTCCAACCGGCGACGGCCGGCGCATCGTCTACGCGGACGAAGACGGACAATTGCGGGAGGAGGATTATGATTTGGTGGTCCTGTCGGTGGGCTTGACCGTCAACCAGGAGACCCGGGACTTGGCCGCCCGGTTGGGCCTGAACCTGACCGCCGGCCATTTCGCCCAAGTCTCCTCCTTCGATCCCGTGGCGGCCAGCCGCCCCGGCATTTATGTCTGTGGAGCCTTTGCCGGTCCCAAGGACATTCCGCAAACGGTCATCGAGGCCGGGGCCGCGGCCTTGCGCGCCGGGGCTGACCTGGTCCAAGTCCGGGACACCCTGACGGTCAAAGCCAGCCATGTTCCGGAGGAAAACGTCGCTGGTCAGGCGCCCCGGATAGGGGTTTTTGTCTGTCACTGCGGCATCAACATCGGCGGTGTGGTGGATGTCCCCGGGGTGCGCGATTACGCCGCCACCCTACCCTTCGTCGAGTACGTGGCCGACAATCTGTACTCTTGCAGCCAAGACACCCAGGATAGCCTGACCCGGATCATCCGGGAAAAGGGTCTCAATCGCATCGTCGTGGCCGCCTGCACACCCCGCACCCATGAACCCTTGTTCCAGGAAACCCTGTCCAAGGCCGGACTGAACAAATACCTCTTCGAGATGGTCAACATCCGCAACCAGGATTCCTGGGTGCACAAGGACCAGCCGGAGGAGGCCACGACCAAGGCCCGGGACTTGATCCGCATGGCCGTGGCCCGGGTGGCCCTGCAGGTCCCCCTCAAGGAGGAACAACTCAACATCGATCAGAAGGCCTTGGTGGTCGGAGGCGGTATTTCCGGCCTGGCCGCGGCCCGAGCCCTGTCTTCCCAGGGATACGCCGTCCATTTGGTCGAGCGGGAAGAAGTCCTGGGCGGCCAGGCCCGCCATCTCCTGACCACGGCTAGAGGGGATAATGTACCTCGGGAGTTGGCCGCCTTGATCCGGAAAGTGGAAACCGATCCCCTCATCACCCGACACCTGAAAACCAGGTTGACCGCCGTGGACGGGTTCGTGGGCAATTTCCGGACCACGGTTGTCGCCGACGGCCAGAGCCAAACCCTCGATCACGGCGTGGCCATCATCGCCACCGGTGCCCGGGAACATCGGCCGATGGAGTACCTCTACGGCCAGGACCCGCGGATTCTCACCGGCCTCGAGTTGGATGACCGGATGAAGGCCGACTCCGTCGGCCTGGCCGGAGTTCGTTCGGCGGTCTTCATCCAGTGCGTGGGCAGCCGGGAACCGGAACGGCCGTACTGTTCGCGTATCTGCTGCGGCCACACCGTTTCCGCGGCCCTGCATCTTTTGGAACTCAACCCCGCAATGCGGATCACCGTCCTGTATCGGGATATGCGCACCTATGGCAAGCGAGAAGACCTATACCGCCGCTGCCGGGAGAAAGGGGTCATTTTTATCCGCTACGACCTGGAGCGAAAACCTGTGGTCCAAGTTTCGGAGGATGAACTGACGGTTACGGTCACCGACCACGTCCTGGGGCGGCCCATCGCCCTCAAAGCCGACCTCCTGGTCCTGGCTTCGGCCGTGGTGCCCTACCGGGACGAGGAACTGGCCCAATTTTTCAAAGTGCCCATGAACCAGGACGGCTTCTTCGCCGAAGCCCACGTGAAACTCGGACCTTCGGAATTCGCCAGTCAGGGGGTCTTTCTCTGTGGTTTGGCCCACTACCCCAAACCAATAGACGAATCCATAGCCCAGGCCCAGGCCGCGGCTTCCCGGGCCGTGACCCTGTTGGCGCAAAAGACCATCAACACCAGCGGCGCGGTGGCCTACGTCGACACTGTCCGTTGCACCGGCTGTGGAGTATGCGTTTCGATCTGCCCCTACAACGCTCCCGGCCTGATCGCGGAAGGACCACGGGCCGGACGGGCCGAAGTCAACCCGGTGCTCTGCAAGGGCTGCGGTTCCTGCGTTTCTTCCTGCCGAAGCAACGCGGCCCAACTTCGGGGCTTCGAGCAGTCCCAGATCATGGCCATGATCGGTTCGGCTTGGCCGGCCGCGCAGTAAAGTCGATATAAACTTCGAGGCCGTCGCGGACGGGTGTCCGCGCGCCTTGGAACGCCCTCGAGAAAGGAGCCAAAGTGAGCTGGAATAAACCCCCGCGATTTGAACCGAAGATTGTAGCCTACTGCTGCCAATGGTGTTCCTACGCCGCCGCCGACCTGGCCGGCAACATGCGCCTGCAGTACCCGGCCACCATCCGCATCCTCCGCGTACCATGCACCGGTCGAGTGGATGTGAATATGCTGCTGAAGACCTTCGAGTTCGGGGCGGATGGGGTCTTCATATCCGGGTGCCTGCCCGGAGACTGTCACTTCAAGGCCGGCAACTACAAAGCCGCCAATAGGGTGAATTACCTGCAAAAGCTCTTGGCCGAAATAGGTGTCGAACCGGAACGGGTGGGGATGTACTATAATTCGGCGGCTATGGGGCCGCAGTTCGCCAAGACCTGTCGCGATTTTCACCAGAAAATGGTTGAATTAGGGCCGTTCCTCCCCCGGGCGGCCTCGGCCGGTCCTGGTCTGGAGCAAGCGGTGGTTGAACCGGGTCCTGCGCCTGGTGGACGTGAACGAATACAAGCGCCGCCAGAGCCCGCCCGGGGTGAAAATCACCTCCCGGGCCTTCGGCAAGGATTGGCGCCTGCCGATCACCAACCGTTTCAAGACCTGAAGGTTTCGAGTTGGAATATGAGCCGCTAAAATCCTGGTATGCTTAGGCAGGGCCGTGGCCGGACCATCTTTCCGGCTAGGGGTCAACGCTTTGGGGAAAGGCCGCCAATGAATCGGACGGATAAGGGGTATCCTATAAATATGTTGTAATCTGTATCACTTAAGCAGGTTGTCTCTTTGATCCCGACTTGCCGTCACCGGCCGACCTGATCGTTTCCCGCGGGCGGAAATAACCCTTGACATTGGTATTCACGCCGACTATTCTCACATAAATAGTCCGCTAGCGGATAATACACTAGAATAACTAACCCCGGACGGTGTCTTCCATGGGTGCAAATGATCGGCTCCTCTTTCTAATTACCGTGGCCCAACTGGCGGTGAAAAATTACGCCAGTAAGGCCCTGAGCGCGGCGGGGGCGAAAGTGACGCTGGCCCAGTCCGGGGTTCTCTTCCTGCTGGCGCAGCGGGACCGACGGATGATGTCCGAGATCGGAGGGCTGCTGGGCATCGAGAATTCAGCCATGACCGGGCTCATCGATCGTCTCGAGAAATCGGGCTTGGTAACTCGTAACACCGACACGGATGATCGTCGGGCTCTGTTCATAGGCATAACACCCGCCGGTCTGGAAGAGGCTCGGCGGGCCGGACGCATCATCCGGCGGGTCAATGACGAAATAAAAACCGTTTGTTCTGAACAGGAGCTTGAAGACTTCAAACGTGTTCTCGAAGGTATTTTGAAAAAATTCGGGAAGGCCTGATTCTTCAATAAGGCGGAACCGATTGTTACGACGTGGTCATCGCGCCGCATGATTCCGGAAAGTCAGGAGGATATTATGTCTAGCCAGGTTTATTACGATCTCCGTGAACAGTTGGATCAGTATTCCGTGGGATTCCCCGCGACAGAGTCTGGCGTGGAGATGAAAATACTGAAAAAGCTCTTTACCGAGGAAGAGGCCGCTCTGTATCTGAACCTCAGTTTGATGCTCGAAACTCCGGAAGCATTGGCGCCACGCCTCGGCCAAGATTTGAACGCGGTTACCACTCTCCTGGAAGAAATGGCGGACAAGGGTCTCATTTTCAGATTAAAAAAAGGAGGCCGGTCCGCCAAATATGGAGCCGTTCCTTTTGTAGTCGGTTCATGGGATTACCAGGTCAAGAACATAAATAGGGAACTGGCCGAACTGTTCGAGCAGTACTTCCACGAAGCGTTCCGGAAGGAGGCTATGGGTCAGGCCCCGCCCTTGCGAGCCGTGCCGGTGAACAAGTCCATTGATTATTCTTGGCCCGTGGCTCCTTATGAGGACGTGAGGGAGATTCTGAAATCCAAGGACAAGATCTCCGTGGCCAAGTGCGTGTGCAGGATTTCGCAAGGCCTTTTGGAAAAAGGATGCGGTAAGCCCTTGGAGGTGTGTTTCCAATTTGGGAGCCACGCGCAGTACTATGTTGATAAAGGCATGGGCCGCTTCATCACCCAGGAGGAGGCCTTTCGTATTATAGACGAGTGCGAAGAAGCCGGTCTTGTTTCCCAGCCGTTCGTGGCCCAGGAGATAGGAGGCATGTGCAATTGTTGTGGGGATTGTTGCGAAATTCTTCAGTCCGTCAAAAAGCATCCCAAGCCCGCGGAAAAGGTCTTGACCAATTACTATGCCGTGGTCAACCGCGAGGTCTGTCAGGCTTGCGCCGCTTGCGCGGACCGCTGCCAAATGGATGCCATTAAGCTGGGAGCGGATAATATAGCCGAGGTTGACCGCGACAGGTGCATCGGATGTGGTCTGTGCACTACCACCTGCCCTGACCAGGCCGTGAGTTTGAGGCCAAAGCCCGAATCCGAACGCAGGGTGCCCCCGGTAACGGGCCAGGAGTATCTCACGCGGTTGGCGTCTTCACGAGGCAAATCGCTCGTTCCACTCGTGCTCCAAAGGAAGTCGCCGGGTTGATCGCGATCCCGCCTCGCGAAACAAGCTTTTTCGGCGCAATTGCCGGCTAGGGAGCCGGATCAAGGCCGCGTCTTGAACAATACCGGAAGCCAATCATGAACGTAGTCGAAGTCATGGAAGACCTGTTCTTCATCGAACGGGGGTATCTGAACGGAAATCATTTCGTTTACCGATCAGACGAGCCGGTGCTCATAGACACCGGGTATAAGATGGATTTCGCGGATACGGAGCGGGCCTTGCGGACCCTCGGCGTGGACCTCGCCCGCGTGCGACTCATCGTCAACACGCACGGCCACTGCGACCACGTGGGCGGCAACCGGGTCATCCAGGAGCTTTCCGGCTGCGATGTGGCCATGCACCGGATCGGCCGGCACTTCATCAATACGAATGATGACTGGGCCACGGGGTGGCGTTACTATGGCCAGGAGGCGGATTTCTTCACCTGCACCAAGTCGCTGGATCACGGTGACGCGTTGGAAGTCGGACCCCACCGGTTCGAAGTGCTTTATACGCCCGGGCACGCTTCGGACGGCATCGTGCTTTATGAAAGGCGGCAAAAGGTTCTCATCTCCTCGGACACCCTGTGGGAAAACGACATGGCCGTGATCACCGAGCGGGTGGAAGGGAGCCGCGCGGTCTTTTCATGGCTCGATTCGCTCGATCTTTTGGACCGCCTCGACGTCCGGATGGTGTACCCCGGTCACGGCAGGCCGTTCACCGATATGCCCTCCGCGATCGCCCATACCAGGCAACGACTTCACGGCTTTCTCGGAGACCGCAAGAGAATCGGCCATGACCTGCTGAAAAAGATCATCATCTACACGCTCATGATGAAGCGCTCCGCCGGCGAAGCGGATTTTTTCGACGATCTCATGTCAACGCCTTGGTTCCCGGAGACCGTGGACCACTACTTCAACCATGAATATCGGCGCAAGTACGACGGCGTCATGGCCGACTTCTTCAACCGCGGGATCGTCAGGCGGAAGGACGGCCGGCTCTTCACTACGGTCAAACCATGAAGATAGGGCGTCGCCGCGTCCCGGCGTCCCTGTTGGGGCCGCGACCCGCGGATAGTGAAGTTGTTCGACGGTAAAGGATTAATGGTCCGGTCGGAGTACCTCGCCGTGACGGACAGGGACGCTGAATATAATTGGCGAAAGGAGGAAATCCGATTTATAATAACACCAAGGAATTAATACCGGGCGGAGAAAAAGTGATTCAGTTGCACGAACAGTACTTGGTTGATGAGGCAGGCGCTCGTAAAGCGGTTCTGGTGCCTATTGAAGAGTGGAAACGGATTCTCGATAATCTGGAAGAACTCGAAGACATTCGGGCTTATGATGAAGCCAAGTGCCAGCCCTCCGAGCCTATTCCCTTCGAGCAGGCCGTCAGGGAAATCCACCGGGGAGATTGAGCCTGAAATACGATCTTTTCATCGAACGGCGTGCTCAAAGAGAGCTGGCTAAAATATCCCCTCCCCATCAAGACCGAATTATCGCCGCTATTAAAGAACTGGCTGATGAGCCCAGGCCGGCCGGAGCAAAAAAGCTTTCCGGTCGGGAGGGTTGGCGCATCCGGATTGGCGAATACAGAGTTCTCCATGAAATCAAGGATGAGGTGCCTTCACTGCTGGTCGTGGCCGTGGGACACCGGCGTGACATCTATCGAAAATAGACATTGAGGCGTCCCGATGCTGATTGACGAATTCTTGCCGGACTACGAGGTAAACGAGCGACACCAGATCGTGGTTCGCGCTCCCCTGGAGACGGCCTACGCGGCGGCGCGGAACCTGGACATGCGCGAGTCGCCTATTGTCCGCTGGCTCTTTCGTTGGCGCGGCCTGCCCAAGTACAGCCTCACCTTCGAGGGGATGCTGAAACTGGGGTTTATCCTTCTGGCGGATGAACAAGGACGGGAGATCGTCTTCGGGCTGATCGGGCGCTTCTGGACCCGCTCGGCCGGGATTCAAAATCTGACCGCCGCCGAGTTCGTCAGGTTCGCTCAGCCGGGGTTCGCCAAGGCGGTCGGGAACATCGCCTTCGATCCCCTCGAAGATGGACGCGTGCGGGTCACGACCGAGACCCGGGTGCACGGCCTCGACCAGGCCAGCCGGCGCCGGTTCCGGTTATATTGGTTCGTCATCGCCCCGTTCAGCGGCCTGATCCGAAAAGAATGGCTCCGGTTGATCAAGAAGCGGGCGGAGCTATCGACCGGCCGGGTCTGACGGTGTTGCGACGTTAGGGATAGAAATCATCGTTATCGGATGTTCCGAATCCTCCACCACTAAAATGACGGTATTCTTCCGGCAGCGGAACCCAGGGCCGGGTGAAAGAACAGATGGCCGACGCTGTGCCGGCCGTCGCCCTTGAGAGGCTTGATTTCCAGTTTATCCACCGGCCGGTTTTTCAGGTTGTCCGGCAACTCGATGATCCTGGACCTGATGCCGGCGCCTTTTTCCGCGACGCCGGGAATCACCAACCGGCCCAGCACGGCTTGACCTTGAAAGAAAACTACTTCGTATTCGTCATCAGAATCCGCGCCCAGTTCGAAGAACTCACCCTGCGCCGCTGGAATCAACCGGACCGGGATCGGTTTCTCATCGCGAATGATGGTTATCCCGTCGGCGTTCCACGTGGTGCCCTCGAATTTGCGCCGTCCCAGGTTCTTCGGCTTGACGGCATAGGACGACGAGGCCCCTCGGCAGAGTTCCAGCAGGTGGTCACGGTGAAGATTCTTTATGGCGAAGTCGTTTGAGCGGTCGTAAACGAATATTTCATTTTCACCACAATATTCTACCAGGGTCGGCGGGCCGAATTCCTTGAGAATGACCTCCCTGGACAAGCCGTTGGTGATGATAAAGCCGTAATCCGGATAATCGCACCGGCCGCCTCTCTTCCGCCCGTAGTACCAGGCCAGGTTGTTAATCCAGAGAAATGGTCCGAGATCGGGGTTGAGTTGATTGACGCGGAGGCCGGCCCGGGAAAAAAAGCTGACGTATTTGGCGTTCCAGTAATCGCTGAAGCCGAATTTGAGATTGTGCCGCCGGGCCAGGTCGTCGAGGCATTTAATTCGGTCCGGGTAGGGAAGTGTGAGCTGTTCGAGATCGAGACCGGTCGCGGTCGGTGCGGCTATTCTCAGCCCTAGTCCAACCACCAGTCCGACCAATATAAATTTCAGCGCCCGGGGCAGGCGGCGATGATAAGGAACGATTGTCAGGACGATAAGGAACAGAGGCATAAAAAAACCAGGCAGCAGGTAGCGGACTTGATTAATGTCCAGCCATATGCCTCTGGAAACAGGGGCGCTCATGGTAGCGGCAAAGGAGATGGTGGTCAAAAGGGCCAGGAAGCCATGATTGACCGTCCGTGACGCCTGGGGGCCCGGATCAGATTCGTTGGCGGCTGGCTGGTTCCGGTTCAGGATCAGGCAGGCCAGACCCGTCACCACGCCGAATATCCCTAAAACCATAAGCGTGGTCCAATTTTCCAACATCCAGCCTAAATCCCGGCTGAAAAAATGGAGGGACTGCTGAACGTAAGCCCAGCCGGGCCAGCGAAGGGCGTTGGGCATATGCAGCCATTCACCGGCCCTCAGAAGGCGGATCAACAACATCGAGGCCAGGATGGCGCCGGCGGACAAAACAAAAGACGTCCTGACCAGCTTCCAGGTAGTCAGGTTTCTCGCCCGCAGAACAGTCAGGGCCAGCGGCAAGGGAATAAGAAACTGAACGATGATGATGGAATCCGAAGCGGTGGTCAGAAAGGCCAGAACGAAAAAGGCCAGGGTTTCCCGCCGGGAATAGCCGCCTCTTTCCAGGGCGTTCAACGTAATAGCGGTAAGGGTCAGTCCAACCAGGAACGCGCTTGAATGCAGGGACGGATGGAGGGTGAATTTCCCCAGTAAATGACCAGGAATACTCAGCGCGAGAAGGAGAATCACCAGGGAAACGATAACGAGGAAACTGACATAACCTTCGCCGCTGATTCGCCGGGCTAGATAAAAGAAAAGGCAGGAGTAAGCCAGGACACTCAGGAGACCGTAAAGGGAGAAGGCGTAGCCGAGATCAGGCAGGAGGCTGTTCAGAATAAAAAAAACCGGCAAGTCCGGGAAAAAGTAAGGCGCGGGAGGCAGGTGCCAGTTGGTTAGGTCGTATCGCTCGGTCAGCAGGTCTTTATACAGGGCCGGGAGGTAGAAATCGTCGGCGTTGAGGGTGGTTAAGAGCGAAGCCAGGTGCCTCCAGGCCAGAAGACCCAGGATAACCATCAGGAACAGGCCGATCAAGAGACGCGAGGCTGTAGACCACCGTCCGGGCAGGTGGGGTGAAGTCATTATTTGAATCCCAGGGTAAGGCGTATGGCCTATTGGAGCCGGTTGAAATTATCAGTACCGCCGCGGCCGGTCAAGCCGGCCGGGGTGGAACGGCCAGGAGGTTATTGACTAAAAGCGGAGGTGCGGTTATATTCCTGTCCATTGCTTGGGAAGAAGCCAGATAGACATCCGGAGTCAGGTGACCGGGAAGCTTGATGTCGCCGGAAAGGACTCGCAACGGGAAGGCTCCTGCCCGGGCGGTCTCAAGGAGTCATGTTTTTTCGGGTTGAAGTTCAAACCGTATAACCAGGGCTGGCAAGGAGGTATACATGTCTAAATTCGATCTGGTGAGACATTATCTGTTTGAGATGGAAATTCCCATCGTGAAAGAAGACCCTCAGCAGGAAATCGTGGTGATTGACCATCAGGAGCGCGGGCTGAAGAACATGGTTATAGACTGTGAAGCCCCTATCCTGGTCATCGAACAGGCGATCATGAAGGTGCCGCCGCAACCTGGAGACCTCTTCAAACACCTGCTCCAGTGGAACCGGGAGATGGTCCACGGCGCCTTTGTCCTGGACGACCGGGGCGAGACCGTTATTTTTCGGGACACCCTGCAACTCGAGAATTTGGATCGCAACGAACTGGAAGCTTCAATCCAATCCTTGAGCCTGGCGCTGGCCGAATACAACGCCAAGTTGCTTAAATACGCCAAGCAATAAACCCGTCGTCCCCGCTTATGGCGGTGAGGTCAAACAAGGCGGCAAGTCAGGCGGGCCATGAGGGGCCGGTCTGAAAACGATTAAAACAAGGGAGGCTGAAATGGGCATTTTTTCGCGCATATTCAAGATCGGCGAAGCCGAGGCTCACGCCGTGATCGATAAAATGGAAGACCCCATCAAAATGACCGAACAAGGCATCCGCG
Source organism: Thermodesulfobacteriota bacterium (assembly GCA_040755515.1). Classification (GTDB taxonomy): domain Bacteria; phylum Desulfobacterota; class Desulfarculia; order Adiutricales; family JAGVGV01; genus JBFMAW01. The sequence continues at coordinate 53,262 of JBFMAW010000022.1, read as the reverse complement.
ACCTCAAACTTGATTTGCAGCGGGCCATGAACAGTCTGGCCGAAGTCAAGAGCCTGGCCATACGCACCCGGCGGGAGTCGGAAAACAAGAAGGCCCTGGCCGCGGATTACGAACGCAAGGCCATGATGCTCCTGCAGAAGATGCAGACCGGCGAACTGAGCCAGGCCGACGCCGAACGTCTGGCCACCGAGGCCTTGGGCCAGAAGGAACAAAACGCGGGCGAGGCTTTGCGGCTGGCCCAGGAGGCCGAACGCCACGAAGGCATGGCCAACCAACTCCAGGCCAACGTGAACAAGATCAAATCGTCCGTGACCAGTTACGAGAACGATTTGACCACGCTGAAGGCCCGAGCCAAGACCGCGGCCGCCACCAAGAAAATCAACCAGCAACTGTCTCAGATCGACGCGTCGGGCACCATCGCCATGCTGGAGAAGATGAAGACCAAGGTGGAAGAGGATGAAACCCTGGCCCAGGCTTACGGCGAAATGGCCAAGGTGGACCGCAAGGTGGACGAGGAGATCAACGCGGCCCTGACCAGCGGCGCGACCGCGCCGGCGTCAGCCTCGCTCCTGGACCTGAAGAAAAAGATGGGCATCAGTTCCTGACCCGTCAGCCCGCTTAATAACAACATGCCGCCGGGCTAGGACGGCCGCTCGATCCGTCCGGACCCGGCGGACTGTTTTCGAGGAACCCTGGATTCTTTTGGCCTCGCGATTGACACCCTTATGTTTTGCTACTAATATTTATAAATTTAATCAAGAAGAGTTGCGCGTGGAACCTGGACGAGTAGTGGAATTCATTGAAGGACGAGTTTTCCTGACCGCGTTGGTCACCCGGGTCAAGACCGGCCGGCTCCTGGTCCTTAGTGAAACCGATCGTGAAATAAGCCTGTCACCCAACCGGGTCTTGCATGAAACAAAACCGGGATTGAACCTGAGCCTGCCCCGTCACGAACTGGTGAGGTCGCTCCGGGAAATTTCCAACCGGCGGGCTGAACTGGCTCAAACCATAAACCTTACGGAATTGTGGGAATTGCTGGAAGGGGAGGGCGAGGAATTCTCCTATGAATACCTGGCCGAACTGGCCTGGCCGGGCAAGGCCACCAGCGATCAGGTGTCCGCCGCGCAGCGGGCGGTTTTCGCGGATGGCCTTTATTTCAAGATGCGGCCCGAGGGGGCGGAAAGGCATCAGGCGGAAAAGGTCGAGCAACTGGTTCTGTCTCGATCCAGGGAAGAAGAAAAATTACGGGAACTGGAAGAAGGGGGCGAGTGGCTGGCCGGCGTTTGGGCCGAAAGAACGATCGAGGAGCCGGCCTGCCGGGATAGGGTGGTCAAGATACTGAAAGACATGGTCCTGCGCGGTGAAGAAGCCCAGGAATACAAATGGGGTCAGAAACTGCTGGACAAGGCCGAACTGACCGGCGATCCCTGGCGGCCTTTTTACCTGCTGGTCAAGATCGGCGAGATGAACATCCATGAAAATCTTGACCTCATTCGATACGAATTGTCCACCGCCTTTTCCGGACCGGTCCTGGACGAGGCGGAAAAACTGGCCAGGGAGGCCGCCTGGCGGGAAGAGCCCAGGCGGGACCTGACCGATCTGGAGATACTCACCGCCGACAGCAGCGGGGCTCGCGATTTCGACGACGCCGTCAGCCTGGAGGTTCTGGAGGACCGTCTGCGGCTGGGCGTACATATAGCCGACGTATCCGCGGTGATCCCGCCGGACAGCCTGCTCGACACGGTGGCCAGAGAGAGGGCCACCTCGGTGTACCTGCCCGATCGGCGCATACCCATGCTGCCGGAGGTCCTGTCCGAGGAATGCCTGAGCCTGAAGGAGGGAGAAGTCCGGCCGGCCTTTTCCCTGCTGGTGGAATTGAACGAGGAAGGCCGGGTCCTGAATTACGAATTTTTCCCCAGCCTGGTTAGAATACGACGACAGTTAAGCTATATGGACGTGGACGTGAACGTGCACCAGGACCTGGTCTTGAGCCGCATGTTTCAGTTGAGCCGCCAACTCAAGAACAATCGCCTGGCCAACGGCGCCTTGATTCTAAACCTGCCCAAACTCAACGTCTATCTGACCCCGGATGGCGAGATAGGAGTCAACCTGACTCTTTGGGAAAATCCGGGCCGGGCCATGATCAGCGAGTTCATGATCCTGGCCAATCATTTGGCGGCGCGTTTTCTGCTGGAAAAGGGCGCCGCCTGTTATTATCGCAGCCAGGGCGAACCTTCGGAGCGGATAGTCACTGGTTATTCCGACTGTTCGGATATGTTTCCCTGCCTCCAGCAGCGCCGTTATCTGGACCGGGTGGTGTGGGGTCTGGAGCCCCTGCCGCACAGCGGCATGGGTTTGAATGTTTATACCAACCTGACTTCACCCCTCCGGCGGTACATTGACCTGGTGATCCAACGCCAGGTGCGGACCGTGGCCGCGGACCAGCCGGCCCTTTACCCGGCCGGGGCCATGAGCGAATCCCTGACCGTCATCGATGAGTCGCTGCGACGGGCGATGAAGGTTCAGAACAACCGGCGCCGGTACTGGCTCCTGCGATATCTGGAAATCCAGGGCCGGAAGGAATATGAAGCCCTGGTCCTGGAACGCCTGCCGCACCGCTGGCGGATTTATATCACCGACCTGATGATGGACGCGGACCTGCCGGCCAGACCCAACCGGGAATTCCGACCTGGAGAAGCCATCGCCGTCAGGATCAAGAAGGTCAACGCCCGGGAAGATATACTCAGGTTCGAGGAAGTCTAGCTCCCGCCGTAAGCTCGATCAGTTCGAAGACCCGATCCACGGTCCGTCGGGCCTGGTCGAGTCCTGTTTCATCATTCAACATAGGCTTTCAAGGCTTCGGTGAGAAAAAGGTGGGTGTTGGAATCCTTGACCGGACTGCCTGAGACGCCGACTATTCTCGGCATGAACCTACCTCCGCCAAGTCAACTTCGGCCCAGGGTCTCGAGGGCGCCGACCGCCAGCTTAAGGCCGTCCCGGGCTTTCAGGATTCGGGCCAGGCTTTCGGCCCGGAGCCTCATCTCCCTGTCGGTTACGGCCTGGTGAATGGCCGCGGCCAGCCTGGTTTCCCTCAGGCGGCTGAAATATATCGGCCGGGGACCGAGCCCCAGGCTGAAAACCCGATTCGCCCAATAATACTGGTCCAGAACCTGGGGGACGATTATTTGCACCGCGCCGGCCCGGGCCGCCGTGGCCGTGGTGCCGCTGCCGCCGTGGTGAACCACGGCCGAAACCAGAGGGAAAAGCTTTTCGTGGGGGAGTTCGTCGGCCACGAATACGTCCGGGCCGCTTAAGCCGCCGCCCAGATGGGCCCAACCCTGGGCTAATATGGCCCGCTGCCCGGCGGCCCGGATGGCCTCGAGCAGCAGTTTCGATAGCTTGCCCGGCGACTGGGACGGCATGCTGCCGAAACCGATATAAACAGGCGGCGGCCCGGCGGCGATAAAATCCATCAGGGCCGGGCTAAGCTCTCCAGTCTGGGTCAGATGCCAGTATCCGGTCTGGATGTAATCGCCTTGAATGTCGTCGGGCACAAGGGCCAGGTCCGGGTCCGAAGCCACCAGCACGGGCCGGTGCAACAGAAAGCTGGCGATGGTCTTGACCGGGCTCAAACCGAGTCTTCGCCGGCCGTTATTGATGATTTTCATGAAGCCCAGTGGATCGAAGTTGACGGTCAGCCACCAGGAAGCCCGGTTCAGCCAGGCCGGCAGGTTCTGGTTCCTTATAAGTGGCGAGGGGTGACGTCGGGAAGGTATTATCTGGGGACAGAAAAGGACGTAGTGATAGGGGACGTTCAGGGCCTGGGCCACGCTGGGAGCGGAAAAGGCCAGAGAAGCTATCAGAACCAGATTCACGCCTTTCAGAATCGCCGGCAGTTCTTCGAACTGAACCCGAAGCTGTTCGCGCAAGAATTGTCCCATGGCGGGTACGGCCTTCAGGGTATGGGCGTCCGGAAATCTGGCCAGGGACTCGGCCAGGTTAACCCCCAGGGGCTGAAAATCGCAGCCGTATCGGGCCGCCCAGGCCGCGTTTTCGGGCGGGGCCGCCAGAAAGGCCTCATGTCCGGCGGTCTGGAGAGCCAGGGCCAAGGCCAGCAGGGGCTGGGTGTCGCCCCGGGACCCATAGGTGACCAGAGCGATTCTCAACATTTCACCCGAGGCAAAACGGGGCAGAGGCCGATTCCACCGCCGGTTTCATCTTGATGAGGCCGGACTTACTGGTCCGGCCTAGCTGGCCGGAAACTTCGGCTTGCGCTTCTCGGTAAAGGCCTTCATGCCTTCCCGGCCGTCCGGTCGTCCGGCGCAGATGGTCAGCCCCAGGCGTTCATTCTCGAGCTGGACTTCGAGAGGCGTTTGAAAGGAATCAATCAGCAGGCGCTTGGCCCATCTGAACGAATCAAGGGAGAGGCCGGCCAGTTCCCGGGCCATGTTCCAGGCTGACTCGAGGGCCTGGCCGTCCGGAACGACCTTGGTCGCCAGTCCCCAGGCCAAGGCCTGTTCGGCCGAGATGGGCCGATCGAAGGCCGCGATCTCGAGGGCCTTGGCCAACCCCACCAGCCGGGGCAGGGAGTGAGTGCCGCCCCCGTCTATGCATAATCCGGCTGAAGTGTAGGCCTGGCGCAGAACGGCCGACTGGGCCATGACCCTGAAGTCGCAGGCCAGGGCCAGGGAAAAGCCGGCGCCGGCGGCCACGCCGTTGACCGCGGCTATCACCGGCAGGGGCAGCCGGCGGATTTCCATGATAGATTGATGAAACCGGCCGGCCAGGGTGTGAAACGCGGCCGGAGGTCCGGCCGGAAATGACGCGGCCCATTTCAGGTCGCCGCCGGCGCAGAAGGCCCGGCCCGCGCCGGAAATCACCAGGGCCCGTATTTCCTGGTTATGGGCCAGAGGCATTAGCCGCTGGGCCAGGGCCTCGACTATTTCCAGGTTAAAGGCGTTGAAGGCTTCGGGCCGATTAAGGATTATCTCCCCGATACCGTTTTCCAACTTCAGGCTGACGGTTTCAGACATGGCCTTTCACTCCCACTTGTTTTATATTCAATCGTGTCAGAGTACGGGGCATTATAATTCAGTCGCGGCTAAAAGGGAAAGGCCCGAATGATCGAATCGTAACCTTTCAGTTACGAGTGGCAACAATACGCGGCAACCGTCATTGCGTGGAGTCCCGCTAACAGCGGGACGACGAAGTCACGCCCTGGCGTGACTATTAAATGAATGATATCCAAATCTTGCAGCGATTGCTTCGCTTCGCTCGCAATGACTATTTACTATCTTATGCTCCCAATTATCGATAGATTACATCGAACCGATGAGTCAATCCGGGGCCGCCGGCCGTATCTTCAAACCCAAATCCAGAATGTCCCGGACGTCTTCCTGGGGGCCGCGGCCGGAAGTGGTCAGGTAATTGCCGGTCATGGTGGCGTTGGCGCCGGCCAGAAACATCAAGGCCTGCAGGCCGCGCAGGTTTTTCTCCCGGCCGCCGCAGGTTCTGAGGTCCGTTCGCGGCATGACCAGCCGGAACACGGCTATGGTTTTGAGTATCTCCAGGGGCGACAGGGGCGGGACGGCCTCGAGGGGCGTCCCTGGGATGGGATTGAGAAAGTTCAGCGGCACGGAATCCGGTTCAAGACCGCGCAGGGTGAAGGCCAATTCCACCCGCTCATCCCTGGATTCGCCCAGACCGATGATGCCGCCGCAGCAGAGCCTGAAGCCGGCCGTCTTGGCCAGCCGGGCCGTCCGCAAACGATCGGCCATGGTGTGGGTCGAACAGATGCGGGGGAAGAAAGACGGCGCCGTTTCCAGGTTGTGATGGTAGGTCCTCAGTCCGGCGTTCTTCAAGACATTGGCGGCTTTTTCGTCCAGCAGGCCTAGAGAAGCGCAGGGAGAAAGGCCCAACCCGGCCAGCCCCTCGATCGCGGCGGCTATCTGATCCAGTTCCGGGCCAATAGTGACTTCACGTCCGCTGATGACCAGGGAAAATCGGCTTACGCCCCAGGTCTTGGCCTGGGCCGCGGCCTGGATGACGGCTTCGGGCTGGAGCAGGGGAAAGGCGTCCACCTTCACGCGAAAGTGGGCCGACTGGGCGCAGAAGGCGCAATCTTCACTGCATCGTCCTGACTTGGCGTTTATGATGGCGCACAATTCGATTTCGTCGCCCCGGGTCAACCGGCGGACCAGGTTGGCCTGGGCCAGGAGGAAAAAAATCTCCTCCGGTCTTTCGATCTCCAGCAGGCGCCGGGCTTCCTCGGGCGTCAGACCCTGAGACGACAACGCCTTTTCCGGCGCGGTCTCGATTTCCTTAATCACCTTATTGTTACCATCCTCCCCATAAAGAAAAAGCAGCCTTGGGGCTGCCTTTTCGTTATACCTGGTTTTGTTCGTCAGTCGTCTGTCTTCTTGGGCGTCGAATCCTGGGACGAAGCTGTTTCCTTCTTGGCGGAGTTGTCCTTTTTCTCGGCGCCGTCGCCTGGACCGGTGCGGCCGCCTTTGGAGTAATCGGTCACGTACCAGCCCGAACCTTTCAGGTGGAAAGTGTTCATGCTCATGAGCTTGCTCATCCGGCCGCCGCATTCCGGGCACTTCCGCAAGGGGGCATCGGAAATTTTTTGTAGTTTTTCAGTCACTTGCCGGCAGGACTGACATTGGTATTCATAAATGGGCATGAGGCCTCACCTCCAAGGCGAAACTTGTCGGACTAAAAATAAACACTTTGAGCCTCTTGTCAAGTGAAAATAAAAAATCAGTCCACCAATTCCCGGTGGCGGGCGTAGAAGTCCAGAATCAGGGGCATGTCCTCGAGGCTGGTGCTGTGCAGAATCTGGTAGGTGAGTTGATGCACCCGGGCCTCCTCGGCGGACCGTTCATCGGCCGTGGCGTCAAAGAACTGAAAAAATTTATAAAAACGGACGATATGCACCAGTTCGTGGGTCAGGACGTAGATGAGCAGAGGCCGAAGCTTCAACTGGGGGTCCCGTCCCAGGGCCTGGATGATATTATGATCCTGAAGGCAGATACAGTAGAAATCGGCCAGGCGCAACCCGTCGGGCGCGGCCGGCCGGCCATAACGGAGAATGTGGGCGAAGACCTCGGGAACGATCTCGACCGGTTCGAGGTTCTTGAGGGTCTTGATGGCGTATCGGTATTTTCTCCAGGAAGAAAGAGTCAGTTTGAACCAGTCGCTGATGATATCCTCGGCCACGGCCACGGCCTGGTTGACCGTCTCCAACTGGTCTGGGTTAAGATGTCTGAGCGATCTCTTATTCGGCATGGATATTGATGTCACCCGAGCCTGGTCGGTCAAGGTCATGGTTTATTCAAGTATAATATAAAACGGCCGGGCGGATCAGGGAAGGGTCTATCTGGAGAACCTTTTATCCTTGGGCCAAGAACCCGCCCTGTGTTATACTGCTTACAAGGCTTGTGGCTGGCCAGTCAAGCCCGACCGGAGGGCCGGATGAGCAAGGTGGTTGACTTTAGGGACTACCACGTCAAGCAAGCCGTGAAGCGCTGCCAGGATTTCTGGAAGACCCGTTGCCCGCTAGGTCTTTCCGCCGACACCCGTCTGGACCAGCTTTCGGATAAAACCCTACTGACCCTGGCCTTTCTGGGTAAAGACATAATGGCCTTTCTCCAGGGCCTGACCATCCTGGCCCTGGATGCGGGCCCCGAACCTGATTTCGGCCGCCTGGCCGCCAACTCCAAGCTTAAAATCCTGGACGTGAACTTGTTTCTCATAGACCAGATACGTTGGGAATGTTTGAAACGACTCGGGTGGGTGAGGGGTTTTCCGGGGGAAGAATATCCGCTGATCGAATTAATACTTTTCGCGGAAAAGATAAAAGCCGAATTCAAGCCGACCTTCCCCCAGTTGAGCGAGACCCACCCCAACTACCAGGAATTCAACTGGCGGCGGGATAAAGACGGCGAAGCCATGATCAGGGCCATGATTCCCACGGCCTTGGCCGCCTTCGGCGGCAAAGTGGGCTTGACTTCGTGTTGATCGCGAGCCCCCTGGTTCCGGTGCGACCGGTCCAGGATAACCGGCGCTTCCGGCCGCCCCAATGGAACAAAAAAGACCGGGGTCACCGGTCTTTTTCTATCGGCTAAGGAGGCCCGTCCGGGGTCTTCCGTTACGTCCGCCAGCCGGGTGCTTTATAGGACGGCTTTTAGTCCAGGTCAAGTGATTTTTATTATTTATGCCTTAACCAGTCCGGTTGAGCTGAACCGGGACAAGGTCCCTATAAGTCAAATCTGGAGGGTCCGGTAATGAAAGGCCATGCTCGTCCGTCGGACAAGATCGTCGTCGTCGCCGTCTTCTCGATCGGTCTGATCTCAATATTGGCCTGGGCCTGTACGCCTCAAGGACGGTCGGCCCGGGTCCCCAAGCCGCGCTTCGAGGGAGAACCGGTCTATATTGACGTCCATAACCACCTGTTCGCCAAGTTCCCGTCGCAAGGCCAGACGGTGACCGATTATGAGGGCGCGGTCCAGAACGCCCTGACCCAAATGAACGAGTTAGGGGTCAGGAAGGCCATCATCATGCCGCACCCCTTCACTTACAACCAGCGGGATACCTACGTTTTCGAGGATTTTCTGAGCGCCCTCAAGCCTTATCCGGACCGATTCGGTTTTCTGGGAGGAGGCGGCACCTTGAACGTGATGTTGATGGAAGCCGCCAGGGACGGTCGAACCAGCCCGGAGTTGAGGGCCGTCTTCGAGAAAAGGGCCAGGGAGATACTGGCCAAGGGCGCCCTGGGCTTCGGCGAAATGGCCACCGAGCATGTTTCTTTCCGCAAGGATCATCCCTATGAATCCGCGCCGACGGACCATCCCCTGCTGCTGCTTCTGGCGGATATAGCCGCCGAGGCCGGGGTGCCCTTGGACCTGCACATGGAGGCCGTCCCCCAGGACATGCCTTTGCCGGCCGGGCTCGATTCTCCGCCCAACCCCAAGACCTTGCGGGCCAACATCCAGGCCTTCGAAAGGCTGCTGGCCCATAATCGCCGGGCCAAAATCATCTGGTCCCACGTGGGTTGGTGCAACACGGGCAGCCGCACGGTCGAACTCTGCCGCCGGCTGCTGGCCGAACACCCCAACCTGTACATGAGTTTCAAAATCAGGCCGGACAGCCTGCCGCAAAACCGGCCGCTGAATAAAGACGGTCAGATCAAGCCGGAATGGGTTCGATTGGTCGCCGATTTTCCGGACCGGTTCATGCTGGGCGCGGACCAGTTCTTCATGCCGCTGCAGCTCGCCAAACAGAGGCCGCGCCCGGTGGAAGCCGTGTACGCCTTTGTCTCCCAGTTGCCGGAATCCTTGAAAGCCAAGGTCGGGTATGAGAACGCCAGGCAGGTCTTTAAAATAAAATGAGGCCGGCAGTCACTCGAAGATAACCTGCTAAAAGAAAGCTATCAATTCCTCCAGGCCTATTGGCGGTTCAGGCCAACCCTGACCGATGCCTCAATCGAACGCGGGGCCATAGGTGGCGAAACCGCCGCTGAGGTTGCGGGCTTCGAACCCGTTCTGGACCAGGATTCGATAAGCCAAATAGGCCCTATAGCCCACGGCGCAGTATATTATGTAGCGTTTGGACCTGTCCAACTCCGGCAGACGCTCCCGGAGCTGGGGCAAGGGTATATTCACCGAGTCTTCGATCCGGCCGAACAGGCGCAGTTCGACCTTGGAACGGACATCCAGCACTACGTCTCGGTCAGGGTCCAACTTCTCCAGGTCGGTCGGGTACACGTTCTCGAGGTCGCCTCTGAGCAGGTTGGCGGCCACGTATCCGGCGATATTGACCGGGTCCTTGGCCGAGGAATAAGGCGGGGCGTAAGCCAGGTCCAGTTCTTCCAGGTCAAAGACGGTCAGTCCGGCGCGAATGGCGGCGGCCAGGACGTCTATCCGCTTGTCCACGCCCGGACCGCCGACGATTTGTGCTCCCAGCACCCGGCCGCCGCCTGGGGAGAAAAGCAGCTTGACGGCCATCTCTTGCCCGCCGGGATAATATCCGGCCTGAGAGTCCGAGTGAGTGTAGCTGACCAGGTAGGGCAGGCCCGCGCGGGTGAGCGTTTTTTCATTCGGGCCGGAGGCGGCCACGGTCAGGCCGAAGACCTTGACGGCCATGGTGCCCAGGGAACCGCGATAGAGCGATCGGCGGCCCAGGGCGTTATCCGCGGCAATGCGGGCCTGCTTGTTGGCCGGTCCGGCCAGGGCCGTGACCGTGGGCAGACCGGTGACGAAATCCAGTGTCCGCACCGCGTCGCCCACGGCGTAAATATCCGGGTCGGAAGTCCGCAGGGTCTGGTCAACCCAGATGTGACCTCGTTCGGTGATTTTCAAGCCGGCGGCCCTGGCCAGGCCGCTCTCCGGTCTGATGCCGATGGCCAGCAAGGCCAGGTCACAGGCGATTTCCCGGCCTTGCCGGGTGGTGGCCACAAGCCGGCCGTCCCGGCGGTCGAAAGACTTCAAACCGTCGGCCAGAACCAACCTTATTTCTTGCCGCCTCAACTGGCGATGAACCAGGGCCGCCATTTCAAAGTCCAGGGGCGCCAGGACCTGATCCAGCATCTCGACGATGCTCACTTGAACGCCGCGGCGGGCCAGGTTCTCGGCCATCTCCAGTCCAATGAAGCCGCCGCCGACCACCACCGCGGACTGGACCGGATCGGCGTCGAGCCGGGCCTTGAGGCGGTCTGAATCCGGCAGGCTGCGCAGGGTGTATATTCCTTCCAGGTCTATACCCGGCAGAGGCGGCTTAACCGGTTCGGCGCCGGGAGAGAGTATCAATTTATCGTAGGCTTCCCGATAAACCGCGCCAGTCCGCAAATCCTTGACCTCCACGGCTTTGGCCGCGCGGTCCAGGGCCGTGACCTCGGCTTGGGTCCGGACTTCGATATTGTATCTTTCCTTGAAAATCTGGGGTGAGCTGAGCAGCAGGTCTTCCCGTTTCTTGATGACGCCGCCGATATAATAGGGCAGCCCGCAGTTGGCGAAGGAAACGTATTCGCCGCGTTCCAGGACCAGAATCCGAGCCCGTTCGTCCAGGCGGCGGGCCCGGGCCGCGGCCGTGGCCCCGCCGGCCACTCCTCCGACGATCACCAGTTTGGTCATGTCCTTGTCTCTCCATTTGACTGTCTAGCGGGACTTTGCTTGTTTGAAACTCGATCATTCATTTGGCAATTTAAAAATCGCCCGGTTATCCGATCACGTCCACTCCGAGGGGGTATTTGGACATCGGCTCGCAATCGTCCGGCCGGATCAGGATCGGGTTTTCGTACCGAAACCCGATCTTTTCCTCGGGACAGGCGTACTGCATGGCGCAAATGAGGACCTCGTTTTCCTGGTACACGTGATCGGGGTTGGTCCAGTACGGGATGGGCCCGTCACCCAGGCCTATGCGCCATTCGTCGCCCATCATCCCGATGCCATGTTCGAAGCCCGGCACCATGTATTCGGCGAAGCCCTGCTCTTCGGCGAACTCCATCATTTCCTCGGCGATCAGGGCCGGCGTGGTCCCGGCCCGGTAGCGCGACAGGCAGAGCTTGACCAGGGCCACGAAGTTTTCGGCGTGCCGGAGCCGCCGGTCCGTGGCGCTTCGAATGAAGTAGTTATGGGCGTGGTCGCCCAGGCCCAGTTTGAACATGGCGTGGAGGTCCACCATCAGGGCTTCGCCGGCCTTGATCTCGCGCCTCGAGGCCGGAGTGCAGGCGCCTCCGGCCAAGCCGGTGCGATATCCGCTGGCGATCTCGTTGCCGCCGGTGAAGGACCATTCCCATTCGCTGCCGGCCCGGCGCATGGCGTACGCGGCCAGGCCGGCGATCTCGGTTTCGGTCAAGCCTTTCCAGCCGCCGTCTTTCAGGGCGTCGAAAACGGCCTGATGGCCCACGTCCACGATCCGGGAGGCTTCCCGGAAGCGGTTGATGGTGCCCTGGTCTTTTATCAATGCCAGCCGGTCCACGATATGATGGGCGTTGATCAGCTCGAAGCCGTCCAAGGCTTCGGCCAAGCGTACGTATTCATAATGGGTCAGGTTGCCTTCGGGCAGGTAGTTGGACAGCCCGGTCTCGAGGCCCAACCGGCCGCGCTCGAGCTTCAGTTGATCGATGATGAAGGAGCTGATCAAGGAGATCTGGTCCATGCCGCCCATGGGCGCGTAACCCAGGACGTGGTCCTCGTCCAGCCAGGAATCGTCGGCCACGCGGGCCGCGTCTATGACAAAGGTGAAGACCGTGGGCAGGCCTTCGGCCGGGATCACGACGTAGCTGCGCCAGGGACAGAAAGCGTCCGTGGTCCAGGACAGGGTCCTCAACCTGGACCCCAGATAGGCGTCCAGCCCTTCCTCGGACAGGGCGGCTTGAATCCTTTTGATCCGGCCAGGGAAATCGATGAAGTACGGGTCATCGGCTTTGTTTCTGGACATGGCTTCCTCCCGACGTCAGTACTGGGCCGGTATCGCGGCCAGGACCTTGTTCATCCGGTCCGCCAGCGAAGCCAGTTTGAGAGCCTTGACCATGTTGCCTCTGAGTTTGAGTTTGCCGCTCATGAGGGCCCTCTGGCTTTTGATCTGGCCCTGGGTTATCCGGGCGAAGACCTCATAGTCTCCGGTTATCTTGAACTCCGCTTCCGGCGGGTCGCCTTCTCCGACCCGGACGTCGGCCAGTCCGCCGTCCACGAATTTAACGAAAAGGTATTTATCCACGCCGCCGGGACAGTTCTTGTACAGGTTGGACATGGACGTGGTGATGTTCTTCATCTTATCGGCGGTGAGTTCGGCTTTCAGCCGCCGCTCGGCTTCATCCCGCCAGCCCGGACTTAGGTAAACCACTGGTTCGGTCACGATGCCACCTCCTCGTTTTCCAGTCTATTTTCCGCCCGGTCGGCCTGGAGCCATAAGGTCAGGGGCCGCCAGCCGCCCCAGGTGAAGGGTTTTCTTCAAGCGCCGATTTATAATGATAACTCAGGCGGAACAAGGTGCCCATGAAAAAGAAGCGCCGTCTTGATTTTCCTTGACACGCTGCATCAGATAATAGTATACGTATATACGTTATTAGCCCATAATAAGGCCACGTTCCGCGTTCGGCCCAACCGACGGTCGAGGGGCGTTCGACCCAGTTCGGGGACCGCTGGAAAAGCCGGGCCGTGGCGGACACAAGTGGATTATGAGCCTGCGAGAGAGCTCTGTACCCTTCTACGAGCAGGTGGCGCGGACTCTGCGCGACCGCATCAAAAGCGGGTTGTACAATTCCGGGCAGATCATTCCGCCGGAAAAGGAGTTGGAGAAGGAGTTCGGCCTCAGCAACATCACCATCCGGAAGGCTTTAAGCCTCTTGGTCCAGGACGGTTTCGTCGTTCGCCGCCGCGGTCTGGGCACGGTGGTGGCGGCCCGGCCTGACGCGCGCATAGCCATCGAGATCACCGGCAGCTTCCGGGACTGGCTCCATTCCGCCACCGGCGGCGCCCAACAATTCGAATCCAAGGTCTTGGAAATCGTCGTCACCACCTGCCCCGAGCACGTCCGACGCATCCTGAATATGGACGCGACTTCGCCCGTCTGGCGGATGAAACGCTTACGGTGCTTTCAGGGTGAGCCCCTTTCTTATTACGTCAACTACGGCCGGCCGGAATTGATGCGGGGAATCACCGCCCCGGACGTCGCCAAACGCAGCTTTATAGAAGTCTTCCAGGAACGGTCGGGTCTGAAGATCACCCACATGGAACAACACGTCGAAGCCAGGGTGGCCGACCTGGATATCGCGGATACTTTAGGCCTCCACTTCGGCGACGCGATATTTTATGTGGAACTGGTCTACTTCACGGGACGGGGCGCACGACGTCGGCCGGTGGAAGTCACTTACATGTACTTCCGGGGCGATCGCTACTTTTACAAGGCGACCATTCCGCTCCATCTCCGTTCCAAGCGGGGGAAGTCATGAGGCCGGAAAAAAGGTTGGTCACCGTCGGTGAAATCGAGGGCGGATAGGTCCGGGCGGCCCAGCAAAAGGAGAAGAACGGATGACTCCTCGAGAACGCGTGGCCAAGGCGATGAAGGGCCAGAAACCGGACCTGCTGCCGATCATGGTGGCCAACTCCAATACCTTCATCTGTCAGTACTATGGCCAGACCGTCCCCCAGTTCCTGACCGACCCGGATTTGTGTACCGAAGGAAACGTCAGGTTCACCCGGGAGTTCGAGGTTGATTACAACCTATGCATCAACGGCTACATCTTATACGGTTGCGGCCCGGAGCTAGGCTGTGAGTGGAAGTATGCCGGGGAGAATTTCCCCGGATTCATCTCCGGACCGTTGAAGTCGGAAGAGGACTTGACCGGAATCGAGGTGCCGTCCAAACCATCCGGATACTTCGCCTTTTACTTGGAGGTTATTCGCCGCGTCAACAGGGCCTTGGGCGATAGATATCACCTCGCGGTGAGCATCCTGGGACCGTTCGCCGTAGCCTGCTTCCTGAGAGGCATCGAGGAGGCCCTCCTGGATACCATCGTTAACCGGGGGTTCTTCAAACGATACATGGAAGTCTGCACCAAGTTGTCGGTCTTCTTCGGCCGGCAGGTTCTGGACACGGGTCTCAGAAATCCGATTCTGAACGAGATTTTTCTGACGCCGGACATGATTCGGCCGGATACCTATCATGAGTTGATCGCGCCGTACGACCGCGAAGTCCAGCGCATCCTGGGTCCCGAGAACGTCCCCAACAGCCTGGCCGCGTTCATGGGCCGTCCGGGCGATAAAGAAAGTCAAAAGGGCGGAGCGGCCCTGTACAAAGTTTTTTATGGCGGAGCCGAATCAATGGACAGCCTCAAACAGGCCATGGCCCTTCGCCTGCCCGGCTTGCCCTTTCCGGTCGCGGTCTCCGGTCCGGCGCTCGATTCCAAATCGGGTGAAGAGATAGTGGCCTACTTGCGTTCGACTTTGGATTTCCTGGTCAAGGAACAGGGCCTCTATCCCAGCATCCTGCTGTCCTCGGTCCAGGCCGAAACTCCGGAGAAAGCGAAGGCCATCGCCGAGAAGATAAAGATGATCAATCGGCTCCGGTATGAATACCGATTATGAGCCCCACGGAAGGTGGTTGCGTTCATAAAAAACCTCCCCGCTTCCAGAGGAGGACATCGGAGCATCAAGCAGGATTCTTAACCTGATCGGCCTGTAGTTGGCTACAGGGGGTCATCGAGTCAAAACCTTAGGCAAGGAGGAGATCATGGCCAAGAAACAAGCTTTATTGATTTTCCTGGTGGGCGTCACGGTATTGGGCCTGGCGGCGTCCAACGTCGCGTCGGCCGCGGAAACGGTGAAAATAGGCTTCATCGGCGCCTATGTCGGCCCGGCCTTGAAAATGTCGAAGGACGCCGAACAGGCGGCCGTCCTGGCCGTGGAAAAGGTAAACCAGGCCGGCGGTGTATTGGGCCGGAAGATCGAAATGATAATCCGGGACGGCGGTGAAAAGCCGGAGCTGCACGCCCGCCAAGCCCGGGAAATGATCACCCAGGATAAGGTCCTGGCTCTGTTCGGCGGCGGCGCCAGTTCCTGCGTGCTCGCCGCTTCGGCCGTGGCCAAGGAACTCAAGACGCCTTTTCTGGTCTCCGTGGGCAATTCCTCGGCCATCGTCTGGGAAAACGGGCACCGCTACGCCTTTTTGTTCGAGCCTAATTCCGTGATGGAAGGCAAGGCTTGGGTCGAGTGGGCCGCGCAGCAGCCGTGGAAATCTTACGCTTGGATAGGCCCCGACTACGAGTGGTCGCGCACGACGTTGAAAACCTTCCAGGATCAGATGGCGGCCAAAGGGGTCAAGATAACCATGCAAAAGGATCTTTGGCACAAGCTGGGCGAGACGTCTTTCACTTCCTACATCCCCATTCTAAAGGCTTCGCAAGCCGAGGTGCTGTTCATAGGCACCTGGGGCAGCAGCCTGAATGCCTTGATTTTGCAGGGTTTGAACGCCGGCCTGTTCGAAAAGATGAAAGCTTTCGGCTTGATCAGCGAGGACGTGGCCATGAGCCTGGGCGACAAGCTGCCTTCCGGCCTGTATGGCTTCTCCAGGGCCGAGTTCACCTACTTCGCCGAAAAGTATCCGGCGGGCAAGGAATTCGTGGACACTTTCTATAAGCGCTTTGGTATTTATCCGGGAGGCTTTTCCTTCTGCGCCTATGATTCGATCATCGCTTATGCCGAGGCGATCAAGAAAGCCAACAGCCTCGAGGCCGAGAAGGTGGTTGACGCCCTGAAGGGTTTAAAGTTCAAAGGTCCCCGGGGCGAGCGGTACATCCGGGCGGTTGACGGACAAGAGGACACCCCGGTCTGCATTGGCCCGCGAATGTTTAAAAAAGAGTATGGCTTCGCCGTCCTGGATCCTGTGACGATTATTCCCGCCGAAAAAACATGGATCAGCGAGGATGAAGCCAAGGCGAAGAGGGGCAAAGAATAATCCCCTGGGCCGGGCCGCGGCCGTGGCCCGGCCGAACCAGATCCGCCCCGCGGTCACCATAAATCGAGATGGAGTAGGGATAGTTGCAGTTCAAGGATGTCGTCGAAATAGCCATCGGCGGTTTGACCAACTCGATGATACTGTTCATTGTCGCCGCCGGACTGACCTTGGTTTTCGGGGTCCTCAGGATAATCAATTTCTCTCACGGCGCGGTATACATGCTGGCCGCCTATCTCGGTTACGGGACGACCGTGATTCTCGGCCAGAACGGCTACTCCTTCTGGCTCGCTCTCTTGATCGCGCCGCTGGCCGTGGCCGCGCTGGGCGCGATAATCGAGGTCTTTTTGCTTCGACCGATGTACAAGCGCGAGCATCTGATGCAGTTGCTGCTGACCTATTCCCTGGTCCTGATCATCGTGGATTTAACCAAGATCATTTGGGGCGCCGAGCCGAGGATGGTGCCGCTGCCCGCGACGCTTAGCGGGGCGGCGAAGTTCCTGGGCGCCATTGTCCCGGTTTACAACCTCTTCCTGGTAATCGTCGGCCTGGCGGTCATGGTATTGCTCTGGTTCTTTCTCAACCGGACCAAGCTGGGCCACATCATCCGGGCCGGCGTATTGGACGCGGAGATGACCGAGGCCATCGGCATCAACCTCAAGCTGATTTATACCTTCATCTTCGCCCTGGGGGCCTGGATGGCCGGCCTGGCCGGGGTCCTGATCGCCCCCTTGACCTCGGTCGCTCCGGGCATGGACGCCACCATGCTTATGGAGTCCTTCGCCGTGGTGGTTATAGGCGGCATGGGCAGCATCGGCGGAGCCTTCTTCGCCTCGATTCTGCTCGGCCTGGCCAACAGCTTCGGGTTGCTTTGGATTCCCGGCCTGGCCATAGCCTTCACCTTTTTGGTCATGGCCATAGTCCTGGTGATCCGACCATGGGGGCTGTTCGGTCGCCCCATTAAGTGAGCGTTGGGGAAAGGAGCGACGGCGGGACGGTGCGGTTCAATAATACGGCGGTCGGAGTTGTTTCCGCGGCGGCGATCTTGGCTGTTCTGGGCCAAGTCCTGCCCGAATTCTACGTTCGAGTGATGATTGAAATGGCCATCTATGGCCTTTTCGCCCAGAGCCTTAACCTGATGCTAGGCTATGGCGATATGATTTCCTTCGGTCATTCGGCTTTTTATGGGTTCTGCTCCTACAGCGTGGCCATTATGCTGCGCGACACCGGACTGGGCCTTATTCCCGCCTTGATCATCGGCTCCATCATGACCGGTCTGTTCGGGCTGATGGTCGGGACGATCTGCCTCAGGGCGGCCAAGCTCTATTTCGCCATACTCACCCTGGCCATATCGCAGTTGCTGTTTGTCATTGTCTTCCAGTGGTATGGCTTGACCGGGGGAGACAACGGCATCCACGGTCTGAAGGTGTCCCTCTGGCTGACCGATTCCCGCAACTATTACTACTTCGCCCTGGCCGTGATCGGGGCCTGCTTCTGGTGCATCCGGGTTATCTTGAATTCCAATTTCGGCTATACGCTCCGGGCGGTCAGGGATAATTCGGAGCGCCTGATGTTCCTCGGGGTGGACGTCTGGCGGCAGAAACTGGTGGCCTTTGTTCTGTCCGCCTTTTTCGCCGGTATAGCCGGGGGATTGTACGTCGGCTTCGATCACATGGCCTTCCCGATATTGGTCCACTGGTCCAAGTCGGCCGAGCCAATGCTGATGGTGATCCTCGGCGGGATGCACAGCTACTGGGGACCGCTGGTGGGAGCGATTCTTTTCGTAATCCTGGAAATGATCATCGGCCGGACCACCATCTACTGGTTGCTCATACTGGGAGTGAGCATACTCATCCTGGTCATGTTCTTCCCTCAGGGCGTCTGGGGTTTTGTCGAGGGCAGGTTGAGCCCGCGGATAAGGGGCAAACAGTCATGACCGGCGCCGAGATCATCCTGGAGACCGAGGGTCTGACCCTGCGTTTCGGTGGCGTCGTCGCCGTCCACCAAGTCAACCTCAGCGTGGGGACCCATGACCTGACGGCCATCATCGGCCCCAATGGAGCGGGCAAAACCAGCCTTTTCAACCTTCTGAGCGGCCGTTACCGCCCGAGCGAGGGCCGCATTTTCTTCACCGGCCGAGAAATAACCGGGCTCGCCGGTCACCACGTGGCCAGGCTGGGCATGGCCCGGTCATTCCAGATAACCAACATATTCCCCAGCCTGACCGCTTCCGAGAACGTTCAGGTGGCCTACCTGGGCCGACGGGGGCGCAATTTCAACTTGAGGGAGCCGTTCAAGAAGCATTGCCCGGAGGAAGTCCAGGCCATACTCGACACCGTGGGCCTGACTGAAAAGGCCGGGGTCCAAGCCGGCCAGTTGAGCCACGGCGATCAGCGGACCTTGGAGATCGCCGTCACCCTGGCCTGCCAGCCCAAGCTGCTGCTATTGGACGAGCCGACCTCGGGCATGTCTTCCTATGAAACGCGGCTGGTCTCCGACCTGATCCAAAAAATCTGGACCGAAACTTCCATACCTATTCTCTTCGTCGAACACGACATGTCGGTAGCCTTTGCCGTGGCCCATAAAGTAATCGTCATGCACCAAGGCGACATTTTCGCTGAAGGAACGCCGGAGGAGATTCGGGGAGACAAAATGGTGCAGCGCATCTATCTGGGAGAAGAAGACTGATGCTGGCCGCCAGGAATCTGAACACCTATTACGGCTTAAGCCACATTTTGTTCGACCTTTCGGTGGAACTGGGCGACCGGGAAATCGTCTGCGTGCTGGGACGAAACGGCGTGGGCAAGACCACTTTAATGAGAACCATTATGGGCTTGACCCCGCCGCGCCAGGGCAGCATTCAACTGAATGGCGAGGAGGTGGCGGGCTTGAGGCCATACCAACTGGCTCGCCGGGGTCTGGGCTTCGTACCGGCGGAAAGACGCATCTTCATTGATCTTACCGTGCGTCAGAATCTGGAAATCGCCGTCAAACCTCCGGTCGGCCGTCTGGGCGGTCAACCCTGGACCATACCTGATATCCTTGAATTCTTCCCCATATTGAAGAAACTGGAAAACCGCCTGGGCAGTCAGCTCAGCGGCGGAGAACAACAGGTTTTGGCCACGGCCCGAGCGGTCATCGGCAACCCGAGTCATATCCTCATGGACGAACCCTCCGAGGGGTTGTCGCCGCTCATCGTCAGCGAGCTGAAGGATAAGTTGCTGGCTTTGCAAGGGCGAGGCGTTTCGATCCTGCTCTGCGAGCAGAACACCAAGTTCGCCTTTAAAGTCAGCAGTCGGGGCTACATCATGGACAAAGGCCGGGTGCTTCACCAGGGCCCGGTGGACGAACTCCAGTGCCGGGCCGAGGTGAGGGAATGCCTGGGCGTCTAGCGGTCATAAAGGTCCGTGCCCCTCGATATGCCCAGGTTCAATTGATTCGACCTTCTTCACTGGCCTGAAAGGATGTTCACGAAACATCCGCCGCCGCCCAAACCGGCAGCTCCATCGGGCGGCGGTGGTTCCCCATTGACCACGGCGGCGGCGGCCAGCCCGCCGGGGTCCACGACGATGCCGTTGGCTATTCCATCCGCGTCACCCTTGGATCCATCTTGTAGAGTCAGTTCCACGGAGCGGCGATCCGGGCCGAAAACGGCCTGTTCGTATTTGTTCCAGCCCCGGCCCGGAGAATACTTATAATACTCGCAGCCGGCGGGCGCCGGCGACGACAGGTATATGATCACCGTCACTTCCTGGCCGGCCGCGGGCACCGTCAATCTGAACGAGATAATGCCCGCGAAAAATACAAGGCCGGATTCTTCGACTTTCAGGTGCGGGGCCGATTCGGGAGCGATCGAAGACAGAGTGTCGAGAGTGACGCCGGAGGGAGCTTTTATCGCCAGCGGACCCTGCCCCGTGGCTGAATTGATGGCCTTGAAGTTGGCGTCCGCCTGCATTTGATTGACGTCGGGAACACCATTCTGGTCCAGGTCAATAGCTGGATCGGTCAGCTCCAGATCGTCAGGCACACCGTTGCCATCTTGGTCCAAAGGGTCGGTGGTCGAGAAAGTGAAGATGCCGGACCAGGGATAACCATCTTCGTTGGCGCCATCGATCCGATAATCGTAATCATAATGTTTGGCCCGCCAGTAATAAGTCTGGCCCGCGGTCAATATGCCCCCGGCCGGATTCCAGACCGTCAGGTCCGAAGTACTGATTTGCTCGGCCACTATTGTCAGGAATTCCGCGTCAATGGCTATCTGCCAGCGGGTCCAGGCGTGAAAGTCGCCGTCGTCGCCGTTTACGTCCGGATCGCTGAAGGCGTCCGTTCTTAGCCTGGTGGTTACGGGAACGTTCAAGTCGCCGTTTCCTGGTTCCAGAAGAAGAGGCGCCCTGGGAACGACGTTGGCATAATCCCCGAGATACTTCACGCCTATAGCTTCGAGGTCGAAGCCGCCGCTCAATATGGTTGGGTAAGGGTCATAAATAACCTGACCGGTGGAGTCGAAATACGTACCGTCGCCGATGATGTCAATGATACGAACATACTTGATGGCGTTGATATCCACCAGACCGGCGGTCACGGCCTCGTTATTGACCAAGTCATGAAGATCGAACGGCGTGCCGTAGCCCTGCCGGTACTTGCTGGCCAAGCCCATGATGTCGGAAGGGTCCACCGCGCCGAAAGCGTTCACCGGATTCGCGGTGAGAGATCGGTTGGGGAAGCGGGTGAAATTGACGCCGTTGGAAGACACTTCCACGTAAGCCAGTTCCAGGAAAGTGTCGTTGAAGGAATTTTCAAAGACGGCGAAATCCCACCCGCTTCGATCGCGTATCGGCTGGTTGAAGGTCATGGTGATGCGGCCGCCGTTTCCAAGACAGACGATGTGGTAAGAGTCGCCCACCGCCGGGCCTAGGGCCAATTCCGGGGTCTTCCAAACGTCTTCGACGTCGCTGCCGTAGATCACGTCTCGATACCCCGAGGCCCAGGCAATGAAGGCCGGATCGTTCATATGAACCGCCGCGAAATCCGGATGGCCCGGCGCGGGAGAATATGGACCGGCCAGGGTCAGAGCCGGCGTCAAGAGCAGGATAATCACGATCGAGGCGGTCAATCCTTTCATGGTCCGTCTTTTTCTCCTCTAATAAATCCCGCTTGTCCGTCTCGACTGGAAAGCGAAGGCGCTATTAAAAAAGGAACTCCACTCCAGCGTAGAAATTACGGCCGGGCAGGGGATAGTAAGTCTCGCTGTACCCAACCACCGAATAAAGTTCGTCGAAGATATTGTTCACGCCGCAGAAGAAGCGCAGATTGCGGTAGTCGTAACTCAGTTTGGCGTCGAAAGTGGAATACGGCTGGAGTTGGTCATACCGGTCATTGGTCCAATCGTTGCCGTCATAGCGCTGGCCGACGAAGGCGCCGGTAACGGATACCGCAAGTGGCTGAACGATTCGCCACTCCGCGCCAATGTTGGCTTTATACTCGGGCACCAGCGGCACGTAAGCGCCTGAGCCCTCGAACCGGGCGTCAATGATGCCCAGGTTGGCCCAACAGAAGAATTTATCCGTCAGGTAAAGCTTAACCTCGGTTTCCACTCCCCGCCGGATGGTCCTCTGGTCGTAATTGCGGTTTAATTGCGTTCCCGTGGCGGGGTCCTCGCCGTAGTAGATTTCATCCTCGATGCGGATTTGAAACAGGGTGACCGAAAATTCAGCCCAGCCGGCCCAGGCGCGGCGCAGGCCAATTTCCAGGTGTTCCCCCTTTTGAGGGCGCAGATCGGCGGCGGCCAGGGCGAATTCATCCGTGTTGGGCGTGCGGAAACTGGTGGCGTAGTCGGCGAAGAGGTCCAGGAAGGGAGTGGGCGAATAAACCAGGCCGAGGTCAAAGGAATCGTTCGTCCAGTCCCTGGTGAACGGAGCGCCGTTTATCCAGCGTTGATGGACGCCGAACGACTTTCTCTCATCCCGCCGGAACAGGCCGTGGAATTCATTGCGGCGGAAACCGGCATGAAGACCGAGATCGAGGGGCAACGACCACTTGTTGAACACGTACAGCCCGTGGTTGTCAATTTGGCTGTTATGGCGAAGGTTTGATGAGAGTTCGGTTCTCTGGTAGTCCGAAAAGAAATAATCGAAACCCAACTGAAGGCGATGCTCCAAACCGCCGATCCGATATTTCTTGAGATAGCCGATATTCAGGGACCGGGAGTCTTCGTCTATCCGGCTGGTTTGATCCGCCTCGGCCAGCAACGGCGAATATCCCAGGATGTAATTGTTTTCCCGATGGCGCAGGCCGAACTGCGCCGAGAGCTGGCCGTATTGGTCCAAATTCAGGTTGAACCCGCTCCGGTAGCGCTGATCTTCCGTCTCACCCCGATCATGGGGCTGCTTGGTCAGTTTCCGCCGTTCCGGGTTTTCGGCGTCCTTTTTCGAGACCGGGCCGGGCAGTCCGTATTTATCCCGATGAAGGGCGGCCGAGAAGAACGCGGTCAAGCGTTGGGAAAAGTCATACCCGGTATAGACGCCGGCGTCCGTTTTACGCAGCCGGCCGTTGTCGCGATATCCGGCCGAATCGAAATAACTGCCGCTAAGGTTGAAATCAAGCTTCTTGATCCGGCCTCCGTAGCTTATCCTGGTGTCGGTGGTGTCATAACTGCCGATCGAGGTGCGGGCCTTGAAGGTCGGAGCGGAGCCGCCCTTTTTAGTGATGATGTTGATGACGCCGCCGACCGCCCCGTCGCCGTATAAGACCGAACCCGAGCCCCGCAGTATTTCGATGCGCTCGATTTGATCCAGGGGAATGGAGGAAAGATCTGGTCCGGCCATGTCGGGTGTGTTCAGGCGCACGCCGTCTATCAGAACAAGGACATTGCTGACGAAGGTGTCGCCCATGCCGCGGATGTCCACGCCGCCGAACTTGTCGTGCCCATAGAAGCTTCTCAGGTTGACGTTGGCTTCCCGGGCCAGCAGGTCCACCACGTTATTACTGGTGGCTTGTTCTATTTCCTCGCTGGTTATAACGGTGACGTTCTTGGGCAGGCCTCGGATTTCCTCGGCCACGCGGGAACCGGTGACCACGATCGTTTCCAGTTCAAAACGCGGCGTCTCGGTCGGCGAGGCCTTTGCCGGTTGAGATTCTCCGGGCTGTTCGGCCGGAATAACGGCCGGGAAGCCCAGGAAGATCATCACCGAGGTGATCACGGCCAGGCGGAGCCGGTTACGGCGGCGTCTCTCTATTAGCATCGGCCCCATTCGGCTGGGGGAGGGCGGGGCATTGGCGTTCATGCCGATACCTTGACTCCCATCGTCCCGTGACTTGGGCTAGAACGTTTCTCTAGAAAGCCGAAAGGGCGCCTTGCTTAATAAGGCAAAGCGCCCGTCATTCAATCTAAACCAACCCGCGTTTACGGCGCAGCCCGATCAGACCGAGCAGGCCGGAGCCAAACAGCCATACCGCCCCGGGGATGGGAACCGGAGCGGCCGAAGTCAGGTTATCCAGGGCGAAATACGCCGGTGTGTTAAGACCATAAGCCCCTGAATCCGAACCGGAGAGGCTGAAGGATAAGGAGTCAACCACGCCCAGGGCGCTCAAGTCCACCCAGGTCCAGGCGTCGACGATATACCAGGCATTTTGATCGGACGACCGATAGTCGGCGAGGTAAAACTCCACCACGCCGGTGGGCGACAGGTCCTTGTATCCGGTTATGCTCAGCCGAAACCAATCTCCATATTCAAAGGCTTCGGTCATCCAATCACCGTAAAACATGGTGCTGTAGGCATAGGTGTTGTTGGTGAAGTACGCCCCGGCCAGAGAGGACGGAGCGTCCAGGCAAACCAATGGCTTGCTGCCCATATAGGAAGCCGAAGCATCATAGGCCACTCCGTAATTGCCGATTCCGCCATAACCGCCGCCGGCCATGGAAGACCATTGGTTGGTGTAATCCATTGGAACGGTCGTATCGGTTCTGTTGGAGTAGGACCAACCTTCCCAATAATTCCAGGGAGCATAGAAATAATTGTAAAAAGAAGCCCCTTGGCTGGTGAATCCGTTGGTGTCATGGCGGTATGATTCGGAGGCCAGAGTCAAGTCCTCGAAATCAACCGTCCAAGCAGAGGCCGACGCGGCGGCCAACAAAGTGAAGAGCATCAGAAAAACAAAGGTAATACGTCTCATTTTCCTCCTCCTGACCAATAATTGTTCCGTATCGCCGTCTTCGGCGCGGTTAAAAGTTGAACATCTTCCTCAGTCCGGTCAGTCCGATCAATCCGGAGCCCAGCAACCAGATCGCGCCGGGAATCGGCACCGGCGCCGCGGCCTGGTGGATGACGCCGATGGCGTCCAGGTCAAATCCGGCGCTGCCCGAGGTCGGGTGCGGGTCGTAGATTACGTTTCCGGATGAATCCAGGCAGGTTCCATCCCCCACGATGTCTATCAGGCGCACCCAGCCGATGCTGCTGATATCCAGCCAAGCGCTCAGGCCGGCCAACTCGGCCAGATCGAAAGGCGTGCCATAACCTTGGCGGTATTTCCCGGCTAAACCGTCAATGTTGGTGGGGTCCACGGCGCCAAAACCGCCCACCGGGCCCGATGTCAAGGAATCGTTGGTAAAGCGGAAAAAATCCACGCCGTTGGATGATACTTCCACATAGGCCAATTCCAGGAACGTGTCGTTGAAAGAATTCTCGAACACGGCGAAATCCCAGCCGTCGCCGTTGCCGATGGGTGTATCAAAGGTCAGGGTGATGGCGCCGCCGTCACCCAGGCAGACGATGTCAAAGGACGAGCCCACCGCCTGGCCCAGAGCCTTTTCCGGAGTCTGCCAAGAGGCGGAGACATTCGCCCCAACTTGATAATCCTCCCAGCCGGTGGCCCAACCCAGAAATTGAGGGTCGTTCATGTAAATGGCCGTCGAACCAAGCTGGCCGGCGGCCGGCGCATAAGGCCCGGCCGTGGCGCCGTCGACGGACAGGAGCATCATCAAGGCTCCCAACAACGCAATCCAAAAACTTCGCATTTCCCTTCTCCAATCAATATAAGAATTGCCGGGCTGTCTTCAGGAGGCCCGGCTGTCTCATTGAGACCCGCGGTTTTTGACCCCGCCTCGCGGCGGGCTTGACTTTTTCCAAGCGGAAAGGTGAAGGCCATGGCTTTATTCTTCGGCGAAATAATCAACCGGCGGCCGGGACATCGAGTTTTTACGATATTCCGAGGGAGTCACTTTCGCGATCTTATTAAAGACGCGGCTGAAATAAGACAAATCATTGAAGCCGACGGCAAAACAGGCTTCGGAGACATTCATCTCTTCATCCCGCATCAAGCGTTTGGATTCGAATATCCGCCGGCGGTTCAGATATTCCTTGAAGGTGTATCCGGTTTTAGCCTTGAAGATTCTCGAAAAATGAAATTTGCTCATGCCGTTTACGCTGGCCACCTGGGCCAGCGTCAGGTCGGCGGCAAAATGACGGTCAATGTAATCGAGCGCTTTTTCTATGACCCGAGGGCGTCTGACCTTTAGGCTATTTATCGTTGACTCCTCGCTCTCCTGGGCTTTCGCTCCGGTCATGATTGGACCTTGTCCCCAAACCCCGAACAGGGCTGCCCGGGAAAAACCATCGTAGGAACCTGACGTTCTTTCGTCTTCCATGATAAAAAACCCCGCCTTCACGAGGTAAAGGCGGGGTCAGCCCATTTCAGGGGCTCCACAGCCTCGACCTCGAAGGCAGATCGTGGATATTTACCCAGGCAGGTCTCCTGGCTGGTGGTTCGCCCTACTCGCCGCGTCTTCCCGGTCAGTCAACCAGTGACGTTCTGCGGCTTTCGTCCCCACTCACAGTGGCGGGCCCGCAACGGATTTTCACCGCTTTCCCTATTAGCCCCGGTCTCGGCCAAGCCGATTCCTCGGGCACCTGGGCGATTCTCGACTATTCTTTCAGAAGTCTACATTTATGATCTCCTGGCCCTGTTTTCTATCAAGCCCGTGTTCCTCACGGCTCGTAATTACTTGCTGGTTAATCGGACTTTCTTGCGGGTCATTGATAATATGTTGCCGATCGAGGACGACGTTAACCGGGTGGAGCCAAGGTGACGCGAGGCCGTTTGCGCGTCGGCTCTCGATCGATTATCAACGGCACGCCATACGCCATCTCGAGCACATCGGGCTTCAACACTTCCTCCGGCCGGCCGTTGGCCAAACATCGTCCCTGATGCAGCAAGAAAATCCGGTCGCAAAACAGGGCCGCCAGATTGAGATCATGACTAATCAGACCAACCGTCAGGCCTTCTCGCTGGCAGGCTGACTCCAACAGGCGCATGAAGTCTAGCTGGTGTTTCAAATCCAGGGCGCTGGTGGGTTCATCGAGCAATAGAATTCGCGGCTCGGCGGTCAAGGCCCGCGACAGCGCCAAGCGCTGGCGTTCACCTCCGGACAATTCAGCGACCGCCCTGTTTCTCAGGTCCGTCAAATGAGTCGAAGCCAGCGCCTTTTCCGCGGCGGCCAGGTCCCGGGCGTTTTCAAAAAAACGACGGCCCAGCAGGGGGAAGCGGCCGGCCAAGGCGGTTTCCCATACGGTGAAGCCGGGCGCCAATTCCGGTGTTTGCGGAACATAACCAAGGTGGCGGGCCAATTCCAACCTCGAGAACTCAGCCACTGGTTTGCCCCATAGGCGGACCTCGCCCCGCTTCGGCCGCAACAATCCGCCCAGTATCTTTAAAAGCGTGGATTTCCCGCTCCCGTTGGGACCGACGATGGCGGCCAACTCCCCCTGTCCGAGCGCAAGGCGCACACTGTCCAGGACCAGTTCCCGGCCGTAGCTGAACGACAGATCGAGCGCCGCCAGAATGACCGTCTTTACCTCGACCACCAATGACTTCCTTTGCCGCCCATGAGTCCGAGAAAAAAAGGAACGCCCAAGAAAGCGGTGATTACCCCCACCGGCAGTTGCGCGGGGCCGATGATGGTTCGGGCAAACGTGTCCGCGATCAGCAGAAAGAATGCGCCGAACAGACCGGCGGCCGGTATCTGCAAGCGGTGGTCCTGGCCAAAAGCGATCCGAACCAAGTGGGGCACGACCAGGCCGACGAAGCCGATCAGGCCGCTCAAACTGACGGTCACGCCGGTCAATAGGCTAGCCAGCAGAAAGAGAAGGAGCTTCGTTTTTTCGACCTGGACGCCCGCGGCGGCGGCGGTATGTTCCCCCGCGATCAACAGGTTCAGCTTCCTGGAATGGAAAAAGAGCATCAGGCCGCCTAGCAGCACCACCGGCCCGAGCAGTCTGGCCTGCTTGAGCGTGGCGCCGCTCAGATCGCCGTAGAGCCAGAACATTATGGCTTGAAGTTTGTGTTCGTCGGCCACGGAGATAAGGAACATGATCACGGCCGTAAAAAAGGCATTGATCATGACCCCGGTCAGGATCATGGTGGTTGTGTCCATGCGGCCGCTCCGGCGGGATACTCCCAGCACCATGAGGATGGCGACACCGGCGCCCGCGAAGGCCGATATCGCGGTCCACTCCGGACCGGTGAAACCGGATATATAGCAGGATACGGCGCCCGCGGCGGCGGCGCCCGAAACACCGAGGATGAAGGGTTCGGCCAGGGGGTTGCGCAACAAGCCCTGAAACGCCGTCCCGCACATGCTCAGCGACGCGCCGGCCAGAGCGGCCAGTATTATCCTGGGCAGGCGAAAATTACTTAAGATCACCGCCAGCGAGGTTTCGACCGGTTCTCCCAGCAGCCATTTCCAGACCGTCGCCAGCGGCGTGTAAACCGTCCCCGCGCCCAAGCTGACCAGAACCGCCGCGGCCAACAAGACAGCCAGCAGAATCATCGAGCAGGCCAGTGTCTTCGGCGTGGCCCTCACCGGGCTAGTCCCTCCAGGTCAAACCTGGCCGGGTGCAACACCCGAGCCAGCGTTTCGGCCCCAATGATCAGACGAGGTCCCGGCCGATTGATCAAATCCGATTCAACCATTTCCACTCGGTAGCCCGGCCTTGCACCAAGGCCGGGCAAGGTGCGCCAGAATCGAACCTGCTCCCGCAAATCGGCGTTGATTTCCATGGCGGTCAAGACCACCAGCTCAGGCCGGGCCTGAATCACGAATTCCAGGCTCAGATTCGGCCAGCGTCCCGGAGCGGACGCGGCGATATTTTTTCCTCGGAGCAAGTTCAGCAGCTTGCCCTGCAAGGTATCGGCGCCCGCACTGATCAGGGGGGCGTGACCCAGGACCATCAAAGTGCTGACTTCGTCGGCGTCGCGCACGAGTCCGGCCAACCAACCAAAGCGGCGGCGCATGTCTTCGGCCATGATACGTCCGCTTTCAGTTGCGCCGCAGACATGAGCCAGGCGGAGGACCTGTTCCGGCAGACGCTGAGGGTCATCGAAATTGGTCACATATACCGAAATACCGGCGGCCTCCAAACCATAAACCGCTGACGGAGGATTGCAGGTTTTGTCGGCGATCACCAAATCCGGCTTAAGGGATACTATAATCTCCAAACTGGGCGAGACATAAGACCCCACCCGGGGTATCCGGCGGGCGCGTTCAGGATACTCGGAGTGCGAGGTGGCGCCGACCAGCATTGCCTCCAGGCCCAGGGCGAAAAGGGTTTCCGAGAGAGCTGGAGTGAGAACCACCACGCGCTTCAAAGGACTGGATATGGTTATGGTCCGGCCGATTTCGTCCGTGACCTGACCGGCCCAACTCTCCGGAGAGGCTTGAATGGTCGCCAAGAGGAGCAGCCAGAAGCCCAGTGATTTGCTCATGCCTCTTTCCG
The DNA here is from genome assembly GCA_040755515.1 of Thermodesulfobacteriota bacterium. Lineage (GTDB taxonomy): Bacteria > Desulfobacterota > Desulfarculia > Adiutricales > JAGVGV01 > JBFMAW01. The sequence continues at coordinate 24,037 of JBFMAW010000022.1, read as the reverse complement.
TTTGCTCAAAAGGTCGTATAGAAAAAAGTTTACAGCTCCAAATTCCGGGACAGGCGCGGCTTGTCTTCAAGGCCGCCTTTCGTCACGACCGGGAAGATCTCGAGCAACTCCATCTGCTGCTTTCAGCCCCGGAAACAAAAAAAGTCCGATCCGGTTTTCGGATCGGACGATTGCACCCGTCTTACTTCATCGCCCGGTCTGGGCCCGACCTCCGGGCCGGGCCCATACGCGATTATCACCCGCCGTTCTATCGCCGGCGGCTAGCCACGTTCGCCCACTGGCAGGTCTTCTGACTCCCGGATCTACCTAATCGCCCCGCCTTCCCATTACCTCGGCGATAACAGTGGCTGGTAAGGCTTTCGTCCCCGGTTACAGCGGCGGGACCGTGACGGCCTTTCACCGTCTTCCCTATTGAGCTCTTTCGAGCACCAGTTCGACAATTTCTCGATAACAAACTTTCAATCGTTGGTCAAGCCGGCTTTCGCCGCTTCTATCCTCTTAATAATGGTATGGTCCTGCCTCAGGATAGAGCGGGCAGGTAGTCTCCAATAGTACCATGTTTTCGATTTCGGGTTCCAGCCAGCCTTCCAAATAGGGACTGCGGCTGGTCCGGAAAAAATTATCGGCCGGGAGTGAGGCTGATTTTCGCCGCCGGAATTCCTGGTCCTGGAGCAACCGGACCAAGGCGGCCTCTCCTTCGCCGTAGACGCGGAAATCCACGCAAGGCACAGCCGCGGCTTGGTTATCGGGGGTGATTTCCGGCCCGCCGAAGATGATCCGGGGCTGACTGGCCTCTTTCAGTGTCCCGGCGAAATAAAGGGATCGTTTCAGGTTCCAGCTATAGACGGAGAAACCGATAATGTCGGCCTGATAACGCAGAACCAGATCGAACAGGGCCGCGCCGCCCAGGTACGTGACCGCGCTTTCCGGCAATATGTCTATCTGGACGTCGGATAGGTCTATGGTCGCCAGCTTGAGGCAGGCCGCGGCCAGCGGTACGTTACCCGTCTGGCGGCTGTAATTGAGTTGGGGCAAGGGGAGCTGCAGGAGAAGAACGCGGCGCATGGTCAGTCGGGCCCGCGACAGGAATTATGAATTGATGGAGGTCTGGTCTGAAATGAACATAAAGAAAATCAATCGGGGCACTTTGGTAAAGGCATTAGTATCGAGGAGTATCTTTTTCACCGCCAATCCTCAGGATCAATCTTTCTCAGGCCTTTTGTTCTTTTATCGAACTCCAAGAGGTCAGGCTTTGACCATAAACCACGGAACTCCTCAAACTCTGGTCTGTTTTTCCCTCGAGGCGCGGGTGTGATACCCAAGGCTTCCTCCAGAAGTTTCTTGACCGTCTTGTTCAGGCTCAAGCCTTCGGTTTGAGCCCTGGCTTTTATCAGGTCGGCCAAAGGCTTGTCCAAATCATGGATGGTGATGGCTTTCATAATTTCCTCTCTTGAGGCAACTGTTGAACTGTCAATGGTTCACAATAAGAAATAATAGTTCAACACTCGAGGAAAAGCAACAGGCCCCAATTGAATGGCCTATCCCTTACGTCTCGGGAGGCGCTAGGTCACCCTTGGTCCACCTTTCTACTCTCAGCCGGTCCGTCATTTCCGGCCGGCGACGAAATCGCGGCACAGGTTGACGCCGGCCTTGGGGTCCAGGCTCCAGGCGTCCGCGCCCACGTATTTCCTGACCGTGGCCGTGGTGGGACCGCCGCCGATGATGACGAACCGGTCCCGCCTCAAATCTTGTTCCTCGAGCAGATCGACCACCTTTTTCATGGACTCGAAGGTGGGCGTGATCAGGGCCGACAGGGCCACCACCCTGGCGCCGGTCCGGGCCACTTCATCCACGACCGCTTGAGGTGGAACGTCCACGCCCAAATCGTGGACTTTGAAGCCGCCGGCGGACAGCAGGGTGGAGACGATGTTCTTGCCTATATCGTGTATGTCGCCTTTGGGGGTGGCTATAACCGCGTCGCCCCAGGTCAGGCCGCCGGAGGTTTGACCCAGGCCCGGCGCCAGGAGTTCGGCCGCCTTCTTGAAGATGTCCGCGGCCAGGATGAGTTCGGACAGGAAATACTCGCCGGCGCTGTAAAGTTCGCCCACCTTTTCCATCCCGGACCGGCACTCCTCGAGTATATCCAAGGCGTCCCGGCCTTGGTCCACCGCTTCCCGCACCAGCCGCATCACTTCGTTTAGTTTGAGGTCGCCCAGGGCCGGGCCGATATCGCCCTTGAGCGCGAACTCCCTGGCCGCACCGGCCCTGATCACGGTCTCGGCCTTGGAGGAGGCCCGATCCTTGCGGCCGACGTAACTCTTACCGGTCTCGATCATGGCTCTCAAGTTTTCCGGCTTGACGTCAATCGGACACTCGCAACCGGTGGTGAGCATGAATCCCCAGCCGTGGCCCACTTCATCTATCAGGCGGCGGCAGTAGTCGCGGATATCGTCCGGCGCGCCCAGGGTAAGCAGGCTGGCCGGGACGTCGCCGCTGATGCACATATGGCCGCCGAGAATTTCCTTGGCTTTGAAGATGTCGGTGGTGCCGTCCAGGTCGCAGATGCATTTGCCCTTGGGCAATTTGAGGAAATAGGGCAGGTTGAGTCCCCAGTCCGTGTCCAGGTGCAACCAGGGCGTGATGCCCGCGCCGACGAAAGCGTCCACGTAGCGCTGAAGGAACGGCCATTCGAACCGCTCGAAAATGGGCAGCCGGTAATAGAATCCCGAACCCCTTTCCAGAACGATGAAGGCCAGCGGGTTGCCGTTGTTCCGGCAGACCTGGACCGCGTTGTTTATCAGGTCGTCGCAGGAGGCCTTCATGGCCGCCTCGACTTTATCCGGGACTTCATACAGGTCCTTGGTGAACTCGGTCAGGGTCCGACACAACGAAAAGGCCATCATCACCGAATCCACGGCCACGCCCAGGAAGATGGGCATGCCCCGCTCCTGGCAGATTTTCATGTCTTCCACGTAAAGCTGGTTGGACAGGCCCTGCATATAAGAGAACTGTTCGAGCGTCTTGCGGCTGATCTTTTCATAATGTTCGTCCCAGAAGGCGTTCCAGCCCAGGGCCGCGATTTTGTCGTAATCCTCGCGTTCAAAGAGAACCCGTTCGTCAATTTGGTACAAGTCGTCCACGCCGAGTTGCTTGCCTGGGATGAGGTTGCGTACCGGGGCCGAACAGTGCTTTCCCGGCAGCATGGGGTAGTAGTAGTTGGGCTTGCTCCCGAAGTCGTAGCCATATTCTTGGAAGCATCTGATCAGACATTCCCGGGCCACGTTGTGGTCGGCCCAGGCCTCGGCCTGGGTCACGCCATACAGTCTGGGTGCGGCGGTGATCAGAATGGGGAAAACCGGGTGGCGATCCACGGGCTCCAATTTAATGGCCGCCCGCATGCGTTCCACGGCCGTCATCGTTTCCTTGATCATGTCATCTCCTTGACCTGATGGTTCGGCGTCTGGTCGGAAATCTCCGCCGCTGCGTCCCGCGCTCCTTTCATTGAGGCGGGACGTCTTGTTCAAGCAGGTGACAGCATAAAATCGGCTCGGCCCGGTGTCAAGTATATGCGCCTGGTTATTCACAAATCAGATATTTTTCCCGGTTACGCACTATCCCCGCCTTCGTTTCGGGTGCACTATCCCGCGGTCATCAGCGGAGGGGAACCTGGCGTTTGCTCGAAGGGGGCTATTCTTTGTTTGGAACCAGCCTTAACTTGTGATAAACCCACCGAGGAATAATTAGTTAAGCTAATAACGAGGAGACCGGCCGGGAAGCTGACCGACCGGCGAAGGGGCGGGAACCGAACTTTAGTAAAACTAATGGTTATAACCAGTTATTCAAACAGGGATAAGAAAAAGGGAAGGAACCTCCATGCCTAGGCGCGAAGACATCAAGAAAGTCATGATTATCGGGTCTGGTCCCATCGTCATCGGGCAGGCCTGTGAATTCGATTATTCAGGCACCCAGGCTTGCAAAGCCTTGCGCGGCCTGGGTTACGAAATAGTGTTGGTCAATTCCAATCCGGCCACCATAATGACCGACCCGGGGATGGCCGATTCGACTTATATAGAGCCGCTTAATTTGAAGACCATGATTGAAATCATTAAGCAGGAGCGCCCGAATGGCCTTCTGCCCAACCTGGGCGGACAGACCGGCTTGAATCTCTCGGCCGAGCTTTCCCGCTGCGGCGCCTTGGCCGAATATGGGGTTCAGGTGATAGGCGTGGACGTGGAGGCGATCAAACGGGGGGAAGATCGAACCGCTTTCAAGGAGACCATGGGCCGTCTGGGCATTGAAATGCCGAGGAGCAACGCCGTTTATAGCGTTGAGGACGCGGAGAAAGCAGCCGAAGGTCTCGGCTACCCGGTGGTTATTCGACCGGCCTACACCCTGGGCGGCACCGGTGGAGGTCTGGTCTACAACGTCGAGGACCTGCGGACGGTTGTTTCTCGGGGATTGGCCGCCAGCTTGATCGGCCAGGTACTGGTCGAGGAATCCGTATTGGGCTGGGAAGAACTCGAGCTGGAAGTGGTCCGTGACGCCAAGAATCAAATGATTACGGTTTGCTTCATAGAAAACGTGGACGCCATGGGCGTACATACGGGCGATTCTTATTGCACGGCGCCCATGCTCACCATCGCCGAAGACCTCCAAAAAAGGTTGCGGAAACATTCTTATGACATTGTCGAGGCCATCAAGGTCATTGGCGGGACCAATATTCAGTTCGCCCATGATCCTAAAACGGGCCGGGTGGTGGTCATTGAAATAAATCCCCGGACCTCGCGTTCCTCGGCCCTGGCTTCGAAAGCCACGGGTTTTCCCATCGCCCTTGTTTCGGCCAAGTTGGCCGGAGGAATGAATTTGGATGAAATACCGTACTGGCGGGCCGGTACTTTGGATAAATACATTCCCTGGGGCGACTACGTGGTGGTCAAGTTCGCCCGCTGGGCCTTCGAGAAATTCGAGGGCGCCGAAGACAGACTGGGCACCCAGATGAGGGCCGTCGGCGAAGTCATGAGCATCGGCAAGACCTACAAGGAGGCTTTTCAGAAGTCCATCCGTTCCCTGGAAATCGGACGATACGGCCTGGGGTTTGCCAAGGGCTTCCATCGGCAGAGCCTGGATGAATTGATGGCTCTTCTGATAGAGCCCACCAGCGAAAGGCAGTTCATCATGTATGAAGCCTTGCGCCAGGGCGCGACTGTCCAGGCTTTATACGAAAAGACTTACATCAAACCCTGGTTCATCGAGCAGATGAAGGAACTGGTGGAGTTGGAAGAGGAGATACTCGCCTGCCGCGGCCGGGACCTGCCGGATGAGCTATTGACCAAGGCCAAGAAGGATGGTTTCGCCGATAGATACCTGGCCCAACTCCTGGCGGTCAAAGAAAAAGAGATACGCGCCCGGCGACGGCGGTTGGGCCTGGTCGAGGGCTGGCATCCCGTGCCGGTGAGCGGGGTTGAAAACGCCGCTTATTATTATTCCTCCTATAACGAGCCCGATTCAACGTCGGCTTCCGATCGGCGTAAAATAATGGTTTTGGGCGGCGGTCCCAATCGGATCGGGCAGGGGATCGAGTTCGACTATTGCTGCGTCCACGCGGCTTTTGCCATCCGGGACCTGGGCTTCGAGTCCATCATGGTCAATTGCAACCCCGAGACCGTTTCGACCGATTACGACACTTCGGACAAGTTATACTTTGAACCATTGACCGTGGAGGACGTATTGGCCATTTACGAAAAGGAAAACCCGGAGGGAGTGATCGTCCAGTTCGGGGGACAGACGCCTTTGAACCTGGCCTCTGAACTGGCCGAGGCGGGGGTGAAAATTCTCGGCACGTCGCCGGACGTTATTGACCTGGCCGAAGACCGGGACCGCTTCCGCCAGATGATGCGCAAACTGGGCATCCCCCAGCCCGAATCCGGCATGGCCAGCAATCTGGAGGAGGCCTTGCGGGTGGCGGCCGGCATCGGTTATCCCCTTATGGTGCGGCCGTCTTATGTGCTGGGCGGCCGGGCCATGGAAGTCATCCACGACGAAGAAATGCTCAGGCGGTATGTGGCCGCGGCCGTGGAAGTCAGTCCGGACCGGCCTATACTGATAGACCGTTTTCTCGAGAACGCCGTCGAGGCTGAAGCCGACGCCCTTGCCGACGGGACCGACGCCTTTGTGCCGGCGGTTATGGAGCATATAGAACTGGCCGGCATCCATTCCGGCGACTCGGCTTGTGTCATCCCGCCCATAAGCATCCCGGCCAAGCATCTGGAAACGATCCGCGACTATACGCGCAAGATAGCCCTTGAACTGGGCGTGGTCGGTTTGATGAACATCCAGTACGCCATTGCCCAGGACACGGTCTATATCCTGGAAGCCAACCCCCGGGCCTCCCGGACCGTGCCTCTGGTGTCTAAAGTCTGCGACGTTCCCATGGCCCGTCTGGCCACTCAGATCATGCTGGGCCGAACCCTGGCCGATCTCAACCTCAAGTCCAATACGACCCGTCATTTTGGAGTCAAGGAAGCGGTCTTTCCCTTCAATATGTTCCCGGAAGTGGATCCGGTCTTGGGACCGGAAATGAGGTCCACCGGCGAAGTGTTAGGCCTGGCCGATTCGTTTGGTCTGGCCTTCTACAAGGCCCAGGAAGCGGCCCAGGCCACTCTGCCCCAAAACGGCACGGTGCTCATCACGGTCACGGACGCCGACCGTCCCGCCGTCCTGGATGTGGCCCGTAGGTTCAAAGAGTTGGGCTTCAAGATCAAGGCCACCAGAGGCACCCAGGGTTTCCTGGCTGAACACGGCCTCGAATCCGAGAGAATCCTGAAGGTGCATGAGGGCCGGCCAAATATCGTCGATGCCCTGAAGAACCGGGAGATAGACCTGGTCATAAACACACCCAGCGGCCGGTTGGGTAAGCACGATGACTCTTACATCCGGCAGTCGGCTATAAAATACAAAATACCCTACATAACCACGCTGGCCGGCGCCTTGGCCGCGGCCAGAGGCATCGAAGCCGTCCGCCAGGGCTGGGGCCAGGTCAGGTCTCTCCAGGCCTATCACGCCGAGATAGGCTGAGACACCAACCTTGGATCGATCCGACTGAACCTGTCCAGGCCTTAATGGAGGTCCGGCTGGTTTTCAAGGTTCTCCAAGATAGACGAAAGCGCCCCAGAAGAGAGGGTTGGCCGCGCCATAACGCTTTCTGGTGATGTCCATCTGTTTCAATGAAGCTTGCCGGAGAGCCTGGCGGCGGGTCATCCTTTTTTCCACCAGGTTCCTATAGAACTCGATCATCAATTCCTGAGTTTCCTGGTCCGGGACCGACCATAAACTCATTATCAAACCCTGAATCCCAGCCTGCATGAAGGCGCGCCGAAGACCGTAAACCCCTTCGCCGGCGCGGACTTCTCCCACCCCGGTGTCGCAGGCCGAGAGAACGACCAATTCGACGCCGCGCAGCTTGAGTCCCAACACTTTTTCAGCCGTGAACAGACCGTGATCCTGCTCCCGATCATCGGAGGCCAGAGCCGTATTGGCTCCGGCCAGGGCCAACCCGGATCGGAGCAGAGGGTTGTCAAGTCGGGTCTTTGGAAAAGGTCTTCCCTGTTCCATCTGCCTCTCGCCGCCCCAGGCCCGGTCTTCGACGTCCGCTTGATAATCCTGGTCATCCAGGAAGAAACCGTGGGTGGCCAAATGAATGAAGCGCGGGGATTGAGCCGATATCAGCAGTTCCTCGATGGCCTGATCTCCGGTATAGGCTTTGGCCGTTCTCGTTCCTAAGACCTCTTTTATGGTTTCCACCTCTTTCTTGGTGCCGGGCAGAGGATCGAAATGCAGGTTCCTCATACCGGGCGACCGTCGAACCGTGAAATCTTCCCGGCCTGACTTAAGGCCTAACCGCTGTCGCATTTGGTCTCGTTCCTTGGAGCCAAGGTTGAAATTCGGATTGCCCAGGAGCAAGGCCGGACCGGCTTGCCTCCTGGGCCGGCCAAATCCCAAAATATCCCGACCGGAGGCCAGGTAATTGAAAGTATAATCTTCTATCAGATAGCGTTCGTTCGGGGCCTGAAGAATCTCGAAGGGTATAAGGTTCAAATTACCGTCAGGCGAGATGAATATTTCCTTGGCTGGGCCCAGTTCCTTTTGGACGGGGTGAAATATAAGATCGTAAAGCTTTCTGCCGGCCGCGGAGGCGCCCACGCCTTTGAGATCGTTCGTGTCGTTAACGGCTTTCCTGAAGACGGAGATGGCTTGATCTATGATGTCGGCTTCACCCAGGTCAACCAGGCCCACCTGGCCGCCCTGGCCGGCCGGGAGGATGAAGGCCAGGTAATGCGCCGGCCGCCACTTCCTTTGTTTTGCATTAGCCTTGAAATTGTAGTATCGGACGCGGGCCATTTCCAGCAACACCGTTCCGGGAGGCAGTTTCTGAGCCACCTGCCCGGCGTCGGCCCGACGCTTCTGTTGTTGCAGGGCATAGACCTGGCTGAGCCGGCTTAGCTTGGACTCGATCCGTTCCTTATCGGCCATGAGGACTTCCATCTTATGGCGGTAACTCTCCGGCGCTTCTTGGCCCGGACCGCTGAAGGACAGCCGGGACAACCGCGATCGGACCCGGGCTAGTTCCTCGAAGGTCTGGACCGCCTCCGGGTCATCCGAATAGACCAGGGCTTCCTGAAAACGCCGCTGGGCTTCCAGGATGATGCCTTTTCGCCGCAGCCACCAATCGAGGGCGTCCCGTCTGGCCGAGGCGTTATTCCTCGACGATTCCACGGCCAGGGCCAAGGAGATTTCCAACTCGGCCTTCCTGGCGACCAGGAACTGAAGCTTCTGTTCTTCCGAAGTGAATCCCAGAACTTGGTCAATCAGTTTCGAATCAATATCCTGGGCCCGCCGATGTATGGCGTGTGCCTTTTCCGGCCGGTCAAGAGCTGCGTACAGGCCCGCCAGGTTGTTAAGGGTGTTGGCGACCTGGAGATGATCCGGCCCGAGAGACTTTTCCAGAATGGACAAGGCCTGGTTATAGGCTTGTTCAGCCGGTATGGCCTTGCCCCGGAGGCGATAAATATCAGCCAGGTTGTGAAGATTGACGGCCACCTCGGGATGGCGCGGTCCCACGGTCTTTTCCAATATGGCCAGAGCCCGTTGATGCAACTGTTCGGCCTGGTCGTAATCGCCCTTCAGGCAAAATATCACCGCCAGGCTGTTCAGACTGTTGGCTACTTCCTGGTGCCGGGCGCCCAAAACCTTCTCTCTTATGGTCAGGGCTCGTTCAAATAGGATCAAGGCTTTGTCGTAGGCGCCCATAAGGCGATAGAGTTCGGCCAGGTTGTTGAGGACGGTGGCGACATCGGGGTGTTCCGGACCCAAGGCCTTTTCCTTTAGGGCCAGGGTTCGTTTATAGAGCGCTTCGGCCTGGGCGTGCAGACCCAGCGTGGAATAGAGCAACGCCAAATTATTGATCGGGTTGGCGGCCTCGACCAGGTCTGGTCCGGTTCGGTCAAAGACATCGAGGGCGCGTTTGAAGAGTTGTTCGGCCTGGTCATATTCGCCTAGGTCATGATAGAGCAACCCCAGGTTGCTCGCGGTCGTGGCGGTCAAGGGATTATCCCGGCCCAGCTTGTTTTCCCGGATGTTCAGGGCTCGTTTATAAAGAGGCTCGGCCAGGTCATAGGCGCCCATGAGGCGATAGAGTTCGGCCAGGTTGTTGAGGCTGGTGGCCGTGGAAGGGTGATCCGGACCAAGAATCTTTTCCTTGATGACCAGGGAGCGCTTATACAGGGGCTCGGCTCGAGTTTGATGGCCTTGCTGGCGATAAAGCTCCGCCAGGTTGTTCAGGATCGAAGCCAGGTAGGCTTGATCCGGTTCCGCGGCCTTTTCCAGTATGGCTATGGCCCGCTCATATAAGGGCTCAGCCTGGGAATACCGGCTCAGCCGGCGATGACATTCGGCCAGGTTGTTAAGGTTCGTGGCTGTTTCCGGATCGTCCGGCCCCAGGGTCTTTTCATTGATGACCAACGCGCGTTTAAAAAGCACCGCCGCCTGATCTAACTCGCCCAGGGCTTCATGATTGATAGCCAGATTGTTGAGTAATGCGGCGATAACCGGGGCTTCCGGTCCAAGGGTTTTTTCCGCCAGGGCCAAGGCTTCCGCGGCCGGCTTGATGGCCTCCCGGTATCGGCCGGCCTGATATAGATGGAGGGCTTTCTGATTGAGTGACGCGGCCTTCTCCAATGGATCCTGTTGACACTTCGCCGGGGTTGACAGGAGAAAGGCCTGACCGATCAACGCGGCCAGGATCAACCCTTTCAACCCAAAAGGCTTCGGCCCCATGAATCCCCTCCAGGGCGTTTTCGGAAGGAGTAACGAATCATATTTTTAAAGATACTATCTGAACTGTAAGACGGCAATAGGCGCCCCGGATCGAGCGTCATTCCCGAAGGTCGGGTCCAGGGCGGCGTTTTTATCCTTAAGGGCGGGACGCCTACGGGAGTCGCCGATGAAACCTATGGATCGGACCGGTATCGGATTTGTAGGGGCCCCAGGCGTGTGCCCGACCCGCCGAGGGGGCCGCGCCCCAACCTGGCCGGAGGCTGTTTTTCCTTGACACCAGTTCGTTAACAGAATAATATTCTCCTTTATAATACTATTCAATATTCGACCGGGGAGAACATCATGGACTTGGCGGATTTGGCGCACTGTCTGCCCTCGGGAGATCAAGAACGGGTCAGGACCTTGGTGGTCCAGGCCCTGGGGCAGGGCCTGGAACCCCTGGACGTCCTCAACAGGGGCCTGATTCCGGGCATGGACCTGGTCGGCCGTAAATTTCAGGCCGGCGAATTCTATATCCCGCACCTGCTCCTGGCGGCCCGGGCCATGCACGCCGCCCTGGACGTTCTCCGACCCGTCCTGGCCGAGACCGGAGCCCGGGCCGCGGCCGCGGTGGTGCTGGGGACCGTGGCCGGAGACCTCCACGATATCGGCAAGAACCTGGTCAAGATAATGCTGGAGGGCAAAGGTTTCGAGGTCAGGGACATCGGCATTGACGCCGCTCCGGAAAAGTTTGTCGAAGCCGTGGACGAGGAAGTCAAGGTAGTGGGCCTGTCGGCGCTGCTTTCGACCACGGCCCCGCGCCTGGGGGACACGCTGGAGGCCCTGGACAAGGCCGGGCTGCTGAACCGGGTCAAGGCCATGGTCGGCGGCGGGGCGGTCACCCAGGCGTACGCGGACAAGATCGGCGCCGACGGGTATGGACCGGACGCGGTGACCGCCGCCGATCTGGCCCTCAAGCTGGCCGGTCTGGCTTGAGACCTCGAGTGGAGGCGGCGGAATGAACGGACGGGAGAGAATAATCGCCGCGTTGGAGTTGCGGGAGCCGGACCGGGTGCCCCTGTACATTCACGGCATAAACGAGGCGCCCATCATCGGTCTCGGAAGGAAGATAACCAGCGGCTTGCCCGAAGTGAAACAGTTCCAGGAGATGACCGATCAAGAAAAAATCAAGCTCATGGACACCCTATTTCTCATCCATGAAGTCTTCGAGGTGGATGGATTCAGCGCCTTCGAGATCGGCCATGAACATAAGGTGGATGAAAAACACGTCCGGGACGATTTCGGGGTCGTCTATCAATTGAGCGCCTACGGCCTGCCTGTCCCCAGGGGGCACCCTATTCGCGACGCCGGGGACCTGAAAAGATATGTTCCGCCCAGGCCCAAGCGGGAGCACCTTCTGTTGCTCGACCTGGCCCGGGAGAGGTTTCAGGGCCGCAAAGCTCTATTCTGGTTGATGCGAGGCTCCTTTGTCCGTAGTTGGCGCTTGCTCGGACTGGAGAACATGATGCTGAAGATGTTCGATGACCCCCAACTGGTTCATCGAGTGGCCGGCCTGGTGCTCGATTACAATCTTCAACTTCTGGATAGTCTGGTCGGGGCCGGTCTGGACGTGTTGGTCGTGGAAGACGACGTGGCCGACAAGAACTTCCCCATGATCTCGCCCGATCAGTTCAAGGAGTTCGTCAACCCCTATAACGCCCGCCTGGTGGCCGCGGCGCACGCCCAGGGCCTCAAGGCGGTGCAACACAGCGACGGCAATCTCTGGCCGCTTCTCGATATCCTGCTCGAGACCGGTTACGACGGCCTTAATCCACTGGAGCCTCAGGCGGGCATGGATTTAGCCAGGGTCAAGGCCTATTGCGGGGATCGTCTCTGTCTGATCGGCAATATTGACTGCGTTGATCTTCTGGTCCACGGCGCCCCGGAGGAGGTGAGGGAAGCCGTCAGAAAGGCCATTGCCGAAGCCGGCCGAGGCGGCGGCCTGATCGTCTCCGAATCCAATTCCCTCCACCCCGGGGTCAATCCCGACAACTGCCAGGCCATGTTCGAAGCCGTCCGCGAGTTCGGCTATTACCCCGTGGCCTAGGGCCGGGAGATCGAGAGTCATGCCCTCGACCGTTTTGGACCAGCCTCCGGTCACGAGTCGGCAGGCCTGGTGGGTCTTCGTCCTTCTCTTTTTGCTGTACATGTTTGACTATATTGACCGCCTGATCATCGTGTCGCTTTTCCCTTTCCTGAAGGCGGACTGGGGCCTCACCGACACCCAATGCGGCCTGCTGGTTTCGGCCGTCTATTGGTCAATTCTGATCTTTTCCTTTCCTTCTTCCCTCCTGGTGGACCGGTGGAGCCGAAAAAAAAGCATAGGCCTGATGGGTCTGGTTTGGAGCCTGGCCACGCTGGCCTGCGGCTTTGCTCGTAGCTTCGGCCAGCTTTTTACGGCCCGCGCCCTGATAGGCGTGGGCGAAGCCGGATACGCCCCGGGCGGAACGGCCATGATTTCCGCTTTCTTTTCCGAGAAAAGCCGGGCCCGGATTCTGGGTTGTTGGAACGCTTCCATTCCCCTGGGCAGCGCCCTGGGCATGGTTATCGGCGGGTTTGTGGCCGAGCGGTTCGGCTGGCGGCAGGCCTTCGGCCTGGTGGCGGCGCCGGGTATGATACTGGCGCTTCTTTTCTTCTGGGTCCGGGACTACCGGACCGTGGACCTGGTCAGGATAGTGAAACGGGGCGATGAAACGGCTAGGATCAAAATGAAACGGCTCGACGCGGTCCGCGAGTTCTCCCGTAACCCCACCTTGATCTTTAACAACCTGGCCTTTGCCGCCAACGTCCTGGTCACCACGTCCCTTTTAACCTGGCTGCCCACGTACCTTAGTCGCGAATACGGCCTGCCCATGAGCCAGGCCGGGCTCAAGGGCGGACTGGTCATGATGACGGCCGTGATCGGGGCTCCCTTGGGCGGACATTTGGCGGATCGATGGCTGGCCCGCCGGCCGGAGGCGCGCCTGCTTTTTCCGGCCTTGTCCTCGCTGGCCGCCGGACTGCTGCTTTTCATGGCCTTCGGGTTGTTGCGGGGACCATCTCAGTATATGGTGTTGCTGGTCTCCGGGGGGGCGGCCGTGGCTTTTGTTCCGGCGGCCGTGGCCGTCACACAGGACGTGGTGCATCCCGGCCTGCGGGCCACGTCGTTAAGCCTCAACGTCATCATTCAGCACCTGCTGGGCAGTTCGCTGGGACCGATCTTTGTCGGGGCGATATCCGATGCCCAGGGTCTGAACACGGCACTGCTCTATCTGCCTGCTTTCTGTCTGTTGGCCGCCGGGCTGTTCTTCGCCGGGTCGTTTTTCTACGTCGGCGACGCGACCCGGGCCCGAGCGGCGGAGTTGAGTTTCTGAAGTGCTTGTCTCCGCCGGGCCGGGGATTTCGCTTTGAAACAGGGGTGATCAGGAAAAGCATGGGCGTTCAGGAAAGAAGGGCCAGGGAAAAGGCCCACCGAAAAAAGCAAATTCTGAACGCGGCCAGAAAGCTTCTTTTCGAACGGGGCCTGGAAGGCGCCACGATCAATCAGATCGCCAGGCTGGCCGAACTGAGTCCCTCGGCTCTATACACCTACTATAAGAACCGGGAGGAGATCATATTTGTCCTGTACCAGGAAGGTCTGGACCTGCTCGAGCGGCAGGTGCGGCAAGAGACAATGCTTTCGGACCCGCCGTTGGCCAGGCTCCGGCAACTGGCCCGGGCTTACTGGTCGTTCAGCCAGGAACAGCCCGACTATTTCGACTTGATCACCCATTTTCTCACCTCGCCGCGGCCGGTTCTATCGGGTGATCTCAAGCGCCGGGCCGATGAGCAGGGAGCAAAGATACTATCCCTCGGGCGGTCGGCCGTGGAGGAAGGCACGTCCTCGGGCGAATTCAAAGCCGGGGACGCCCGGAAGTTCATCCTGACGTTCTGGGCCGCCTTGAACGGCGTCATTCAGATGAAGAAGCTCAAGGAGACCATTCTGAGCGGCCTCGAGCACCAGAGCCTGTACTGGTACGCGGTGGACGGTCTGCTGGCAATGATCACCCCCGCCGCCGGCGCCGGCAGGACCCATGATCGGAAGCGGGTCAATACCAAGTCACGGTCAAAGAGTGAGAAATAAAAAGTCGGCCAGACCCTGCTCAACGCCTTTCCGGCGAAAGCGGGGCCTGGCCGTTTGATCTCGGGGCTTAACCAGGCCGAATAGTCAAGCCCACTGGGTTATTTCACGTACAGATGCGCTTCCCGGCTCAATTCGCCGACTACGGTCCGTCTCTCATCAGCCGCTTTTTGCCTGACCATCTCGTATTCGCCGAGGGACAAGGCCTCGGTCAGGCAGACGTCCACGCAGACCGGTTTCCGCCCAGTGATGATGAGGTCGTAGCACAGGTCGCACTTGTGGGAGAAGCCGGCTCGACCGTCGAACTGGATGACCTGGTAGGGACAACTGGGCATGCAGCAGCAGCCGCAATTCAGGCAGCGGGCCGCTTCGGTCTTGGCCTGATCGTCGGCCAGCCCGCGGCATTCTTCGAGAAAACAGGTGACGCGTTCGGCTGAAGCCAGGCGGGTGGGCATCTCCCTGGCCGCCTTTTCACAGGCGCCGGGAACCACGGCCTGCCAGGTGTATCGGGGCTTCGGCTCGGCCGCGGCCTTGGGTTCCAGGCTGAATCCTTGCAGACAGGCGTGAATGCTCTCCACGGCTAGGCGGGCCTGGGCCACGGCCTCGATCACCGTGGCCGGTCCGCTTACCAGGTCGCCGCCGGCGAAGACGATCGGGTTGCTGGTCTGCATACCCTGGTTGACCCGACAGAAGCCCTGGCCGGTCAATTCGATGTTCAATTCCGGGGTGAGCCAGGGGGCGTCCAGGGCCTGGCCGATAGCCGGGATAACGCTGTCGCAATTGATGACGAACTCGGAGCCGGCGACGGGTTCGGGCCTGGGGCGGCCGGATTCGTCCGGCGGCCCCAGTTTGTTCTTGATGCACTTGAGTCCGACGACCTTGCCGTTCTTGAGCGCCACTTCGAGGGGCGAGGCCAGGAACAGAAATTCGATCCCTTCCTCCCGGGCGCCTTTGACTTCTTCGGCGTGGGCGGGCATTTCCTTGTCCGAGCGGCGGTAAACGATGGTGACCTTGGGACAGCCCAGCCGTCTGGCGGCCCGGGCCGCGTCCACGGCCACGCTGCCGCCGCCCACTACCACGATCGTCCGGCCGACGTCCACCTTCGGGCTCAGGTTTATACCCTTGAGGAACTTCAGGGCGTCGCGGACGCCTTCCGCCTCTTCGCCCGGAATGTTCAGCTTCAAGCCTTTCTGCAGGCCGAGGCCCAGGAACACGGCCTTGAAGCCGTCCTTGATCAAACCAGGCAGGGTGACGTCCCGGCCGAAACAGACCCCGGTCCGGACTTCGATCCCGTGGCGCAGGATATAATTGATTTCCCGGTCCAGAACGTCCGCAGGCAGGCGGTAGTCCGGAATGCCCATTCTCAACATGCCGCCCAGCCCGGACTGGGCCTCGAACATGGTCACCCGGTAGCCCAGCAGTCTGAGGTAATAGGCCGCGGTAAGACCGGCCGGTCCGGACCCGATCACGGCCACTTTTTCCTCCCGTTCCTTGATTTCCGGGAGGGGCAGCTTTTCAAAATTCACGTTGTCGGCGGCCACGCGCTTGAGTTCGCGGATGGAGACGGCTTCGTCCACTTGGGCCCGGCGGCAGTTGTCTTCGCAGGGATGAGGGCAGACGCGGCCCAGGACCCCGGGCAACGGAACCCTTTGCAGGATGAGCTTGATCGCCTCCTCGTACCGGCCCTGTTTGACCAGTTGGACGTAGCCCTGGGCGTTGAGCCCGGCCGGGCAGTAGTAAGTGCACGGCGCCGGCTTCATTTTATCTTCGGCCGAGATTTCGGCCGTGAACTGGCAGCCGGTGCATTTATCTCGATCTATCCGGACCACGCCGGTCTCCGGGTCCTTGGCGATGGCCGCTTCCGGACAGGCGGCTACGCAGCCCGGGTCGGAACAATGTTGGCAAGGCACCACCCAGTTGTCCAGGAGCGGCTTTGGATACACGCCGCCTTCCCGTGTTTCGACCCGCAGGTAATAGGGCAGCTGGTTGGGCAGGGCCGAGGCGTGATCAATGATCTCCTTGTGATTGCGGCAGGCCACGATGCAGGTTCGGCAGCCAATGCAGCGTTCGAGGTCTATCATCAGGCTAAGTTGTTTCATGACGGCGCCTCCTTACTTCACGATCCGCACGCGGGTGGATACATGGGATTCGCCTCCGATTACGTCCTGGAAATCCAGGGTGGCCCCGGAATCGGGAATGAGGCGGTTGTCGCTCACGCCGCCGCAGGCCACGGCCACCCGTCCGACCTGGGAGCCGAATCCGTGGGCCAGGGCCACGCAGTCCGGGCGAAGGCGTTCGGTCAGGCTCACCCGGGCCTGAAGGTCGCCGGTGGGTGATTGCACTTTGACCGTATCGCCCTGGGAGATGCCCAGCTTTCCGGCGGCGGCTGGGTTCATCAGGAGGGGGTTGTCATGGAACCCGGACACGACGTCCCGGAGTTGAGGATTGTTAAAAGTCCACTGCCCTGACCCGGAGTGATAAATGGTTCGATAGGAAACGAGGATGAAGGGATATTCCTCGACGTTGGTCCTGTACTCGAGGGGGGTCTCGACCCTAGGCCAGTCCTGACGCCAGGGGGCTTCGGCCAGGTCCTCCCACCAGAGATGGACCTTTTTGCTTGGCGTGGCGAAGCCGCCTCTTTCGGAGTATTTACGGAAACCCATGGTTCCGGGCGACCAGAGCCCGCCCAGGTCTTTCAGTTTTTGCACCGATAGCCTCTGGCCCGCCAGTTCCAGGTCATAGTATTCAATGAGGTCCTTGAACTGGAAGTATTCGGGCACGATCCGCTTGCCCAGTTCGATGAAGACCTCGTTGGCGTGGCGGCATTCGCCGGCCGCGGCCACGACCGGCCGGCGCAGGGCCAGGCCGGGTCCGAAGTTGTACCACCACGGCATGTACAGCAGTTCCCAACGTTCGAAGTAGCTCTTGTCCGGCAGGACCAGGTCGGCGTGCCAGGATGTTTCGGAGGGCATGATTTCGAAGCTTACGAGCAGATCGAGAAGGTAATTGCCCTTCTTGTCTTTCAGTTTCACCGCTTCCCGCCAACTGAAATCGCCCATTTCGGTCAAGGCGGGGTTGGCTTCGGCTACCATCAGGATTTTCAGGTCGCCGTTGCGGATGGCCTGGGCTTCGTACCAGGTCGGCTCGAGAATGAATGAGTACTTGGCGAACTTGTCCTTGTCCGGGCCGATACGGTGCCAGCCCAGTTCGTGCAGGTTGGGCGGTGCAGGCACGGGCTTCACCGGCGCCAGCGAAACCAGGTCAGGGAGAGGCTGCCCGCCCGGGTTGTCAATGTTGCCGGTCACGGCCAGCAGTATGCACCAGGCGTGGGAGACGTCCAGGGCGTTGCCCAGCATGACGCCCTTGAAGCTGTCAATGCCCACGGACGGCGCGGCCGCACATTCTTCGGCCATCTGTTTGATGAGCGAAACCGGGACATCGCAGAGGCCGCTCAGGCGTTCCGGGGTCTTATCCGCCAGGTAGGCCTGGAGTTTTTCGAAGTCACCGGCCCGGACCCACTTTTGGACGAATTCTTTATGATAAAGACCATTGGCCACTATGTGCTGGGTCATGGCCGTGAGGAGCGCGGTGTCGCCGCCCGGGCGGATGGGGACCCAGAGGTCGGCCTTGGAGGCTTCCACCGTGAAGTACGGGTCTATGACCCAGAGTTTGGCCCCGCGCTTTTTGGCTTCGAGCATGTCCTTGGGAATGGAGGCGTCCTCGAGGCCGCCGAAGGCATGGCGGCCCAGCAGGATCATGATCCCGCCCCGGGGGACCGTGAACCAGGCCGGCGGGATGTGGTGGTTGGGCACGCCGCCGGTGGTCTTGATCCAGGCCACTATTTTGGCCGAGTCGCAGTGAGGCAGGGCCGTGTTGAGAAATCCGCCGTACGCGTTGAGAAAGCGCCATTTGGGGTCGGTGATGGAATGGGGGAAGAAACTGGCGGTGAGCTTGTTGGCTTGGCCGCGCGCCTTCAGGTCCTGGAGCTTTTCGGTCATGATCTCGAGGGCTTCATCCCAGGAAATGCGTTCGAACCTGCCTTCGCCTCGTTCCCCCACCCGCTTCAAGGGGTGGGTGAGGCGATCCGGGGAATACTGCAGGGAGACGCCGGCCATGCCCTTGACGCAGGCCTTGCCCCGGGCCTGGGGATTGCCCCGGACCTCCTTGAGCACGCCGTCCTCGACCCGGGCGATTATGGCGCACTCGGCCTTACATTGGTAACACATGGTGGGAATCCATTCCGATTTTTTCATTGCGGGCTTCTCCTCCTCCCTTTGTCCGGTAGACGATAAAGCTGGGTAGTTTCGGTCTTGGCCTCGTTGACGGCCCTGATCATCGCCGGGCCCGTTCACCGTTCCGGTGCATCGTCTTCTTTTCCTCGAGGATAGTGCGGGTAACGGCGATGAAAAAGACGAACCGCCAGGTACGTGCCCAGGCAGAACAGGCCGAAGATGAACCAGACCAGCGGGTGGAACGGCGAATAGTCCAGGTCCATTAGTTAATTCCCTTAAAGCTTAAGCATGTCACTGGTCTTGTTCCTGTACATCTCCATCACCCGTTGCGGGTGGGAAACGAAGTGAAAGACCAGGCCCACGAAAACGATGCCGCCGATGAGGTTGCCCAGGGTGGTGTAAAGTTGGTTGTGGGCCCAGCCATGTTTCCCGAAGCCCCAGTGGAGCAGGACAGGGGTGACTTCAGGCATTTTGGCTATGGCCGCCATATAAACGTCCTGCTGGAACAAGGGCAGGGCCAGAAAGCCGATATTGGCGATGCAGTGTTCGGTCATGCCCGCCACAAAGGCCAGAGGGCCGTACGCGGCCAGGGCGATCTTGGCGATGTCGTCGTTGGCCTTGACGTAGAGAACGGCCGCGGTCTGCAGCATCCAGGTGCAGACTATGCCCATGACGAAAATCTGGGTGGCGGTCTGCCCCAGCTTGGCCACGCCGATCCCGTGGGCCCGCAGCAGCCAGGGCAGTTGGGCGTAGGCGAACGACTGGCTGATGAGCCACATGAAGATCATACTGCCGAGAAAGTTACCGATATATCCGAGAGTTATCCCCCAGATGAACCACGTCCAGTTGATGCGGCGGTGGAAGACGCCGATGATGCCTATGTACATGTCCGCGGTCACGAGGGTCAGGCCGCTGACCATGATGATGACCAGGGAAAACATGAACACCAGGCCCATGAGGAGATTGGCCAAACCTGGGGCGAGTTTTTCCGGGACGCCCGCGCTCACGGCCAGGGCCAGGGTGGCGCCGAAGACGACCATGGCCCCGCCGCCAAAGCCGGATATGAGGTACGCCCAGGGCCGGCGGCGGATCATGTCCCATTTGTAGGTGCAGATGTCGGCCACCCTGACCACTAGTTCATCAACGCTGGCCGGCATATCTTGATCTCCTTGTTTTCGAGGTAGTCCTCCCGAGCCATCACGGCGAAACGGGTTTCAATTAATTAATGAGCCGTCGGCGGGGTAAAAAGTTCGGTCAGAACGAGGCGGTGTGGATGAAGGCGTCCAGGTCGCAGGGCTGATCGAGCAGGCCGGTTCGACAGGCCAGGGTCATGAGGCGCTCGACGCGTCCCCGGTCGGGTTCGAGATCGTTAAAGGAGACGCCGGAGTTCTCTAATACCCAGGCGGCGATGTCCGCGGGCACTCCGGTATAGCGCGACTGTATTTCGGCCGCTTTCTCGGGATGGCCGGCGATGTACCGGCCCGCGTTCAGGAGGGCTTTCAGGTAAAGGGACAATATCTCGGCCTGATGGGCGGCGAACTCCTCCCGCACCACCAGGATGCAGCACATATGCCCGGGGTATACGTCCCGGGAACGGGCGTAGAGGCGTCCCGAGCCTTCAAAGACGGACTTGGCGTTCCAGGGTTCGGCGCAGAAGAAGGCGTCAATCCGGTTCGAGACCAGGGACTTGATGATGTACGAGGGGCTGATGTATTTGGCCGTCATGGTCGAGGGGCCGGGTTCGGGAGCGGTTTCGAGCAGGCTGGCCAGTATTATCCGCTGGGTGGAGATGGTGTAAGGCAGGCCCATGCGTTTCACGGCCTCGAGGGTTTTGATCGAGCCTTCCCTGGGCAGGGTGATGGCGCTGCCGTTATGGTGGCCGTCGAGCACGTAGACCAGGGGCGCGCCCTTGTTCCTCAGGTGCATGGCCAGGGGCGCCATGACAAAGGCCGCGTCGAGCCGGCCGCCGAGGAGAGACGTGACCAGGCCGGGCCAGGACAGGAACTTTTGCAAACGGATTTCAAAGTCAGCCTGGTCGTGGCGGTGATGGGAGACCATGGCCAGAAGATGGTCGGTGATGGGCAGATGTCCGACCCGGATGATGGACCGACTGGCTCGGGCGAACGATTGGGCCAGTCGGTCGCGGGCGCCGTGGAGCCGTCTTTTGACCGTGCCCACCGGCGCCCCCAGGATCGAGGCGATTTCCTGGTAGGACAGGTCGTGCAGGTAACGCAGGACGCAGGCTTCACGCATGACCCCCTCCAGGGAGGCCAGGGCCATCTCTACCTGGGACTTGCTCTGACAGCGGATCAGGGTCTGTTCCGGGTCTGAAGGACCACCGGCGACCAGACTGGCCTCGTCCACGTCCGACAAGCAAAGGTAGGGTTTATATTCCCGTTTCAGCCGGCCGATACAGGTGCGTAGAATGCTTTTGAACCAGGCCGGGAAGGCTTCCAGTTCCCGCAGTTGCGGTAGTTGCAGGTAGGCGGTGAGGAAGGCTTCCTGGACGGCGTCCTCGGCCAGGCCGATCCGGCCGAGACGCCGGCGGGATATGGTCAAGGCCATGGCTTGGAAAAGCTTGACCACTTCGGCAAAGGCATTCTTGTCACCGCTCAAGCATGCCCGCAAATAGGGTCTGTAATCGGCCATGTAATTAATCTTGTTAAAAATCATTAAGTTACATTTATAGCCACCAGGATAGTGATCTTTTTCCCAGGTTCGAGGCCTTGCCCTGGCCAGGCAACTGAACCACGCAGCCAGTCCGGACAGACCTGGATTGTATTCAGTCAAAATTGCAATAATTCAATTAAATCAGATTAATAGGCATAGTAATCGAATCAACTCCGCCGGTCAATACCCCTGGGGCAACCAGGCTCGCCCTCTCGTTTTTTCTGATATTTCCTGTATAATTAGACTGACTGGATTTTACCGGCCAGGAGGGGTGGATGGGTTTTGTCTGTCCGGCCTGTGCAACCAAGGACGCGCTTGAGATTAGCCTTTTTCTGGAACTGCCGCCGGATTCGCGTTCGGACGAGATCACGGTCCAGCTTCTCCGGTGTCGCTCCTGCGGTTTTCCTGGCGTGTCTGTTTATGAGGAATCGAGGCGCGGCTCGCTTTTCGAGGAAGCCTGGGACCACCAGGCCTATGGCCTTGAAGAGGAGGAGTGGCGGAGACTGGCCCGGCTCATCTCTGTCTGCCCCAACCGTCGTGACCCCAACTGCCTTTGCTCCGGCCACCTCGAATTGAACCGGCGGGACGGACACGGGGCCTGGCTGGGGCTGACTGGGTTCAGGCTGGGCAAGCCGTTTGGGATGGTTATTTGAGGCTCAGAGCCAGGCAACAGCAACCCTGCCGGTTGGATTACTGCTGATCAAAAACATCTCAACATGTTGGCTGGAATAAGAGGTTCTTTAGCATCTTTTTTATTAATCCAGGTCAAATTGATATATTAATCAGAGCAATAAATAAGTTGCATTTTCCGATTGGTTTTGATAAAGTAATGTCATGGACAAACGAGATACCAGATCGCTTACACCCGCGGCCAAAGAAGAGCTTCGCCGGCGGGCCGTGGCCGCGGTTTTGGAAGGTCGAACTCAAGTTGAAGTGGCTGAAGTTTTCAGCGTCACCCGCCAAGCCCTGGGGAGGTGGATGAAGGCCTATTGGGCGGCGGGAAGATAGCGCTTAAAGCCAAACGCCCAGGACGACCCCGAAGAGGAAAGCTCACTCCCAAACAGCAGCGCCGAATGGCCCGGCTGATCATTGATCCCGTTCCGGATCAGCTTAAGTTGCCATTTTTTCTTTGGACTAGGGAAGCGGTGGCAGCGCTGGTGGCCGACCGGTTGGGGCTTCCTCTTTCCGTATGGACGGTGGGGAGTTATTTGAAGTGCTGGGGTTTTACTCCCCAACGACCGATACGTCGGGCTTTTGAGCAAAGCCCGGTTCAGGTGCAGCATTGGCTGGAGGAAGAATACCCCGGATTCGAGAACAGGCCACCGCGGAAGAAGCGGAAATATTTTGGGGTGATGAGATGGGGGTTCGCTCCGATCAGCCCTTTAGGCGGACTTACGGCCAACGTGGCCTCACCCCGGTGGTTATCGCCACGGGAGAACGGTTCGGCTGCAACATGATCAGCGCCTTGACCAATCGAGGCAGCTTGTATTTCATGGTTTTCGAACGGTGATTCAAGGCCGAGGTCTTCCTGGAGTTTGCCCGCCGTCTGATAAGGCAGGTAAAAGCCAAGGCCTATCTGATCGTGGACAGTCATCCGGTCCATCGTTCGGCTAAAGTCAAAAAGTGGCTCAACAAACACAACGAGGCTCTCCGTCTTTTCTTTCTTCCCCCTTATAGCCCGGAGCTCAATCCGGATGAATATCTCAACCAGGATGTGAAAACCAATGCGGCCGGGCGACGTCGGGCCTGGGACAAGCAACAAATGATGTCCAATCTGAGAGGATATCTGCGCCGAAGACAACGCCAGCCACAGCTCGGGAAAAAGTACTTTCAGGCGCCAAAGGTGAAATATGCCGCTTAACAAATGCAACTTAATTTATGCTACCCTTAATAATTAGGATCACCTTTTCTTTTATTTAAGTCTGTAATCATTTATGGCTCGAAAAAGATTATGAAACTAAACGCATTTCGGAATGCGTCGCAACATAAAATTATTCAAGGCGGTATATCAATTTGCAATGTTTTGATTCTGTACTATATCTTAAGAAAAGGCGTTCAAACGATATGTTTTCAAATTATCTGTATTTTTAAAAACAATAATAAAGTCATCTATCGAAAAAAAACTCAGTTTTAAAGTCGGATTTTTAAATTGATCAACCAACTGAAAGGTGCTGAAATTCTATTTAGTGTCTGTACATAAACAAGGAAAAACTGGGATGCAGGAAAGCGCCAAAGATAACATTGAGTCTATCCCCTGGCCTGACGGCCAGAGGTTGTTTCGAAAATAAGTTGGCTGATCTCGGTTGAGGCAAATTCAGGTCATGGGTATCCCTTACTCACGGTTAAAACCTCTCTGGCCCGCGGTTTCAGGCCGTTTGGAGGCCGGCCAGGGTCCTCAAATTTGCGGTGACCACGGTCAGCCAGACATAACTGCCAAAGGACCGCGGCCCCTTCCAATTGCAGCGGTCAAAGCCCAGACTGCGCTTGATCCAGGAAATGACCGACTCCACGCCGGCCCGGAACCGCCGGAGTCGCTTATAGACCCAACTACTCCGGCACATGTCCAGGATATCAAGACCCCGCTTCTTGGCAAAACAGACGTCCTTTATGCCTCGAGCCTGGGCCGCCTTCAAATTGTCTTGGGAAGCAAAGCCGCCGTCCAAGG
>JBFMAW010000021.1:0-125603 GCA_040755515.1 Thermodesulfobacteriota bacterium | reverse complement strand
CCCACCCCACCTCGCGGTGACGCAGTTTCCCTCGGATACAGACCGGAGTGCGAATGTCTGGAGAGGACTTGCACCTCCCTGTTCGTGTGCGCCCGCAGGCGCACTAGGGGCGCACTGCGTGCGCCCGATCTCTCCGACCTCATAGGCGTGCCGTTCCTCGATGGCGGTCGCGATCCGGCGATCGGCCTGGATTGCTGGGGCCTGGTCATGGAGGTCACGTCTCGCGTTTCGCGGGACCGGATCGTGCCCGATTATGGGGTTTCGGCGGATGATATCGCGAATATCCGGTTAGTATCCGCACCAATTATTGCCGGGACCGCTGAAAAATCAAACTGGCATCGCCTGCCTGGTCCGATCTTGGGTGCAGTGGCAGCCTTGGCGATTTCACCCTATTGTCCCGGCGTGGCCCAGCATTTCGGGGTCTGCCTGGACGAAATCCGTTTCATCCACACCCTGAAAAAAACCGGCGCCCACGTGGTCCGACTGGATCACCTCTTCTGGTCCCGCAAGATCCAGGGCTATTTCGAATGGCGGGCCGCATGATCACCGCCGTCCTCATCACCAACCGCCTCGATCCGGCCCGCAGCCGGATCATCCGGACCTTCGACCCGGGTCGCAGCCTCGAGGCCTATTTCCGGGAACTGGCCCCCCTGGCCGACCCGAATGATTTCATCTTCTCCGTCAATGGCCGGGTCATTAGGGCGCACGGCTGTGCGCCCCTACAGGAAGAACCGGGTCAGGGTGATCCCGCGGGACGCGGGACTTCCCCTCTCCCTCTGGGAGAGGGTCAGGGTGAGGTCGTTCGACCCAGAGGTCGTTCGACCTGGAGGCTCTCGACAGGCTCACGACGGGGTCTACGGGACCGCGATTCCCTGGTTATCATGCCCATCCCCCGAGGCGGCGACTCCGGCTCCAAGACCGTCATGGCCACCGTGGCCATGCTGGCCCTGGTCATCGCCGCGCCCCATATCGGCGCCGCCGCCGCCGGCTATATCCTGGGCGCCCAGGCCGGCGCCGGCATGTTCGGCCTCGGCTTCTCCACCGCTTACACCGTGCTGTCCGGCGCCATCTCGGCCGGCGTCATCGTCGCCGGCGGGCTCCTCATCTC
Source organism: Thermodesulfobacteriota bacterium (assembly GCA_040755515.1). Taxonomy (GTDB): domain Bacteria; phylum Desulfobacterota; class Desulfarculia; order Adiutricales; family JAGVGV01; genus JBFMAW01. The sequence goes on along the minus strand of JBFMAW010000021.1, from coordinate 124,495 downwards.
GGCCGTCTTCCCCAGGCCCCGCCTGGCCCAAACCACCCCCAACTCGAGCGCGTACGGCGATACCTCGCCCACCTATTCCTGGACCACCGACGCCAACGTCACCGCCGAAGGCTCGCCCGTGCCCATTATCTACGGGATCCACCGCGTCGTCCCGCCCGTCATCGGCAAATACGTCCAGACCGAAGGCGATAAGCAATTCCTTAACCTGCTCTATGCCCTGGCCGATCATGAAGTCACCACCGTCACCGACATCGAAATCAACGACAACCCCATCTCCCAGTATCGCGACGTCTGGACCGAAGTCCGCCCCGGCACGACTACCCAATCCGTCATCCAGTGCTTCAACGATACCCGCACCGACGTGGGCGTGGGCGTCCAGCTCAGCGACACCGATTGGGTCACCCGCACCACTCAGGGCAACGCGGCCCAGGGCATCGGCATCGGCCTCAGCCTGCCTTACGGCCTGACCTATATCAACGACGCCGGCGGCTATGACGCCCAGGGCCTCAAGGTCCAGATCGAATACCGCTTGGTCGGCGCCGGGGCTTGGACCAAAATCCAGGGGGCGTACCTGCCCGACCCGACCACCATCACGGTCGACCGCTGGTCCGCCGGGTACTGGGACATGTATCGCGGTGGAGGCTGGATCGAACTCGAAGCCGGCTCGACCACCTCGACTGATCACACCGAAGGCGACCAATATGAAACCGCCAACCCCATCTTTGTCTGGGACCCCAGCGACGGCGATCGCGGCGGCTATGTCCCGGCCGTCTGTTTTTGGCGTTGGGTCTCGGAAGAACAGGTTTATCAGCCCGGCGTCACGCTCTACGACTACATCCGCGTCGACGGCAACACCCTCGACGTCATGCGCCGCTTCATCGCCCCGCCCAGTTTCCCCAATGCGCCCGGCCAATATGAAGTCCGGGTCAAACTGTACGAAGCCGCGCCGGCCGGCGCCCGTTACCGCAATGACATTTACTGGGAATATCTCCAGGAAAAAATCCTGGACGATTTCAGATATCCGGGGACCGCCCTTTTAGCCGTCCGGGCCTTGGCCACGGACCAACTATCCGGCTCGCTGCCGCGCATATCCTGCCTGCTGCATCGCTCGACCGTCCCGGTCTGGACCGGCGCCGCGTACGAAGACAAGTGGGCCAACAACCCGGCCTGGGCTTGCTACGACCTGCTGCACAACTCGACCTACGGCGGGAACATCGCCGCCGCGAAGATAGACTATTCGGCCTTCTCCGACTGGGCCGATTGGTGCGACGCCAAGGGCTATTACGTCAACATCTATCTCGATTCCGCCATGAGCCTCCGGTCGGCCCTCGACGCCATAGCGACCCTGGGCCGGGGCTCGGTGGTCCAGAGCGGCTCGAAGTTCACGGTCATCGTGGACAAACCGGTCGATACCGGCGTCCAGAAGTTCCTGTTCACGATGGGCAACATCAACAAGGACAGCTTCCGCGAAGAATGGCTGGCGCTGGATCAGCGGGCCAACGCCGTCGAACTCACCTATTACGACGCCGAACTCGATTACTCGCGCCAGACCGTGGAAATCTACGCCGACGATTTCGACACCACCACCCGCTCGATCAACAAGACCAGCGTCAACCTGATCGGCTGCACATCGAGGACGATGGCCGTCAAATACGGCAAAGCCCTGATGAACCGCAATCGGTACCAGACCCTGACCGTCAGCTTCGAAGCCGCCGTGGATGCCCTGGCCTGCCAGCCCGGCGACGTCGTCGAAGTCCAGCACGACGTACCCCAGTGGGGGTACGGCGGCCGCCTGGTCACCGCCACGGCCAACACCGTGACCCTCGATCGCGAAGTGACCCGCTATCCCGGCGTCTCCTACGCCCTGACCGTTCAGCACGCCGACACCGACGAACGCGAATATGTCTACATCACCGGCGTGGCCGTCGAAACCACCACCGATGTGCTGCCCCAGGCCGGCATACCCGGCAATAGCTGGGATTACGGCACGCCGGTCCAGTTCGATCTCTACTCCTTCGGCCAGGTCAACGCCGTGTACAAGCAGTTTCAGGTCCTGACCATCACCAGGTCCCAGGAACTGCGCCGCAAGATCACGGCCATCGAAGTCCCGGCCCAACTCTATGCCGACGACGTGGCCATCGGCGACGCCGAAAACCCATCCGACCTGCCGGCCGTGGCCGGCTTGACCGCCAGCGAAGTCTGGCAGCCCGGCTCGGACGGCGCCGGCTGGTCCACCCTGTCCCTGGCCTGGCGCGGCTACGCCCTGGGCTGGTACATCTTCCTCAAACAGGCCGAAAAGACCCAGTGGACCGAAATCGGCTGGTCCAAACTGCCGGCCTTCCTCGTGGACCTGCCCCTGACCTACGGCCAGGCCTATGACGTGGCCGTCTCGCCCTCGAGGAAGCCCGGCGATGGCGAATCGGTCCGGGTCAGCATCTTGGGCAAGCTCCTGCCGCCTTCGGACGTGACCGGCTTCACCGCCATGCAGCGGGACGACGAAATCGTTTTAGCCTGGGCCCACGTCGCCGACGCCGATCTCTGGGGGTACCAGATTCGCCGCGGCGTTACCTGGGAAAAGGCCGAAATCGTCATCGACGGCGTGCAGGAAAACCGGGCTTCCTGGCGGCCGCCGCTGGACGGCACGTACGGTTTCCTGATCAAGGCCATCGACCAGAGCGGCCTGTTCTCGACCACCGCCGCCTCGGTCTCCATCACCGTCGATATCGAAACCGAACTCAACATCGTCCTGACCCAGGACGAAATCCCGGATGAAGTCGGCTCCGGGACCCTCAACGAATACATGTTTTACGACGATACCCCGGCCTCCGAGAAATTAGTCTGGCTGCCGGGCATGGACTATGACGACTTTCCGGTCGCGACCGACTTCGACGCCGTTTCGACCAAGCAGTTCGCCGGCGGCGACGGCGTGTACACCAGCCAGGTCTACGACCTGACCCTGATCTGCTCGTTCACTCTGCGCCTCGATATGACCTATACCGCCACACTCCGGGATGCCGACTTCGATTCGCTCTCGACCCGCACCTTCGGCCTTTATCCCAACGACACTTTCGATTCGATTACCTCGCTTGATTCGGCCGTCCTCGAGTACCGCGTCAGCGACGACAACATCGTCTGGTCCGCCTGGGCCGTGTACTCGCAGCCGGCCTTCCTGTCCGGCCGTTACTGGCAAATGCGCGTCACCACCGACATCGATCTGCCCAACACCTATTTGGCCATCACCGCCCTGCCCGAAATCATCGACGTCCCGGACCAGGAGGCCCGGGCCTTGAACCAGTCCATCGCCGATACCGGCACGACCTTCACCCTGGCCGGCCTCGGCCTGAACATCGTCTCGGAATATCACGTCGGCGTGACGGTGCTGAGCGCCGCTGCCCGCATTCCCAACGTGGACAAGGCCGCGAGCCAGTTCACGGTCTGGGTTTTCGACGCCGCCGGCGCGGCCGTCGCCGCCACGGCGGACATAGCTGTTAGGGGGTTTTGAGAATGTCCCAAACCTGGAATACTTTCGCCGGCTCGACCACCCTGGGCAACACGCCCACCAAGCTGAACGAAAACTTCGCTTCGCTCCAGACGCTCTTCTCCGGCGCCTCGGCCCCGACCAGCCCGACCGCGTATCAGCTTTGGCTCGATACCTCGGGCGGCACCCCGCGCCTGAAATGCTACACCGGCGCCGCCTGGGTGGACCTGACCGATTACCTGTACGAATTCGAAACCGACCACACCGAAATCGTCAACGCTCGTGGTTCGGCCTCAAGCGTGGACGCCCGCCTCGACGTGGCCCTCAACGAAGACGGCACGCCCAAGGCCGGCACGCCCGCCGGCTCGTGGTGGATAGACGAATCCGCCGCCGTGGCCTATGCCTCGGCCTCGACCTTCACCATCACTGGCGTGGACCGCACCGCGGTCTACGTGGCCGGCCGCGCGGTCAAGCTCGATCAGACCGCCGACGCCTATGGCCACGTGGTTTCCTCGAGCTTCGGCGGCGGCAACACCACGGTCACCGTGACCTGTACCGTGGACGCGGGCCTCTCGGGTGTCGAATACGGCCAGGAGGTCCAGAATCCGCCCAGCGAATGGACCGTCAGCGCCCACACCCTGACCACCTCGGGCATCACCATCACCCAGGGAACCAACCGGACCCTCTACGCCCTGACCATCGCCGGCCTGACCGCCGACCGCACTATCGCCCTGCCCAAGGCCCGGGGCTCGGGCATCCGTTTGGCCTTCGTCGTCCTCGACGGCGACGACACCTTCGATGTCCTGGTCGACCCGGACGGCACCGAACAGATCATCGGGTACGGCGCCGGCAACTATATCCCGATGGACGCCGCCGGCCAGGTGCTTGAATTAGTGGACGTGGCCACCGGGTACTGGGCCGTGGCCACGAAGAAGGGCTGGCCGGCCCTCGAATCCGCGGCCGGCTCCTCGGTGGCCCTGACTAGCGGCCAATGGTCCGACGGCGGCGCTTCGTCCCTGGCTCTCCCGCCCGGCCGCTGGAAGCTCCAGGCCACTTGCGTGTTCACCAAAAACGCGGCCACCACGGTGGACGAATTGTATGTCGGCATCGGCACGGTCACCGGCAATGACTCGACCGGCGTGGACAGTCTGCGCAACGTGGCCCGCATGGTCTATTCCGGTGATACGGTCGGCGGCGCGGCGTTCCTGCCGATCCTGATTTCGCCGGTCTGGGAAGTATCCATCACCGCGGCCGACGACTATTACGGCAAGTGCTACGCCACCTTCGCCGTGAACACCTTGAACGCCCAGGTCCGGCTTCAGGCCTGGCCGGCGTAGCGGCATTTATTTCGGGAGGTGAGAAATTTGTTTTATCATTGGATTTATTGGCAGGATGAAGAATTTTTTCCTTTTAATCCGTGGTCGGAAGAACAATTCTGCACTTACATTAAACTCCAAAGAGCGGCCATTAGAGAGTTTTCGATGAAAAGCCCATCGGATATCTATGAGATGCGGAAATTCCCCTCTCCCCCTGGTAGAGGGTCAGGGTGAGGTCGTTCGACCCAGAGGTCGTTCGACCTGGAGGTCGTTCGACCTGGAGGCTCTCGACAGGCTCTCGACAGGCTCACGACGGGGAAATATGAAAATCGCCATCATCACCTCCTTCAGTTACTTCAACCCGGGTTATTCCCTGACTGGGATCGTCCTGGACCAGGCCCATATGCTGGCGGCCCACGGCCATGAAGTCGTAATCCTGTGCCAGGAACAAGCCGATCTGCGCGGCTATGACGCGCCGTATCTCATCCGTCCCATCCTGCCCTTCACCCATCTCGTGGATTACCAGTCCCGGCGCGATCTCTCGACCGAACATGAAATCGTGGCCCTCAGAACGGCCAATGTCCTGGCCGACGCCCTGAGAGACTTCGATTGCGCCTTCACCCATGACCTGATTTTCACCGGCTGGAACCTCCCCTACGCCGAAGGCATTCGGCATCTATCGAAAGGGCCGAAGGTCCCGCGCTTCGCGGGATTCCATTGGATTCACTCCATCCCCAACGGCCGCCGGGACTGGTGGGACATCCGGGCTTACGGCCCCAACCACAAACTGGTCTATCCCAACCGGACCGACGCCATGCACGTGGCCGCCCAATTCCGGGGCACCCCGGATGATGTGACGGTCATTCCCCACATCAAGGACCCGCGTTCCTGGATGGACTTCTCCGACGACACCCGGCGCTTCATCGAGGCTTATCCGGCCGTGCTGCGGGCCGATATCGTCCAGGTCCTGCCGGCGGCCCAAGACCGGCTCGAAGCCAAGCGCGTCCGCGAAGTCATAAAAATCTTCGGCGTCTTCAAAATCCTGGAAAACCTGTCGGTCTGCCTAGTGGTGGCCAATCAATGGGCCACCCAAACCACCTACAAACGCAGCCTGGACCGTTATCGGCTCCTGGCAGCCATAAATGGCCTCGAACCTGGTGTCGATTTCATCTTCACCTCGGACTTCGAACCGCCCCGGTTCGAGGCCGGCATCCCCAAACGCATGATTCGGGAACTCTTCAGTCTGGCCAATCTATTCATCTTCCCGACCGACCATGAATCCTTCGGCCTGGTGGTGCCCGAAGCCGCCCTGGCCGGCTGCTTCCTGGTTTTGAACGGCTCCCTGGCCCAGCAGAAGGAAATCTCCGGCGGCTTCGCCCAGTATCATGATTTCGGCGCCTGGAATTCCCCATCTCGTATAAATTCCCCTCTCCCCCTAGGAGAGGGTCAGGGTGATCCCGCGAGATGCGGGACTTCCCCCCGTCGTGAGCCTCTGGGTCGAACGACTCTCCCTTTGGGAGAGGGTCAGGGTGAGGGTCTAGCTCGAACCATCCTCGATCGCCTACGGGCCAATGAAGCCATCATGACGCGTACCCATGCCCGCCAGACCTACAATTGGGATTCGATCTATGAAAACCACTACGCCCCGATACTGACTTGTCATTGCGAGTCACGCCCTGGCGTGACGAAGCAATCCCGCGTCCCGCGGGACTAATAAGGAGTTCACCATGACTCGCCTCAATTTATGCCTCATGATTATGATCCTGGCTATTCTATCCTGGCTGGTCTGGTCCCCGGCCGGCGCCGACAACCTCTCGACCCAGGAAATCCTCAACCAGGTCCGCGTCGATTCGAACGGCGCCGCCATCACCGTCATCGAAACCGATCAGGCGGCCTTCAACGCCGTGTACGACGCCGCCAACCAGGCCCTGCGCATCCGGGCCGCCAACAAGGCCGTTTGCCTGGCCCTGGTGGAATCCTCCGACTCGATCGCCGTGGGCGACGGCACCATCGCCTTTGCCGTGCCGGCCGAAATGAACGGCCTGTATCTCTACAGCGCCCTGGCCGCCGTCCATACCAAGGGCGTGACCGGCTCGACCACCATTCAGGTCCGCCGCCGCCGCGCCGGCGCGAACGCCGACATGCTGGCGACCCTGATCACCCTGGGCGACGCTTTTTCCGCCTCGAGTACCGGCGTCACCGCGGCCAACAAAGACCTGGCCACCGGCGATCTGATCTATGTCGACGTGGACACGATCCACACCATGGCCCCCAAAGGCCTTTCGGTCACCCTGACCTTTAAATAACGAGGTATCTCGCCATGCGCTTCGCCGACCTTATCTGGACTCCTATTTTCTGGCTGATCTCGGCCCTGGCCTGGATTTCCCACCCCATCCGCCGCCTGAAACTCCGGCGCACCATCCTATTCCTTGCCCTCGCTCTGGTCCTGGCGACTGGCCCAGCCCAGGCTACGATCTGGCATTGCATCCCCTATGTGGCCCCCGGCGGCGGTAGTGGCGCCGAAATTGATCCTTGGAAGGGTTTTGCCTCAATCGTTTGGGGCGCTGGCGGCGTTGTTGCTGGCGATACGCTCTATGTCCGCGGCCTGCATTATGATAGCTCCCATTCCGATCATAAACTCGCGGTCGGCGCCTCCGGTTCAGATGGCGCGCCGATAACCATCCGTGGCGATTGGCCCGGCTCGCCCGGCCATATCCTGATAACCCTCGGGACCTGGACGGCGGCCTCCTGGGTGGCCGAGGGAACTTATGCTCATCACTATAAACAGACGTTCTCCGGCGGGACCAACTATTACGGCGTCATCGAAGCCATCAACGGGACGATCTTTACCTGCCTCCGCAAATATACCGGCGCACCAGATGGTTCATGGACGCCCGGCAGTTTTTCTATCGTCGCCGGATCGCCGAACACCATTTATTATTACCCGGGGGATGCCCCAAACGAAGGCACCATAACCGACGGTTCCCATCAGATTTATAAGGATACGGCGGCGACCTATGGTAACATCGGCGGCTCGACAGCCAGGTCATATATAACCGTTAAAAACATCAGTTTATATAGCAATAACCGAGCGGCCACCGACGGCGGCGGCATCTTTTTACCTACGACCTCAGCTAACTGGATCATCGATAATGTCACGTTCAAAGGCATCAAATATTGCATAAGCGCCCGAACAAATACGAGTAACATCACGGTCCAAAATTGCACCTTTTATCGCATCGGACAATCGATAACCTCCGCCGGCGGCACCGCCACTAATTGGCTGGTGCAAGATAATACCATCACCGAAAACGACTATTATTATCAATTTCAAACGACTGACGCCGAAGGCATTAGCTTCCAGGCGGCCTCCGGATGTCAGGTTTTGCATAATACGATCAGTCAATGCCTGGGTGGCGCGATTATTTTCTATCAGGGGTCAGATGCCATCATGCAGAACAATATTATCAAATATAATTATGTTGACACCGTGGCAGATATCGTAGCAGCCGGCAAGGTCCCAGCCGGCTTTCATGCCAGCGGAACGAATGACCAAAACGACAAAACCAAGGCCGGCGGGAACATCGTAGCCTATAATATCTTCGCCAAAGTTACCGGTGGCGCGAACTCAGCCGCGATTCGAATCAAAGCCTACAAACCGACCACGGGCATATCCTGGTCGTTCTATAACAATACGATTTATAACGCAGACAACGCGGTTTATTGCACCGATTATTTCCCCACTTCCGGTGTAGTCGGCTGGTATTTCGAAAACAATATTCTCGCCGGATGCACCAAAAACCTGGCTTGGGAATCCTCGGGAACCAAAGCCGGCGCCGGCGTCGCCGGAGTCACCATCGATTACAATCTCTGGTCGCCTGATGCGAACTGGGAATGGGCGGATACTGATGGTTCGCCCGTGGTTTATTCATCATTCAATGACTGGAAATCAGGGGTCAGCCAGGACTCTCATAGCCTCACGCCGGCCGATCCCGTTTTCCTCAACGCCACCGGCTCCTATTCCGCGGCGACCGATTTTCAGATCAAAAGCGCCTCGCCGGCCAAGAATCACGGCGATAACTCGGTCTGGTCCGGCCAGGCCTCGATCACCGACTATGCCGGCGCGGCCATCACCGACGCCGAAGGCAATGTCACCGCCAAAGGCGGCACCGTGGATATCGGCGCTTATGAACTGACCAAGGCCGCCGCCAAAATCATCCTGGTGCAATAATGAATATTAAAATCGTCATCCCCGTCGTAAACCTGGACCTGGCTCAAACTCTCCTTGCCTGTCTGGCCCAGGGCGCTCTTCAGCCGGCCCGAATCACCATTATTAATAATACCGGCCAGCCCTGGCCAACAGATATTAGTAAAGGCATCTCGCGAAACAAGAACTTCACCCAAATCCTCAATCCGCCCCAACCCCTCCCCGTCAATGCCTCCTGGCGGCTGGGCTTCGAGCGTCTAGGCGTTTGCGAGCTGGTCTCCATCCTCAATGACGATATCGAAGTCGGCCCGCGATTCCTGGAACGCATTGCCCGCATCTTCCATGATCATCCCGAGGCGGCCGTAGTCTGCCCGGCCACGTCCCGCGACAAACACGACATGACCGATGGGGGTCCCATCATGGCCGTGCCCATGCGGCGCCGCGAGGACTGGGTCTTCACCATCCGCCGCGAGGTCCTCGATTCCATCCCGCCCATCCCGATCGAGCTTCAAACGTTCTGCGGCGATGACTGGATTTGGCACTGGAGCCGCCGGGGCGGTCCCGCGAAGCGCGGGATATGGCTCAAGGACGTCGGCCAGACCATCTGGCATCAGGTCGGCGCATCAATAGATAAACTCGGCGTCCGAGCCGATCTCCCGATTGAACGCCAGGCCCTATCCCGCCTGATCGAACAGACCGATTTATTCAGTCCATCCTGTCCATCCCGTCCATTGCGCCGCAGTCCCGCGTCCTCGCGGGATTCGCGGGGTCCATCCCGTCCATCCCGTCCAGGAGAGCCATCATGCGCCTAATCTTCCTCTACGCCCAATCCTCCAGCCGTGCTCTGGCCGAGCATTTCCCGGAGGAGGGCTATCATTATCTCCTGCGCCTCATGGTGGCCGAAGGCCTGGTGGATTCGGCCCTGGCCATCATCGACGGCCTCGATATCGATCTGGATTACGGCCGCGGATTCCGCCTGATCGGTGTCCGCGGCCTATCCCGCGCCCTCGATCTGCTCCAGCCCGGAGATATAATCTGGTGCCGGGGCGGCTGGCGGGCCTGGTATTCCGATTTCCTGGTCCCGGCCCATGAACGTGGCCACTGGCTAGGGCTCTACGCCGCCAATTCCGGCCGCGCGCGCTGGCCGATCTGGCATGTGATTCTCGATGATCTTTCCGGCCGGGAATACTGGGATAATGACCGCCTTCACCTCGATTTCCGCAAGCCGATCAATCCGGACATCTTCCAACCGCTGCGCCTGACGCCGAGCTATGATGTCATGATCGGCGCCAGCCATATCCACGACAAAAAGGGCCAGTGGCGTGGAATCGAGGCCGCCATCGCGTATCAGCGTCTGTTCGGCCGGCGGCTTCGATGCATCCTGCCCGGCGCCTTTCATCACGGCGAACGGACCAGCCGCATCAAATCTATGATCCGTGAGCATGATCTGGTCGTCGTCTTGCCCGGCATGGTGTCTAGGCCGCAACTTTGCCGGCTCTATAATGAATCGCGCCTATTCCTGGCCCTGGGCTCCCACGGCCAGGGCGATCGCGGCCCTATCGAAGCCCTGGCTTGCGGCACGCCGGTGATTATCGGCTTTCCCCAATATCATGCTCCTTGGACCCGGCAGCTTTCGTGCTGCATCGAAAATCCCGACCAACCTGAAACTATTGCTGCCCACATTCAGACCGTCCTGCAATACCGATCTGATCTGGATCAAGAAACAAAACAGAGTCTGTGTTGGTCATTCCAGGCCAGCCCTAAATATACTGTAGCCCAATATCGGCCGTTATTTAATTTCTTACGCAACCACGCTATCGCAGATATCAAAGCTCTTCGGATGCATTGGAAACAATCATGATCGATATCACCATAACCGCCACCCGGCGGCCCGATATCCTGCGCCAAACCCTGGCTAGCTTCGAGCGCTATATGTTTCCCGGCTTCCAGGACTACCGGTTGATCATTAATATCGATCCAATTGGGCCATCGACGGAAAAGGAAACATTGGCCGCATTGAAGTTTTTCGATCTTCAATATTTGGTGATGAGCCTGTCGCCAAGCAGTAGCTTTCCCCAGGCATTCCACCGCGTCTGGTCAGCGGCCACGGCCGAATGGATATTCCATCTCGAAGATGACTGGGAACTTCTGCGGCCGATCGATCTGGCCGACATGCTGGCCATCATGTCGGCCGAATCCGATCTGGCAATCCTGCGCCTGCCGGTTTTTCCGGCTGGCCGTGAAGCCATGAAAAACTGGAATCTATGGTTTCCCTGGAATGGCCGCTATTTTGAATGCCCCGCCGATAAACGGATAGCAACTGGTTTCTGCGGCCATCCCAGCTTGATCCGGGGCGAATTCGTCCGCCGGACAGTTCAACTACTAAACCCTGACCGCAACCCGGAAAAGCAATTTCATGACTGGCGAGGCAATCCAACCTTAATCGCCGAAGTCCAGCGCTGGCGCTATGGCGTCTGGGCTAAGCCCAGCAATTCACCGGCCATCCGCGATCTCGGTCGACCCTGGATGGTCACCAACGGATATCGCAAAGCCGGCAATAAGGCCCATTTCACTCGATGGGAATCCGATGCCATCATCAGCCCATCCTATCCATCTCGTCCATAGGAAATCATCGTGCACTTATCCGTCATCATCCCCTATGCCGGCGAACACCCGCACGTGATCCACACCATTGCCTCGGTCCACCATGAACTCGATGGCCGAGACATTGACTATGAAATCATCGCCGTGGATAACCATTGCCCCGAATTCGAAGCCCAGGGCCGGCTCTGCCCCAAGGTCATTGAAAAAGGCTTCCGCTGCCAAAAGTTGATGGATCAAGGCTATGTGGACCGGCGCTCGCGGGAGTCAGTAGACGCCGCGGCCGGCTTGCACCCCTGGCTCAAGAGTCTCGATTACACCGAACGGCTCTGCCATTGGCAGGCCAAGAACGTGGGCGTGAGGGCCTCCAGCGGCCATCTCCTGTGGTTCTGCGACGCTCATTGCGCCGTGCCTCGAGGCGTCCTCTGGGACATGTTCCGTTATTACTGGCTCAATCATGACCGGCTCGACGGCAGCCTGCATCTGGCCAATACCTACAAGCTCCTAGAAGCCAAGCCCAACCCATATAAACTGGTCAACCGTCTGGACCAGGGTTTCATCGGCTATGCCCTGACCAGGTGGACCTATTCGGTCACGCCGGACGGCGTGATAGAGGTCCCGGCCGCTTCGACCTGCGGGATGATGACCACTCGGGCTCTTTGGGACTCCCTGGGCGGCTGGCCCCAAAAATACGCCTATGGCGGCGGTGAAAACTTCTGGAACTTCGTCCTGGCCACGATGGGCAAGAAGAAATGGCTCTGGACCCGGGGCTTCCTGCGCCACCAGGGCGAACCACGCGACTATCATTATACCGGCGACGGCCTGGTCTGGAATCGTTGCGCGGCCATGCTGATGGTCGGCGGCCAGGCCCTGGCCGAACGCTACATCCGGCACTGCCCCGGTGATCCGGCCACGCTCCGGGCCATCCTCGAGGACGTCCTCTCCTCCTGTAGCCTCCAGCGCGCCCAGATCGCGGCCCGGCAAACCATCGGTATTAACGACTGGATCAAAGAGTGGGCTTGTTGATAGAGCAAAGGTGCCTGGTCCCGCTGTAAGCAGGACAGATCTACAGGGGCGAGAGGATAAAGGATATCTATTTTACCCGTTGTTCCACCTTTAAAATACAGGCTTGGTCTTGGCTTTGATTTTGGATATTATTAATCAAAATGGGCTGTCTTAATGTTCGGAGGAGTCTGATGAAATCCAAAGCCGTCCGCCTGGTGCCCATACTGGCCCTGTTCAGCCTACTATGGCCATTTGGGATATCCTCGGCTCAGCCGGAGCAACGCGTGGCTTTAGTCATAGGCAACGCAGCTTATAGAACCTCACCCTTGACCAATCCAGCTAACGACGCCGAAGATATGGCCACGGCTCTCAACAGGATCGGTTTTACGGTGATCAAGAGACTCAACGTAGATCGGCCCAAGATGATGGCGGCGGTGAGGGAATTCGGGGATAAGATCAAGCGTGGCGGAGTAGGTCTTTTCTTCTACGCCGGACATGGCCTCCAGGTTGACGGGGAAAACTATCTGGTGCCGGTGGACGCGGACGTCCAGCGCAAGTATGACGTGGACGTGACCTGCCTTAAAGCCTCTTACGTCCTAGGCGCCATGGAAGAGGCTGGCAACAGGTTGAACATCATCATACTGGACGCCTGCCGGGATAATCCTTTTCGTGGTTTTCGCAGCACCAACAGAGGTCTGGCCCAAATGAACGCCCCGGTCGGCTCCATCCTGGCTTACGCCACCGCCCCTGGTTCAGTGGCCTCGGACGGAACGGACCGCAACGGCCTGTACACTGCGAAACTGCTCAAACACCTGACCACGACCAACCTGAGTCTCCTGGAGTTGTTCATGAATGTACGCAAGGAAGTCAAACTGGCTTCTCAGGACAAACAGATTCCCTGGGAAACACACTCTTTGACCGAGTCTTACTATTTGGTACCAACCGGAAGCATGTCTCCCACCACTTCGGCGTCTCCGCCCGCAACCACGGTAACTCCTGGGACGGCCAGGCCGACCGTACCAACAGTCAAGCTGGGGGATATAAAAGACGAAGCCAAGGCCAGGCAGAGTTGGCAGGAATGGCAGGCGGCGATGGACAAAGCCTGGCTTGAAGTGGAAACCTTGGAAAATGACTCCAACCTGCCTTCGGCCAAGAAGGCCGAGGCCTGGCAACGGGTTCTAGCCGGCTATGGCGACGATAATCCATATTCAGCCGAAGACGACGGCCTCAGGAGCAAAGCCAGACAGAGGCTGGCCTACTGGCAGAGTCAAAGGACGACCGGCCTGGCCGGACCTTCCGCGGCCGCACCCGCGCTGGACCTACCAGGAAAGGCTCCCGCCTGGCTGGGGGTAGTCATAGAGGATCTATCGCCGGAAGTATCCCAGCAACTTGGGGCGTCGCAGTTAGCCGGCGTTTATATTCGGGATGTGGAACGCAAAGGCCCTGCGGACAAGGGTGGGATTAAGAAAGACGATGTTATCTTGACCTTTAATAAACAAAAACTGGCGGCCGCCAAGGACCTGCCGCCCCTGGTGGCCGCTTCCGACCCGGGCGATATTGCCAGCCTCGAAGTTTGGCGAAACAGCAAGAGGCTGACATTAGAGGTCAAGCTGGAAGCCATGGCTGCTCCGGAAATGCTCAGGCGCCGGGGGTTGGACAAAGCCCAGAACAAAGACTTTGATGGGGCTATAGCTGACTATAACGGAGCCCTGGCCTTGAACGAACAATATACCCGTGTCTTTATTGATCGTGGTCGGGCCTTTTGGCGGAAAGGCAATACCAGTCAGGCCATGACCGACTTCAACCAGGCTTTGGCCAGGGAGCCTATTAATGTCGAAGCCTTGACGGAGCGAGCCTTTCTTAGAAATGAATTAGGCGACAGACTTGGAGCCGAAGCCGATGTCCGTCACGGCTTGACCCTTGACCCGAGCAATCCAAGACTCCAGGCCTTAAGGAAGTATTTCGAAGCATCGGCGGCGGGATCGGCGGCCAAGGCCCCCCAGGCCGGCTCCATTCCGGCCAGCCCGCCGCCCCAGGGCTGTTTTATCGGTGCGGCCGATTTCGAATAGTCTGGTTTCTATGAAAACAGAGTTTGATCCTCGGAACCGGGCCCGGCCGACCAAGCGCCCACCCTGATCCTCCAGGTACAACCGTTTCCACCATCCGTTTAATAGATACGCTATCTTGCCTGTACTGCTTGACTTTTTATCAACTTTCAACGAAGATTCAATATATTTATCGCAAAGGCCGCTGAAGGGACCCAGAAGTATTATCGTGTCATGCTCAAAGCTAACCAACTCCCTGGACGATTACGTTGAGCATCTCCAACCTGCGCCTTTAATCGATTTTATCAACTCAAGGATGACGCTTTGACTGTTTCTTATCTGGATGGCCCCTGAGGCAGAGGTAGAGCTTGTCCGCACTCCATAGTCTCCCCCCCCTGATTTCGGCGATAGTTGGCGCTATTTTTACTGTATATCTGTTCACCTATCGCCGGAACGCCAACGCCAGGATGTTGATGGCCCTTATGGCGGCCTTGACCTTCTGGTCCTTCGGCTACTTCCGGGAATATTCGGCTCAGGAATTGAATGACAAACTCTGGTGGGCCACCCTCGAATATTTCGGCGTGGTGCTGGTGCCGCCTCTCTGGCTGTTTTTTTCCATAAACTATCGCCCGACCAAAACTAAAATCAGGCCTCATGATATTATCCTGGTGGGTTTAATACCGGTCCTGACCTTGGTCGTGCTTTGGACTGAGCAGTGGCATCACCTGATGTGGCGCGAGGCCTGGTTGGATTTGAGCGGCCCGTTTCCCATGGTGGCTTACGAGCGCGGACCGGTATTTTGGGTTTTCGTCACTTACTCATACACCTTGCTTCTGGCCGGCACCATCATCCTGCTGCATGAATTCCTCAAAAGCCTGCGTTTATACCGCCGGCAGATCATTATTATCCTCCTGGGCCTGGCCGCACCCTGGCTGGGCAACATTTTATATGTCTTTGACCTGAGTCCCTTACCGCACCTGGACCTGACCCCCTTCGCTTTGACCTTGACCGGCCTGACTCTGGCCCTGGGATTGTTGAAATACAAGCTCCTTGACCTGACACCCATAGCCCGGGAAGCGGTCATGGAGCACATGAAGGACATGGTGATTGTCTCGGACCGGCAGAACAGGATCGTGGACTTGAATCTGGCCGCCCGGCAAACCTTTGAACATGGCTCCGCTGGTATTATAGGTCAGCCATTGGCCGCGGTGTTTTCCTGGGGCCGGGAATTCGAAGCTCTGGAACTAAACGAAATAAGCCGGGAAATCACCTTGAACCTGGAATCGGCCATCCGGCGTTTCAGCCTGAACAGCTCCTGGCTGAAGGACAGGGAGGGACAACCCCTGGGTCGCTTATTCCTTCTGAGGGATATTACCGAGCGTCACCAGGCGGAATCGGCCCTGAAGGAAAGCGAGAAAAAGTTCAGAGAATTGGTCGAGAACATAGACCAGTTGATCTTCACCATTGATACCAGCGGCCAAATAACCTACGTCAGCCCCGCCTGCTGGAGAATTCTAGGTAAAACCCCGGAGGAGATGATCGGAACTTCCTTTGCCGAGCACCTTTATCCGGAGGACCTTGAACGCCTGACCGCCGAGTTTGAAGACGTTCTCAAGAACCAAGGCCACCCCAGTCAGTACCGGGTCCTGGACTCATCCGGCGGGATACGGTGGGTCCAATCCCAAAGCAAGCCCTTATTAATAAACGGCGAAGTCGTGGGCATTCAGGGCATCCTGTCGGACGTCACCTGGCTTAAACAGTCAGAGGAGGCCTTGAGGGAAAGCGAAGAACGATACCGGAACCTAGTGGAGGAAAGCTTTGACGGCATTTTGATGCATAACGGTCATTATATCACCTTTGCCAACCGTCGCGCCTGCGAGATACTTGGTTATGAAAAGAAGGAACTGGTGGGACTCGATTGGAGTAAATTGAGTCATCCGTCTTCGTATGAATTGATGCGAACCAGGGCCATGGCGCGATTGCGGGGCGAAAGACCGCCTTCGCGATACGAAGTCGTTCTTCAACGCCGGGATGGCTCCGCCTTCGAAGCAGAGATAAGCGCCAAGGCCATTACCATTGGTGGTGAGAACTTAATTCAAACCTGGGTCAGGGATATCTCCGAACGCAAGCAGGCCGAAGAGGCTAGACTGAAATCCGAGAAAAACTACCGCGATCTTTTTGATAGTATTTCCGACTTCATTTTTACCCATGATGTCGATGGGCGTATTCTTACCGCCAATCTGGCCACGTGTGAAGCCCTGGGCGTTTCCAGGGATTCAATCAGCGAACGGCTATTGAGCGATTTCATGGAACCGGAAGATCAGCGGTCTTTGGAGTCGGACTATTTGAAATCCACCAGTACCGATAAAAGATACAGCGGCGTTTTGAGTTTGAGAAACCTCAAAGGTGAAAAGTTGTACGTTGAACTTAGAAGTTCCCTGGTGGAAGAAGAAGGGGAAGAAAACCACTTCCGTTGTTCCGGCCGGGACATAACCGGGCGGATGTCGGCCGAAAAAGAGATGAAGAAATTACAGGAGCAACTTTTCCACGCCCAAAAAATGGAAGCCGTGGGTACGCTGGCCAGCGGCATCGCTCATGATTTCAATAATATGTTGCAAGGCATAACCGGTTACGCCCAGTTACTTACGGAAACTCGGGACCTGAACGAACGTCAGAGAAGATACGTCGAGGAAATAGAAGCAGCCGTGGCCAGGGCCTCGGACCTGGTGACCAGGCTTCTCACTTTCGGCCGCAAGATGGAGCAAAACCTCATGGCCGTGGATCTGAACCGGAAAATAATGGAAACGGTCAAAATATTGGAAAGAACCATTCCCAAGATGATCAGCCTCAATACTTGTCTGAGCGACGGCTTAAGCCTGATCAAGGCTGATCCCAATCAAGTGGAAAGGGTCTTGATCAACTTGGGTACGAATGCCCGTGACGCCATGCCGGAAGGCGGCCGGCTGGTTATCGAATCCGAGAACGTTTATCTGGATGAACAGTACTGCCGCAGATTTTTGGATCTCAAACCCGGACCTTACGTACTGCTCAGGTTTTCCGACACGGGCCAGGGTATGGACAAAGATATACTGGCGCGCATATTCGAGCCCTTCTTCACCACCAAAGGCTTGGGACAGGGCTCGGGGCTGGGGTTGTCGGTGGTCTACGGTATTATGAAGGCTCACGGCGGGCAGGTGAACTGTTACAGCGAACCGGGTTTCGGAACCACCTTCAACCTCTATTTTCCGGCCTTGGATCAAACCGAGGAAATCGAAGCGGAGCCTCCGGCTCAACCTGAGCCGCCTTATCTGGGCGGTGAGGAAACCATCCTCTTGGTGGACGATGAAGAGGCCATACTCGAGACGGCCAGGACCATCCTGGAAGAAAACGGCTATTGCGTCTTGACGGCCGAAAGCGGTGAAGAGGCCATAAGCCTATACCGGCAGGAAAAAGGAAGAATTGACCTGATCATCCTCGATCTGAACATGCCGGGCATGGGCGGTTATAGTTGTTTGAAGGAGATTTTAAGCCTCAACCCCGAAGCCCGGATACTTATTTCCAGTGGTTACTCGGCCAACGGACAGGCCAAGGCCAGCCTCGAATCCGGCGCCAAAGGGTTCATCGGCAAGCCTTACCGCTTACTGGACATGCTGGTCAGAGTCAGGGAGGTGTTGAACGAAAAGTGAATGGACTGTCTTTTTCCTTTTTCCATCCGTTACCCCGTCCGGGCCCGGACCAAAAAACTAATCTTGACACTCACTTTTTTCACCGATAAATATCAAGCTTCATGCGTGGCCCTAGGCTCTCGGGCCGAGGCTACGGATTCCCGGACAAGTGGAGGTCCAAATGGGCAGAAAGGCCTTTCTCTTTCCCGGGCAGGGTTCTCAATTCGTGGGTATGGGAAAAGACATCCACAACACCCATGCCTGGGCGCGGGAAATATTTGCCCTGGCCGAGGCGATCACCGGTCGGCCTATCAGCCGGCTCTGCTTCGAAGGCCCGCTCGAGGAGCTGACCCTGACCGTAAACCTCCAGCCGGCCATTATCGCGGTAAACTTGATCTGCTTCCAGGCCCTGTGTGACCAGGGGCTGAAACCGGACTTCACCGCCGGCCATTCCCTTGGCGAATTTTCGGCCCTGGCCGCGGCCGGCGTGCTGACCGTTCCCGATACGCTCAGACTGGTTAATCTCAGGGGTGAACTTATGCACCGGGACGCCCAGGCCCGGCCGGGCGCCATGCAGGCCGTGATGGGACTCAGCCGCGGGGACCTGGAGGGTATTGTCGAGTTGGCCCGAGACAAGGGCCAGGTGGTAGTGGCCAATCACAATTCCCATCAACAGATGGTAATCACGGGCGAAAGCGCGGCCGTGGCCGCGGCCGCGGCCCTGGCCAAAACCATGGGCGGCAAGACCATGGCCCTACCTGTATCCGGCGCGTGGCACAGCCCGCTCATGGAAAAGGCCGCGGCCGATTTCAGCCTCGAACTGGAAAAGACCGAGTTTATGGCCCCGTCCTGCCCCGTGGTCCTGAACGTGACCGGCCGGGCTGAAAGCGATCCGGCCGCGATCAAGGCGGCCATGATCAAGCAGATGATTTCGCCGGTCCTGTGGTGCGACTCGATCGAGGCCATGATCGAGGCCGGGGTGGCTGACTTCCTTGAAGTCGGGCCCAAGAAGGTTCTGGCCGGCCTGGTCAAGAAGATCGTACCGGCCGAAGCTTCCGTAAAAGTGCTCAACGTGGAGAATCTGGCGGACGCAAGCCGAGCCGCGGCCGAACTGGCCTGGAAATAAACCTAATGAAAAGGAAACCAACCGAGTTGTCCGAACCTGCCGTGAAGAAGGAAGCCAAGCTTGTCTTTTTGGAAGACCGTTGCAAGGGCTGCGGACTTTGCGTTATGACCTGTCCGCGCCGGATTCTGGCCGTCGGCGAAAGACTGAACAACCAAGGCTACCCCGTGGCCGAACTTACTGATCCGGACCGGTGCAACTCCTGCGCCCTCTGTGCCCAGATGTGCCCGGACATCGTCATAGAAGTGTGGAAATAAGATGCCCCTAAGAAAAACAGCCATGCTCCTGATCAAAGGCAACGAAGCCGTGGCCATGGGCGCCATCGCGGCCGGCTGCCGCTATTATTTCGGCTATCCCATCACGCCCCAGAACGACATCCCGGAGTACATGAGTGCCCACCTGCCCAAGATCGGCGGTGTGTTTCTCCAGGCTGAAAGTGAAATAGCCGCGATCAACATGCTTCTGGGCGCCTCGTCCACCGGGGCCCGGGCCATGACCTCGTCCTCGAGCCCCGGCATTTCGCTCAAGCAGGAAGGCCTGTCCTACATGGCCGGCAGTGAAATACCGGGGGTGGTGGTCAACATGAGCCGCTCCGGTCCTGGGCTGGGCGGCATACATCCCTCCCAGGGCGACTATTTTCAAGCCACCCGCGGCGGCGGTCACGGCGACTACCGCGTGATTGTCCTGGCGCCGGACGGCGTGCAGGAATGTTACGACCTCACCATGCTGGCTTTTGATCTGGCGGACAAGTACCGCAACCCGGCCCTGATCCTGGGCGACGCCATCCTGGGCAACATGAAGGAATCCCTGACGCCCACGCCGTACAGGCCCAAGAGCATCCCCAAGCCCTGGGCTCTCACCGGCGCCAGGGGCCGGCCGTCCCAGTTCCTCAAGAGTCTGTACCTGAACGACGGCGAACTGACCAAGCATAATTGGAAGCTCTACAAGAAATACCAGCGCCTGACCGCCAAGGAAGTGCTCTGCCAACAGTTGATGTTGGAAGGCGCCAGGCTCATCCTGGCCGCGTTCGGGTCCATGGCCCGTGTACTCAAGACCGCCGTGGTCATGGCCCGGGAACAAGGCCTGAAGGTCGGTCTCATCCGGCCCATCACCCTTTATCCTTTCCCGACCGCCTTCTTCGAAGCCGCCTCGGCCCGGTGTCGCAACTTCCTGACCATGGAACTCAACACCGGGCAGATGGTGGAAGACGTGAAACTATCGGTCCGGCCCGGCGCCAAGGTGGACTTCTTCGGAGTGCCTCCGGGTTATATCCCGTCGCCGGATGAACTGCTCCAAGAGATTAAAAAAAATTATCCGCGGGAAAAGCGGAGGTAGCGACATGCAGGCGGTTTTCAAACGACCCCAGGCCTTGAAGGATGTACCTTTCCACTTCTGCGCCGGCTGCCACCACGGCCTCATTCATCGCCTGGTGGGCGAAGCCCTGGACGAATACAAGCTCCGGGAAATCACGCTGGGTGCGGCTTCGGTGGGCTGCAGCGTTTTCCTGTACGATTATTTCGACGTGGACGTGGTGGAATCCCCGCATGGCCGGGCCGCGGCCGTGGCTGCCGGGCTCAAGCGCGCGCGACCGGACGCCTTTGTCTTCACCTACCAGGGCGACGGCGACCTGGCGGCCATCGGCACTTCGGAAATAATCCATGCGGCCCAGCGCGGCGAAAAAATTACGGTCATTTTCGTCAACAACACGGTTTTCGGCATGACCGGCGGCCAGATGGCGCCTACCACCATGATCGGCCAGAAGACCACCACTACACCCTACGGCCGGGCTTGCGCCGACTGCGGCCATCCCATCCGCATGGCCGAACTCATCGCCGGTCTAGCTGGGACCGCCTTCTCCGCCCGGGTCGCCGTGGACAAGGTGGCCAACCTGATGAAGGCCAAGAAGGCCCTGCGCCAGGCCTTCGAGGCCCAACTCGAGGGACTGGGGCTGGGCTTCATCGAGTTTTTGTCCTCCTGCCCGACTAACTGGAAGATGAGCGTGGCCGAGGCCAACGCCCGCATCCAGAGCGAGATGGTCCCTTATTTCCCGTTGGGGGTGTTCAAGGACGTGACCGCGGAAGAAGAGCCACCAGCCGCGGGGCCAAACTAAACCGGAGGAAGACGGATTTGTACTTTGATCTAATCATCGCCGGATTCGGCGGCCAAGGCGTCCTGTTCATCGGCAACCTGCTGGCCTACGCCGCCATGTCCGAAGGCCATAAGTGCACCTATATGCCGGTATACGGGGTCGAGATGCGGGGCGGGACGGCCAACTGCACCGTGGTGGTTTCGGACGAGGAGATCGGTTCGCCCATCATCCACTATCCCGTCTGCGCCATAGTGATGAACAAGCCCAGCTTGGTCAAGTTCGGCCCGCGGGTCAAAAAGGACGGACTGCTGCTGGTCAACGCTTCCCTGATAAAACCCAGAGAGGTCAAGGTCAAAGGTCCGGAGGTGCTGATGGTGCCGGCCATCGAGTTGGCTCGAGAGGCGGGCAACGACCGGCTGGCCAACATGGTCATACTGGGCGCCATGACCGGCCGGACCGACGCAACCACCATCGAGTCCCTGACCAGGGCCATGGAAGAGACCCTGCCCGAAAGGTCCCACAACATGATTCCGGTCAACACCCGGGCCATGGAAAAAGGCTTTGAATTCGCCCGCAACGGGAAATAGAGGCATCCCCATGAGCGAACAGAACAAAAACGACCAGTACGAAGATTTCCTGGCCGGCATCGATCAAATGAACCAAGCCGGCCAGCGGGAGCAGCATTTCCTGGAAGGCATCTCGTCCGTCTCCGGGACCTCGCCCGCGGCCGAAGAATTAGACCTGCTGGGCGAACGGGTGAAAACCATCCGCGAGCAAAAGGGGCTGTCCCTGGCCGACGTGGCTTCCCGCACCGGCTTTGAAGAATCCTTTCTCGGCAAAATAGAATCGGGTGAAGTTTCGCCGCCCCTGGGCGACCTGATCAAATTAGGGCGGGCCCTGGGCCTGAAAATGGGCTACTTCATTTCCGGCGGCGAAACCAAGACCTACACGGTGGTCCGGTCCGGCGAACGACAGAAGGTGGCCCGCCGGGCCTCATCCCAGGACAAAGCCTACGGCTACACTTATATGTCCCTGGCGCCAGGCAAGGCCAACCGGCAGATGGAGCCCTTCCTCATCACCTTGGAACCGGCACCGTCCGAAGAACTCTCCAGCCACGAGGGTCAGGAATTCATCTTTATCATGAGCGGAAAGATGGAGGCCATCCTGGATCGGGACCGGATCGTTCTAGAACCCGGCGACGCCATTTATTACGATTCCAACGTGCCCCACCTGGTCCGTTGCGTGGACGGACCGTCCACCCAGATTCTGGCCGTGATCTATGCTCCGGAAAAATAATCCCGGCGGAATATGAACCACGAATCCCGCGAAGACGCGGGGC
The DNA here is from genome assembly GCA_040755515.1 of Thermodesulfobacteriota bacterium. Lineage (GTDB taxonomy): Bacteria > Desulfobacterota > Desulfarculia > Adiutricales > JAGVGV01 > JBFMAW01. Next base: position 101,627 of record JBFMAW010000021.1, on the reverse strand, counting down.
ACGAAGGAAAAAAGATCCTTTAATATATAAATCAATCTTCGTGTTCTTCGGGGCTGAAAAACTCCTTGGAGTATCCCACGGCACTTCAGGCCGGCCCGAGGCTTGGTCTTGTCCGGGCCCGAAAGATCAACCGGAAACACCCCCTGTTTCATAAATCCTTATTTCCCTATTTCAGGTCGCAGACCGCGTGCCTCACCACCCGGTTGCGGCCGGCGTTTTTGGCTTGATAGAGGGCTTCGTCCGCCTGCCGGAGCAAGACTACGGATGACGATTCAGCGCAGGGTACGGCCACGGCCACACCCAGACTTATCGTCACCACTCTTTTCACGTTGGAGCGGCCATGATCCAGGCCGAGATGCTCCACGGCCCGACGAATTCTTTCGGCCAGCAGACCCGCCTCCTCGGCCTCGCTTTCGGCCAGCAGGACCACGAACTCCTCGCCGCCGTAACGGGCGGCCAGGTCCCCGGCCCGACGGGTGTGGTTCTTCAGCACCTCGGCGATTCTCATCAGGCAATCGTCTCCGGCGACGTGACCGTAATGGTCGTTGTACTCCTTGAAGTGATCCACGTCCACCATGAGCACCGAGAGCGGCCGGTCGTGGCGCAGACTGCGGTTCCATTCTCCCTCGAGCTGTTGGGCAAAATACCTCCTGTTGGCCAGCCCGGTCAGCGGGTCCTGGCGGGCGAAGAACTGGTAAGTATAAGTCTGATCAATTATGGCCAGGGCGAAAAAGGCCAGGGTCAAGGCCAGGCTCACCGGCAGCAGATAGTCCATGAACGGCTGGTAGGCGATGAAGCCGGATATACGCAGGTAGTCGAGGACCGAAGTCAGATGGGCCACCAGCCAGCCCAGGGCAAAGTACTTGGCGTTGGGCACGCCCTTGGCCCAGTAGACAACCGAGACGCTCGTGGAAAAGACCGGCCCCAGTCCGAACAGGAAAAGGGAGTACAATACTATCAGCGGATTTCGGAGCAGACTCAAGGGGACGAACAGCAGCCCCATCCATTGGAGGACGATCAAGATGATGTCTATCCGGCGCGAGTACCGCCTGATGTTTAAAAAGATTCTCAAGAGCTTGGCGCCGGTGAAATAAAGCAGGCCGATTATGACCAGACCCAGAATATTGCTGTATTCAAAACCCACCGGCTGGAGAAGTTCATGAAGGTAGCCCTTGCGGGTAGCCAGCAAAAGGCCTAGGAAGGCCACGTACAGGGAGAACCAGAGGCAGGCCGGATTGCGGAGAATCACCGCCACCGAGGTGAAATAGACCACGAACAGGGCCGTTGCGCCGAAGAGGACGCCGAAAGCCAGTTGGCGCCAGTGATCCTGGTAATAAAAAGCCTCGCGGCGCCACAACTCGAGGTGGACGGTCATGGAGGCCGATGACTCGAGGCGCAGATAACCGGTCAGCTCTTTTTGCGGTGGAACGGGAAGAGGAAAGACAAAGTACCGGTGAGGGATCACGCCGTCAGACCTGGAGATCGAGTCCCCCGCGTCCAGGCGGGTGTAGCCCTCGCTCCGGTCAGGCCAGAAAAAAGATACCCGGTCCGTGACCGGATAGTTGTAGGAAAGCAGAAGGTCGGCCGGGACCTTGGACGGGTTGGCGACCCTGAACTTGACCCACACGGCCGACGATATGACTCCCAGATTGGGGATCAACCCCGAAGCTGGGCTGAACTTCCCGCTCCAGGAGGGTGAAACCACGTCCGGGAGGGTGAATTTTTTTTCCTGGTCTTCCAGTATTTCCAAATGACCGCCCAGGCGATAGCAATCGCGGTCGTCCAGGACCAGTGAGGGAACGGCCGGTTCCTCGGCCCAGGCCAAGCCAAGGGGCCAAGAACCGGCCCCCAGCCAGAGGCAGGCCGCGAGTAAAATCAAGGCGCGACCCGATCTCATCGGCCTATTAACGTTCATCACGTCATTCCGTGGTGTCGGCGGTTTCACCAGTCGAATTTATATTGAATCCCAGGCTCCCAGGATCGCACCAGGCATAAATCACATGTCTCTGGCGACGAGCTTTTATTTTATGTTACATGAAGAGTTATCGCAACAAACAAATGCCCATTTTACTTTCCAAAGATAAATAGATTGACCATTGGGTCGGCCGGTTGATATCCTTATTATCAGGTCATCGGAATTGACCCAAATCATGGCCGATCGAATTCTTATGGGTCAGGGTGACATCATGGCCGGTTGATACTGCTTCGGGTCGAGGGGAGGAACCGCCCGGCCGCCGGTGAGTGCGGCCGGTTCAGCTTAAAGGAGCGCGATCATGAATCAGAACAAATCGCTTCGTTTCAACACCAGGGTCATTCACGCCGGACAGGCGGCCGAAAAATGGCAGGGCGCCACCCTGCCGCCAGTGTACCAGACCGCCTCGCACTGGCACGCCACCGCCGAAAACCTGAGCCAGACCTTTGCCGGCAAGACGAGCGACCATATATATATGAGGCTGACCAACCCCACCAACCGGGCCATCGAGGAAAAGCTGACCCAACTCGAGGGCGGTCTGGGCGCGATAGTGACCGCCTCGGGCATGGCGGCCATCACCAACGCCTGCCTGGCCTTGTTGCGGGCCGGTGATGAATTCGTTTCCGGCAATTCGCTGTTCATGTCCACCTATATTCTTTTCACCAACGTCTTCCGGAAATACAACCTCACCGCCCGGTTAGTGGAAAGCACGGACGCGGCGGCCGTCGAAGCGGCCATAAATGACAGGACGCGCTTCCTGTACCTGGAGACCATCGGCAACCCCAAGATGGATGTGCCGGACCTGGCCCGGATGGCCGAAATCGCCCACGGACACGGCCTGCCCCTGCTGGTGGACAACACCCTGGCCACGCCCTATCTCTGCCGGCCCATCGAGTTGGGCGCCGACGTGGTCCTCCATTCCACGACCAAATACCTGAGCGGCCACGGCGACGCGGTGGGTGGAGCGATCATTGACGGCGGCCGATTCCCCTGGGACCGTTCGCCCCGCTTCCCCGACTTCAAACCATTCCTGGACCGCAAGGGACCGCTGGCCTTCCTGGACAAGGCCTGGCGGGAGCATCATATCAATTTCGGCACCACCCAGTCGCCTTGGCATTCCTACCTGACCGCCCTCGGCCTGGACACGCTGGCCGTGAGAATGGAACGCCATATGTCCAACGCCTTGGCCGCGGCCCGATTCCTGGCCGGCCGGTCCGAAGTCAAATGGATCAACTATCCCGGCCTGGAAAGGCATCCCCACCGGACCTTGGCCGAAGCGCAGTTCGGCGGACTGGGCTTCGGCGGGCTGATGGCCTTCGGCCTCGAGGACCAGGAAACCTGCTTCCGCTTCATCAACAGCCTGAAGCTCGTTTATCACCTGGCCAATCTGGGCGATTGCAAGAGCCTGGTCATCCATCCCTATTCGAGCCAGTACATCTCCTTTGACGAACCGACCAAGGCGGCCCTGTCCATAACCCCGGACCTGATCCGGCTGTCGGTGGGCATCGAGGCCGTGGAAGACATAATCGAAGACCTGGAGGAGGCCCTGGTCAAGTCATTAACATGAGCGAATACATCGAGCACGATAAGAACAATATCTCGGTGGGGTTGGTGGAGAAGAAATACTTTACCTTTGCCCAACCGCCGGACGAAATGGTTCTGGAGAGCGGCGCCAGGCTGGGGCCGATCACCCTGGCCTATGAAACCTACGGCGAACTCGACCCGGACCGGAGCAACGCCGTTCTAGTGCTGCACGCCCTGTCCGGCGATTCGCACGTGGCGGGGTACTACAGCCGGGAAGACCCCAAACCGGGCTGGTGGGACATCATGGTCGGACCGGGCAAGGGCATTGACACCGACCAATACTTCGTAATCTGTTCCAATCTCATCGGTTCCTGCATGGGTTCGACCGGACCATCGAGCCTCAATCCCCGGACGGGCCGGCTCTATGGTCTGGAGTTCCCCCTGGTGACCATCGGCGACATGGTCCAGGCCCAGAAAGCCCTCCTGGATCACCTGGGCGTACCCGGGCTTCTCGCCGTGGTGGGCGGTTCGATCGGCGGGATGCAGGCCTTGGAATGGTGCGTTCGTTATCCGGATATGGTGGTCTCGGCCATTCCCCTGGCCACCACCAGCAAACATTCGGCCCTGGCCATCGCTTTCAACGAAGTGGCCCGACAAGCCATCATGGCCGACCCGGACTGGAACAACGGCGATTACTACGACGGCCTCAACCCGGCCCACGGCCTGGCCGTGGCCCGCATGATCGGGCACATCACCTACCTGTCCGACGAATCCATGCGGCTCAAGTTCGGCCGCCGGCTTCAGGACCGCAGCGATTTCTCGTTCAATTTCGGCGCCGATTTCCAGGTGGAAAGCTACCTGCGCTACCAGGGCCAGAAGTTCGTCGAGCGCTTCGACGCCAATTCCTTTCTTTACATAACCAAGGCCGCGGATTATTTTGACCTGGAAAGACAGCACGGCCGCGGCTCCCTGGTCAAGGCCTTTTCCAAGACCAGGGCCAGGTTCCTGGTGGCCAGCTTTACCTCGGACTGGCTGTATCCCACCTATCAATCCAAGGCCCTGGTGCAGGCCATCAAGAAAAACGGGCTGGACGTGAGCTTCATGGAGATAAAGGCCGAGTGGGGTCATGACGCCTTTCTCCTGCCCAGCGAACGATTGAGTAAACTTATTGGCAGCTTCCTGGAAAGGATCAGCCGGGAGAGTCGGGAGAAAAAGGTTGCGCTTCGATCTTAAGGTGATTGCTTCGTGGATCGAGCCGGGCGCCAGGGTGCTGGACCTGGGCTGCGGCCGGGGCGATCTGCTGGCTTATCTGCGGGACAACAGAGGCGTCAACGGCGCGGGCATCGAGATCGCCGAAGACAAGGTGGCCGAGGCCATCGAGCGGGGCCTGTCGGTCCTTCAAGGCGACATCAGCCAGGAGATTCTGGATTACGCCGACCAGACCTTTGATTACGCCATCCTGAGCCAGACCCTGCAGCAGGTTTACGAACCGGCGCCGCTTATCCGGCAGATGCTGCGCGTCGGCCGCAAGGGCATCGTCAGCTTCCCCAATTTCAGCCACTACGGCATCCGTCTGCAGCTTCTCCTGACCGGCCGGGCCCCGGTCTCCCGGGACCTGCCCTTTCAATGGCACGATACGCCCAACATCCGGGTCATCACCATCAAGGATTTCAGGCGGTACGCCCAGGAGATCGGTTTCAGGGTCATCAAGGAAGTGGCCATCAACACCGACCACCACCAGTCCCGCGGCAACCTGGTCAAGGCTCTGCGCAACTGGCGGGCCACCTACGGCATCTTTCTCATCGGCAAAGAATAAGCTCTCCGCCTTCACTCTGAACCTGAACTAAGATAGAATGCCGCCTTACTTCAAGGCGTCTGGAGACATGGCCAGGATCGTTTTCGGAATCATGGGCGACGCCCACGGACACTTGAGCCAGGCCTTGTACCTGGCCCGGGAACTGCCCGAGCACGAGTTCCTTTTCCTGGGCGGCGGGACCGTCCTGGAACTTAAAAGCCACGGCTACAACGTGGAGGAACTGCCCATGCCCGCCACCCTTTACCACCGCAACCGGGTGGACGTGGCGAAAACAATGATTAACACCGCCAAGGTCTTGAGCGCCGGCCGCCGGGTTATCCAACGGCTAATGGAGATATATCGTTCATTCGACCCGGCCCTGGTCCTGACCGCCTACGAATTTTTCAGCCCCCTGGCCGCCCGCCGCCTCGACCTGCCCTCGCTGTCCGTGGACAACCACCATACCCTCACCCACTGCCGCTATCCCCGGCCCCGCCACCAGCGGCTCAACCGTTTAATGACGCTTACGCCGATGAGATGGATGTTCTCCTGGACGGACCGGGACCTGATCTCGTCTTTCTATCAGTTCCCCCCCCGGAATCCGGCCCGCACCGAGGTCTTCCCGCCCCTCCAGCCCCGGGGCATCAGGGAACTGACGCCTTCGGAAGGAGACCACGTGCTGGTCTACCAGACTTCTGCCACTTTCCACCGGCTGCTGGAGGCGCTGGAGGCGAGGCCGGACCGTTTCGTGGTTTACGGCCTGGGCGCGCGCCCCCCCCTGAAGAATTGCGTCTTCAAAGGCTTTTCCAGGGAAGGTTTTCTGGCCGACCTGGCCTCCTGCCGGTATTTCATCACCAACGGCGGGCACAACGCCGTGGCCGAAGCCTTGTTTCTGGGCAAACCTGTCCTCTCGTTTCCCATCCATCTGGCTTACGAGCAGTTTTTCAACGCCTGGATGGTGTCCAGGCTGGGCTACGGTGAATATTCGCTCGAGACCCATCCCGGTCCTGAGTTGCTGGTCTATTTCGAGAAGCGCCTGGACGATTATCGGACCAGGATCAAGACCGGCAATTTCTGGGGTAACGAGGTCATCGCCGCCCGGGTCCGGGAGATCATTGACGGCCGTCCCGGCGGGCCGCGGACAGGATGACTTGCTCGGTTCTCCGGACCATGGCTTCCAGGGAATGATTGGCCAGGACCCAAGCCCGGCCCGCTCGGCCCAGGTCCTCCCTTAAAGGCTGGTTCTTCAATATCGCGAGCAAAGCTTCGGCCAGGCGGGGCGAATCGCCCGGCGGCACGAGCAGACCGGTCCGCCCGTCCTGCACCAGTTCCTCCACCCCGCCCACTCGGGTGGCGGCCACCGGCAGGCCCGCGGCCATAGCCTCGATGATCACATTGGGCGACCCTTCCCAGGCCGAGGACAGGACCAAAGCCCAGGCCCTGGCCAGAAAAGGCCGCACGTCCTCGACCCCCGGAGTAACGGCTACCCGGTCTTCGAGGCCGGAGGCCTTCAAGAAAGCCCGGACTCGAGGTAATAAAGGCCCGTACCCCACCATCTCCAGTCTCGCGCCGGGAAGACGATCACTCACCAGGCGGAAGGCTTGCAGCAGGGTGATAGGGTCCTTGGATTCATGGAGTCGGCCCAGGTAAAGCAAGGTGGGCCGGTCGGCTTTCGGTCCCTCATCGGGTTGAAAAAAAGACGTGTCCACGGCGTTAGGGATGACCTCGATCCTCGCGGAATCCACGCCGAAGCGCTCGATCATCGTCTCCTTGAGCCTCTGGGCGTTGCAGATAATGCGGCGGGACACCGGCCAGAGCCATCGTTCGAACTGCCGGGGCAGCAGGGTGCGGTAGCTGGAAATGATAGCCGGCGTCCCGACCAGGCGGCCCAGGAGGCGCCCCCAGATATTCGGCACCGTGGTCAGGGTGTACAGAACGCCCGGCGGCCGTCGGACCAGCTTCAGGAACAGCCTCCCCAGAGCCCAGGGAGTGACCCAGGAAGACCTCGCCAGCCACACGATCGGTACGCCGGCCGCGGTGAGTGGCCCGGCCATGTCCGTGACGCCTTCCATGACCCATACTTCCGGAGCGATCCGGTCGCGGTTGATACGAGTCAAAAGATCGATGACGTAACGCTGGGTTCCTCCGTATTCGAGGTTCTGGAGGAGGACAGCCAGTTTCAGGGGAGGGGAGGAAGCGTCCGGCCGCGTCCGATCTTCGACCATATCACCAGGGTAGGCGCGGATATCCGGCTCGAACCGCTCCGTCCCATGATCGCCTTCAAACCGCATCCCGGAAAAGATCCATAAGACGCTTAGTGTTTCTCAGGGGATCGAATTCCCTCCGGACCAGGGTTTGCCCGGCCTCGGCCAGGCGGAGCGCCGCGGATCTATCCCGGAACATGCGACCGATGGCCAGGGCCAAGGCCTCGGGCCGACGGGGCGGCACGAGCAGCCCGGAGTATTCGTGCCGGATCACTTCACCGATTCCGGATACATCGCTGGCCACCACCGGCAGGCGGTGAGCCAAGGCCTCGAGGATGACGTTGGGGATTCCGTCCCGGTCGCCGGAGCGGGCCAGAACGCTGGGCGCCGCCAGGACATCCGCCTGTCGCATCAAGTCAGGTATCCGGTCATGGGGAATAAAGCCGGGGAAGGCGACCCGGGCTTCGAGTCCCAGGCTTCGGGTCAAGGCCTTCAAGTAAGGCTCCCAAGGGCCCTCGCCGGCCAGGGTCACCCGGAAATCCAGTCCTTCCCGTTTCAGAGCGACCGCGGCCCGGATAAGGACGTCGAAGCCCTTTATTGAGACGAAGCGGCCCACGGACAGCAGGCGAAAAGGAGGTTTCATGGCCACCGGCGCTTCCTGGCAGTCGGTCAGGGTCAAGCCGTTGTAAATCATGACGATCTTGTCGGTCCGGCCTTGAGTGAAACGGTTAAGATAGCGCGCGTTGGTCCGGGTGTTGGTCCGCACAAACCGGCAGGCCTTGATTTTTGCCGCCAGACATCCGTCCTGGGGGTAAATGTCCCAGGCCCGGGCCGTGAAACTAAAAGGAATATCGGTCAACATGGATGCCACCCAGGCCGCGGTGGCCGGACCGTTGGCCCAGGGCGCGTGGATATGTTCGATTCCGTCGGCTTCGAAGCGACGGGCCAGATGGAAGCCGCAGGGTATGGCCCACAGGTTCTCCCCTGTCTTTTCCAGACCCCGCCAGTGAATTCGGGCCAAGGTCTTGAACACGTAATTGACCCGGCCGGGGTCCCTCCGCCGCCAATAGCCGATGGCGCCGGGCATTTTCTTAATGAACGGCCGGCCCAGCCGCTCCACGTGAGGCCGGAAAGCCAGCATCTCCTGAGAACAGCCCTGGGCCAGCCGGCCATAGAGGGAATAGACCTTGAGGTTCAAACCCAGGTTCATCAGATTGATGACTTCCCGGAAAATGAAAGTCTCCGAGGCTTTAGGAAACCAGAGCAGCACGTAGGCGGTCTTGGGTGCGGCCATGTAATTACTTTATCCAAACGATTGAATTATCGTAAGAAGACACAACCGACTCTAAAGCGCCGCCGCGCTCCTGTCAACCTGGAACGTCCCGGCGTTGGCACGCCTTCAGGAAAGCATGACCTGGAAAGCGCCTGACTTTCTTCCGGGAACTTGGGTCATTTTCAGGGCGGACTCCGGTTGACATGCTAAAGGAAACCGCTTATCATCCGGCGGAATTAGCCATCTTGAATGGCTGGTCTTTTCAGCGAGTGTTTAGCGGAAGAGATGAAGAATTGGGCAGCACGCATCAATGATTTCCGGCCGATAAGACAACTGGCCGATAACTGGCATCAATATTTCGTTCTAGGCGCGTTTTTCGTAATCCTGTACCCCCCGTTTCTGTATCACTACGGTTACAAATTCCTGAACATAATCAATACTGATCTGCCTTCCTTCTGGTGCGCGGCCCAGGCCGCCTTCAAACTCGATACACCTCCCTATGACCGAAACTTCCTCCAAACCCTGTTGTCTTCCCAACACGTCTATCCCTTCCTTTATCCTCCGCCCTCGCTGTTCTTCTTCTACCCCTTGTCCAAGCTGTCATACGCGGAAGCGCGGTTGGCGGTCCTGGCGGTCAATCATGTTCTGGTTCTGTTTCTTATATGGTTCCTGCCGATCAAATTGATGAGGCTGTCCATCTGGAAAGACACCCTGGCCATTGTCTGGAGTTCAGTCTATATACTGTTTTTCTACCCCCTGGCCCTGCTGCTGGATCACGGACAAATCAATCTGCTACTAGCTTGTTCCTTGTACCTGTTCTGGTTTTTTTCCCGCTCCAATCGCTCTCTGCCCGCGGCCATTTTTCTCGTCATCGGCATCATGCTCAAAACCTATCCGATTCTGGTCATTCTTTTTTTGCTTATCTGCAAGAAATACCGGATAATCACATATTCCCTGTTGCTATCGGCCGGCCTGACGACTTTATCATTATTAATCCTGCCGGTGAACTTCTGGACGGACTGGCTTCTTCAAGTGGCGCCTTCGGGCGGGTACACTCAAACGCCGCTCGGCCTTTTTTCGCCGGCCGCCCTGGGCAACCAGAGTCTGAACGGGTTTTTCGCCCGGCTGTTTACGGAACACGTGTGGGAAGCCATGCCCATTCTGATAAACCCGGCCCTGGCCAAGGCGCTTACCTACGCCTCGGCCGCTGTTTTGCTTTCCGTCAGCCTGTACGCCGTTTACAAGCGGCATATCAAGAACGCGGCCCACGCTTTTAACTGGGCCATGCTGATCTTCCTGCCCTTGATGTACCTGGTGGCCCCCCTTTCCTGGGAGCATCATCAGGTTTACCTGCTGGCCGGAATAATCATTCTTTTTGTGGCGGCGCTGAAAGGGGAATTGGATTCCATACCGTTTTCCATCCTGGTTCTGTTATCGGCCGCCACGATATGTTTGAGGGGATTGTTGGCCTTCAAGTTCGCCGCCATATTATTTCTGTGGTACGTGGCCGTGGCCCTGGCCTTGGCCGACAAACCCGGTTTCCTAATCGGGGACTCGACCGGCGGTCACCGGCCGTAAACAAGGGCTGGTTAGAGCTTCACCCGGTATCGCTCCACTGTTTTCAGGTCCGGCGTCACCCCGAGGCCGGGTCGGTCCGGCACGCGGACTTTCCCGTTTTTTATCTCGAAAGGCTCGGTGATTATTTCTTCCCTCAGGGGGCAATCCGAGACGTCGCGCAGCATAACCAGGAAATCAGGCTGGCTGGCGACCAGGTGCAGGGCCGCGGCAAAGCCCAGGTCTGAGCCGTAATGGTGCGGCGAGAAGGGCAGGCCGTAACGGGAGGCTGTTTCGCACAGGCGGACGCACTGGGTGAGCCCCCCGCTCCGGGAAGGATCGGGCATGACTATATCCACGGCCCGGGCCGCCGTAAATTGCTGGTAGATGTCCACGCTGAAACCGTTCTCGCCCCAGGCCAGAGGTATATCGGGAAATTCCCGGCGCAAAGCCAGGTACCCCTCCAGGTCGTCGTTCAGGACCGGCTCTTCCATCCAATAGAGGTGGCAGTCGGCCAGGCGCCGCATCATGCGGCGGGCCCGGGGCAGGGAGAAGGCCCCATTGGCGTCCACCATCAGTCCGATCTCCGGCCCCAGGGCCTCCCGCGCCAGATGGACGTTGTCCGCGTCGGCCTCATCGTCGAACCCGACCCGCACCTTGACCAGGCGGAAGCCCTTGGCCCTGTAGTCCGCGGACCCGCTGACGATCTGGTCCAGGCTGTACCCGGTGGCGTACACCTCGGCCTCCTCCCGGAAGCGGCCGCCCAGCAGCGCGCTCACGGGCCGGCCGTACTCGCGGCCGACAATGTCCCAGAGGGCCATGTCCAGACCGCCGATGGCCTGCATCAAAGCCCCCTCGGACCACATCCGGGTGAAGCCTCGCACGGCCCGGGTCATTTTATGCCACAGCCGGCCCGGTTCCAGCGGGTCCTCGCCTATCAGCAGTCCGGCCAGACCGTCCTCGAGGGTGGCTCGGCGTTCCTGATAGATCCAAGGCGGAAAATTGATGGAGGTTTCGCCCCAGCCCTCGAGGCCGGCGTCCGTGTCAATACGCACCAGACCGAAATTACGATGGGTCAGCACGCCGCAGGAGAGCGGCAGTGGCTTGGTCAGAGGATATTGACAAAGGATGAACGAGACCTTGGTTATTTTCATCGGCGCACCCCCTTTTTCTTTTACTGCCCGGCGTCCGAGGGATCGAGTTCATAAGGCGAGTCCGTCGGCCATCGCGGCCACAGCGGGACGAACATGATGCCGCCGATCACCAGCAGCCGCACCGTTTCTTGGCCCGTGCTGAAAACACTGTGCCAGGTGTTTTCCCGATTCAGCACCGCGTCCCCGGCTTCGAACTCGTGGCGTCCATTTTGGGTCTGCACGTAGCCTTTCCCCTCGAGGACGTAATAGACCTCTTCGCAGTTGTGCCGGTGCCGGGGCGAATGGGCGCCCGGTTCGATCTCGACGATCCCCACGCAGAGGGATTTGGCCGGGGCGCCGGTTTCCGGATAAATCACCTTGATGTCCCTGACCCCGGGCCGGGCCTCCATCGGCGCGCCGGACAGGAAATCAGACTTCTTCACGACCACGGTGGACACGCGAACCTCCTGAAGAGTTTATTTTAAAAAACCGGGGAGCCAAGTCACCAACCCGGGGACGTAAGTGATCAGAAACAGAACCCCGATCATGCCGATCAAGAAAGGCCACAGGTCCCGGGCGATGGTTTCGAGGTCAATTCCCGCGATGCCGCAGGCCACGAAAAGACATACCCCTAACGGCGGCGTCACCATGCCTATGGCCAGGTTCACCACCATGATCACTCCGAAATAGACCGGATCGATGCCCAGCTTGGCGACGATCGGCATCAGGACCGGCACAAAGATGATGAGCGATGACCCGATGTCCAGGAACGTGCCCACGATCAGAAGCAGCACGTTGATGATCAGCATGATCACCCAGGGATTGGTGGAGACCTGGCCCAGGAGACCGGCCACCTGCTGCGGAATCAGTTCGCGGGTGATGATCCAGGCAAAGACCGAAGCCACCGAGATGATGAACATCACCTGGGTCGAATTGATCATGGCTTGGACAAAGATGGGGTACAACCGGCGGACGTTCAATTCCCTATAGATGACCAGACCCAGCAGCAAGGCGTAGACCACGGCCAGCACCGCCGCCTCGGTGGGGGTGACCACGCCGAAAATGATCCCGCCCAGAACCACCACGGGCATGAGCAGGGCCAGGGAGGATCGCCGGAAACTGACGGCCAGTTGCCGCCAGCCTTGGAACTCCTCGCGGGGATATCCCCGTTTCCTGGACATCAGGTAGGCCACGCCCATCAAGGTCAAGCCCATGATGACACCGGGGATGGCCCCGCCCAGAAAAAGCCGGCTGATCGAAGCCGAGGCCAGGACCCCGTAAAAGATGAGGGGGATGCTGGGCGGGATCATGACTCCGATCGTCCCGGCGCAGGCCTGCAGCGCGGCCGAGAAGGACAAGTGATACCCGCGCCGGGACATGGCCGGGATCAACACCGACCCGACCGCGGCGGTGTCGGCCGCGGCCGCTCCCGAGATGCCGGCGAAGAACATCGAGGCCACGATCGAGACATGGGCCAGTCCGCCGGTGATGAAGCCCACCAGGTTGTTGGCGAAATCTATCAGACGCCGGCTGATCCCGCCGGTTTCCATCAAGCCGCCGGCCAGAATGAAAAACGGAATGGCGGTCAAGGGGAAGGAATCTATGGAGGTGAACATCTTCTGGGCGATGATGATGGGCGGGACGGGCTGGAAAAGAAGGAGGTAGACCAGGGAAGACAAGCCCAGGCAGAAGGCCACGGGCATCCGCAGTATGAACAACAAGACCAACGTGCCGAACAAAGCCAGATGCAAGCCTAGGCCTCCTTCTCGACCTCCGCTTCCGATACCGCCGCGTCAAGACCGCCGTGGCGCCAAATCTTTTGCAGCAGGGCCAGGTCATGCACGGCCATCAGCAAGGCCCCCAGGGGAATGGCGGCATAGACCAGGCCCATGCGCAGGAACAGGGTGGGGGATATCTGATCCCAGGTGCGCCGCATCAGGTCCAGGCCGTACCAGAAGACCACCGCCAGGAAGACCAGGATGGCCGCGTAGACGATCAGACTGGTGGCCTGGCGCAGGCGGGCCGGGAAGAGGTCGTGGACGAACCGGACGGCCATGTGGGCGCCGCGGCGCAGACAGACCCCGGCCGCGAACATGGTGGCCCAGACCATGAGGTAGCGGCTCAACTCCTCGGACCAGAAAATGGAGGCCTGGAACACATACCGCCAGATCACCTGGGCGAAGACCACCGCCACCATGACCGCCAGCGCGGTCACCATGAAGTAACAACTGATCCGATCAAGATTACGGCTGAGACGATCCAGCATGGTTCGGTCAGGCCTGGGCTGCGCCCGGGCGTCAAGCCCCCGGACGCCGCCCGATAAGTTCCGGCTGGCCTTTATTTGGTGTCCAGAATCTTCCGGATCAGGTCCTGACCGATCGTGGCCTCGAACTTCTTGTATACCGGCGTCGTGGCCTCGCGCAGCTTGCTTCGGTCCGGATAGGTAATCTGCATCCCCTTGGCCTTGAGTTCATCGAGCCCCTTCTTTTCCTGGTCCGCCAGGAGTTGGCGCTGATAGACGCCGGCCTCCTTGGCCGCGTCCAGCACGATCTTCCGCTGTTCGGGTTTGAAGGAGTTGAGCAGATTGGAACGGACCAGGAGAGGCACGGCCGTGTATACGTGTCCGGTCATGGCCAGGTATTTCTGGACTTCGTAAAACTTGGTCGTCAATACGGCCGCCACCGGGTTTTCCTGACCGTCCACCACCTTCTGTTCCAGGGCGCTGAACACCTCGCCGAAAGCCATGGGCGTCGGATCGGCTCCCAGTTCGCGGAAAAAGGCCACGTGGATGGGATTTTCCATGGTCCGGAGCTTCAACCCTTTGAAGTCTTCGGCTTTTTCAATGGGTCTTTTCGAGTTGGTCACCTGGCGGAAGCCGTTCTCGAACCAGGACAGACCGGTGATCCCCTTCTTCTCCAGGGAAGCATATAGCTCCCGCCCCACTTCTCCGTCCAGGACTTTATAGGCATGCGGCAGGTCCCGGAAGATAAAGGGCAGGTCCGGCGCGCCGAACTTGGGTTCAAAGGAAGACATGGGGCCGGTGGAGGTGACCACGAAATCCACGGTGCCCAGTTGCAGGCCTTCCACCAGGTCCCTTTCGTTGCCGATCTGACTGGAAGGAAAGACGTCTATGGCGATCTGCCCACCCGTGCGCTCCTTGACCAGTTCGGCGAATTTCAAGGCCCCCAGGTGATACGGGTGGCTGGGCGGCGCCACGTGACCCAGTTTGTAGTTGCCGGCCCAAACCTGGCCGCTCAAAAGCACCGCCAAGATCAAGGTCAGAGCGGCCGACAGAACCGTTCTCTTCCATCCCTTCATGCTACTCCCTCCCTTCGTTCGCTTAGGTGGTTCATCCTATTGTTCACAGATCACCATCAGGACCCTCAAGGGCGTGTCATCGAGATTCCGGCCGCCGTGCGGCACCGAGGCCTCGAAGTAGATGCTGTCCCCGGCCTCCATCTGGAATTTCTCCGCCCCGTAGCTGAATTCCATCCGCCCTTCCAAAACAAAGATCAGCTCTTCGCCGGGATGGGTGAACATAACCGGGGCCTTGCGCCGGTTTTCCACGTTCAGGACCGACGGTTCCATCTTCTTGTCCGGCTTCTGGTGGGCGATCATCTCGTAATAGAAACCGAAACGTTCGGTGCCCCGATCCAGCCTGGTCCGCTCCCACCGCCTGACCAGGACGTACTTGGCCCGCGGCTGGTCGCCGTCGTCGTCCAGGAGATAGCTGAGTTTGACTTTCAGCGAGTCGGCGATGAGGGACAGGGTGGAAACCGGGGAGGACACGCGGCCGTTTTCGATCTTGCTGAGCAGTCCCTTGGAAAGGCCGGTCTTCTCGGCCAGACGGGCCAAGGTCATTCTCTTGCCTTCGCGCAGCTTGTGGATGCGCCAGCCGATCCGTTGCTCGATGGTTCTTTCCATGGCGTGACATGAAACTTTTGTTTAACCTCAGTTAAAAAGAAGACCACGTCTCTGTCAAGCCTTTTTCACCGGGGCTGACGAAAAAGGCCGCTGGCGGCGCTATTAATTAATCAGACCAGAGGAGACGGGACGGGGGCTTTGGCGGCGGGGCTCAGCCCGCCTTCCGGGCCTCCCTCTGTTTTATCTGCTCGAGGATCTCGTTGTAGCGCTGTTCGTTGAGGGGATAAAAGTACAAGACCACGACGGCCAGGATGAATATGGCCGCCGAAATCGGTCCCACCAGCAGGCGGATGCCCAGCTTGGCCAAATCGGTCTGGACCGCCTCCGGAACATACCCGGTCGCGTCCAGCACGAAGCCGGAGATGGCCAGGGCGATGGCCTGGCCCACCTTGGTGCCGAAGGTCCACAGGCCGTAGAAGGCGCCTTCCCGTCGTTCGCCGGTCAGCAGGTAATCGTATTCCACGGCGTCCGGAACCATGGCGTAGGGCAGGGCCATGGTGTTGGCCAGACCTATGCCCATGACGAACATCATGAAAAAGGAGAAGTTGATTCCATAAACGTGGCCGTAGAAAAACAGTATCATGAGGCTGGCGGCCAGGACCAGAAGACCGCTGCCATAGACCGGTTTCTTGCCGAACCTCTTGGCCTCGACCACGCTCAAGGGGATGAAGATCATGGCCGTTACCAGCAGAATCAGCATGGCCACGGTGGTCTTGGCTTCGTCGTGGTGGATGTATTTGAAATAATACACGGCCACGCCCATGACCACGCCCAGGGCGGTCACGTGGATGGCGTAGACCAGGAAGATCAGCACATAGGGCCTGTTCTTGAAGACCCGCAGATAGGTCTGAAAAAATCCCTCGGTGGGCAGGGGACGATCGGCCGCGGACTCCTTCACCGTGAAAAAGGTGATCAGCGAGGTGATCAGCATTATGGCGCCGAAGATGGCGCCCAGGGCCGTGAAGCCTATATCGCGGTTGGGAAAGGCGTTGACGAGGGGCAGGGAGGCGCCGGCGCCCAGCAGGGTGCCCACCACGGCGAAAGCGAACCGGTAGCCGTTCAAGGTAGTGCGCTCGTGGAAGTCCTGGGTCAGTTCCGGGGTCAGGGAGTTATAGGGTATGTTGACCGCGGACAGGGACGTGCCCAGCAGGCAGAAGACGATCGCGCCCCAAATGAACAGGGCGGTCTGGCTGCCCAATTTGGGGTTGGTGAACATTATTATCATGAAGATGAACAGGGGAAAGGCGCCGAAAAATATCCAGGGCCGGCGCCGGCCCCAACGGCTGACGGTCTTGTCCGACAAGTATCCGGCCACCGGGTCCACGCCCGCGTCCCAGACCTTGCCCACGGCTATGACCAGGCCGGCCAGGCCGGCGGCCAGGCCC
Organism: Thermodesulfobacteriota bacterium; assembly: GCA_040755515.1. Lineage (GTDB taxonomy): Bacteria > Desulfobacterota > Desulfarculia > Adiutricales > JAGVGV01 > JBFMAW01. The sequence goes on along the minus strand of JBFMAW010000021.1, from coordinate 84,863 downwards.
ACGGTGTCGGTCAGGTAATTGAGCAGCCAGAAATTGATGGTGGTGAACCAGAGGTTGCCGCCGATGTCGCCGATGCCATAACCGATTTTAACCTTGACCGGAAGCCTGCCCTCGGACATGACCTAACCTCCGTCCCGCTTCTATAAACTTTGCCTTGGCCTGTATTCCGGAAATGAATGACGAGTATATATCAGAAAGCGGGCCGGCCGGATATTGTTTTCCGGACGGACCTATAGTCCGGGCCGGCCTGGTTCAAATTGGACTGGCGCCGGGACGCGTTTCGGATTATTAAAGGCGGCATGCGCTATCGAGACTTTACCCCCCTGCCGGTCATTGACGCCCACGTCCACGTCTTTCCTCCCAAACTGTTTCGGGCCGTCAAACGCTGGTTCGAGACCCATGCCTGGCGCTTCCACTCCGACGGCACGGCCGAGGATTTCCTCGAAGCCCAGTTCGAAGCCGGCGCGGCCGGGTTGGTGTTGTTATCCTATGCCCACCGGCCGGAACTGTCCCCGTCCCTGAACGAATTCACCGCCGGACTGGTCAAAAAGTTTCCGAACACGGTGGGGCTGGCCGCGGTCCATCCCGGAGACCCTAATCCCAGGGAGGTGCTCTATCGCGCTTTTGAGGTGGGGGGATTAGCCGGGGCCAAAATCCATTGTCACGTCCTCGGCGTCGCGCCGGACGACCCGGCCCTGTTCCCGATCTACGAAACCCTGATCGGACTCGAGGGCGTCCTGGTCATCCACGGCGGCCGGGAACCGGCCATTGACGCTTACGGCCTGGACGTCCGGGCCATAACCGGCGCGGCCCGCATGGCTCGAGTGCTCGAACGTTACCCGGAACTTAAAGTCGTGGTCTGCCACCTGGGCGTTGACGAGACCGAGGCCTTCTATGCGCTTTTGCCCCGCCACCCCAATCTTTACCTGGACACGGCCATGATGCTGACCGGGTACCTGCCGGTGGAAATCAGTCCGGAAAGGCTCGAGCGGCACGCCGACCGCATCCTCTTCGGCACGGATTATCCTCATATCCCCTACGCGATGGAAACGGAGCTGAAAGGCCTGCTGGATTTGAACTTGAGTCCGGCGGCGGCCCGGAAGATACTCCATGAAAACGCCCGGCGGCTGTTCTTTCGTGATGGGCCGGCGGGCTCCTGAGGCTGGAGGCCGGAAGAGAAATTACGCCAACGATTTGCCTGTTCGAACGAATTTTTCAGCCTCATTTGATTCAGATCAATTTATAAGCCGGGCCGAACTGTTCTATAATGAGGCGGCGTGATCGCCATTGAAAAGGGGGGAACTCCTTGACCAAGGAAAAGGCAAAGCCGAACGGGCTTCCCCTGGACCTCGATCTTTCCGACGAGGACGTGTATGAGGCCATGAAGTCGCTGACGTCTTACATTGACATCACCATCGGCGACTTCAAGGAGATATACCGGCTGGCCTACCGCCGGGCCGCTGACAGGATCGCCCGTTCGGTCAAGGCCGGACAGATCATGTCCACGCCGGTGGTCTGGGTCAGCCGTCAAGCCTCGCTCAAAGAGGTGGCGGAAAAAATGGCGGCCCACGGCATCTCCGGCCTGCCGGTTCTGGAAGAAGACGGCCGGATAGCCGGCGTGATCTCGGAAAAGGACTTTCTGACCTTGATGAAGGGCCGGGGCGTCAAGAAGTTCATGGCCGTGATCGCCGACTGCCTGGAAAACAGGGCCTGCCGGCTGGAACCGGTCCTGGACCACCAGGCCGAAGACATCATGAGCGCGCCGGCCGTGAACGTGCGCGAAGACACACCTCTGGCCGATATCGCCGACCTGATGACGGTCAGGAACATAAACCGGGTGCCGGTGGTGGACGCCGACGGCCGCCTGGCCGGGATCGTCTCCCGCAACGATATAATCCATTTCTCGTTTCTGAGGAAGACCTGTTGAGTTACTGGTCCAAGATGAAAGGTTCGAGCCAGAGTCCGCCCCGGGCCGGCCGGGCCGAGATGCTCTGGTCGTGGCTGGGCGGTTTTCTGGGGATTGCCGCCGTGGCCGGCCTGAACGATTGTTTTTTCAAGGGCACGGACCTGAGTCTGATCATCGGCTCCCTGGGGGCTTCGGCCGTGCTGATCTTCGGCGCCAATAAAAGCCCGCTGGCCCAGCCCAGGAACGTATTCGGCGGGAACGTGCTGTCGGCCTTGATCGGGGTGGCGGCTTATAAACTTTTCCCCGGTCAAATATGGCTGGCTTCATCCGTGGCCGTGGCCACGGCCATTCTGGTGATGCACCTGACTAAGACCCTGCACCCCCCCGGCGGAAGCACGGCCTTGATCGCCGTGCTCGGCGGGGACGGCATCCACGCCATGGGTTACCTCTATGCCGTGATTCCAGCCGGTTTAGGCTCGATCATTCTGCTGGCCACGGGGCTGTTGTTCAACAACCTGCTGCGGAGCCGTCGCTACCCGGAATTCTGGGTGTGACCGGCGTCGGACCGGATTCCGGATGACCGATGAGGTCTTAGGCCGGCCATTATTTCGGCAGGATGAAATAGAAGTTGTTGCCCGCGGGCGTGGGTTCGTAACCCGCGCACCCGCCGTGGAGTTCGACCACTTCCTTGATGAAAAAGAGGCCGTGGCCGGTGCCGCGTTCCTCTTCCACGTTCATGCCGCGATAGCCTTCCTCGAAGATGCGGCCGACGTCGGCCTGGTCCAGGGTGGGGCCGGTGGAGAACAGATTGATCTTCACTCCGTCCGCCCCCGGACCGAAAACGTCCTTGACTGCTTCCATCCCGTAGGCAATGAATTTCCGGCCGCCGTTCCACCAGGGACCGGGCCGGGTATACTTGACCGCGTTGGATAGAAGGTTGGTAAAGACCTGGGAGATCAAACCCACGTCCGCCACGGCCTCGATGGCCTGATCCGGCACTCCTCCGGCCGAGAGGTCAATTTCAATGCCCCGTTCCCGCAGGCGATGGGCGAAGCGCTCGACCTGCGGCGAAATGATATCCCGCAGGAAATTACAGTTTCTTTTTTGCAGGACGTACTGGCCCTGTTCGAAATGGCTGCGTCTCAAAAGGGTTTCCAAAAAGAGGCTGGTGGTCAGATAATGCCGCTCGATGTGGTCGAACTCCTCCTGCACGCCTTCATTGGCGTTGGCCATTTCGGCGCCGAGTTCGCTCACGGCGGCTAGAGGTCCTTCCTGGTCGCCCCGGCCCAACTCCTCCAGTTTTTCCTGGACCGCCCTCAGACGGTTGATCTTGCCGGCCAGCCGACGCAGGTAAGCCTTGAAAAAGATGTTGGGCACGATGACGTTATGGCCGATATCCGACACCAGGTTCTTGATGAAGTTGATGTGCTGCTGGTTCTTGCGGGCCAGCAGCCGCTGGATGATGGACAGGGCCACCACACCGGCGTAACGACCGAGAAAGTTCAAGTCAATCTCTTCCATCTCCGGTCCGGGATTGACCCGGAGCAGGCCGACGATGGACGGCAGATTGAGTTCGTTGCTGCCGAAAGCCGACTCGGGATAGACAAGTGGAACATGGTATTCGCCGTTATCCCGGCTGATCACGGCCACGCTGGGGCTGGTGATTTTTTCGCCGGCCCGCAGGCGGTCGGCCAGGTCCGACTGGGTGGTCACGGCCAGCACCGGCCCGGCCCCGGTTTCGTCCAGGTAGAGTGAAGCCTCCCAGCCCAGAATCGCCTTGGGAATCATGACGGCCAAAACCAGGAAGTCCGGCAAATCGGCGTACTCGAGGGACAGGGCCAGAAAGACCTTGGCCGCGGCGTCCATCAGCCGGGTGTACTGATGGTCTTTCTGCTCGGCCATGGTCTGACGGATGCGTTCTTCTATGGCCTGATACCGGTCCATGGAACGACCCTCATTCCCACTCGAGGCGCCGGCTATGCTCCGGACCGTTTTTATTGAAGGGACAATCGGTTTCCTGAGCCTAGTTCCGAAATAAAGGATAACCACAAATTCAATATCAGGCAAGGGATAGAATTAGGCCAAGGCGGCGATAAAATGCCTTTTCAGGAGCAGGCGGGTTAATTTTTCGGGCCCTTGGCCGATACACCGCCGTCTCGGGGCCGGTCTAACTTTCTCCCGGAATCAAACGCCGGGACGAAAGACCCTTTACTTTTCCGGCGGATTGAAGCCGCCGTCCAGAATCTCGGTCAGGACGCCGCGGAAGTCCTGGGGCGGGTGGATGAAGGCCTAGCGGTGGCTTTGGCCTTTAGGTTACTCCCGTTCGCGCTCAGTGATTATGCTTTCAGTCATTGATTTTTTTGAGGAGCCAGGCCATGTTCTGCCCTAAAACAGCCATGGTTGTAAGCCCTTCCTCGTCCTTCTCCACTTCGCCCTTGTCCAGGCCGAAGCCCATGTTCCAGTAGTTCGAGCCGGGGATGATCATCTGGGCGAAAAGAAAGAAATGGTTGAGGGAGTCGAAGGCGTGAATGGCCCCACCGCGCCGGGCCGCGACCACGGCCGCGCCGATTTTGCGTCTCAGCGGGTTACCGTTGGCCAGGGAAACCATGCCCGCCCGGTCAATCAGGCACTTGATCTCCGGAGTCAGGTCGGCGAAATAAGTGGGCGTGCCCAGGATCAAGCCGTCGGCCTCGAACATCTTGGCCAGGCACTCGTTGAGCGCGTCGTCGTCAAAGGAACAACGCCGATCGGCTTTCTCGAAGCATTTGAAGCAGGCCACGCAACCGTGAATCCGGCGGCCGGCCAACTGGTGGAGTTCAGTTTCAATTCCTTCTTTTTCCAATTCCTGGAAGACCCGTCGGATCATGATGTCCGTGTTGCCGTTCTTGCGCGGGCTGCCGCTGATAGCCAGAACCTTCATCGCTGCCTCCTCGATAGTTCTTTCCAGTCTCTATCCTGAAACGTTTTAAGATGAATCGGCGGACCGGCCTCAAGACCTGGGGCTTTCCGCCGCCAAGTCTTTGGCCAGGGAAACATAAAAGGTGGTCTTCCGGCCGGGCCAGGACTTCACCCAGATGTCGCCGCCGTGGCGCCGGGCGATTTCCCGGACAATGGCCAGGCCCAGTCCCGCCCCGGATATACCTGAAGAAGGCCGGCGTCTGAACCGGCCGAATATCTTTTCCGAGTCTTCCTGGGGCAGGCCGCCGCCGTTGTCGGAGACGCTGAACACGTGCCTTCCGGCCGCGTCTTCGTACCCTATGCTTATCTCGCTGAGACGCTCGCCGCCGTATTTCAAGGCGTTGTCCACCATGTTCCGAAAGACCCGCAGCAGGGACAACCGGTCGGCCCAGATATCCACCGCTTCGGCCGGCTCCCGCCAGTTTATACTACGCTGGGTTATCCAGGCGGAAAACTCCTCCCTCACGATCTGGAGAATGTCCCCCAGATTGATCTTTTCGATATGGAGCGGCGATTCCTTGGCGGCGACATAGGTGTTGATCTGATCCACCAACGCGGATACGTGTTCCGACGCTTTCAGTATCTGGTCGCAAAAAGCCCGGCCCCGGTCATCCAACAGGTTCTGGTAATGTTTCTTTAACTTGGTGGTCAGACCGTACAAGGCCGTAATGGGGCTTTTCAGGTCATGAACTATGGAATAAGCGAAAACCTTGAATTCCTCGGCGCTTTTAACCAAAGCCCGTTCCATTTCAGTGCGCTGGGCGATCTCCTGTTCGAGTTCCCGGTTGGCCTTGGCCAACTCCACGGTCCTTTCCAGCACCCGTTTCTCGAGTTCTTGCTGCGTCTGCCGCAAGGCTTCCTCGGTCCGCCTGAGTTCGGTGATGTCCAGGATCACTCCCACCAGGCCGGCCACCCGGCCTTGATGATCAAAAAAAGCGGCCTTGTTGAAAATCACCTCGCGCCGGTTGCCGTCCGTGGATTGAACCGAGAATTCATAAATCTGGGTGCCGGGATTCTCGAACAGGGCCTCGTCCATCTCATGATACTTACTGGCCAGATCAGGCGGCGAAACGTCAAAGACCGTACGGCCGACGATCTCGGATTTGGGATGGCCGATGAAAGAAAGGAAGGCGGAGTTGCAACCCAGATACAGACCTTCCCTATTCTTGTAAAAGATCGGTCCGGGAATGGTGTCGATCAGGGTCTGCAGGAAAAGCAGTTGGTCCTCCAACGCTGCTTCCTCCGGGACGCCCGCGCAAATAGCGGTCGGAATCCGCCCCGCCGGAAGGCCGCCGCCGGCTTTGTCCCCAGCCTGGAAACCCGACTGGTCCCTTTTCAGCGACTCCAGTCGCCGGCGCAGTTCCGACAATTCCTCGATAAGCTGTTTCTTGGTCTTTTGTTCGTCCAACATGACGAGTCCGCCGGCGCCCACGTAATCAGGATCGGAGCGGTCCGTTTGTTATCGCTTATTAGAGGACGATGTCCCGCTCGGCCTCTCCTTCGGTCTTATCCGCGGCTGGAAGGAAATCGCCGGCGTCAAGACCAGGGTCCGCGGCCGGGTGGGCTTTCCTGAGAAGGTCCTCGATGGTCAAGGGCCTGTCCGGATGATGCGACAGGCCCGGGGCCACGGCTATCCTTTCCGATCCGGACAAATGGCCGACCGAGGTCACGTAGAACTGACCTGGTTCCAGCTTGCCCGGGTCCTCGCCGGCGCCGCCGTGTTCCTCGAGAACCTTTTTCATCAGCCTTTGGCTGCCTGACGACCCGGCCAGGCCGACGATCCAGGTGGCGGCCGATCTTACGGCCTCGAGGTCGAATTCCTTGGGATGCTCCGAGGACAGGATCAAACCCAATCCCGCGCTCCTCCCCAGGGCCGCCAGACGCAGCAGGCCTTCCTTCAAGGCGCTCTCCCCGGCCGGCGGCAGATAATCCCTGGCCTCCCCGACGACCAACAGGCCCTTCAGGGACGGCTCACCGCCCTTGGTCCGCCTCAGCAGCCAGACGTACAGGGCGGCCGCCAAGCGGGCCAGGAAAAGACGGCGGCGCTCGGCGGTGTCGAGTCCCATCAGGCTTATAACCGAGACCCTTATTCGGCCGGACCGGCCCTTGAGCAAATCGTCCGCGCCCAGCGGAACGCCGTCCTGCCGGTAGAAAGGATCGGAGTCAATCTTGACCCGAAGCCGCTCGGCCATTTCGCGGGCCATTTTCGGCGCCGATCTTAACCGGGACCCGGCTTCGGGTGGCAGCTTGTCCAACAAAGCGATGAAGTCCTGGAGGCCGCCGCCGCCGGTCTGGCCGAAATAGCGCAAGGCTGAAACCAGGACCGACGACCTCTTTTTAGACCGCCCCAGCCAGCCGCCGACGGTCAGCTCGGCCAGGCCGCTGGCGCCCAGCCTGGCCAGATCGGCCAGGGTCTCGGACCAGCCGGCGACCGGTTGGCCGCGGCCCATCTCCCGGAAATCGGGCAGGATCGGCAGACCCAGGGGTCGGCCCGCGGTCACACCTGGGGTATAAACCACCACCTCGGTTCTTTCATGATATCTCCTGGCCAACTCGGCTTCTCCTCCCGGCCAGGATCGCGGCGGCTCGGGCCATGGTTCCCCCAGCAGGGCCAGATCGCCGCCCGAATCGAGGACCAGGGAAGGCACGCCGGCCAGGGCCGCGCCCTCGATCAATCGTCTGATCAGGTGGGCCCTGCCCGCCGTGTCGGCGCCCAGGATCACCGCGTGCCGGGAGAGCAAGGACAAGGGTAGGGTCAATTTCCTGAAAGTCTCCGGGCCTTTCAGTCTCCGGCCCAGGTATATTTCCTTGGCCGGCGGTCTGGCCTCTCGGCGTTCGGCCGTCACGGCCGGTTTGACCTCGACCGGGAGAACTTCGAACGACGTCTCGGTTACGGCCGCCCGCGGGGCCGGCGCCGCCGCCGCTCCCGCCCGCCACAAACGGAACTCGGGCAAGGCTTCCTGGATGAATCGAAGCCCGGAAATCGGCCTCCGGACCTGCAACCATTCATCGTAACTGGAGGGCGGAGTCCGTTCCAGGCTGGCCAGGGCATACAAGACTCTCAGCTCGTCGTCGCTCGTCTCGATGAACCGGCCTCCGGCTTTGAGGTAATTCGCCACGGCCTCTTTGCATTTGGGGGTCTCGGGCAGAGCCGTGGTTCGGACCAGAAAAAGGCGCCGGAAACTCAAGCGGCGGTCAATTCCGGCCGCCGTCATGGCCGCGGTGATTCTGGCCAGGAAAGCGGTGGGGTTGGTCTTTTGCAGGGCCCGAAAACAGATATGGGTTTCCTGGGCGCCCTTGGACACTTGAACCAAGCTGACCCGGACATGAAGCGGGGCGTAGGACCTGCCTCCGCCGAACTGGGTCTCGAGAAGGACGTCCACGTCCTCCCGCAAAGGCGCCTCGCGGATCAAACAGCGGCAGGCCGACTGGATCAATCCGCCCAGTTCCTCCTCTTTATCCTCGGCCGTCAGGTCAGACAGGTCCGCTTGCCTGCGCCTCTCTTCGAAGACGGCGTCTATCCGACTGAACTCCTCGCGCTCGGTCCAAGTCTGGACCGCGATCTCGGCCGCGGCGAAGACCTCGAGTTCCCTGGCCAGACCGGTCTCGAGGCATTTCTGGCGATGGGCTTCACACCGCTTCAGCACTTCTCGAGGCGTCCAGCCAGCCACCTGGGCCAGGGCCTCGGGCTTGAACGGCCAAGTGGGATAAGGCGGCCTCAACCCCACGGAACGGAAGGCCGGGGCCACGCGCTTGGCCACCAGGCCGGTTACGGCCTCCGGACCGGCCAGGGGCAACAGCTTCCGCGGGGCTTCATATCGGTCGGTACTGGACTTGAGCGCCGTACGGCGCAGGATATCCCAGGTGGATTCGAGACAGGAAACCAGGCACAGGGTCCGATTGGTGTGGTCGGCCAGGGCGCTCAAGCCGCGACCCATATTCTCGATAATGAGGTGAGCCACGCGCCGCTCTTCGCTCCGGTCGCCGTCTTCCCTGAGCCCGGCGGCGATATGATGTTCGCTGACTATGGCGTCCAGTTGATCCAGGGCCAGCAACGTCGGGCCGCGCAGGCTCATTATCCAGGAAAGGCCTCGCAATATCTTGATGGCCTCCTGCCGGGACTGGCGGAATCCAAGCGCCTGGGCTTGACTGCCTTCCAGGTCCACGCCCAGCAAATAGTTGTAGCCCAGGTTGCCCAGATGGAAGTCGTCGGAGTTGAGCAGCAGCAAGGCCCGCAGCACGTCCTGATGCTCGATGACCTTCTGGCGGTGCTTCTGGCCCAGGACCTGGATTACCCTGGACGAATTCTCCACCAGGCTGTCTTTGGATACCTTGGATAAGGAAACAACGGACCGGACCGCCTTTTCCGCGTCCTGACCGACCAAAGTCAGCAGGTCCACCAGCAGGCGGCGGTACTGCGGCCGGTTCTCCGGCTCCCGCAGGGAACTCAGGTACCCCAGGAGCAGGGTCTCCCAGAAGTCCTTGACGTCGGTCATGTCCACCAGGATGAAAAACGCGCCCAAAGCCTCCGAATCCCGGCGCAGGCTGGCCAGGAGATGGGTCTTGCCCGAACCGGCCGGGCCGAGGATTACCCAACCCAAGGGTGATTTCGGTCCCAAACCGCCGCAGCGGTCCAGGATGGTCTGCCTCAGATGGGCGTTTATTACCGGGACGTCATGGGGCAGATCGCGCCAGACGTCATCCAGACGCATGACCCAATCGAAATTGGCGGCCTTTAGCGCGGCCAAACCCTTCATACCGGTCTCAGGCCTCCATGTACACTATGTGTCTCTTGACGCCCCCCAGGTCCACGGCGGCCCGGTCGTCCTCCACCCCAATGTCCCAGGGATCGTCCAGGGACCAGAGCACCAAGCCGTAGCGCTGCTGGCGCTGCATGGCCAACAATTCAGCGTCCAGCCTGGGCTTGGCCACGTCGGGTAAAAGCCGGACCAGGTCGAAAAGCCGGACCCGGACGTTGCTTTGGCCGCCTGAAGCCTGGAGATAGGCCTCTCTTATCCTTTCGGCCAAATCCAAGGCCGCCGGTCTTTCCACCCCGGCTTCGATCCCGGCCTCGACCACCGGTCCCGCCTCGGCCTCGGCTAAAGGAACCAGGAATTCTTTCAGGTTCAGCTTCCGGAGTTCCAGGCTCCTTTTGAGGGCCGCCAGCAGGCCGGCCAGCGCTTCGGCGGCGAAGCGGGACGGGGATATTTCATCGTCCAGATGAGCCGGCGCCCAGGTCCAGGCCTGTTCGGTCAGGCGCACGTGCTTGGCCCGGCCGCGCTTGACCAGTTCTATCAATCCGGCGGCCTCGATCTCGCGTCGCTCCTTGGCGGTCAGGGCGGGCTTCCATTTGGAGATCATCGGCTCCTGGGCGGTGAAAAATAGACCCCATAACGCCAGAGCCTGTTTGGGCGAGGGCTTGAAATCCATACGGCTCCCCTTTGGCCAGAGTCTACTATAAAACTCCAGGATGGGGAAGGCCGAAACATCTTGCCCGGGAATCCCGCTATAAGCGGGACTGAAAGCGGGATCAAGTCTTTTTGACTTCAATGGACGGGGTGGGAGACGAATGGACCGGCCAGGCTAGATCGAGCCTGGTCAAGAGGCGAAAAGTCAAGGACCGGCTGAAGACCTGCCCCGGGTTCCGGCGGTTAAGGTCCCGCAGGTCATCGAGCGTGTCCACGTCCCGCCAGGACGGCAGAACATGGACCCTCAGTCCCTTTTTCTTGAAAAGACGATTGGTTTCGGAAAAGACCCCGGACGTGCCCCAGGCCAGGCCGGCGAAAATTTCGGGGCTGAACGACTCCCGATGCAGCCCGATCAAATAATAACCGCCGTCAAGGGCCGGTCCGATCACCGCGTCCCGGAACGACATTTCCCGTTGGGCCTCCCTGAAAACAGCCAAGGGCAGGTCAGGGACGTCGCTGCCGATCAGACAGGCCGCGTCACACCCGTGGGCAAAGGCCTGCTGGAAAGCGTCTTTCATCCTCTCGCCCAGGTCAGACCCCCGTTGGGGCTGATAAACATAACCCGAGCCGAGCCAGGAGAGGAAATTTCCAACCTGCTCCTCTGGCGTATAACAGAGCCTTATAGGCCATCCGAGCGTGGACAGGGTGGCCAGGGTATCCTCGACAAAGCAGCGGTAAAGACTGGCGGCCGCTTCACCGCCCAGATGCACGGCCAGCCGGGTCTTGACCCGGCCGGGAACAGGATAGCGGATAAATACCAGGACCTCTGGACCGTGGTTCACGAGGGGTAAAATCCAACCAGCTTATCCGGGCTGACGCCCAGATGGTAAAGCAGCCGGATAAAGATATTACGGCCGGTGCAACGCCAGGGACCCTCGCGTTCCCACCTCCGGCCGGAGGTCTTCACCGGCTCGGAGATGAAGGCGATCCGGCCCCGGCGCCTTTTTATCCGGCGCATCAGTTCCAGGTCTTCCATGAGGGGAATGTCGGCGTATCCCTCGAGCAGACGAAAGAAGTCCCGGCGGAGAAAGATGACCTGATCGCCGTACGGCGCCCGGGTCAGACGCGAACGTAACGTGGCCGCCCGGCCGATGAACCTGACCAGGGGCCGGCGCGATTCGATCCGCAGGTCAAAGGCCCCGCCGACGATAGTCCGGTTCTTCATCGCCTGGTCCACCAAGAGGAAAGCCCGGTCCGGGAGGATGGTGTCCGCGTGCAGGAAAAGCAGAATCTCGCCCCGCGCGGCCTGGGCCCCGGCGTTCATCTGCCTGGCCCGGCCCTTGGCGGCGGACAGTTTGCTGACCGAGGGCGTTTTTATTTCCAGTATGGTCTCCTGGCCCGGACCGCCGTCCACGACGATGATTTCCAGCCCGCCCGGAGCTTTCAGGCTCGACAGGCGCTCGAGCCAGGGCTTAATCGTCTCCTGCTCTTGATAAACGGGAATGACGATCGAAAACCGGGGGACGTCCGTATTCGATCCGGACAGGGTCATGTCCTCATTTCCAGCCGGCGGCCGCGGACCCGGCCGTCACGGCGCCGCCTCAGGTGAACCCGGTCCCGGCCGTACAGGCATAACAATGATCGCCGCGGGCGATCGGTGTGCCGGCCGGAGGCGGGCCTTTTATTTCGGTTATATGCGTCTTCCCCGAACCCAGGGGAATTCCGGCCGCTAGGTTGAAATCGCAGTCATACAGCCAGCCGTCCCAGGAGATGGAGACCTGGGTGCGGCACATCAGGCCGGCCACGGCCAGCGGATTGAACCTGGCCGCCAGGCCGGCCAGGTAGGCCTCGAAGCCGCCGGATTGACGCAGCCATTGGCCGAATCGGCCCAAGGGCACGTTGGCCAGACAACGGAGATGGTTGAACGACAACCCCTGTTTTTCAAAAAGCTCCCGCTTCCATGTTTCTTCGGCCTGGGATTGAGACGGCGGCGGATCGGTTCCAACGGGATTGCTGACGAGGTTCAGTTCCAGACCGGATACAAGGCCGTAACCCAGATCGTTGAGGCGCCTTAGGGCGGCCAGGCTCTTTTCCCAGACGCCCGGGCCGCGCTGGGCCGCCACTTGATCCCGGTTCAAGGAGGGCAGGGAGGCCTCGATGACCACCTGGTTCTTTTTCAGGCGGCCCGGCAAGTCGTCCGGACCATGATCGAACCAGGCCGTCAGGTTGGTGCGGAAGATCAGCCGGGGCGCCAGATAGGCCAGGCGATCCATGAATTCCAGGAGGCCGGGAACAAGCTCCGGCGATCCGCCGGTAAAGTCTATTACCTGGAAAGAATTGACCCGGGCCAAGGCCTCCACCGCCTTCATGGTCTCGGCGGACATGACTTCCTTTCGATCCGGACCGGCCTCGAGATGGCAATGCTCACAGCTTTGGTTGCAGAGACGGCCCAGGTTGACCTGGAGAACATCGGTATGAAACCTGGTCATCTCCAGGCCGAACCCGGCCAGGTGCCGGATAAAAGGAGCCGGTCGCCCCGATTGATTCCGGTTGCCCCCGGCGGCCTGATCGCCTGGTTCAGAAGAGAAGGACTTCATTCCTGTTTCCTAATGCTTCAGAGAGCCGGGCGACATCTCACCGCCTGTTTCCTCGGGCTTTCGCTTTAACCTCTTGACCAGGATCGGGATAAAGAAGGAAAAGACGAAAAGCCCCAGGGAAAAAAAGACCTTTCCGCTCAGAAGGCCGGTCCAGCGGCCGCCGGCCCAGACTTCCTTAAGCGTGCCAAAGAAAAAAGTGAAGATGAAGGTGCCGGCCAGGATGCCCAGGGCCGTGCCCCAGAAGTAGTCCCGAAAACGGACCGCGGTCAGTCCCATGCCGAAATTCAAGATATTGAAGGGAAAGTAGATCAGCCGCAGGTATAACACGGTGGCGAAGCCGTGGCGCTCGAGGGCCTGATCGTATTTTTTCAGCCGGTCGCCGATCATAGAGGCGGCGAATTCCCGGCCTAAATACCGGGCGATGAGAAAGGCCAGGCCGGCGCCGATCATGGCCCCGGTCCAGACGTAGACAAAGCCCTGATACGGGCCGAAAAGACCCGCGCCGACCGCCGCCAGCAGGGTTCCGGGCAGGAGCACGCAGACCCCCAGGGCATAGACCAGGATGAAGATGGCCGGCGCCCAAAGACCCGCGGCCTCGATCAGGCGGCCCAGCCTGTCCGGGGTAAGAGTCTCCTGGAGCGGGGTGAAGCGGAGCAAGACCCCGGCCGCCAGAAGAAACAGCGCCAAGGCCGCGGCTCTCAGCCGGGCGCCGGCCCGTCCGGGGGTTGCCCCGGCCCCAGACTCGTTCACCGACAAGACTTTTTCCTCGCGGCCGGGGTCATCTTTTCCAGACCCGCTCCAAGAGGCCTTTCCTGGACGGCTCCGGAACCGAAAACCCCAAATGCCGGCGGATGACCGCTTCCAGTTTCTCCTCCGGCACGTCGGCGCCCTCGACCACGATCTCTTGGCCCACCATGACCGCCGGCGCCGCCGGCAGGTTCAATTCAAAGTACTCGTCCGTCTTGAACTCCTGGCGAGGCTTGGACGTCACTTCTATCTCCAGATCGTATTTTCCGCCCAACCTGGGCATCATTTCCAAGAAATGCTTTCACGGTTTGCCGTTGGGCTCGTTGAGAAAAAACCTGACCTTGAGCATGGACTTCCTCCTTCATGAAGTTTGTTTCCAAAGCTTTTCCATCCGATCGAGGAACTGGTCCGGCGGCAGATAATCCACCAGCCGCAAGTCCCGGCGTTCCCGGCCGCCGCCGTCCAAAAAGACCACCGTGGGCACGCCTTTCACTTCGAACTCCTGGAGCAGACTTTCCTGTCGCCGATCCGTGCCCCGGGTCAGGTCCACCTTGATCATCAGGAAGTCTTGTTTGGCCTTCCGGACCACGGCCGGATCATGAAAAGTCTTTTCATCCAACTCCCGGCAGGGCGTGCACCAGGCGGCGGAAAAATCGAGGATGACCGGTTTCCCCTGGCCGCGGGACCGGGCCAGCAGACCTTGGTCATAGGACAGCCAGGCCACGCCCGGACCTTGCAGGACGACGGAACCGATAAGGAAGGCGGAAAGACCGGCCGCCGCCAGGATCGGCCCGGCCTTTATCCAGGCAAAGGCCCTGAATCCGGCCCTGGTCCGGTCAATCAGGCTGAGATGAACTCCGGCGGCCAGGATCGCGGCGGCCAGGGTTATTATCCCCCAGGATTCGGGCAGGAGCGGCCGCACGAAATAGACGGCCATGCTCACCAGGACCCAGCCCATGAGCCGGCGCACCCAGAGCATCCATTCCCCGGATCGGGGCAGTATGTCCAACTGGCCGGAGAAGACGGCCAGGAAAAAGAGAGGCAGGCCCAAACCGAGGCTCAAGGTAAAAAAAATGAGGAAGCCGAGCCAGGGGCTGCCCAGGCCGGCCACCCAGGTCAGGAGTCCCAGAATGAAAGGACCCAGGCAAGGCGCGGCCACCAGGCCCAGGGTCAGGCCCATGAAGAACGTGCCGAACAGGCCGGCGTAGGACTTGGCCGCCGCCCCGGTCAGGGACGCGGGCAGCCGCATTTCCCAGAAGCCGAACAGGCTGGCGGCAAAAAAGACCAACAGGCCGGCCACGACCAGAAGCACGACCGGGTTCTGCAGCAGGGCGCCCATCAGGCCGCCGGTCAGGGCCGCCACCACGCCCAAGGCCGAATTGGTCAAGGACAGACCCAGGATATACAACAGTCCGTGCGCCGCCAGTCGGCCCCGGCCGCGATCGCTCCGGCCGCCGAAATACGAAACGGTGATCGGGATGAGGGGATAGACACAGGGCGTGAGGTTCAAGGCCATCCCGCCCAGGAAGACGCCCAGCAGGGTCCAGATCATGGCCCAGCCGTACAGAGGGCCGAGTTCGGGCTGAGACGTTTCCGGGGACGCTCCCGCCGCCGCGGCGGACTCGATAGGCAGACCCTGTTCCTGCCAGGCGGGAAAGCCCAGGGGATCGCGATAGACGTTTCGATAACCGAGTTGAACGGCCACCCGGGCCGCCGAGTCGCTGCGGACTCAAGTCAGGCCCGCTCAGTAGAAGACGATGAACCGGTTCTGGTCCGGACCCAGCAGTTCAGCCAGCGGGCCTTTCTTGCGCCATCTGGACCAACCGGTCGGCTCCATGGGAAAGTTGATCGCGCCCTTGATGTGACCGGTGCGGTACTCCCACTCCTGGCGCGTATCCACCAGCAGGAGGCGGGCCGGATCGGTTTGATATTTGAGCCCGAGTTCTTCCGTGTCAATGAGCCGATACCCGCCGCGTTCGGCTTCGGCCTTAACGTCGGCCATGGTGGCGGTCCGGGGCGTGACCGCCCGGTTGGTCAACCACATGGCGATAATAACCAGGGCCGCGGCCAAACCCGCCATGATCAGGCTGGTCTTCTTCACCTTCGTCGCTCCTTTGTCCCTCTACTCAGACCCGGCCCTCCCGCCTGAGTTTCTCCAGGAGAAAACCGGCGCCGGCCTTGGACAAACCCAGGCCTTCGGCCAGGGACTCGACGCTCAATTCATTCTCACCCGCGAACCGGATGACCTCGTCTTCGAGTTCCTCCAGCCAGCTTTCGAACAAGGTCAGAATCTCCGGATCGGCCACGGACATGAGTTGCCGGGATTGGGCCACCTTGTCCACCAGGCTGCGGCACATCTGCGTTGGATCGACACCTTCGTCCATGCACTCGGCCAGTCAGAGGTGGACCAGGCTGAGGACTTTATCCTGCCCCGGTTCGCCCAGAAGATTGACGATGAAACCGCGGCGGGCCTCCTCGGACAAGAGCGGCAACAGGTTTCTGATCGCCTCGGCCAGGGCCGGGGCGGCTTCTTCCGGGTCCATCCGCGCGATCAATTGCTGGATTTCTTTCAACGACCATCACCTCCTACAAGGTTTTCCGGTTGGCCAGGAAATCGGCGGCCAGGGCATCGAGGGCCTCCAGGACATCGAGTACGCCGGGATGAGCCGGTTCGTAGTAGACGAACGGGCCGGAGCGCTCCACCTGGACCAGGAGGGCCCGTTTGAGTTCGCGCAAGTGATGGGAGACCAGGGGCTGGGACAGGTTGACTTCCTCGACGATCCGGGTGACGGTTTTTTTGCCCGAGCAGACGGAAAGCAGGATGCGCAGGCGGTTTTCGTCGGACAGGGCCCTGGCCAGGGCGGCCACGTCCTGGAGGTTCAGGCTGGGGGCGTCTTTGGTGGGCCGGTTCCGGGTCACCGTGGTTTCCTCGCCTTCGGACGGGGCCGGGCCTCCGTCCGATCATATTAATATATGTTTATATATTTATTTGAGCCGCCTGTCAAGAGGTAAACCGGCCCGCCAGAAAACATCCCCTGATTCCTATGGCAGACTCGCCGGTTTCATGGTAAAAATCTAAGAATTCTTTCCATCGGAGGAACAACCTTATGCGGCCGGTGTGCGTGATCATCCGGGACGGCTGGGGGTACAACGAGAATCCTCGAGGCAACGCGGTGCTGGCCGCCCGCACTCCCAATATCACCGATTATAAGGCCAAGCACCCCTGGACCCTGCTCGAAGCCGCGGGCGAACCGGTGGGCCTGCCCGACGGGTATCAGGGCTCCAGCGAGGTCGGCCACCTGAACCTGGGCGCCGGCCGGATCGTCATCCAGGAACTCAAACGCATTGACGACGGTCTTAGGGACGGCTCGCTCTTCGAAAGCCAGAAATGGCGGGACCTGACGGCCGGCTGGCGGGCGGGCGGCGGCCGATTGCATCTCCTGGGCCTTTTGCAGGATGAAGGCGTCCACGCCCACCAGGAGCACCTGTTCAAGATTATGCGCCGGGCCAGGCAGGAATATCCGGCGGGCGAGATCGTCGTCCATCCGTTTTTGGATGGCCGGGATACGCCGCCCCGAAGCTGTCTCGAGTACCTGGCCGTCCTGGACCGGGTCCTGGCCGAGGTGGGCCGGGCCAGGATCGGGACCATCATGGGCCGGTACTACGGCATGGACCGCTCCAAAAACTGGAACCTGACCGACCAGGCCTTCCACTGTCTGGTCCTGGCCGAAGGCCGTCCGGCCGACCAGGCCGCGGCCGCGGTCAAGGCCTCGTACGAAAAAGACCAGACGCCGGATAACCTGGACATGTTCGACGAATATATCCCGCCCCACGTGATCGCCGGCTACGACGGGATACGGGACGGCGACTGCGTGGTCCATACCAACTTCCGGCAGGACCGGGCCATTCAGCTCACCCTGGCCTTTGTCGAGCCGAACTATCCGGGTAAACTCAAGCGCCGGCCCAAGGTGACCTACCTGGGCCTGACCCGTTATTATGACGAGTTCACCGCATACATGCTGGGCGCGCTGGACGAAGGCGGCGGGATGGAAAAGCTCTTGGGCGAAGTCATATCCTCGGCCGGTTTGAGGCAGCTTAGAATAGCCGAAACCCAGAAGTTCCGGCACGTGACCAGTTTCTGGAACGGCAAGTCCACCCACCCCTTTCCGCTCGAGGACCAGATCGAGATCAAGGGCCGCTTCGATCCGGCCACCTTCGGCCACCATCCGGAAATGGAGGCCTACATTCTGACCGAGAAGCTGCTGGATATCTTGAGGGACAACCCTTACGCCTTCATCGCCGTCAACTATGCCAACTGCGATATGGTGGGCCATACCGGCCTGTTCGAGGCGGCCCGGCAGGCGGTGGAAATTGTGGACGAGTGCCTGGGTCGGATCGTGGCCCGGATGCTCGAACTCGATTTCCACGTTCTCATCACCGCCGACCACGGCAACGCCGAACAGATGATTGACTACGACACCGGTCTGACCAAGACCAGTCACACCCTGTTCCCGGTCGAGTGCATCTACGTGGCCCAGGACTCGCCGGGCCGACTTTTGCTCGAGCGCGGCAAGCTCTCGGACGTGGCTCCCACCGTCCTCAAGCTTATGGGCCTGGCCATCCCGCCGGAAATGACCGCGGACCTTTTACTCAAGGAATGAGCCGAAACCGCCCTTCGGCGAGCACCAAGACTAGACAAAGGAGTTACTCTTATGATTGATCGTAGACTGCTGGCCCCTTGCGGGCTGTACTGCGGCGTCTGCGGGGTGATGATCGCCCATCGGGACAACAACCAGAACCTCAAGCAGAAGCTGGCCGGCTTTTACGGCGTCAAGGTCGAAGACCTGAACTGCCTGGGTTGCCTGTCCGACACCCGGGCCATGTTCTGCGAGGTCTGTCATATCCGGGCCTGCGCCGCGGAGAAAAACTACGAAGGCTGTTATCAGTGCGCGGACTGGCCCTGCCGGCACATCCAGGACTTCCCGGTGCCGGTGGGCAAGAAGGTCATCATGCGGGCCGTGCCCTTCTGGAAAGAACACGGCACCGAGGTTTACGTGGCCGAAGAAGAAAAGCGTTACCACTGCCCCAACTGCGGGGCCGCCTTGTTCCGGGGCGCCAAGCGCTGCCGCTCCTGCCAGCAGCCCGTGGACGTGGACTAGGGACGTCCATAAAATTATAAGTTTTCACCGGCAGAATATGGAAAACGAAGTATGTCATGTTGGATAGGAATTGAAACAAACGTTAACTCGCCGGTTCGCCAGGAGGTCTGATATTATGGCCGATCAATTGGAAGTCAAGGTTGATTTAACAAATCAAAAGGTTCAGTTCACCGGAGTAGCCGGGTCGAATCCCGCCCTCATGATTGATTACATACCCCCTCTGGGGGATGGACAGGGCTATATGCCCCTGGAACTGCTGCTCCTCAGCCTGGCCGCGTGCAGCGGTTCCACCGTGGCCACGTTACTGAGAAGGATGAAAAAAAACATAGCCGGCCTTCAGGTTCAGGCCAGGGGCCTGCGGCGGGACAGCCACCCCACTTCATTCCAGAAGATTTTTCTGGAATTCATTTTACATTCCCCGGACATCAATGATTCAGACGTTCAAAAAGCCATCCAGCTTTCCGAGGAAACGTTCTGCCCGGTCTGGGCCATGCTGAAGAACAATGTCGAGATTGTACCTGAATACAAAATAAACGGATCACCTGTTAATGAGGGGTTACTATAATCAAGTATGGTGTCCCCGTAATGAATCCGGAATTCCGGAATTCGCGAGGTTATCATGAATGATTACCCGGAATTCATGAAGAACCGAAAGAATAAAATCTCGAGCAAATCCCAATACACGGAAGATATTGAGGGATATGTCTTTGATGGCGCGGATGGAAGCCAAGTGGCTTTCTGGAAATGCTTTAAGGACAGAGTGTCGGAAGAACATACCCACGATTATGATGAATACATGGTAGTTGTGCAGGGAAGATATACGTTGATCATTGGCCAGAAGAGAGTCTCCCTTTCTACCGGACAGGAATATTATATTCCCAAAGGGACGGTCCACGCCGGGGAAGCCATAGCCGGTACACGCACAATTCATGTTTTCGGTGGAAAACGAGCGGAAAGAGAGAATGAAGTCTGAAGGCTGGCCAACAGGGAAGTCATTTCCGCCGCGCCGGAACGGTGGCCGAGATACCCAACAAGGTCAGGCCCGCCCGTCTCGCCGGGTTGCATCTTTTGAAGACATTTGGCATCATGGCGCCCAAGTTCATTACATCGTCGTCAGTTCCAAGTTCCAGGGAACACCGGCCTCCGTGGCGAAAATCTACATGGCCGCGTTTGAACAGGCAACCTTATTTAATACGGACCATGTTCAGGTTCGACTTGACCGCGAAGAAGCATCGGCCCGCCAGGGCATCCACGCGACCGGGTGAAGCGCCCGACCCCCGAGGTCCGGCGCCGGCCGGCCGCCAATCATTTCTACACCAGGAGGGAAATTTATGACTGTACCAGAAAAGCTGGAACGGGTCGCCGTCGTCGGTTGCGGCTTGATGGGTCACGGCATCGCCCAGGTGTTCGCGGCGGCCGGCCGGCCGGTAACCCTGATCGGCCGACGGGAAGAAAGTCTGGCTACGGCGCTCGAGCGCATCGAGGCGAGCCTGGCCGAGTTCGAGCGGCACGCCCTGTTGAAAGCAAGCGACCGGGAAGCCGCCCGGGCACGGATTATAACCTCCACCGACATCAAAAAAGCCTCGGAGGCCCAACTGGTCATCGAAGCGGTGCCCTTCCAGCGCGAGCTTCAACGCGAGATTTTCAGCCAACTGGATGAAGTGTGCGCCCCGCCGGCGGTGATCGCTTCCACGAGCGGCGAAATTATCAGTCGGATTTACGATCGCATGAGGCGCCCGGAGCGCGCGGTCGCGGCTCACTTCTGGTATCCGGCCCAGCTCATTCCGATAGTGGAAATCTGCGGCGGGCCGAAGACCGACCCGGAGGTCGTCACCTGGCTGAGGAACGTCATCGAGACGATCGGCAAGGTGCCGGCCGTCGTCGAGCGTGAGGTTGACGGCTTCATCGGGAACCGCATCCAGTTCGCCATGCTTCGGGAGGCCTGGTCAATGTGGGCCAACGGCATCGCTTCGGCCCAGGACATTGACGCCGTAGTGCGCAATACCCTCGGTCGAAGACTGTCGGTCACCGGCCCCATCGAATCCGCCGAGGTGGGCGGCCTGGACACGCTGCACGCTTTCGGCGCCTTCTTGTTCCCGTCGCTGGAGACGAGCAGCGACCCTCCGGCCAAGGTCACGGCCCTGGTGGAAGCCGGCTGTCGCGGCCTGCCGAACGGCCGGGGCATCTACGACTGGTCGCGGCGCGACGGAAAAGGACTCGTCGCCGCCCGGGTGGCCATGTTGTTTCGCCATCTTCGTTTCGATCAGGAACGGAAGTCCGAATAGGCGCGGCCGCCCGGTGAGACGGGTTATCAAATCCAGGAAATTGGCGGCGCACATCTTCCCCTGGCAGGGACCCATCAACACCCCGGTATAACGTTTGAGCGCTTCCGGATGGTCATAACCGTCCCTGATGGCCCGGAGAATATCCGCTTCGGTCACATCCTGACAAAAGCAGACCATCTTTTTGCCCATGAGGGTCCCCCCTGGTCCCTCTGATCGCCGGCCAGCGGGTTTGGCCCGGCTGGGCCGGGGCGCCTGAAAGCTGAGGGTCAGCGGGTTAATATCAACATTAAGCGGGACGCACGACCTCGACGATCAGCCGCGCGTCGAGTTGCTTGCCTTGGCCACGAACTCTCCAGTATATTCACTTCTTCACTATTTAGTCGGGGAGACCGATCCAGGCCCCGGGCCTTATGGCGGACTTTTTGCAAGTCTCGACCTTATCGGAACAGCGTCCGAGGCGCGGGAATATAGACCGGAGGTGACCCGGCAAGGGAAATACCCGGTCAGGGGCAAAGCGGGTCCCGGTCGGCCTTTCGCCTGTTTATCCAAGACATCCTCGAGTAGGCCTATTCGGGTCAGGAGATAAAATGATGGATGGCAGAGTGCCCCAGGGTGTGGTCAGGGGCCGCGGATTCGAAATGACCGTGGATGGAGAGAAAATCACCGCTTATGAAGGGGAAACCGTGGCCGCGGCCCTCCTGGCCGCGGGCCGGCTGACCCTTCGGCATACCGCCAAAAACGATCAGCCCAGAGGAATGTATTGCGGCATAGGCCTCTGCCACGAATGTTTGATGGAGATTGACGGGATTCCCAATACCCGCGCCTGCCAGACCCTGGCCACTCCCGGCTGTCGGGTCAACAGCCAACAGGGCTGGGGGAAAGGAAGGGAATAAGCTTGAGAAAGACTCAACTGGCCATTATCGGAGCCGGGCCCGCCGGCTTGGCCGCGGCCCTGGAAGCTTCGAAAGCCGGGCTCGCGGTGACGATCCTGGATGAGAATACAAAACCCGGGGGCCAGATCTTTCGTCAGTTCGAGGATGGCTTTAGCCTGACCGATCCTGAGATGTTGGGGCGGGACTATCGGCGCGGACAGGAGTTCCTGAAAGAATTCGAAAAGATAGCCCATAAGATCGAATATATCCCACGAGCCGCCGTCTGGGGGATTTTCGATAACCGGCTGGCCTACCAGGACGGGAAAAAGTCCGCCGGTCTAGGCTTCGAGCGGCTCCTTATCGCCGCGGGCGCATATGACCGGCCCGTGCCTTTGCCCGGCTGGACCTTGCCCGGAGTCATGACCGCGGGAGGGGCCCAGCGGATCGTCAAGATGAACCGCATCCTGCCGGGATCGAAAATTCTTCTGGCCGGTACGGGACCGATGCAACTCGTGCTGGCCGATCAGATCATCGCCGCCGGCGGCCGGATCGCGGCCATTTTGGAGGCGGGCGACATCAACTGGTTGTCCTTCCTCCCCGGCCTCTGGCGGCAATGGGATTACCTCGGGGATGGCCTCCGCTACTTGCGTCACCTTTGGCAGGCTAGGGTCCCCCTCTGGCGCAACCATATACTCCTGGAAGCCCGCGGGGACGGCCACGTGGAAGAGGCCCTTCTAGCCGAGGTTGACCGGAACTGGAGACCCAAGCTCCACACCCGCCGCGCCGTCAAGGTGGACTGCGTCTGCCTGGGCTATGGCTTGGTGCCTTCGGTCGAACTGACTTTGCTGGCCGGCTGCGACCATCAATACGAGCCCAAGCTGGGGGGTTGGGTCCCCCGGCGGAACCGGTTCCTGGAGACCAGCGTCCCGGGCCTTTATGCCGCGGGAGACGGCTCGGGCGTGGCCGGGAGCAAGGTGGCCCTCGAGGAAGGGCGCCTGGTCGGTATCGAGACGGCCTGTTCCCTCGGTCACCTTTCGGACGCCGAGGCCCAGGAACGTCTAGGCGTTATCCAAAAGCGCCTCAAACGGCTCAGACGGTTCTGCGACCTGCTTTATGAGATCAGCCGGCCTCGACCTGGGCTTTATGAACTGGCCCGTAAGGACACGATCATCTGCCGGTGCGAGGAAATAACGCTGGCGGAGATCGAAGAGGCGCTGGCGGATAATGCTTCGAATATTAATGAAATCAAGAGAATGACCCGCTCGGGCATGGGGCGCTGCCAGGGGCGGATGTGCGGCCCCGCCTTGTATGAACTCCTGAGCCGGAAACAGGGGAGCCAGCCCGAGGGGCTCGGCGCTTTCCAGCCCCGGCCACCGGTGAAGCCGGTTTCGCTCGAGGTGTTGGCCGGCGGTCCGGCCGCGGCGGCGTAATTGGTGGGGCGACTATCAAGAGTGGAAGAAGGGGAAAGGGGCGTGGCCCATGTTTCCTGAAGAAGCGGAAATAGTCATTATCGGCGGGGGAATCCTGGGGTCGTCGGCCGCTTATTTTCTGGCCAAGGCGGGCCGGGAGGTGGTGGTCATCGAGAAGGGGGACCGGGCCGGGGAGGCGTCGGCGGGCAATGCCGCCTTTGTCTGGTCGCTGACCAGAAGACCGGGGATAGACATCCGGCTGGCCAGCCACAGCCTGGAGATTCACCGGCAGCTTCAGGAAGAGTTGGACGGGGTTCCCGAATACAGGCGCCGCGGCGGTTTGCTGGTCATTGACGAGGAAAAGCAGATTCCTTTGGTCGAGGCCCATGTCCAGGCCAGGAACGCGGACGGCTTTCCCCTGCAAAGGCTGGACGCCAAGGAGACCCGGGAAATGGAGCCCCTGCTCGGCGATCACATCCTGGGAGCGGTTTACAATCCCATTGACGGCTGCGCCAATCCCATCTACCTGGTGATAGCCTTGAACCGGCGCGCCAAGGAACTGGGGGCCAAGTTCTATTACCATACCGAAGTCAGCGGTATCGAGATCGAGAATAACCGGGTCAAGGCCGTCGTCACCTCCAGAGGCAAGGTAAGAACCGACACCGTGGTCAATGCCGCCGGCTCCTGGGCCCGGTTCATCGGCGACATGGTCGGAGTCAAAATACCCATCGTTCCTTATCAAATGCAGATGATAGTCACCGAACAGCTCCCTCCGGTCATGTCCCGCATTTTGATGGGCGCCTCGTACATGGTGGAAGAGTACGAAAAGGAAGATTTGGGCCGCCGGGGACAGGCCGGCTTTGGGTGCGCCCTGGTGGCCAGCCAGCAACTATCGGGCACCCTCCTCCTGGGCGCCACCTGGAAAGAAGCCGGGTACGACAAAAGGACCACGCCGGAAGAGATGGAGGCCATCGCCAGGACGAACCTCAAGTTCTTTCCTTCCTTGAAACACGTCCAGGTGATCCGGTCCTATGCGAACTTCTTCCCTTTTACCGGCGATGACCTGCCGATTATGGGCCGCGTGGATGGACTGGAAGGATTCATCATGGCCGCCGGCCATTGCGGCCATGGAATCTGCCTGGGCCCCGGGTCCGGCAAGCTCATTCAAGAACTGATCTGTGACGGCCGGACGTCGCTGCCCCTCGAGGAATTGAGTCTGTCCAGGTTTCATTGATGGAAGTCCTTCCAGCCGGGGCGCCCGGCCAGGCATCCTGACTGTGTCCGTCATTAACGACTAAGAGGGGCTGGTTATGACTATCGCTCTGGGCCTGGATACGGGCGGAACCTACACTGACGCGGTCATAGTGGATATTGCCGAGGGAAAGGTCTTGCATTCCGCCAAGGCCCTGACCACGCCGGCCGACCTGTCCCAGGGCCTTTCCCAGGCCCTTGACCTGGTTTTCCGGGACCCTCGAGCCCCCCGGCCTCGAGCCATTGAACTGGTCGGCTTGTCCACCACCCTGGCCACCAACGCCATCGTGGAACGGGCCGGCGGTCCGGTCGGGCTGATTCTGATCGGCTACAATCCTGGACTGATAAGTAGTTTCGGTCTCAATCGGGAACTGGCGGCTCAAGAAGTGGCTTTTATCGCCGGGGGTCACGATTATAGCGGTTTTGAAAAATCCCCCCTGGATCGAGAGGGGCTGATCAAAACGGTCACGGCCTGGAAAGACCGGGTGGAGGCCCTGGCCGTCTCGGGCTATTTCAGCGTCCGCAACCCGGTTCACGAAATCGAGGCCCGCGGAATCATCGAAGAGTTGACCGACCAGCCGGTGACCTGCGGTCACCAACTGACCGGCCGCCTGGATTCCATACGCCGGGCCGCCACCGCGGCCCTGAACGCCTCCTTGATCCCTCTGCTGCGCCGCCTGATCGCCACGGCGCGGCGCCTCCTGGCGGCCCGGGGGATCAAGGGCCGGCTGATGGTGGTCAAGGGGGATGGTTCACTGGTGGCGGCCGAGTGGGCCCTGGAACGGCCCATAGAAACCATCCTGTCCGGTCCGGCGGCCAGCGTGATCGGGGCCTGGACACTGGCCCGCGCGGCCGGCGTGCCGCCGGAGACGGGCGGGTTTTGGGTCCTGGACATGGGCGGCACCACCAGCGACCTGGCTTTCATGACCAACGGTCGCCCCGGGCTGAACCGGGACGGGGCCCGGGTGGGCGGCTGGCGGACCATGATCCAGGCCATGGACATCCATACCGTCGGTCTGGGGGGAGACAGCCACGCCCGGCTTGAAGACAGCCGGCTGTCTCTGGGTCCCCGGCGGGTGGTGCCGCTGTGTTTTCTGGCCGGTCAATATCCCGAGGTGCTGGACGAACTGGAAGAACAGAAAGAGCGGCCCTCCTTCACCCGGCATCCGGCCGAGTTCCTGGTGGGGCTGGGGACGGCCGGCTTGGGCCTGACGCCGCGGGAACGGGAAATCCAGACCCGGCTGGGACCAGGACCGGTATCCTTGGCCCGGTTGGAAAAGGAGGCGTTCGGCCGGGACACCTTCCTGCCGCCGCTGGATCGCCTGCTGGGCCGGAAGACGATCCTGAAATCCGGCTTCACCCCGACGGACGCCCTGCACGCCCTGGGGAAGCTTGAGCTCTGGGAAGCCAGGGCCTCCCGCGCCGCCGCCGAGATATTGGCCCGGGCAGCGGGGAAATCCTGGGAGAACTTCTGTCTCCACGTCGTCGCCGAAGTATCCCGGCGGGTGGCCCGGGAGATTGTCCAGGAGGCCCTGCTCCGGGAGGGGGGCCAACCCGGTTGGTTGAATGAACCCGGAGCGGCTTACCTGATAGACAAGGCCCTGGCGCCTGGAGGTCAGGCCAACGTCGCCCTTCAAATCCGGCTCAATCACCCCCTGACGGCCATCGGCGCGCCGGCGCCGGCGTACCTGCCCCAGGCGGCGGAACGGTTGGGGACCAGGCTGATCATTCCGCCCCATCATGAAGTGGCCAACGCGGTCGGGGCCGTGGCCGGAGCCGTAATCGTCCGCCAGGAAGTCCTGATTTCTCCGGGAACCGGCGCCTCCGGCCGGCCCGGCCTGCATCTCCACCTGCCCTGGGAGGCCTTGACTTTCAGCGACCTGGAAGCGGCGGTCGCCCACGCCCGGCGCGAAGTAGGGGCCTGGATCACCGAACAGGCCCGGCAAGCCGGGGCCGACCAGGTGATAGTGGAGGTGATCCGTCACGACCGCGGATCACCGGATAACCGGGGCCCCCGGACCGACGATGTTTATCTCGGCACCACTCTGACCTTTACCGCTTCGGGCCGGCCGGCTTTGTCCGGCCGGGATTAGACTTGCTTTTCCTTTCCGTTGTCCCCGATAATTCCATCCATGATCAAACAAAAGGGCGCCTTCCTGTCGCCGGAAGATGTTCTGGCCGCCTTGGCCGAGCCTCTGCTGGCCCTGGATGCCGCCGGTCGGGTTATCTTCCTGAACCAGGCGGCCGCGGGCCTGCTCGATCTCCAGCCGGGCCAGGTCATGGGCCGAGACGTGATCGAGGTCCTGACGCTGGCGGGTTTGATCCTCCTGGAGCCTTGGCCAGGCGCCTGCCCTCCCGAGGGGGAATATTATTTTCAAGGGCGATCCGACCTGATTTTGAAGACCACGACCATACAAAAAGGCGGCGGCCTGGCCGGAACCGCCTGTCTTTTCACCATCCGACCGCCCAACGACGAATCCGCCAGCCTGGACTCCTATAAGCGGCTTAACGTCAAGCTCCAGGCCATTTTCGACTCGTCCATGGACGGCATCTGGGTCTGCGACAACCAAGCCATAGTCATGAACATCAATCGGGCCTCGGAACTTATGAGCGGCATTCCCGAGGCCACCATGGTCGGCCGGAAGGTGACCGAGATAATCGATATGGGCGCCTTCGAGAACAGCGTGACCCTGGAGGTCTTAAAGACCAAAAGCCAGGTCAGCATGATCCAGCACGCCAAATGGACCGGCAAGACCATCTTGTCCACGGGCACTCCCGTCTTTGACGAAAAAGGCCAGATCATGATGGTCGTAATCAACGAACGGGATATAACCCAGCTAAACGCCATCAAGGAGCAACTGGAACAGACCCGGCAGATGGGCGAAAAGTACAAGGACGAGCTGGCCGAATTGAGCATGTTGGAACTGAAAAAGCAGGAAATCGTGGCCGAAAGCGAAGAGATGCGCCAGGTTTTACGGGTCGCCTTGAAACTGGCCCGGCTTCAGGCTTCGGACATTTTAATCTCGGGCGAATCCGGGACCGGCAAGGGTCTGTTGGCCAAATTAATCCATCAGAACAGCAAACGCAAGGACAAGCCCTTTATCCAGATCAACTGCGCGGCCCTGCCGGAAAGCCTCTTGGAAGCAGAGCTCTTCGGTTACGACAAGGGGGCCTTCACCGGCGCCAGCGAACGGGGCAAGGCCGGCTTGATCGAACTGGCCCACGAAGGGACGCTCTTTCTGGATGAAATCGGGGAGATGCCGGTGGGTTTGCAGGTCAAGCTGTTGAAATATTTGGATGATCATCAAGTTATGCGCTTGGGGGGAGTGAAGGCCCAGACCATCAATTGCACTATCATCACCGCCACCAACCGGAACCTGGAACAGATGGTTAAACAAGGCCGGTTCCGGGCCGACCTTTATTACCGCCTGAACATCTTTGCCATCCGCATTCCGCCTTTGCGGGAGCGGCTGGAGGACACCTTTGAACTGACCAGGGTTTTCCTGGCCAAATACAACCAGCAGTATAATCTCAACAAAAAACTCTATTCCCGGGGATACGAACTCCTGCGGAGCTACGGCTATCCCGGGAACGTCCGGGAACTGAAAAACATTTTAAAGAGAACCATCGTCATGAGCGACAAGGATATTCTGGATGAAGATATTCAGGACATCCTGGCCGGCGGGGGGACGGAAAGGCCGGCGGGGATCGAGCCTGAAGAACGGGAAGGCGGCCTTAGCGGGGAAATCGGGCTGGTGGAAAAGGAGTCCCTGAAGCAGGCCTTGCGGAAATGCCGTACGACCCGGGAAATGGCCCGGTATCTGAAGGTCAGCCAGGCCACGGTGGTGAGGAAACTCAAGAAACATGGCCTGGGCCGCCATTGATTCAATAATGTATCATTATTGATGTTATTCTATTGATTTTAATATTAATTGATTTATTTCCGTTCTGATTCTTAAAAGGTTCAAGATTAACTATCTAATTTTAATTATATTTATTGTAATTGCCTTCAATGTTGCATCAAAATGCCCTCCCCGGCGACTCCTCCAGCCCCTCCACTGGCTGTCCCATCAAGCTTCCTACCATCGGCCGGTTTGGCCCACCCCTTGCACGCCTAGCCTAGGCGGATATTCAATAACAACTTGGTGCTTTCGACCTAGGACCTCGTTTCGGGTTTTAGGCCTCGGGCCTTATCGAGGCCGCCAGACCGGGATGCGAGCCGGGTGTACCCTGGATTACCCAGCGGACAGGATAAGAAACAAGTTATCCATGGCCTAACCATTTGATATGGCAACGTTAACCAAGTCAAGGCAATGAATTTAGCCTGTCCGTTGGTGGTGAAAAGAAAGAGGCGCAGGCCACATAATTCCAGTTAACACCAAGCTGGCAATTAGGCAAAATAATACAGAAAAGACACACCAACCCTAGTCGTTTTCTTAGCCGGCTCCCCGAATTTTCAGGCCCCGGCCGATCGGTAATTCCGGGATGGCCAAACCATGACGGACTTGTAAAAAGTCCGTCATCAGGCCGAGGGCGAGTAATCCCGCCAGAGGCGGGACTGGGGTGAGGGTGGGACCACTTGAATTTACTTCAAGTGGCGAGAGAGGGGAAGCCCTCTCCCGCCGAGTGAAAAGTCGTTTTACGACTTTTTACGAGGTTATCAACCATGGGAGGTATCAGGATGAAGACCCAGGCCCGAGTCGTAGTAATCGGCGGCGGTGTTGCCGGGGCTAGTACTTTGTATCATTTAACTAAATTGGGATGGTCGGATGTCGTCCTGGTGGACAAAAACGAACTGACGTCCGGCTCGACCTGGATGGCCTCCGGCAATGTGCCGCAGTTCGCCCGATCTTACAACCTCACCAAAATCCACGATTACCCCGTCAAGCTTTATCCCACCCTGGAAGCGGAAACCGAACAACATACCGGCTGGAAGGCCTGTGGCAGTCTCAGAATCGCCCTGGTCCCCGAACGGATGTTGGAGTTCAAGCACGTCCATATGAAGGACAAGACCTTGGGGATCAATTCCTATCTGGTCGCTCCCGAGGAGATGAAAAAGATACATCCCCTGATCGAACCGAGGGGCATTCTGGGCGGCCTTTTCCACCCGGAAGACGGACAGGTCGACCCGGCCGGAGTGACTCAGGCCCTGGCCCAGGGCGCCCGGCGGCGCGGCGCCGAGATTTATCGTTTCAATCCAGTCAAAGCCATCACTCGCTCCCCCAGCGGCGAGTGGATCGTCCATACGGAAAAGGGGACCATCACCTGCGAATACGTCGTCAATTGCGCCGGGCTGTGGGCTCCGATCATCGGGGCCATGGTGGGTTTGCGTCTGCCGATCATCCCCATGGAACATCAGCACATCCTTTTTGGCGACGTCCCCGAACTGAAGGGGACCGGACTGCAATTGCCCTTGCTGCGGGATCCGGACAGTTCCTATTACATGAGGCAAGAAATGGCCGGGGTGCTGATCGGCCCCTATGAACTCGACCCCAAGGCCTGGCATCCCCAAGGGGTGCCCCTGGATTATGCCGCCCAAAGCCTGCCCCCGGACCTGGATAGGATCAACGACGTATTGACGGCGGCCCTCGAAAGGGTCCCGGCCTTGAAAAACGTGGGCATCCAACAGAAGGTCAACGGTCCCATAACCTATACTCCGGACGCCACGCCCCTGGTGGGACCGGCCTTTGGATTGCCTGACTTCTTTATCAATGCCGGCCACTGTTTCGGTATCACCGAGTGCGCGGCTTATGGCCTTTATACGGCTCAATGGATCATCGCTGGGGAGCCCGGTATAGACCTCGGGTTTGCCGATCCCCGTCGTTTCGGGGATTACGCCAATTACAAGTATACTTATGAAAAGTGCAGGCAGGCTTACCGGATGATGTATGCCATCGAGTTTCCCCATGAAGAGCGTCCGGCGGCCCGCAATATCAAGACCGGTCCAATCTTTGATCTATTGAAAAAACAAGGGGCGGCCTTTGGTCAGACCTACGGCTGGGAACGCCCCCTCTGGTTCGCCCCGGAGGGGATGGCGCCCGAGGATAAGCTGACCTTTAAACGTTCCAACTGGCACGAGCCCGTGGGCCGTGAATGCCGCCTCGTTCGAGAAGCCGTGGCGGTCCTGGACCTGTCCGGCTTTTCCAAGTACGAGGTCTCCGGCCCCGGCGCGGAAGCGTTTCTCGATTACCTGTGCGCCAACTCGCTGCCGACCCGAATCGGGCGGATCAAGGTGACCCCCATGCTCACCCCTAGGGGCACCTTCAAGTGCGACCTGACCATAACCCGCCTGGGCCCGGATCGGTTCTATGTGGTCAGCGCCGCCGCCGCCGAAAAGCATGACCTGGACTGGATGCTCAAGCGCCTGCCCGCCGAGGGCGGCGTGACCATCGAGAACGTGACTTATCGCTATGGCGCCCTGGTCCTGGCCGGCCCCAGGTCCAGGGAGGTTTTGGCCAAGCTCACCGAAACGGATATGAGCAACCAGGCCTTTCCCTATTTGACCCTGCGGGAGATCATGGTCGGCCCTTACTCCACTCGGGCCCTGCGGATCGGATTCGTGGGTGAACTTGGCTGGGAACTGCACCACCCGCTCGAGTATCAAAGGGGCCTTTACCAGGCGATCATGGAGGCCGGCCGGGAGTTCGGGATCGGCAATTTTGGGTTGCGGGCCCTGGTCTCCCTGCGCTTGGAAAAGGGCTATATCATGCTGGGCGGCGAGATCAGTTCCGAACGGACGCCCCTCGAGGCCGGCCTGGATAGATTCATCGACTTCAACAAGGGAGACTTCATTGGTCGTCAAGCGCTCCTGAATCAAAAGGAGAAAGGGATATCCCAAAGGCTGTCCCTGATGATCGTGGAGAGCGACGACGCGGATTGCCTTGGCGATGAACCGGTCTTTCGAGGCGAGAAAATCGTGGGTCGAGTGGCCTCGGGTGGTTATGGTCACGTGGTCGGCGCCAGCCTGGCCTCGGGCTACCTGGACCTGGACGCGGCCGGGCCTGGGACGGAATTGGAGATAGCGGTCTTCGGGGACAGACGACGGGCCGTGGTGGTGCCCAGTCCGTATTACGATCAAAACAACGAGAAACTGCGTTCCTGATATCTCCTCAAGGAGATAACGGCCAAGACCCGAGAGGGTCTTGGCGCGATCGTGCGTTTTTACTTTTTCCCTCAAAGGAGGCGGTCATGGAGAAAGCCTTACCCCAACAGACCCGGGTGGTGATCATCGGCGGCGGGATCGTGGGTTGCAGCGTGGCTTATCATTTAACCAAGCAGGGTTGGAAAGACGTCATCCTCCTGGAACGCAAGGCCCTGACCTGCGGCACCACCTGGGCCGCGGCCGGGCTGGTCGGCCAACTCCGGGCCACGTCGGCCCTGACCAAGCTGGCCACTTATGGAACCATGTTATACGCCCGGTTGGAAGAAGAGACCGAGCAGGCCACCGGGTACCACGTCAGCGGTTCCGTGATGGTGGCCCGAACCAGAGACCGCCAGCACGAATATGACCGGGCCATGGCCCGGGCCAAGGCCTTGGGCATCCAGATGGAGCGCATCGATTTCGAGGAAGCGAAACGGCTATGGCCCTTGATGCGGACCGATGACCTGGCGGCGGCCTATTATTTCCCCAAGGACGGGCAGACCAACCCGGTGGACACCACCCAGGCCCTGGCCAAGGGGGCCAGGATGGGCGGGGCCAGGATTTTCGAGGGTATCAAGGTGACCGGGATCAAGGTCCGGAACAAGGCGGTCCGCGGCGTCCAGACCGACCAGGGCGACGTGGATTGCGAGTACGTGGTCAATTGCGCCGGGATGTGGGGCCGGGAGATCGGCCGGATGGCCGGGGTGAGCATTCCGCTGCACGCGGCCGAGCACATGCACATCGTGACCAAACCCATTGAAGGTGTTTACAAGGGCATGCCCACCCTGCGGGACATGGACGGATACATATATTTCCGCGAGGAGGTGGGCGGGTTGCTCATGGGCGGTTTCGAACCCACGGCCAAACCCTGGGGCATGAAAGGCGTACCCGAGACGTTCCAATTCACCGAACTCAACGAAGACTGGGACCAGTTCGAGATATTCATGAACAACGCCATTATCCGTTGTCCGGCCCTGGCCGAGGCCGAGGTCCGTCATTTGACCGTGGTCCCGGAAAGTTTCACCCCCGACACCGCCTATATGCTGGGCGAAGCCCCGGGCCTCAAGAACTTCTTCGTGGCCACCGGCATGAACTCGCTGGGCATCGCCAGCGCCGGGGGCGCCGGCCGGGCCATCGCCGAGTGGATGGAGCAGGGCTACCCCTCCGAAGACCTGTGGGACGTGGATATCCGGCGGTTCCACCCCTGGCAGATCAACGCCCGCTATCTCCATGATCGGACGGTCGAGGCGGTGGGCAATCTTTACGCCCACCACTGGCCTTTCAAGCAACCCCGGACCGCCAGGCCGGTTCGCCGCTCGCCGTTCCACGACCGCCTCGAGGCCAGGGGGGCCTGTTTTGGAGTCCTGGCCGGTTGGGAACGGGCCAACTGGTTCGCCCCGCCCGGGGTCGAAGCCAAGTACGAGTACGGTTGGGAGCGCCAGAACTGGTTCCAGTTCGCGGCGGCCGAGCATGTGGCGGTCCGTAGAAACGTGGGCGTCTACGACCTGAGTTCCATGGCCAAATTCCTGCTGCAAGGTCCTGACGCCCAGGCCGCCTTGCAGTGGCTGTGCGCCGGCGACGTCCGGGTCCCGACAGGCAAGGTGGTCTACACCCCGATGCTCAACGAGCGCGGCGGGTACGAAGCCGATTTGTCGGTCACCCGTCTGGCCGAAGACACCTGGTTCATCGTCACCGCCGGGGCCACCGAAACCCGGGACTTCGACTGGATCAAGCGGCATATCCCCGACGGCGCCCGGGCCTGGTTGACCAACGTGACCTCGGCCTACGCCATGCTGGGGGTCATGGGGCCCCAGTCCCGCCGGCTCCTGTCCGCCTTGACCGACGCGGACCTGTCCAACGAGGCCTTTCCCTATGGCACGGCCCGGGAGATGGACGTGGCCTACGCGCGACCCCTGGCCATGCGCATGTCCTACGTGGGCGAACTGGGCTGGGAGTTGTACATCCCCACGGAATTCGCCGCCGGGGTATTCGACGCCTTGATGAGCGAGGGGGAAAAACTGGGACTCAAGCTGGTGGGCCTCCACGCCGTGGACTCCCTGCGCCTGGAAAAAGGTTACCGTCACTGGGGGTCGGACCTGACCCCGGATTACCAACCCCAGGAAGCCGGTCTCGGTTTTACCGTCAAAATGGACAAGGGGGATTTTCTGGGGCGGTCGGCCTTGCTGGCCCTGAAGCAGGCGGGATTGAAGCGGCGACTGGCCTTGTTTTTACTGGAAGACCCCCAACCACTCTTGTATCATGACGAGCCAATCTATCGAAACGGCGAAATAGTCAGCAACATCACCCACGGGGCTTACGCCCATTTCCTGGGCGGGGCCATGGGCATGGGTTATCTGGAACAGGCCGGCGGCATCTCCGAAGACTGGATTCTTTCGGGGCGGTATGAAGTGGACGTGGAAGGGAAAATGATACCGGCCCAGGTTTTTCTCAAGACGCCGTACGACCCGCAAGGCCTGAAATTAAGGCAATAGGCATAATTTCTAGGAAAGGAGGTAAAGTCGGGGAGGGATAACCTATCAGTTATGAGTGGCAGCGGTACACGGAAACCGTCATGGCGAGTCACGCCAACGGCGTGACGCTTCCAGCGGAACGACGAAGCAAGCGCTATTAAATGTAAACGTTCTTCCAATAGCCATGGCTTCGCTTCGCTCGCCATGACCATTTATCATCTTTCACCCCCAATAGGGGAGGCCTGGGCGATGAGGGCGAAGCGGCGAAGCTGACCCAGCGATTTCTTCGCCGGAGAGGTGAGGGTTAATCATTCGGTTATCGGTGGCGGGGGCGGGAAGCAAGCCGTCCCGGCGATTGGCCGCCCCTGGCGCGTGGATACTGATTCCAATTTTTTTCGCACCAACCAAGAAAGGGGTCCTCGATGAAGCGCGAAAGAATGCTTTTCTGGTTTGTGGTCATGTTTTCCTGCCTGATGATACTGATGCCGGTGGGGGCCATGGCCCAGAACAAGGTCTTCAAGCTCGGCATCCTGGCGCCTCTGACCGGCCCGGCCGGCAAGAGCGGCACGGAAATCAAGAACGGCGCCACCATGGCTTTCGAGAAAGCCGGCAATAAAATCGGCGACTACAAGGTCGAATTGGTTTACATTGACGATCAATCGGACGCCGCCAAGGGCACCAACGCCATCTCCGAAGCCATCGAACGGCTGGGCGTCCAGACCATCATCCTGAACTGGAACACGGCCGTGACCATGGCCGGCATGGACGTATTCAACAAGTATAAAGTTCCCTTCTTTTTCGGCATGGGCGCCGGCAAGGCCATCAACGACAAATGGTCGGGCCTGCCCGCCGATAACCGGTACCTGATCATGAAGGGTTGGTGCATCCCCCAGAAGCAGGTGGTGGGTTACGTCGACTGCCTGAACAACGCCGTGGACAAGGGCAAATGGAAACCGGCCAAGAAGATTGTGGCCCTCTGGGGTGAAGACACCGACTGGGGCCGGAGCCTGATCCAAGGCATGCGGGACGGTATGAAGGCCAAAGGTTGGCAAGTCTTCACCGAGGAGTACTTCGCCCTGACCCAGACCGATTTCTATCCCTTCTTGAGCAAGTGCAAGGCGGCCGGCGTCACCGCGCTGTTGGGGTCCACCACCGGCACGGCTTCCGTTTCGGCCATCATCAAGCAGTCCCACGAGATCGGCATCAAAGCCATGCTGGCCGCGGACGGCCTGGGCTGGGTCGGCGACTGGTATAAACTGGTCGGCCCGGCCTCGGACGGGGTCCTGGACATGATTCCCCAGATAGCCACTCCGGCGCAGAAGGCTTTTGCCCAGGACTTCCAGAAAAAATACGGCTTCCCGCCCAGCCCCTCGGCGGCCGGTCACAGTTACGACTACGCCAACTTCCTCATGAAGATCGCCAAGAAGGCCATTGAAAAATACGGCAAGCTCGACGCCCAGTCCGTTTATAAAATCGGCGTCGAGGAAGTCCTGCCCGGCAAGCTGACCTATGGCGCGGCCGATGGCGCCCTGTTCCATAAAAAATATGGCACAACCCCCCAGGATGCCCCTGATCCCAAAGTCGGCCAGGACGACTTTTACTTCCCGGTAGTCCAATACAAAGGCGGCCAGGGCAAGATCGTCTTCCCCGAGGCCTGGAAAGAAACGGAATTGGCGGTCAAGTAGGATTGGCCCTAGGGTTCATGGTTCATCTTATCGGCTTCCGGGCCGGCGATGAACCATGAACGATTCTGGATGAGTTGACTGACCCATGCGGCCCAAGGCTGACCAGAAGGTCATCGAAACCAGGGACGTGACCAAGCGCTTCGGCGGCCTGATCGCCGTGGACCGGGTCTCCATGTCCGTGGCGGAGGGCGAGATCGTCGGTCTGATCGGACCCAACGGCGCCGGCAAGACCACTCTGCTGAACGCCATCGCCGGCCTGGACCCCCCCACTTCGGGAGCGGTCTTTTTCCTGGGCCGGGAGACCACCGGTCTGCCGCCGGAGCGGATGTGTCACCTGGGGTTGTCGCGGACTTTCCAGATACCCCGCCCCTTCCCCAAGATGACCGCCTTTGAAAACGTGCTGACCGCGACCTACTTCGGCAACCTGGCGGCCCCGGTGGCCGATCCGGAGGCCCATACCCGAAAAATGTTGGAATTCGTGGAATTCCCCATGCCCGGGGAAACGATCTGTGAGAGCCTCAACACCCTGCAATTGAAAAGGCTCGACCTGGCCCGGGCCCTGGCCAGCCGCCCCAAGGCCATCCTCCTGGATGAACTGGCCGCCGGCTTGACTTTTGGGGAACTCAACGACTTGATGGCCATTATCCGCAAGATTCGGGACCAGGGCGCCACCATCCTGATGGTCGAGCATATCGTCCAGGTCATCATGAACCTGTGCGACCGTCTGGTGGTCATCCAATTCGGGAACAAGATCGCCGAAGGCCTGACACTGGAGGTGGCCCGGGACCCGAAAGTGGAAGAGGCTTACTTAGGTGTGGATTTTTAGACTGACGCCCGGGGCGGAGTAGTCGTGCTGCTGGAAGTGAAAAACCTGGATTCGGGCTATGGTTTTCTGCAGGTTCTGTGGAACGCGTCCCTCGACGTGGCGGCGGGGGAATTCGTCTGCGTGATCGGGCCCAACGGAGCGGGCAAGAGCACCATGCTCAAAACGATCTGCGGACTGGTGACCCCTTTCCGGGGCGAGATTCTGTTCAAGGGCCGGGCCATCGGGGGTCTGGAGGCCAACCGGGTCTGTCAGTTGGGGATCAGCTATATCTCGGAAGAGGCCAACCTTTTCACCGGCATGACCGTCCGGGAAAACCTGTCCATGGGCGCTTTCACGGTAAAAGACAAGAAGAAGAAGAGAGAGACCCTCGATTTTGTCTATTCCCTCTTCCCCCGGCTTCGGGAAAGGCGGGACCAATTAGCCGGGACCATGAGCGGGGGAGAGCGAAAAATGCTGGCCATCGCCCGGGGGATAATGGCTAATCCGGAACTGCTGCTGGTGGACGAACCGTCCCTGGGCCTGGCCCCCTTGATTACGGCCGATGTGTTCAACGCCCTGAACGTTCTCCGCGCCAACGGGATGACCCTGATCCTGGTCGAGCAGAACGTGAAGAAGACCCTCCAGATCACCGACCGGGGTTACATCCTGGAAAAGGGCAAGATCGCCCGTCACGGCCGGAGCGCGGCCTTGGCCCAAGACGATCACGTGCGCAAGGTTTTTCTGGGGGTCTGATCGGCCGGACGAAGGCGCCGGGGCTTCCGGCCCAAGGAGGATCAGAAAAAGCAATCCATGGAACTGACCATAGAACAGTCTTTTTCCGCGCGGATCGTCAGGCACCTCAGGTCCGCGGCCGGTTTGACCATCCTGGGGACCATCGTCCTGCTCATCGCCGCCACCCTCGATCGCGGAGCTTACATCCTGGTCAACACCATCGTCACCGGCGGCATGTGGGCCTTGATGTCCATGGGCCTGGCCCTGGTCTTCGGCGTGATGAACATCGCCCACTTCGCCATCGGCGAAATGTTCATGGCCGGAGGCCTCTTCGCCTTCTTCGTGGTCACCCCCATCAACGATTACCTCACCCGCTCCCCCCAGGAGGCCTTGGCGGCCGTGGCGCCCCTCGTCGCCATTTTATGCGCCAGCCTGGGCGGCGCCGTGATCGGGGTGGTGACCGAGCTTTTCGTTTTCCGCCCCCTGCGGCGCCGGAGCCGGGAACAATGGATCATGAACACCTTCCTTTTGACCCTGGGCCTCTCCATGATCATGATCAACGGCCACCAGCTCATCTTCGGCACGGAGTTCAAGGGCATCGTCAACTACTGGAATTACGACCCCATCGCCACTCTGGGCACCTTCATCTCTTTTGACCGGGCCTTTGCCTTTGTCTGCAGTATCGTGGTCATGATCGGCTTCTGGCTCTTCATGAAGTACACCCTGATCGGTCAGGCCATCCGGGCCGTGTCGCAAGACGAACGGGGGGCCCTGATGGTCGGCATCAATCTCAACACCATTCAAACCCTGACCATGGCCCTGAGTTGCGGGCTGGCGGCCCTGGCCGGCGCCTGTCTGCTGTTCATGTTTCCGTCCTATCCCACCGTGGGCTTGGGCCCTTTATACAACGCCTGGTTCGTCGTCATTGTCGTGGGTTTGGGCAACGTGGCCGGAACCGTGGTGGGTGGATTCATGGTGGCCATGTTTCAGATTCTGACCACCATTTATGTCGGCGAAGGCTGGGGGTTCGTCATTCCCTCGATTCTCATTATCGTCATCCTGGTCTTCAAACCTTCGGGCCTCTTCGGGACGGGCGTCAGAAGCATCCTGGATCAATGAGCGGGTGATCGTCCATGAATGACCTGGCTAAGGAAAACCGCGGGGTCTTTCCCCTGGCGCAAAGCCTTCTGGCCCGCGCCGGCCTGACCCCCCTGGGGGTGATCTGTCTCTTGCTCCTGGCCCTGCTGCCGCTCATTCCGCCCTTCAACAAGGAGTACCTCATCCGCTGGCTGACCCTGGCCGTCCTGATCGGCGCCCAGGCCCTGGCCTTCGATTTCACGGCCGGCTACATCAGCATCGTCAATTTCGGGTTCTGCGCCTTTTTCGGCCTGGGGGCCTACACTTCGGGCATCCTGGCGGCCAAGGCCGGGGTCAACCCCTGGCTGGGCATGTTCATCGGCGTTATACCTTCGGCCCTGCTGGGGTTCCTGACCGGGGTCCTGACCCTGCGGCTCCGGGGCATCTTCGCCGCGGTCATGGCCTGGTTCGTCGGCCTGGCCCTCATGGGCCTGGCCACCAAATGGGTATCGTTAACCGAAGGCCCTCTCGGACTCAACATTCCGACCCTCATCAAAACCAGCAGCAACCTGCCTTATTTTTACATCGTCCTGGTCATGATGCTGGTCATTTACGTGGTTTTGCATTGGGTGGTCAAGTCGCCCATGGGCCTGGCCTTCCGGGCCATAGGTCAAAACATGGAGGCGGCCCGGACCTCCGGGATCAACCCGGCCAGGTACCGCATCATCAATTTTACCCTGTCCTGCGCTTTCGCCGGCTGGCTGGGTGGGTTTTACGCCCACTACTATGGCGTGCTGATGCCCGACGTGATGTCCACGGCCAAGACGATCGAGGTCCTGGTGGTGGCCTACCTGGGCGGCCGGGGCAGTCTGTGGGGCGGGATGTTCGCCGCGGTGCCGTTTATCTATTCCATGGAAATGGTGCGGTCCTTCCTGACCAAGTTCGCCGGCTTGAACCTGATTCTCTACGGCTTGTTTCTCATCCTGATCATGATCTTTTACCCCGGCGGGGTGGCCAAGCTGTACCAGGAACTTATTTGCCGATTCAAGAACCGGACGATTCGCCGGCTGACGAACCAAAAAGATCAGCCCGAAGGAAGGCGATAAACATGAAGAGAAATCCACACGCGGGCCAGCGGGGCAGTGGCGGCTTCAGCCTGAATGTATTTACCGAGGACGAACTCCGCGAAATCCACCTGGCCACCCTCGAGGTGCTGGAAAAAACCGGACTGCGGGTCGAGGACGAGGAAGCCCTGGCCATCTTCGACGGCGCCGGCGCCAAAATCGAAAAGGACCGGATGCTGGTCCATCTCCCTCCTCATTTGGTGGAAGAGGCCATCCGGTCGGCCCCGGCCAGGATTTTTCTGGCCGGCCGCGACCCGAAGCACGATCTGATCCTGGGCGGCAACCGGATTGGTTTTACCAACTTCGGCGAAGGGGTTTACGTCATTGACCTGAAAAGCGGCGAACACCGTTCGTCTACCAAGCAGGACCTGGCCGACGCGGCGAAGATCATAGACTATCTCGATATTATTGACGTCTGCCAGAGGGCCGTTGGTTCCCGGGACCAGCCCGAGGAGGTCTTGACCGTCCATAATGCCGAAGCGATTCTGACTAATACCACCAAGCATTGTTGCCTCGGTCCGGGCGATCGCGAACACTTGAAATGGATCATCGAGATGGCCGCCGCCGTCGCGGGCGGCCGGGAAAAATTGAAGGCGCGGCCCATCCTGACGCTCAACATCTGTCCCACCAGCCCCTTGAAGCTGGGTAAACAATTTTGCCACATCGTCGTCGACGCGGTTCGGCAGGGCTTGCCGATCAACGTCGTGGACATGGCCATGGCCGGGGCCACGGCCCCCATCAGCCTGGCCGGGGCCATTACGGTCCAGAACGCCGAAATCCTGGGCGGCGTCGTTCTCAGCCAACTGGTGCGCCGGGGCGCTCCGGTCATCTACGGCAGCACCACGACCATCATGGACCTCAAACGGGGCGCCTCGCCCATGGGTTGTCCGGAGATAGGCCTGGTCAGCGCCGCGGCGGCCAAATTGGCCCAGTTCTATCAAATCCCCAGTTGGGTGGCCGGGGGCTGGGGCGACGGTAAAATCTCCGACGCCCAGGCCGGTCATGAAAAGACCCTGAACCTCTTGCAGGCGGCCCTGGCCGGAGCCAACCTGATTTACGGACTGGGGGCCCTCGAGACCGGCCTGACCTTAGACTTCGGCCAACTGGTCATGGACGCGGAATTCGCCGTCATGGTCAAGCAGGTGGTCAAAGGCATCCAGGTGGACGATGAAATGCTGGCCGTGGACGTCATCCACGAGATCGGCCCCTTCGGCGATTTCATCAGCCACGAACACACCCGCCGGCACATGAAGGCCTTGCAGTCCCAACCCAAACTCCTGGATCGCCGGCGGCGGGACTTCTGGCGAGAACTGGGCGGCGCCGACCTGGCCCGGCGGGCCCGGGAGGAAGCCGGCCGCATCCTGGCGACCCATAAACCCGAACCCCTGCCGGGGGTGGTGGCCGCCACCCTGAGCGACATCGTCCGGGCCGCCCAGGACGAACTCTGCCGGTCATAAACCGGTGGAGGAGACAGCGACGGCGACCGCACCCGCCCGGATAACGAGCTTCCGTCGTCACCGACGACGGGCCTAGCCAGTCAGGAGGTGATACCCTTGAAACGAAACCTACATGCCGGAAAAAAAACCAGCGGCGGTTTCAGCCTCAACGTCTTGACCGACGATGAACTACGGGAAATCCACCTGGCCACCCTCGAGGTGCTGGCCAAGACCGGGCTCTTCGTCGAGGACGACGAAGCCCGCCGGATTCTGGGCGACCACGGCGCGGACATTGATCAGGGCAAGAAAGTGGCCAGGCTCCCGCCCTACCTGGTGGAAGAGGCCATCCGGGCCGCCCCGGAGAAGATAATCCTCTGCGGCCGGGAACCACGACACGACGTGGTGCTGGAGAGCAACCGGCTCCATTTCACCAATTTTGGCGAAGGCATCTATGTGGATGACCTGGAAACCGGCGAACATCGCCACA
Organism: Thermodesulfobacteriota bacterium; assembly: GCA_040755515.1. Classification (GTDB taxonomy): domain Bacteria; phylum Desulfobacterota; class Desulfarculia; order Adiutricales; family JAGVGV01; genus JBFMAW01. Next base: position 43,313 of record JBFMAW010000021.1, on the reverse strand, counting down.
GCACCAAGAAGGACGTGGCCGATTCCGCGGTGCTGGCCGACTATCTGGACAATATTGACGTCTATGAGCGGGCCCTGGGGGCCTTGGATCAGCCGCCCCGGACCATGAATATTCACAATGCCGAAGCGATTTTCAATAACACGACCAAACACAGCTTTGTCGGGGCCGGGGACCGGGCCAGCCTGGCCAAGATCGTGGACATGGCCACGGTCATCGCCGGGAGCCCGGACAACCTGCGGCAACGGCCCCTGTTCACCTTCAACGTCTGCCCCACCAGCCCCTTGCGGCTGACCCTCGAGTTCTGTCAGATCGTCCTGGATTCGGCCCGGCTGGGGGTTCCGCTGAACATCATTTCCATGGCCATGTCCGGGGGATCGTCCCCGGTCAGCCTGGCCGGGACCCTGGTCGTCCACAACGCCGAGGTCCTGGGCGCGGTCACCCTGAGTCAACTGGTGAACAAAGGCACCCCGGTCATCTACGCCAGCTCGACCACCAGCCTGGACCTGAGGCACGGCACGGCTTCGGTGGGCTGCCCCGAACTGGGCATGATCAGCGCCGCGGTGGCCAAGCTGGCCCAGTTCAACAAGATGCCCTGCTGGGTGGCCGGCGGGTAGGGGGACGGCAAGCTTCCCGACGCCCAGGCGGGTCACGAGAAAACCCTGACCGCCCTGTTGCCGGCATTGGCAGGCGCCAATATCATCTACGGCTTGGGCATGCTGGACATGGGGATGACCCTCAACTGGGCGCAACTGGTCATGGACAACGAATTCGCGGGCATGATCAAACAGGTCGTGCGCGGCATCCGCGTGGATGACGAAATGCTGGCGGTGGACGTCATCCACGAGATCGGCCCCTTCGGCGATTTCATCAGTCACGAACATACTCGCCGGCACATGAGAACCCTGCAATCGCAACCCAAACTCCTGGATCGCCGCCGGCGGGATTTCTGGCTGCAATTAGGCGCCACCGACCTGGCGGCCCGGGCCGCCGAGGAAGCCAGGCATATCCTCAAGACCCATAAACCCGCGCCTCTGCCCCCGGACGTGGCCTCCAACATTCGCGCCATCGTCGAGACGGCCGACCGGGAATTCACCGTGGCGCGAGGGCGAAGGAGGAGAAGGTCCTAGTAGGGGCATCCCGCGAAGCGCGGGATGCCGTGCCCCGGCCAACTCCCGCTGGAGACGGGACCGGTTGACGGGCTTCCTGAAAGTTCGCCCCAGGCCATGTTTCGCTTTCAGGAAGCCAGAATATCCAGGCTGGACCACATTGGTTAAGGAGTAGAAAGATGAGCGTTCTGGAAGGACTCATAGAAACGGTCTTTAAAGGCAATATAGACCAGACCGTCGCTTTGACCAAACAGGGGTTGACCGAAGGCCTCGATCCCCTGGTGATCATCAACCAGGGGCTGATAGCCGGCATGGATGTGGTGGGCCTGAAATTCAAGAGCGGGGACATGTTCATTCCCGACGTCATCTATTCGTCCGCGGCCATGCACGGCGGCCTGGACGTCCTTAAGCCCCTCTTGACCGGCCAGGCCGCCCAGTCCGGGGAAACCATCATCCTGGGGACGGTCTATGGCGACCGCCATGACATCGGCAAGAACCTGGTGGGCATGATGCTCGAGGCCAGCGGCTTCCAGGTGGTCAACTTAGGGGTGGATGTCCAGGCTGAAGACTTCGTGGATATGGCCGTGGACAAAGGGGCCAGGATCATAGGCATGTCCGCCCTCCTGACCACCACCATGCCGGCCATGCAGGAAGCGATCGAGATTCTCCTGGAAGACGGGATCAGGGACAAGTTCAAGGTGATCGTCGGCGGCGCGCCGGTGACTCAGAAGTTCGCCGACGACATCGGCGCCGACGGTTATGCGCCGGACGCGGCCTCGGCCGTGGAATTATGCCGCCGGCTTATGGCCGGATAAGGAACCCGAATAGACCCCTTCCCGCCGACGGCAACTCGATGGTATGATTTTACTGAACGGTGGATGGGGGATCGGGCCCGGACGGAAACCGTCATGACCGCGGCGGCCAGACCAGCCGCTGTCCTTCCGGGAAGGTCGGGTGGTTAGGAGGCAACGGCCTGATGACATCATACCCTATGAGGGCCGGGGTAATAATACTGGCGGCGATCCTGGTCCAGGTCTTCTTTCCCGGCGTAACCCGAGCGCAAGCGACCGGTCCGACCGGCCAGCAGATTTTTGAACAAGACCCGCAAGTCGAGCAGATGATCCGCACCGGCACCCTGACCTCGATGACCGGCACGCTGAAGAAATCCGGCGAGCGGTGGATAATCGCCACCAACAACGGGGATTACGAAATATACCTCAGCCGGCAACAGAAATACATCACCCAGAACGGGGCCACCTTGAAGGAAGGTCAGTTCGCCACGATCAAGGGCTTTGTTTCCGAAAATAAAATAGTGGCCACCGAGTTGCGCATGGGTGGTTACTCGCTCCGTTCGCCCGCCGACCGCAAACGAACCCTCCCGCCTGGCTCGGGCGGCCAGAGCGTCCGTCCATCCGGAAAGAAACCAGCCGAGCCAAGAGAGAAAAAGCCGCTGCCGAGTCAATAGCCAAGACGAGGCTTCATGCCCTCCTGGATCAGACGGCCTTTTGGCTGGCGGGGCGCTGAAATGAGGAAATCGCGGCCGGCGCCGCGTAACTCCGGTTAAGGAGAGGCCGTGCCCATCGAAAAGATATCCACCGAGGTCCTGGTCATCGGCGGCGGAGGGGCCGGGATGCTGGCCGCCCTCGAAGCCCGGAAACACGGGGCCGAAGTGCTGCTCCTGACCAAGACCGTCCTGGGCGGCGGCTCCTGCACCGCCCTAAGCTTCGGCGCTTTCCGCGCCTCGAGGAACGCGGCCGAGCGGGAGGATCATTTTAATCAAAGCCTGGCCGCCGGCCGCGACCTCAACGATAGGGAGCTATTGCGGATTCTAGTCGAACAAGCCCCTGATCGCGTCCGGGATATCGAGGCCCTCGGCGTGCCCTTGGTTCGGGAAGGACCGTTCCTCCAGGTCCTGGGCCGGGCGCCTTTCTTCGGTCTGGTCCTGACCAAAGCCTTGACCGCGGCGGTGCGCGCGGCGGGCGTGGGAGTCCTTTCGAAAACCCTGGCCCTGGACTTGTTGCGGGAAGGAGACAGGTGCGCCGGGCTGCTGGCTTATGACCTGGAGAACCAACGGCTGATAATCGTCGCGGCCCGGGCCGTGATTCTGGCCTCGGGCGGGTCCGGGGCCCTGTATTCCTGGCACGACAACTCGCCCCGCAACACCGGTGATGGATACGCCCTGGCGGCCCGGGCCGGGGTCCGCCTGAGAGACATGGAATTCGTCCAGTTTTACCCGCTGTGTCTGGTCGAAGGCGGCCGGTACCGGATGATCATCCACGAGACCCTGGGCGATATCGCGCCGATCAGGAACGCCCGGGGCGAGGACTTGCTGGTCAAGTACGATATCCGGGAGCGTCCGGTGGCGCTCAAGGCGCGCGACGCCTTGAGCCAGGCCATATTCCGGGAGATGACCCTGGGGTCCGGGGGCGGCTCCGGCGTGTATTTGGACCTGACCGGTCTGGACGACCATATCTGGGACGAGTTCTCGACCCTGCGCGCGTACAAGGATGTCCTGCTGACCACTTACCCCGGACGGGAGCGGCCTCTCGAAGTGGGGCCGGTCTGCCATTATTTCATGGGCGGGGCCGTGGTCGGACCCACCGGCCGGACCAGTCTGCCCGGCCTTTGGGCCGCCGGCGAGGTGGCGGGCGGGCTGCATGGGGCCAATCGGCTGGGGGGAAACGCCCTGTCCGAGTGCGCCGTCTTCGGGCCTATTGCCGGCGCCGACGCCGCCACTCAGCTTAGTCGCTCCCCGGGCCCGAACGTCGGCCGCCAGGCCGCCGAGGACTGGCTGGTCCGCCTGGAAAGATGGCGGGCGGAGCCTGGCCCCTCCGGCGCCCCGGTCCAGGAACTGACCCGGCAGTTGGCCCGGACCATGTACGACCAGGCCGGCATCATCCGCCGCCGTTCGGGCCTGCTGGCCGCCGGGGAGGAAGTCGAGCGGCTGGCGGCCCGTCTCGAGAGCGGTGGACAGGGGTCGGACCCGGCCGACATCCTGCGGTCCGTGGAACTTTTCAATCTGATCGCCGCGGCCCGGCTGGTCATCGCCGGAGCCCTGGCGCGCCCCGCCTCCCTGGGGGCCCACTGCCGGGAGGACTGACCCGGGGACGGCCTTTGAAAAAACAACCTTAATTTTACGCCGCCCTTACGCCGTCACGGCGTACTCGACTCCGCGGGGATTCTCGACCCTCTGGGAAGCGTTCAGAATTTCCAAGCCGACGATGTTGCCGTCCCGATCGTAATCCAGGATGACGCCGGGCTTGTCTTCGTCGCTTTCCTCTATTGGCGCGTCGCGGAAAATAATCCGCAACACGTCCACGTCGGGCTCATAGGTCACTTTCATATCAATAATGATACTCAATTCCGGAAACAGTGTGTCCTGAATCAACTAAATCAAGCCAAGGCCTTCAGCAAGCCCTTTTCCAGCAAAGCCGAAGCGGTGCTTTCAATCTTTTCCAGGGTAAACTGTGGTTTTATCTCTCTAATCCTGGCGCTTGATTCTTTGATGGTTACCCTGGTATTGCGTTGAGCATAATTACCGTCACTAAAAATTATAGTACTGATCAATTCTAAATCTGAAGCGGATTTGCTTCCAAACTCATCCATAATTGAGTCAATGTCACTCTTATATCTTTGCAAAAACGAAAAAGATTTATTCCTTATTTCATCGGCCTTCTTGCCTGATCGCAGGTGATAGCTGTAGCCGCTCGGGAAATATCTAACTTCGGTGGCCACTGCCTCCAGTGTTTCGGCATATTCCAGGTCTTCCAAAACCCCTGAGTCAAAGGGACCATAAACATATAACCTGAAATCATATCCTAAGGGCAGGCCTTTAACCGTTTGTAGGAGATAGAGCAGTTTCATGACCGCCGTACGGCCCAATGTTTTTGACGGCGATTTCTCGATTAGTTCCAGAATGACCCCGAGTCGATTCCATAACTGATCAAAATCAGCCATTCTTCACCCCTTCACCTTCTCCAGGCGGCGGACGGCTTCTTCTCTGTCTTCCCTTCGCACGTAAAGCTTCACTTGTTTTATGGGTTTTATCTTGCCCACAACACTCGAATACTTGGACAATGGCGCTACTTCGGGCGTCCTGCCTTCTTTCAATACAGGTATATCAAATTCCTTGTCCTTATACCAAGATTTATCCGCCTGTTCCTCGGCGACCAGCAAGTCATCCAGGGCTTGGCGCCATTTTATCAAATTTTCCAAATCGCTCTCTTTTGGAGTCTCAGGTGTTTCAATGACTTGTCGGTAGTGATCCCGTTCCGACAAACGCCGTCCGTGGTCACCACCCTTGTTTCTTGCCAAGCGGCCCAAAACCAGCCAGTCGTCCCATTCCAGATATCTTTTAATTCCCACCTTGGTAGGTGGCGGGAATTTCCCTCCTGGAAGCATTTCGGCCAGGGCGTGTCGTAGGTGGTGGTCATAGGCTACACGGGTCTTATGAAAATAAACTTGGGTAAACATGAAATAACGCGCCAGAATCAAGCCCTCAGCCGCGTGCCATCCTCCCGTACTAACCCCTATGGGCCTTTGCTGTTCCTCATCAGAACCGGGCACGGCCACAATGGTGTTGGCCAGGCGTCGCCAGTCGTAACGTCCATAATCTACACCGGCATGAAGAGAGTCCCGGAGAAGGTAGTCCATCCGGTCGGCATCCATTTGACCGGAAATCAGGTCTCACCAAAAGAGGGCGGCGCCGGCGTCCTGTTTGCCCTCTAAAAGACCGGCCACCTGTTCGGCCGTTATTTCATAATTATTGTTAATAGGATGGTTTTTAATTACATCAGCGAATAGGAGCCGGACTATCTGGACGGAGTAATGTTCGTGCGTGTATGAGGTGATCCCATCGGTTTGAAGTGGGAAAAGGTCTTCGCTGGCATGGGAAAAAGGTGCATGGCCGACATCATGTAAAAGGGCGGCCAGCCTCACCAGAACTTTATGCCTGCTCAGACCAGTTTCATCCAAAGCCCTCTCTCTGGAAATAACCTCACTCGATCTTTTCACTATTCCTTCAAAGAGCAGCGTGGCCATGTGCATCACGCCTAAAGAGTGTTCAAAGCGGGTGTGCATTGTGCCCGGATAAATAAAATCGGTCCAGCCTAACTGGCGGATACGCCGCAATCTCTGAAAATGTTTATGGTTGATGATTTCCATCTCCCAGTCGTTCAGGGAGATGAAACCATAGACCGGACATCGGATTTCATAAGTTTTATCGGGAGAGGACAAACTTACTGCCCCCTTTAACCAAATCTGACGGTTCAGACGGATCGGGACGGAAGCTTCATCCTGAGATCGGTTAATTTTATACTATGTTACTATATAATATAGCATAATTTCAAGGAATTTTAAGATTGGAGAAAAACCGCGCCGGGCCGAGGGTGGATCGGTCCGGCGCGGGTCAATCAGGACGGAATCTCAGGAGAAGAGGCGGAAGGCCAGGAAGCTGAGAATGATGATTTCGATCAGGAAGACCACCAGCAGGGTGTAGTGCTTGCCCACGTCCATGTCCCAGGGTTCGAAGATGGTGTTGGCCTCCTGAAGTTTACCCAAAGACCAGGCCTTGCTTTCGACGTCCACAAGATCAAAGACTTGTTTGACCCCGGCATCATGGGCGTGATTATCGTGATCGTGGTCGTGCATGTCTTTACTCCATCAGGCCGCCGGCTCGGCCGGGGCCATCTCCCGGCGGACGTCGCCGAGGCTCTGGGGCGCGGCCGGCCCGCCTAAGCTGGCCAGGGCCAGACCCAAGACCTGCCAGTCGGGCTTCAGGCCCGGGCGGAGCGGCGCCGCGGCGGCCACTTCCAGCTTGGTCCCGTCGCCGGCCACGAAGGTCCCTTCGCTCTCGATGCAGAACAGGCGCGGCAGCACCACCGCGGCCTTTTCGGCCAGAGGTTCGAGGTGGCTGGCCATGACGGCCAGGAATTCGATCTTGTCCACGGCCTTAAGCAGCCGGTCCGAAACGCGGTCGGTCTCGGGATTGAGGCCGGCGTGGACGAACAGGCCCTTGATCACACCTGACTCGAGTCCGGCCAGAATCTGACCGGCGAAAAGGCCGCCCTCGCCAGGGGTCAGTCCGGCGGCCCGGGCCGCCCGGCCGTTGGGCACGACGGTCACCACGCCGCGGGCAGCCTGTTTGGCCGCGGCCGCGTCAAAGAGTCTTTTCAGGTTGGCCTGGCCGTCGGCCGTGATCCCGGCTTCACTTATCAGCACGCAAACGCCGCCGCCGGCCGCTATCCGGCCTAGTTCGCCGTCCGCGTTCTTGCCCTCGAGGGCGTCGGCCGCCTGGGCGTAGGCCTCGGCGGGCGAACCCTGGAGAACCAAATCGGCCCGGCCGATCAGGGCCTGGTCGGACTCGGCGGCCAGGATCACCCGGCCGCCCTTGGCCTTGAGCCGGTGCAGGGCCGGTTCGATCAGCCGCAGCCCTTCCGCCAGCCCCGGACCGATCAGGATAGCGGCTTGGCATTCTTCCAGCCGGGGATAGGACGGCGCGTCAGGACCGCCGTTCAGGCCGGCCAAGACCTGGCTGCCGGTCGGTTCCGCCGCGGCCGGGTCCATATAATCCAGGTTGTTGGAGCCCAAGCCTTGTTTGATCAGCTTGGCGAACAGGTAAAGCTCTTCCAGGCTGCCCCGGCCGAAGCTCAATCCGGCCACGGCGCCGTCTTTCTTGAGTTTCCCGAAACCGGCGGCCAGAGCCTTGAAGGCTTCGTCCCAAGAAGCTTCGACCAGACGGCCTTTTTTCCGGACCAGCGGTTTGGCCAGACGCTTGGGATCATCCTTCCAGGCAGCGAGTTCGAAACGGCCGCGCCGGCAGAGATGGCCGAAATTAGGGGCCTTGTCGCGGCCGAACACCTGGGCCGTATGTTCGCCCATGAGGCCGACCCTGACTTGGCAGTTCAAACTGCACAGGTTGCAGACCGAGTCGGCCTTGACCAGCGGCAGGGGGCCCGGCTTGGTCCAGGCTGACTTGAAGCTGAGGGCCCCGGTGGGGCAGTTGGCCGCGCAGAGTCCGCAGTGGTCGCAGTCGGCGTTGATCCGGGTCTGGTGGCCGCGGTACGCGGTCAGGTCGCTCACGCGATCTATAGTCACGGTAATGGCCTTACGGCCGTGATACTCCGAGCAGGCCCGCTCGCAGGTGCGGCAGACCACGCATTTGTTGTCGTCGATCACGATATGGGGATGATTCGCCACCAAGAGATAGGGCTGGAGAGGCTTGAGGTTGACCATGGTCTCCCTCATACCTATCTGTTCGCCCACCTGGCGGATGCGGCAGTCGTCCCGGGACAGGCAACCGCAGGACAGGCAACGCTGGGCCTCGGCCCTGGCTTGTTCCTCGCTCAGGCCGGTTTCGACCTCCCGGAAGTTATGCTGGCGTTCGACCACCGGCAGTTCGGGCATTTTCACCCGCTCGAGGCGGGGCCGGTCTTCGAAGTTGGCCTGGTCCACTTCCTTGAGTTGACCCTTGGAGAAGATGAACCTTTGGGCCGGTTTGACCGGGAAGCCGCGCAGGTAACGGTCCATGGCCTCGGCGGCCCTGCGGCCGGAGCCGACGGCTTCCACCACCGTGGCCGGTCCGGTGACCAGGTCGCCGGCGGCGAAGACGCGGGCGTCACTGGTCTGGCCGGTCTCGGGATCGGCTTCGACCGTGCCCCGGCGGGTGACCTTGAGTCCGGCCGTGACCTGGTCCTTGGTCATGAGCCCGGCGTCCGGATACTGGCCGATGGCCACGATCACGCTGTCCAGATTGACGGTCTCTTCCGAACCGGCGATGGGCTCGGGTCTGGCCCGGCCGGAAGCATCCGGCGCGCCCAGTCCCATTTTCACGTATTCCATGCCTTCGAGCTTGTCCGTGCCCAGGAGTTTGGTGGGAGCGGTCAGGAACTTGAAGATCACGCCTTCATGCTCGGCCTCGTCCACTTCGATGGCCTGGGCCGGCATTTCCTTCCGGGAACGGCGATAGAATACGGTCACGCTTTCCGCGCCCAGCCTCAGGCTGGTGCGGGCGCAGTCCATGGCCGTGTTGCCGCCGCCTATGACGGCCACGTGACGGCCCAAGTCTATCTTCTGGCCCAACCCGACTTTGTTAAGGAAGATGGTGCCGGGCCAGACGCCGGGAATATCCTCGTTCTCGATGGCCATCCTGGTGTTGAGCCAGGCGCCGAAGCCCAGGAAGACCGCCTTGAAGCCTTCATCCAGCAGCTTGTCCAGGGTGAAATCCCGGCCCCAGACCTGGTTTACGTGCGCTTCCACGCCCATCCGGAGAATGGCCTCGATCTCGCGGTCCAGTATCTTCTTGGGCAGGCGGTATTCGGGAATGCCGTAGCGCAGCATGCCGCCCAGCTTGGGCATGGCCTCGTAAATAACGGGCGAATGCCCGCGGCCGGCCAGGTAAAAAGCCGCGGTCAGGCCGGCCGGACCGCCGCCGATAATGGCCGCCTTCTGGCCGGTGAGTTCGGCCCGGCGGGGATTCAGGCGGTCAATATCCTGATAGGCGATGTCCGAGACGAACCGCTTGAGATGGTTGATGTTGACCGGTTCCTCGACCCGGCCCCGGCGGCAGTTGGACTCGCAGGGATGGGGGCAGACCCGGCCGCAGGTCAGCGGCAGGGGGTTGGTCTGACGGATCAAGCGGCAGGCGTCGACGTACTGGCCCCGGGCGATCAGGGCGATGTAACCCTGGATGTCAATGTTGGTGGGGCAACGCTGGCTGCAAGGGGCCAGGCAGTCGCCGTAGTGGTCCTCGAGGAGCAGCCGCAGGATGATCCGCCGGGCTTCCTGGAGGCGCGCCGTATCGGTCTGAACTTTCATCCCGTCGGCGACCCGGGCCGCGCAGGCGGCCAGAGGCCGGTCAAAGCCCTCGACTTCGACCTGGCAGAGGCGGCAGGCTTCGCCTTCGGGCAAGGCGGTGCTGTAACACATCGTCGGGAGGGCCACGCCGGCTCGGGCCGCGGCCTCGAGTATGGTCGCGCCTTCCGGGGCTTCTATAATCTTATCGTTGATGCTGATGGTGATCATCACCCGTCCTCAACCTCTTGCCTGACTGGGCCGCGGATGAAGTTCCTCCGGCCGGCAGCCGCCCTCGAGGTGTCGCTCGAACTCGGCGCGGCCGAACTTGAGGGCCAGGCGCACCGGCGTGGTGACCTTGGCCGCGAAAAGGCAATACGATCCGTCGGCCATGGCCGCGGTCAACTGTTCGATCAGCTCGAGGTCGCCGGCCTTGGCCCGGCCGGCCATCAAGGCTTTGAGCAGACGGTCCAGTTGGTGGACGCCGAAACGGCAGGGAAAGCACTTGCCGCAGGACTCGGCCGCGTTGAATTCGAACAGGTACGTGGCCGTGGAAACCAGGCAGAAGCCGGCTTCCATGGCCACCAGAATCTGTTCGCGCCAGTTATGAATGATCCGGCTGTCAAAGACCGCCGTGGACCTGACGTAGAGATGGGGAAACATTAACCGCCCGTAAACGGTGGTTTCCTCGAGCAGGTCCGACATCTGCCTGGGCTTGAAGCCGTGGTAGAAAACCTTGAGCTGGGGCAGGCCGATGAACGGTCCGGAGGAGCAGGTGCCCGGGCAAGCGGTGAGGGCGGCGTCCAGTTTGACGTCCAGCCCCATCCGGCCGGCGGCCCGCCGGGCTTCGCCCAGGACCTCGGCCGCGCCGCGGGAACAGTTCTCCTGCCGGCAGAAGGTAAACCGGGAAGGCCCGACCGGCGTCGGCTTGGGCTGGGGGACCGGGTCCCAGTCGCCCACGCGCTGGCCTAAAAGAAGCCCCCCGCCTATCAGGGAGGCCAGGCCGGCCAGACCCTTGGTCAGGGCGGCCGCCAATTCGGTATGCACAGGGATGGACACGGATCAACTCCCCCCTAGGATCGTTCGCACGGCCTGGTCGGCCAGGCCTAGTATCTGCTGCGGATAAACGCCCAGGTAGACCATGACCACGATCAGTCCGTAATTGAGCAGCCTCAAGCCCCCGTTGACCGCGATGGCCGGCTGCTCCTCTTCGGGTTCAATCAGGTAGGCGGCCCGGATGACCATGAGATAGTAGTAGAGGCTTATCGTGGCGTTGATCATGCCGATCACGGCCAGCCAGAACAAGCCGTTCTGGACCGCCGCGGCGAAAACCAGGAACTTGCCGGTGAAACCCACCGTGGGCGGGATGCCGGCTAGGGAAAACAGGGCCAGCATCAGGGTCAGGGCCAAAAGGGGCGCCCTCTTATGCAGGCCGGCCAGGTCGGCGATCTTGAGGTCCTGGCCTTGGGAAGCCACCTGGATGACCACCAAGAAGGCGGCGAAACTCATCAGCATGTAGGCCACGGTGTAGAAGATGGCCGCCGAGTAGCCCAGGCTGTTCATGTTGAGCAGGCCGATCAGCATATAGCCGGCCTGGGCGATGGCGCTGTAAGCCAACATGCGCTTGAGGTCTTTCTGGACGATGGCCACCAGGTTGCCCAGGGTCATCGAGACCACGGACAGGACAATCAGGACGTTTATCAGGAAAACGTTCGAGGCTCCGCCCAGGGCGGTCAGGCGGATCAACAAGGCCACGGCCGCGGCCTTCGAGGCGGTGGCGATATAAGTGGTGACCTGGTTGGCCGCGCCCTGGTACACGTCCGGGGCCCAGAAATGGAAGGGGGCCACGGCCAACTTGAAGAAGAAACCGGACAGGAGCAGCAGGAGACCCATGACCGCGCCGGGCTGGTTCAGGAGGTGCGGCATCTTGACCGCCACTTCGGCGATATAAGTCGTCCGGGTGACGCCGAAGACATAGCTCATGCCGAAGAGCATGATGCAGGAGGCGGTCACGCCGACGAACAGGTATTTGATGCCGGCCTCGACGTCAATGTCGTCGCCCCGCCGCAGGGGCACCAATATATATAAGGAGAAGGACGACAGCTCCAGGGCCACGTACATGGTCATCAGTTCCATGCTGCTGACCAGGAGCATCATGCCCACGGTGCAGGTGGTGAGGAAGAGAAAGAATTCGGGCTGATATCGTTCCTCGACGCCCTCGAGTTTCTGACAGGCGGTCACCACCAGGGCGAAGCCGACGGCCAGGATGGCCTTGAAAATCTGACTGAAGGCGTCCACCTTGTAGGCCTTGAAGAAGAGCCAGGAATCGCCGGTATAGGACACCAGGGTCACGATCACGCCGAAGATCGAGAAGCCGAAAGCGATCGGCCAGGCCGCGCGGCGGCCTTCGGCGTCGGCCACGGTCACGAAGAACAGGACCAGGGCCATGATCAAGTAGAACAGTTCTGGCAGAAAGAGCCGAATTTCGCAGGCCATCAACTAACCCCACGATAGAGACATAAGCCCGGCGGATCGCGTGCCTGTCTTAACTACGCCGGACGAATCGGGCGCAAGCCTCACTTCCAGCCCCCCACCATCGCCGAGACCGTTACGTTTATCAGGTCCACGGCCAGGCGGGGGAACAGACCGAACAGAAAGATGGTGGTCGCCAGGATAGCCCGGGGTATGACCATCCACGGGGTCATATCCGGCAATCCGGCGAAGCGCAGGTTCTTTTCGCCGTAAAAGGTCTTCTGCACCACGCGGAGCATGAACAGGGCGCTGATGACCAGGCCCAGGACGGCGAAGGTGCCGAAGAGCGGATAAACCTTGAAGCTGTGGACAAAGACCAGCAGTTCGGCCCAGAAGCTGGCCAGGCAGGGCACGCCGATGCCGGCCAGGGCCGCCACAATGAAGAAGAAACTGGCCCGGGGCATGACCTTGGCCATGCCGCCCAGTTCCGGGACAATCTTGGTATGGGTCTTGTCGTAGATGTGGCCCACGCTCGAGAAGAAAAGGGCGGTCATTATGCCGTGGGCGAACATCTGGAAGACCGCGCCGTTGATCCCGCCTATGCTCATGGTGGCCAGGCCCAGGCTGACGATGCCCATGTGGCTGACCGAGGAATAACCGATGACGTATTTGAGGTCGGTCTGGGCCAGTCCGACAAAGGCGCCGTACACGATGCCGCAGGTGGCCAGCAGGGCGAACAGGATCGACCAGTAATCGAGGCCCTCGGGGCAGAGGGTCATGCCCACCCGGAGGACGCCGTACGCGCCCAGCTTCATGAGCACGCCGGCGTGGATCATCGAGACGGCCGTAGGCGCGGCCACGTGGCCGACCGGCGACCAGGTGTGGAAGGGCCACAGGCCGGCCAGGACGCCGAAGCCGAACAGGAACAGGAAAAAGCCCAGGACCTGGACGTCGCGGGGCAGTCCGTACCTGGCTATTTCCATCAGGTCGAACGTGTTGTGGCCGCTCTGGAAATAGACGTACAGTATGCCCGGCAGGATCAAGGCCGAACCGGCCAGGAGGTACAGGGTCAGTTTCATGGCCCCGTATTCCTTGCGGGTCGAACCCCAGATGGCGATCAGCGGATACATGGGGAACAGGGAGACGTCGTAGAAGACGAACAGGAAGAAGAGGTCCAGGGCCATGAAGGTGCCGTATACGCCCACGACCATGAAGAGCATCAGGCAGAAGTATTCCTTGACCCGGTATTCGAGTTCCCACATGGTCCAGACGCCGGTGACCAGGGTGATGCTGGTCAACAGCACCAGGGGCAGGTTGATGCCGTCCACGGCCAGGTAGTAGTAGATGCCCAGGCTCTTGATCCACAGGAACCGTTCGGCGAATTGGAGCCCGCCCGCCTTCCGGTCGTAGGCCCAGAAGACGTAAAGGGTGAACGCCAGGGCGACGGACGCGGAAATCAAAGAAATCCAGCGCACCGCCTTCTTGCTCTCCGCCGGCAGGAACATGATGATGACGGTCGCCACCAGCGGGGAGAAGAGTATGGCCGACAGATAGGGGAAATCACAGGTCATAGCTAATCAGCCCTACACCAGCATGAAGTAAAGTCCCATCACCGCCACGCCCAGGACCATGAGCAACAGGTTGGACTGGAGCCTGGGATTCTGGAGGTAACTCAGGAGCCAGCCGCCGCCTATAACGCCGCGGCAAAGGCCGTCTATGCCTCCGTCCACCACTCGACGGTCGTTGAGGGTGAAGAGACGGCTGAACAGACCATATATGACGTAATCCAGGAACCAGCGGAGGAAGTGGTCCAAGTACCACCTGTTGGCGAACAAGGCCTCCACCGGCTTGATCTTGCTCAAGAAACCGGTCTGGTCCGCGGCCTTGCGGCCGAATTCGTACCAGGCGCCCAATATTCCGGCCGCCACCACCACGATCGAGGTCCAGAGCAGCCAGCCGTGGTGCGATTCGTGGGCCGGCTTGTGCCAGCGCAGGAACTCGTCCAGGGAACCGCCGAAGAAGCCCAGGATCACGGTAAAAGTGGCCAGGATCACCAGGGGTATACACATGGCCCAGTACCCGAACTCGCCGTGCCCCTGGCCATGACCGCCGTGGGAGTCGTGGGCGCCGTGGCTGTCATGACCGCCGTGATGGACCTCGAGGGTCCGCGGCAGCCACATGACGAACAGGAGCCGGAAGGTATAGTACGCGGTCATGACCGCGCCCAGCAGGCCGGCTATCAGCCATATCTTGTTGGGCAGATCGGCCAGGGCGCCCATGACCGCTTCCTTGGAGAAGAACCCGGCCATGGGGATCACGCCGGACAGGGCCGCGCCGGCGATGGTCACGGTGACCATGGGTATTTTCAGGGACCGGGCGTTGCCCTTGGCCATGTCGAAGAAGTCGTTGGTGCCGAAATGATGGATGAACACGCCCGAGCAGAGAAAGAGCAGGGCCTTGAAGGCGGCGTGGGTGGTCAGGTGAAAGACGCCGGCGAAATAACCGCCCGCGCCCAGGCCCATGATCATGAAGCCCAGTTGGCTGACGGTCGAGTAGGCCCAGACCTGTTTGATGTCCCGGGCCACCATGGCCATGGTCGAAGCCAGGAGCATGGTGATGGTGCCTATGGCCAGGGCCACGGCCAGGGCGTCGGGCGAAGTGTGGTAGAAGGGGAAGAGCCGGCTGACCAGGTACACGCCCGCGGCGACCATGGTGGCCGAGTGGAGCAGGGCGCTGACCGGCGTGGGGCCTTCCATGGCGTCCGGGAGCCAGGTCATGAGCGGGAACTGGGCGCTCTTGCCGGCCACGCCGCAGAAGATCAGGACGGCGCTCAAGGTCACCAGGCCCGGCGACATCTTGGCCACGGACACGTGGTTGATGCCCAGGATGGATAGGTCGCCGAAGTGGAGGACGATGAGGATGATGCCCAGGAAAAAGCCCAGGTCGCCCAGGCGGGTCATGACAAAGGCCTTCTTGCCGGCCTGGGAGGCGCTGAATTTATGGTGCCAGAAGCCGATCAACAAATAGCTGCTCAGGCCCACCAGTTCCCAGAAGACATAGAGTTGCATCAGGCCCACGGCGATGACCAGGTTGATCATGGACCAGGCGAACAGAGACAGGAAGCTGTAGTACTTGGTTATACCCTCGTCCTCGGCCATGTACCCCAGGGAATAGACCTGGACCAGGAAACTGATGGTGGTCACGATGCAGAGCATGAGTAGGCTCAAGGGATCGAGCATAAAGCCGAGGCCGACGCTGGTGTCACCTCCGGCCATCCAGTTGATCTGAAAGGCTATGGGGGCCGTCAGGTGCCAGTTGCTGAAAAGCAGGTAGTAGGCGCTGACCAGGGGCACGGCCGAGCAGATCAGACTGATGCCCAGCGAGAGCTTCCGAACCGGCCGGGTAAGGATGAAGATGAGGAGGAACGAGACCAGGGGCAGCCACATGGTCAGCGTCATCAACCAGAATTGACATTGGGTGGGCGCTTGCGGGGTCATAAGCGGCGTCTATCCCTTGAGCTCGGTCGCGCGCTCGATGTTGATCGTGCGCAGCTTCCGGTATAGTGCCAGTATCAGACTCAGGGCGATGGCGGCCTCGGCCGCGGCCACGCCCATGATGAACAAAACCATGATCTGACCTACACCGGGGTCGGGGGCCAGGAACCGGTTGAAGGCCATGAAATTGATGCTGGCCGCGTTGAGCATCAGTTCGACGCTGATGAGCATGCCGATGAGGGAACGGCGGAGCAGCACGCCGAACAGGCCGATGGAGAACAGGACCAGGCCGACGAACAGGTAGGTGCTCAGACTGTTGGTCATGACCGGCCTCCCGTCTGGCCGGACTTGGTCCGGCCGATCAGGCCCACCGAGGCGGCGGTGATCACCGAGCCGATGATGGCCACCAGCAGGATCAGGGAGATGAGTTCGAACATTAGTTCGTAGTTGGTGAGCAAGAGGTCGCCCAGGCGTTTGAGGCTCCAGTCCGCGCCGCGGGTGGTGCCCAGGGGCCACAGGGTCCGGCCGGCCATCAGCCCGAAAATGACCAGGATTCCGCCGCTGGCGATGAGGGCCAGGTAGACCTTGGGCCGTATCCGGGGCGGGATGGACAGGTGTTCCGGTTCGGACAGCATTATGGCGAAGATGATGGCGATGCAAATGGCGCCGACGTAGATAAGTATCTGCATCAGGGCCACGAATTCGCTGCCCAGGTAAATGAAGAGGCCGGCCACGCCGATCAAGGAGACGGCCAGGCCGGTGACGTTCTGGACCAGGTTCTTGGGCAGGACCGCGATCAGGGCCCCGCCGAAGACCATCACCAGAATAAGGATGAAGGCCGCGGAGGCCAGGAAATCGGGTGGTAAGTATTGAGCCAGCGTCCCCATCAGGCCGTCTTCCCTCCTTGCCGGGCGATGAGATCTATCACCGCGTAGTAACGGCCTTCGCCGGCCTGTTCGTATTCCCGCGAAAACTTGATGGCTTGCTGCGGGCAGTTCTCGACGCACAGGCCGCAAAGCGAACAACGTGAGAAGTCAATGAAGTAGAATCGAGCCCGGTTGTGGCTCGAAGCCCCCTCCTTCTCGCCCTGCACCTTGATGACCTTGCTGGGGCAGACCCGGGCGCATTCGCCGCAGGCCACGCAGCCGTGGCCGCCGGTCTCCGGGAAGGTCACCAGTTCGATGTGGCCGCGATAAGCCTCGGGCAGGCTCAACCGATGCCGCGGATACTCGACCGTGACCGGGGGTTTGAAGAAATAGCGTATGGTTACGCCCATGCCGGCGATCAGGCTCCAGGCCCCGGCGACAATGTTATGAAAATATTGATAGAACGGGTTCATATCGGCCATGTCCCCTTAGCTGACCAGCTTGATCACGAAAGCGGTGACCATCAGGTTGACCAGGGCGATCGGGATCATGATTTTCCAGGCGAAGTTCATGAGCTGGTCGAACCTCACCCGCGGGAACGTCCACCTTACCCACATGATGATGAATACCAGGATGATCACCTTGAGCAGGAACCACCACGGACCGTCCAGGAAAGGTCCTTGCCAGCCGCCGAAAAACAAGGTGACGGCCACGGAGCAGACGATGAAGACGTTGGCGTATTCGGCCAGGAAGAACAGGGCGAAACGCATGCCCGGGTACTCGGTGTGGAACCCGGCCACCAGTTCGCTTTCCGCTTCCGGGATGTCGAAGGGCGCCCGGTTGGTTTCGGCCGTGGCCGCCACCAGGTAGATGAGGGCGGCGATGGGCTGATAGAAAAAGAACCAGAGCCCGTTCTGGGCCTGGACAATGGTTTGCATCTTGAGCGATCCGGTCATGAGCACCACGCTCATGGCCGCCAGGAGAATGGGTATTTCATAGGCCACGTTCTGGGCCACCGACCGGAGGGCGCCCAGGAGGGCGTATTTGTTGTTGCTGGCCCAGCCGCCGGTCAGGATGGCCAGGACGTTTAGGCTGGAGAAGGAAAAGATCAGGAGCAGGCCCAGATTGATGTCGCGGACCTGGAACTTCTGGCCGAAGGGCAGGACGATGAAGGCGATGACCGTGGGCAGGAAGACCAGGACCGGGCTGATGATATACAAGCCCAGGCTGACCTTTTTCGGCAGGATCAGTTCCTTGGACAGGAGCTTGACCGCGTCGGCCACGCACTGGAGAATGCCGAAAGGACCGACCTCCCTGGGACCGTACCGAATCTGGATGTCGCCCGCGACCTTGCGCTCCATCCAGACCAGGAGGATGGGTATGAGGCCTATGATGCCGAAGGTCAGGGCCAGGCCGATGATCAGGACCAGGACGTCCCAACCCAGAAAACCGACGATGGCGTTAAAAAGAGCTTCCATAAAGCTTTATCCAATCCCGCCCGCGACCAGGTCTCAGCGGTCGATATCGGGGATGACCACGTCCAGGCTGCCCAGGATGGCGATGGTGTCGGCCACCAGGGTGTTGGGCAGCAAGGCCGGGACGACGCTCAAGTTGCTGAAAGACGGCGTGCGCCATTTCATCCGGTGGGCCACGCGACCGCCGTCCGAAACGAAGTAGATGCCCAGTTGGCCCCGGGGCGCTTCGTAAATGAAGTTGTACTCTCCTTCGGGCGGCTGGACCCACAGGGGCACGTCCGGATTGCGGTACGCTCCTTCCGGCAGTCCGGCCAGGGCCTGTTCGACGATGCGCAGGCTCTGTTCCATTTCCGCGACGCGCACCAGGTACCGGGCCAGGCAGTCGCCCTCCGGCCGGGTGGGTATTTCAAAATCGAATTCAGGATAGAGGCCATAAGGTTCGGCCCGGCGAACGTCATACCTGACGCCGGAACCGCGCAGGCAGGGTCCGGTCAGGGAATACTGGAGGGCCAGGTCCCGGGAAATCAAGCCCACGTCCTTGGCGCGGTGGACGAAGATCACGTTCTTGGTGACCAGGGTGTCGTAATCCTTAAACCTGCCTTTGAGCTTGGGAATGAACTTCTTCAGGAGATCACAAAACCTGCTGTTGACGTCCCGGGCCACACCGCCGAAGCGGGTATAGCAATAGGTCAGGCGGGAGCCGCTGACTTCGCCCAGGATGTCCATGATGTCTTCCCGATCGTCGAAGCAGTAGATCATGGGCGTCACGCCGCCGAGGTCCAGGAGCCAGGCGCCCAACCAGAGCAGATGGCTCGAAATGCGGTTCAGCTCGACGCAGATGGTCCGGATGTACTCGGCCCGCCGGGGCACCTCGATCCCGCAGGCTTTCTCCACGGCCAGGCAATAGGCGTGGTTGTAGGCCAGGGCGCCCAGGTAGTCCATGCGACCGGTGTTGGGCAGGAACTGGACGTAGGCCTGTCTCTGGCCCATGTGCTCGTGCCCGCGGTGAATGTACCCGATGATCGGTTCGGCCTCGACGATGTACTCGCCGTCCAGCCTGAGCAGCACGCGGAGCACCCCATGGGTGCTGGGGTGCTGGGGGCCCAGGTTCAGATAAAAGGTCTCACCGGTAAGATTCTGACGAAGCATTACCTTTCGCCCACTTCGAAATCATCGTTGAGGTCCGACTCCCCGCTTTGATAGTCCTTGAGCAGGGGGTGAAAATCCGCGTCCTCGGGGAGAATGATCCGCTTGAGGTTCGGATGCCCGTCGAATCTGGCCCCGAGCAGGTCATAGGCCTCGCGCTCGAACCAGTCGGCCGCGGCAAAGACCTTGGCCAGACTGGGCACGGCCCGATCCTTGGGTACGGTCACCAGGGCCTTTACCCGGCAGGGCTCGGTCAGGGACCCGAACATGTAAACCAAGTCCAGGTTCGGACCGCGGTCCACGGCGGTCATGAATTCCAGGAAACGGTCTTCCTGGCGCAGCAGTTCGGCCAGCCTCTTTATCTGCTTGGGACCGGCCGTCACGGCCAGATGATAGCCGTTTCGGGTGTAATCGGCCGGCTGGACCGCCGCTTCGCCCATGAACCGGTCGAGTTTTCCCCTGGTTTCTTCCACCAACGACATGGCCCTGGCCGCCTTACTTTCCGGGAAGTGTCTCAAAGCGCTTATAGCGCCGCAATATGTTGGTCTTGCCGCCGTGGGTCAGCTTGTCCTGCAGTTCCAGGAAGCCCTGGATAAGCCCTTCGGGCCGGGGTGGGCAGCCGGGGACCACCACGTCCACGGGCAGAATCTTGTGCGCGCCGTTGACTATGGCGTACTGACCCTGGTAGGCGAACGGCCCGCCCGAGATGGCGCAGTTGCCCATGGCGATGACCCACTTGGGCGAAGGCATCTGTTCATAAAGATTGACGATCACCGGGGCCATCTTCTTGCTGATGGTCCCGGCCACGATCATGACGTCGGCCTGCCGGGGCGACGGCCGAAAGACGCTGAACCCGAAACGATCGAAGTCGAACCGGGCCATGCCGGTGGCCATCATCTCGATGGCGCAGCAGGCCAGCCCAAAACCGAGCGGCCAAAGCGAATTGGCCTGTCCGACCCTCAGGACTTCGTGAACCGTGGTTAAATGGACCAGGGGCGCTTCCGATTTTTCTACCACTCGAAGACCCCCCTTCTCCAGGCATAGACTATGGCCAGGGACAGAATCCCGACAAAGATCACTATTTCGATGAAATCCCGCCAGGCATAGGAGCCGTAGGCGAGCAGGACCGGGAAGAGGTAGAGCACGTCCACGTCAAAAGCCAGGAAAATCAAGGCGTAAAGATAATAAGTTACGCCAAACTTGATCCAGGCCTGGCCGATGGGCGTTATACCCGACTCGTAGGTCTCGGTCTTCTTCAGGCCCACCGAACGGGGGCTGACCACGTAGGCCAGCACTATTGGCAAGGCGGCAAAAACCACCGCCACCGAAAGGAAGGCCAGGACAAAGGCGTAATCAGTAAGGATTTGACTGGGCATTACGGCTGTCCGTCATTAGGTGTTGGTCGCCGCCCCGATGTTCGGTTTTCATGAACCCTCTCACGGGCGGCGGGATCAGAAGGCCACGTCTCCAGATTCACGGATGGACGGTTGGAAGCAAGCGGCGGCCGGGTTGCCTTTGAAATATGCACTAACGCGGGCGGCGGACCCAGTTGAAATTATTCACTATAACCGGTTCCGCCAGCCTGAGGCCCGACGCACGCGCCGAGAAGCCGTATCATCTTTCAAGTCTATTTCAAGCTCGGTCTGTTTTCCGCGGCCGTTCTCCACCCGAAAAATGGCGCACTATATAGCACACGGAGATACTCCAGGCAAGATATTTTTTTCACTTTTACCGGAAAATCAAAAGACTAAGTTGGTCTTGACAGGAATATTATTTAATATCAATGTATTAAAAGACAGACCTTCCCATCTCTCACCGCCTTCACCTCAGCCGGTTCGGTCGGGAATCCAGCCTGATCGTCCGGGCCTGGACTGGTCCTTGTACTCCTAGGGACCAGCTAGGGACCGACCTGGGATCGTATTTCAATCCTGTTGTTCTCGGTAAGAGCCGGCGACGAGGGGTGAAGCCTCAAGCTGCCTGTAAAGGTGTGAAAACACATCCTTTTTCCGATTGGTTCATCAACCGCCATACAGGACCGCCCGGTTCCGGCCGGACCTTTTGGCCTGGTACAGAGCCTGATCCGCTCTTTCCAGGAGTTGGGCTTCGGTCAGGTTGGCGACCAGTTCGGCCAGGCCAAAGGAACTGGTCACGGAGAATTCAAGGTTGCCTTTGGCCTTGAAGACGATCTGGGCCAACTTCTTTCTTAGGCGTTCGACCACGGCCAGTCCGGCTGGAGCCGTGGTGTGGGGCAGGACCATGACGAATTCCTCACCACCGTATCGGCCGGCCAGGTCTTCGGCCCTGAGCGCGGACATTATCAGGCGGCCGAAGCCGGCCAGGACATCATCGCCGGCCCGGTGTCCGTAAGTATCGTTAACAGCTTTAAAATAATCAATATCCGCCATGACCGCCGTCAAAGCCATGTTGTGCCGCCTGGCCGCGCTGACCGCGTTCTCCAGAAGTTCCATGAAATGACTCCGGTTATAGAGGCCGGTCAGAGCGTCGTATATGGCCTGGCGCCGCAGTTGTTCTTCGGCTCGTTTTCGTTCGGTGATATCCACGGAAGAAAACATGGCGCAGATGGGTTCGCCGTGCTGGTCCTTGACCAGGCTGGTCGAGACCTGGATGTAAAAGGATTCCCCGTTGCCTCGCACCGCCTCGAGTTCACCGAACCATTCCCCTGACTTCAGCAACGCTTCCAGGGCGGCCTGGCCTTGCTGCCAATCCTTCAGGAAACGCCCCGCCGGGTGGCCCAAAACCTGGTCTTCACGGTCAAAACCCCAATTCTTGAGGGCGGCCCGGTTTACATAGTTGATGTTGCCCATCAAATCGGTCATGACAATGCTGTTCAGGGACGACTGAATGGCGCTTTCCTTGATCCGCAACTCCCGCTCGACCCTCTTGCGTTCGGTTATGTCCCGCAAAAGGCCGGTGAATACGCGCCGGTTGTTTATGACCACTTCGCTGACGGACAATTCCAGGGGAAAATCGGTTCCATCCTTCCGCCGGCCCTCGACTTCCCGGCCAGGACCGGTTATCCTTTTTTCGGCGGTGCTCAGGTACTTTTCCAGGTATCCGGGATGTTGCTCCCGGTCGGGCGAGGGCATGAGCAAGGTCAAGTTCTTACCCAGGACTTCTTCGGATTTGTACCCGAAAATACTTTCGGCCGCCCGGTTGAAAGAAGTGATCAGGCCCTGGTCGTCAATGGTGACGATGCCCTCCGCGGCGGTCTCGACTATGGCCTGGACCCGGGCCTGGCTTTCCCGTAAAAGGTCTTCGGCCATCCTGCGGCGGGTGATATCCTGGACCGTGCCCAAGACCCTGACCGGTTCATCCAGTTCATTATAAACCAGTTCGGCCAGACCCTGGACCACGATCTCACCGCCGTAAGGCCGCACCAGGTGGAATTCCCGGTCAAAGGTCTTGCCTTCGGCCACGGTCTCGGTCAAAGCTTGTCGGACCCTGGCCCGGTCATCCGGATGGATCAGGGACAGAAGGCCTTCATAGGTCGGGCCAAGATCACCTGGATTGACTTCCAGCAGGCGGTGGAAAGACTGGGAATAAGAGACCTCGTGGGACGCGATATCCCACGTCCAGTTGCCGAGGCGGGCCAGGTCCTGGGCTTTGTCCAGAAGTCTTTGGCTGTCCCGGAGGGCCTGCTCGGCCATTATCCTTTCAGTGACGTCATCGGTGTAAACCGCGATCAGGAGCACCCGGCCCTGCTCGTCTTTTATCGGATACAAGGTGTTGTCCAGTATCCTGCCCCGGCGTTCATCGGTAAAACGAACCGGCTCGCCGAAACTGACGACTTCCTCGAAACGGTTCCTTCGGCTTTCGGCGATCTCCGGCGGCAGCAGGTCAAAGGCGTTCCGGCCGATCGTTTCCTCCGGCGTCAGATCGAAGCGCATGACCCCTATTTCGTTGGCCGCCAATACCACGCCGCCGGCGTCGACCACATAGATGGCCTCGTGGGCGGCCTCGAGCAGGGCCTTGATCGTGGACTGGCTCAGGCGCAAAGTCTGTTCGGGCTCGGATGGTTTTCCCGACCCGCCCGCGCCGACCGGATCGGCCTCTTCTGCCGGCTTCGGTTCTACTTTATCCCTATTATTCATACTTACTTCTTTACCATATTAATCCTTACTGGACTACCTTGTTGAAAGCAACCACGCCTGTCGCCCGGAGAGGAGGGATGATATAATCGCCCTTAACGAAAGAGGGACGGATTTGTATCTGGCCAGGAAGAGATCGGGGTCCTATTGCCTCCGGGAGTCCCTGAACCGGGACGGCCGGCTGACCTTTCGCGAACTCCACGATCTGGGTGAAGACCCGGCCGCCTTCATCGTCTATCCCGGCGGCAACGCCTTCTACTTTGACCAGGACCTGGTCGCGGCCCTGGCCGACCAGGGCCTGACCGACGCGGACCGGGAACTGGAAAGGGCCCTCTTTCCCTTTTTTACTCCCTCCGTACAGCGGTTGGTCCAGCAGATGATGCGGCTGTCCTCCCGGAAACGGGTGAGCCTCTCCCGGGAGGCCATGATCCGGCGGCAGGTCCGCCTGCACCTTTTCGACCGCCGGCGCCTCTATTACCTGCGTTACGGGAGGATGGCCCCGGATAAGACGCTGCTGCGACCTCACCGTTTCCTGAACACGCTGATAGACATGTGCCGGGATGAGATGGAATGTTTTTTCCAGGTCCAGGAAGAAAACCTGAAACCATGGGAAAGAAAGATGTACCTGTTCCAGGCCCTGGACCTGGGCCGGCGTTTCCCCGGCCAGTCGGGCCAAGGCAATCCCACCCTGTTGGACCCGGAAATCCTGGACCAGGCTTTCCTGGAAGAAATCCGCCGCCTCAACCAGGACCGCTCCTATCGCGATGCGTACGAGAACGACGCGGCGGACCCGGACAGCCTTTCCGATTACTTAAGAGCTTACGTGATTGTATGGTTCGACGCCGAATTCGCCAGCCGATCGCCCGAATACGACGACTTCCGGGAATTCCGGGAAAGACGCCGGACCTTTAAACCTCCTCCAACCGCGGCCGACCTGGGACTTCTCCAGGCCTGCCTGATCTTTGAATTGACGCCGGAGCAATTTCAAGCCCTGGGCCGGGGCGACCTGGCCCGTATTTATCGCCGTCTGGCCCTGGCCCGGCATCCGGACCAGGGCGGCCGGAACGAAGACTTCGTGGAGCTCAACCTGGCCTACGAGAAGTTGTTGGAAAGAAAATGAATTTGAGTCGGAGCCGTTTTATTAGCTGGCCGGCAAATATATCTGGAAAGTCGTACCCCGGCCCAATTCGCTGTGGCACCTGATGGAGCCGCCATGACCCTTGACGATGCCATGGACGGATGCCAACCCCAATCCGGTCCCTTGGCCGATCTCCTTGGTAGTATAAAACGGCTCGAAGATGTGCTGGATGGTTTCCTCGTCCATGCCGCGGCCCGTGTCGGAGACCATGAGCAGGACATAATCTCCTGGAGTCGCCTCGAGATAAGTCCAGACATAATCCTTCTCAATGGTTATATTTTGAGTTTCAATGACCAGGCGTCCCCCCTCCGGCATGGCGTCGGCGGCGTTGTTCCCCAAATATAAAAGCATATGTTCCAGTTGCACGGGATCGGCTTTAACCGACCGCAAACGTCGATCAAGGCGAAGTTCTATTACTATCTTTTGGGGAAGGCTCTGCTCCAATCTCTTAACGGCCCGTTCCACTGCCTGATTGAGGTTTATGGATAGGCGTTCCGCTTCCGCCTTGAGGCCGAACAAGAGAAGCTGCTTGACCAGTTGGGTCGCCCGTTCAGTTGCTTTTTCAATGGCTTTCAGTTTGAAGTGGTCCGGATTATTCTCGTTCTTATTCAAGAGAAGAAGCTGGGTATATCCGCCGATGACTTGAAGCAGGTTGTTGAATTCATGGGCCACTCCTCCGGCGAGGGTTCCAATGGCCTCCATCTTTTGGGCTTGACGCAACTGAAGTTCCAGTCTTTCCCGGACCGCCTCTTGGCGTTTGCGCTCGGTGATATCGTGGGCCACGACCGTAGCACCCTGTATCTTGCCTTGCCTATAGTTGAACCTGGTGCTCAAGGCTACCCACCTTTCGGCGCCGGACTTGTCATGTATCAGATATTCCGGATTATCCGCGACCGGTTCTCCCGCTAACATTTTCTCAAGGCGAGAGAGGAAAAGAAGCTTACTCTCTTCGCTGAGTATTTCTATCGCGTTCATTGAAAGCAGTTCTTCCCGGGTGTAGCCGGTGTATTCACACATGACATCGTTGACGCTCGAGAAGCGGGCGTTGACGAAATCTATCTCATAAATGCCCGCCGGCGCGTGGGTGAACAAAAGGCGGTATTTTTCCTCGCTCTCCCGCAGCTCTTCCTCGGCCAGTTTCCGGGCGGAAACATCCCGCACCATGGTACTGGTCATCAATTGTCCATTTTTATCCCGGAAAACACTTGAAAAGACTTCTCCAGGGAATATGGTCCCATCTTTCCTTCTACAGTTTAGTTCACCTCTGAATCTACCGGTTCTTTCCCGTTCTTCCAAGGCGGCGGGAAGTCTCGGGTCTTCCCCGTCAATAACCGCCCCTCTTCCACCCTCTATTATTTCCGATTCGGACAGGCCGAACATCTCACAGGCGGCTGGATTGGCGGAATAGACTTTCCCGTCGGGAGAGGTCAGAAACACCGCATCCATCATGTTATCGACAAGTAGGCGGTATTTTTCTTCGTACTCCCGCCGCTCCTCTTCGGTCCGTTTACGTTCGGCTTCCACCTGGGCCACATACAGCGCCATCTCAACCGTGATTTTGATATCTCTTTCCTGGAAGGGCTTGAGGATGTAGCCGAAAGGATAAGCTAATTTAGCTCGCTCCAGTTTATCCGCCTCCCCGTAGGCGGTGATGAATACGATCGGAACGCCCCATCCTGTTCTGATAACCTCCGCCGCTTCTATCCCGTCCATTTGACCCTGGAGAACGATATCCATCAGGACGAGGTCCGGGCGTTCTTTTTCGACCAACTCGAGGGCTTGCTCGGCTGAAGTTACATTGCCTGCCACCTCATATCCCAAGCTGTGCAGCATAGCGGCCAAATCGCCGGCGATAAGGACCTCATCCTCGACGATCAGGATTCTTGGCTTGGATGTGGATTGGTTCGATGGCTTTAGCGGGGCGGTCATGGGATCACCCTATGAGACTCTTAGAGATAGTGTATCATGTTACCTCAATGGCCTCATCCTCGAAAGTGGTTGCCTTGAGACTTCTCCCGATAACATTTCTCCATCTCATTCAAACTTTCCGTGCCGGCCGGCGCCGCCGGCGAAACGTCCGGCGCCGGCCAGGGTTTCGCCGCTCCTGATGGTCCTCAAGCCCAGCTCGAACTCCCGACGCATAGCCTGGTCCAGGGGCAGATCGAATTGTTCATAGGCGGACCGCCGGTCGCCGAGCAAGCACTGCCAGGGGAAACGGGCTATCTGGCCGGCCAGGGCCTCGGCCTCGATCCGGGCCCGGCCCGGGGGCGCCACCCGGTTGGCCAGACCCATGGCCAGGGCTTCCGCGGCGCCCACCGGCCGTCCGGTCAGGATCAGGTCCAGGGCCCGGGACAGGCCGATCAGGCGGGGCAGCCTGACCGTGCCGCCGTCGATCAAGGGCACGCCCCAGCGCCGGCAGAAGACCCCGAACACCGCGTCTTCCTCCATGACCCGGAGATCGCACCAGAGGGCCAGTTCGAGACCGCCGGCCACGGCATAACCGGCCACGGCCGCTATGGCCGGTTTTTCGAGTTTCAGCCGGCTGGGCCCCATGGGACCGTCGCCGTCAGGCTCGAGCCGGTTGGCCCGGCCTTCAACCACGGCCTTCAAGTCCGCGCCGGCGCAGAAGGTCCCGCCCGCGCCGGCCAGCACCGCCACCCGGGCCTCGTCATCGGCCTCGAAGGCCCGGAAGGCCTCGGCCAGGGCCTCGGCCGTGGGCCGATCCACCGCGTTTTTGACTTGGGGCCGGTTGATAATGATCGTGGTCACCGGACCATTCTTTTCCGTCAAGACCGACACGGCACACCTCCCCGTAACTGTATCTCAATTTTAGTTTGACAAACCTGGAACCCCCGCAATAATGCTTGAGATCGTCCCGGTAACGGCCGCGGAGTCCAGGCGGCCGATAACGACCCCGCATTGGAAAAGGGAAAAG
Organism: Thermodesulfobacteriota bacterium; assembly: GCA_040755515.1. Lineage (GTDB taxonomy): Bacteria > Desulfobacterota > Desulfarculia > Adiutricales > JAGVGV01 > JBFMAW01. Next base: position 15,782 of record JBFMAW010000021.1, on the reverse strand, counting down.
GAGACTGACCTCATGAGGATACCCGATAATGGCCTGAGCCGGGATGAAGTCTTGCGCCGGCTCGAATCCTACCGGGTCAAGGACCTGGCCACTAAGGGCGGTCGGACCTGGGCCTATGTTTATGATTCCGGCCGGGCCGAAGTGGACGCGGTGGCCAAGCAGGCCTACATGATGTATCTGTCCGAAAACGCGCTCGATCCCACGGTCTATCCCAGTTTGCTGCGCCTCGAGACCGAACTGGCGGCCATGGCCGCGGCCCACCTGGGCGGGGACGGGAACACGGTGGGCAACTTCACCAGCGGCGGCACGGAAAGCTGCATGCTGGCCGTCAAGACGGCCCGAGACCTGGCCCGGGCCAAGCGTCCGGAAATCAAGGAACCGGAGATGATACTGCCCGTGACCGCCCACGCCGCTTTCCATAAGGCGGCCCACTATTTCGGCGTGAAGAAGGTCATCACGCCGGTGGACCCCGTGACCTTCAAGGCCGACGTCAAGGCCATGGAAAAAGCCATCACCCCCAATACCATCCTCCTGGTCGCCTCGGCCGTGAGCTATGCCCACGGCGTGGTGGACCCCATACCGGAACTGGGCCGGGTGGCCCTGCGGCATGACCTGCTCCTGCACGTGGACGGCTGTATCGGAGCCTTCCTGCTGCCCTACTTCCGCCGTTTGGGCGCGCCGGTGGGCGACTTCGACTTTTCCGTGCCGGGCGTGACCTCGATCTCGATGGACTGGCACAAGTACGCCTATTGTCCCAAGGGCGCCTCGATCATTCTCTATCGGAACAAGGCCATCCGTAAACATCAATTTTACGCCTGCGCCGAATGGACCGGTTACACGGTGATCAACTCGACCATTCAGAGTTCCAAATCCGGTGGGCCCTTGGCCGCGGCCTGGGCCGTCCTCAACTTCATCGGCGACGACGGTTATATGGAAATCGCCCGGCGCACCTACGAAGCTACCATAAAGATCATCAAAGGCCTCGAGGGGATCAAGGAGATCCGCCTCCTGGGCCGGCCCGAACTATGCCTGGTGGCCTTCACCTCGGACACGGTCAGCGTCTTCCATATCATTGACGAGATGAAGCTCAAGAACTGGTACATCCAACCGCAACTCGGCTACCATGACTCCAAGGAGAACATCCATCTGTCCATCAGCACGGTCAGCCTGGACCGGGTTGACGAGATGCTGGCCGATCTCGAGGACTGCGTGGCCAGGGCCAAAAGCCTGCCCTTCGGCCAGGCCGAAGCCATGACCAGGCAGGCCTTCGCCGATCTGGACCCGAACCAACTCACCGACGAGACCTTTAAGGAGATGCTGGGCCTGGCCGGCATACAGGGCGGGGAACTGCCCCAACGCATGGCCGAGATCAACGAGATGCTCAACGCCCTGCCGGCCAAGCTCCGGGAACGGCTCCTGATCGAATTCCTCAACGAACTGTTCGTGTACCGGTCATGACCTTTACCCAACTCAGGAGTAGCCATGATTAACCGCATATTCGACTTTCGCGGCGCCGGTCGTTATATATTCGGCTCGGGCTCGATCGACCGTTTGGGCACCGAGGCGGCCAAGTTCGGCCGTAAGGCCCTGCTGGTGCTCGATCCAGCCCTGACCGACACCGGCGCCCTGGACAAGGTTTCGGCCTCTTTGGGCCAGGGCCGGGTCGAGTTCCTTTTATTCACCGACTTTGTCCAGGAACCGGAACCCACCCAGGCCGACGAGGCGGCCCGGCGGGCCAAGGAAAACGGCTGCGACCTGGTGATCGGCCTGGGCGGAGGCAGCGCCATGGACCTGGCCAAGGCCGCGGCTGTTCTGGTCACCAACGGCGGCCGGGCCACGGACTATATCGGCGTCGAACTGGTGCCCCAGCCCGGCCTGCCCGCCATCATGGTCCCCACCACCTCGGGCACGGGCAGCGAAGTCACCTGGACCGCGGTCTTCACCCAGAGGGAAAAGAAAGCCAAGGGCGGCATCAACAGCCCTTACCTTTATCCCAGCCTGGCCCTGCTGGACCCGGAACTGACCGTGACCGTGCCGCCGGACCTGACCGCCTCGACCGGTCTGGACGCCCTCTGCCACGCCATCGAATCCTTCACCAGCCTCAAGGCCAATCCCTTGAGCGACCTGGCGGATCGCGAGGCCATCGCCCTTATCGCCGAAAACCTGCCCCTGGCCGTGACCAACGGCCGCAACCTCAAGGCCAGGGAGAACATGGCCCTGGGCAGCCTGCTGGCCGGACTGGGACTGGCCAACGCCGGCGTGACCGCCGTCCACGCCTTGAGCTATCCCCTGGGAGCGATTTATGGCATCCCCCACGGCCTGGCCAACGCGGTTCTGCTGCCCCACGTGCTCAACTTCAACTGGCCGGCCGACCCGGACAAGTTCGCCCTGGTGGCTGAACTCCTGGATCAGGAGGCCGAAGGTTTGAGCCGGCGCGAAGCGGCCAAGCTGGCCGGTCCCACGGTGAGCCAGCTTATGGCCGACCTCGAGATGCCGGAAGGCCTCGAGGAGTTGGCCATACCGGCCGACGCCCTGGAAACGCTGGCGGAAAGGGCCATGGCCCTGACCCGGGTCCTGGACAACAACCCGCGCACCATGACGCGGCAAGACGCGCTGGCCATTTACGAAGAGGCTTATTGAGGATTACCCGCGGCTACGACGCGGCCGGCTTATTATCGGGAGACGCAAGATGCCCGGATATGAGGTTTTAGGCGAAGAGGAAAAAAAGGAAGTCCTGGAGGTCTTCGAGACCGGCGTGCTGTTCCGCTATGAATTCGGGGAACAGCGTAAGGGGGTTTACAAGGTCCGGGAGTTCGAGGAGGCCTTTGCCCGATATACCGGCGCGGCCAAGGCCCTGGCCGTGTCTTCCGGCTCGGCCGCGCTCAAGGTGGCCCTGTTGGCCCTGGGCGTCGGACCGGGCGATGAGGTCATCGTGCCGGGCTTCACCTTTGTGGCCACCTGGGAAGCGGTGCTGGACGCCGGCGCCGTGCCGGTCCTGGCCGAGATTGACTCGAGCCTGAACCTGGACCCGGACGACTTGAAAAACCGGATCACGGACCGCACCAGGGTCATCATCCCGGTGCATATGCTGGGGGCCATGGCCAGGCTGGACGAGATACTGGCCGCGGCCGGAAATATCCCGGTCATCGAGGACACGGCCCAGTCCTGCGGGGGGACGTACCAGGGCCGGTACCTGGGCACATACGGGACCCTGGGCACCTTTTCCTTCGATTCGGTCAAGACCCTGACCACGGGCGAAGGCGGGATGGTGCTGACCAACGACCCCGGACTCTGGACCAGGGCCTCCGAGTATCACGACCACGGCCATGATCACCGGCCCGTGGGCCGGGGCAACGAAGGCCGAAACTTCTTTGGCTTCAACTACCGGATGATGGAGCTTCAGGGCGCCCTGGGCCTGGCCCAGCTCAGGAAGCTGCCGGCCATGCTGGCCAGGCAGCGGGCCAACAAGCAACGACTCAAGGACCATCTGGCCGGACTGCCGGGCCTGACCTTCCGGCGCCTGCCCGATCCGGCCGGCGACACGGCCACCTTTCTCTGCTTCGGCCTGGCCGACGCCGAAAAAACAATGGCCTTCAACGCGATGCTGGCGGAAAACAAGGCCGGCGCCGTGTACTTCCACAACAACCTCTGGCACAATTACCGTTGCTGGGAACACCTGCACGAGAAGAAATCGCCGATCAGGAACGGCTGGCCCTTCCGTTACCTGGCCGGCCGGACCTTGGATTACCCGGTCGAGGCCCTGCCCCGGACCAGGGAAATCCTGTCCAGGACACTGGCCTGGCCCATCAATATCAACATGACCGAAGCGGACTTCAGCCGTCTGCTGGGCGCCGCCGACAAGGCCGCGGCGGCGATTTAGAAGGAGCCCCATGAAAGTATACGTAATCTTGCCGGCCAGGTATGGTTCGACCAGGTTCGAGGGCAAGCCCTTGTGTTCGATCCTGGGGCGGCCCATGATCCAGCACGCCTATGAACGGGCCAAGGCGGCCCGAGGCGTGGACCGGGTGGTCGTGGCCACGGACGACCGCCGGATTTATGAAGCGGTGACCGGCTTCGGCGGCGAAGCGGTCATGACCGGTTCCGATCACCCTTCCGGCACGGACCGTCTGGCCGAAGCGGCCGACCTCCTGGGCTTGGCGGGTGAGGACATCGTGGTCAACGTCCAGGGCGACCAGCCGGCCTTCGACCCCCGGCAGATTCAGGAAGTGGTCCAGCCTTTGCTCGACGATCCGGAGCTGGACATGTCCACGCCGATCATTCCCACCATCAATCCCCTGGAGATCGGCAACCCCAACCACGTCAAGGTGGTCTTCGACGACAAATTCAACGCCCTTTATTTCTCCCGGGCGCCGATTCCCTGGCCCCGGGAGGGGGACCAGTCCTACTATTTCAAGCACATAGGCATTTATTGCTACCGGACCTCGTTCCTGCGCCGTTTCGTCAAGCTGCCGCCGGGCCGGCTGGAGAACATCGAAAAGCTCGAGCAGCTCCGGGCCCTCGAGCACGGCCACCGCATCCGGGTGGTGATAACGGACATGGATTCGCTGGAAGTGGACCGCCCGGCCGACGTGGCCCGGGTGGAAGCCCTGCTCAGGGCCATGGAAACGAAACCCGAATAACGCGGTCTCGAGCGGCGACTGGTGTTGGTCGGCTTCGGCTAATCTCTTCCCGAAGCCTCCTCTTCCTCTTCCCTTCTCAGCCAGCGCTCGTATTCGCACATCTCGGCCAGGGCCTTGACCGCCCGTTCCGGCGAAGGGAAGAATATGCCTTTGTATCTGGCGCCGGGCACGTCGTACACGGTCCGGTCGTCGGAATCGCTGCTCAGGCTGACCCCCAGGACCGGCTTGGCGTGCTCTTCCATGAGCCGGACCAGTAAAGCCACGTAGTCCTTTTCGTATTGAATCATGAAGTTCAGGATCTGGTCCATCTGGATCGGATCGATGTCCGGGTCAGCCACCATGGTCGAGGCGATCATCTTCTTTAGGCCTATCTTCCGGTTCATGATCCCCAGGTTCAGCACCGCGTCGCAGCCGTCCCAGGCCATCAGCTCCCGCATGGTCTGGAGTGGAATGTTCGGGTCTGTTTCACCCACCAGGTCCACCGGGTTGGAGCGGCTCCAGTAGGGCGGAAGTATCCGGTCCAGGCTGGCGATGATCTCGGGTGAAAGCTCGGGCAGTTCCAGGCCGTATTCGGCGCAGAGGTCGGCCGTGACCACGCCCCAGCCTCCGCCCAGGGTCATGATGGCCACCCGTTGGCCCTTGGGCAGGGGCAGGGAGGAAAAGGCCGCGGACAGGTCCAGGAGGTCCATGGACCGGTCGGCCAGGACTAGGCCGGCCTGCCGGCAGGCGGCGTCAAAGACGCGCTGGCTGCCGGCCAGGGCGCCGGTGTGGCTGGCGGCGGCCTTGCCGCCCGCCTCGGTCCGGCCGCCCTTGAGCACCACCACCGGCTTGCGGCGGCTGACCTTGCGGGCCGACTCGAAAAAGCGCCGGCCGTTCTTGACGCTTTCTATATAGAGCAGCACGGTGTTGGTCAGGTTGTCCACGGCAAAGGCGTCCAGGACGTCTTCGATGGTGAACATGGCCTCGTTGCCCGACCCGGCAAAGGCGCGGATGCCGATGCCCTGTTGTTCGGCGAAGGAAAGAAGCTGCACGCCCATGTTGCCCGATTGGGAGACAAAGGCCGTGGCGCCGGGCTGGGGCCGGGCGTGGCTGCCCAGGCAGTGGAACCGGTGGTGGGGGTTGCAGATGCCCATGGTGTTGGGCCCCAGTATCAGAATGCCCCTGGCCCTGGCCTGGACCACTAATTCTTCTTCCAAGCGCCGGCCTTCCGGGCCGGTTTCGGCGAAGCCGGAAGTGATCAGGACCACGTATTTGATGCCTTTCTCCTCGAGGGAGGGCAGCAAGGCCGGGACCGAAGCCGCGGGCACGGTGATCACGGCCAGGTCCACCGGTTCTGGTATGTCGGTGACGGATTTATAGGCCTCCCGGCCGGCGATAATCCCGCCTTTGGCGTTGACCAGGTATATCTGGCCGCCGTACCCGCCGGCTACGACGTTGGTGAACAAAAGGTGACCCCACTTGCGGAAGACCGACGAGGCGCCCACGAAGGCCACGGAGCGGGGGTAGAACATCTTCCCGGCTTCGCCGGGGTCCACGGCCGGCCGGACTTCTCTTTTGGCCGCGAGCCGGTCCACGACCACCAAGGCGTCCACGGCCAGAACCCGCCCGTCCGGACCGATCAGAAGTGGATTGATATCCACTTCCATCACCTCCGGGCATTCCTGACCCACCCGGGACAGAGCCGTCAAGGTCTGGATCAGGGCCTGGCGGTCGGCCGGCTTTTCGCCGCGGAAGGGGCCGAGCAATCCGGCGGCCTTTATTTCGCCCAGCATGAATTCGGCCCGGACCCTGGTCAAGGGCGATAACCGGAAAACCACGTCGTCCAGGGCCTCGGTGAAAACGCCGCCCAGTCCGAACATGACCACCGGCCCGAACTGATTATCCCGAAACAGTCCGGCCAGAAACTCGCGCCGGCCCTCGAGCATGGGCTGAACTAAAAAACCTTCCAGGTCCTGGCCCGCGGCGGCGGCGATACCGCGGGCCGCCTCATTGAATTCTTCCGGCCCGGTCAGGTTGAGTTTGACCAAGCCTCGTTCCGTCTTGTGGGTGAGCTTGACCCCCAAACCCTTCAGGACCACCGGGAAGCCTATCGCCCTGGCCGCCGCCAGGGCCTCCCGCGGGCCGACGGCCGTGGTTTCGGGCACGACCGGCACCCCGTAGGCGCCTAGAAAGCGCTTGGACTCGGCTTCGGTCAGGGTCCGCCGGCCTTGGGCCAAAGCGTCTCGTACGATGTTTTTCGGGTCCATGATCCACTCCTGCTGATATCGCCCCGCTCCTTGGCTTCCGGTTCCGATCCTGGGGCGCCGGGGACCCCGTCAATTTATCACAAGGAAAAACAAAGCAAAAGGAATGGATTGACGTTGACCGTTCGCTCCGGAAGCTTTATACTGATATCAATTTTTCCACGCGTGCATCCACCGGGCGTAACCCTCTTGACCGCGGGAGACGGTCGTTTATCAGGCGGGCGTCTTCGGCACGGGTGGGAGCCAAAACCCTTGAGTCAGATACAAACCTGCGGACAGAATTCCAACCTGCTGGAAGAAATCCTGAGCGGCCTCCGGCAGGCCATCATCCTGACCGATACCGACGGTCGTGTCTTCTTCGCCAGCCGGATGGTCGAGACCCTGCTGGGGTACAAAAGCGAAGAGATTTCAGGCCGGGAGTTGGCCCTGATCTTCACGCCCGAAGACCTGACCTATCTCTATCCCAATCTGCTCTTTCTGTGCCGGCAATCCCAGCCCTTCGAGGGTGAAGTCATGCTCCAGCGCAGGAACGGCACCCGCTTTTTCGCTTATCTCCTGGTCCAGCCCTGCCTCGAACCGGAAGCCGGCCGGACCGTGGTGGCCATCTGCCTGGAGGACATAGACAAGCAGAAGCAGTTCGAGCAGATGATGAGGGAAACACACTTCGAAGATTTGATCAAGGTCGCCAACGGCATCGCCCATGAGATCAGAAACCCCCTGGTCGGCATCGGCGGCTTCGCCGGCCGTCTCTACCGGCTGAGCCAGGCTTCGCCGGAACGGGAGCAGTATTATCGTTTCATCGTGGACAACCTCAGGCGCATCGAAAGCCTGGTCCGCAAGGTTGACTTCCTGGTCTCGCTGCCCAAGCCCACCTTCCGGTCCGAGTCGGTCCGGCTTCTGGTGGAGCAGGCCCTCAAGCCCTTCGGACCCTTGTTCGAAGCCCGGGCCCTGGATCACACCGTTGACCTCGAGGACGCGGAAGTAAACCTGGACCGGGACCTGGTGGTCCGGGTGATTGCCATTCTGCTTGAAAACGCCCTGGACGCCATGAAGGACGGAGGACTCATCCGGATAAAAGGCCGGCGCTCCGGGACCGGATACGAATTGCGGGTCTCGGATACGGGCCCGGGCATCAAGGGTGAGGACCTGCCTTTCATCTTCACTCCCTTTTTCAGCACCAAGCCCACCGGCGCCGGTATTGATCTGGCCGTGGTCAGAAGGATCATGGCCGGCCACGGCGGACGGATCGAGGCCGAATCCCAGCCCGGCCTGGGCGCCACTTTCATCCTCGACTTTCCCCTCGAGCGCCGACGGGCCATCCGCGTGTCCTCGCTGGAAGGACAACCCCCTCCGCCCGCGGGATGACCACCCTTAGCTTTGGTCTGAAAACGGCGCCTGGTTTGGCGGGCGGACCCGATCCCGCGAAGCGCGGGACCGCCCCAGAGGTTATCGGCGATGGACCTGGACATGGCCAATAAAACCACGGCCGCCGAAGCCTTGGCCGCCATCAAGAAAGGCAGCCGCGTCTTCATCGGCTCCGGCTGCGGCGAGCCCCAGCACTTGGTGGAAAACCTGATCGAACTGGCCGGCCGGCTGTACGACGTCGAGATCATCCAGGTGCTTTCGGTGCGGGACCCTGGGTACACTTCGGAAAGACTGGGGGAGCATTTCCGGGTCAAGAACTTCTTCGTGGCCGGACGGGGGGCCCGCGAGGCCATCTGGGAAGGCCGGTCCGAATATATCCCCATGTTCATGTCCCGGGTGCCGCGGCTGTTCACCGACCGGCTGATCGAGCTGGACTGGGCCTTGATCCAGGTCTCCCCGCCCGACGCCCACGGGTACATGAGTCTGGGCATAGCGGTGGACGTGGCCAAGGAGGCCGCGGCCGCCGCGAACATGGTCATAGCCCAGGTCAATCCGGCCATGCCCGTGACCCTGGGCGACACCTTCGTCCATATAAGCGAAGTGGACGCGATGGTCTTCCACGAAGAACCGCTCCTGGAACTGCCGGACCCGGTGCTCAATGAAACCGAAGGTCTCATCGGCGGCAACATCGCCCGGCTGGTGGAAGACGGCGCCACCATCCACGCCGGACTGGGACATCTGCCCCAGGCCGCCCTCCAGGCCATGACCGATAAAAAAGACCTGGGCGTGCATACGGACATGCTCACCGACGGCTATCTGGACCTCATCCGGCGGGGCGTGATCACCAACCGCCTCAAGTCCGTCAATCCCAACCGGATCGTGGCCTCGTTCTGCCTGGGCACCCGCGCGCTCTTCGATTTCGTGAACCTCAACCCCTTCGTCGAACTCCATCCGGTCATTAAAACCAACGACCCCTATCTCATCGGCCGCCACGAAAACATGGTCTCGATCCACGAAGCCCTGGAAGTGGACCTCACCGGCCAGGTCGCGGCCTCGATAGGCCACCGCATCTATTCCGGCGTCGGCGGCCTGGTGGACTTCCTGCGCGGGTCCTTCCGTTCCAAGGGCGGCAAGTTCGTCATCGCCCTGAGAAGCACGGACGAGGACGAGGGACGTTCGCGCCTGGTGCCCCTGGTCAGCCCCGGGTCCAACATCGTGGCCAGCCGGGCCGCGGCCCACTACGTGGTCACCGAGTTCGGTTCGGTCAACCTGCAGGCCAAGTCGCTCCACGACCGGGCCGTGGCCCTGATCGAGATCGCCCATCCCAAATTCCGGGAAGAGCTTTACAGCCGCGCTCGAGACCTGGGCCTGCTCTCCCACGGCGACCCCATCAGCCTGTTCAAACCCGTGGTCTATCCCCATCAACTGGAAAAGACGATCATCTTCGGCGGCGAAAGTTTTCTCTTCCGGCCGGCCCGGGCCGCGGATTTAAGGGTCATCCAGGAATTCTTCTATGGCCTGACCGACCGGGACATCCATTACCGTTTCCTCCGAACCTTGAAGGCCTTCCCGCGCAAGGAAATGGCGGCCATGGCCAACATTGACTATCGCAACCGGATGACCATCCTGGTGCTGAAGGGCGAGTTGGGGTTTGAACGGGTTATAGGCATCGGCCGGTACATGGCCGTGGATCGAGGCGACCTGGTGGAGGTGGACGTGGCCGTGGCCAGCGATTACCGACGCCGGGGTCTGGGCCGAACCCTGATGAAGTACGTCTTCGAGATCGCCGAAAAAAAGGGCTTCCAGGGCGTGGTGGCTTACGTGGCCCACGACAACCCCAGCACCTTGAAGATGATCAAGACCTTGGGCTACCGGGCCGTGGCCACCCTCAACCTGGGCGTTTTCGAGGTCATCCTTAAATTCTCCGAGCCCGTGGACCAGCCGAACCTGGAGATCGTCTATCCCCGGCAGGATTAAAATGAACCGCACGCTTTCGGTCCGGCCCGGGTTCATCGTCCTGGCCGCGGTCATGACCGTTTTCATCGCCACGATCGGCCACGCCGAAAACTGGCGGCCGGTGGAGGGACACGCTTTCAAAAGGACTTCGGACCAAGGGTATTGCAACTGCGTTTTCAGTTCCCAGGAAATCCACAAGGGCGGTGAAAACGCGGCGGCCTTGAAGAACGAGTTCACCCGGCCCGAGCCGGTTTACGGCCGCTGCTACTTTCCCGGGCCGATCGGGCCGGTTCAGCCCGAAGACTTCTGGCACGAAATCTGGATAGACGGGCAGTTGGCGCAAATCACGGAATTCCAGGAACCGCCGGCGGCGGATTGGGATCAGACCGCGGTCTGGATCACCGAGGACTACGTCCGGGAAATGAACGCCCTCAAACCGGGCCGTCACGAAGTGGTGGTCTGGGTGATGATGAACCAATACCGCGGCCAGAGGATCAAGGAGGGCAAGAATCCACTTCAACAGGTCCGCCTGTCCAAAGGACAGTTCACCTATACGGTCAGATAAGAGCGGCCCGCTCGAGGCAGGATGTCAGGGCCGCCCCTGGAAGTCTTTCTCGGCCGAGCGGCGGCGGGTGAGTTACGTGGCCATTTTGCGGTAGGCCTGGACAAAAGCTTCGAAGAGTTCCGGGATGCGGACCACGCCCTCGACCTTTTCCGCTTCGACCACCGGGACCATCCTGACTTCCAGCTTTCTTTCGGTCAACACCCTGAAAGCCTTGATCAGATCGTCGCTCATCTTGAGGGCCGGGACCTGGACCATATAGTCCTCGACCCGCCGGTAATGACACTGTTTGAAGCCTTTTTCCAGGGCTTCCGCCCAGCCGTCCTGGCCCAGCAGGCTGGACCAGAGGACGAATTCGGGCTTGAAGGCCTCGAGGATATTCCGCATGGAAAGCACGCCCAGGGGCCGCATCTGCTTATCCACCACCACCAGGCTGCGGGTATGGCCGGCGGTCTTGGCGGCTTCGCTCATGACTTCCATGGCTTCACCCAAGGTGGCGTCAGGACCGATGGTCTGAAAGTTCCTGTCCATGAAGTCCCAAACACGCAGGCTTAAAGGCATAACGCTTACCTCCTAAGTAACCATTCTTGACGGACTTGTAAAAAGTCCGTCATCAGGCCGAGGGCGATTAAGCCCCGGCCTGGGGTGAGAGTGGAACCACTTGAATTTACTTCAAGTGGCGGGAGAGGGACAGCCCTCTCCCGCCGAGTAAAAAGTCGGTTTTCGACTTTATACGAGGTTATCATTCTTAGATGAACTTCCAACACATGTCCAGATGGTCCTCCGGCATTTTGGCCGTGAACAGGCTGACCAGCACGGCCAGTAGCAGAGACGCCGGCAAGGCGATCAGGTTGGGATCAACCAGTTCCAGGGCGGCCCAGGACGTGCCGGCCACCAGGGTGGACCGGCCGAAAAGGGCCTGGCCCAGTCCCAGGGACGAAGCCTCGGCCCGATGGACAAAGACCAGGAAGAAAAGACTGACCAGGAATCCTCCAGCCATGCTCCAGGCCGCGCCGGCCCTGGTCATGCCGCGCCAGTACAGCCCCAGAAAATAAGCCGGCAGGAAAACGGCCGCGCACAGGCCGAAGAAGTAGGCCGTGGCCGCGGCGATGATGCCGGGAGGCAGGGCGTAGCCCCAGATGAGGGTGAAGATGATGGTCAGGGCCACGCCGATCCGGGTGACCAGTATCTCGCCGCCCTGGCCGCCCAGACCCAAGGACATCTCGTAGAAGTCCCGGCCCAGGGCCGTGCCCCCGACCTGATACTGGGAACTCAAGGTGGACATGCCCGCGGCGAACATGGCCAGAAGGAAGAAAATGGAGAACCAGTCGGGCATGACCTTTTCCACAAAGGCCGGGATTATGGCGTCCACGTTGCCCTGGCCCATGACGATGCCGATGGCCGGGGTGAGCAGTTTGCCGCCCGACTGGGTGGTGTAAAGGCCGAGGGAATCCTTCAGCTTCAGAAGGAGTCCTTCCACCGGGACCAGGCCGAAGGTCTTGTAAAAGACGGCGTTGGACAAGGCGCCGACCACGAAGGCCACGCCGGTCATGGTCAAAACGAATAACGAGCCGTAGAGAACGGCCCGGTTGAGTTCGAGGTCGCTCTTGACCGTCATGAACCTGACGGCCAGTTGGGGCTGGGCCAGCACGCCGAGGCCCACGCCGTAGATGAGGGTGGTGTAAATGTACAGCCACAGGGGCGAACCGAATTCAGCCCCCTGAGTCCAGCCTGGCAAGCCGGCCTTCTTAAGGCCGGCCGGCATGAACTGGGCCAGGTCGGTCAAGGCCTGATGGGCGTTGATCAATCCGCCCAGGCGGCCGTAAGTGTATAAGGCCAGGATCACCATCATCACCAGGACGATGGCGGCCTGAAAGGCGTCGGTGTACATGACCGCCTTCAGACCGCCCGAAATTACGTACAAGGCCAGGATGACGGAAAACGTGATGAGCGAGGCGCTGAAAACCGTGGCCGCCAGTTCCGGCGTGGGCGTCAGGCCATAGCTTTGCGCCAGCACCTCCATGACGCTGGCTTCGAGCATCCGGCTGATGCCGATCAGAACCGCGGCGGCGTAAACCGGGATGAAGCAGAACAAGACCAGGCCGGCAAAGCCCTGGACAAAGCGGGATTGGTAACGCTGGCCCAACAATTCGGGGAAAGTGTGGGCGTCCAGGGCGATACCCATGCGGCGGGTGCGCTTGCCGAAAAAAACCAAGGCCGCGAATACGCCCACCATGATGTTGAGGAAGGTGAGCCAGAGCAGGGAGAAGCCATACAGGCCGGCCGCGCCGCCGAAGCCGATTATGGCTGAGGTGGAAATGAAAGTAGCCCCGTAACTCAAAGCCACGATCAGGGGATTCATGGTCCGGCCGGCCAGCATGTAATCGCTGGCTTCCTTGGTTTCTCTCCAGCCCTTGTAGCCAAGATAGAAGACCATGGCCAGGTAGATCAGCATGAGGATTATCTTGATGACCATCAGCCCTCCTAAGGCAAATTCGGTCCGCGTCGGCCAGCCGTCACCACCACCGCCGATGTCCGCCGCGGTTTACGGCAACTGTTCCCTGATCTTCTTGTCCTTTCTCTCCCACTCGATCTTTTCTTCCAGGTGTTCTCCGTAACGACCCATGTCGTTCCACTTCACCAGGCCGTAAATCACGCATAAAACCGCGGCCAGGATACAGGCCAGATAGGCCAGACCCATTTCGACGCTCCCCATACCAAGCATCTTCGTTCCCCCTTCTTCCTGACGCGGCAAAGAAAAATCCGTTAACCACGAATATCGATAAAAAATAACGGAACCCCCCTGGAATGTCAACTGCCCCGCCGGCGGCCCGACGGCTTAATTGGATTATCGGCCGGGAAATGATAGTATCGCCGCGCCGATTCGAGTTCCGGGAAGAACCGATCTTACCTGACGCGCTTATTACGGGAGCGTTTCCGATTCACCGGGAGGCGACCGTTGCTGGAGGATATTGAATGGGAGCCAAACAGCATGAACCAACTGACCCGCGATTGAACGAACTTTACCGCGGCCTGGACCGCCTGCCGGCCGATCTGTGGGCCGACCTGGCCGTTCTCGATCCCGGATCGGTCAGCCGGAGGGCGGGCGTGATTTATCGGGCCGGAGAAGGTTATCGCCTGCCTTTTCTAAACACCGACCATTGGGTTGATCCTGAAAGGCGCCTTATCTCGGTCCCGCGAAACGCGGGACCGGGAGCGGTCCGGCCCGGGTTTCAGACCGGTCTGGTCCTGCTCAATTACCTCATCCACGCCCAGGAGATCGGCCTCTCCGGCCGGATGGTCACGGCCCGGGAACTCAACGGCGGTGACTTGTTCTTCCAAGGACCCCACGCCCTGTCCACCAGACCGGTGCTGGACCGGTTCGGCCGCGACGCCCCGGGCCTGGTCGCCCGGGGGATGTCCTTGGGCGGGACCCCGCTGAAAGCGGGACTTCCAGCGGGGGACGGCGCCTTCCGGATAATGGCCCTGCCCAAGATTCTGGTGTCATACACCTTGTACGAGGCGGACGAGGAGTTCGAAGCCCGCCTGACCGTCACCTTTGACGCCTATACCGATCGGCATCTGACCCTGGACGGCATCTGGGCCCTGGTCAACGTCCTGTCCCACCGTCTGGCCCGGATTCCGTAGGAGGTTCCGGGGGCGCACGGCTGTGCGCCCCTACAAATCCAATGCCGCTGCCTACCCCTAGATTTCACCGGTGTCTCCTGTAGGGGCGCACAGACGTGCGCCCCATGCGTTTGGCCACCACCGGCCAGGGATCGGGTGCGTGTCCCGCGAAACGCGGGACGCCCCGACGGATGGCGGACATATGGAAATTTCAGGGTGGCCATGACCCTTTTTTCAGGGCGGCCGGGTTTTCCGGGTCTTCCAGCCACCGTCCCGGATTATCACATATATATTGCCTAATGCGGTTCAGCGATTCGTCGTCGCGGATGATATGTTCGTAATAATTACGCTGCCAGACGGGCCGCCCGGCCATATGTCGTACTTCATTGATCCGTCTGGTGGTGACGGATTTAAACCCAGCGATCAACGATCCCACCGACCTTGGCGTTCTTCGTAGGGGCGCATCCCGCCAGGGCGGGACACCCCTGGATGGCGGACCATCTCTGTAGGGCGGTTCAAGGGCGCACGGCTGTGCGCCCCTACAAATACCTCCTCCGCGTTGCCTCTGACCTGCGCCATCCGGTGGCGCCCCGATCCAAATGATTCCGTGGAGATGATTGGGCATCACCACCCATTCATCCAATTCCATACCGGGCCGAACGGCGGGGGTATGTCGCCATTCCGCGGCCACCCTGACCGAATTCATTCAATTGCATTTCCCCGTCGAACACGTCCCCGAAAAGACAATTACGGTCGGGAACAACATGTCACGAAATAGGCGCCTGGCGCCGAATAATCGTAACCCGGCAATCGAATCGAACGGCGATGATGGATATCCGGCTGGGCCATGGCTATTTTAGCACCATCTTGATGTGGGGGCGTACTGCCTCCAGCCCAGAGGGCGCGCGCCCTTCCCCACCGAATTGGGCGCACGCTGTGCGCCCCTACCATTCAAAATGCCGTCCGGGTTAGGGCGGCCATGAGGGGTCGCCCCTGCACATCACAAAATAGACTTGGCGGGGTTGCGCCGCTGAATTAGGTGTCCCGCCGCATTTTGAGCGCACGGCTGTGCGCCTCTACAAATGCATCGCTGTTCCGTAGGGGCGCACAGACGTGCGCCTTTCCCGCGCGACGCGGGACGCCCCTACAAACAACATCGCCCGGTACGTCCCCTGGGTTCAGGGGCGCACGGTCCCGCGTTTCGCGGGACGTCCCTACAAATACCATTTCCGGTATGCCCCCACAGGTTTCATCGGCGCCTCCCGATAGGGGTAGGGAGGACCGGTTGAGTACCCGGTCCCCCCTCCCTCCGAACCGTACGTGCGGTTCTCCCGCATACGGCTCTCCGGTTGGTGGTTCACCGCCGAGCGGATTGACAGGCCAGGGCAC
>JBFMAW010000020.1:0-126487 GCA_040755515.1 Thermodesulfobacteriota bacterium | reverse complement strand
CCTGGAGCACTATCAGCAGGCCCTGAGGATAGCCAAAGAGATCGGGGATAAACAGGGACAAGGCAATAGCCTGGGCAGCATCGGCCTGGTGTATTTCTCCCTGGGCGATTACCCCAAGGCCCTGGAGCACTGTCAGCAGGCCTTGAAGATAGCCAAAGAGATCGGGGATAAAAAGGGGGAAGGATCAGACCTGGGCAACATCGGCATTGTGTATAAAAACCTGGGCGATTACCCCAAGGCCCTGGAGCACCATCAGCAGGCCCTGAAGACCTTCGAGACTTTGGGGACCAAATCCGAGATACGTATTACTACCGGAAACATCGGCGACGTTCATTTGGAGCAAGGCGACCTGGCCCAGGCCGAAAAATGGTTCCAGCAGGCCGGCGGGCCGATCCGTCTAGGCCGCCTGGCCCTGGCCAAGCGAGACTTTCCAGAGGCGGTCAAGAAATTCAAGAACTCGCTGACAGAGGATGAACAGTCTCGAAATGCCGAATTCCTATTCGCCGACCTGATAGGCCTGGGCCTGGCCCATGAAGGCCTGCAGGAATATAAGGAGGCCAAGGAATATTTCCAACGCGCGGTTACTTTTATAGAAGACCAGCGGACAAGCCTGACCGAATCCCAGAAGACCCACTTCTACGAAGCCAAGATACACGGTTTCCCCCGGATACTGGCCTACCAGGGTCTGGCCCGGGTGCTGGAAAAGCTGGGCGACCACGAAGCCGGGTTCCGGACCTCGGAAGGGGCCCGGGCCAGGCTCCTGTCCGAGGCCTTTTCCCGGCAGGGCCGGGCCGGCGCCTTCAACGTCCCAGCCGCGCTGCTCCAGCAGGAGAGCGACCTGACCACCCGGATCGCCGGTTACCGTAAGATGATGGAAAAGCTCTTCGAGCAGAAACAGATGAACCGGTACGCCGAGATCGAAAAAGAGCTGGCCGGCCAGAGGAAGGAACTCGAAGCCCTGGTCAACCGGCTGAGGAAGGAGCACCCCGAATACGCGGCGGTGAAATACCCGACGCCCCTGGCCGCCGGCCAGCTAGCCCTGCAATCGGAGGAGGTTCTGCTCTCCTTCCAGGTCACGGACACCGGCGTGATCTGGTATCGGGTGGCGGGCGGCCGGGTGGCGCAATCCGGCTGGATCGAGATAGCCATCAAAGACCTGACCAGGATGGTCAAGGATTACCGGGCCGCCTTCGAGGGGGTCTCGGGCCGCAAAGACCTGGACAAGCACGACGCCGGCCTATCGCGGAAGCTTTTCGATCTGCTGCTGGCCCCGGCCCTGGCCAGTGGCCAGGCCGGCGAAAAAATCGTCCTGGTCCCGGACGGGGTGTTGGGGCTGCTGCCCTTCGAGGCCCTGGCCATGTCCACCAGCCCGGTCAAATACGCGGGCGACGAATATGACTTGGCCTACGCCCATTCCGGCACCTCCCTGACCCTGGCCCGGACCCTCAAGAAGGGCGGCAAGCCCGGGCGGGCCATGTTCGTGCTGGCCGATCCGGTCTTCGATCAAAAAGACGCCCGGGTCCAGGGCCAAGTCCAGGTGGCGCAGCGGAACGAGTTCCAGATACAGATGATGCGGGCCATTGCCGAGCCGGGAGTCGGCCTGGTTAGAGGCCTTTCCTTTCCCCGGCTAGCCGAAACCGGGGTCCTGGCCCAGCAACTCGGGAAACAGTTTGGGGGCCAAACCTCGGTCTTGAGCGGCTTGCAGGCCACCAAGGCCCAGCTTTCGAAACAGCCGCTCGACCAATTCCAATACTTGGTCTTTGCCACCCACGGCGTTCTGGACAAGGACGCGCCCTACCTGAAGCAACCGGCCCTGGTGCTGACCCAGGTGGGGACCAAAAATTGGCTGGACGGGTTCTTTACCCTGACCGAGGTTATGAGCACCCGGATGACCTGCGACGTGGCGGCCCTGACCGCCTGCCAGACCGGCCTGGGCCGGAACGTGACCGGCGAAGGGGTGATGCACCTGGGCCGGGGCTTCCAGTATGCCGGGGCCAAGTCGGTGCTGGTGTCTCTCTGGAGCGTGGCCGAGGAATCCACCACCTACCTGATCGAGCGCTTCTTCGGCCGTCTCAAGGCAGGTCAACTCCCGCGCCAGGCCCTCCGCCAGGCCCGCCAGGACCTTCGCGCTTATAAGAACGGCCTCTACGACCACCCCTTCTTCTGGGGCGCGTTTATCCTGATCGGGGGGTGAGAATTGTTTGTAAGGTTATGCAACTTTGATTTCGCTCAGAGTAAGATAAAAAGTGGAGGAACAATTATGAGTGAGAATTTGAGTGAAATGAATGTGAATGAGATACCCCAATCAAGCCTGTCTTCATTTGAGGGTTCAGGTGTATTAAAGACTCAGTTTGAAGTCAAACAATTTATCGTCTCCTTTCGCACCGCGTTTACCTCTGACTTCGGTTTCGTCAGGATGGGGACAATTTCAATTGGACCTGAAAAGGTAGTTTTATCAGGTAAGAAACATTGGCCTGTTTTAGCCCAAATTGGAGTTTTCCTAGGGATCACTATTCTTCCGGCCTTGTTATTTAAGTTCGGCCTTGGATTCATTCTTGCCCTTATAATTATTCACTATTTTTGTGTGTCCAACGCTAGTCTTTCTATTAATAAAACGTCTATAGTCGATGTAGAAAGGAATGGCAGGCAAATTAAGTTTATGGGGCGGCATCCAGAATCCGGTACGGCTAAAAAGGCCGTTTTTAAAGTGGACACGGAAGAGAACGCCGTTCTAATATACAATGAATTAACAGCCAAATAGAGAATCAGCGATGGTTGCGAGGATACAATTTTTATCATCTACAGACTTCGGTGTATCCGGATAAAGTTGGTTGATATGCTCAACGGGAGGTAGTGACCTATATAATTTCTCGTTAGGCAGGTAACCGATCAGGCGACGCTAGGAATAATCATTTGATCGAAGCTCCGTGCTGTATATCCACAAGCCGCATTGAAAGTGAACCTGATTCGGACTCGAAAGGAAAATGCGATCTGACCAAGTTGCCAGATCAGATCGTAGGTTTTGAGGAAGTCTATCTGTTCGCCTCGAGGGAGCCCATTCCAGAACTGGAAGGCCTGGAATCCGGCCGCAAGGCGGACTTGGCCCAGGACGGCCTCAAGCTCATGGGTCCGGCCGGGGTGCGTCCGGTCCAGGCCAAACTGACGGACGAAGGCCGGGAATACGCCGTGGCCTTGAACGAGCTAGTGGCCGCCGGCCGGTTTGTTTACCAGATTGGGTTCGAGCATCAATGAGCCGGTAGTTATATGAGGACGAACGGAACCTGAAGATCGAGTTAAATACCACATTCAATCTTGTCTAAGGAGGTTATTGGCCATGCCCCGCCGTTGTCTTTGGACCTTATCTCTCCTTTTCCTTTTAATCCTGTTATTGGCCCTCCCGGCCCAGGCCCAGGACCCGAATGTCTTGATGAAAGAAGGTATTGAAAAAGCCACCCGTGGGGACTTCCGCGGGGCTTTGGCCGCCTTGGAAAAAGGTCTGGCCTGGGCCAAGGCCAACAATCATAAACAGGCCATAGGTGCTTTCACCAGCAACATCGGCAATTTGTATTCCTCCCTGGGCGATTACCCCAAGGCCCTGGAGTATCACCAGGCGGCGTTGAAGATATCTAGAGAGATCGGGGATAAACAGGGGGAAGGATCACACCTGGGCAGCATCGGCAATGTGTATTTCTCCCTGGGCGATTACCCCAAGGCCCTGGAGTATCACCAGGCGGCGTTGAAGATAGCTAGAGAGATCGGGGATAAAAAGGGGGAAGGATCAGACCTGGGCAACATCGGCAATGTGTATTTCTCCCTGGGCGATTACCCCAAGGCCCTGGAGCACTATCAGCAGGCCCTGAAGATAGCCAAAGAGATCGGGGATAAAAAGGGGGAAGGCAATCGCCTGGGCAACATCGGCCTGGTGTATTCCGACCTGGGCGATTACCCCAAGGCCCTGGAGTATCACCAGGCGGCGTTGAAGATATCTAGAGAGATCGGGGATAAAAAGGGGGAAGGATCAGACCTGGGCAACATCGGCCTGGTGTATTTCTCCCTGGGCGATTACCCCAAGGCCCTGGAGTATCACCAGGCGGCGTTGAAGATAGCTAGAGAGATCGGGGATAAAAAGGGGGAAGGATCAGACCTGGGCAACATCGGCCTGGTGTATTCCTCCCTGGGCGATTACCCCAAGGCCCTGGAGCACTATCAGCAGGCCCTGAAGATAGCCAAAGAGATCGGGGATAAACAGGGACAAGGCAATCGCCTGGGCAACATCGGCAATTTGTATTCCTCCCTGGGCGATTACCCCAAGGCCCTGGAGTATCACCAGGCGGCGTTGAAGATATCTAGAGAGATCGGGGATAAAAAGGGGGAAGGATCAGACCTGGTCAACATCGGCAATGTGTATGAAAACCTGGGCGATTACCCCAAGGCCCTGGAGCACTATCAGCAGGCCCTGAAGACCTTCGAGACTTTGGGGACCAAATCCGAGATACGTATTACTACCGGAAACATCGGCGACGTTCATTTGGAGCAAGGCGACCTGGCCCAGGCCGAAAAATGGTTCCAGCAGGCCGGCGGGCCGATCCGTCTAGGCCGCCTGGCCCTGGCCAAGCGAGACTTTCCAGAGGCGGTCAAGAAATTCAAGAACTCGCTGACAGAGGATGAACAGTCTCGAAATGCCGAATTCCTATTCGCCGACCTGATAGGCCTGGGCCTGGCCCATGAAGGCCTGCAGGAATATAAGGAGGCCAAGGAATATTTCCAACGCGCGGTTACTTTTATAGAAGACCAGCGGACAAGCCTGACCGAATCCCAGAAGACCCACTTCTACGAAGCCAAGATACACGGTTTCCCCCGGATACTGGCCTACCAGGGTCTGGCCCGGGTGCTGGAAAAGCTGGGCGACCACGAAGCCGGGTTCCGGACCTCGGAAGGGGCCCGGGCCAGGCTCCTGTCCGAGGCCTTTTCCCGGCAGGGCCGGGCCGGCGCCTTCAACGTCCCAGCCGCGCTGCTCCAGCAGGAGAGCGACCTGACCACCCGGATCGCCGGTTACCGTAAGATGATGGAAAAGCTCTTCGAGCAGAAACAGATGAACCGGTACGCCGAGATCGAAAAAGAGCTGGCCGGCCAGAGGAAGGAACTCGAAGCCCTGGTCAACCGGCTGAGGAAGGAGCACCCCGAATACGCGGCGGTGAAATACCCGACGCCCCTGGCCGCCGGCCAGCTAGCCCTGCAATCGGAGGAGGTTCTGCTCTCCTTCCAGGTCACGGACACCGGCGTGATCTGGTATCGGGTGGCGGGCGGCCGGGTGGCGCAATCCGGCTGGATCGAGATAGCCATCAAAGACCTGACCAGGATGGTCAAGGATTACCGGGCCGCCTTCGAGGGGGTCTCGGGCCGCAAAGACCTGGACAAGCACGACGCCGGCCTATCGCGGAAGCTTTTCGATCTGCTGCTGGCCCCGGCCCTGGCCAGTGGCCAGGCCGGCGAAAAAATCGTCCTGGTCCCGGACGGGGTGTTGGGGCTGCTGCCCTTCGAGGCCCTGGCCATGTCCACCAGCCCGGTCAAATACGCGGGCGACGAATATGACTTGGCCTACGCCCATTCCGGCACCTCCCTGACCCTGGCCCGGACCCTCAAGAAGGGCGGCAAGCCCGGGCGGGCCATGTTCGTGCTGGCCGATCCGGTCTTCGATCAAAAAGACGCCCGGGTCCAGGGCCAAGTCCAGGTGGCGCAGCGGAACGAGTTCCAGATACAGATGATGCGGGCCATTGCCGAGCCGGGAGTCGGCCTGGTTAGAGGCCTTTCCTTTCCCCGGCTAGCCGAAACCGGGGTCCTGGCCCAGCAACTCGGGAAACAGTTTGGGGGCCAAACCTCGGTCTTGAGCGGCTTGCAGGCCACCAAGGCCCAGCTTTCGAAACAGCCGCTCGACCAATTCCAATACTTGGTCTTTGCCACCCACGGCGTTCTGGACAAGGACGCGCCCTACCTGAAGCAACCGGCCCTGGTGCTGACCCAGGTGGGGACCAAAAATTGGCTGGACGGGTTCTTTACCCTGACCGAGGTTATGAGCACCCGGATGACCTGCGACGTGGCGGCCCTGACCGCCTGCCAGACCGGCCTGGGCCGGAACGTGACCGGCGAAGGGGTGATGCACCTGGGCCGGGGCTTCCAGTATGCCGGGGCCAAGTCGGTGCTGGTGTCGCTCTGGAGCGTGGCCGAGGAATCCACCACCTACCTGATCGAGCGCTTCTTCGGCCGTCTCAAGGAAGGTCAACCCCCGCGCCAGGCCCTCCGCCAGGCCCGCCAGGACCTTCGCGCTTATAAGAACGGCCTCTACGACCACCCCTTCTTCTGGGGCGCGTTTATATTGATTGGGGGGTGAAACAGAAAATGGACATTCCGCTTCTGACTGACAAGACCAGTAACTAATTCGTAAGGTGGAGCCAGGAAACTATATCGTTATAAAAGGAGAAGAAGCATGGCTACCTGTATTAAATTACTGGTTCTACGGTAAAAGACCACCAGAGCCTTTCGGAGGTATGATAAAGCCAGGAAAATAAGGAGGTTGCCAATCCCAGCGGATAACGGGCGGATGGCCGCTTATCCTTCAGAACGCCTTAAGTTCAGGCTCCTCCAGATGGCCGGAGTGATTTTCAGGATGCTCTTGCCGGCGATGCGCACACTTTGGCCGTAAAATCAATGATCCGGCTGCGGAGAATAGTGGGATAGGCCTGAAGTGGGGTTTCCTCGGCGCAGACGTCCTGTTTGAAGGTCTCGGAAAGGTCTTGATCTTCAATTTCTGTTTGCCGGTGACGTCCAGGGCCAAGGTCGGCAGGTACTATTTGCCTGGAGAATTCTATTTTCACCTCAAAACTGATCTTGGATAAAAGTGGATTGACGCATTTTTTGTGGGATCACGAGGACGAAGAAATAACGCCAGGGAGTTCGCGGATTTAGGGAAGAGAGTCCTTTCAGCGTGAAACGCTTTTATCCCGTGCGAAATAAATTTCACCATCGGTGGAACGATTTCAACCGGGTGTCCGTCTAAATCAATAAGACGAACCGATTACAAGTCGTCCAGGCGTGAAACGCAGCAGCCGATGCCGTATTTGGAGTGTCGGATATGAGAGAGCAGTTTATTACGAAGGAGAAACATGTAAAATAAACAAGGTATTGGCCGTAGTGTCGGTTAGGACTTTTACGTTCTTTCTTGCCAGAGAGGCAACAGCCACGTTCCCGGACTTCGAGAGTTATTGATGAGCACCCTTCGGGAAACGGATCGGGGATGAAAAGAAAAAAACATATATTAGATCAATGATGCGGTATTTCGCGATCGCAAAGACCGCCTTTTTCGGCCCATGAAGGTCGGAACCATTTGTAATCGTTAACTATAAGGTGTCGGTTGTTTACCGGTCACGGTCCATCTGGAATGAGTTATCATCTAACTTCGGTTTCGCTGAGATGGTTTCTGGCAGGGGTCCTTGGCTTACTCCTGGGAACCGCCTTGTATTTCTCAGGCAGCCGGGCTTATTCCACGTATCTTGGGCAAGCGTTGTCGTCATATCCTTTATTCGCACCTTTAAATCTTCCGCTATTTATTAAGAATATCGATGGATGCCTACCTAGCTTTTTCCATCCCTTCGGCTTTTCGCTGTTAGGTATTTCGTTTATCTCCAGGACTCGAACTCCGAGAATCTTCGTATGCTGTGTTTTCGCGCTGATGAACGTAGCGTTTGAATTGGGCCAGAAGTATAAGGTCTTTGCGACTGGAATTGCGCCAAGTTGGTTCGCGAATATTCCTATCATTGAAAATTTTGAAAATTATTTCTTGAAAGGCACCTTCTCCACGGCTGATCTGGCAGCTAGCGTGCTTGGAGCCGCGTTGGCATTTGCCTTGACTGAAATATCCAAAGGAGGAAAAACATGAACGCTCTTTTTCGCTTTCTTCAGGGAGTGGGTCTAGCAGTTCTGACCATTATCGCGATGTTATCCATTATCGCTACCGGAGGAGGTGGTGGAAGCGGCGGAGGAGGCGGTGGCAGCGGGGGAGGTGGAAATAATCCGAGTCCCGAATATTTCAATGCCGTGGTGAATGACGTTTCGGTAAATAATCGAGTATTTCCTCTCTCTTCTGAACAATTAAATCAGTATTTATTGTCAATTTCCGAATCAGGTGAATTCGTTTTCGTTGACTGTTCTTTGACGAGGAGTTGGGGCGTCGGCGATATAATCGTTGGAGATATTTCTAATAATTCACCATATGGTTTTTTAAGAACAATTACTTCTCGTACCATGAATGCAAATGGCACTATTACCTATGGCACGACTCAAGCGGATATGATAAGCGTTTTCAATAGTGCCGACATACAATTAACGGCCTTACTCTCGCAGGATGCGCTGAATGATCAAAATACGATTCTTGCCGACGGAGTCAGGTTGATAAAGCAGACAAAAAGCTCCGATTCCATTGCGGGCAATGATGTAAGTATTGGTCGTGGAATAGAGATGGGTATCAACATCCACACCGATCATGTGGAAATAGACGGATCGGTAACGTTTTCATTCGATCTTATTTTCAATATGACCATATCTCCGTTAGCCAGATTAGAGAAAGCGAAAATATCATTAAAGCCGTCAGCCGAAGGAAATGTTTCTTTAAAAATCAAAGATGATATTTTGGATATAAAAATCCCCGTTGGCGTACTTAATTTTACGCCTATCGTCTTTATGGCTGGTCCGGTTCCTGTAGTAATAATGCCCAAAATACCAGTGTACATACATATTACTTCCGGCGGGGAAATTCGATTGGAAACCGGAGTTGAGTTCTCGACTGAGTTTGGTGTCGAGTACATCAACAATACCTGGAGACCGTTACTGAATCCGCCGAATTGGCGCACTTCCTTCAACATAACGCCTGGAATAACTGTTCATGCCGGCCTTAAACAAGAACTGCTGCTCCTGCTATACGGCGTGGTCGGTCCCGGAGGATCTATTGAGGAATATCGAGAGTTTATATTGAATTTAGCAAATCCGGTCAATAGTACCTTTAAAGAGGGAATTGTTGCGAAAATAGGCGGTAAGTTCCATTTGTTTAAGATCCAATATGAGTTCGATTATACCGTATTTGATTATTATCGAGTTATAGAAGTTTCCAGCAATAATACAACTGAAGGTTCCAATGCGACCAATGACCCTCAATTTATTGAAATAACTGGTTTAGTTCTCGATGCTTATACCAATCAACCTATATCAGGTGTAAGGGTGTCCACGCCATCTTACATTCCTTCATCATTATTTGAAAATTTAGGCGTGTATACATCAAATGAAGGCGTTTATTGCTTGCCGGTCGCGTCAACCTCCCGACAAATCAGCCTGAAATATTCGAAAGAAGGTTATCAAGACTATATACTAAACTATGAAACCGATCAGAACTTTCCAACTGTATACCTGGTTCGTTCCAACTTCAATGGTTTAGGGAGTATAGGTGGTATAGTTAAAAACGCCTCTAACAATGATATACTGACAAATTATATGGTCAAGCTGATATCTCCCGATGAAAACATCGTACTAAGATCATCAAGCGTTTCAGAACCGGCTGCATCATATCTGTTCAACGCCATACCGGCCGGTTCCTATAGAATACAAGTGGAATTTCCCGATAATACTTTTAGATCAAACGAGATATATGCAACGGTTTTAGCTGGAATGTCCAGACAAGCTGAAGATATCAGCGTCGTACCTATAAACCCGAATATCACCGCGACTATTGTTCTCACTTGGGGTGAGTCTCCCCATGACCTTGATTCGCATTTAATTGACACGGTTACAAATGGAGAACAAGTTCACGTGGCCTATTATAGGAAGGAACAACCACCTTATGCCAACTTAGACGTTGATGACACGAATAGCTATGGCCCGGAAACCGTCACTATTACCCAGATGATCGATGGTGGTTTTACCTATATAGTCCACGACTATACAAATCGCTCTAATTCATCTTCCTCAGCTTTAAGTTACTCCAGCGCTACGGTAAAAGTTTATACCAGTAATGGAGAGCAACGAGTTTTTTATGTTCCGACGGGTAAAATCGGTACTTCTTGGACGGTTTTCCGTATAGACGAATACGGACAGATAGTACTGATAAACGCCGTTAACAATTCACCTCCTAGGCCTATGCCTGATTCTAATTTGTATAATGAATCTACATACTGGATAGATTCTTTACCGGAAAAACAATAAGTGATATCACTGAAGTCTAAAAATGGTTAAATTTGGACTGGACAAAATTGGTACGCAATTTCGCAGAGTGCGATAAGTTGTCTGATCTCCGTCCGGTTTGCCGCCAGTAGTGGCGCCGGCGACTCCGCATAAATGCCCTCGGATTCGCCGGCACGCCCACGATAAGAGACACGGAGACAGGCATCATGAACATTTAGCCTTTCATAACTGTTAAAAAACGAGGGCTTGTCGCAAAAACTCGAGAAGCAGTTACTGGGAAAAACCTCGGTCGTAAGCGGTCTGCGGGCCACCAAGGCTCGAATCAACAAGCAGCCATTCGACCAATACAGGTACCTGGTCTTTGCCACCCACGGCGTGCTGGACAAGGACGTGCCCTACCTGAAGCAACCGGCCCTGGTGCTGACCCAGGTGGGGACCAGGGACTGGCTGGACGGGCTCCTGACCCTGACCGAGGTTATGAGCACGAAGATGACCTGCGACGTGGCGGCCCTGACTGCCTGCCAGACCGGCCTAGGCCGGAACGTGACCGGCGAAGGGGTGATGCACCTGGGCCGGGGCTTCCAGTATGCCGGGGCTAAATCCGTGCTGGTGTCTCTATGGAGCGTGGCCGAGGAATCCACCACCTTTTTGATCGAGCGCTTCTTCGGCCGTCTCAAGGAAGGCCAGGCCCCGCGCCAGGCCCTCCGCCAGGCCAGCCGAACATTTGACATTAGGGATCAAATCTCATATTCTTAGATTTATGATGCTGGACGTACCCCTGGTGACTGAGCAGGCTGAGGCTCCTCTTCCTAGGGAATTGGCGTCCAGCCTTTCTATTACCGCGTGATCATAATATTTCCGCCCCCAGGCTGGATTTGGTGCGGCAAATTTCTGACAAACTGAGCTAGCCGCCTGAAAACCGCTTGCTATCCGTTTGATTCGGTGCTCGATTATCTGGCCGGGAATAAGCAGCCGGCAAGGGAAACACCTGGAATATAGGTAGGTTAACAAACCATTACTTTGGAATTAGGTGCTCGATTATCAGACCGAAGCATAAACGGTTGGCCCCAAAAACCGGACCAGCCTACGATTCGATTCCGACCTTGACAACACCCGGTAGTGGACTTAAAGATATTTCAGAAGGGGCGGTTGCAGGCTTGTTTTCGGGAGCGATAGAAAGCTTCCGGGGCAAAAGTTTCCCGGCTGCCCCTTCGAGTTATTTCCGGCCTGCCTCGGAACAGAACTTCACCATAGTAGCCGCCTGTCAGTGGTGCTTCGCCGTTTCCAGTCCGCTTAATATCCGTTAATTCGGCGTTTAATTGTTGGTCGGTGAATTATCGGCAGATATGATAAATATCTGGAATATAGATATGTTATACGGGATTTACCCCTTTAGGCGAGGTTTATTATCTGGCCGAAGAGAAATCGGCTGACCCGAAAAGCTCCCACAGCCGGCGGAGATCAGTTTGCAGGGCGCCATATCTGGCCCGAGGTGTTCCTGGTCCTTGGGCTATATCAGATAAAAGGCCAGCCTTAAACCGCCGTCCGTCAGTCACGCGGACAAAGGAGGCCTTGCCGTACCGATGCAAGACAAACCGGTCCGGCAGGTCGGTCGCCTTCAGCCAAGTTATGAGCCGGACTATCTCGGGCGGCCAGGATTGATCACCAGTAAGAGATAGTTTCTGGTGTGGAGTGAGGGACTTTTCTTCCAGTACGGCCAGCAGGCCTGCCTTATTGGACTTGACTTCTTTCAGCAAGTCCGGAGGGGTGTCACCAGATGGAACCAAGCGAAGGTTTCCCTGGTGAACCTGAATACTGATGCCCAAAGTCTGAAGGCGCTTCAAGATGGCTTCATACCCTTGGTTCCGGGTTAGCGGGTTAGCCGGGTTAGTTTCCTTTCCTTCTTTAGAATTTCCTCTTTTGTTGCGCATAGGAGATCACAACAGGATTTTCCGCGTATGGGGTAAAATTAACTCGGCTAACCAGCTAACTCGCTATTAAATGTTAAATGAGTTAACCGACTATATTTCGTCATAGTCTTCCTCATTCTTTTTCACGACTATCCAGGTAGCGGCCCGTCCATGCGTGGCGTTAATTGCTCCCCGCTTCAAACACAGACCCCCGGCAAAACAAACTTCGGACTTTCTGGCTAAAGCCTTGCCTAGCCGGCGCCGGAAAAAACCTTCCCCCCGTTCCAGCCCTTCGACCAGGTAATCAGGCAGGATCTGTTTGAAGGCCTCCTCTTCCTTGATCGCCGCGGTCACTTCGGCCACGCTGATGGCCCTCTCTCCCCACCGTTCGTACCAGGACTCGAGGAAGGACCGCCATTGCAGGTTGTCTCCGTCGGCGGCATCATACATTTCAGTCAAATTGCCCAGGAAATCGGTTTGGCCGGCGAAGCCCAGGACCCCGCCTAGAATCCGGCACCAACTTTCAAATCCGCCAATACTGGGGCTATCGGTCTTGGTCGGCCGGCCGGCTAAAAACCAGGCCTGGGCCATGGTGAGCATGGCCGCCAAGATCGCCCCGCGGTTTTCCTTGACCCAGGCCAGCAGTTCAGGATGGCGGAAAACCTTTCTTTCCCAAGGACGTTCCATCCTGGCGTTCAGGCGGATCGAATAGCACCGGCGCGGCAGGTCGCCGCCAAGCTGGACGTTGTTCCCGGTCAGAAACCAGGTAGCCCGTTGTGGAAGAACCGTCATTTCGTTTCGGCCCAGGATGCGGTCCGCCCAAGTATCGGCGGTGATTACCGCGGCCAAGTTGGCGGAGCGAAGGAGACCCTCGATATTGTCAAGGCAGACAAGAGGGCTTCCGGCAAGAAGGGTGGTAGTGATGCGCTTGCGCCACTCTTCTTCATCCTCGGGCGCGGTCATCATGGCCGCCGGCCGGCCGGTATTGATGACGCCTATGAGTTCGGCCAAAAGACTCTTGCCTGTCCCGGCTTGAGGGGCGCTTATGACCGCCAGGGGCGTGAGGCCGTTAATGGCCGGCCGTAAAGGCGGCGTCAGCAACAGCGCAAAAGTATTGGCCTTGGCCGCCTCGGACTCGAACGGGAAATCTCCGAAGACCTCTTCTTTCAGCCAGGTCAAGGCGCGTTCCGCCTCTGCCTGTCCGGGGTGGTCCGGCAGGCTTGGCAAAGTCAACTTATGGGGAGCGTAATAAAGCCGCGTGGCCGCGTCGTACCCTGGTTTGACGATCGCGCTCCCGTCTTCCCGGATCACCGGCGCCTCAGTGACACCTAACAGTGGCGGGAAGGACCATTGGCCCAAAGCCAAAATGTCGGCGGCGACTTCTTTGGGCGGCGGGCTTGGTTTCCTCTTGCCCTCAGCCGATATCTTGATCCAATTCGCCGCCCGGCTCAAGGCGCCGCGCAGGTGGGTTTCATTAATCATCTCGGTTATGAACCGGCCTGTTTCGTCCTGGCGCACCCGGGTCAGCATCCCGGCCCTGATGAAAAGACCGGGCGGTTTGTTGGCCCGATAAAGGGCCTGAAGACCGTCGTCGCTTATATCCCGCAACTGACGCAGGTTGCCTTGAATGGTCG
This sequence comes from Thermodesulfobacteriota bacterium, assembly GCA_040755515.1. Classification (GTDB taxonomy): domain Bacteria; phylum Desulfobacterota; class Desulfarculia; order Adiutricales; family JAGVGV01; genus JBFMAW01. Next base: position 112,719 of record JBFMAW010000020.1, on the reverse strand, counting down.
GCAGGGCTGACGATTCCTTGGTTCGCGAGGGTAAGCCTTGGTGCTTCCGGCGTTCGGCCGCGACGGCTTTTTCCAAATCCCTAAGGTTCAGCGATTTGCCCAGGACCGTCTTGAACTCGTGCTTGGCCCATATGTAATCGGTTAAACTCAACCTGGCCAGATCGGGAACCACCTCCAAAACCGTTTGCAGACCTCCATCTTTCTTGACCAGCTCAACGGCCGCCTTGACTTTTTCCTGGGATTCTTCCTGACCGCCTTCGGTTTGTCCCCCGGGATACTTCCAGGCTGACTCGATCTTGGCCAGGGCTTCGGCCTCGGGGAAAGGAGGTTGACAATTCCGGGCGGCCTCCAGAATAAGGACCGTGGCTTCCTCTCTGGCCCGCCCCTGGGCGCGCAGGCGACAGGCGTACTTAAACAGAGTTTCGTCACGTTGACCCTCGGGCACGCCTTTGAGTACATCCGCCGGATTGATTCCGCGGACATTTACGTCTCCTCCTTTTTCAGCAAACTTCGGGCTCGATCCAGGCTCGAGTTTCCAATCAGCTATGATCCGATCCAAGTCTGTCTCAGTGGACCTTTTCACGGCCGCGAGCGCGGCAAGCTGATCGGCGAAAGGCTTTGTAAAGCTCGTGGCCGGATCGAGTAACAAGGTATGTCCGGCCTTGGCGGCGTGGCCTTGGTAGGGTATGGCAATCAGATTGCCCAGGCCTTTTCCGGTCAGTTCATCTTGATTCGGAAAGAGACGGTCGAAGCTGCTATTGTCCACTTCCGGGCCAATAATCCGTGCCTCTTCGAGCAAGGCGAAGCCGACCTGGCGGGCTTTAAAAGCAGGGACGGGGGACTCGAAAAAGAGATAGGCGTGAATTCCGTTACCGCTTTTGGAGCGTAATAGGTAACAGGACAGGCCTTGAATCGCACAAACCTCGAAGTAGGAAACGGCGTCTTTGAGTGGATCCCGTTGCCCATCGTGATTGTCCAAGTCCGCGGCCAGGAACCAAGTGGTATTGTCGGAGAGTAGTGGGTAGATCCCTAAGATTATTACCCCCGCAAGATGGTCCAGAAGCAGTTTGTTCGACAGAGGAATGTAATCGGCGTGGGTACAGCCTTGACAGGGCCTTTTGCAGACACCTCGTTTCCACTCGTTTCGGCATATGGGAGTGTATCCAGATTTATCGCCATGCCGATTTTGCCACCGCTTGGCAATAACGTCCTCCCGGCCACGGAACAGGGCTTTCAACGGTTCAATGTACCTGGCCCTTGCCTGGGTCATTTGAATTTCTTCCTAAACATCCGAGGTCAAAAGCGGAAAGCCCAGCCGGACCCGCTTTTTAAGGCCAAAGCCGACCACATCCACCTCATGGATCATGATTTTTCTGCTCCCGTGTCCGAGGTCGTTCTTCGTCTCCCGGCTTCGATCCATTTGTCTAGGTCGTCCTGACAATAAAGAACCCGCCGGCCAGCTTTATGGTATTGAGGTCCCCCTCCGCATACCCTGAATTTCTCCAATGTTCGCGGAGACAACCGCAGATAGGCGGCAGCCTCATTGTTCAATAGGAAAGGCGACTCTTGTCTAGGCATAATTCATCTCCTGAAATAAAAGTTCATGGCGCCAAGGCAAGAATAGTCTAAGCCGGGCGAGTTTTTTTGTATAAGGGTGAAATTAAGAAGGTATCAGGGCGGTATTTATACCCTAAAGGTAAAAATATACATCAACAGGAAGCCTATTTATACCTAGGTGAGGGTCTGTTTTACAAACTGCCCAAGGGAGTGATTGCTGTAAATATCCTCCGAGGCTCCAGAGCGTTCCAAACAAAATTCGACAAACTTAAAAAATGCTCCAGAGTATTTTGCTTTATGATTGTCATAATATGGCGCATTTGGCTTCTTTCCCATCAGATCTTCGTAGAATTGCGCCAGATCGACAATGATGCTTCTGACGCTATCCCCTGTCCTTGGCCTGCCGCTTGAAGGATGCAGTTCTTCGATCGCCCGTTCGGCCGCGTCAAGCAAGGCGTGGAGGTCGGAAGTTTTTTCTTTCATCAAATTCAGGAGTTCTCTATTATCGTCCCGTGCGTCAAAATTGAAGATCAATAAGCGAGCGGAATGATCATCCATATCGTTTATCGTTTCTATCAGCTTATTACATAACTTAACGACTTGTCCAAGAGCGGCGCGCATCTTTTTCGGTTTTGGCGCCCCAGGATCCGGTTTCGTGGCGTGATAGTTCCTCATGATAAAATCAAGGCGATTACGCCTTTCGTCATCTAAATCAGATACATCCAATAACCGGCATATTTCCTGATAATCTTTTTCATCGAAGGCGCGAAATCTCTCGTACCATTTTCCCGGCATACCGTACCCTCCCGTTGGCGCGCCCGCTTTTTTTCCGGGGGAAAATCGGTCCCGCCAGGAGCGGGACATACCGGGCCGCAAACCCTATCCACCGAAAGCGGCGTTAAGTCAGGTCGCGGCGGCGCGAGAAAGGTCCACCGGCCGGACGTTCCGCCAGGCCCTTGAAGTTCTCTCGGCCCGCCAGAGGTCATATTCCTGCTGTAGGCCCAGCCATAGGCCGGGCGTGGTGTCGAAGGCCCGCGCCAGCCGCAAGGCCATATCAGCCGTGATGGCCCCGCGCTCATTGATGATCTTCGAGGCCGTCTTGCGGGATACGCCCAGAATCCCAGCCAACTCGGTCACCGGCAAGGACAAAGGCGTCAGGTAATGATTCCGCGGAATCCGACCCGGATGAACCGGCGGTCTTTTTCGTTCTCTCATTTTCACCCTTTCTGCTAGGCGCCGCTTGGCCAGGGAAATTCATCCGGGGCCAGCTTGTGCACGGCCTCGATGATCCGGGCCGCTGCTTCCAGGGCGACATCGGCGTCTTCATCGGAAACATGGCCTCCCCGGCCATAATCGCCTGCTCCTCGTCTATCCATCAGGTAAATATAATCCCGGCCAAGTTCGGGTCCCCAGAGCCCCGCATGGACCAGATCACGATGCACCGCCGCTTCCAGGGCGGAATGTTTCTTGAAAAACCGCGCCTTCAAAAGAAACCAGGCGGTCACGGCATGAAAAGCCGCGTAGTAGGCCTTTGAGGCGCAGCCATCAAAGTCTTTGTCCACGAACATGAGGCGCGCGCTCTTCATGGCCCTGATAAGGCCCGTTGCCAATGATCCGTAGCCGCCGTGGTCATATTTGAACCCCTTCCTGACGGGCCATGCGATAAAGAGGGTATTCGGAGGCCAGGTAATCGCTGGTGTCCGTTGGAATCGCGTGAATAGGCCGAAACCCTACTTCCGGCAATAGACCGTATAGAACCTCAATGGTTTTTCGGGTGTCATGGGGCTCCCTTAACGGCCCGGTCAACAAAACCAGGAAGTCTATATCCGAGTCCGGTTCCGCTTCGCCTCGGGCCTCACTGCCATATAGGACAACTCCTTGCAGGCGGTCACCGAAGGCTTCGGCCAGGAGTTCCTTGACCCTTCGGAGAAATGCGTCTCGGTCCATCGTCATCACCTCGGCCTGATCGGTATCACCTTGAGTTTTACAGGCTGTCTCATGGCTTCGTCAATACGCCGGGCCACTTCCTCGGCAGCGGCTTTCAAGGGATCAAGGGCCAAATGCGCGTATCTTGCCGTGGTGGTCGGTTGGGTATGCCCAAGCAGAGCGCCGATCAGCGGCAGGCCCAGGTTGGCGGCGGCGGCCACCGAGGCGTAGCAGTGGCGAAGATCGTGGAGCCGAACGTCTTTAAGACCGGCTTCGGCCCGGAGACGCTCCCATATCTTTTGCAGGCCGACTAAGTGCCCTCCAACCTTTTCGCCGTAACAGATGAAGGGGTTGCCTTCCAAGCGTGTTGCGTTGGCCAAGGCGTCTAAAGCCGGTCCGGATAATGGAATCAACTTACGGCCGGTCTTGCTGTCCGGCAGGTCCAAGACCCCGCGTTCCCCGTCCAGGTAAGACCACCTGGCCGTCAGGATTTCCGAAACCCGTGCCCCGGTGAAAAGCAATAAACGGATAGCCAGCACGGCGGAGGGCATTTCGATTTCTTCCGCCTTGGTCAGGGTCTCGCCCAGGCGGGCCAGTTCTTCTCCGGACAAATACCTTTGCCGCCTGTTTTCCTTATACCGCTCCACGTGCCGGACGGGGTTTGTCCCGTCCGGTCTCAAGCCCCATTTCTCGGCCAGGGAAAACATCTTGCCCAGCAAAGCCATGACCCGGTTGGCTTGAATCGGGGTCAATTTCAAATGGTGATTCAGTCTGCTTACGTCGGCACGGGTAACGGCGTTGACCTTGTGTCGCCCTAGGGCCGGGATGACTATCTTCTCCAGCAGACGGTGATCCTGTCTCACGGACCACGGCTTCTTTTTAGGCAGGGCGTGCTCATCCAGATACCGGGCGGCAAGGTCCTTGACCGTCAAGCCTTTTCGATATTCCTGTTTAGCCTCAGCCGGGTCTTCGCCACGGGCCGCGGCGGCCAATACCTGTCGGGCTATTTGCCGTCCTTCATCGGGAGTAAATTTGCCAAATGCGCCCACAGTGAATCTCCTGGACCGGCCAGCCCGGTTCCGGTATTGGGCCACGAAGCTTTTATGACCGGAACAAGTCACTAAAAGACCGAAGCCGGGCAGGTCATCATCCCATAAGATGCGGTATCCCGTCCGGGGGATAGGCGCCGAGTCACAGGCTTTTTTAGTCAGTTTGCTCATAACTATCCGCCTTTTTTATAAAATATCCAAACCTAATGAATATCGGTCATTAGGTTTGAGGCCATTTTCATGTCAGCACTATGTAAGCAACGTGTAAGCAATTCAAGGGTATTATAGCGCATCAAGCAGTAGATGGCAACTTATAACTTGTTGATATTTATAAGTAGGGAAAGTTAATAGAAAATAGAGCGTAGGTTTTTTGTGAGACTCTTAATCATTAGGTTGTAGGTTCGATTCCTACGCGGCGCACCAAAAAAATCAAGGGCTTAGGTCAGAACGACTTAAGCCCGTTTTTGTTGCAGGTAACACCTAGGCAACAGGAGTGTTAGGTGTCGCTTGGCCAGGGGAAATCGTCCGGGGCCAGCTTGTGGACAGCCTCGATGATACGGGCCGCCACGTCAATGGATTCATAGGCCTGGTCAGAGGTAACGTGCATCATGACCGCGTAGTCTCCCACGTCCCTGGCTTGACGAAGTCTGGAATAGTCGGCGCCCAAGCCGGCAGGCCACAACCCAGCATGGACCAAATCACGGTGGACAGCGGATTCCACGGCTGAGTGTTTGCTCAAGGATTTACCCTGCCGGGTCAGCCAGGCCGAGACCGCGGAAAAAGCGGCATAATAAGCCCGCGAAGCGGCGGCATCCGGGTATTTAGGCATAAGGTCACGGGGCCTTAATGGCTTCCCCGCTTCGTTCCCATCAGGCCAGGATTTCTTCGGTCATGCCACTATGCCTTCACGTCTGGCGTTCCGATAAAGAGCATAAGCCCCGGCCTGAAAGGCCGCATACTCAGCCGGAAGAGCCGAAATCGGCCGGAAGTTTTCAACTTGCAATTGAAGCGGGTAAAGAGTCTCTATTATCATCTTCAAGTCACGCCCCCAATCCTTGACGCCGGTAAGAAGCACCAGGAGATCAATGTCACTGTCGGGCTGAGCTTCGCCTCGGGCTTCGCTGCCGTAAAGGACCACACCTTGAAGGCGATCGCCGAAGACCTCGGACAAAAGTGTCTTGACCTTTCCTAGAAATTGTTCCCGGTCCATGTCATCCCCTCGGCCTGATTGGTATCACCTTGGAGTGTTTTACCGGCGGTCTCATGCTTCGTCAATACGGCGGGCTATTGCCCGACTTCCATAATTCGCCGCCAATGGCGCACCGGGCGGCCAATTTATCCCAGAGGGCGTTGACGCAGATGGAAAGTCCAGGTTTTCGGGCTTCTCTTTCGAGGAGTCGAATCGAGCCCGGGCGGATTTAATGATCGCTTTCATAAGGTTTTCGAAACAGGCGCATCCTGATCGATCATCATCGGGCCAAGGCGTTATTATTGGTCCGGCAGTAGGTTCCTTACCGTTACAGCCAGTTCTCTGAAATAAAGCGGCTTGGTCATCAGGAGGGTGACTCCGGCGGCCTTGGCTTTTCGTTCCGAGTCATACGTGCTGAAACCCGTGCAGACAATTAGAGGTATTCCCGGCCGCCGGTTGATTATTTCGGCGGCCAATTCCATTCCGGTCATGCCGGGCATGGTCTGGTCAGTGATGACCAGGTCAAAGCTCTGGGGGGCCTGTTCGAAAACGGCCAGCGCCTCCTGGCCCGACAAGGCGGTGGTCACCCGATATCCGAGCTTCTCGAGCATCTGTGAGCCTATGTATACCAGGTCCTGTTCGTCGTCCACAAAAAGAATATGCTCATCTCCCCCGGGCAAATGCTCCTGATCAGCGTTTTCAGCGCTTATGACTTCACCTTCCGCTTCGGGAAAATATAGATTAAAAGTCGTACCATGCCCCAATTCGCTGTAAACCGTGATGGCTCCCTTGTGCTCCTGAACGATTCCCTGGGCCACCGAAAGCCCCAAGCCGGTGCCCTCCCCCCGTTCCTTGGTGGTGAAGAAGGGTTCAAATATCTTTGATTTCGTCTCCTTGTCCATGCCGCAGCCGGTATCGCTTATGGAAATCAACCAGAACTTTCCCGGCGTCAGGTTGGGAAGTATCCGGCAGGTTAAATCATCCAATTCGACGCGTCTGAGCCTGATCTCAAGAATGCCGCCCTTGTCCCTCATGGCGTAAACCGCGTTGGTGCATATGTTCAGAATAACCTGCTGGACCTGGATGGGATCGGCGCGAATATATCCGACCGTGGTCTCCAGGTTTACACGCATGTCAATCGTCGAAGGAATCGAGGCCCGTAGAAATTTTTGGATTTCCTTGATCAAAGGCCTCACATCGACCAGGACTTTCTGGCGCTCGGATTTTCGGCAAAAAGTGAGAATCTGATCCACGAGGTTCTTGGCCCGGTCGCAAGTTTCAAGGACTAAATCAAGATGTTTACGCGTCTTGCCCCCAATCTGTCTATCGAACAAGGCCAATTGGGTATAACCAATTATACCTCCTAATATATTATTGAAATCATGAGCAATCCCTCCGGCCAAGGTTCCGATGGCCTCCAACTTTTGTGACTGGAGCAACTGGTTTTCCATGGCCATTTGCTGAGTGACGTCTCTCATGATGGAAACATACCCGCGATTATCACCGGATTCTCCGGGAAGCGGCGATACGGTCACTTCAAACTCGATCGTTTTGCCGGTCTTGGTTTTATTGGTCAAATGCCCGCGCCAGGATTTATCGTCCCTGATACAATAACGATTTTCTCCGGTCTGATCCGTTCTCGGGCTTTCGCTCAGGAGAAAACTCGGAGGGCGCCCGAGCACCTCATTCCGGGAATAACCGGTTGTCCTCTCGAAGGCAGGGTTCACATATTCGACCAGGCCATCGGCGTCGATTAATAAAATGGACTCATCCGCGTTTTCTATGGCCGTCTTGAACCGCAGCATTTGGCCTTCGGCCTGGCGGCGGGTTCGAACTTCTTCTTCGAGTTGGAGCATTTTGCTTTCCAACTTGCGAATCAGCGCCTGATTGTATTCCTGCAGATAAACCGATTCTCCGGGAGGTTCGAACGATTTAACCTTTTCCACTGTTTTTTTATTCAGAATTTCCATGATGGCGGCCATCATTTCGGTTGGATCCATGGGCTTGATCAAATAAAGATCGGCGCCCAGGCTCGAACCGAACTCAATATCTCTCTGGTCGGTATAGGTGGCCGTATAAAACACGAAGGGAATCTTGCTCAGGCTTTCATCGGCTTTCCATTCCCGGCAGAGAGTAAAACCGTCCTTGACGGGCATCAGGATGTCCGAGACGATCAGGTCAACAAGCGTGGACCTGGCGATGTTCAAAGCTTCTTCACCATTGGCCGCCGAATAAACGTCATGCCCGTGACCGGAGAGCAAGGCATTCAGCAGGTACCTGTTTTGTTCCAGGTCATCGGCGATCAGAATCCTGGCCATGTGTTATTCCTTCCCGTCCCTTGGTGGTTCAAGGAACCTGGATATGGACTCGATAAACGTATCCGGATCAATCGGTTTTTCGATATAACCCGTGCAGCCGGCGGCCAGGACTTTTTCCTTGTCCCCGACCATGGCATACGAGGTCACCGCTACGATGGGCGCCTTGCAGAAGGCCGGATCACCTATCAATTGCTCGGCCACGGCGTAACCATCCATACCGGGGAGTTGAATATCCAATAAAATCAAGTCAGGTGCTGTTTCCCTCGCCATGCCGATGCCGGACATCCCGTCCCGGGCTTGAATGACTTCAAAGCCCCTGCTTCTAAGGAGGAAGTCCATCAAGTAGATATTCTGTTCGTTGTCCTCGATGACCAAGACCTTGTATTTCATCAGACCTCCTCGAAAACCACCGGCAGGTCGAAAACGAACGTGCTGCCCCGACCCGGACCGTCGCTTTCGGCCCGAACAGTTCCACCCATCAATTCGATCAGTTTCCTGCATATGTTAAGCCCCAGGCCGGTGCCTTCATATCGTCGGGCCAGACCGGTTTCTATCTGGCTGAAGGCTTTGAACAGAGCCGCCATGTCTTCGGGTTTGATGCCGATGCCCGTGTCAATAACCCGCGTGACCACTCTGCCGTCTTCCAATCTCGATTCGACCTGAACGGAACCCTGGTCGGTGAATTTCACCGCATTACTCAGGAAATTGAGCAAGACCTGCTCCAGGCGGCGGCGATCCGTCTTTATTTCGCCGATGGCCTCATCGATGCTGGTGGTCATGGCCAGCCCCTTTTTCTCGGCGATCGGAGCGATGAGGCCCATGACTTTTTCCACGGATTCCTTGAAATTGAAACTCTCCAAGGACAGTTCCAGCTGCCCGGCTTCGATCTTGGAAATGTCGAGGACATCATTGATGAGTTCCAGCAGATGTCGTGCGCTTTTCCGCACCATGCCCATCTGTTTTTTCTGTTCCTCGTTAAGTGGCCCGGGCAACTGCTGTAATAATATCCCGGTGAAGCCGATAATGGAATTGAGCGGCGTTCTGAGTTCGTGAGACATGGAGGCCAGGAAGGCCGACTTGAGCCGGTCGGCCGATTCCGCCGCCTCCTTGGCCTGGCGTAGTTCCTCCTCTTGTTGTTTCTTCGTGGTTATATTCCGGTATATACCGTAGACGCCGTAATGATTGCCGCCCAACTCGACGGCCGTGCCGATGATCGAAACATCCACCAGATGTCCGTCCTTATGCCTTCGCTTGGTTTCGGTGGACTCCCTCCGGCCGGAAATGATCTTCTTTTTGATTTCCGATCCCTCGGTCCGCTGAGCCACCGGAATAATGCTATCGTCAAGGGATCGGCCGATGACCTCTTCCGGACTGAATCCGAACACGCGCGTGAACTCTGAATTCACGCGGAGCACACGGTCTTCGTCATCGATCAGGACGATGGCTTCCGGAGAAGCGGCGAACAACTGCTCCAGGTATGCTTTTTGGACTTTCAACCCATGCTCCGCCTGGGCCCTCAATCCAAGTTCGTTCTCCAATTCCTGATTAGCTTCGGCCAACTCGGCTGTTCTGATCCTGACCGTCTCTTCCAGTTCGGCGGAATATCCGCGTAATTGATCGTCCATGTTCTGGAGCTTGGCCACCATGCGGTTGAAGGAACCGCTCATGGCCCCTATTTCGTCGTCCGGTCCAGGCTCGAGGACGGGGGTGAGCTTGCCCGACCGGGTGATTTCCTCGGCTTTACCGCTCAATCTCTGGATGCGGCTGATCACCGTGATTTGCAGCCCGCCGGCCACCAACACCCCCAGGACCACCAGGGTGATCAGGGCGATGGCCAAGAGCCGGGCCGAAATCACGAAGGCTTCATTATCAATGACCCGCATGGGCGTTATGACCAGAACTTTCCAGCCCAGCCGGGCGCAAGTCCCATGGCAGAGGAGGAAATCACCCGACCGAGTCATCCGGCAGCCAGAGTCCAATCCCAAAATGTCCGCCGTCTCTTCCGGCAATACCTCCTTGATTTTTTTCCCCTTCAGTGGCGTCCAGGTGGCGGCCAGGACCTCTCCGTCTTGGGTTAACAGGGCCGCGCGACCATCATAATCCAATTTCATGTTGGTCACGAAGCTGCCCAGGTCCTTCAAGGTCACGTCCAGACCGACCACGCCGTAGAAACGGCCTGCCTCATCCACCAGGGCGGTCGTGGTGCCGATGTTGATATCGTCGGTGGTCACCGACCGGTAGGGCTTGGTCCGCACCACTTTACCCGGATTCTCCCGGGCGAGTATGTACCAATCGCGCTCCCGGGGATCGTAACGGGTCGGCCGGGCCCTCTTATGGGACCTGACAAACCCGCCGTTTTCCCGGCCCATGTAGACCGAGTTTACATATTGATAATATTGCTTGTGCAAGGCGAAGGTCTGTATTATCCGTTCTTCCGTCGGACCGACACGATACACGAAGGTATTTTCGTCCGCCTGCGTGAAATTAGTAAAATCACTATCTTGTCTGGTGCGAACCAAGGGATTGTTGGCCAAGACCAGGACGCCGGCCTCGATGTTTGAAAAAAACCCATCCACCAACAAGTCGAGCTGTTTCACTTGACCTCTCAGGTTGGACTCGATGGAGAAAAGCTTCTCGCCGTGTAATTCCCGATAACTGAGCGCCCCTAGAATTAAGAAGGAAACCAATCCCACGGAGAGGTAGAGTTTGAGCAGCTTGCGCCAGATTTTCGGTCTCTTGGTCACCGGACGCACTCCCGGTGATCATCGGTCAGGACCCCAGTGGGGCAAACAAGACTTCTTGGACCTCGGATAACGGAAGGCTCAATCACTGGCGGCAAGTTTCCGGGACCGTGACTCTCAGGCGCGGCCTCTTCTTTTTCACGGGCATTATTTCAACCTCGAACGTCGGTAACCACATACAAGAGGCTATTGAATAACATCAACCTAGATGAGTGTTTTTGCAATACCTGGGATGTTATGGCTCAAAATATTCAATGTCAAACGGAATTGACAGCGTCAGGTTTTTAAACGAAACAAGGGCAGAAAGGAAGGCCGCCGGACTTTTTCCGGACACAAGCCTTAACCATAGCGCTTGCCTTGGCCTAGGCCTTCATTCTGACCGCCCCTGCCCTGGGACTGAAATTCGGCCGGACGAACTGACCGACAATAGCATCCGTGGAGGCCGGGATTTGGTTGACAATTCCTTTTTCCTGAAAGCCCTGGCGGCCCGTGAAACGGCGATCATGTCCGATCGCCCGCACCGGGGTGGTGTGTCTGGAGGAAAGGAACCGCCATGTACGAGCCTCGTTATGTGGCTGATATTTCGGCCCTGTACTTCACCGACGGTCCGGAGGCCGAGGACGTGTTTACCTCGGGCCGGCGGATCGGACGGGATTGTTCTGATCGAGTTCGCCAAGTCCGTCCAACGGGCCCACCGCAACGAAAACGTGCTGACCTCGGCCGACGAGGCGCTCAACGGCCATCTGCTTTGTTTCGCGGCCGAAGAATCTCGGATCGAAAATAAGATCGGGGATATGGTTGAATTTCGTCAACGGGCCGAAGCAGCGACGGGCGTCCGACGTTATCGACCAAGATCGGGTACGGCGTGGGCGACCTGGGAGCCAACCTGATTTTTCAGACGGTCATGATCTTTCTGTTGTATTAGTTGTTGCCCTGTCGTGGGCGATGAGCGGACGGCTGTTTCCGGAGGGGCATCCGACGTCGGATTCGGCTAAGCCGGAAAAGCTAATTATTCATTTTACCCCGGTATTAACCGGATGATCCTTTTTCTATTTCTTCTTTTACCGCCAGCCCTATCATTTCTAAAGTGTAAGGTTTCTTTACATATTTCCCCGCGCCCAATCTTTGGGCCTCTTTTACACGCTCCGTCTCGGAAAAACCGCTGGTAATTATCGCTTTTTGGTTGGGATTTATTTCAAGAATCCGTTTGTAGGCGTCCAGGCCGTCTATGCCCGGTTCCATAATCATATCCAAAATCAATAAATCAACCTTCGTCCTTTTAATGTACTCGATTGCTTCCTCCCCGCTGGAGACCGCGGCCACCTTATAACCCAGTTTAGAGAGAATCATCGCGGCTATTTCTGTTTGCTCTCTTACGTCATCCACCACCAAAATGAATTCGTCGTTTCCCATATAATCTTCAATAGAAAATCCATGTCTAGCCTGGACTATTTTATTTCTGGTCGCGGGAAAATAGAGAATAAACGCGGTCCCCACGCTTTCGGTGCTTTTAATGTCAATATACCCTTTATGGTCTTTAACCACGCCCCAGACCACGGCCATGCCTAAACCCGTCCCACTTCTCCCCATGATCTTTTTCGTGTAAAAGGGCTCGAATATCCTTTCCTTATCCTCCGGAGATATTCCCACGCCCGTGTCCGAAACCGTAAGGGTGACGTAATCACCCTCCTTGACCTCGTCATATCCTCTTAATGGTTTGTCAATATACCTGTTTTCAGTGGATATAATGATTTGTCCCCCACCAGTCATGGCTTCGGCGGCGTTGGAAACCAGATTCATTATCGTTTTGGACATATGAATGGAAGAACCCATAATATTTAAAAGATTCTTTTCAAGATTCGTCTTTACTTGAACTTCCGGATGAAATGATTTCAATTTCTCATGTTCAGGGCTATTCAGGTATTCAGTAATAATTTGATTCAGATTCACGAGGTCGATGGCAGCGAAACCTCTTCTGGCCAGGGTCAATAGATCCTGGACGATCGCGGCGGCCTTTATGCCGGTCCCCTTGATAGTTTCAAGAGGCTTTCTTAAAGGGTTTCCTTCGGGCACGTGCATTAAGAGCAGGTCCGGATAGCTTACAATCCCGGACAGGATATTATTCAGATCGTGAGCCACGCCTCCGGCCAGGATACCTATGGATTCCATCTTCTCGGCACGTTGGAGTTGGGCTTCAAGCTTCCTCTGTTCTTGTTCAGCTATCTTATTATCGGTGATGTTTTTATCCACGCCGCGGTAGCCGATCAATTCACCGCCGTCATCAAGTATTGGAACGCCGTTGGTCAAGAGGCATACCCTCTTTCCTTCTTTTGACAGGTTCCAGGTTTCCAGATCGACGATTGGTTTCTTTACAGGAACAATTTTTTTATAAACCTCTTTGATTGATTTCACTTCGTCCGCCGGCATTATGTCGAAAACGGTTTTACCAATAAGTTCCTCAGGTTCATACCCGAGGATTTGCTTCACGGTTTCAGAGGCAAAAGTAAACCTTCCGTCCCTGTCAACTTCCCAAATCCAGTCGGCCATGCTATAGGAGATATCCCTAAAACGCTCCTCGCTCTTCCGGAGCGTCTCCTGGACCTGCTTTCGGTCTTCTATTTCTTTTTCAAGTTCGGCCGTACGTTGCTTCACCCGCTGCTCAAGATACTCATTTTGCCTCTGAAGCTCTTGGGTCATTTTTTCATTTTCGTTGAAAGTATTTTCAACGGCGGCAAACCAGGGTCTCCACACCTGCGGAATGCCATAATCCATTTGTGTCTGTATTCTTTGACTCCTGGCCATGATATAATTGACGAACTTCTTAGATGGCAAAATGAATTGCTTTTGGGTAATCACCAACATTATGACGACCAATATCAACAACATGGCCAGGACGGCCAACGGCCCGACGCCGATCAACTCCAAGAGTGAGCCCCCAAGTGATTGAACAGGCTCAAAATAAACAACCTGCCAAGGCGCCTGATGCAGGCGGCACCGTATTATTCTGAAAGAACCCATATGGCTAATGTCGTTCTCGGGTATCTTCATCAAGCGAACGATCGAGACACGGAGGTCTTCGGGCAACGTCTCGTATAAAGTTTTTGTCCTTTTGTCATGCGAGGTGATGAGGGAGGGATGGGCCAAAAGTTGATCCCTATCGTTTATCAAAAACATCACCCCTTGTTTCGGGCTAAATTTTTTGACGATGGTATTAAGAAAATCCACGGTCAGGTCAAGGGCGACTGTTCCCAGGAAGCGATCGCGATCGTATACCGGGGCGGCACAGGTCGTCATAAGCCCTTTTCCGTATTCATCCACGTAGACCTTGGTCCAGAATCTTTTGCGATCCGGATTGTTTTCCGGGAGCCCGAGGGTGTAAAATTCGTGAGTATGCAATTCCTCTGAAAACTTGAAATCTTTTGAGGAAACCCAGGGATAAATATTGATGAAATTGTTGCGGGAGGTGTAGTAAATCCAGGCGGCGTTCTTTATTGCCCCGGCTACCGCGCGAAACATGGGGTTGAGGACCAGGGCCATGTGTATTTCCCTATTAAAATCACCGCCGCGATCTTGAAGGGAACCCAGGCCAGTCAAATTACCGATCATCTCCTGGGCGATGGGCGACTTGAACATATCGAGATGGTAGCGATTCTCGCCGGCCACCTCGGCCAGATCCTGGAACTCGAGAGGTTGAGGCCAGGCTTTTAGGGCGCGGGATTGCAGTAGGTCCGCTTCCGCGACCAGACGCATCCCATCCACATGCTCGGTCACCCTGGCCAGCAGGTTGTCCAGATGAGCGACCCGCTCCTGGAAATGTTTCAGGAGGATCTCTTTTTCATGCGTCTGGCCAAGGTTATACTGTTGGGCCAGCATAATAAAAAAAACCGAAACAAGAACGGAAAGAACCACCAGCATGGACAAGGCCTGGCGCGTGTGAAACCGACTCACCTGGTCCTTGCCCTTTGTTCGGCCCTCCATTCCCTTCATCCCTGAAGTCCGTGACACTGATTTATACCCCCCGCTTCCGTCACCAATTGTTCAGGCGCCGGAGATATAACTATTTACTTTGGGAAAATGAACGGTTATCAAGTCCAGGACGACCATTGACCGGTAACGGTTTATTCAGTCCATTTTTCACGGATCAAATTGCGGGGATTTGCCAGTGGTTCAATAATTCCAATGTTATCAATATATTTCGACTTAGTTCTGGTGTTATTCGAGATGAATGATCGTCTTTTGAGGAATCCGGGGGCTGGTCTCTGGGCACTGCTTAAAAACATATGCCTAAATATGACGGACTTGTAAAAAGTCCGTCATCAGGCCGAGGGCGAATAAGCCCCGGACTGGGGTGAGGGTGGAACCACTTGAATTTACTTCAAGTGGCGGGAGAGGGACAGCCCTCTCCCGCCGAGTAAAAAGTCGGTTTTCGACTTTTTACGAGGTTATCGAATATCGTCCACCTCCTTTTTCGAGAAGATGCCGTCCATCCCAGGATAACCTTTTATCAGCCTGTGATCAAGCCCGATGTATGGCTCTCGGATGATGAGTCTTTGTCTGTTTAAATCTTCCGGCCTGATAGAAAGAAACAAAGATGCCCGGGAAATCGGACCTGGAGACGGGTCGATATGATTTTTCGGCCGGCGATTCCCCGGCGGCTCAAGGGAAGGGCCGGTCGTCCAGTTTGGACTCCTTTAATTCCGCGGGCAGTTCCGGCAGTCTGTCCGTGGCATAGGCGGCTATTATCCGGACATGCTGATACCTCTCGTGCACTTTCCATTCCGCCCGTTTGGGACTGTACATGTCGCCGACGCCGGCGATCCGGTAATACTTATGCGGGATGTTGACCAGGTATTTGTCTATGACCTGGATCGGAGCT
Organism: Thermodesulfobacteriota bacterium; assembly: GCA_040755515.1. Lineage (GTDB taxonomy): Bacteria > Desulfobacterota > Desulfarculia > Adiutricales > JAGVGV01 > JBFMAW01. The sequence goes on along the minus strand of JBFMAW010000020.1, from coordinate 97,063 downwards.
TCGGACCTTTGCTTGGATAGTTTCGTATTCATCTGGGTCAGGCCGGTGGCGGAAGCCGAACCTATGAGAACGAAATGAACCAGCCTCCCCGAGCTTACCGCGGACACATGGTCCACGAACCGGACCAATCGTTCAAACTCGAAGGCATGAGCGGGCATGGCGGCCGAACCTGTCTCGAAAAACAGCGTGATTTCCCCCGCCCCCTGCCGGTGCGAGACCTCTTCCAGGATACGCAGCGTCTTTTCCGCCGTTTCCAGGTTTTTGCGGCTCAGTTCCTTCTGTTCGTCAAAGGCTTTCATGTGCTGCTCGTGGGAGGCCACCAGCATTTCCGCCAGGGCTCCGGCCTGGTCCGAGGAAGCGCCGCCGATTATGGTCCCGCCCGGAAAGGATATTTCCATGGGACCTATCCGATAGACCTTGTTCTTCATGGAAGCGCAACCCGAGGACAACAGAAGAAACGCCGAAAGCGTTAAACTTATCAATCTGAGCATGTTCCACCCCTTCCGTTGGGAGGCTGTTTAGCTTGTTCTTTTCACTGTAGGAAATAATAACATCATTTAGCGCCAACCGCCATAGGAGAGAGCGGCCGGGAGTCGGTCATCGTCCCCAGCCCTCGGCCAGAACGCCTGGACCGGCCCGTCCCCCGTGACCAGCCTTCCGGTCGATCGGATCATGTTCGGCCCGGGTTCGAAAAACTCGCGCTCCAAGGCAAAGGCGGATATAATGGCGGCCGGGTAAGGCAATGCCGACGTTTCTGAAAAGAATCTTCTCTAGTCTGATGGCCCGGGCCGTCCTGGCCATACTCACCATTTGGCTGATCTTTTTCAAGCGGCCCCTGGCCAAGATCGTGGCCAGCGCCCGCAGACTGGCCGGGAACAGAGGCTTCGCAGGACAGGGACTGCCCGAGGAGGATGAGCTGCGGCAGTTGGCCCTGGTCATGGAAGGCATGCGGGAAGAAATCCGGAACAAGCAATTGGAACTGGACCAGCGCCTCCATGAGTACCTGGACCTGTTCGAACACGTTCCCTGCATCATCACCGTTCAAGACCGGGAATACCGCCTGATCAAATACAACCGGGAGTTCGCCGACAAGTTCAAGCCCGAACCGTTCGATTTCTGTTTCCGGGCCTATAAAGACCGCGACGAGAAATGCCTGGTCTGTCCCGTGGAGATGACCTTTCAGGACGGGCAGTCTCATACCAGCGAGGAATCGGGTCCGGACAAGGAAGGTTCGATGCGCCATTGGGTGGTCCGGACCGCGCCGCTCTTTAACACCCAGGGCGAGGTCGTGGCGGCCATGGAAATGTGCCTGGACATCACCCACCGCAAGAGACTGGAAGAGGACCTGGCCAAATCGGAGAAGAAATACCACGCCATCTTCAATAACATCCCCAACCCGGTCTTTGTCCTGGATTCCCGGACCCTGGCTATCTTGGACTGCAACGACAGCGTCCGGACGGTCTATGGCTTCGATCGGAACGAGATCGCCAACCGGCCCTTCCTGGACCTCTTTCTCCGCTCCGACCGGGCCGAAGCCGCCGCCGGTCTCAGGAACTTGGCGGTTCTGAACCGAGTCAAGCATCAGACCAGGGACGGCCGGACCATTTACGTCAACGTCCGGGTTTCGCCGTCCGAATACCCGGGCCAGAAGGTGCTGCTGGTGACCACCAGCGACATCACCAAGCGGCTGGAAACGGAACAGCAGTTGATCCAGGCCAGCAAGATGGCCACCTTGGGCGAGATGGCCACCGGCGTAGCCCATGAACTCAACCAGCCTTTGTCGGTGATCAAGACCGCCAGCAGCTTCTTCATGAGAAAGATTCAGAAGAAGGAAAAGATCGAGGACGAGATAATCCTGAATCTGGCCACGGAGATTGACGGCCACGTGGACCGGGCCGCCAAGATAATAAACCACATGCGGGAGTTCGGCCGTAAATCGGACTTGAGGCTCGAACCGGTCCAGGTCAACGACATCCTGCGCCGGGCCCTGGAGATAATCGGCCAGCAGCTTAAGCTGAGGGAGATAGAAGTGATCTGGGACCTGGCCCCGGACCTGCCCCTGATAATGGCCGATCCGGTCCCCTTGGAGCAGGTCTTCATCAACCTGCTTATCAATGCCCGGGACGCCATCGAAGAGCAGTGGCATTCCCTGGGGCCTCGCGAGGGCGGCAAGAAGATCGAACTGAAAACCTTGGTCCAGGACGGAAAGGCGGTGATCGAGGTCCACGATAACGGAACCGGCCTGCCCGAATCGATCGCCGGCAAGATTTTCGAACCGTTTTTCACCACCAAGGAAGTGGGCAAGGGTACGGGTCTGGGCTTGTCCATCAGCTATCGCTTCATCCAGGATTGCTGCGGCGACATCAGGGTTCTGCCCGGCGAGGGGCAGGGGACCACCTTCCTGGTGGAATTCCCCCTAGCGGCGACCAGAGAATGAAAGCCCCCCTCCTCCTGGTGGACGACGAAGCCGGCCTGTGCAAGGTCCTGGCCATTTCCCTGTCGGATTTGGGCTATCCGGTCCGGACCGCCGCCGACGGCGTCGAGGCCCTGCGCCTTTTCCAGGAGTGGGCTCCACCCATCGTCATCACCGATATAAAAATGCCGGGCCTGGACGGCGTCGAACTTCTGGATCGGATAAAAAAAGAGAGGCCCGAAACCGAGGTCATCATGATGACCGGCCACGGCGACATGGACCTGGCCGTCTTGAGCCTCAAACACGAGGCCACGGATTTCATAACCAAACCCATCAACGATGAAGCCCTGGCCGTAGCCCTCCGGCGGGCCGAAGAACGGATCGCCCTGCGCCGCCGGCTCAAGGACTACACCGAGAACCTGGAACGGCTGGTGGCCCAAAAGACCAGGGAACTCCTGGCCGCCGAAAGGCTGGCCGCGGTGGGCCAGACCATCGCCGGCCTGGCCCACGCCATAAAGAACCTGGCCAGCGGTCTCGAGGCGGGCATATTCGTCCTGGGCAAGGGCTTGGAACTCGATCACCGGAACTACAGCCGGCAGGGCTGGGAGATACTGCGGGACAACGTCGAGAAGCTCAAGAACCTGTCGCTGAACCTGCTCAGCTACGCCAAACCCGGTCCGGTCCGCCGCGCCCCGGGCGACCCCAACCAACCCGTCCGGGCGGTCCTGGAATTAATGAGGCCTAGGGCTGAAAAGGCCGGCGCCAGGCTGGCCGCTGACCTGGTCCCGGACCCGCCGCCTCTTGATTACGACCCGGACGGGCTGCACATCTGCCTTTTAAACCTGATGACCAACGCCCTCGAAGCCTGCCAGGAAAAGTCCGCCGGCCAACCGGACGGCCTGGTGACCGTCAGAACCAGGCTTCTGGACAGCGGCGGATTCGAATACCAGGTGGAAGACAACGGTCCGGGACTCGCCCCGGCGGCCAGGGAAAACCTGTTTTGTTTGTTCTTCACCACCAAGGGCTCGGCCGGCACCGGCCTGGGACTGATGATCACCAGAAAGATCGTCGAGGAGCTTCAGGGGGAAATTGTCGTCGAATCCGAGCCGGGCCGGGGCGCCCGGTTCATCATCCGCTTGCCGGCCGATCGGGCAAGGCCGGTCTGACCCGTCCGGGACTCGAAATCGGCCTTCCGGCCCCAAGCGCCCCGGACCTTTCCGCGCCGCCTGTATTCCGAGGTTGCCTCATTCCATTCGCCACCCAAACCAGGAGATGGGACGGCGGCGATTTGATCCGGCTAGCTCTCTTCGCCTGTACCCAGGTAAGTCCGCTGAACCTGTTCGTCTTGTAGCAGATCGCCGCCCTTGCCTTCGTGGCGAATCTGTCCCAGTTCCATCACGTAGCCGCGGTTGGCGATACTCAGCGCCCGGCGGGCGTTCTGCTCGATGAGCAGAACCGTGGTGCCGGCTTGGTTGATAGCCTGGATTTGCTCAAACAAAGCGGAGATAATCAGAGGGGCCAAGCCCAGGGAAGGCTCGTCAAGCAACATCAGACTCGGGCCGGACATCAAGCCTCGAGCAATGGCCAGCATCTGGCGTTCGCCGCCGCTGAGCGTTCCCGCCTTCTGGGACGCGCGCGTACGCAAGATGGGAAAGCGCCGGCAAACCTGGGCGATACGCCCCGCGACTTGGTTCGGAGGCAACGTATACGCGCCCATTTCGAGGTTCTCGAAAACCGTCAAGGAGGGGAAAATGTTCCGCTCCTGAGGCACGAAAGCCAATCCCATCGCCACCAGGTCATGCACTTTCTTGGACGTAACATCCGCGCCTTCGAACAAGATTTTTCCCGAAGCAATATGGGTCAGGCCGAAAATTGTCTTAAGAGTGGTGGATTTGCCCGCTCCGTTGGACCCGATCATGGTGACGATCTCGCCACGCCGGACGCTTAGGGATACGTTGCGTAACACGTCTATGCGGCCATAACCCGCCACTATGTTCTTCAACTCGAGTACATTGTCCAACATCCACTACACTCCCAGATAGGCGTCTATGACCAGCGGATCGCTCGAAATCTCCGCCGGTGTACCCTCGGCGATCTTTTGCCCGTAGTTCAAGACGGCGATGCGCTCACACAGGTTCATAACCACCCGCATGTCATGTTCGACAATCAGAAAGGTTATGCCTTGCCGGTCGCGCAGCCCCCGGATGTAGTCGAGAATACGGTTCATCAGGGTGGGGTTGATGCCGGAAGCCGGCTCGTCTAACAGCACGATCTCAGGATCGGTCATTATGGCGCGGGATAGCTCGATCATTTTCTGTTCCGCGTACGAAAGGCTGCCGGCCTGGACGTTCTCCGCCCCGCGCAAGCCGATCAGGTCCAGCAACTCCCGCGCCCGCCTGATGTTCTCGCGTTCGACCTCGCGCAGGGATGGCGGCCGGACAATGGCCCAGAGCAAATTTTCACCAGCCTGGTTCTTAGGGGCCAACAACAAGTTTTCCATGACGGTCATGTTTCGGAAGACTTTGACGAGTTGGAACGTGCGCGCCAGCTTCATCAGATTTATCTCGTGCGGTTTTTTATCGCTGATTTCCCGGTTTTTCAGAAATATTTTCCCGGAAGTCGGTTTAAGAAAGGCTGTTATCAGGTTAAAGATGGTGCTTTTACCCGAACCATTGGGGCCGATCAACCCGAAAATCATGTGTCGAGGCACCTCGAAAGAACAGTTGTCCACCGCTCGTAGCCCGCCGAAGTCCTTGGAAAGATTCTCGAGCCTAAGCATGGCTTTTCGTCCTTTCCTGCTCCGGGTCGGGTTTAACCAGTTGCCTCTTTTCCTGAATCAGGCCTTTCGGGAAATAAATAGTGGCGAAAATCAACAGCAAGCCGAAAATAAGTTGCTGCAAGGGGGCGGAGACGCTGGGCGGCAGGCCGATGAACCGCAGCGCCTCGCGCCCCAGCACGAATATGACCGTCGCAACGATCGCGCCCAGGTTGTTACCCAGGCCGCCGAACATAATAACCAGGAAGATGAAAAAAGTCAGCCACATCACGAAGTCGGCCGGACTGATAACGTTGATGTAATGGGCGAACAAGGCGCCGGCCAGCCCCGCTATCCCTGTTCCGATGAGCAAGGCCCACATTTTGAAACGGAAGACGTTCTTGCCCAGGGCCTGGGCCGCCATTTCATCCTCGCGGATGGCCCTTAGCACTCGGCCAAAAGGCGCCTTCAGCAATCTTTCAACGAAAAAATAGACCACGACGAGTATAACCAGGGAAAAAATCAAATATTCCATACGACCGTCCAGGTCAAAACCGAAAAGCGAAGCCTTGGGGATTTTACGCAGCCCCATGTATCCACCGGTCAGGCTGACCCAGTTCTTGAACACCGATCGCGTGATTTCACCTAAGCCCATGGTCACCACGGCCAAGTAGTCCCCCACCAGTTGCAAAGTGGGCAGGCCGATGACGAAGGCTATGGCCGAGGGAATCAAGATGCCGCCCAGGAGCGCCAGCGGGAAGGGGACTCCGGCCTTGGCCAGGAGCGCGGAGGAGTACGCGCCGATTCCATAGAAGGCGGCCAGTCCCAGGTTGAACAAGCCGGTAGTGCCGGTCATAATATTCAAGCTGATGGACAGTATGGCGTAAATGGCCGCTATGATAAGGAGATGCAGAATGATGTCAACCACGCCCCCACCTCCTTACTACTGCAGTACACCGGCGGTCTCCTTGGAGCCAAAAAGACCGGCGGGTTTCAAGAGGAGACCTAGAATCAATATGCCGTAGGCGATGGAATCCTTCCAAACCGGCGGAATGTACCAAACCCCCAGGTTCTCGACCAGGCCAATGATAAAGGCCCCGACAATGGCGCCGTAAACATTGCCCAAGCCGCCCAGAATCACCGCGGCGAAAGCTTTTACGGTAATGATGAAACCCATGGTGGGCTGAAGGTTCGAATCCAACCCGATCAGTATTCCAGAAGCGGCGGCCAAAGCCGAGCCGATGGCGAACACCGCCGAAATGGTGAAGTTGGTATTAATGCCGGCGATTTCGGAAAGGTCTATGTCGTCGGCCACGGCGCGGATCGCCTTGCCGAGCTTGGTCTTGTTCAGGAGCAGGTAAAGGCCGAGCATGAACGTCAGGCTGGCGGCAATGATAATGATTTGCACGGAGGTGATGAATACCGGTCCCAGGTTATAAACCTGGTAAGACACGGTATAGGTCTTGATGTCCGTGCCCACCAGAATCATGATGCCGGCGTCAAGGACAAACGATACCGCGACCGCCGTGGTCAAGGGGGCCAGCTTGGGAGCGTGGCGGAGGGGCTTGTAAGCGACCTTTTCGATGATAATGCCTAAAATGGCCGTCAAAAACATGCTCAAGAAAAAGACGGCTGTAAATGGTACGTTAAGAAAACTCATGGCCAAAACAAAAGAAATATATGCCCCGACCATGGCTACCGAGCCATGGGCGAAATTGATGAATTTGAGGATGCCGTAAACCATGGTGTAGCCGATAGCGGCCAGAGCGTAATTGCCTCCCGAGATGATGCCGTTGACAACCAATTGGAGAAAAACGTCCATACCACCTCCCGAACCGCGGGATTAATTCAATAAGGGCGTTCAGCTATCGGTTTTCATCATAACGTCCTCGTTCACGAATGGAACCCGGGCACAAGGACGCTGTTCGATCAGCCGGGAGTAAAGCTTTATCCCCGGCGGTCCGGTTATTGGTTCAACGCAAAAAGACGGTCGTGTCCCCAAGCGAAGTAACGAGGCCATCAGTTTTAGGCCTCGAGATTGCTTGGCTATGCTATTCTGCTTTCCTGAGCGGTCACAATGGAAAAGGCGTCTGGGGATCGTTTGCGGCAGGAGAGGAAGTCCTTTCTCCTCTCCTGCCTCGATGGCCGAACCGGCTATTTTTTCATGTATCCGCCCCAGGCGCCGTTCTTGATCTGCACCCACTCGAAGGTGCCGATAGCTATACCATGCGGGTTCAGTTTTTTAGGGCCGGAGGGGCCGACATAAGTCTCGCCAACCTTGAATAGGGCCTGTTGAATACCGTCGGAGGTGTAACCGCCTGCTTCGATGGCTTTAGCCACCATCATCATCGTGTCATAGGCAAAGTCGGCCCAGATCGTCGGTTCCGACTTGAACTTGGCCATGAAATCCGCTTTGAACTTTTCATAAATCGGTCCACTAGGGGAAGCGGCCCGCACGCCCATCACTCCTTCCGCCGCCGCACCCGCTCCGGCGACCACTTCCTTAGCCACCATTGACACGTCGGTCACGAACTGCGCGTTGAGCTGGAGCTCCTTGGCCTGCCGCAAGACTATGGAACCTTCCGCGGTATGGTCCACGATGAACACGACGGAAGGGTTAGTCTGCTTGACCTTTAACACTTCGGTTCTAAAATCCTTGCCGCCGATTTCAAACGGCTGCTGGATCAGGAGTTTGCCCCCCGCCGCCTGAAAGGCCTTGACGAAGACGTTCCTGACGCCGTTGCCGTAATCGTTGTTGATGTACATCAAGGCGGCTTCTTTAACCTTCAGATAACCGGCGACCTTGACCCACTCTTCGCCCTGGGCGTCATCGGAGACCATCATGGAGAAGAAGTACTTGCCGCATTCCTTGAGCGCCGGCGAGGTTGACACCGAAGACACCAGCACCACTTTGGATTCCTGAGCCTTGGAGCAAATGGCCAGGGTAATGGTGCTCGAAGCCGAACCCAGCACCACCGGAACCTTGTTCACGGAGACCAGTTTGGTGAAAGCCGTGATGGCGTCGGCCGCCTGCCCCCGGTCATCCTCGTAAATCACCTCGATAGGATGTCCCTTTATGCCGCCGGCGGCGTTAATCTGTTCCACGGCCAGCTCCGTACCTTTCTTGAGGCTCTGGCCATAGGGACCCATGTCGCCGGTCAGATGGTTGACGAAGCCAACCTTGTATGGTTCACCAGCGGCTACAGCTTGCCGCACGCCGGCCGCGGCGGACAAAAGGAGCAATATGGCAAAAACAACCACCAGTATCGAATGATAATTAACCACCTGCCCATGACGCTTCATAACGGCCCTCCTTATAATCATGAAAAATTTATTTCTTCCCTCACGGCAAACCGGTTTTTTCTCCAAGGCACCTTCGCCATAAATACGTTACAGCCCCGGTGCTTCGCGCTGAACGTCCCTAGGCCACACTTCCACCTCCTTTCGGTAACCCAGGCCATCATTGGCCATTCATTCAAATCAATCCGACCGCGTGAACCAATCGTTAAAAGCGTCGAGCCCCATTATCTTAAGTCCCAGGTGATGACCGACGTGGCGCAGCCCTTTAGCCAGATTCTGGCCGTGGGAGCGTTCCGTGGCCAGGAAAAAGCCCGGCGCTTTCCTTCTTGGGTTGAGTAACTGAAGCCAGAGCCCGTGACCGCGGGTGACGGCGAACAACGGCCCCGGCCGGTCCGGCCGCTCGAAGTCAATGGCCGCCAGGCGCTGTATAACCTCTCGGGCCCGGGGACCGATCAGAGCTAAAAGGACCCAGGCGTCGGTCATGTCGGTGTAATATCGGTCCGGCCATTGGGGTTGAAGTGGTCCCAGCAGGTCGTAGACGATACATTCCCCGGGTTTACGGCAACAGAGGAAGGCCTGGCCGTTCCATTCCGCCCGCCCGGGCGAAAGCCGGCCAAGTTTTTCCACCGCGGGTCCGTAGACCAGGGCTTTCGGGCGATGGCTAAGGTCTATCAGGCCGGCCGGAGCATCCGTATCTTCATCCCTGTATTTCCGCGCCAGGGTCCACCCCGCCTCGGTGTAGCTTACCGGTTCCCCGGCCCAGTCCTGCCAGGAGATGGCCTGGCGATGCGTGCTCATATTCTCATCCTCCCACCCTCTGGATCATGGAATGGTTTATCCACGAACCTGGCCTCTATTTCCTCGCCGTTGAGCCACAACATAACCCGGCCGCCGGGATGGAAATCCTCATGCGGCTTGACCAGGGCCAGGCCAATGGTTTGCTTGAGTTTCGGGCTGTACCTGACCGAAGTAATATGGCCCAGCCGCTCAGGGCCTTTTACCACCAGGTGCCCGTCTATGAGGCCCACCCGGCCCTCGAGGGCAAAGGCAATGACCCGGCCTTTGAACGGCTGGCCTTCCAGCAGCCGCAACATGGGCCCGCCGACCATGTCCGTGTTGCCTCTGTCCCACAACCAGTCGAAGTGAGCCTCGAACATGGTCGTGTTGCCATCCGCGTCGAGGCCCGGCAGGACATGGCCTTTTTCCAGCCGGCAAATGAACTGGGTGGCCAGACCAGCCTGCTTAAGGCCAGAGGAGCGGCCCGCCTCGAGAATGGCTTCCCATAAATAGCCGGCTTGGCTGGAAGGGCAATGAATCTCGTAGCTCAGCTCTCCCAGGAAGCCCAGGCGCAGAAGATAACAAGGCACACCGGCGACTTCGGCGGCCTGCCAATACATGAACGGTAAAGCCTTATTGGATATATCGGCCGACGTAAGCCGGGACAGTATATCCCGGGCCAGCGGACCAACCAGGTTCAGGCCGGCCCGGGCTTCAGTCAGGTTGACCAGCCAAACCCGCCAATCTTTTTCCATCCAGCGCTGATACCAGGCCACCACGGAGGGGGCCCGGGCCGTGGAAGTGGTGAAATAGAAATCATCTTCCGCCAGTCGGATAATGAGGCCATCGTCTATAACCACGCCTTCCTCGTTACAGGCGGCCGTATATTTGATACGATTATCCTTCAGGCCCGTGACCGGCCTGGTGTTGATTCGATCGTACAGTTTCCGGGCGTCAGGTCCGAAGAGGCGGAATTTGCCCAGGGTCGAGACATCAATCAGGGCCGCCGCCTCGTGAACCACCAGGCTTTCTCCTTCCGGATCGCCGAAGTGGTCGATCCTCAACCAGGGGCCGGTCCGGACAGGACGGCCGCCGGCGGACATCTGGAATTCATGAAGTGGCGTTGTTTTAGGAATATCGTGATGGGCTCCGGCCATGACTCCCATCGAGACCCCGATCAGGGGCGGCCGGGGGGTGTTGATTTGCTGGCTACCCATCAGTTCCGGCGACTTCCAGGCCAGATAATCGAGGAAATTGGCCTGGCTGAGTGATCCCTGTTCCGGCCCCATGGTGGCGGTCGAATATCGTTTGATCATCTCCAAATGGTTGAAACCTTCCTCCAAGGCCTGGTCGATGTCCTTTTCCGTGACGTCGTTGCCAATACATATGAAGCGGCGGCGGTTGGCCCCGGCGACGGCTCTCATTTGAGGGGGATTGGGCTGGCTGGCTGGAGCGTTCCGTAATATGGTTCGCGCGGCGTCTTGTTCCTGTTTAAGGTCCAGTCCGATTACCGCCAGGGCCTGGGCCGCGGCCAATCGGCCGTCGGCCCGAATGGCCGCCTGGTCTTCCAGTCCATTGATCCTGCCGGCGGCGGCATGGCCCGGGGGCAAGTTCCTGGCCAGATGAATCCCAAGATGTTTGTCGTAAACTACCTCCCCGGCGCTTTGCGCCGCCAATTTGAAGAGGGGCGTCCGGCCGCTGGAGGCGACGATGGCGTCAACTTTCACGGTCCGGCCCTGGCTCCGGCCGATTTCCGCCACCACCGCGCCGGTGATTCGGCTCTTGCCCTGAGCCTCCCTGACCGTGCTTTCCGTCCAGACCGGAACGCCCTTGTCCTTCAACATTTCCCGCCAGGAACAGGCGCCGACTTCAGCGGAACGACAGTCCGCCACTCCGGCCACCTCGACCCCGGAGTCCAGCAAATCCAGGGCCGTCTTATAAATGGCTTGGTCACCGCCGGACACCAACGCTCTTTCGGCCGGTTTGAGCGCGTAAAGATGGATCAATCGCTGGACCGTTTGGGGGAACATGACCCCGGGACGATCATTGTTTTCGAACATCAAAGGCCGGTCCATGGCGCCGGTGGCAAAGACCGCCGCCTGGGGCCGAATCAAGAACGATCGCTCCAGGAATGGTTCCGCCGGCGCGCAGGTTTGTACGCAGACAAAAAGGCCGTCCGGATAAAGCATGGCTGCGGTAGTCCCGGTCAAGACCGTCACGTTGTCGCACCTGGTCAGTCGTTCGGATAATTCCCGGATAAGGGTCAGGCCTTCCACGCCTTGGAAGGCTTCATAGCCCCCCAACCAGGGTTCGGCCTCCACCAATACCACTCGGATGCCGGCCTGGGCGCCGAGAAGGGCCGCTTCCAGACCGGCCAGACCTCCACCGATGACGATAAGCTCCGAGGCCAGATTGACCTCATCGTAGTGGGGGCGAGTGTTCAGAGGTTTGATTTCGCCCAGGTTGCCTGGCGCCGACCTCATCATTTCCCTGGCTTTGTTCCAGACTGTTTTGGATTTGTAAAAGCTCGAGTTCTTATAATAGAAGCCCACCTGCATGGCCCCGGCCGCCTTGTCGGCCAACTTGAAGATGTCCAGGCCGGTTTTTAACTGCGACTGAACTTTCATGCCTTCGGCCACCGGCACTCGGGCTATCCGCGTGTTGTATCGTCCGTCCACGGCCATCAGGGGTTCAGCGGCATGGACGCCGAGTTCCATCAGGCCCCGGGGCCGATGGTATTTGAACGAACCGGCCATGACCCTGACTCCCGCGGCGAATAAAGCCGTAGCGACCGTATCGCCGGTCAAGGCCTGGATAGTCCGGTCTCCGAATTGGAAATTAACCGGACGCGACCGGTCTACTATATTGGTGGGTCGTTCCGGCAGACGGCCGTTCATGACTCACCCCCATGCTCTTCCTGGCGGATGGCTTCAAGAACTCTATTAGCGGTGTTGTCCCGCCGGACGAAAAGCCAACTGTCGCAAGCCTGGTGATACCACCATTCTTCCTGGATTCCGGCCTCATTGCGGTTGAAATACGCATAGTGCCGCCATTCCTTGAGCCCGGCGTCCGCCCCGGGCTGGTTCTTCTTCTCGCCCCCATATTTGAATTCATAAACATCCCGCGGCCCACAGTTCGGGCATGGCAATAAAAAGCCCATGGTCATCCCCCTCAAGTTCTGGCGATGTAAATTTCGGGCACCATCCGTCCTTCATGGAAACGCTCCAGGCCCAGGGAAGAAATCAATTCCGGGCGCCGGCCGGTGGCGATGTATTCAGCCATGGTCTTGCCGCAGCCCGGGGAGGCCTTGAAGCCGAAGTAACCCCAGCCAGCGTCTATATACAATCCTTCCAGCTCGGTCAGACCCATGATCGGGGCCCCGTCCGGCGTCATGTCGCAAAGTCCCGCCCAGGACCTCATCAGTTTGAGATGGGCGATGTCGGGAAAAAGCTGCAGCATGCTATAAGCCTGTTCCTGGGCGAACTCGTAATTGTTGTAAATCCGGTAGGTCTGCCAGGGGTCCAGATGCGCGCCCATGAGCAGATCTCCCTTGACGGTCTGTTGGGCGTAGCAGAAGTAGGCTTCGGAGACAATCACCTGGTCCAGGAAAGGTTTGACGCATTCGGTCACCATGGCTTGCAGGGGCTGGGTGAACAGCGGCAGTTCCAGGCCGGCCAGGCGGGCCACCGTCGAAGACCACCCCCCCGGCGCCATATGGACGGCCGGGGCCGTAATACGGCCCTTGTTCGTCGCCACGCCCAGCACCCTGCCGCCGGCGATATCGAAACCCGTCACCTCGGTTTCCGGGCAAAGGTCCACGCCTAACGCGCTGCACCCCTTCATGAACCCCCAAATGGCCGCGTCATGGTGAACTTGTCCGGCCGGCGGATGGAAATAACCGCCATAAATGGGCAGGGCCGCTCGGTCGCTGATATCCAGCGCCGGAACCAGCCTTTTCAACTCCTCCGGCGTCAGGAGGTGGTTTTCAATGCCCAGGCGCAACTGGGTCTCGTGCCGCATGCGCATGGAGTTGAAGCCGGCTTCGGTGTGGGCCAGACCCACCAAACCCTTGAGCCAGACCATCATGTTCCATTCCAGTTCGGCGCTGAGATCGAGCCAAAGGTCCTTGCATAACCGATACAGGGGCAATATTTCCGGAGCCCGTTGGTTGACCCGGAACACTTCGGTGTTGCGGCTTGAACCACCGTAGCCGAAATACTTCCGTTCCAATACGGCTATCCGGCCCGCCTTGTGCTCCTTGGCCAAAAAATAGGCCGTGGCCAAGCCGTGGAGTCCGCCCCCAATGATGATGACGTCATAATTCTTCGAAGGCTCACGAAACCGCCATAATGGAGATTTTTCGCCCATTCCCGTGCTCCTAATGTAAAGGTGCTCGCGTATTATCCTAAGCCACCACCCGGAGAACCATCTTTTGCTGACCACCGTAAGCCGGTTGCCGAAAGCCTTTCAGCTCTTCCCAGCGCTGGACAGGGCCACGGCCGCGGCATTGTCTTACTGGCAATTATTAGCCTCAATGGTTTAGTGACTTCCACGGCCACTGGGGCTCTTCCCTTGGGGGGCGGCACGCCCTTGTAGCCGGAGTTTACAGGATTTTACTTTTCCTATCGATTATTGTTCTAATCAATAAATGTTTAGTTCTTTACTGTCAAGAAGAAAATTAATAACAGTTTAACCCATGAAAAAGTTTGACTAATTTCCCGGCAACTCTCCATCGGAAGTGACCAATTCAGATTTGATCATATTGATCATGAAATAGTGAATCATATCTTCCGTTAGATTGGCGGCCGTTTCTCCATCCTGCCTTTCCAGGGCCGACAATATCTGATCCCAATAGTCATAAGCTTTTTGAGTGAGATCGTCGTTGCCGCGCAAGTATCTGGCAGCATAAGTGACGATATTGTCGTGTATTGGTTCCAGGACGGCTTTGTAAGTCCGATTCCCGGTTATGGCGATCATATCCTTGCGCAGACGGCTCTCTATTTTCAGTAAATTGATCCAGCCGGCTTCACCCTGACCCAGGCAAGATCTTAAGAGCCCTCTATAGGAGGCCAAGCGGCGGATTTCATCGAGGCTGGCCTTCCGTAGTACCAGCCGAACCAGACCGGCTTCGACGTTCTGACGAAACTCGGCCAATTCCAAGGGGGTTAGTTTTGAATGCCTCATTAAAAGCTCAAGGCTGTCGGAGACCATATCCGTGGACGGCTCCCGGACAAAAGCTCCGCCCTTGGTCCCCTTTTTAATGGTGATCAAGCCCTTTTGCTCCAAAATGGCCAGGGCCTCCCGAATGGTGCCCAGACTGGCGCCCAGTATGGCCTGCAGTTGTCGGCTGGAGGGCAACCTATCACCCGGCCGGTATTCGCCGGTTAATATGGCCTCTTCAATTTGTTTGCCCACCTTTTCCACCAGGCTGGTGTTTTTTACCTTATGAAGCATTTATCAAGACCTTTTGCGCATTGTTCCTAACATTTAATCAATATTACAATAGGTCAGGCCCAGGTCAAAAGCAAATTATATGCGGGTGGCCGTACGGGAAATGGTCGCCCAGCGGCCCGTCGGCTCGACCTCCCTCCAGGCCGCAAAAAGAAAGATTAACCCACCGGCGCGGAGGCGGCGCCGAATCATTATTAATTGGTTAAATTTATTTAACAATATCCATAATTTTTGCTTGACACCCCCTTGAGGTCCGTGATACCGTGCCGGAAATTTTTTTATATAAACATAATTTTATCTAAGCGCCAACCTTGGGTTTGTAACCCGACATCCGCTTGGAAATGAGGATTTTTATCATGGGGAAGAGTGCACCCGTGCGCCTGGGGGTGGGAATTTTCTTGGCCGCGGCCGTTCTTTCTGTTCTGGCCATAAAGGCCCAGGGAGTCGCTGACCGGCCGGCCAGCCCGAACGTAACGCGGCCGGACGTGATCACCCTGGATGTCCTGAAAAAATACGGCGCGCTGGAGTTGCCGGCGGTGACCTTCCTTCACGACACCCACACCGATGCCTTGGAAAAAAAGAACAAAAGCTGCCAGGCCTGCCATCCTTCCGAGAAAGACAACCAGGTCCCGAAATTCAAGCGGGTGAAAGACGGCTCCCGCCAGCAACTCATGGACCTGTATCACGAAAACTGCCTGGCCTGCCACAAAGAGACGGCCGCGGCCGGTGAAAAGGCCGGGCCGGTGGTCTGCCGCGAATGTCATGCTCCGCGATCGGCGGCTGTTTCTTCCCGCCGTCCCGTTGGTCTGGACAAGTCGCTGCATTACCGTCACACCCAGGCCTTGCAGGACAAGTGCGAACTCTGCCACCACGAGTACGACGCCCGGAACAAGAAATTATATTACGCCAAGGAAAAGGAAGGAACCTGCCGCTACTGCCATCTCGGGACCCAGATAGAGAACAGGATGCCCATGAATGAGGCCTCCCACCGGCAATGCCTGAACTGCCATCAGAAAATATCGGCTCAGAAAAAGAAGGCCGGACCGGTCAAGTGCGCCGGTTGCCATGATCTGGCCCGGCAGCAGGCTTGGGAAAAGCCGGCTGCGGTCCCGAGGATGAAGCGCAACCAGCCCAACCTGGTGCTGATCAACACCTACAAGCCCGGCCAGGGCCCTTCTTCTTCCGGACAGGTCTTGAAAATGGAGCCGGTCGCCTTCGACCACCAGGCCCATGAAGGTTACAACAACACCTGCCGCGTCTGCCATCATGCCGCCTTGGACTCCTGCGCCGCCTGTCATACCCTGGCCGGCTCCAAGGACGGCCGTTACCTTCAACTCGAACGGGCCATGCATCGCCTGGACAGCCGTCAGAGCTGCCAGGGCTGCCATCTGGCCAATCAGGCCTCCCGGAACTGCGCCGGCTGTCATGCCGCTCCGCCCGTGGTCCGGTCCAACGGTTCCGAGGCCGGATGCCGGAAATGCCACCTGAAGCCTGGGCGTCCCCTGGCCCAAGACCCGGGTTCGCTGCCGCCGGAAGAAAAGACAGCCAGGGCGGCCGAACTGCTGGCCGGGCGCCAGATGATGGACCAGGCGATCAATCTCGAGGACCTGCCGGAGAAAGTCATAATAAAAGAGCTGGAAGACCAGTATAAACCGGCCGAGTTCCCTCACCGCAAGGTGGTCCAGACCCTCCTGAACAAGGTCAAGGATAACAAACTGGCCGGGTTCTTCCACGGCGATCCGGCCACGTTCTGCCAGGGCTGCCACCACAACAGCCCGGCCGCGGCCAAACCGCCGCGCTGCTCGAACTGCCACGGCCGGCCCTTTGACGAACGGGAAGTGCTGCGGCCGGGTATGAAGGCCGCCTATCACTTGCAATGCCTGGGTTGCCACCAGCGGATGGGTCTGGCCAAACCCGCCGCGACGGCCTGCGGCTCCTGCCATGAAGAAAAGAAGAGATAATTCCCGGTCCGAATGATCCCGAGGTGGTGATATGCACATATCCAGAAGGCGATTCCTGGGCTGGCTGGGCGCCGCCGGACTCGGCGCGGGTCTGGCCGGCACTTCCCGAGCCGCGTCGAATATGAGTTTCCGCGGGTATCCCGGCGGCCAGGGAGTGCTTTTCGACGCCACGCGCTGTATCGGCTGCCGGCAGTGCGAAGCGGCCTGCAACAAGGTCAACAACCTGCCGCCGCCGAAACGGTCCTTCGATGACCTGACCGTACTCGAGGGCAAGCGCCGCACCGACGCCCGGACCTATACCGTGGTCAACAGGTACGACGGGATTCCCGGCGCCGCCGGCCCGGTCTACCGTAAAATCCAGTGTCATCATTGCCTCGAGCCGGCCTGCGCTTCGGTCTGTTTCGTCCGGGCCTTCACCAAAGACAAGACCGGCGCGGTGATCTACGATCCTTCCGTTTGCGTGGGCTGCCGGTACTGCCTGGTCGCCTGTCCCTTCTATATACCGGCCTATGAGTATGACGAGCCTTTGACCCCCCGGGTCATGAAATGCACTCTGTGCCAGCCGCGGCTCCTGGAAGGGAAGCTGCCGGGTTGCGTGGAAGCCTGCCCCAGGGAAGCCCTGACTTTCGGCCGTCGGACCGACCTGATCAAGACGGCCCGGGAAAGAATCCGCGCTTATCCCGGCCTGTATCTCGATCACATTTATGGCGAGCGGGAAATGGGCGGCACAAGCTGGCTTTTTATCTCCGGCGTGCCTTTCGGAAGCCTGGGCTTGCCGGAGGACCTGGGTGAGGCGGCGGTCGGCGAATTGACCGGTGGCGCCTTATCCGCGGTACCCATCGTGGCCGGACTCTGGCCGGCCTTGCTGATCGGCCTTTACGCCACGACCAAAAAAAAGGACAAGATCGCCCGGCAGGAAAAGGTCGAGGCCGTGTCCAAAGCCGTGGCCGCGACCAGGGCCGAAGCCCAGGCCCACTTGGCCGCGGCCCTGGCCAAGGCCGACAGGGAAAAGGCCAGGGCGATCGAACAAGAAATCAAAAAGGCCTTGGAAAAGGCCGCGGTTAAAAAGACCGAGGAGGCTGTCTGATGTCGAGCGACTCCGCTCGTTCCGCCGGTTCTGGTTTCACCCTCTTCGATATCGTCGCCGGTATAATCGTGCTTCTGGGCCTGGTGCTCACCGGCTTGAGGTTTACCGGAGGCCTGGCCGCGGTCTCCAACCTGTCGGACAACAACCCCTGGGGGTTCTGGATCGGATTTGACCTGCTGACCGGAGTGGCCCTGGCCGCCGGCGGGTACGTGACTTCGGCCGCGGTCTATCTCTTCGGCCTGAAGAAGTACCACAGCGCGGTCCGGCCGGCCATCCTCACCGGCTTCCTGGGCTACGCCCTGGTGGTCCTGGCCCTCCACTACGATGTCGGACGCCCCTGGCGATTACCCTATCCCTTCTTCGTTCAGCCCGGCACGACTTCCCTGCTTTTCGAAGTCGGCGCCTGCGTGGCCCTGTACCTGACGGTCCTGTTCATAGAATATACTCCGGCCGCTCTGGAGTGGCTCGGACTGCGCCGGGCCCGCAACCTGGTGATCAAGTTGACCCTGGTCCTGACCATCTTCGGCGTGGTCCTCTCCACCCTGCACCAATCCTCCCTGGGGGCGCTCTTCCTGGCCGCGCCCTCGAAAATTCATCCCCTGTGGTACTCGACTTATCTGCCGGTCTTTTTCTTCGTTTCGAGTATTATCGCCGGCCTGTCCATGGTCATCTTCGAGAGCACGCTCTCCCATCGTTATTTCGCCCATAAGATGGACCGGGTCCATCTGGCCGAGAAGGAAGGCGTGGCCCTGGGCTTTGCCAAGGCCGCCTCGCTGATCCTGGCCTCCTATTTCTCCATCAAGATCATCGGCCTGGCCGCCGGAAACCACTGGTCCCATCTGGCCACCGGTTGGGGGCTCTGGTACCTGGTCGAACTCCTGGGTTTCGTAGCCCTGCCTTGCTTCCTCTACGCCGTGGGCGTGCGGGACAAAAACCTGGCCCTGATAAAGATCACCGCCGCCTGGACCGTCCTGGGCATAGTCATCAACCGCTTCAACGTCTCCCTGATCGCCTTCAACTGGCGGCTGGCGCCGGAAGATCGGTATTTTCCCCATTGGATGGAGATCGCCATCACCGTCTTTATCGTCACCTTGGGATTGATCGCCTTCAAGTTCATCGTCACCCGCATGCCCATCCTGTATGAGCATCCGGATTACAAGGAAAACCAAGAGGAGGAGGCCGGCTGGTCCGAAACCGCCGCGGGCCACGGCCATCATTCCTGATTTTCTGAAAGGGTGATTGGATTATGCCGGGAGCTTTTTACACGCTTCAGGACTTCATGGCCCACACCAAGAGCGTCTCCTACCTGCTGGTAGTGGCCATATTGCTGGGTATGATCGGTTTCTGGATGTTTCTCAGCGACCGGGACGACAATTGAATCCCGTGGCCCGGCCGGCCGTTATGGAGTGGAAGACCGCGGGCCGGCCCGGCCAGTTAAGACGCAGGGAGTCTTGAGATGTATCAGTTTGTCACCGGACCTCTCTTATGGCTGTCCTTCGCCGTGTTTTTCATCGGGCTGATAGCCCGGATTGTCTTATACATCCGGGGGCTCAACTGGAAACTAGACCGGGTGACCTATCGGGTGAACACCAGGTACGGCGTAAAAGGAGCGCTCAAGTCGGTTTTCTTCTGGCTGTTGCCCTTCGGGGCCAGAAACTGGCGGGTCAAGCCCTGGTTCACCCTCTTGTTCTTCGCCTTCCACGCCGGTCTGGTGATCACGCCCATATTTCTCTTGGCCCATGCCGTCCTGTTGAAGGAGAGGTGGGGGCTGGGCTGGCCGGCCATCTCCAATCAAACGGCCGACGTCCTGACCGTGGTGGTCATCGTGGCCGCGGTCTTTCTGGTCTTGCGTCGGCTGGCTTTGCCGGAGGTCAGAATCATGACCACGGCCTATGACTACCTTTTGATCGCCGTGACCGTGGCCCCTTTCATCACCGGCTTTATCGCCGGCTTCGGCGGCGAAAATTATCAGACCTGGCTCATCGTGCACGTCCTGACCGGCGAAATCTGGCTGGTAGCGGTTCCCTTCACCAAGCTGGCCCACGTGGTCTTGTTCTTCTGTTCCCGGGTCCAGCTCGGCATGGACTTCGGCATCAAGCGGGGCGGCCTGAAAGGCCGGGGCCTGGTGTGGTAGGATGATAATCGTCAGGAGCAAGGAGTCATTGTAAATGCCGGAAGGAACACTCTGCAACAAGACCCCGGTGACGACCTTGGAGCAGCTTCAGGCCCTGTTGGCCGACGCTCGCGGGCAGAAATATTATGAGGAAATGACCAAGCTGGAGGTGGACCGGCAGAAGCTTTCAACCGCCCTCCAGAACACCTGCAAGTCCAGGATGAGGACTTGGCTGGAAATCTGCGCCCGCTGCGGCCTCTGCGCGGACAGTTGCTTCCTGTACCTGGCTAACAACCGGGACCCCGGGTTGGTGCCGGGGTATAAGATTCAGGCTACCCTGGGCGAGATCGTCCGGCGCAAAGGCAACGTGGACAACGCTTTCATGATGATGTGCATGGACACGGCCTGGTCCAAGTGCACCTGTTGCAGCCGTTGCGCCATGTACTGCCCCCACGGCATAGACACGGGCCAGATGTTCTCCTATCTCCGGGGCCTCTGTTTCGGCCAGGGGTTCGTGCCCTGGGAACTCAAGATCGGTTCGGGCATGCACCGCATCTTCCGGGCCCAGATGGACGTGACCACCGAGGACTGGGTGGACACCTGCCAGTGGATGGAGGAGGAACAGGCCGACGACTGGCCGGGCCTGTGCATACCCGTGGACAAGGAAGGCGCGGACATCATGTACACCCTGAACGCCCGCGAGCCCAAGCATTATCCCCAGGACGTGGCCGAGGCGGCCATTCTCTTCCACCTCACCGGCGAGGATTGGACCGTGCCCAGCCAGGGCTGGGAAGAAACCAACCTGGCCATGTTCGCCGGCGACTGGGAAGCCTGCCGTCTCCAGGTCGAGAACGTGTACGCGGCCATGGAACGTTTGAAACCCAGGCGCATGGTCGGGACCGAATGCGGCCACGCCTACCGGGCCACGGTGCTGGAGGGGCCGTACTGGACCGGCCGTCCCACGGGCCAGCCGCCGGTCGAATGCCTGCATTACGTGGAATGGGTGGCCGAAGTGCTGCGCACGGGCAAGCTCAAGATTGATCCGGCCAAAAGGATCAAGGAGCCGGTCACGTACCAGGACTCGTGCAATTATATCCGCAACGCCGGACTGGCCGACGTGACCCGAGAGATCATGTCCTACCTGGCCGACGACTTTCGCGAGATGGACCCTTGCCGGGAGCACAATCACTGTTGCGGCGGCGGCGGCGGGTTCAACGGCATCGGCCGCTACCGGGAACAGCGCAACATAGGCTTGAAGGTGAAGCGGGACCAGATACTGGCCACCGGCGCCAGACTGGTCATATCCCCCTGCCACAACTGCTGGGACGCCATCCGGGACATGGAGGAAATCTATCATGCCGGCATAAGATGGACTTTCCTCAAGCCGCTGCTGATCAAGATGGCCGTGATACCCGAGCATCTGAAACCCAAGGAGTGAGGCCGCCGGCGTTAATGTCCGAAGTATTCCTGGCCAATGACGGCTCGATCCTGACCGGACGGTCCGCCCCAGCCGGCGCCCCTCTGGTTTACCTGGGCGGCCGGGTGGAACTGGCGCCCGATTACACCTTGCGCGGCTATTTCCGGATGTTGGAGAAATATCCCCTGCTGGCCGGACTGAACGAATTCATCCCCGCGCTGCAGGAAAGATACCGGGCCGCCGGTGATGAACCCCCAACCGTCCTCGAGCGCCTCGAGTTCGGAAAAAACGTGGAGATGATCGGCTTTCCCGGCCAACCCCGCCTGGAGATATACACCGCCCTGCGGGGCGTGAGCGGCCGGGAGAGCTTCGACCTCAGAGCTTATCGGTTGGAAAGCCTGCTTGACCTGCCGCTCAGGCTGGGCGGTTTGAGGCACATCATCTTAGGCGACAGGGTGGACCTATTGGAATTCGGCACGGTCTTTCTTCTGTTTGAATTCATCGAGGGGCTAGCCTGGGACCTCAGTTTCGCCGTCGGTTCGACCCAGTGCGAACTCAGGAGGTAGTCTATGTTCAGTAATATCCTGTTCGCCACCACCGCCTCGCCCACCTGCGACGACGCGGCCAAAGTGGCCTTTGACCTGGCCAGGAAATACCAGGCCAGGCTGCACGTCTTTCACGTTCCCGGCGTGCCGACCCGCGGTTTCAGCCCCTTCATGGTGGACGTCCGGACGGGCGAGAAGGAAGAGATTGACGAAAACTATCTGTCCCTGGTCAAGGAGGAGATGAAGAACACCTACGCCAGGCAGTTGGCCGAATACGATCAAGGCGACCTGGAGGTCGTTCCAGGCGTGCCTCATACCGAAATCCTGCGGAAAGCCCGCCGGGAGGACGTGGACCTGATAGTCATGGGCGCCCACACCCGGCGGGAGGACGTGGGCGCCTCGCGTTTCCGGAGCGTGGTCGGCAGCACCATGCAGAAAGTGGCCAAGTCGGCCCGCTGCCCGGTCTTGATAATCAGCCGGCCCTGCACCACCTGCTGGTGGTATTTCTCGCATATCATCTTCTGCACGGACTTTTCCAAGGCCGCCCAATCGGCCTTCCAGTTCGCCCTTAAAGCGGCCCGGGAAATACCCTGCAAGCTGTTTCTCTTCCATGCCGTGGACATCGGCCCGAACCAGGCCGGCCAGGCGCCGGCGCAGACCGAAATAGAAAAAAGGATCGCCGAAGCCCGCCGGAAGATGGAAAAGCTTTATGTCTCCCAGATGACGGATTTCGACAACCACGAAATGGAAATATGGGAAGGCATTCCTTACGTCGAGATTCTGAAATACGTCCGGGAGAAACAAGGCGATCTGATCGTCATGGCCCATCATACCCGGGAGGTTGACCCGGAGCAGGCCCTGATGGGGAGCACGGTCGAACAGGTCGTGCTTCGGGCTTCCTGTCCCGTGGCCAGCGTCAATCATCCGGACAAGGTGGCCTTGGCTTGATTCATCTCCCGCTCCGGACGGGTGGACAAACGGACGGTCTTCGGGCGTGAAGGCGAAGAAGATACTGGCCGTGGATGACGAACCGCACCTGCGGTTCTTCCTGGCCGCCTTGTTCGAGACCGCCGGCTACCCGATCACGATCGCCAAGGACGGCCGGGAAGGGCTGCGCCGGGCCAGGGAGAACAAACCCGACCTGATCATACTGGACTTGATGATGCCGGGCGAAGGCGGCGTGCCCATGTACCGCCAGCTCAAAACCGATGAAACCCTGAAGCGGATTCCGGTGATTGTGCTTTCGGGCGTGGCCGGCCGGACCTTCGCTCATTCCCTGAAGATGCTGAGCCTGGGTCTGGAGACGCCCCTGCCCGAGCCCGAGGCGTACATGGAAAAGCCGCCCCGACCGGAGAAACTCTTGACCCTGGCGAAAAACCTTCTCGGCGATCAGCTTTAAACGGACGGTCTGGCCGGCGCCCCGGGCCGCGGACTGACAGTGAGGCCGGTTATGTTGAAAAAGATACTGGTCGTGGACGACGATTCCTACGTGGTCAAGTACCTGGTCAGCCTGTTCAACGACAACGGGTATGAAACCCGGTCGGCCGGGGACGGCCTGGAAGCCTTTGAAATGCTGCGTCAAGACAAGCCCGACCTCATCACCCTGGACCTGGACATGTCTCGAGAATGGGGACCTAAATTCTGCCGCCGCCTGACCAAGGAAGATGAGTTCAAGGATATTCCGATCATCGTCATCAGCGGCCTGCCCGGCGCCCACCTGGCCATCCAGAAGGCCACGGCCTTCTTGAGCAAACCCTTTGAGGCGGCTGAACTGCTGAATATAGTCCGGCGGAACATCGGCGGCCAGGATGGCCCGGCCTGAACTGAAAATCACCTCCCCGCCCACCGAAGTTCAAATGTCCGCCGGCCGTCCCGCCGGCTGATCAAGCGTCCTCAAACTCTTGCGGTCAGACGGCCATGGAAGAAACCATTCTGTTAGTGGATGACGAAGAGGGTATTCGCAAGGTCCTGAGTCTGTCCTTGAGGGACGCCGGATACAAGGTCCTGACGGCGGCCAACGGCGCCGAGGCTCTGGAGGTCTTTCGCTCGGACCGACCACCCATCGTCTTGACCGACATCAAGATGCCGGGCCTGGACGGGATCGAACTCTTGAAAAGGATCAAGGCTGTGAGCCCGGAAACGGAAGTCATCATGATCACCGGCCACGGCGATATGGACCTGGCCATCAAGAGCCTCAAATACGAGGCCACGGACTTCGTCACCAAACCGATTCATCATGAAGTTCTCGAGATCGCCCTGCGGCGGGCCAAGGAAAAAATTTACCTGCGCCGGGCCTTGAAGGAATACACGGAAAACCTGGAAGCCCTGGTCCGGGAAAAGTCCGAGCGGCTGATCCGGGCCGAAAGGCAGGCCGCCGCAAGCCAGGTGGTCGAAGGTCTGGCCACGGCCTTGAGGGGCATCGCGGCCGACCTGGAAGGCGGCCTCACTTTCTTCAACGAACTGCCCTGCTTCGTGGCCATTCACAACCGGGACCTCAAGGTGGTGGCCGTCAATCAGCTTTTTCGCCAGCGTCTGGGCGACCTGGTCGGCGCGGACAGTTGGGCGGTCTACCGCGGACGCTCCTCGAGTCCGCACGGCTGTCCGGTGGGCCGGACTTTCGCCGCGGGCAAAGGCCTGCGTTGCCGGGAGGTGGCCTTCGGCGCCGGCCAAGTCGAGATGCCGGTCATAGTCCACACCGCGCCCATCCGGGCCGGAGATACGGACGTGGACCTGGTTCTGGAGATAGCCGCGGACATGACCGAGGTTCGGCGCCTGCAGGAGGAACTCGAGGATACCCAGGCCAGGTACCAGCGGCTCTTTGACGAGGCGCCTTGCTGCATCGCGGTGCTGGACCGGGACTATAACCTCCTGGCGGCCAACCGGCGGTTGAAGGATGAATTCGGCGCGTCGCCGGGAGACCACTGCTTCGCCGCGTACCTGAAACGGGACCGGCCCTGCGTGGACTGCCCGGCGGCCGCCACCTTCCAGGACGGAAGGCCTCACCAATCGGAGATGATAGTCACCTCCCGCTCGGGCCGGCCTCATACCTTCCTGATCTCGACCGCGGCCATGTCCGGCGCCGGCGGCGAGATCACCCAGGTCATGGAAATGTGCACCGACATCACCCAGGTTCGGGAACTGGAGGACCACCTGTCCCACCTGGGTCTGCTCATCGGTTCCATCTCCCACGGCATCAAGGGCCTGCTCACCGGCCTGGACGGCGGCATGTACCTGGTCAATTCCGGCTTCCTGAAAGAAAACCAGGAACAGATAAAAGACGGTTGGGAAACGGTCAAGCTCATGGTGGGCCGCATCCGGAGCATGGTCCTCGATATTCTGTACTACGCCAAGGAAAGGGACCTGAAATGGGAGCGGACCGACGTTTTGAGCCTGGCCGCCGAGGTGGCCCTGGCCGTCGAGCCCAAGCTCCTGGGCCGGAACATAGAATTCGAAAAACGTTTCGAGCCGGGTCTGGGCCAGTGCGAAGTTGATCCGGGCGTGATCAGGTCGGCCCTGATCAACATTCTGGAAAACGCGGTCGAGGCTTGTCTCGAAGACGGCGCCAAGCCTTCCCACCGGGTGGTCTTGGCGGTGAGCCGGGAAGAGGAGCATATTCTTTTCGATATTCAGGACAACGGCCGGGGCATGGACCAGCGGACCAGGGACAACCTCTTCACTTTGTTCTTCTCTTCCAAGGGCAGCCGCGGCACCGGCCTGGGCCTGTTCATCTCCCACCGGATCATCCAGCAGCACGGCGGAACGATCGAAGTGACCTCCACTCCCAGCCAAGGCTCCCGTTTCCGCATCCGGCTGCCCCAATATCCCCAGGAAAGCTTCAAGACGGCCAAGAGGGCTTGACTCCGGCCTGGACCCATCTCCAATCTAGGTGTAGAGTCAAGCAATCAGGCAATCCGATAAAGCCGGGCCGGAGAACCCCCATGCGCGTGCTGCTTGTTTCCGCCAACCGGGAAGACATCAATATGACCACCCTGCCCCTGGGTCTGGCTTACGTGGCCGCCGCCGCTCAAGAGGCGGGGCATGAAGTCCGCCTGCTGGACCTGATGGGAGTGAAGGATACCGCCCTGGCCCTTCAAAAGGCCATCGCCGAATTGGACCCGGGCGCAATCGGCGTTTCGGTCAGAAATATTGACGACCAGAATATGAACGGGACGAGATTCCTCCTGGATCAGGCCAAGGAAGCGGTTTCCCTCTGCCGCCGGTTCAGCCGGGCGCCCATCGTCCTGGGCGGCGCGGGCTACAGCATCTTCCCGGAAAGCGCCTTGACCTACCTCGAAGCGGATCTGGGCCTTCAGGGTGAAGGCGAAGCCGCCTTCCCCGAACTGCTCGAACGACTGGAACGAAAGGAAGACCTGGCCGGCCTCCCTGGTCTCTATCTCCCCGGTCGAGGCCCTCAGGGGCCGCGGCGTTTCATCAAGGACCTGGAGACCCTGCCGTGGTCCAGGGCCGCGGCCTGGTTCGACGCGGCCGGGCCCGACCCGGACCTTTGGCTGCCGATTCAGACCAGGCGCGGCTGCCCTTTGAACTGTTCCTACTGTTCGACGCCGGCCATCGAGGGTCGTCAGTTGAGGAAATGTTCGCCCGCGGCGGCGGCCGGGAGAGTGAAAGAACGGGTCGAAGCCGGTTTCACGCGCCTGTTTTTCACGGACAATACCTTTAACCTGCCGCCCTCATTCGCCGGGGAATTCTGCCGGGAGATCATAAATCATCAAGCCCAGGCCGCCTGGCGCTGCATCCTCTATCCCGGCGGCCTCGACACCGAGCTGGCCGGGCTTATGGCCCGGGCCGGCTGCACCGGCGTCAGCCTGGGCTGCGAAGCCGGCTCGGAGGTCATGCTGCGGGCGCTGAACAAGCGTTTCACCTTGGCGGACGTCCGCCGGTGCCGGGTGGTGCTGGCCGACAGCGGGATACAATGCCAGGGATTCTTAATGCTGGGCGGGCCGGGCGAGACCAGGGAGACGGTCCTGGAGAGCCTGGCTTTCATTGATTCCCTTGATCTGGACGCCATTAAAATCACGATAGGCATCCGCGTCTATCCGAATACGGACCTGGCCGGACAGGCCGTGACCCGGGGGCTGTTATCTCCAGACGACGATCTCCTGCTCCCCAGGTTTTACCTGGAACCGGGGCTGGAGACCTGGCTGCCGGAAACAATCAGGCAATGGGCGGAAGGACGTGATAACTGCCTTACACCTTGGCGATGAGCCCGGACCGGTGACGACAGGTTTGATCGCCGGTGAAAAACAGACAAGTTGGTCCAACCTAAATAGAGGCGAATATCCCTCCATGAAAATTACCGCCGTTTCAGAGTTCAGGAACACTTAGGTCCGCCGGCGCCGTGATCGAATTATCCTACGGCCTGGGCCTGTCGGACCTCTTCCGGAAGGAAGCGATCCTGGTGGATGAAGACCGGGACGGACACGCGGACCGGATCGGCCTGGCCATAACCGTGAGCCCTTCCCTCCACCAGGCCTTGATTTGGGCCGCGCTGATCAATCTGAACGCCCGCCTGGCCGTTGAAACCGCCGCCCTGGACCTGCCCTTGATACGGCTAGGTTCCGGCTCGAAAAAAGATCGACCCGCCCTGGTCGTGCTGGCGCCGGGTGAACGGCCGCCGGAAACAGGGAAGGCTGGTCTTGCGCCGGCCGGGCTGTCGAGAAAAGGACCAGGCCGTGTATTTTTATTCGGCGCCTCGACCCGGGCCATGGCCCGGCTTCTGGACAGCCTGACCCTGAGCCGGATCGGCCGATCGAAATTAAATCCTGCCTGGCGCCGCCTGTCTCTGGATGAAGGAAACCGCTGGACGGCTTTTGATGGTTCAGGCCGATCTATCGGCGCGGGCCGGTTAAGCCGGCGGCAAGCCGGGCTCGAGAGGACGACTGGTCCCGGACTCGGATCGGTGCGCTTGTTGAAGGCTTTCGAAGAGGTCTATGAGACCCCGGCCGGCGACCCCAGAGGCCGGCGGTTGATCATGACCATGAGCCTGCCGGAGGACCGCCTCCCGGCCCTGGTGGGGCAGGTCGTGGCAGAAATCGCGGCCAGGGCGGCTCTGGAAGCCACCGAGGTGACCTTGCCCCTAGCCTTTGCCGGCCAGGCGATTGATCGGGGTTATATCTTGGAAGTGCGGCCGGAAAACAGTCCGGCCCTGATTGTTCCCCTGGCTTCCACCCGCGGTCCGCGGGCCTCGGGACGAGCCCGGCCTCTGGCCAAGCTGTTGGGATCGTGGGCGGGCCTGTCCCTGGTGAATGGCGGCCCAGAGCAGGCCAGGGCTGATGACTTCCTGGCGGCCTCGGAAAAAGCGGCCGCCAAGGCGGCCGGGATCAATGCCAGCGGGAAAGTCAAACTTCGATCCGCGGCCTCGTTACGCCGCCGGATTTCCTGGCCGGGCGAAGTCGAGGAACTGACCGGATCGATCGGCCGGGTCAAGCCGGGCCGCGGCCCGGTCCAAGGCCTGCTATTCGCCAGCAAACCATTCGCGCGCCGGCAGGAATTGAAAGAGACCTTCACCCGCCTCTTGCGGGCCAAAGGCTATCAACCCGACCTGACGATCCTCAACGCCTACAAGCCCGGATTGTCCTGGCTCCTGGAAGTGATCGGTCCTCGACTTAAAACCCTGACCGGCGCGGCCGATCTGGAACTGGCCTATAGGCCTTTCACCGGCCGGCGCCGGACCCTGGAGATGACCAGTCGCTGGCTGCAGGAGGTGTTTCCCGGGCCGGACCTGATCGCCCGGGACATCGGTTTTTCACCCGAGCGAATAAAGTTGGTCCGCCGCCCCGAGATCAATAACGCGTACCGGTTTCGGGTCTGGGATAAATCCGGCCGCACACTCCTGGATGAATCCCTGACCCCGCGCTGGTCCAGGTTTTATTACCTGTCTAAATATCCGGCCCTGGGCCTGGTCCATCCCACTTGTGCGGCCGTCAGGCTTTGTCAGGGCAAACAAATTCTTTTAGACCGCAACTTAGCCACGGATCGCGAGCGATTTTGGAAGGTCTATCAGGATGAATGGCTGCCGCTCCTGGCCGCCCGGATGAACGACCTTTTAGATGAGGACAAAGCCAGGGACCGCCCCGCCTTTTTCGAGGAAGTGCGCCTGGAGGTGCATCTCGAGGAAACAGACCAGAGATTGGGCTTGCTGGAGGAACGTATCTGCCCGGGGGAGGCCTTGCACGAGGATTTGTACTTTAACCTGCTGGATTTTTTCCAGGAGTTCAGCCGCCGGCGCCGGTTGCCCTCCAGCGTGCGGTTGGGCCGGATCGTGCCAATTATCTCGGCCGCGGCCGGGAACTCGAGGCCCTGGGCCGAGCTGAAACTCCGACCGCTGACCGCGGTGATGACCCCATCGGCTGAACCGCCGGCGGACCGGAAGGCGGTGACCGCGCTCGGCCTGGCCGGCTCGAGGTTGAAGCTGGTCTTGGACAACGGCCGGTTGACGGTGCGGGCGCCTTGGCCGCCCACTCCGAAACCGGTTGTCGCCGGGCTTAAAGTCACCGGCCCGCCTCTGGACCGGCTGCTGAGCCAGGAAGAAGTTCTGGACTGGATCGGCCGGTTGGGCCGCTTGCCCGGATTGACGGCCTGGCGGGCCGGCCGTTCCTGGCAGGGCCGGCCCATATATGTTCTCGAGGCCGTCGGCGGCCAGGCCGGCGGTCTAGTCTCGACGGCCAGATACAGGCTGATCCGGCCGACCTTGCTCTTCAACGCCCGGCATCACGCCAACGAGGTGTCATCCACCAACGCCGCCTTGTACCTGGCCTGGTGGCTGGCCTCGACCCGACCGGGCCGGGCCGTGGCCAAAAAAGTCAACGTGGCCGTCATCCCCCTGGAAAACGCCGACGGCGCGGCGACGCTCGAGGAGTTGAGGCCCCTGGCGCCGGACCACAAGCTGCACGCCGCCCGATATAATGCCTTGGGCGCCGAGTATTACGCCGATTATTTTCTGGACCAGCCTAGTTGCCCCGAAGCCAGGGTCAAGGCCGGACTCTGGCGTCGCTGGCTGCCGGAACTCATCCTGGACGGCCACGGCGTCCCCAGCCACGAATGGGATCAACCCTTTGCCGGATACGCGCCCGGCCGCTTCCGGGAGCACTGGCTGCCGCGTTCCTTTGTCTACGCCATCGTTCCCTACATCAACCAGCCGGACCAGCCCTGGAGCCGGCTGGCCGGGAGATTGGCCGGGCGGCTCGAACAGGCCATAGGCCGGGACGGAGACCTGCGCCGCTTAAACGCCGAACTGGCCGGGCGTTACCGGCGCTACGCCCGGGAGCCTGAACCGGAGGTCTTTCCATCGGCCTCGAAGACCGGCTTGACCGTCGTCCCGCCGGTCGAACGGACCTGGGTTACCAACATGGCCGTCCGCCATCCGGAAATCACCTGGTTGGAGATCGTCACCGAGGTCGTCGACGAAGTCGTGGACGGGCCGCTGCTGGCTCACTGCGCCCGCGCCCACGTCTTGTCCGCCCAGGCCTTGATTACCTTCTTGAGCCGCCAGGCCGCCTGTGTTATTAAATCTCGTCATCACGCGGAAGACGGGGTCAGGTTTTCCTGGCGTCGCCGAACCAAGAAACCAGTCACCAAGTAAAAACCTTTAAATCAGTCAGGAGGTCGAAAAATGCGTAGATGGGTGTTCATCGCGGTGTTGGCGTCCTGCCTCTGCCCCCTGTTGGCCTACGGCGCCGAGCCGGTGATCGGCGGAACGCTCCTTTGGGGCCGGGGAGGCGATTCGGTCAGCCTGGACTTGGCCCAGGCCACGGACGGCGAATCAATCAAAGCCGGCATTCAAGTCTACGAAAACCTGGTCAAGTTCGGCGACAATTCCATGGAGGTCGAACCTCAACTGGCCGAGTCCTGGACGGTCTCTCCAGACGGCCTGACCTGGACCTTCAAACTGCGTAAAGGCGTCAAGTTCCATGACGGCGAAGACTTCAACGCCAAGGCCGTGTACGATTCGTACGCCCGGATCATAGACAAGAACCATCCTTTTTACGGGTACGGGAAATGGGCCTATCTGAACCTGTCCCTGGGCCAGGTCAAAGAGATCAAGGTTATTGACGACTACACCGTCTCTTTGTCCACGGCCAAGCCTTACGCCCCCTTGATCAACAACCTGGCCCTCTGGCTCTGTCCCATCCTCTCGCCCAAGGCCATGGCCGCCCACAAGGACCAGATCGGCCTCAACCCGGTGGGCACCGGTCCTTTCAAGTTCGTCAAGTGGGTCAAGGGCGACCAGATCGTTCTGGAGCGCAACGACAACTACTGGGGCGGCAAGGCCAAGGTGGATCGGATCATCCTCAAATCCATCCCCGAGCCCTCGGCCCGGCTGATGGCCCTTCAATCCGGGGCCGTGGACATAGCCGACGACCTGGACCCCGATTCGATCGCCCTGGTCAAGAAGGACGCCAAGCTGGCCGTCGTGGAAAGGCCGAGCATCAACGTTGGCTACCTGGCCCTGAACACCGAAAAGCCGGCCCTCAAGAACGTCAAGGTCCGCCAGGCCATGGCCCACGCCATAGACAAGGATACCCTGATCAAGACCATCTTCCAGGGACTGGCCATTCCGGCCAAGAATCCTTTCGCGCCCACCATCTGGGGTTACAACGACCAGATCAAGCCCTATGAATACAGCGTGGCCAAGGCCAAAGCCCTGCTCAAGGAGGCCAACTGGGACCCCAACACCGAACTGGAACTATGGGCCATGCCCGTGTCCCGGGCCTATATGCCGGACCCGGTCAAGACGGCCGAACTGATCCAGGCCTACCTGGCCGAAGCCGGGATCAAGAGCAAGATCGTGCGTCTGGAATGGGGCGCCTATCTGCAGAAGACCTCCAACGGAGAACATGACCTGTGCATGTTGGGCTGGCTGGGCGGCAACGCCGACCCGGACAATTTCCTTTACGGCCTGTTGTCGGCGGACAACGCCAAGACGCCGGGCGCGGCCAACATAGCCTTGTGGAAGAACGCCGAATTCACCGACCTGTGCAAAAAGGCCCAGACCATCCCGGACAAGGCCGAACGGACCAAGCTCTATTTGAAGGCCCAGGAGTTGTTCCACCAGGACGTGCCCTGGGTGCCGCTGGCCCATTCGACCGTGGTGCGATGCTATTCCAAGCAGCTTCATGAGGTCCCGCTTCGTCCCAATGGCCTGAACTCCTTCCAGATGATCTGGAAGGAAAAGAAGTAGCCGCGGCCCGGCTCCGGCCCCGCCTCCTCTTTCCCGCCGGGGAGAGGCGGCGGGGCTGACACGGATCAATCCTTGCCGACCTACACGGCCAAACGCCTGGCCCACCTGCTGTTGATCCTGCTCGGGGTCTCGGTGGCCGTCTTCTTGATGCTCCGTCTCATCCCGGGCGATCCGGCCCGGCTGCTCCTGGGCGAAATGGCCACTCCGGCCGAACTGGACCGCATCAGGCGGCAATTAGGACTGGACCGCTCCTGGGCGGTTCAGTACTGGATTTATCTGACCAACATTCTTAGCGGCGACCTGGGACGGTCCCTGACCAGCGGAACGCCCGTCCTCAACGAGATCGTCACCCGCTTGGCGGCCACGGTCGAGTTGACCCTGGCCGCCATGTTCATCGCCAGCTTTTTCGGCATCCTGGCCGGCGTGGTTTCAGCCGTGCGGCAGTATTCCTTTTTCGATTACGCCGCCATGCTCCTGGCCCTGATCGGCGTCTCCATGCCGATCTTCTGGCTAGGATTGATGCTGATCTATTTTCTGGCCGTCAAGTATCCGCTCCTGCCCATGATGGGCCGGCTGGGACTGGAGCACGATCTGCCGTTTTTTTCCGGCCTGGTGCTGTTGGACGCGGTGGTGGCCGGTAAATTGTTTCTGCTGGGCGACGCGATGTGGCACCTGGTGCTGCCGTCCTTCACCCTGGCCACCGTGCCGATGGCCGTCATCGCCCGTATAACCCGTTCGACCATGCTGGAAGTCCTCAATAAGGACTACGTCCGGACGGCCCGGGCCAAGGGGCTGGCCGAGGCCGCGGTCATCCTTCGCCACGCCTTGCGCAACGCTTTTCTGCCCGTGGTCACGGTCATCGGTTTGAACCTGGGGTTGCTGCTGGGCGGCGCGGTCCTGACCGAGACGATCTTCTCCTGGCCGGGTCTGGGACGGTACGTGGTTGATTCGCTGCTGGCCCGGGATTACGCCGCGGTCCAAGGCTGCCTGCTGGTCTTCGCCGCGCTCATGGCCCTGACCAACCTGGCCGTGGACCTCATCTACGTGCTGCTCGACCCCCGGATTCGGGTCCATGAATAAATTCGAAACCTTTGGAGACCTGCTTAGAAACAGGACCGCCGTCCTGGGCTTGTTTCTGGTCCTGGTGATTTTGGCCACGGCCCTGCTTGGCCATCTGATCGCGCCCTACGACCCGCTCAAGCCCGCGCCCCTGGAACGTCTCCAAGGACCGAGCGGAAAGCATTTTTTCGGCACCGACAGCCTGGGCCGGGACATCTTCAGCCGGGTGATATACGGCAGCGCCATTTCCCTCAAGATAGGATTGATCTCGGTCATAATCTCCCTGGCCCCCGGGACCCTGCTGGGGTTGATCGCCGGATATTTCCGCGGCCGGCTCGACGGTTTGATCATGAGGCTGATGGACGTCCTGCTGGCCTTTCCCGCCATCCTGCTGGCCATATTCATCACGGCCATCCTGGGGCCGAACCTGACCAACACCATGATCGCCGTGGGCATTATTTACATTCCCCATTACGCCCGGATTGTCCGGGCCGGCGTCCTTTCGCTGAGGGAGCAGCTTTTCATCCAGGCCGTCAGGCATCTGGGCGGCGGCCACGGCCGGGTTATTTTCCGCCATGTCCTGCCCAACGCCCTGCCGCCGGTCATCGTTTACGCCACCCTGGGCATGGGCACGGCCGTGCTCCAGGCCGCGGCCCTGGGTTTTCTGGGCCTGGGCGCCCAACCGCCGCAGCCGGAATGGGGGGCCATGCTTTCCGAGGGCCGGCAGTATATCCAGATCGCCCCTCACGTGGCCGCTTTTCCCGGCCTGGCCATCCTTATCCTGGTCCTGGGCTTCAATCTCTTCGGTGACGGCCTGCGCGACGTCCTGGACCCGTCCCTGAGGTCAAGGTGACCGGCTCGAACCTGAAAGCCATCTTGGAAATTCAAGGATTGAAGACCCATTTCCGGACCAGGCGCGGACTGGTGCCGGCCGTGGACGGCGTGGACCTGACCTTGTACCAGGGAGAAACCCTAGGCCTGGTCGGCGAATCCGGCTGCGGCAAA
This sequence comes from Thermodesulfobacteriota bacterium, assembly GCA_040755515.1. Taxonomy (GTDB): domain Bacteria; phylum Desulfobacterota; class Desulfarculia; order Adiutricales; family JAGVGV01; genus JBFMAW01. The sequence goes on along the minus strand of JBFMAW010000020.1, from coordinate 62,982 downwards.
TCCGTCACCGCGCTTTCCGTCCTTCGTCTGACGCCCAGACCCCAGGGTTTCATCGCCGCCGGCAGGATAATCTTCAACGGCCGGGACTTGGTGAAGGTCGCGGAAAGCGAGATGAAGCGCATCCGGGGCAACAACATTTCCATGATTTTTCAGGAGCCCATGACCTCCCTCAACCCGGTTTACCCGGTGGGCTATCAGATCGCGGAGGTGCTGAAAAAACACCGGCGGCTGGGCCGCCGCGAGGCCAGGCTTCAGGCCGTGGACCTGCTCGGTCAGGTGGGGTTGCCCGACCCCGGCCACCGGGTGAACGATTATCCGCATCAGTTGTCCGGCGGGATGCGGCAGCGGGTCATGATCGCCATGGCCCTGGCCTGCCATCCCCAGATCATGATCGCCGACGAGCCAACCACGGCTTTGGACGTGACCATCCAGGCCCAGATACTGGACCTGATGGCCAGATTGAAAAGGGACATCGGCATGTCCATTCTGCTGATCACCCATGACCTGGGCGTGGTGGCCGAAACCTGCCGGCGGGTGGCGGTCATGTACGCCGGCCGCGTGGTGGAAGCGGCCGGGGTGAGGGAGTTGTTCGCCGGGCCGCGCCATCCCTACACTCTAGGCCTTTTCCAGTCCTTGCCCCAGATGGCCGGACGGACGGGGGACCTCAACCCCATCCCCGGCCTGGTGCCGGACCTGCTGTCCCTGCCGCCTGGCTGCGCTTTTCAGGATCGCTGTTTTCAGGCGGCCGAAGACTGCCGCCGGCCGCCGCCCTGGCTGGCAGCCGGACCGGACCACTGGACCAGATGCCACCGGCCTTTGGGATAGATACATGACCGAGGCGATTCTGGAAGCCCAAGGATTGACCAAATACTATCCGCTTCAGGGCGCGGCCTGGGGCCGCCGGGCCGGTTTGGTCCGGGCCGTGGACGGCGTGGACCTGACCGTGTTCGAGGGCGAGGTCTTCGGCCTGGTGGGTGAGTCCGGCTGCGGCAAGTCCACCCTGGGCCGATTGATGTTGCTCCTGGAGGACCCGACTTCCGGCCGGATTTTTTTCCAAGGACGGGCCCTGGCCGGCCTGGCTAAGTCTGATTTGAAGGCTTTTCGCCGGGTCGCCCAGATCGTTTATCAGGACCCCTATTCCTCCCTGGACCCCAGGCAAAAAGTCGGCCGGATCATCGAAGAACCTTTGCTCATTCACCGGATCGGTTCCAGAAACGAAAGGCGGGACCGGGTGGCTTGGTTGCTCGAGGTGGTAGGTTTGACCCCGGAGATGGCTGAACGCTACCCGCATGAATTTTCCGGCGGCCAGAGACAGAGGATAGCCATTGCCCGGGCCCTGGCCCTCGGTCCCAAACTACTCTTGGCCGACGAACCGGTGTCGGCCTTGGACGTCTCCATTCAAGCCCAGATTCTGAATCTTCTGAAGAAACTTCAGGCTGAATTCGGTCTGACCTACGTGTTCATCTCCCATTCCCTGAGCGTGGTGGAGCACCTGGCCCAGCGGGTGGGGGTCATGTACCTGGGCCAAATGGTGGAACAGGCGTCCAAGGCCGGGTTCTACGCCAACCCGCTTCACCCGTACTCCCAGGCCCTTCTTTCGGCCGCGCCCGTGCCTGACCCCACCGCCGCCAAACAGCGCATCATTCTGGAAGGCGACGTACCCAGCCCGGTCAATCCGCCCGCCGGCTGCTCCTTTCATCCCCGCTGCCCGCGACGGATGGAAATCTGCCGCCGGGAGAAACCGGTCTATCGTGAGGTCGGCCCCGGCCGTTTCCTGGCCTGCCACCTGGAGGTTTCTTGATATGAAGACGCGACCGAGTTATGGCCACCACGATCTTTCCGGGGCAAATAAAACCGTGGTTCTCCAACGCTCTTGTTTGGTCCTGGCGCTTATCCTGGGAGTGTTGTTGGGATTGAATACCGGCCTGAAGTCGGCGGCCGCCGCGGGTCTCGATGATTTACCATTCGACCATGAAGCCACCAAGCGCGGCTTCCTGGCCTTGGACTCCTGCCTCCGGGGGATGGTCGGGCCGGAATGGCGGCATATCCCTTATCATACCGGCGGCAACTTTTACCAGGCCGCCTGGTGTCGGGGCCCGGGCGCCCGCGGCGACTGCGTGATCGCCCATGACGGCCCGCGACGGCCGGACCAGCACGTCCTGACCCTCTATACCTTGTTTTATGGCCGCCAAATGCGCGAAACCTTCGGGCTGGGACTGAACGTCTTATACACCCCGCCGGGCCGCGGTATCGGCTGCCGGATTTACTTCGCCGAAGGCGGCCGGACCATAGTCGGCGAGGGGCTGAGCTTGGGCTTTTTCTTTTATGATGAACCAGGGAAACCGACCAGCGAATTGGAACTGAGAGCCAGCCCTCAGTATAAGGTGCACGAGACCGGCGTGGGCGCGCTTTCCGAGTTGACCTTGCGCCAGGACCTGGCCAGGTTCGTGGAGTCCCCGGCCTCCTTGCGCGACCACGGCCTCAAGAAGCTCGAAGCCTTGCTGGCCAAGGTCAAGGAGACTATTCGGTCCCATAAAGTCATGACCTGCGAGTTCGGCCCTTATAAAGGCGACGGCGTCCCGCCCGAGTGTCGGCCCCGACCCCTTACTCCGGACGAGGAGCGCCAGGCCCTAGCGCGGGCCGAAAAGGACTTCGCCGATCAGATGCGCCTGATCAAAGAACGCTACCAGGAATTGCACCAGGCTTTGTTGAAAGCTTTCCCTTTCGACCGCTGCCGCTTTTATCTGCCTTGAAATGGACCGGCCGGCCTTAAAGATTTCCCTGGAAAGTAGTAGGTTGCTATAGTGAAAATTCCGCCGAAAAACAGGAGACTGACATGCACGTTTACATTCTGTTCGCTCATCCCAGCCCGCGGTCGTTTTGTCGGGAGGTGCTCGAATACTTCACTCGCGGCTTGGAAGAATCCGGGCACACCCATGAGGTTTTCGATCTCTATGAGAATGGCTTTCGTTCGGAAATGGAGGCCAGTCAGTATCTCAGGGAAATCGGACAAGACCCCGAAGCGCCCCTCCCGGATGACGTCAAGGAGGAGCAGGGTAAGATTGCGCGTTCCGAGGCCCTGGCGTTTATATATCCGGTCTGGTGGAGCGATTGTCCCGCCAAACTAAAAGGATGGTTTGACCGGGTGTGGTCTTATGGTTATGCTTATTTCTATGAAGCGGATGGAGAAAGGAAATCCCTGATAAAGCCGCAAAAAGCGTTGGTAATCTGTTCCGCCGGCCACACGGAGGAGCATTTGGAGGAAACCGGCATTGCCGGCGCCATGCGGTGTATCATGCTCCAGGACCGTTTGAAAAACGTAGGTTTCACCGAGGTCAAAATGGAAATACTTGGCGGAATGATGCCCAACGATATGACCTTCCGGGACAAGAACCTGGAAAGAGCTTATCGCCTGGGAAGGGACTTCCAGTCCAACGGCCGCTGATAAAAATCATTAAGTCCAATATCATCTGAAAATAGAGGTCTGAGACCTTTCCCGGACTTGTTTCTCCTTCGAGGCTGTAATATCATTCCCCGGAGTGTCGTTGAAATTGAAAGCGAGGAGTCGAGATCGATGATAGTGGCCTGGTCGCGTTATCCGAAAAGAGGAGCGGAGAGATGAATCGGCGGGATTTCCTGCAGGGCTGCGCCGGTGTTTTAGGGTGTCAGGCCATGGCCGGTGTTCTGCCGCCGTTGGGGACCGGTCTGGCCGAAGCGGCGGGCGAGGGCACGGCCTTCAGTTTCGAGAAGCTCAAGGAAGAGGCCAGGCGGGCGGCGGAAAAACCTTACCTGCCCCGGCCTTCGGACTTGCCGGCCCCCTTGGCCGCGTTGAACTGGGACCAGTACCAGGCCATCAAGTATCGGCCCGACCACAGCCTGTGGCGGGACAAGAACCTGGCCTTTCAAATCCGCCTCTTCCACCTGGGTCTGTATTTCAAACAGGCGGTCAGGATTAACGAGGTGGTGGACGGCCTGGCCAAACCGATCGTTTATTCGGCCGACCTCTTCGATTACGGTCCCAACCGTTTCGACGCGCCCCTGCCGCCGGACCTGGGCTTCGCCGGCTTCAGAATCCACTTCCAGAACGATTTCGAACTGGACCTGGCCGCCTTCCTGGGCGCCAGCTACTTCAGGGCCACCAGCGGCCAGAAGCAGTACGGCCTGTCGGCCCGCGGCCTGGCCCTGGACACCGGGCTGTCCAGGCCCGAGGAATTCCCCATGTTCACCGCGTTCTGGTTGGAGCGACCGGCGCCGGGACAGACCTGGCTGGCGGTCTACGCCTTGCTGGACAGCGAGAGCCTATCCGGGGCCTACAGCTTCAGGATATATCCGGGCTGGGCCCTGGTCATGCAAATCGAGGCGGCGCTCTATCCGCGCAAGCCCATCGAGCGGCTGGGTATCGCGCCCTTGACCAGCATGTTCCAGTGCGGCGAAAACGATCGGCGCGCGGCCGACGATTTCAGGCCCGAGATTCACGATTCGGACGGCCTGTCCGTCTGGACGGGATCGGGTGAATGGATCTGGCGGCCCCTGATCAACTCGCCCAGCCTGAGAGTCAATTCCTTTCTGGACGATAACCCGCGTGGTTTCGGGCTGCTGCAGCGCGACCGGGAATTCAATAATTATCAGGACGACGGCGCCTTCTACCACCGCCGGCCCAGCCTGTGGGTCGAGCCGGTCGGACAGTGGGGCCGGGGCGCGGTGACCCTGGTCGAGATTCCCACCGAGGATGAAACTTTCGACAACATCGTGGCCTTCTGGAAGCCGGACCGGCCGGTACTCGCCGGCCAGGAACTGAATTATTCCTACCGGCTGCATTGGTGCGTCGAACCGCCGGCCCGACCGCCCCTGGCGCGGGTAGTGGCCACCCGCCTCGGCGTTGGCGGCGTGGTGGGCCGGAAGAGGCCTTATTACTCGCGCAAGTTCGTGATTGACTTCGCCGGAGGCGACCTGCCCATGCTGTCCGGTAAGGCGCCGGTGGAAGCGGTCATCACCGCCTCCCGCGGCACGGTGGAAAACGTGTCCGCCCGGCCTTTGTGGGAGATCAACGGCCGGCGGGCCATTTTCGACCTCAAACCCCAAGGTCCGGACCCCATTGACTTGCGGTTGTACCTGGGCCAGGGCGGGGCCACGCTGACGGAAACCTGGATGTATCAATGGCTGCCGCCCAAACAATAATCGCCTGATCATGTCCCTCGAGGGCGGAAGAAGGGGCGCTGATTCGGCGCCCTTTTTTTAACGACCGGGGATCACGAATCGCCGCGAGTTGACAAGGCCGGCCGGGCCGCCCATAATTGTTACAAGCTAGGTCCCGACGATATCTCGTTGCGCGTCCGCCCAGGATCGAAGACATGAGCAGCCAGGTGATCCTGATCTCTCTTCTTGGCCCATACGCCCTACCCCTGGTGGTGGGCCTGGCCGCCCTGGCCCTGGCCAAGGCCTATGCCGAATACAAAGCCAGCGCCGAAATCCAGAAACAGTTGGATAAGAGCCGCCTCGAGCGCTGGACCGCCCTCGAGAACGAACAGCGGAGAAAGACCGAAGAAATAGAAAGGAGCCAGGCCGCCGTCCGCCAGGCGGAAAAGAAACTGGCCCGAACGGTCCTGGCCCAGCCCGTCAGGGCAAGGACCGGAGAGGAGCCCGCGGTCCAAGGCTATCTGGACGTGGGCCGCCGGGCGCCGGGGCCGGATGAGGGAAGCCGGGAGCTTATCGCGGAGCTGAGCGGTCTCTTGGCCGGCTTGCCCAAGGAGATCAAGGCCCAACCGGCCTGGCCGTTCCAGCGCCTGGAAGAGGAAACGAAAAGGCTGGCCCGGGCCGCGGATCGAGGCCAGCCTTTGAAACGGGCCGAATTGACGGCCTTGAAAGACACCCTGGCCCGGACCATGACTCGATTCTTGACGGAGTCCGAGGACAGGACCAAGGCCGAAAGGGAGTTTTTCCAAAGGGGGGAGAAAGCGCTGGATGAGGTCCTGCTGCATCTTCCCCTGGCCGTTCCAGACTCGCGCCGGTCCGAGCTGGCTTCGCTCCGCGACGACCTGGTGGCGCTGCTGGAGAAAAAAACCCTCGATTGGGGGGGATTGGAACTTCTGGAAAAGCGCCTGGCCGGTCTCAAGGAACTGATCGAGCCGGACCTCCAGCGCCGGGCCTATCGCCGGATTCTGGGCGAATCCGTGATCCGGAACCTCGAAGCCCTGGGCTACCGCGCCGGCGAACCGTTCGCGGAAGCGAAGCTTGACCAGCCGGCCCGGGCCATACTGACCGGCCCGGCCGGAGGAAGGCTTTCGGCAGCCATACAGCCCGACGGCCGCCTGGTCTTCGATCTGGCGCCGGACAAGGCCGGTCCGCTGACCAGGGCGGAAAAAAAGGACTTTAGGGCCCAGGAAGAGAAATGGTGCGGCGATTTCCACGAATTGCTTCGACTCCTGACCCGGGAAGGCTTCTCCTTTCAACTGGAACTCGAGCAGCCTTTGGCCGACGAAGCCCTGCCCCTGGCGGACCTGATCACGGCCGAGGAACTGGCCGCCGAGGAAGAGACGCGTTTCGACGAGAAACCAAAAGCCCGGCGCCGGGAAGATTGAGGGCGCGGTTCCGGCCGCGGCCGGCGCGAGAGAAAAAACCATGATCGTGGTCAATGAGGAATCGCCGCGCTGGCTCAAGGAAATAGATCGTTTTCTGCCCTTGAAGAGCCTGCTCTTCATCCACGGCAACGTCCTGGACCTGGTGTCTTTTCCGGTGCGGCGGCCCGAGACCAATGAAGCCTATTGGACCGATGACGATCTGCCCAACTTCTTCCGGAGATATCTGACCGGACTGGGTTACAAGCTGGTCGGCTTCATCGATTCAGTGGACGGGCTCTATTTCCCGGAGTCGGAGATGGAGAGGCTTTATCGGGATTTGGCGGCCAGCCGAGGCACGAAGCCCCGGACCGCGGCGCCGGCGCCCTCTCCATCCGGGAACCGGACGGCCTCCGCCCCCGGGGGCGCGGGAAGTGCGGCCGGCCCGGTTCCATCGGAGACCCAGCCCGGCGCGGTCCAGCCGCCGGCCAGGGCCGGAGGGATTGACCTGAATCAGATCATGCCGGACCTGAGGGCGGTGGTGCGGAACACCGACACGCCCTGCGCCTTTGTCTTCAACCTGGCTTCCCGGCTGGTCGCTACGCCCGGCCATTTTTCCCGGGAAGAGAGCGGCTTGCTGGCCAGGATACTCAAGGCCTCGCTCGAGTGCGCCGACGTTTTCGCGCCCCAGGGCGGACAGTTCAAGAACTGCCTGATACTGCTCTGCGACAAGCTCAACGATTTGCCGCCTTTCCTGTACGTGAGCAATCCCCGGGCCAAATCAATCTTCATTGACAAGCCGGATACCCTGGACCGCTCCCGATTCCTGAATCGCACCTATCCGGCCTTTGCCGGCGCCGAGGGACCGACGCCGCCGCGGGAACTGGTCTCCCGCTTCGCGGCCCTGACCGACGGCTTGACCCATTACGAACTAATGAGCCTGGTGCATCTGTCCCGCCGCGAAAACCTGGACGTGCGCCAAGTGGACAAGATAATCCAGCGTTTCAAATACGGGGTCACCGAGAGTGAATGGGACAAGCTGGACCGGGACCGGCTGGCCGGAGCCGAGGCCCATATAAAGTCCAGGATCAAGGGCCAGGAGTCGGCCATAGCCCGGGTGGTGGACATAGTCAAGCGGGCCAGGATCGGCCTGGCCGCGGGCGCGCCCCATGTCTCCAGCCGCCCCCGCGGCGTGCTCTTTCTGGCCGGACCTACGGGCGTGGGCAAGACCGAAATGGCCAAGAGCCTGGCCGATCTACTTTTCGGCCGGGAAGACCGTTGCCTCCGCTTCGACATGAGCGAATATTCAGCGCCGCATTCGGACGAAAAGCTCCTGGGGGCCCCGCCCGGGTACGTGGGCTACGAGGAAGGCGGCCAGCTCACCAACGCGCTCAAGGAAAATCCCTTCTCGGTGCTCCTGTTCGACGAGATCGAGAAGGCCCACGGCGGAATATTCGACAAGTTTCTGCAGATACTGGACGACGGCCGGCTGACCGACGGCAAGGGCGAGACGGTTTATTTCTCGGAGACGATCATAATCTTCACCAGCAACCTGGGCACGGTCAGCCGGGAGGACGGCCCCCCAGGCCGACAGGCCCTGGTGGACCCGAGCATGCCTTTCGAAAAGATGCAGGACATCATCCTGAGGGCCATCCGTCATCATTTCAATTTCGTCCTGGGCCGGCCGGAGATACTTAACCGCTTCGGCGACAACTTCGTGGTCTTCGATTTCATCAAGCCGCCGGTGGACGAACAGATCGTGGACCTGATGACCTCCCGCCTGGCCCAGTCCACCCAGGAGAAATGGGGTCTGGAAATAAAGATCGAACCCCAGGCCCGGGCCAGGCTGATCAATCTGGCCCAGGGGCAACTCCATCACGGCGGCCGGGGCATCCGCAACATGGTGGACTCGGCCCTGGTCAATCCCCTGACCAGGTTTCTATTCGATCAGGTTGACCTGAACAGTAAACCCTCGCCCGGGGCCGCGGTCATCATCACCGATTTGGAAGACCTGGGGCCGGAGGCGCCTTATAGGTTCAGGATCAAGGCCGAGACGAAGGGGCTATGACTCGGCTGCGCTTGTACAGCCTGGCCTACCCGGTGCGATCCCTTGGTCCGGGCCTCCGGGCCGCTCTTTGGGTGGCCGGCTGCGACCGGAAATGTCCCGGTTGTCTAAGTCCGGAGATGCAGCCTTTTTCCTCGGGCCGTTTGATTGAAATCGGGGCCTTGGCCCGAAAACTACTATCCGTCGGTCATCCTCTGACCGGCCTGACGGTTTCCGGGGGAGAGCCATTCGACCAGGCCGGGGCCTTGCTCGATCTGCTGGACCGGCTCAAACCGACACGGCCGGACTGGGACGTCCTGGTTTATACCGGCTACACCCGACCGGAAATCGAAAGCGTTTCGGAGACCGGCCGGAGACTTTTGAGCCATATTGATATCCTCATTGACGGACCATATCGGGCCGAGATTCCCGGCCGCCACCCCCTGGCCGGTTCCGGCAATCAGGAGATTATTTACCTCAGCCCGCTGGGCGAGTCCCGGCGTCAATTGATGGACGACTTTCCGGCCGGCCGCTTCGATTTAGGGCTGGGGCCGCGGGGTCTGAGCACCTTGATCGGCGTCGGCGATCCATTGCGCCGTAGCAGGGTGCGGCATGGCCTTGGGCTCAGCACCGGCCGAGCTTGAAAACAAGGGTCTCATCCACACAGGAGCCTTATGGCGGATTACGTTAAGCTCTGCCCCCAATGCGGGGCGTTCAACCAGGAGCATTTGAACGTCTGCGACCGTTGCGGACACTTTCTGGGGCTGGTCCGGCCCGTGCCGGCTGAATCGGCGGAAGCCGCGGAACCATCGGCGGCCCAGGGTTCAGCGCCGCCTCCGGAAATGGAAACCCCTCCAGGTCGAGCCGAATCGTCACCCCTGATCGAAAGAGACGAATCCGGCCGGCCGCACTTCTATCTGGAGAGTCAGGACGCGGACAAGGTCTTCGAGGTGCGGAGCGGCCAGACCGTGGGCCAGGCCCATCCCAGCAGCCGGGCGGAGGTGCAGTTGAGCGGCCTGCCGAACTTGAACTTCGTCTCCCGCCACCATTGCCGCTTTGACTTCGAGGCAGGGGCCTGGATGGTCACTGCTCTGCCCTCGGCCCTGAATGGAACCAGGGTGAACCAGGCCGCCTTGAGCCCGGGCGGCCGGGCCCGCCTCAGGAACGGGGATGAAATAACCTTGGCCAATGTGCCTTTTCGGGTCAGGATGATCGGCGGACAATGATCCGCCGCCGACCCGCCGGGGTGAAACGCGTGTCCGGAACTTTATAGAGGAACGCGCCGATGGGCGTTGACGACGACAGGATAAAGGGTGTTACCGAGCGCTTGCCGGAGGCGGCGGCCAGGGTGACCGAGCGTCTGCCCCAAGGGCCGGCGGGCGAACGGGTCACTCAAGCCATGCCTTCGCCGGCCGAGAGAAAGAAAAAGCCGGGCCCGTCCGAAAGCGGCGCGTTGAGCGCCGGCGAAACAATCGCCGGCCGGTACCAAGTTTTGGAAGGTCCGCTGGGGCAGGCTTCAGGCGAGGCCAGGCTCTATCTCTGCGCGGACCTGACCGGCCGGGAAAAGGTGGCCCTGAAGTTTTACCAACCGGGTCTGTCGCCCAAGCCCGAGGTCCTGGAAAACCTGGTCAATCTGTCCCACCCCAACCTGGTCAGCCTGCGCGGCTACGGACAATGGGCCGGACGATTCTTCGAGGTCATGGAGTACTGCCAAGGCGGGAGCCTGGCCGACCTTCCGCCCTTGCCCGAAGGCGGGATCAAGGAGTATCTGGGCCAGATCATAAGCGGGCTGAAGTTCTGCCACGACCGGGGCATCATCCACCGTGACCTCAAGCCGACCAACCTTCTTTTCCGGGATCAGACCCGGACCGAACTGGTCATCGGCGACTTCGGCATCAGCTCCTATATACCTGAAGGCGTAGAGACCCAGGTCACCCGATCCTATATGGTCTTCACCCTCGATTATGCCTCGCCGGAACAACTCCGCCTGCGCCGGATTTCGCCGGCTTCGGATTATTACGCCCTGGGCGTCACCCTGCTGCACCTGGTCTGGGGACATTCTCCCTTCGACGGCCTGGCCTATCACGAGATCGTGGACCGACACCTGCAAGGCCAGGTCCCCCGGCCTCGAGGCCTGTCCGACCGGTTCGAGCTGCTGATAAACGGACTCCTGCGGCGCAACCCGGAATCACGCTGGGGCTATGACCAGGTGGCGGCCTGGCAGGCTGATGAGCCGATAGTCGAGGAAGTCGTTTACGACCAGGAGTTCCCTTTCCCGGCCTGTCCCCAGGCCCGCAACCCGGTTGAGTTAGCCCGACGCCTGAAAGAATTCGACGCGGCGGACGAACTGTTCCGCGGCCGCGTCAATCTATGGGCCGAATACTTCGACCCGGACCTGGCGGCCAGGATCAGGGAGATCGAAAGGGTCTTCGCTTCGGAGAAGAAGTTGGGGGTGTTCAAACTAAGATACACCCTCGATCCTAACCTGCCCCTCGAGGTCGAGGACCGGCCAATCTACGACATGGTGCAACTGGTCGAAGCTCTGGCCTCGCCGGACGGACACCTGCGCAACGCTTTGAAAAAGGCTTTCTGGGAGGGATATATCGACTGCTGGATAGAATCGGCTTTTCGGGGTCCCCGGGGACTGGAACTGGCCGGCCGGATAAAGGCCTTTCGGGAGCGTCACGCCGGCCGGGAGACCATGGGCGCCTGGCCCCTACTCTTCCTGCTGGACCCGTCGAGACCTTTGCCTCTAGGTTCGGGCCTGGCCGTGCGCACTCCGGAAGACCTGGCCCGGGCCGCGGGCGATCATCCCGAGACCGCCGAGGCGGTGGGGCGCGGGCTCTATACCGGCGTCATCCAGGCTTGGTTGGAGATTGTCTTTCCGGGCCGGACCGGGGACCACGAGTTCATGGCTTATCTGGCCCGCCTGGCGTCTCGGGACCGGGATCAGGCCCGGCGGGCCTTGGTCTGGCGATTCAGCCCTTCGGCGCCGCTCGATTTTGGAGGCCGGCGGATCGCCGAACCCAGAGATTTGGCCGGACTGATCGATTCCGGACCGGCGGGTTGGAAGGCGGGGCTGGAGCTTCTGGCCCAGGGCGATCTGCGGACCTGGCTTATCTCCACCGGGCGCTTGAACGATCCTCAAGCCCTGGACGAGCTGCTGGACAACCAGGACCTGGTCGAGGAGGCCAAATTGGAGGCCGTGCTTCATTTACTGAACCCGGACCTGCCCTGGCCCAAGGCGGCCGCCGATAAAAGTGAACTGGACCTGGGCCAAATCGCGCCCGGCGAAATCAGAAACGCGGAGATTGAATTCTTGAATCGAGGCCGGGGATTTCTTTCCGGACGCCTGTATTTCGACGGGCCGGCCCGGGAGGTGATGTTGACGCCCATGCACATAAGCGGCCGATCCACCCGGGTGCGGATAAGCGTCCAACCGCCGGATTTTTTGAAGCCGGGCCGGGAAAGGACCGGGTTCCTGGTGGCGGACACCAACGGCGGCCGACTGGAGATTCCCATTACCTACCGAACGCCGGGCCTGACTTATGATTTCGAGGCCGAGGAACCGAGCCCCTGGGAGAGGGTCAGGCGCGGGATTCGCCGCCTGATATCATGATGGAAACATGATCCTAGTCCGGGCCGATCATTAATTCCTCTGAACGTTCGCCGGCTTTCCAAGTCATTATTATTAGGGAGGGACGCGTCGCCGGATGAGGGACACGAGTCGATAATGTTCAATACAAATCCATCGAGGATGATCGGCCTTCTGGCGGTCTTGACGTGTCTGGCCTGGACGACCGAAGTTACGGCCGGCGTCGAAGAGGATTACCTGGCCGCGCGGATGGCTCACCGCCAGGGCGATTTCGAAAAGGCCGTGCGCTTCTATACCAGGGTCATTCAATCCGGCCGGTTGAAGACCGAAGACCTGGTCAAGGCCTATTGCCGGCGGGGCGGCGCCTTGGCCATGTCCGGTGAATTCGACCAGTCCCTGCGGGATTACGATAAGGCCGTCAGCCTGGAACCGGGGAACGCGGAAGCTTATTTCCAACGGGGCGGACTCAGGTTCAACCGGCTCGAGTTCGAGCGGGCCGTCAAGGACTATGACCGGGCCGTGGACATAAATCCCAGATTGGCCGAAGCCTGGTTCGGTCGCGGCCTGGCTAGGGACCTCCTGGGCGACCTGGACCGGGCCCTGGCCGATTACGACCGCGCCCTCAGCCTGAAGCCCTATCTGGCCATGCCCGCCTGTCTTCACGCCTTCGTGGCCTGGCCGGACAATGGCGAACGGCCGGTCAACGTGGATTACGGCCAGGCCTCGAAGATCGATCCCCGCTATGATTACGCCTATTTTCGCCGCGGCCTGGCCTGGGAGAGAAAGGGCGATTTCACCCGGGCCGTCAGCGATTATACCAAGGCCTTGGGCATTAACCCTCAACACCTGGAAGCCCGATTCCACCGGGGCGTGGCCTGGGCCAGGAAGAATCAATGGGAAAGGGCCTTGAGCGATTTAACCCTGGTCTTGGCCGCCGAACCGTTCAACCCGGCGGCCTATCATTATCGGGCCCTGGTCTGGGTGGCCAAGGGCAATCTGGACCGGGCCAACCTGGACTGGACCAAAGCCTTGGAACTCGATCACCTCAATCCGGTGATCTATTACAACCGAGGAACGGCCATGGCGGAAAAAGGCAGATTGGATGAAGCCATCGCCGATTTCGACCAGACCTTGTCCCTGAACCCCAACGACGCCGACGCCTATTTCAACCGCGGTCTGGCCTGGATGTCCAAGGGCAACCTCCGGGCGGCTTGGGATGACGTGCGGAAGGCCGTGAACCTCAGACCGACCGACAAACTATTCCGGGCCAAGGCACTGGAGTTGGCGTCCGAGATGAGGAGCCCGGAACGACGGGATGCCGGTCGGCGTTAGCCGGAGCCCCGCCCGAGCTGACGGTCCGTTCCACCCGACGGTCGCCCACCCTAGGTAATTGGTATTAGCCGACCGCCGGGCAAATAATAACTAAGTATTAGAAAACTGACCACGGATTAATACTTTTTTCTTATATAAACCACCTTCAACGGATGGCCGCGCCAGGCCCAGGAATATCCGCGAACTGATCCTGTTTAATTTAATGATATTATATTATTAAATAAATAATCGCGCCGGCGGCCTCGTACCAATATCAGACCCGTCAGCAGGTTATACCGGCTTAATCAGGGGCCTTGGTATTTTCCTTATTGATTAATTATATATAACTAGGTATGATAGGAGAGATAAGAAGGGTGAATCGGGGGAACGGCTGATCGCCGCTCTCATCGTTCAGCAAGACGGATAGGAAAACCAAACTCGAGGTGCCGAAAATGAAGAGAGTACTATTATTGATCCTCATAGCTTCCGTCTGCCTTATTCATGGCCGACCTGCCTGGTCAGAAGAGCAGTCGGCGGAATATGTGATCGGGCCGGGCGACATCTTGGAGATATCGGTCTGGGGCGACGAGAGCCTGAAAAAGAACGTGATCGTTCCTCCGGACCACATCATTTCTTATCCCTTGATCGGCAGTCAGGACACGACCGGCATGACCGTACCTCAGCTTCGGGAGGCCGTGACCAAGAAAGTGAGGGAATTTGTACCGGACGCCACGGTTACGATCATGCTCCTGGAGATACGCAGCCTGACCGCCTATGTCATCGGCAAGGTCAACAAACCGGGGCAGTATCCCATCACCAGTGAGACGAACGTGATGCAGATGCTTTCGATGGCCGGCGGCCTGACGCCCTTTGCCTCGGCCGGCAGCATAGTGGTCCTGCGCCAGAGCGGCGGCAAGACCAAGCAGTTCCCCTTCGATTACAACGAAGTCAAGAAAGGGCGGAACCTGGAACAGAACATCGTTCTGGAACGGGGAGACGTGGTGGTCGTTCCGTAAGGTTCAGGCGATGCCGGCTTATGGTTATGGGTCCGCCCGCCGGCGAACCCTTTTTCGTGGATCGTGCGTTGATCTTGAACGGGGCCGGCGGGAAGGGAAGGTCATGTACCGCGGATATCATCCCCGCCTAGAGGCGGGATTCGACGGGAGCGGATGGTGAGCAAAAAAGGCATCTCTGGCCGGACGTGGGGTGGAATCCTGACTTTGAGCCTGGTCTGGCTTATGGCCGGTCCGGTCGGCTTCAACCCGGCCTGGGCCGGTGGTAAAATCCGGGTGACGCCTTCCGTCCAGGTGAAAGAGGAATACAACGACAACATTAACTTTTCGGAGAATAACCGGAAGGATGACTTTATCACCACGTTGTCGCCGGCCGTGGCTTTCGACTATTCCACCGAGCTTTTCCGGCTGGAGCTGTCCGCGGGCTATAACGTCACTCGATATGCCAGTGAGTCCACGAAGGATAAGGATCTGGAAAGGTATTCTTTTCAGAGCCAGTACCAGATGACCGAAAGGTTCAGGTTTAATCTGGGCGGCGCCTACTCGAAGGATACGACCCTGGAAGCGGAGTTGGAAAGAGCCGGCATCGTTTACGAGACCAGGGAGCGCAAGTTGTACCGAGCCACTGGTGGATTCAATTACGTCACCAGCGAGCGCTCTAATCTGGATGTTTCCTACACCCGCGGCCGGACCGAGTACGAAAGCCCGGGCCGGGCCGACGTGGACACGGAACAGGCGACGGGTTCGTTCAATTTTATGCTGCTGAATCAGCGAGACACCATATCCCTCCAGCCTTTCTATTCCAGCAGCCGTTCGGAATCCCTCAGGACCCAGATCTACGGCCTGTCCGCGGGCTGGTCTCATTATTTCAACGAGAATTGGAGTATGTCCGCCTCGGCTGGACTCAGGCGCTGGGAAAGGCAGACTTCTTCCCGGGCCAGAGGGGTCCGGGTGCCTCCCTATTACTGGATAATGGTGGCTGATGAAGACGAACGCAAATCCGAATGGGGCGGCGTGGTCAACCTGGCCCTGACCAGGCTGGGAGAGAAACACCGGGCTACCCTGCGTTATTCGAGGGATTATGACTACGGCGCCTACGGCGAAATGATTCTGACGGATAAATGCCTGTTCGATGTGAACTGGGACGTCTGGGAACGCCTGAGCGCCGGTTTTGCCGGCGGCGTCACCTTGACCTCCACCGAGAGCCGGAACAATCAGGTGGATCGAACGTATTATTCTCTGGGCCCCTCGCTGAGCTACTCGCTGACCGAGAATATCACCGTACGTTTAAACTATTATTACGGCAAGTATCACGAGACCGTGGCCGGCAGCGATCATGAACGATACCGCCACCTGGTCAGCGCCATGTTCAATTTCAATTTCCCGGTCGAATGGTGATCGTTCAACCCAGGCGGATGGAGAGGAAGGATGGAGGAACAGCTAGCCTGGCAAGACATTAAAAGCGTTGCCCGCCGAAGATACAAAGGCTTCACGGCCATCTTTCTACTGGTCTTTGCGGCCATGACGGCGGTGGCTTTCATCATGCCGTCCGTCTTTCGCTCCCAGACCACGATAGTCATCGAGGAACAGCAGATACCCAGGGAATATATCCAGGCCACCGTCACCAGTTACGTGGAGGAGCGGTTGAAGATAATCACCCAGCAGGTTCTGAGCCGGACCAAGCTGCTGGAGATCATCAACCGCTTCAACTTGTACGAGAAGATGAAGGACCAGTACACCACCGACGAGATCGTCGAAAACATGCGCCTGGATATTGATCTGAAAACCATCAGCGCCGAGGTGGCCAGCAAGCGGGGGGGAGGAGGCAAAAAGGACTCGACCATAGCTTTCGTTGTTTCCTACGAGGGTAATGACCCGACCACCGTCCAGCGGGTGGCCAATGTCCTGGCCTCGTTGTATCTGGAAGAAAACGTGAAAGCCAGGGAAAGCCACGCGGCCAACACCACCGAGTTCCTGGAGAAGGAACTGGAGAATTTGAAGTTCGAGATCAATGGGCTGGAACAGAAGATCAGCGAATTCAAGACCGCTCATATGGGCGAGCTGCCGGAAAACACCGGCGTCAATATGCAGGCCATTGATCGCTTGAATCGCGACCTGGATCAGATCAGCGCCCAGATACGCTCCCAACAGGAGAGAATAATCTATCTTCAAGGCCAACTGGCCACCGTGGACCAGTATACGACCATAAGCGTGGAAGACGGGAAGACGGCCGCCAATCCCAACGAGCGGCTGAACCAATTGCGCTTACAGTTGGCCGCTCTGCAAGCCAAGCTTTCGGACAAACATCCGGATGTCAAAAAGGTGATGAATGAAATCAAGGAGCTGGAAACTCAGATATACGGTTACAGCGAAGACCCGGATAAGACGCGGCGAATAAATGAACTGAAGATAAAGCTGGCTGCACTCAAGTCCAAATACGGGCCCAAGCATCCGGACGTTATCCGGGTCACCAATGACCTGGCGGCCTTGTCCGCCCAGGCCGCGGTCAAGCCCAGGCCCATACAGGCCGGACCGCGGATTCGGACCATGGACAATCCGGCCTATATAAACCTCAAGACCCAGTTGGCCTCGGCGGAAATGGAAATGAAAAGCCTGTCCGCGGAAAGGGAAGGGGTGAGAGAAAAGATCACCGAGTATCAACGCAAGCTGGAAAAAACCCCGCTGGTGGAAAAGGAGTATAACAACCTGATCCGGGATTATGAAACGGCCAAAGGCCGGTACCGGGACATCAACATCAAACTGATGCAGGCCAAGGCCGCTCAAGGCATGGAGGAGGAGCGCAAGGCCGAACATTTCACCATTATCGAGCCGGCTCAATTGCCGGAAACACCGGTTAAACCCAATAGACCGGGCCTAATCCTGGTAGGTTTTATTCTGGCCTTGGGCGCCGGCGCCGGTTTCGCTTTTCTCCGTGAAGCCTTGGACCATTCCGTCAAGACCCAGGGCGAACTCCTTTCGCTGACCGGTCTGCCGATTCTGTCCACGGTCAGGTTCATAGAGACTTTCGAAGAGATCAAGGCCAGGAAGAGAAAGCGGCTGGTTTTTGTCTGTTCGGCCTTGTTCACTGTCGCCTTGGCTTTGGTAATAATTCACCTCTTTGTCATGCCCTTGGACCTTTTACTGGTCAAATTGCAGAAGAAAGTCATGATGAGGATTTGATCCAGTAAGGCCCCCGGGACTATTCGCCGACCTTTTTAAACAGGGGAAGACCTGAATGAGCAAATTTAAGAAAGCCTTGGACAAAGCCAAGCTGGCTCGGGAAGAAATCAGCGGTCCGGCTCTCAACGACCAGTTGGCCGGCGCCCCTTCCCAGTCCGCCCCCGAGGAGGCGCCTGCTCTGGTTATTACCGCCAAAGCCGACGCCGCCGCGCTGGAGGCCAGAAGCTTGAAGGTGGAGGCCGAGCCGCTGATCAAGAAGGAGCCGCGGGAAGAGGCGCCTCTGGAATTTCTCAAGAAGAAGCCCGTCACCCGCTTGATCGAATGCGAACCGCTGGTTCTCAGAAGAAACAAAGTCATCTCCATCTGTCACGAAAATAAAACCGCCGATCAAATCAAGATACTGCGGGCCCAGGTCCTGGAAAAACTCAAGGATCTGACCGGCAACAGCCTGCTGATCACCAGCCCCAATCCGGGCGCGGGCAAGACCTTCACTTCCATTAACCTGGCCATCAGCGTGGCTCAGGAGATAAACCGGACCACTCTGCTGGTGGACGCGGACTTGAGAAAGCCTTCGATCCACAAATACTTTGGATTCCAGGTGGAAAAGGGACTGGCCGAATACCTGCTGGGTCAGGCGGAGATGGCCGATCTGCTGGTCAATCCCGGCATCCCCAAGCTGACCATACTGCCGGGCGGCGCTCCGATAATCAATTCTTCGGAACTCCTGGGCGCCCCGAGGATGGAGACCCTGGTCAAGGAAATGAAAAACCGTTACAGCGACCGCCTGTTGATCTTCGACACCTCCTCGCTGCTGACCAGCGCGGACCCGCTGGTTTTTTCCCGCTTCATAGACGGCGTGCTGCTGGTGGTCGAGGCGGAGAGGACTTCCAACAAACAGCTCAAGCGGGCCATGGAATTGTTGAGGGAGAGGCCGGTTATAGGCGCGGTGTACAACAAAGTCAGAGCCCAGTATGTATGAAGCTTTCTACGGCCTGAAAGATAAACCGTTTGACCTGCATCCCGACCCTGACTACGTTTACATGAGCTCAGGCCATGAAAACGCTTTTTCCCATCTCGAATACGCCATAGTCGAAAACAAAGGTTTCGTGGTCATTACCGGGGAGATAGGTTCGGGTAAGACCACGCTCATTAATCTGTTGTTGAAAAAGGTTCCCCAGGACGTCAATATTGGACTTATCAACAACACCGTCATAAATCCCAACCAATTGATCCGCCTGATCTGCCAGGAGTTCGAACTCAAGGTTGACGGCCTGGACAAAACGGAGATGCTCGAGCTGTTCAACCAGTATCTGGTGGAACAGTACGCCCGGAGGTATCGGGTGGTGCTGATCATTGATGAAGCCCAGAACCTGCCCAAGAGCACCATAGAAGAGATACGCCTTCTGTCGAACCTGGAAGCGGAAAAGCACCATTTGATCCAGATAATAATGGTCGGGCAGCCGGAGTTGAGAACCAAGCTGCTGGCCCGAGGTTTGGAACAGTTCGTTCAACGGGTGACCGTGCATTGCCATTTGAACGGTCTCGATAAGGATGAAGTGGCTAGATATGTCCATCACCGGCTGAAGGTGGCCGGCGCCAAGAACTTGAACCTTTTCGATCAGACCGCCCTCGAGGCGATCGCCCGATATTCAAGGGGCGTGCCCCGTTTGATAAACATCCTGTGTGACACGGCCTTGGTTTACGGATACGCCGACGATATAAAGGCAATTGACGGGAAGATCATCAAGGATGTGGTGGAAAGCAGGCAGATAGGAGGCATAGTTCCGGGCGATGATCAGGGTCCGGCCGAAATCGCTTCGACGGGCCGGTCATTGGAGATGGAATCCGAGGCCTGGGATCAGGTCAAAAAAAGAATAAATTCCATGGAACGTCGGATGGTCCTCCTGGAAAACGCGACCTTGGGTCTGGAAAAAAAGGTTGATGTCTGGCTGGGCGCAAAAGTCAGGCAGGATGACCTAGTCCTGGAATTGTTCAGGATGCTGAAGGAAAACATGAACAGCCGCAAGAAGATGGTGGAGAGATACTACCACCTGAAAAGGAAATACGAAGCGGCCGAAACCCGAACTGAACCGGAACTGGAGATCACACCCAAAGTATCATTCTTTTCCCGGTGGAGGCGCAGGGGACCAGGCTCCTGAGAGGCGGCCGGTCGAAGGCGTCGGATGTTACCTTCGGCCGCCAGGCAGGTATAGAGGTTTATCGGGTGGGGGGCCACCTAGTCCGGATAACTGGAGGATGTGTTGACGGCTGGTCTTGATTCGCCGCCGGTCGAGGACCAGGTCTGGAAAAAACGATGTTGATATGTATCGTTATTCCATGGTAGGGAATTGGTAAGTGAAAAAAGAGGGGAATAAAGAATTGGACCAAGCGTCCATTTGCGTGGTCGGCCCAAGGAGAACGGGTAACGTCCTGATGGCTTCTTTCTTGACGCGGGAACTGGGTCTCGAGTGCCAGGCCGGCGACGATGGATTCCATATCCCTGTTCCCAAGGGCAAGAACGACTTGAAACCCAGGGTCATATTATGGAACTGCGAAGCAAAGGATAAAGAGAATTGTCTGGTTGATTATGAGGCCAATATATCCAGTATACCAGCCAACAACATGGTGGTTTTTTATAACGTACCCTATGGCAGCGGTATTGAAGCCGAGTGCCTGGCCAAGGGCGTTCGCGGTTTTTTTTACACCAAGGACCCGGTGGAGGTGATTCCCAAGGGCCTCAAGACCATTATCAATGGGGAACTTTGGGTGCCCCGACAGGTACTTTCGGAATTCGTGTCCAAGCAGAGGCTGTCTCCGGCTTTGACTGCGTTCAAAGAAACTGACAAGATCAATGACGTGCTGACCGAGAGGGAAAGGGAAATACTGAGTCTGATAGCCGTGGGCGCCACCAACGGTGAAATCGCCCTCGAGCTATGCATTAGTCCGCATACGGTTAAAACCCATATTTATAATGTTTTCAAGAAAATCGGCGTTCCCAATCGCCTTCAAGCGGCTTTGTGGGCGGGTAAGCACCTATGATGATGAATATATTTTCCAAGCCGGGCTGGGCGGGCCGGTTCCCCCCGTGATCTGGTCGGGAGGGTCGAAGCTGAGGTCCGACATAATCGAGGTTAGGAGTTCTAATACCAATTTCGTATGGTTCCAGTGGAAAAAGCGGGTACTGAGGCAATAAAAATAACCTTGAAAATCATACCTTCTACCTATTCCCATCTCAAATTTTTACAGTTATAGTGCCGATTATGACGGAAAGCAGACGATACGAAAGATTCAATCTGGCCATTCCGGCGACCATCATGGCTGATGCTCATGACGAATCAGGCTCCCGGGGCGAAATGAATCTTTTGACCAGCGACATCTGCGCTGGCGGAGCCTATTTCCACACGGATTGTCCTCTACCGGAGGGGACGCCGGTCAAGGTTGAGTTGATCCTGGCCATTGATAAACTAAAAAAACTCAAAGGCCGTCAGGCCCATGTCTTGGTCGAAGGTCGAGTGGTCCGCACCGGACCCCAGGGCATGGCCGTTTGTTTCGAACCGAACTACAAGATCAACTCACTCGAATCCAACCAGGATTGACCGGTTATTGATTTTTAAAACGCCCCGGTATCATCGGTCGCATCTCCAAGGGCCGTTCCGATAATATCGGAAGGGCTTTTATTGTCCTATCCATTAATTACCTGAATAAATTAAATGTTTTTCGGGGGCGCTTCCCGGGAAGGTGCCGAAGCTTCCCGACACGCCACGGGAAGGCCCTCTCCGAGCCTGTTCCCGCTCGAGGGGATGGATCAAGCAACGGCTTTTTCGTCCAGGAAAACAAATCAAGGATGGCAGGGCTACAGGTTCAAGAAAACGAGTTCGTACCGCTCTTCAATCTTCCACCGATTAAGCTTGACCAGCTCGATTTCTTCCGGGCAAGGTTGCCAGCGTGGTCTGGTTCTTTCGGCCCGAATCAACACTTTTTCGATTTCGCGGACAAGCTGCTCTTTTTCATCGGCCGAGAGTTCGGACGAAGCCAGGATCGCTCTTTGTTCCTTCTGAAGAGATTGGACGAGGCAGTCAATGTTGATGTCGTCCAGAACAAGACGGCAGGCGGCGATCCGACGGTGGATGTAAATAAAGCGGTCCTTGTTCCAGCCTAGTCTTTCCAGAAGCGCTCCTAATCGCGGCGTTGGATGAAGGTTGGGTCCTGGGCCGGAATTATCGGCCTTCCCGGTCGGGCCAAAACATATGGCTCCGGCCGCCACCTGGGGATAATCGGCCAGGTACCGATCCAGTTCAGCCTGGTTAAAGGGTTGGGAGAAAGCCGGATTTTCCTCTCGGGCCGGCCGCAGGGCCCAGAAAGCCAGGACCACGGCCAGGCCTAACAGCCCCAGGCCGATCAAGTGGCTAGTAGTCTCTCTTGTGTCCATGTCCTACACCGAGGACCTCCAGGGTTTCGTTGATAACCATAAAAGCCTGCGGGTCAAGGCTTAAGACCAGTTCCTTCATCCTGGCCAATTCGGTCATGGTGATGATGCTCAAGATGACTTCCTTGCGCCGGCCGGTGTACGCCCCTATGCCTTCCAGAAAAGTCACGCCTCGATGCAGATCGGTCAATATGGCCTGGGATATTTCGTGGTGTTTATCCGAAATGATCAAGACGGACTGGCGGCGGTTGAAACCGGTAATGACCGCATCGGTCAATCTGGACTGGGTGTAAACGAAGATCAGGGTGTAAAGACCCATTTCCAGGCTGAAGATGGCGGAGGCAAGGCTAAGGACGATGACATTGACCATGAAAGAGGTCAGACCGAAGCGGAGGGACATTTTTTTATACAAATATACGGACAGGATATCTATACCGCCCATGGAGCCTGAGGACCGGAAGACGATGCCGGCCCCGAACCCGCAGATTATACCCGCCAAAATGGCGGCCAGTATCGGTTCGACCACCGGAAAAGGAGGCACTTTAATCAAGTCGGTCGCCAAGGAAAAGAAAGCGATGCCGAACAGGGTGTAGAGAATGAACCGGCGACTTACGTGGAACCAGCCTAAAAGGAAGAGAGGAAGGTTAAACAGGGCGTAAAGCAGACCCACGCCCAGAAAAGGAAACAGGTAATGAATGAGCAGACTGATGCCCAGCACGCCGCCGTTCAGGAAATGCTGAGGCACCAACAGGCTGTTGACTCCAATCATGTATACGGAGCCGCCGATAACGATCAGGCCCAGGTTGATGGCGACGCGTTTGACCGATCCGAATTTGTTTCCCCAAGTCGGGGACATGCCGAGTAACCTCTGGCCGGACCGCAATCCTCCCGGAAATGGCTGGCAAGAAATCATCCGGGGACTTCGTTTCGGCCGGTCTAATGGAAATTATCATTCAAAGTTCATGCCACCGATTAAACCATACGGGTCGGCCAGGTCTACTTTAAGACTCTCTCATTGGTCCCGTAAGTCCCATCTCTAAGACCGCCACCCAACTTTTGATCTGATTATTAGCGCCTGGGTCGGCCGGGTATTTATGCTCCTGGCCGCCGATTACGAGGCCGGAAAACCAGGACCGTATCGGAAATCCGATTACCGGTCCCTGGACCCTCGCCTTGACTCCGAGACGGCGGCCGATCAGGATTAAGCAACGATCTTTTCGAAATCAATCAGCAAATGCGTAACAGAATGCCGACTTCCGATATCCTGGCCACCGGGAAGCGAGATTTCCTGGTGAAGGTAGTCGCCCTGATCTGGACTTCTTTTCGCAAGAGGACGATACTGATAATATTGACGGACTTGTAAAAAGTCCGTCATCAGGCCGAGGGCGACTAAGCCCCGGCCTGGGGTGAGGGTGGGACCACTTGAATTTACTTCAAGTGGCGGGAGAGGGGAAGCCCTCTCCCGCCGAGTAAAAAGTCGTTTTACGACTTTTTACGAGGTTATCAATATTGATGCCGTTGCGTAGCCGAGGGAAAACGGCCGGACCTGACTTCGTATCCGCGGCCGATAGTAATGGAGCGGGCTAAAAGAAAGGGGAAGCGATCATGTCCGTGGTAATGGTTTATATTACCGCTTCCAGTCCCGAGGAAGCGGAAAAAGTCGGTCGACTGCTGGTCGAAAAGCGCCTGGCGGCCTGCGTCAACATCATCGCGGGGATGCGTTCGATCTATTGGTGGGAAGGAAAACTCGACCAGGCCGAAGAGACGGTGCTGATAGCCAAGACCAAGGAGAGTCTGGTGGACGAGTTGGTCCGGTCGGTGAAAGATGTTCACGACTACACCGTGCCTTGCGTGGTGGCCCTGCCGGTCGTGGCCGGCAACCCTGATTTTATATCCTGGATCAAGCAGGAGACTAAAGGGGCGGAATGACGCCTTTTCGAGCAGACAATAAAGACCAGGTTATCATTTTATGATCTTCCAAATTGAATTGACCCTTTGTTCCTATTGAAGGTATGATGCTTCGCCTCGAACTTTATGCCCGGGGTCGTGATATCGCCTTAATGCTGGTTAACGGGGGACCGTGACGTGTATGTATAAGCATCCTGGCCATCGCCGCCGCCGGCGGCTGCAATCATGGCCTCGAGAAAGAGGATTGATTGAAGGACCGATATCAAGGCTGACGACCGGCTTGATCGAGTCCGCCCAGGCAATCCTGGTCGCCGCTCTGGTAATCTGCTCCCTGATCTCATGCAACGGCGGGCCGGCGGCGGAACCGCTCCGGGAAAAAGAAAGACCACCCGTGCCGGTTACCGTGGCCCAGGTAGTTCAGAAGGACATGCCCTTGGAAGTGGCGGTCGTGGGCCAGATCGAGGCTTACAGCACCGTGGCCTTGAAGGCGCGGGTCTCCGGGCCGATAGTGGCCGTTCACTTTCGGGAGGGCCAAGAGGTGAGGGAAGGCGACCTTTTGTTCACTCTCGACCCGACGCCCTATCAGGTGGCCCTTAAGGAGGCTCAGGCCAGGCTGGCCCGGGACCAGGCCCTGGCCAGAAAAGCGGCCGCTGACCTGACCCGCAGCACCTCGCTGGCCGACAAAGCCGTGGTCAGCCGCCAGGAGCACGAGCAGTTAAAAGCCGCGGCGGAATCGGCCGAAGCCACGGTCAGGGCCGATATGGCGGCCGTGGAAAATTTGAACCTGCAACTTGGCTATTGCCATATAAAATCGCCGATTTCCGGCCGGACCGGAAGCCTCCAGGCCAACTTGGGGACCCTGATCAAGGCCAGCGATGACAACAAATACCTGGTGTCCATAAACCAGATTCAGCCCATCTACGCGGTCCTGGCCCTGCCGGAAAAGTATTTAGGCCAAGTCCGCCGAGGGCTTGACGCCGGTCGCCTCAAGGTTCAAGCCCGGATACCGGATGACCCGCGGCAAGAGGAACCCTTGAGCGGGGAAATAACTTTCGTGGACAACGCCGTGGACATGACCACCGGCACCATAAGGCTCAAGGCCACCTTTCCCAACCGGGACAAACGCCTCTGGCCGGGGCAATTCGTGGACCTGAACTTGATCCTCGAGATTCAGACCGGGGCCGTGGTGGCGCCCGTCCAGGCCATCCAGGTTGGGCAGTCGGGGCAATTCGTATTCGTTCTCGATCCCGAGAACAAGAAAGTGGAGATGAGACCGGTTCAGGTGGCCAGAAACGCCGGCGAGGAAGCAGTCGTGGAGAAGGGACTCAAGCCCGGCGAAATAGTGGTCACGGACGGACATCTCAACCTGTCTCCCGGAGCCAGGATCACGGTGAAGGAAGATGGGGCGTCCGGCCGGAAAGAAGTCCGTTCATGAACCCGTCTGAAATATTCATCCGAAGACCGGTCATGACCACCCTGGTCATGCTGAGCATCCTGCTCTTCGGATTGATGGCCTACCGCCGACTGCCCGTGAGCGACCTGCCCAACGTGGATTTTCCGACCATCCTGGTGAGCGCCAGTTTGCCCGGCGCCAGCCCGGAAACCATGGCCGCGGCCGTGGCCACTCCGCTGGAGAAGCAGTTCTCGACCATAGCCGGCGTGTCTTCCATGAGTTCCTACAGCCTCACTGGTATTTCCCGCATCACGCTCCAATTCGACCTCGATCGCAACCTGGACGCGGCGGCCCAGGACGTGCAAGCGGCCATTGCCCGCACCGCTTCCCGCCTGCCCAAGAACATGCCCTACCCGCCCTCGTACCGCAAGGTCAATCCGGCCGATCAACCTATTCTGTACATCGCCCTGACTTCACCCACGCTGCCTCTTTACGCCTTGACCGAGTACGGGGATACTTTGCTGGCCCAACGCATTTCCATGATCACCGGCGTGGCTCAGGTCATGGTCTTTGGTTCGCAGAAATACGCGGTCCGGATCAAACTGGACCCCAAGGCCATGGCGGCCAAGGGACTGGGTCTGGACGAAGTGGCCCGCTCGGTGGCCGGGGCCAACTCCAACCTGCCCACCGGCAGCCTGGACGGCCGGTATAAGGCCATGACCGTCGAAACCACCGGCCAACTCACCCGGGCCGCGGATTACAACCAAATCATCGTGGCTTATCGAAACGGACGGCCCGTGCGTCTGAGTGACGTGGGGCGGGCCCTGGACGGCGTGGAAGCGGACAAAGTGGCGGCCTGGTTCGTTGATCAGCGCGGGATGATCCTGGCCGTCCAGCGTCAGCCCGGCACCAACACCGTGGAAGTGACCGATGCGGTCAAAAAGGTTCTGCCGACTTTCAGGGAGAAGCTTCCGGCTTCGGTTAATCTGGAAATCCTTTACGATCGTTCCGAGTCCATCCGCGACTCGGTGAACGACGTCAAATTCACCCTGGTCTTCACCTTGCTGCTGGTGGTGGTGGTGATATTCCTTTTCCTGCGAAACATGAGGGTCACCATCATTCCCTCGGTGGCCATGCCCATGTCCATCATCGGCACTTTTTCCATAATGTACCTTCTGGGCTACAGCCTGGACAACCTCTCGCTCATGGCCCTGGTGTTGTGCGTGGGTTTCGTGGTGGACGACGCCATCGTCATGCTCGAGAACATCATCCGCCACATCGAGATGGGGGAAAAGCCGTTCGAGGCCGCCTTGAACGGCTCCCGTGAAGTAAGCTTCACCATCGTTTCCATGACCCTGTCCCTGGCCGCGGTCTTTATACCCGTGTTGTTCATGGGCGGCATCATCGGCCGGCTTTTCAACGAATTCTCGGTGACCATCGGCGTGGCCGTTCTGGTCTCGGGCACGATCGCCCTGACCCTCACCCCCATGCTCAGCGCCCGGTTCTTAAAAGAAACCACCCAGGAAAGTCACGGCCGGTTTTACCGCTGGTCGGAAAAAATCTTGTATTTAATGATCAAGACTTACGCCTGGGGGCTCAGGTGGTTCCTGCGGCATCGCGCCTTGACCATGCTCTTCACCTTGATCGTCCTGGCCGCCACGGTTCACCTTTTCCAGGTCCTGCCCAAAGGGTTCATCCCCAATCAGGACACCGGCCGGCTGATGGCCATGACCGTGGCCGACCAGGGCATATCCTTCGAATCCATGGTTCGACATCAGCGGGCCGCGGCCGAACTGCTCAAGACCGACCCCGACGTCATGAATTTCATGTCCAGCGTCGGCTCGGGCGGACCGACCGGCCAGAGTAACTCCGGCACTCTTTTCATCCGCCTCAGGCCGATGCCCGAACGCCGGTCCACCGCCGACCAGGTGATCGCCCGTCTCAGACCTAAATTGGCCCAGGTGGCCGGATTCCAGATATACTTGCAGAATCCGCCGCTGTTGAGCATCGGCGGCCAGATCACCCGGAGCCAGTATCAATACACCATGCAAAGCCCGGACACGGACGAGCTTTATCATTTAGCCCCTGTACTCGAGCAAAAAATAAAGGCCCTGCCAGGCTTTACGGACGTGACCACCGACCTGCAACTGAAGAACCCTCAAGTGACCGTGGAAATAGACCGGGACAAGGCTTCGGCCTTGGGTCTGAGCGCCGAACAGATCGAAGACGCCCTCTACACCGCCTACGGCTCCCGCCAGGTCTCCACGATCTATGCCGCCAATGACGATTATCAGGTCATCATGGAACTCAGGCCGGAATACAAGCTTGACGCTTCGGCCATGTCTCTCCTGTACGTCAGGTCCACCAACGGCAAACTGGTGCCTTTGGACGCGGCGGCCCGGATCAGGAGTTCGGTCGGACCGGCCGCCGTCAATCACTTGGGTCAGCTTCCTTCCGTAACCATATCCTTCAACCTCAGTCAGGGCGCCTCGCTGGGGGACGCGGTTCAGACCGTGGACCGTCTGGCCAAGTCGGTCCTGCCGCCCACCATCAGTACCAGCTTCCAGGGCACGGCCCAGGCCTTTCAGTCTTCCATGGCCGGCATGGGCCTGCTGCTGGTCATGGCCGTGCTGGTCATATACATCGTCCTGGGCATTCTATATGAAAGTTTCATCCACCCCGTGACCATACTCTCGGCCCTGCCTTTCGCCGGCTTCGGGGCCTTGCTCACCCTCCTGGTCTTCAGGACCGAACTTAATATTTACGCCTTTGTCGGCGTGATCATGCTCATCGGCCTGGTGAAAAAGAACGGCATCATGATGATTGATTTCGCCATCGCGGCCAGGCGCAACCAGGGCAAGTCCGCCGCCGACGCCATCTACGACGCCTGCTTGATCAGGTTCCGGCCGATCATGATGACCACCATGGCCGCCCTGGTGGGCACCCTGCCCATCGCCCTGGGTTATGGCGCCGGCGGCGAAGCCCGCCAGCCCCTGGGCCTGGCCGTGGTGGGCGGACTGCTTTTCAGCCAGTTCCTGACCTTGTTCGTCACGCCGGTCTTCTACATCTATCTGGAGACCTTCAGCGAATGGCTGGGACGCCGGCGTCGCGAGGCTCGCCGCGAGCGGATCGAGACCTCGGCGGCGGAATCGGTGAGACGGTAGCGCCGCTCAAGGCCGCCCGTCCCGCGATAGGTGAGAAGACTTCCCAGGCTCGATCGCCCGGCCAGGCCAACCCGAACAGGTCAGCCGAGGAAAGCCGGCGCCCCTGGCGGCCCCGCGCCGAAGGGATGCTTATTTTTTCCAGAATTCCGGGATAAAGAGAACCAGGACGGTATATACTTCCAGCCGGCCGATGACCATGCACAAGATCAGTATGGTTTTGGCCGCGTAGGGCAGGTGGGCGAAGTTTTCCGCCGGCCCCACCGTGCCCAAACCCGGCCCGATATTGCCGAGAGTGACGGCCGTGGCCGTGAAGGCGGTGGCCAGGTCCTGCCCCAGCGCCGCCAAGGCGAGCGAGGCGGCCAGGTAAACGCCCAGGTAGAGAATGAAAAAGCCCCAAACCGAAAACAGGACGTCCTCGGACACGATCCTGCCGTCCAGCCTGATGGGAAAAACAGCCCGGGGGTGAATCAAGCGCCTCAGCTCCCGATAGGCGTGTTTGAGCAATAGCATTATCCGCACGCATTTGATGCTCCCGCCGGTGGAACCAGCGGACCCACCGATGAAGTAGCAGGCCACCAGCACCATCTGGGCCAGATACGGCCACCGCTCGAAATCCGCGGTGGCGAACCCCGTGGTGGTCAGGATGGAAGCCACTTGGAAGGCGGCGTACTGCAGCGCTTGGTTCGGCCCATAGCTCTGATTCCCCCACAAGGATAACCAAATTATTATCGTGCCCAGGGCAAAAGACATCAGGAAGAACCTGGCCTCCGTGTTTTTTAGCCAGGGTTTTAGGTTGCCGGTGAGGGCCTGGTAATGCAAGGCGAAGTTCATGCCGGACAGGAGCATGAACACGGTGATGACCACGTCGAAGTAAACGCTTTTATAATGTCCGATCGAGGCGTTCTTGGTGGAGAACCCGCCCGTGGCCAGGGTGCCGAAGGTATGGCAGAACGAATCCAGGAGGTTCATGCCGCCCAGGTACAGTAATATAACCTGAACACAGGTGAAAAGCAGATAGACTTTCCACAGCCACTTGGCCGTTTCGGTGATGCGCGGCTGGAGTTTGTCGGCCACCGGTCCAGGAACTTCGGCCTTGAAAAGTTGCATCCCGCCCACGCCCAGGAAAGGCAGGATGGCCAGGGTCAAAACTATGATGCCCATGCCCCCCAGCCAATGGGTCAAGCTGCGCCAGAAAAGAATACCCGGGGGTAGGACTTCGATGTCGGTCAGAACGCTCGATCCGGTGGTGGTGAATCCGGATAGGGATTCAAACAGGCAATCCAGGAAACTGGTGAAGGTTCCGGCCAGGTAAAACGGAATCGCGCCGAAGATACCGGCCGAAAACCAGCCCAAGGCCACGGCGGCCATGCCTTCCCGGTGCCTTATTTCCAGCCGGCGCTTGTCCCAACCGGCCAGGATCATGCCCGCCGAGGAGATCAGGGTCAGGAGGAAAGAGAAAAGGAAGGCCTGAGCCGAACCGTCATGGTAGAGCCAGGCCACGAAAAGAGGCGCCACCATGGTCAGCGCCAAAAAAAAGTTCACCAGACCGACTAGGTACAGGGTCAGCCGGAGATGCAATTAGAAGTACTCCAATTTGACCGTCAGGGCTTTTTCCACTTTGGGAATGGCTTCTCGCCGGGCGATAATGATCAGACGGTCATTGGGCTTGACCACCGTTTTGCCCGTGGGGACGATCACCCGGCCCTCCCGGATCAGTGCGGCGATCAAGGCCTGCCGGGGGAACCTGATTTCATGAATGGGCCGATCAACCACGTCCGTGGTCTGGAGCGCCTCGAACTCGAGCACTTCGGCGTCTTCACCTTTCAGGGCCGCGGCCGAGACAACCTTGCCCTTTCTTATATGCCTCAATATGGCCGAGACGGCGGACAGGCGGCTGCTGACCACGGTGTCCAGACCGATGGCCGAGATCAAGGGGATGTAGGAAAATTTGTTGATCCGGGTGATGGTCTGTCTTACGCCCAGCCTTTTGGCCAGAAGACAGGCCAGTACGTTTTCTTCCTCGCTATTGGTCAAGGCGATGAAGACGTCGGCGTCGGCGATGTTTTCTTCCTCGAGCAGGCTCTGATCCGTGGCGTCGCCTCTGAGGATGATCGCCTTGTGCAAGACCTGACTGAGATAACGGCAACGCTCCGCGTCCCATTCAATCAGTTTGACCTTAATCCCCTTCCGTTCCATGTCCTGGGCCAGGAGTGAACCCGCTTGTCCACCTCCAGCTATGAATACCGATCTCACCGGCGAAGACGGCATTCGAAAGAAGCGAAGGGTGGCTTCGATGTCCGCCGGACGAACCACCATATAGGCCAGATCGCCGGCCTCCAGCCTGGTCTGGCCGTGAGGGATGATCACCTGAACGTCGCGATGGATGGCGGCGATCAGGATATGTCGGTCCGGGTCCAAGGACGTCATTTCGGCCATGGTTTTGCCGACCAGGACGGAATCGGGTCTGATCTTCAATCCGATCAGTCGGACCAGACCCTCCTCGAAATCAATCACGTCCTGGGCTCCCGGCACTTCCAGGAGTCGGGTGATGGACTTGACCACTTCGGCTTCGGGATTGATCAGCAGCGAAAAGCCGAGGACTTGATTGCTTCGCAGTTCCGCTATTTCCAGGAACTCGTTGTTACGGATGCGGGCGATGCGGGTCAAGCCCGGCGATATGGCCTTGGCCACGACACAGGCGACCAGGTTGGTTTCGTCGCTGTCGGTCACGGCCACGATCAGGTCCGCGGATTTAAGGCCGGCTTCATTGAGGACGGCCGGGCTGGAACCGGAACCATGTATGGTCTGGACATCCAGGGTTTCGGCCACCCGTCGCAGCTTCTCTTCGCTCAGGTCTATAACGACCACGTCTTTCTTTTCCCTGGAGAGCTTGCTGGCGATGTGGTAGCCGACTTCACCGGCGCCGACGATTACTGCTTTCACGGCCGCTTTTTAACCGAACCTCTTTGGAAGCCGACCCTTCCAGGCCGGACACTAGTCAAAGGGGACGATGCTGAATAACAAAACAGGAGGGGGCGTGTCAAGTCAGTCGGATCTTCGAAAGATGAAAACAGCCAGGCCGGGACTCGAGGGCCTGATATGAATCGGTTCCAGCTAACGGCCTTCCCCCAACCGCTCGTAACGGAGCCGCTGGGCCTGGAGCATGAGCCGATTGACCCAGCGGCCCAGGGTCCGGGAGGCGTCCACGTCCAGGCGCAAAAACTTCAAGCCGATCAAGGTGTTCTTGACCGGACGGCCGAAGGCGTAAACCCGTCGGACTTCGGCTTCGCCGCTGATGAAGGCTTGATCCGGGAAGATCAAGGTGTGCCAGAGATGGTCGCCGATGGAAATATGGGGCGCGCCGGGTAGCGAAGCCAGGACGCCACCCACCGATAGGTCCAGGATCGAGACCAAGCCGGAATGGGAACGGAATTTCAGGCTCAGGCCGTCTTTGTCCGCCACCGGCACGCGGAAGGCCAGTCTGACGTTGGATTCATATAAAGTCCGGGGCGTGGGGGCGCCGATGACCAGAGCCTGCTGGTCCAACTGGTCGTCCCGGTGCAGGCGATAGTCCGGGATTAGGTCCATTAGGGCGGCGGAATAACCCCACCGACAAAGCTTTTTCTCATTCTCCAGGCCCGGCGCCAGGAACGTGGCCTCGATCTCCCGGCCGATCATGGATTTGAGGATGGGTGGATCGGTCTGGGCCATAATCAACCGTTGGGGATCGAGTTCGTAAATCACGCTGGACCTGACTTCAATCACGTCCTGTAAGAGGTCGAGGTTGAGAATGAGGTCAATCTTGCTTTGAGGCCGCAGGAACCTGATGGCCCTTTCCTTGAAATCTTCCTGTTTTAATAACCGATTCATGCCCGTCTTTTCCGTTCCGCTTCGATAGGGGCCCGGCGGGAGTCAGGGTTTGGTTTTGCCCGCGTTCTTGATGGTCTTGTTCACCGGCACTTCTTCCACCGCTTCCTGGTAACGACCTTTCACGGGGCCGGCGGCGGCCGAAGGCTTGGATTGAGGCGCGGCCACGGCCGGTCCCGCGGGCAGAGGGGGGCCCTGGCTGGTATTGGGCTTGGGGGCCGCCGGAGGCTTCTGCTCTTTAGGCATGTCGTAGACCATGATGCTGATGCGGCGGTTGCGGGGATCGTTCGGGTTTTCTTTGATCAGAGGCTGGGTGGAAGCATAGCCAGCCACCCTGATGACCCGGTTCGCGTCCAGGCCAAAGCGGCTCAATACCTGGCGGGCGGCCGAAGCCCTGGCCGTGGAGAGTTCCCAGTTGGTGAATTTTTCCGAAGCGAAACCCAGGGCGTCGGTGTGGCCTTCCACGGCGATGGGGTTGGGCAGCGCGGTGATCCGTTCGGCGATGACCTTGAGAGCCTGGGTGGCGCTTTCGGTCATGTTGGCGCTGCCCAGGGCGAACATCAGGCTGCCCTCTTTGTCCAGGAGCTGAATCCTCACGCCGCCCTCAAAAGTGTCCACCAGGACTTGATCCCGAAGGTCGCCCAGCCGCATTTCCACGGCTTTTTTCAATTCGGACTGAAGTCTTTGACCGGGAGAAACCGGCCTTTCGATCCGTTCGCCTCCTGGCCCGACTCCTTCGGTCTGCTCGTCCGGATTAAGAACGTCTGGTTTATCCGGGCTCGCTTTCAGGTCCGGTGTAGGACCTGGGGCTTTGGAATCGCTCTGGTCCTGGGCGGACGATATGGGAGAAGTGTGGTCGGCCGGTTCGGCTCGGGTCTCCAGGATGCCGGCTTGTTGGCCTTCCTGAAGGGCGGCCCCTCCTTTTTCGAATATGGTGAGCAGGGAAAACTCCTTGAAATATTGGGACAAGGCCGCCTTTTTCTCCGGTGAAACCATGGCCAGCAGCCACATCAGCAGAAAAAAGGCCATCATGGCCGTGACGAAGTCGGCGTAGGCCACTTTCCAACTGCCGCCGTGATGCCCGCCGTGGCCTTTTTTGTACTTGACCTTAGGCCGGGGTGGTTTACTTTTTTCTGGCGAATTTGAGGGCATTCTCCAGCTCCTCGTAGCTTGGCCGATCCGCCCCGGGTATGGCTCGGCGGGCGATCTCGACGGCCAGCATGGGCGGAACGCCCTGGCCGAAGCCAAGCAAGGCCGCTTTGGCCACCTTCAGCAGAGTTTCCTTTTCCCTGGCCTGGTGCCCCAGGTTCTGGGACATGGGACCCGCGAATCCGTAACACATGAGCACGCCCAGGAAGGTGCCCACCAGGGCCGCGCCGATACTGTGACCCAGGACTTCGGGTGGTTCCTTGATCTTGCCCATGGTAATGACCACGCCCAGGACCGCGGCCACGATACCCAGTCCGGGCAGCGAGTCCGCCACATTGGCCACGGCGCCGGAGGAGAGGACGGAATTGCCTTCCTGGGCCTCGAGGTCGATGTCCATGAGGTTTTCGAATTCCGGTGGGTCAATGCTACCGCTGATATAGGCCTTGAGATTGTCGCAGATGAAGTCCCGCAGGTGGTGGTTTTCGAGGACCGAAGGATACTTGATGAATATCTTGCTTTTCTCGGGCTGGTTGACGTGGTCTTCCAGGGCGATCATCCCTTCCCGCCTGGCCACGGTCAGGAACTCGAACATCAGGAGCAACAGGTCCAGGTAGGTTTGCTTCGGGATTTCCTTGCCCTTGAATACGTTCATGATGTCCTTGGTGACCAGCGCCACGACTTTCTTGGGGTTGGCTATCAGAAAACCGCCCAAAGCGGCGCCGCCGATGATCAGCAACTCCACCGGCTGGAACAGAACCGACAGGTTTCCGTGCTCCAGAACGTATCCACCGATGACGGCAACCAAGACGACGACAAAGCCAATGATGGCGAACATGATGTTATTATACTCCCTAGCGACGTATTACGCACAGGCGCCGGCCGGCGATTCATCGGCTCGCCGCTCAGGCCGGCTGGTAGGCCTTTAGGATCATGGTCCGGCTGGGGACAAAGGCGCCCCCTCCGGCCATAGGCCCGGTGTTGCCGGAAACAGAGACATCACCAGATACCATCCCGCGGGTGGCATCTCCACCGGCGGGTCCAGCCTCGATCAGGATTCATTCCGGAACCTGACTGGAAGTATCGGTAACTTTAACATCTTTTAAGATCGAACTCAAGCCGTTAACAGGCCTGATGTACGCTTTCCTTGGCGGCTGGCCCCGCGTTAGGCCGCGCGGTTCGCCAGGCTGGTCGCCAGGACTTGATTCTTGCGGATGAGTTTAGCCGGATAGGGCCGGTAGACTCGGCGATATTATATCTGGTTCGGCCTCAAGCTGACGCGCCCCCATATCAACCACCGATCAGTTTCTTGCACAGCGTGACGCTCTCGCCGGCATCCTGGGCGTAGCCGTCCGCGCCGATATCGCTGGCGAACTTGGCGTTGACCGGGGCGCCGCCCACAATCACCTTTACTTGACGGCGCGTCCCGGCGGCCTCGAGGGCCTCGATCACCTTTTTCATCTCCGGCATGGTGGTGGTCAACAGGGCGGACAGCCCCAGAATCTGGGGTTGATATTCCTTGACTTGGCGGACGAACTCCTCGGTAGTGACATTGATGCCCAAGTCCTTGATTTGGAAACCCACGCCCCTGAGCATCGTGATGACCATATTCTTGCCGATATCGTGCAGGTCGCCGCGGACCGTGCCGATAAGGATTTTACCGCCTCCGACCTTGTCCTGGCCGGCCAAGTGCGGCTCCAAGACCAAAAGGGCCTGATTCATGGCCCGGGCCGAGAGCAGAACCTCGGGGATGAAGACTTCGCCGCTCTTGAATCGCCGGCCGATAACCTCCATGGCGGCGATCAGGCCTTTATGAAGGATATCGTTGGGCTTGGCGCCTCGGTCGAGGAACGTCTTGACCTGGTCTTGGATGCTTAACTGGTCGCCCTTAAGCACCGAGGCCAGGACCGGTTCGAAGTCTTGTTCGGCCGGCGGCGGGACCATCGGTGAGGCCGTTGTCAATTGCTCGGCGCCAAGAGGACGATAGGCCCCGCCCTCGAGGGGCAGCCGGGCTTCCCTTTCCACCCGCTCGCCGATACGTATCAAGCGCTCGAATACGGCGTTGGGCGGGGTCGTGTCGGCTATGCCCAGGATCAGCCGCTTCCCTGGGGCCACCACCTTGAAAAGATGATCGAGATAGGCCTCGAACTCCTCGTCCGTGGCGGATTCGGCCAGGAGCAGGTTCGAGGGGATGCCGCCGAAGATGGTCAGACGATCGCTCCACCGCCGGTAATACTCCTCGATCTTGACCTTGGTCATGGGATAAGGGCAGATGGCCTCGGCCACGTGCATGCCCGAATCGCGGATCAGTTCCATCAGACCGTGGTTCTCGCCGTCACAATGACAGATGACCACCTTCCCCTTGCCCCCCAGAACCTCGGAGGCCCGGCGGACCCAGGGTTGAATCTCCTTCTTGAAATATTCCGGATAGGTGATCATGTCGTCGAAATTGGCTCCCCACAGGACCGCCTCGGCCGGAGAAGCGGCGATGATCTTCAGGGCCTGTTCGAAGTAGTTACCCACGCTCTCGGCCAGGGCGCTCATCTCCTTGGCGTTGTCGTGATAATGAAAGTAAAAGTCGGTGGCGTCCAAGAATTCTTTTTGGATGTGGTGCATGGGCGAGGAGGCCAGTCCCACCATCGTGGCCGCGATCCCGTCCTCGCCGATGGCGGCCCGCCATTGCATAAAATCATCGAAGGCCGGGACCAGCTCGAGATGGTCAAAGATATATCCCACGACCTTATAATCCTGCGGCGTCTTGAGCGCGTGCTCGTCAATCCAGGTAATCGAGGCCCCTGACCGCTTCATCTCCTCGGAATACATAATGGTGGTGGAGACCTGCCCCAGCGGCGTGTGATAGATCACCTTGGTGCAATCGCCCCAGCGCTTGACCTCGATCTCGATTTCCTTGGGCAACCGGCACTCGAATACCATTTCCTTCAAGGAATATATACCTAAGGCCCGGTGAAGGCTGTCCTCGGGTCTTCTTACCTTCAGAAACTCCGGGATCAGGTGGTGCAAGGCCCAACCTTGGGCCCTGGCAATCTCATCCTGGGTCCGGCCCCTATGTTGTTCCGGCAAGGTTCCGTTAAGGGAATTGGCGTTATACCAAAGATCGATTCGCGGCACGTAGGGCAGAACCTCCGGCATCTCGCCGCGCGCGGCCATGAAAATTTTTTGTTTGGGCGTCATCCGCCTCCCCCATTGGGTGGTCCCGGCTCTTGTTGTCCGGGGTTTGTTCAGTATATATAAACAAAGCCCTTGACAACTGTCAATAAACAATGTTAAGTCTTTATAAACAAAAGAGGGGGTAACCCTAAACAACCAATCGCGATAAGGAGGGGATAATGAAAAGGATTTGGTGGATTTTCACGGCCATGATCCTGACCTTGGGCCTCTTGACCGGCCCGGTCCTGGCGGCGGACCCCATCGTGCTCAAGCTGGCGCATATCACGGCCCCCAACGGCATGCTGGACAAGAAGGCCCAAAAATTCGCCGAACTGATGTCGGCCAAGAGCGGCGGCCAAGTCAAAGTCGAGATATATCCGGCCCAGCAGCTTGGGAACATCAAGGAGATCATGCAGGGCATTTCCATGGGGACCATGGACATGGCCATGGAAGCCGAGTCATTCATGGATGCCTTTGACAAGGATTTTTCCATTTTCACCACGCCGTTCATGTTCTCGCGGGAGGAATTGACCACCAACGCCTATCTGCTCGAGGTTCGCGAGCGGGTGAGGAAAAAGACGGGAATCAGGACCCTGCCGGGCTTCGCCTTTCGTCCGGCCTTTCACCTTTGGACCCAGAAGCGTCAGATTATGACCCCCGCGGAACTGAAGGGAATCAAACTACGGGTCTGGCAATCAAAGGCCCTGGTGGACACCTGGAACAGCCTGGGGGCCACGGCCACGCCCTTGCCCTGGGGCGAGGTGTACATGGCCCTGAGCCAGGGCGTGGTCAACGGCCTGGTGCATAACATCGTGCAGGTGCGCGACGAAAAATTCAACGAACAGCTTAATTTTTGCACCAAGCTGGACTGGCTGAACCTTTACGATGTGACTTGGATCAACGACGCCAAGTTCTCCTCCCTGGGGCCCAATGTCCAAAAAGCCCTGGAAGAGGCGGCCAAGGAATCGGCCGCATGGTTGGTTGATTTCGGTCAGGGGCTCGAGGCCGAGGCCCAAAAGGACTGCGAGAAGGGCGGAGTCGTCTTCGCCAAGGGCGACCGATCGTTGTGGCTGAACAAGGCCAAGGCCGAATATCCGCAATTGGAAAAAGGCGGGCTTTGGTCCGCGGGGCTCCTCAAGAAACTGGGCAAGGAGTAGTCCTCTTGCTTGACCGGATCAATAAGTTCGTTGGATGGATACTTAACGGGGTCATCGCCGTGGTGCATGGGGTGATCGTGGTGGTCCTGTTCGCCGGGGTGGTGACGCGCTTTGTCTTCAACGCGCCACTGTTCTGGGGTGAGGAGGTCTGCATTCTGGCCCTGGTGTGGATGACCTTCCTGGGCGGGGCGGTATTGGTGCGGCAGGACAAACATGTGACCATCACCATCCTGGCCGACCTTATGCCGCCCCGAGTTCAAAATGGTCTGAGGGTCTTCAGTCATTTCCTGGCGGTCATCATTTTAGCCGTCATGGTCTGGCAAGGCTTCAAGCTGACCGAAAGGCTGTCCCTGAGCTCCACCCCGGCCTTAAGGCTCAACGAGGGCTGGTTCGCCGGCGCCCTGGTGACGGGCTTTATAGTCATGCTTTTTTACCAAGTGCAGCGCTTGATCGGCCGATGGCGGGGCCGGGAGGTCTTGCCTCACGAAGGGACTCGCGGGGAAGAGAGGCGCGAGCCATGAACGCCCTGGCTCTCATCGGCGTGCTGATGCTCTTGATGGCCCTGCGGGTTCCTGTGGTTTTTTCCTTACTGCTCTCGAGTCTTTTCTATCTGGTTTTCATAAAGCCCATCCCTTTCTTGATCCTGGCCCACCGGATGCTGGGCAGTCTGGAGAGCTTCCCGTTGTTGGCTCTGCCGCTCTTTATTCTGGCCGCGGACATCATGAATGCCGGTCGCACCACCGAGGAGATGTTCAAGTTCGCGCGAGCCCTGGTCGGGCCTCTCCGGGGCGGGATGGGTCACGTCGTGGTCGTGGCCTCGATGATCTTCGCCGGTATCTCGGGCACCATTACCGCCGAGGCGGCCGGTCTGGGCAAACTCGAGTTGCCGCTCATGGAAAAGGCCGGTTATGAAAAGCCTTTCGCCTTGGGCCTTATCTCGGCGGCCTCGATCATCGGCCCCATCATCCCCCCCAGCGTGCAAATGGTCCTGTACGCCATGATCGCCGAGCAATCCGTGGGCCGGCTCTTCGTGGGCGGCGTCGTCCCCGGTATGATCATGGGCCTCTGTTTGATGATAATGGTCTATCTCAGCGCCTGGCGCCGTAATTTCCCCCGGGACGAAAAGGCCTCCCCGCGCCTTATCTGGTCCACCTTTAAAACCGCTTTTCCGGCCCTGGTCACACCGGCCATAATCCTGGGCGGCATTCTGAGCGGCGTCTTTACCCCCACCGAGGCCGGCGTGGTGGCCGTGGTCTGGGCCCTGTTCATCTCTTTTTTTATTTACAAGAGCATCAAACTCAGGCAATTACCTCCATTACTGATCAGTTCGGCCGTGATGACGGCCTTGATCCTGGTGATCATGGGAGCGGCCTCGGTTTTCGGCTGGCTGGTGACGATGGAGAACATCCCCACCTTGATCAAGAACGCCCTCATGAGCGCCACGGACAAGCAGTGGATAATCCTGCTCAT
Source organism: Thermodesulfobacteriota bacterium (assembly GCA_040755515.1). Taxonomy (GTDB): domain Bacteria; phylum Desulfobacterota; class Desulfarculia; order Adiutricales; family JAGVGV01; genus JBFMAW01. The sequence goes on along the minus strand of JBFMAW010000020.1, from coordinate 23,586 downwards.
CCTCAATCTGGCCTTTCTCATCGCGGGATGTTTCTTCGATATCTGCGCCATTATCCTGGTCTTCACGCCCATGATCCTGCCGGTGCTCCAAGCCTTCCACATTGACCTCGTCCATTGGGGTGTGGTCGAGACTCTCAATGTCTGCATCGGCTTCCTGACGCCGCCGTTTGGCGTGGGTTTGTTTATCATGTCCGACATGACCGGACTGTCCGTGGCCCAGGTCACCAAGGCCGTTTCTCCTTTCCTCATTCCCTTGCTTGTTTCCCTGGCCTTGATCACTTATTACCCTTTTCTGGTGACTTGGCTGCCTAAAATGGTTTTTGGGTAGATGATGCTTGGAGAAAGAATAAGCACGGCCCGGGAACGGAAAGGTCTGACCTTGCGCCGGACGGCCGAGTTGGCCCAGATTTCGCCCAGCCTGCTCAGTCAGATCGAAAACGGCAAGGTCGACCCCTCTCTGGCCACACTGCGTAAGATCGCCGTGGCGCTGGATCTGCCTCTGTTTCACTTCGTGCTGGACGACTATAACCCATCGTCCAAGTTGGTCAAAAGGAAGCAACGGCGCATAGTGGTCTTCCCGAAGTCAGGCCTGAAGTACGAACTACTGCACTCGGACCTGCAAAAAAAGATGGGGATCATGATCGGGACCCTTTCTCCTGGGGGCGCCACCAGCGAAATACCCTTGCCCCACACCGGTGAGGAATGCCTGGTGATCATCGAGGGCATCATGAGGGCGGAAGTGGGCGAGGAAACCGTGGCGCTGGAGGAAGGCGACAGTTTCTACTTCGACAGCGCCATTCCTCACCGACTTTGGAACCCCGGGAACGAGAACTGCAAGTTTTATCTGATCATCACCCCGCCCAAGTTCTAGAAGCCGCTCGTTTCCGAGATATTTGAGGTCGCTGTTATCCAGGGGGTGGCTGGTGGGACCATCGGCAACTCCCAGGTTCACGCCAATACCTTGACCGTGACCGACAACTTGGTTGCCTTGTTGCCATTTAAAAGGCATAATGGAGACAAAATGAATCCGTCGACGACTTAGAGGCATGGATATGACCAAGCACGCCAGGAACACTATACTTCTGGTGGAGAGTGAAGAAGCCCTGAGAAAGGCCGAAGGGGCATTGCTGCGCGATCTGGGCTTTGATGAAGTCCTTTTTTCCGGCAGCGGCGCCGAGGCCTGGGCCATGATCAAGAAGGTGGACCTGAACCTGATACTCAGCGCTTGGAGTCTGAAGGCGGAAATGAACGGTTTGGGGCTCCTGAAAGTCGTCCGGGCCGACACGAACTACAGCGCCATTCCCTTCATTCTATTGGTCGAGGAGATCACCAAATCACAAGTCATCGAAGCCGGCGAATCAGGCGTAACCGATATACTGCTTCGGCCCTTCACCAAGGAAACCTTTAAACGAAAAGTGGAACAGAACCTGTTCCCGGAAGAGGATCCGCAAACCCAGGAAGCCAAGAAGATGTATGGTCAGGGCGTCCTGTATATGAAAGAAGGCCGCTTTGAAGAAGCCCTGACCTCGTTCAAACGCATCCTGTCGGTGTATGACAACGCCGAAGTCTATTACAACATGGGCTACATCAAGACCGCCCAGGGTAAGTATGAAGAGGCCATCCTGGCTTTTCGCCGCGCCACCCAGATCAACAACGCCTTTGCCCAGGCCTACCAGAAAATGGCTGAAGCCTACTCCAAACTGGGACGGGCCCAGGAGGCCCAGCAGTGCTTCGAACAGGCGGCCGAACTGTTCATGGAAAAGCACATGGAGGAGAAAGCCGAGGCGGCCTACATGCAGGCCATGAAAATAAATCCCAACACACTGAACGTTTATAACTCGCTGGGCATCCTATACCGGCGGCAGGGGCGATACCAGGATGCCATCAAGATGTATCGCAAGGCCCTCAGGGTCAGCCCCTTTGACGAGCACATTCAATACAATCTGGCCCGGGTTTACATGGCGGCCAAGGATTTCGGCCACGCGGCCGAGACTCTCAGGTCAGCCCTGAGAATAAGCCCTGGTTTTGAGGAAGCAAGCAACCTGCTTAAATCATTGGAAATGGGAGAAGGTCTGACCTGAAGCCCCGGCCGGTCATTCCCCCTTGAACTCCCCTTTCTCCCAACGACCCGTCCAGTTTTTACCGTCGGCCGTGATCCCGGTCCCCTGGCCGTGGGGCACGCCGTCCTTGAACTCGCCGGTGTAGGATGACCCGTCCGGATTGGTCAGCCGTCCCTGGCCCTCCCGGACGTCGTTTTTGAAATTGCCTTCGTACTTCGCGCCATCAGGCGTGGTATGAACGCCCCGGCCTTGCCTCACACCCTTGACGAAATCGCCCACGTATCTAGCTCCGTTGGGATAGATCAAGGTTCCTTTGCCGTGAAACTCACCCCGGGCAAAGGCGCCGGTATATCGCGAGCCGTCCTTGGCGGTGTAGGTGCCTTGTCCCTCGTACAGGTCGTCTTTAAAGGCGCCTACATACTTCGATCCGTCGGCCGTGGTGTATACTCCCGAGCCGTTATACTTGCCTCCGACAAAACCGCCGATGTAGGTCTCGCCGCCGGGCAGGATCATCTGGCCGTCGCCTTCCGGGACGCCATTCCTGAACTGGCCTATGTACTTGGCGCCGTCATCGAAAGTGTAAGTGCCTCGCCCGATCACGCAGTCGCCCTCTAGGCATTCGGCGCCGGCCGAGGCGGCTCCCACAACCAGGAGTATCAACGTCACCATGAAATAATTCCCCGCGGACTTCACTCCCTTGGACCTCCTCATAATTCCTCCATTGGTTCGATCACGTCGGTACCACGGGCTGTTGGCCAGCGCCCTCACCAGTCCCTTTCGCCCAGAGCCTCTATCCGGTCCAGGCGCGCCTTGAACTCCCGGAGAATGGAAACCACGGTCAGGAGCCCGAAGACCGCCAAACCGAAGCCGGCGAAATCTAGGATAAAACATGCGGTTTCATAACGGTTAAGGGCCAAGACCTCCCGGACCAGGTTAAGCCGCAAGGCGGCCAGAAGCCATGATCCGAACACGGCCAAGAATCCGCCCAAAACCAGACGGCGGTACAGCACGCCCAGGGAATGCCGTCGCCGTTTGGCGGGAACTCGTCTTGGACCGTCGCTCATTATGGGTCACCTCCAAAAAAGTTTAACCGCGGACGGCCCTCGGTGTCAAAAATATTATAGGCAGGTCGGCGCTCAAGGCCCGTGCCGGCTTGACTTTTCAGGTCAGGCTGACTAATTTACTTTTAAAAAGACGAGGAAAGAAGACGTGCCCTCCACCCCCAACAGCTTTATGACTTCCCTGGCCTCATTGCTCAACCTGGCCCTGACCGTATATATGTGGCTGGTCATCATTAGAGCCGTAATCTCCTGGGTCAATCCCAACCCCTACAACCCGGTGGTCCAGTTTCTGGGACGGATTACCGATCCGGCCCTGAACCAGATCAGACGAATTTTCCCGCTCACCCTGGGCGGCCTTGACTTTTCACCGGTCATCCTGATCCTGCTGCTGGTATTCGCCAACGACTTCGTGGTCTTCTCGTTGAACTGGTTGGCTCACGGCCGGCCTGCCTCGGGACTGGCTCCCATCTTCATCATCAGTCTGATAAGATTGACCCAGGGCGTTCTTTTCGCTTTCCTGGTGATCATTATCGTTCGGGCCGTGCTGTCCTGGATAAGCCCTGACCCGTACAACCCTTTGGTGCGTCTGGTTTATGGCGCCACGGAGCCCGTTCTGTACCCGCTCCGCCGCCGGCTGCCCCTTGTTCATCGCGGTTATGATCTGGCGCCGTTGGCCCTGGGGTTGGCCGTTTATTTGGCCATTTACGTACTGGGTTGGGCCCAGGGCGCGGTGAGCCTGGCCCTGCCATGACCACCGGCTGGATATTCTATTGCCGGCCGGACGGCCGGGGCGCCCGGTTCAAGGTCCATCTCGTGCCGCGCGCCTCCCGAAACAGTTTGGAAGGCCTGCACGGAGACGCCTTGAAGGTCAGGTTGAGCGCTCCGCCCGTGGAGGGACGAGCCAATGAGGCCTTACTGAAGTATCTGGCCGGGGTCCTGGGCGTTACCCAGCAGGCCCTCGAACTGGTGGCCGGCCGGACCGGCCGTAGTAAAGTCCTGCGAGTGGAAGGCCTTTCGCCGGATGAAGTGGCGGTGAGGCTGGGGCTGGTTGACGACTTGCCGCGTCCTTAATACTCCGCTGCCGAGGCTCTTGATCCTCCTGGTCCTTCTGTTGGTCGTGGCCCCGGTCGAGGCGGCGACGGACAGGGTGGAGGTCGTTCACCAACCCGGTCAGGCCGATTTGGCCGAAACCCTGGCCAGACAAACCGAAAAGGCCTTGAGCCGTCTGGAGGCCGAGTTCGGGTTGAAGCCGGAAGGCCGAGTTTCCATTATCTTGACCTCGTCCCAGTCCGAATTCATGAGGGCCCAACCCCGAGGAGCCCCGGTGCCGGAGTGGGCCGCCGGCACGGCCTGGCCCGAGTTCAACCTGATAGTGCTGAAAACCCGCCAGGCCGCCGCGGGGACGTCGCCGGAAAAAGTCCTGCTCCATGAACTGGCCCACCTGGTGCTGGGGCGTCTCTTCCAGACCGCTGCCGTTCCGACTTGGCTCAATGAAGGGCTGGCCATGCATTTGGCCGACGATTGGGACCCTGGCCGACAACTGATCATGGCCCGAGCCCTGGCTTCGGAACGGCTGATTCCTCTGTCCAACCTGGTCGAGGGCTTTCCGGAAGAACGTTTTGAAGCCGCGACCGCTTACGCCGAAAGTTATTACCTGGTGGCTTTCCTCAAAGACAGATACGGTCCCGAAGCCATGGGCCGGTTGATCCGGCATATCGGTCTCGGGGCCAGCCCCCGACATGTGCTGCTCCAGATCACCGGCTGGCCGGCCGACCGGCTCGAGGAGGAATTCAACAAATGGCTCAGGCGCCGCTTTTCCGTCTTCTGGATCGTCACCAACCCGGAAAGCCTGTGGCTCCTGGCCGCCTTGTTGCTCTTGGCCGCGGTCTGGATCAAACGTCGGGCCGCCCGGCGTCGTCTGGCGGATTGGGAGGCGGCGGATGAAGCCGAGAAGGATTCTGGACGATCTGGAAGAATTGGCCGCCAAGATCGGACTCAAGGTCCGTTATGAGAGCTTGGCCAATGATGAAATTGAAGTCAGGTCCGGACGGTGCCGGGTGGGGAACGAGGAAATGATAATCATTGACCGACGGTTGGACGTCGGACGGCGCCTCGAGGTGCTCGGCCGCGAGTTGGCGCGCCAGGACTTGGAATCAGTGCATATGAAGCCCTATCTCCGGACGATGCTGTCAGGTTGGGGGAGAACTAATAGTCAAGATCAAAATGGATGATGGAAGAAATGGAATCGTCCATGATGGGGTAACTGAAGAACTTGTTCTTGGCTATGGCGCAGTTGATATTCAGAGCACAAGCCTTGAGGCAGATTTGATCGTTTTCGTCAAATTCTCCAAAGCAGTTTAGTCGCCCTTCCAGCTCTTCGCTGGTCAGGATTCTCTTCATCCAGCCTCCTCCTTAGATACAGCGGCTGCATCGTTCCGGCCCGTCTCGTTCGAGCTCAGTATCCGGCTCAAATTATAGTGCACGCGACCGTTGGTGGCAAGGATTTCTTTGCCTTGCAGGTTGTAGGGCCGTCCGGCCAAGTCCGTGACCCGGCCGCCGGCTTCTTCGACCATCAGGATGCCGGCGGCCGTGTCCCAGGGATACAACCCTTCCTCCCAGAATCCGTCTACTCGGCCGGCGGCCACGTAGGCCAAGTCCAGGGCCGCCGCGCCGGCCCGGCGGACGGCCTGGGCCGCCAGACAAACATTCCGGAACCTGGTCAGGACCGGATCGGGTTTCTGGTGTAGATCATAAGGAAAGCCGGTGGCCAGCAGGGCGCGGCCCAGGTCGTTTATCTCGCTGACGGCCAAGGGATGGCCGTTCATCCAGGCGCCCAGGCCTTTATAGGCCGTGAACATCTCCTGGCGCAGCGGGTCGAAGACCACGCCGGCCCTGATTTCCCGCGCCGCCGGGCCGTGGATTTCCCAGGCGATGGAGACGCAGAACACCGGAAATCCGTGGGCGAAATTGGTAGTGCCGTCCAGTGGGTCAATGTACCAACGGAATTGGGAATCCGGGCCGGTGAGTCCGCTTTCTTCGGCCAGGATCACGTGTTCGGGGAAGGCCGCCTTGATCCTGTCCACAATGGCTCTTTCGGCGGCCAGGTCAAAGTCGGTCACCAGGTTGATTTCGCCCTTGAATCGGGTTTCCTTGGGCCGGTCCCAGCCCGAGACGAGAATCTCGCCGGCGCTCCGGGCCGCGGCCTGGGCCACTTCCAGAATTTCGTCCGGGGCCGGCGTCTGGAGTGAAGCGGTCAACTGACGAACACCATCCGGTAGGCGGCTATGTTTTCCATGACCCGGCCGGCGCCCAGGGCCACGCTGAGCAGGGGGTCGGAGGCCAGATTGACTTTCAGGTTGGTGTCCTGATGGATTCTTTTATCCAAACCCTTCAGCAGGGCGCCGCCGCCGGCCAGGGTGATGCCGGATTCGAGTATATCGGCCGACAGTTCGGGCGAAGTCTTTTCCAGGGCCCGGCGGATTATGTCCAGTATGACCTGGATCGGTTCGGCGAGGGCCTCCCTTATTTCGGACGAGGTCACGGTAATCGCCTTGGGCCTGCCGGAGACGATCTCCTTGCCCTTCACGTCAAAGATGGCTTCTTCGGCCTGCGGGAAGGCGTTGCCGACGGCGATCTTCACCGTCTCGGCCGTGTTCTCCCCGATGAGAATCTGATACTTCTTCTGCATGTACCGGATGATGGCCTCATTGGCCTCATCGCCGGCCACTCGCGCCGATTCCACGTAGGCGATGGCCGAGAGGCTGATGACCGCCACTTCGGTGGTGCCGCCGCCTATGTCCACGACCATGCGGCCGTAAGGTTCGTGAATATTCAAGCCGGCGCCGATGGCCGCGGCCATGGGTTCGTCCACCAGGTGCACTTCCCGCGCTCCGGACAGATGGGCCGCCTCGATCACGGCCCGTTTTTCCACCTGGGTGATACCGGAGGGCACGCCGATGATTATCCTGGGTTTGATCAGACCGCGACGGCCCTGGACCTTCAGCAGGAAATACTTGATCATTTCCTGGGTGACTTTGAAATCGGCTATGACGCCGTCCTTCATCGGCCGGATGGCCTCGATCTTGGCCGGCGTGCGGCCCAGGAATTCCTTGGCTTCCTGGCCCACGGCCACCACCTTGCCGGTATCCGTGGTCAGGGCCACCACCGATGGCTCGTTGAGCACTATGCCTCGGTCTTTTTGATAGATGAGGGTATTGGCCGTGCCCAAATCCATGGCCAGGTCCTTGGAAAATAATCCTAGAATCCTGCCCCACAACATCGTTCATTCTCCGGAAAACGGGCCGGGCGGCTGAATGAGTTTTTGCAAACAGAGCTGGATAAGGTTCTCGGCCCGCCTGGCTTCAGCCGGGTACGCGCTCATGGCCCACCTTACTTCGATATTGACCCGGCCCGGCGTGGCGTGGAGCGGCCGGTCGGCCATTTCCGCGGCCAGATTCTCGACCAGCTTCAAGACCCCGGCTTCGGTCTCCTCGAAGAAGGCGGCGGCAAAAAGGCCGTGGCTCAGGTGGCCCAGTTCGGTTTCCGGACGACAGGTTTGCAGGAGGAACCTGGCGGCCGTGCGCAGGGCCTCGAGGGCGGCGTCCTGGCTTGCTTCCCGGGCGACCCGCTCCAGTCCGGCCAGTTCCAGGGCCAGCAGAAGAACGGTCGAGCCTTTGACCGAGGCCATCTTCAGCAGGCGGGCCAGGCGTTTGGTGAAATAGGTCCGGTGCGGCAGGCCGACCTGGGGATCGAGGCGGCCTAATTCCGTCACTCGTTCGTACAGCCTTTCTATCTCCAGGCCGGCGGCCAACCGGACCGCGGCCGATTCGAGGCTCTTCCGGGCGGCTTCGTCCAAGACGAAAACCTGTTCCGCCGCCAGCAGCAGGGCGCCTCGGGTCCGTCCGGCCCAGATGATGGGGAACCCGGCGAAGCCCGCGAACCTTTTCAAGGGCTCGTCCGGGGAAAAGATGAAAGCTTTCTCTTGGCCCGGCCGATTCTTATCCAGGATCAGCGTCTGGCCTTTCTGCATCACCCAGCCGGCCAGGCCGCTCTCCAGGAACAAATCTTGCCGCCCGAGACGAACGTTCAGGGGCGAATCCTGGCCCAGCAGAAGATAATGGTCGGGTTCCGCGGGCAGAATAGCCGTCAGGAAACAGGCCGCGGCGCCGGAGTGGCGGCGGATCAGGGCCAAGACCAGCGGTATGGCCTCGTCCGGCTCGAGCCTCCTGTTCAGGACCTGATCCAGCTCGAAGGAAAACCGCATGGCCTCGACCAGGGCGGCGCCGGAAGTCGCCTTTCCCAGGTTCTCCAGGGCCGTCTCGATGGCCTGGCCGAACTGGTGCAGAATCTTCTGGCTTTTGTCGGTGAAGACGTAGCGTTGCTTGCTGTCCACGGCCAGAACGCCGCGCGCCCTGGCCAGAGGTATGGCCAGGAAGGATTTAATGGATTCGTCCGTCCGGTAGAACAAAAGACGCCGGGTGTCCCGTTCGAACTGGTCCACGCTGACCGGTTGATTGTTCTTGTGCACCCAGCCGATCAGCCCTTCGCCCGGGCCTATGCTGACCGCCAGGTCCAGGTTCTGGCTGAGAGACTGATAGGCGTGTATGGATAATGGCTGGCCTTCTCCCGGGGCCAGGAACAGGACGGTGGTGAAAGCGTCGAGAGTATTGCTGATCAGGTCTACGAGGCCTTGTATCTGGCTGTCAGGTTTGGGCGACCCGGCCATGGGCGGTTCGGAGCGGCCTCACGTTCAGGAATGAGTCTCGATGAAGCGTTTGAAGGAACGGTCGTAGGTTCGCTCCACTTCCGGCGGGAAGCAACAGGCCGGCAGTTGCCTTTTCTGAAGATGGTAATCGAGACATTCACAGCAGACGCCGTGACGGGGGCAACCTTGGTACGTGCATTTGCATTTGGCCATGTTTTCCTGCTGATTGGAGCAAGTATTTTTCTGACCGGCGGCGGGTGGCAATTAGGACTCCTCTCCCCTTTTTTGCCCTTCTTGATAAATCATTGTTCCCGGCAGTGTCAACAGTTTTCGGCTTCGAGCCGGGCCGGGACAATATTTCCGGCCGCCCGCGGCGGTGGGTTGACAGTGCCTCGTCTTGCCGGTAAATTGAAACAAACCATCCCAGACGTTCGCGGAGGTGTGTCATGACCTTGGCCGTGGACAAGATCAAGAAAAAGGTCAGCCTCAATCTGGCTGACGGCAGCCAGTTGGCCGGGCATTTCTTTTTGAGTCCCTACACCGAAATGGGGGTGGGTCAGGAGACCCTCATCCAGGCCCTGACCGCCGGCGGTCGTTTCATTCCTTTTGAATCGACCAAGGGCGAATACAACTTTATCAATCCGAAACAGATCGTCTGGGTGGCCAATATTCCGGAGGAGACCAGCGAAGAGGAATCTCTGCCCGTGCCCTTACAGCGGCGGCGGGTGGGCGTGTTCCTGCGGGACGGCAAGATATTCCGGGGCGAACTGATCATGGCCATGCCCCAGGAGAAAAGCCGGCTCTCCGACTGGTTGAACGAATTCAAGGATTACCTGGTGCTCAGGGAAGAGACCCGCGAGATTCTGATCAACGTGGACTATGTGGTCCGGGTGCTCTGAAGTCGAGCCGTCGCTCGAGGACCGAAAAGACAGGCCGGACGCTTCGTTTTTTCTCTTGATTTACGCTCTGGTCTTGGCTAACATCGCCCCGACCCTGGGCGGTTAACTCAGCGGCTAGAGTGCCATCCTCACACGGTGGAAGTCGGAGGTTCGAATCCTCTACCGCCCACCATGAAACAAAATCAGGCGGTTATCCTTGTTAGGATAATCGCCTTTTTTGTTCCTGTGTTCATTATTTTCTGTCCCGTTTCTGTCCCGACTACTTCCAAGGAGACCATATGAGGCAGTTTGCTTCCGGGACTGAGGTCACCGTGGACCACGGCAAGGCCGAAGTTGAAAGATCTTGGAGAGGTCCGGTAGCAGTAAGTTCCTCTATGGGGCTGAGCGGAACGTGGCCTGGCTGGGCTTCGAAATTCAGGACCGGCGTTATCGCCTGACATTGTCACCTCCCGATCCAGCATAATTCACCACGACACCTGCCGGCCGGCGAAGGCGAAGTCAAGTTCAGGTGGATTCTCAATTCGAGTCTGAAAAGCGGCGACGCTGGCGTTCTCTGGCGCTCGTGATCAAAGCCAAATTGGAAACGACCGGCACGGGAATCGTAACTTAAGAAGAAGAGTTCATGCCCTTCTTAGTGCTGCCTACGGGCCAGATGTTGGCAGAAAAAATTTTACCGCAGATAGACCGAATCTTGGAAGACGGGCATTCACCTCCATTATTACCACTGTCTTGATTGGCGAAGTTATATTAGAAATTAACTATTCCTTTTGCGCCCAATTTATATTATTATTCTAGAATGATGTTGAAGGAGCCAATGCTCTAACAATATTAAATTAGGAGGCAGAATCATGGAAGTAAATCATAATTTTGAAGTGTATAAAAATATCATGGAACTACTTAAAATAGACGAACAAAGGTATTTCGGTAACTTGAATTTATCATTATTAATTAACTCCATCATAATTGTATCAGCCTCAACTGTATTTGCAGAGGTGGTTGCCACATCTAATTCCTCTCAATGTTATCAAATTCTCGCTATTCTTTTTATTATATTTATGTCATACTGTAGATTCTCACATTGATTGATCTAAGAAAAGGCCTTTTATCTCACAATAGTTGGACCATTTGACCTGTAATTCTCAGGATATTTGGACCTTCTCCTCTACTTGATCTTTTGTGGAAGGAACGAGAATGATAACGCCTTGGTGTAAGGACATGTAATATGGTTCTAATATCTTGCCTTGAATGTAAAAAGCAAATCTCTAATAAGGCGTTAACGTGTCCTCAATGTGGATATCCTATTAGCAAGTAAGAGTTTACATTTCAAACGGTTGTAAAGAATGAGAAGCCTTTATTTTATACTAGCCAAGGCGACATTTTTGTAAATACAGTATGCCCTTTGTGTAAAAAAATAATTACAATACCGAAGGTAATAATAAAGAATGGGTCGCAAATATACCCAAGTGTCGTATGTAAATGTGGAATGGCGTTTGATAGAATTGCAAACTTTATTCCGAGCAATATATCCGGTACTTTAAAAACCAAGAAACAGAATATCAAATCTTCATTGTTCATAGAATCGTCGGATATTTCTTTTGGCAGAGGTGTTGCGATTGCTTTTGTTACTTTCATAGTCTGCATTTTTCTTATATTTATTCTATTTATGTCAGTAGAAAAACCACAAAAGTAGATGAACCACCAGCGGTTGGTCCCTTACTGAAGTCATATTCTTTAGAACCGACATACTCTGCTTCAGAAAACTGTTATAGCTTAGGCTACCGATTTGGCAAGTGTGCTACAAAAGCGTTGAAGGGTCGAATCTGTGACCCTATGGACGATGTGATTATTCCTGAAAGATGTCAAGGTAGGGAGGAGACAAAACAAGGGATAAAGGATGGTGTTGCATCGGTTTATTAGCGAAATACTTTCTCTGCTGAAGGGCTCACCGCCGCCGGTTTCCAAATAATTCTTCATCTGGACGTCTCCCCAGACCAGGATTCAGGCTCAGAGGCCATCTACAGAGCCTGCCTCACCGCTCTCGAATCCGCGGATATCATACTCACCTTGGCACCGAGGGCGCTGACGTTAACGCCGGCGTGGACTTTGAAGTTGGCTACGCCAGGGCCAAGGGCAAGCCCGTCCTCCTAGCCAGAACGGACTTCAGGCGCAGCCGTTCTGACAACCACCGCGCTCGCGTCAACCTGATGTTCTACCAACGGCGCGACGGGGTACATCGAGGCTGGCAGCGTCGAGGAGATAGTCGAGAAGGTTAAGGCGATGGGGGAAGATGGGACTCGAAAGACAGATCAATGGGCCTAAAGCAAAGCCGCCTCCGTGCGGCTCTATAGGTTAAGGCGAAAAGATACTTGACAAATTTCCCGAACAGGCCGATATAAAAGATATATTGCACGCCCGGTTGTCTAATGACAGTCCGTATTGTAGTCCCGGCTGCCCTCAGAGCAGACCGTATGACCATCCAGGGAAGCCCGGAAGGGCTTTCCTTATTTAAAACGATCTAGTTCTTGGAGGTAGATGGCAAGTAGACACAACATCTTGTAGCCAACCTGTATCTATGTCTATATTTTGGGGCTTGACAAAACTAAGCTAAGGGCAGACATTGACCTTGAGCTTACTAAGAGAGAAAAACCTACGCCGGTGGGCCGGCTAAAAATAAGCCCCTTTGGCTGCGAATGTGGCTAAAGGGGCTTTTTAACTAGTGGTGAACATATGGCAACTGATAAGAAAGTTGCGGTCTTGATAGACGGTGGTTGGCTGACTAAAACACTGAAAAAGCACCTTAAGTCAAAACACAATCCTCCCGCAACAACTGTGTATAAATTTGCTCTTGGCTGTATAGCAGCTAACGAGCAGCTTTTTAGGATTTATTATTATGACTGCTATCCATTTGATGGAAATAGTAAACACCCTATTACGTTCAAGAAAGTTGAGTTTAATAAAACCCCTCTTTATACTTCTAATATGAATTTCCTAACAGATTTATCAATAAAAGATCACATTGCATTCCGTCATGGTCGGCTTAGCCATATACCCAATAAAGGATGGAGTGTTAGACCTGACGCTCTCGAAGATATTTGTTTCGCTTCCGCAAAAGGCATACCCTTACCCCGTCTTTTAGAAGAAGATGTATATCCATTAATGAATCAAAAAGAAGTGGATATCAAAATTGGACTGGATATTGCTTGGTTGTCTCTAAAAAAGATAGTGGATAAAATAATTTTGGTTACAAATGACACAGACTTTATCCCCGCTATGAAATTTGCTCGTAGAGAAACAATTGATATCGTAATTATTGATTTTGGCAATATACACACCACCTTGAAGAGCCATGCTGATGAAATTCGTAGTCCTGACTTGACAGGATTACCATAAATAATCTTTCATAACTAAATGGAAGAATAAGAATTTTTATAATCTTAAATAGGGGGCACTTAAATGAAAAATATCATTATCATTATTGGCTGTATTTGTTCTATACTTAACGTTACTACTTTATCACATGCTAACCCGATATCTTATGCTGATGATTACGATTACGTTTATGCCCAAGCTTACGGGGAACCAACATTATGTTATGGAAGTGATTGTGGTACCAATACTGGCAATCCTAATGAAAGCATTTCGAAATATGGAGAATGGTTCTACGACAGTAGGTCAATTCCGGAAATGCACTTTTACCCCGTTTTACCTGAATATGCCGGTGGCTATCAAGATGAATATATATATGAAAATAGATTAGTTCAAGCAACCGTTGGTGGTGCAGTTAATATAAACGATCGTTCATTAGAAATTAACTATTCAACAGTATTAAATAATTCATATCAGTTTTATTGGATATATGATGAAACTCTACATGATCTTCCAAATGGTTACCCAATTGATGTTGGTTACGCAAGAGGGTACTATTATTATTTTGCAGGTGGTTTTATTAATATTGATACTCCCGTAGATATCAGCCTTTTGCCACTTTATAATGGCACACCAGAAGATTATTCGCTATTTAGATATTATCTTTTACTTTATGAATCTGACACAGGTGGTTATTCAGATTATTCATTATATTACTATTATGGCGGTCAGACTTTTTGGATGGAAGGACAGCCCGCTCTTATGCCATCATCATTGCAACCGGGAATATATCGGTATGAGTTTTATTTCGAGGCTGAAACCAGTGGATTAGTTATGGGAACAAGATCAGCCGGTGGGGTCCTGACCCTGCACGCCGATCCTGTGCCAATCCCAAGCACAATCTGGCTGTTAGCTTCAAGTCTGGCAGGGCTAATTCATTTGAGGCGAAAATATTAATAAAAGACCAGATTTCATATAGTTGCTTGAATGACTTGACATATATCCCCCCTGCCTGCTATATTTTACTTTGTAACATTGGGGCGACTGCCCCGCTTTGAGCCCGCCTGGAGCGATTTGGGTGGGCTTTACTTTGCCGATCAGGCTAGGCATGGCCCGAGTAATCACGACCAAGAATAGGTGCCCGGCGTGTGGAGGCAGGTTCCCCACCTCCAAGGCCCAGACCCCTATTGCTTGTCCTACCTGCCGAACAACACCCCAAAAGTATTACCTGATTCTGTATTACCAGGGCTCCCATAAAATCCATGGGAACAGAATCGGCCGGGCTCTTTATTGCTGCGAGCAGGCAACTCGTCTTCTGGATACTATCCGGGCCGAAATAGACACGGGCAGGTTTGATCCCGACTTTTACTTGACTGAAAGTAACCGTTCTTTCGGTTCGTTTTGGGAAAAGTTCCTGGTTGATTATTCGCCCGGCACCAGCACCTGGGACAAACTCAACGCCATAGGCCAGCATCATTTTTCGATTCTCTTCCCCTTGGATATCCTGTTTTATTTCCGCCACCGTTTTGCCGCCGGGTGTGCTGGAGGGTGGCCGCGTTGACGGGATTTCTCCCCGTGTTGGGTCATAATGGTTTAAGGTCGCCGCAGATTGGCGGAGGTGGTCGGGTTGACGGCAGACTGATAGTCCAATAAACATGGGCCTCGTTGTCCGCGGACTCTCTAAGGCCCGGGGTGACGAAGATCCGAAATACTGGCGAAAGGAGAATCCATGACCGAAGAAAAAGTAGTCGAACGCGGGGGCCTTTATTATCCGCCGGGCGCGTTTTCGGAGAAGGCCCATATCAAAGCCATGGACGATTATAAAAGGATGTATGAACGTTCCATCAGCGACCCGGATGGCTTCTGGGCCGAGGTCGCGGAACAGTTTTATTGGCGGAAGAAATGGGATCGGGTCCGGGACTTCAACTTCCATAGAAGCAAGGGCGCCGTGTTCATCAAATGGTTTGAAGGCGGCCGGACCAACATCACCTACAACTGTCTGGACCGCCACTTGGCCACCCACGGCTCCCAGCCGGCGCTGCTGTGGGAAGGCAACGAACCGGGAGAGGACCGGTTTCTGACCTATCAGCAGGTCCATGAAGAAACCACCAAGTTTGCCAACGTCCTCAAAAGTTTGGGCATCAAGAAGGGCGACCGGGTGACCATCTACCTGCCCATGATCCCGGAACTGCCCATCGCCATGTTGGCCTGCGCCCGGATAGGGGCCATTCACAGCGTGGTCTTCGGCGGTTTTTCCGCCGAGTCCCTCAAGGACCGGATCGTGGACTCCGGCTGCGGCCTGCTCATCACCAGTGACGGCACTTATCGCGGCGGCAAGGCGGTGACCTTGAAACAAATCGCCGACCAAGCCCTGCTTGGCGCTGAAAAGGAAGGGGCCAAGGTTCCCCACTGCGTGGTGGTCCGGCGGGTGGGTGAAGGCAAAGGCATAGACTGCCCCATGACCGCTGGTCGGGATCAATGGTGGCACGAACTGATGAAAGGGGCCCAGGTCGGCTGTGAGCCGGAGTGGATGGAGGCCGAAGACCCGTTGTTCATCCTCTATACTTCCGGGTCCACGGGCAAGCCCAAGGGCGTGCTCCACACCATTGGCGGATACATGGTTTATACTTCACTGACCCATAAATACGTCTTCGATTACCATGAAGGTGACGTCTACTGGTGCACCGCCGACATCGGCTGGGTCACGGGCCACAGCTATATACTGTATGGTCCCCTCCTGAATCGGGCCCAAAGTCTGATGTTCGAAGGGGTGCCCGCCTACCCCGATGCCGGACGGTTCTGGGCCGTGGTCGATAAATGGAAGGTCAATATCTTCTATACGGCGCCCACGGCCATTCGGGCCATCATGCGCATGGGCGACGATTTTGTCAAAAAGTACAGCCGCCGGTCACTGAGGCTGTTGGGCACCGTGGGTGAACCCATCAACCCCGAGGCTTGGCGCTGGTATAACGAAGTGGTCGGCGAGAGCCGCTGTCCCATCGTGGATACGTGGTGGCAGACGGAAACCGGCGGCATCCTGATCACGCCTTTGCCCGGGACCATTCCCACCAAACCCGGCTCGGCCACCCTGCCTTTCTTTGGCGTCGAACCCGGCATCATGGACGACGAAGCCAACGAGTCCACCACCAATGGCGTCAGCGGCCGCCTGGTCATCAAGAAACCCTGGCCCGGCCAACTCCGGACCACCTATGGCTCCCACGACCGGTTTGAGCAGACCTACTTTTCCGATTTCGATGGGTACTACTTCACCGGTGACGGGGCCAAACGGGACGAGGACGGGTACTATTGGATCACCGGTCGCGTGGATGACGTTATCAACGTCAGCGGCCACCGGATGGGCACCGCGGAAGTCGAAAGCGCCTTGGTCAGCCACCCGAGCGTGGCCGAGGCCGCGGTGGTGGGTTACCCCCACGATATTAAAGGCCAGGGTATTTATGCGTACGTCACCTTGAAGATCGGTCACGATTATACCGAGGCCTTGAAGAAGGAACTGGCCCAACACGTCCGCGTTCAGATCGGACCCATCGCCACCCCGGATGTCATCCACTGGGCCCCGGGTCTGCCCAAGACCAGGTCCGGCAAGATCATGCGCCGCATCCTGCGGAAAATGGCGGCCGGGCAGGAAGATTTTGGCGACACCAGCACCCTGGCCGACCCAACGGTCATCGATACCCTTATCGGGATGAAGGCCAAATAAGCCACGGCCCCGAGGGGCGGTTCCGGCGACCGGCCCCTTTCAACCTCTGGGGGACGGATTAAGGACCGACCTGTCAATGACCAATTAACTTGATCGACGCCGGCAACACCTCAATTGACCGGTGTCGAGTAGGAGCCCTGGGCGAGGGACTTGCGGGCGGCAAACCGGGGAAAGCGCCGCGTGGCCAGTTCCGTGTTCACCCAGGCAAGTCTAGGACTAAAGCTGGCTTTTAGCTAGGGCAATCGGGTATAATATCAAGTAGCGATGAACTCACGCCGGCGGCTCGACCGAAGCCCGGAGATACAAGGCGGGAAGAATCCTGATCGTTATCAGTCAGATCATGGCCGCAAGCTCTTTGGGCGATTACCTACTTAAATCAGGTAAGAGGCTGATTGGTCATTTATCGATCAAGGAGGTAACATTATGAAAAAGACTACTTCCCTGCTGATCGCCGTAATCGCCTTTTTCTGTTTTTCATCGTACACATCCGCCGGTCCGATTTCACTGGTTGATTACGCTCCTCAATCTTACGCCGGCGGAGAAGCTTGGCTGGAAAGCGAAGGCGGTAATTTTGGGACCCACCCTAATGAAAAGAGTTCATATTTTACCAGAAACTTTGTTTATAGCGGCGCGGTTGACGGTGACCCCAATGTCAGTGCGGCCCGGTATGTTGACATGGCTACCATCGGATCGGCCGGCTCGAACGGAAATTCACTTGAGGTAGGGTTCCGGACAACATTGAACACTTCTTATGACTATTGGTTATTCGATGGCGAAAACAATATTGATCTTCCTGACGATTACCCTATCAATCTTAATCCTGGCTATGCCAGAGGGGAATATTGGTTTGGCCCGATGGGCCAGATATATGTTAGTTCACCCGTTACGGTCATGATTTCGTCGAGTATTTTCGGAGATATTAATCAATATACAGATTTCAGTTTTTACTTTGCCCTCGGTGATCTATATTATTCTTATGGCGAACTGTTGAGCAACGACTATTTCGTGATGACTGACAGGCCTAATGTTTTATCCGTTAGTTTATCGCCTGGTTACTACTCTTGGAACGCTAGCTTCTACGCGAAAACCGGTGAATTGGTCTCGGGTGGCTGGTGGTCCGAGGCCACCGTAACCCTTAGCGCCGCGCCCGTGCCCATCCCCGGGGCGATTTGGCTGCTGGGTTCAGGTCTGGTCGGATTGATAGGCTGGAAACGAAGGCTCACGCGCTGATACAGGATTTGGATAAAATCGACTATCCCAAGCTCGGCTGTCATCCGGCCGGGCTTTAATTTTTTCGTTTTCACGTCTTCTGATCTTTCGTCATAGCTCTTGGCTCCTTTCTTGGCCTTATCGGCTAGTCCGGAACCAGGCTTTACATCTTTCTGTCAGATTTCATATTAGCACTTGCAGGTGATCAGACTCCAGGCGATAGCAATCTGTTTATCTAAGTATTGAAACTTGACCACTTTCTTAAAAAAGAACCAAGTTGTTCGGAAATCATTGAACAGGTTTTTTCTGATAATAAGTTTCTATTTAAAATTAATAAATACTCTAACTTCCGATCTATGAACATTCGACTCATGATACCACTATGTCTTACATATCTAACAAACAATAAACCATGTATTGTTTCACGGAAATATCGGAACTTCTCGAAAAATATTCTTTCCTGGTTTGAAGATGTTACAGATATATCTTGCCACATGCCAAATACTCCACGACGGTAAAGTGGAGGAACACTACAATCACCATACATGGTTAATCTACAATCGTACTCGTCGATCATATCAAGGTGAAGCTCCGATACATTAACTGCAATAAAATTTAACATATTATTTATTGGTTTTGAGAATTTGATCGGTGTTCCATCTTCTTTTTGGCATTTGAGTAAAATGTGATTTTGAAGTCTTATATTTTCTGCGAACTCTTCATTTCCATGTAGCATGATTTGGTATGAACTCTTCATAGCCAATTGTACTTCTTTTGATTTAGATATTTCATTCCTTTGCTGCACTAACTTGAGTTCTATATATATTGTTAGATCATTGAATTTATAACAATAATCAACTCTAGAATTGTTATGGGACAATGTAGCTATTTCATATGTAAGTGTTTGATTATTTGATTGAAAATCATATGCGAATTGCACCTCGAAAACATAGCTATTAAACTCATTCAAATCATTTGAAGCAAAAAGATTATTGAGTAATTTGCTGTAATTATTAGTTTCAGAAAGGATCTCAAGTTTCTCCCTAAAACATTGTATAGTATCGGACCAGATCACTGTATTCATACCAAGACGATCTAATACCTTATCAAGTTTGCGCACAATTCTTTCTTTGTTCATATCCTAGACCGACGGAGTTCGTGGGTTGGTGATGCAAGCCCATCATGTTGGCCTCGGAGATCAAAAATTGGGGGCTTGACAGTATGATCAATCGTCCGCGCCCGAAGTATGTTCTGCCCAGGAGGACTGGCTTGCCCCTCGCTTTGGCGTAGTCTACTTCAAAGGCCATGCATGCGTCAATGTCGGCGAATCGGCTAGGTCGAGAACTATATCCGAAGATTCGAGAGCGGTGAGGAAGGCTCTATAGATGGCATCTGAGCCTGAGCCCAGAACTGGCTGCAAGTCCTGGGGAAGAATGACCCGGAAGCCGGAAGAGGTGAGCCTTTCAGTCAGGTGGCGGTAGAAGTCGCGCTTAGCCAGGCTGAACAGGGCGGTAGAGGAAACCCAAGACATTTGTTCGGTCTGACCAAGTGAGAGGTAAAACGAACTCCAGGGAACGTTCAAGTATTGCGGATAGGTCATTAAAGTGTGTTCAGGTTATTTAGTGGGAGGCATCAGAATTTCCTGGTATTGATCCAGCGATAACGGACATTCGAGAAGGCGGTCGAATTGTTCAACTGTGAGTTTTAGTTGCATGGACATTGACTTATAAGTCTTCGGGGGAATAGGTTTGCGGCCTTTGGGAATTGTGATTCTGGCCATCTTGATACCGTTCAGTTCAAACCAGCCGTTGAATTCGTGGCCGTGCCTAAAGGCTATTTTCAATTTATTTTCACAAATCCGCTTCACATCGGCCGTGTGATAATCGGCATTCCTCATTATTTATCCTTAATCATACGTTGTAAAAACGACTTAACTTTGAGCCATTCCTCGGAAAAATTATCATCTGTCATTAGGTCATGGTATAATCCTTCGATTTCCAGTTTTAAATTGTTCACTGCCTCTTTGGGGTCATCTCCAAAACCAAATAGATCAAGGTCCACCGTCCGAGCGATAAAGCCATCACCATCAGGTTCGAGAATGACGTCAATGGATTCAGAAAGGTCAAAATTAATCAAGCGATGTAAAGCAATGATTGTGACCTTACCTTCCTGGAAATGTGAACTTAGGGAAGCAACAGATTCCTCAATATCCCTGTAGGCCTGTTCTAACGCCTTCAACCGTGAATCCAAACTCGCATCATAGACTAGAGTAGTTTTTTCGACACCGGTAATCGTCCAGGAAATGGTTCCAGATGTACCTGTAGTTGGTCCGATGAAAGGCCGGCGATATCTGGTAGCTATTTCCTTTGTCGGCCATAAGATATACGGATCAGACGGAGGTGCCATCTTGCCCTTCTCCGATCTTTCCTATAGATGATATTGATTGAATTAACCAATCGCGAATCGCTATGGCAGTTGAATAGTCCATGATAAAAGAACCTTGGACATAACGGACCTGAAACCCTGGTTGGTCAGAAAATCTTTGATCAATGATTTTACCATTGTCATCAACCGTAACTGTAATATCAGGAGGCAATGATGGTCTGTCGGTATATAAGGACAAATGAAAGAACTTTGCCGAAGTGAAACCGCCAAAAGCGCCGGTCACGAAAATGTCTTTAACGTGATCAGGAACTACGTATTTTAATTTTATTTCGGTGCTACCCATACCTAATACTCCTTAACGTAAAACTGTCAGAACCAGTAGAAACGCTTCGCTCTAAACATGACACAGGTCGGCTAACAGAGAGTGACTCCATCTCCCACCGTCTCGCGCCCTCCCGATGATATACCCCCAAGTGAATAGTGTGAATTCAATTATGTCTTCTATCATATCAGTGACGAGATAGTCCAGGGTAGAGTCCTTGGCGTAGCTCACCCTCCTTCATGGTCCAATCCACTCCCCGAGGGAGAGACTGGCTAAGGAATCAATTTCAGGATGGTCACTCGACAAAGCCAATCTTTATTCGCGTCTTGGGGGTCAGGCGTCAGAAGCCGCTTGATGGCCTCGCAGACGATCTTGAACCGGGCGTCGTACTTCTTTTCCATGGCCTCGACTTGGCGGTGCTAGCCTTCATATTCGGTTCGGGCGCGGCGGATCACCCCCAATTCGCCAGGGCCGATTCAACTTCGGTGCGCACCAGGCCGTTTTCCCTGGTCAGATGGGCCGCGAGGGCCTCTCTGGCCCTGGCGCCGCCCAGCCGGCCCAAGGCCCAGGCGCTCATGCCGCGCACCGTCTCGTCTTCCCCGTCCTTCAGGCTGTTGATCAGGAGCGGAACATAATCCCGGTCGCCGGAATTGCCCATGGCCCGGGCCGCGTTCATCCGCCACTTGGCCTTGTTCTTCTTGGAAATATAAAAGGTCAGAGGCCAGACCTTGTTGACGTAATGTTCCTGGTCCATGGAAAGCAGGGTCGCCAGATCGAAATCCGCGGCCCGACCCATCAATTCCGGGTTTTCCGGCAAGGCCTGATTGAGCCAGGGTTGGTTGCGCGGGCAGACTTCCTGACAACGGTCGCAGCCGTAAATCCAGAGGCCCATGGGTTCCCGGAGTTCCAGGGGCGTGATTCCGTGGTTGTAATAAGTATTGTAGGCGATGCAGCGCAAGGGATTCATCTTTTTCGGGGCGTACAGGGCGCCGGTGGGACAAGCGGCCAGGCAGGCGTTCTTGCACCAGTTCGGACAGCCCAGACTGATGCTCGGTTCGTCCGGCTCGATCTCGGCGTCAATCAGGATGGGCATGCTTTCCAGCCAGGACGCCCCGCGCATGGCCCGGCGGGCGAAGACAAAGCAGTTACGGCCGTAGGTGACCAGGCCGGCCCTGGCCGCGGACATGCGGGCCGGGACTTCGCCGTCATAGACGTTTTGAATCCCTTCCGCGCGGAGGAACCGGAAGTAGGCGATCAGGCGCTGGTGGTCTTCTTTTTTTTCCTGGCGCTCGTCCACTTGATAACAGCGCCCGATGCGGCCCACAAGCTGGGACGGAAAAGCCCGGCGGAAGTAGTTGCGGAGCAGGACCACCATCGATCTGGCCCAGGGGTGCTTTTCCCCTGGCGTGGCGCCGCGCAGAACATTGAAGGCTTCGGTCTGAACCCAGCCGTACATCTCCGGCGGCCGGGACTTGATCTCTCCGATATACATTTCCAAGGGCGAGACGTCGGTGAAGCCGACGTCGGCGAAACCGAGTTCCAGGGCTTTTTCCTTCAAGCGCTGCTTCAGGGTCATGGTCTGATAATCCTCTGGGCTGATTTTGCCCTCGATCGCTTTTCTAGAGGCTCCAACGTCGAGCCGTCAAGCGTCCAGAGCCGGGTAGATCTTAGTTGCCAGGAAAGCCAACCGAAACCGATTATCTCACGCGGGAATCATGAAGGCAAGCCGGGCCTGGAAGGCGAAACCCCTTGATCTTAAGCCGGCGATAAAGGAAACTGACCCGAGATCGTCCCTACGAATTATTCCGGAGCCTGCCGGCCGATCCCGGCGATCTGGCCTAACCAGCGCCGCCGGCGCCGGCGGCGTCATATGGCTACCAGGATGTCGGCCATGAAATATGCCCTGCCGTTGATCGCCTTATCACTGTTGCTGTTCCGCGTTACAATATTTCGAAGCGTTTTCGATCCCGCTTCGATTTTCCTGTTGTGGACGGCCGTGAGTTTTTTCTTGATGGGTCTGGGCTACGCCTGGCTGGGTCCCGGCGTCCTGGGCAAAAAACAAGACGGACGATTGGGATCACTGAACAGGCTTCTCCTTTTTCCTTATCTACTACTGTCATGGTCGATCTGGCGGATTCGAGGACTGACGACCGCCGAACCTGTCGCGGCTGAAATAATACCCGGACTCTGGCTGGGGCGAAGGCCATACCAGAGAGAATTACCCCTAGGCATCAAATCGGTGGTTGACCTGGCCGCCGAGTTCCCGGCGGACCGGGAACTGGTCGGAACTACAAACTATATTTCCCGACCCCTGCTTGACGGTTCGACGGCCGGCCTCGGCGAATTCAAAAAGCTCATTGACGAAATAAGCAGACTTCCTGGTCCTGTTTACATCCATTGCGCCCAGGGCCACGGCCGCTCGGCCATGGTCATGGCCGGCGTTCTATTATCCAGAGGATTGACCGGAACCGTTGAAGACGTTGAACTCCTGATCAAAAGAGCCAGGCCGAAAATCAGATTGAATAATAAACAGAAAAGCCTGTTGAGGAGATATCTGGAAGAAACGGCTGGATATCGCAACAATCCGGCCGGCGGCGCACGGTTACAGAACCCTGGTCAAGGCGCCGCTGATCAGGGTTGAATCTTGACCGGGACTATTCCGTTCAAAATCGGTCTTAGGCCCCGGTCAATGTCTTCTCCCACAAGCGTTTTCCGGACGGGTGGCTATAATACCCGGGCGGATAAGGTGTTATCCCCTTGCGTACTAGGTAAGAGAAGAGCCATGTTCGTCATCTGCTCATTTTTGATAACCTCGCAAAAAGTCGAAAACGACTTCTTACTCGGCGGGAGAGGGCTCCCCCT